>DJTE01000002.1:162866-327132 GCA_002439165.1 Chryseobacterium indologenes
CCTTAGGACCGTTATAGTTACGAAGGAACCTTTTTCTACGGCACTTATCTGTTTTATTTTTATAAAAAAGAGGCAAAAAAGCAAAAAAACGGCTATATAAACCCTGAGGTTTATTATGGAGTTGAACCAAAATCATAAGATTAACCGAAGTACGTTTTTTCTACGGCACTCTTTTTTATATCAGAGTAAAATATCTGAATCTTTCTTTGCCACCTGCTCTGCCTTCTGAGCTACATTCCGTTTACAACAGGAATGACAGGAATTGAACCTGCATCTGATGGTTTAAATCGAAGTACGATTCTGAAACAACATCTGATATTTTTTTTTCTACAATACAGTTTTTTAACAATATCATTATTATTTTTAATCAAGGTAACAGCATCAGGATCTTCCGTGCATCTGCTCTACCGTCTGAGCTACCTCTCCTTTTCGAGGGAGTGGGCAGGAATCGAACCTGCGACCCAATGTTCATATTCCCGAAGTATGATCCCGAAACGACACTTGATTTTTTTATCAGGGCAACAGCACAAACAGACGTTCACAACAGCGTGTTCCCTTTTTTACACCATCCGCTATGCAGAGCAGGATTCGAACCTGCATCACTGTTACCCCAACGAAGCAATTCTGTTTTACGGCACCTGTTTTTTTATTTTCCATTGTACTTTCCTGTATCTTTTCCAGTTTCGCTGAAATTTTGTGCTTTGCATTCACCACCTCGAAACCGTGTGGAAAACAGCGGGAACACCCCATTTCATCTCCGTATAAAATTCTGGAAATCTGTACGCCTGAAATCTTCCCCGGGAAATCGATCCATCCGTATTCACTGATCCCGAAGGTTTGTCTTAAAGCTTTGATTTTTTTCACAAGTATTGAGTATTTACCTCAATACACTGCATCTTTCAGACATGTTTTATAATGATTCATGGTTATTAGTTTTGTATGCTGCAAATTTATAATGCTGCTGCGCATTCTTTTTACGCAGTTTAATTTTTATTTACATTTTTTAAATACTGATATATAATTTTTGTCCTTTTGCCATAACCTGCACTGCAAATTTTTTAAAAACGGGATAATAGAAGTTTTCAAAATCGTCATACAGATATTCTTTACGGCTGCAATTTTTAATGGACTCCAGGGTTTGCAGGAAATCATCCGCATTGATCTCGGTACATTGGGCACTAACGTCCTGCCAGCCGGTGCATTCATTGCTTTGTCTCACCAATTCAGGAAGTCTGTGATATTCTTCCTGAGTAATACCTTCATAAAACCAATAGTTTAAATATCCTCTGAAAGTTCCGCCCCCAAAAAGTACAGCATCCCATCTGCCTTCAGATTCTGTAAGAAGCATATATTCTTCACCACAGTCGGGAGCTCCGCAGCATGGACACAGGCAAAGATGTGTTAAATCTTCCTTTATAAAAGGATCTGTATTTCCGGTTTTCTGATATTGACAGGTTCTGGACATGAGAATCGGTATTATTTATTGTTATCAAAAATAGGCCGGGATCATGGTTACTGTTTTCTGAAAAGCAGTGCCTTTTACAGCACCACCTTCTGAATCATCTGAATGGCGGATTTGTGATCCTCCAAAGCATTCAGCACATCAAAAACTTTATCAGACCAGCCTGCAATAAGATGTACATCATTTTCTCTCACATCAATTGGCTGTATACCGTATCCTCCCAGATCGAAAATATACAGTCTGGCATTGGGAGCAATTTTTTTATACCGGCTCCATAAACCTGCAAAGGAATATTCGGTTTTAATACTGATCCACAGCTGGGTATCGGTAAACAGCATTACCTTATCCACGATTTCCCCGGTATTGATAAGATCTTCAATCACCAGATGACCATTCGTAGAATAACCTACCTCTCCTGCACGCTTGTAGAATTCACCCACGTTTTCCAGAATACTGTTTTCAGGCACCTGAATTCTCTTCCAGATGTCTCCAAACATCCCTGTAATAACATTTTTACACCGTGACTGCAGGATCATGGACATTAATAAGCCAATATCGCAAAGCAGCACCTTGCTTTTTGGTGAAACAGGGATCAGCATGGAGCCGGAAACATCCGCCGCAATGACCACAGAAGTACCGGGACCGAAACCTCTGATGTTTTCTGCACTTACTGCCACTGCATTTTCCAGTGCTGCCAAAACAGACGGCCAATATTTTGATTTTGTGTTTTTTATTTCCCGATAGGCCGCCAGAAACCTGAACGGAAGCTGCTTTGAGTTTCTTACGGCTTTTTCATCGGAAAGGTAATGACATACTTTTCCCATAGCCTCCGCTGACACATCGGCTTCCAAAATATTTCTCAGATTACGCAAAGTAGCCATATAGCCGAGTTTATTACTGAAAATAAGCTCTTCCCATTTATTTCTGAATGCTGATCTTTTTTCTGCTTCACCGGCAAATTTTGTCTGTCCCAGTACGGAAAGTTCCACTTCCCAGGTATAGGGAGCTGCCAAATGATCATTGGCAATTTTGTTAAAAATAACCTGCTGGTTTTCATCTTTTGCCTTTGGATGAACCAGAAACAAGGCATCTTTTAAAGTAATGTCTGCTTTCCGGTTGTATTTGGCAAACTGATATTCATCAAATTTATTGAAGGATTTTGCAAGACCTTTCTGAATCTGCTTTGAAAGTCTGTTGAGTTTTTTGAGTTCAGTTCTTTCATTCGTAATCTGGTAACAGGCCAGCAGTTCGGTGATTTCATCGGCTCTCTGAATAACTCCGTCCACCGTCCTGCTTACAAGGTCTGTACCGGATACTCTCTTTGCCAGTTCTGCGGTTAAAACCATAGGAACGGAACGCAGATGCATTTCTTTTCTTGCATATACGGCCAGCTTTGCTACAAATTCGGGATCATTTTTCCTGATCAGCGACTGGATCCTCGTTAGTCTTTCATTCCCTTTCTCGTAAGCTCCATTTGACAGTCCTGTTGTAACAACAGCACTGTATAATTCTTCTGCAGGAGTCATGGAATAAGCTTTTGCCCCTTCATGGTTCATTACTGTTCCGTTTTCTTTTCTTAAAAAATTAAATTTCATGGTTACTGTTTTTATTGTTAAACATAGGGAGATCAAAATTGGCTTCTGATTTCTGGTGCAAAGTAAAACTCTTATTGCGCAATGTTTTTGCGCAGTATGCTTTTTTGAATTTTTTTTTTGTTTTTCTGAAATGAAGTTGTTAAGCGGAAGTATAATTGCCACAGATACACGATTTTTTTATTTTTAAATCGCTCGCAGATTTTGCAGATTGAGCAGATTTTTTATTCTGCGTTAAGACTCATGTGTGCTTTTATGCATAAAGTTTTAGACTTATTTCTACTTAAGTGTAAAACCTTTGTACCTTTTGACTACGTCGAACCTTCGGTTTGCGGTAAAAAAAATCATTGCACAGATATGCAGATCTTTATAAGTGTTTGTATTTTAAAGATGGGCATATTTTAAAGTTTGATTTTTATCTGGTTGCGATTTTTACCTTCAATGATATACAATTCATCTATGATTCGTTTTACCTAAAAGAATGGCTAATTCCCGTTTTTCCTGGGAGCATTGTCTAGTTTTGTATTGATTAAAATCAGTCGTAATGATTAAAGGATTATATGAAACTCATATCCAGGTGAGTGATCTGGAAAATGCCATAAGGTTTTATACGGAGGTATTGGGATTGACACTGGCTCATAGAGATGAAACCAGACCGATCGCCTTTTTATGGATTGGGGAAGGAAAAGAGTCTATGCTGGGGCTTTGGGAGCAGAAAGAAAATCTTCAGACAAGACATTTTGCTTTTTCCGGCAGTACGGAAGATATTCTGAATTACTCGGTGGAGTTTTTAAAGAGAAAAGATCTGGAACCCTATAATTTTCTGAAAGACGGGAGTGATCAGCCTATGGTTTTTGCCTGGATGCCGGCACTGGCGATATATTTCAAAGATCCGGACGGAAATCAGCTTGAGTTTATTTCGATACTGGAAGGTGAAGGAAAGCCCGAACTGGGTGTGATTTCTTATGAGGAATGGCTGAAAAAAGGGAATTAATCAGGAAACTTTAAAGATAAAAAACAGGAAGAGCAATCATCCAACAGAAAGGACAGACTGCTGTTCAATCTGTCCTGTATTTTAAAAGGTCTGTATAATTTTCTTTACAGCAAGAACATGTTTGCACGGCCCGCGTTCTCCCTGGTATTTGCTGAACCATTCACAGGTACATCTTTCTTTTTCTTCTTCCAGAATAACGGTATGATGTACACCGCTCCCCTGTACCCGGGCTTCGGTTCTGGCTGCACCGGTGTTCAGGATTTCCACTTTGCCTTCATCAATCAGCTTTTGTGCATTTTTCATCCTCGGATTCAGGCTTATAATGCGGCTGAGTCTGAAAGGCAATCTGCGGTAGAAAAATCCGTTATCGTCAAGGTCGTACCCCAATAATCCCATTGCAGCCAATCTTCCCGTAAGGTTTTCTGTCTTTTTAAGACTGATATTCTCATTCAGAGCAAAGGCCGAAGGATTGAAAGATTGATTGGCATAAGCATATTTATCCAGGGCATCGATCCATTCATCAGATACCTCATTGATCAGGCTGTCCAGTACCGCTCCTTCTCCTGAAAATCCCCGCCAGCATTCTCTTGACAATGAAAAGCTGAACCGGATATTCCCCATATACAGCTGCCATGTCGTTGAATGCATTTCTGCATGCGGAAATACCTGCATCTGATCAATATAAGGCAGAAGCGGCTCAAGCAGTCTAAGCCTGTGAAGTCCGCCTACACATACGGCATCCAGTGATCTTACAGGCGAGAACATTGGTTTATTTCCCCTTACGATCAGATAATAATCCGATTTCACAGGGCCTTTGGGTATTCCCCTGAACAGCTGCTGGGTTTGGATCTTATTAAATGTATACTGCTTTTCTGATTCTGAGAGATAGATCTGAACGGTACTCAATCCTTTGATCCATTTAGCAGGTAACGGTACTTTTCTCTCTA
Organism: Chryseobacterium indologenes; assembly: GCA_002439165.1. Taxonomy (GTDB): domain Bacteria; phylum Bacteroidota; class Bacteroidia; order Flavobacteriales; family Weeksellaceae; genus Chryseobacterium; species Chryseobacterium indologenes_E. The sequence continues at coordinate 167,862 of DJTE01000002.1, forward strand.
CTATTTTTTCTTCTTGTCTGTAAAGCCCCACTTCTTTTTCGCCAACTGAAAGCATGATCTTTTCATTGGGACGGATACTGCCTAAAGCGGTGATCATTGCCTGATTAAAATCTACATTGGTTGTTCCGTTTTCCGGAAATTCTCCATCCAGGCCGTCCGGCAGTACATCTACTCTTGCATACACTCCTGCACAATGGGAAAATCCTTCAAAACGGAGACGACCGTTCCCGGCAGTAACGATAGGGTCTTTAAGCATTGCCATCTGAAACGGTGACAGATTAAAGCTTGACTTTACAATATTAGACAACGCAATCAGGCATCTTGCCAGTATAAAAGGCTGGCTGACATTTCCCCAGAAAAAGCAGGGCGCGTCTGTTTTTTTCTGAATCTCACTGTATCTGGCCAGAAACAGTTCTTCAGAAATATCTTTCTTTATCAGGGACGACGGTCTCTGATAGTTGTAAATGAGCATATCTTCCATAGTTTATTTTTTTAGAAGAAGATTGCAGATTTTTTTCAGACTGGAATTTTCTTTCCAGCTATCAAGTTTGTTTTTTAAGTTTTCATTGACTTCTGACTGATTTAAAGACAGAATTTCATAATAGATGTCTAATATTCTTTTAAGGTTGGTAACCGGAGTTTCCATCTGCAGCAGAATATAGACGATCAGTTCTTCAAGGGCCTGATTGTGTTCCCTGCTGACGTTCAGCATCTGGTGCTGTACCACATCTGTAAATCTTTTTACAGGAGCCCATTCCAGTTTTTCATGGAGACCGATTATTTCTCCAAGACGTTTATTATTCATCACTTCATAAGAAACCTGTTCCAGCCAGATTTCCGCAGCAGTTCCGCGGATCACCTTATCTCCGTTGAGTAAAACGGTTCCCAGAAACAGCCGCCCCATTTCATCCAGAGGTTTTTTCAGTTCATAGAGAGCCTGTACCGTATTCAGCACCAATCCTTTTTCATATACTTCTGCCAGCCCGGAATAATACAGCCCGGTTTTAATTATTTTGGCCAGTACGTTTCCCGGTGTATTGGGAAAGCTCCACATAAAGAACGGAATTTCAGAAAACAGTGTCTGTTCTGCGATGAAATATTCTAAAAAAAGCGGATGTTTTCTTTTTTCAAGGTGGTATTTCGGAATTTTTATATCAAGTTCTACCGGATAATATGAATTTTTCCCGCTGTCTACGGTTTTCCAATTGTAAGTGCCGGAAAGAAACTCATCGGGAATGTTATTATATCCAAAGTCCTTAAATTCTTTAAAGACAGTTTGCGGAGAACGTGTAATTCCTGCTGTCATCCACCATGAAGGATGCTCAAATGTTCCCTGGGGAACTGCTTTCTTATCTAAGAAGAAAAGCAGCAAATCTTTATATTCCCCTTTTAATCTACCGGCAAGCTGCAATGCTTCCGTGGTTCTTTCCAGTGAACAGCGCTGCAATGCCAGCTGCACATCCATAGGATCAGGATCTACACCTTCTTTCTGGTAGATTTCAAATCTCTCCACCAGCGTTACAGGAGCGATCCAGCATGGAGCATGCGTTGTAGTGGAAAGTAACGGTGTCTTATCCCCGGCCATGATCTTACGGAATGCATACACTGCAATCTGTCTCAGAGGCTCCATGGCCAATCCTCCTACAAAAATATCTTCAAGCGGGCCTAATTTTTTATGATAGCCTGTATAAGCTTCTCTCGTTGCTTCATCCTCGCAGGTCCTTGCATAAATTTTTTCCAGATTTTTAAGCTGCACCGGATATTTCTCCAATAAGGAAAGCCCGTAATGAATGATCATATTGCATAATATAACATTGAAATAAGGTACTTCCCATTTGTTGGAAATGGTTTTACATGCTTTTTGAAAAACAGGCTCAAACAGTTTTACGGATTCTGCATCTGCATCTCCGGCAAAACGGATCATTCCGGCTATTGCGAGGTCATAATGATAAGTTCCGGGGTTTTCCATTGCCTGCGGGAGGAAAAACATCAGGTCTTCGAAGTTTTCAGGCCCCTGAAGTTCAGCTTCTTCACTGATGAGTTCCAATGATTCAACCTCCACTTCATCCAGCTCCTGATAGCTCTCTTCTATAAATTCAGCCAATACAGGTTTAACATTTGCCAGAATATTGTCTGAATAATGTGTCAGAGTATCTTTTATTCCGTCAGTAACGGGGATATATTTATGAATAATTTTAGCTGCTTTGGACTGTATGCTTTCATCTTTGCTTACAAATGCTGCACTTAACGCCATTCCCAGATCTTCTGCTTCATCTTTTTTTCTCTGAAGGATTTTCTCTGTAACGGAAAGACTGGAAATAACCACGGTTTTGATTTCCGAGCTCAGTAAATTCGGAAGGAAGTGGGTAAATTCAGCCGTTTTAAATTCGGGATCAGCTACTATTTTTTTCAGATGAACAAGCATGGTATTAACTGCTTTTGACTGGAGAGACGCAAGGCCTGCCAGCAATTCATCCTGAAGCAGGATCAGCTCTTCGTGGGTAGGTTTCAGGCTGTTGAATGCCTCCATAAACCATCCTGTCACATTTTTATTGAAATTTCTGTTTGCTGCCAGAAGACATTCTTTCAGAAATCTTGTTCTGTCTATTTTATTTCTGGCTATCAGTTTCTGAACCAAAGGAAGCCACTCTTTATAAAAAGGGAGAGACTTGGAAGGAAATTCACACAGATACCAGAAATGGGTTTCCAGGGTTTCCGGAGATTTTTCCAGGTCTGACGGCTGATTGCTCAGATGATATCCCAACAGTTCAGGGCTAGGCTTCACATAGCCTTTTTTCGTCCATCCCAGAATATCCTGATAATTAAATGCTGTAAATTCGGCATCTACGGAATCGTTGATAAAATCTGAGAACCAGCTTGGGCAGCCCCATTCGAGTATTTTATCTGTCTGTTCTTTATCATTGAAAAAACTCCAGTAATTTTTACCGTAATGTTTCTGATCCATGCAGACAAATGATGCTATATCTATTATGGAATGCTGTTCTGCGGAACCGGAGGTATGGTAGGAGTTTTTCGTCATTACGATTTTATTGATCTCCCTGTTCAGTTTTCTGATGGTAGGAACCAGTATTTTTCTTTCTTCAGCGGTAAGCTCCTTCAAAAAAGGAATGATCTCATGTTTTTTTTCTTTGTTAAGAATCTCATAAAGTCTTTCTTTCATTTGTTTTTAATTTGATAATAATTTTTTTCAGGTTATTTTCGTTTTTCCATTCTTCCAGCCTTTTATTCACTTCTTTATCGGTTTCCGACTGATTGAGCTGCAGCAGTTCAGCATAGAGTTCAAGCAGTTTTTTAAGGTTGAAAACCGGCTGATCTATAACGGTAAGAACAGATATCAACAGTTTCTCGAAGGCCTGGTTATGACTGATACTCAGATCAATATAATCACTAAGCCGGTCTGTCAGTCTTTTCACCGGAGCCAGTCCGGATCTGAGCATTTCTCCGGTAAGTGCTCCCAAAGCAGAGGCATCAAAATCCCCGGAAACTATTCTGTAAATAAGTGCTTCAAAAGCCGTACCACAAAGGGTTTTATCCTTATTAAGAAGTGCCGCCGAGAGATACAGATAATGGACGGGCTGAAAAGGCAGGTTCAGTTTCATCCATGCATCCAGTAATTCGGTATTTCCTCTGAGATCATAATGATAGACCGCATTGGAGAGTGTTTCGTTATATTTTTTTGCAAAAACAGCCCCCGAAAAGCCGGGTGCCATATACAGGATACGGATCAGATCATCCTGATATATCCCATGATAGGAATTGAACAGAAAATCCAGCAGTGGAGCATTTTCCGGAATTTCTGCCTGATTCCGGATATTGACGGTCAGTTCAGGAACTTCTTCTGTCTGGTTCCATCTATAAAATTTTCTGGTTCCGGTTTCCCATGTAAAACGGCCTTCCAGATAGTTGCTATCGTATATTTTTTTATAGTAGTCAGGATCAAAAACAGGTTTCAGCAGCTGGAAATAGTTTTTATCCAACTGTTTTTCCGCATATTGTACTGCTTCCTCAAGGTTTTCTTTTTTTGTTCTCAGTACTGCCATCTGCAGATCGACAGGCATAGGTTTTTCTTTCCGGTCCTGGTAGATTTTCAGCTGGTCGGTAAGTACACGGATGTTAACCCAGCATGGGGTATGATCAGGAACGGAAAGCAGGGGAAGCTTCTTGCCTTGTTTCAATAATTCAAAAATATCCAGAAGAAAACGGTGATAGGCTTTAAAAACCAACGGAGTCCGTTTTCCTCCCCAATCTTCCAAGACCGGAAATTCTTTCTTTGCTTCATGCAATACCGGAGATACCTTTTGTTGTTTCATCAGCGCATAACTGATGAAAAAAGTCGCCAGTAAATGGTGCATGCCTTCTCCGTTTTTCCTTTTTAAAGCGGCTTTGAAAGCGGGCTCCAGCTGATTCCAGTGTTCTTCATTAATTTCTGTATTGAACCTCATCAATGCATCCAAAAACAGGTCAAAATACAGGGGTTCATTATGAAGGAACACCTGTGGAGCAAAAAAGATAAAATCACTGATCGTTTTCACGGGAGAAACAGGTTCCGGTACATGCCATTCTGTTATTTTATAATGATCATCACCGGAGGTAATGCCGATATTTTTTACAGTCAGGAATTTCTCCAATAAGGTTGCCGCGTCTGTAAGAATGGATCCTGAATAGGCACTGACTGCCTTCTGAAGTTCATCTGACCTTAAATCTCCGTATTTCGAAATTATTTTAGCCGCCTTAGTCTGTACAGCAGCATCTTTGTTCAGAAATACCGGCAATATAAGCAAACAGATTTCCTGATGGAATTCTGCATTGTTTCTGACTATTTTTTCTACGGTCTGAAGTAAGGTATTCAAAATATTTTTCCCTGCAGCACTGGCAGGTACTTCTGCTGATTTCAGGAAATCCTCAGTTTTAAAGCCCGGTTCTGTGCTCACCCGGTTAATCATTTTCAATGCAGGAACAAAAAGCGGCTGTTGAGATGACTGTAAAATAAGGAACAGGTCATCCTGAAGATCCAGAATTTCATCTGCAGAGGGTTTCAGGTAAGAAAACAGCTCCAGAAACCATGTATTATGTTCTTTGGAAAAGTTACGGTTCACTGCATGAAGGCTGGATTTCAGGACTTTTGAACGGCTTATCTGATTTTCAACAATAAGCTGTTCCAGAATCTCTTTCCAGTTCCTTTGATTATAATGGTATGTAATATCAGAATTATATTCAAAAAGCAGCCAAATGTGCGTTTCCAGTGTGGCCGGATATGTTGAAAAGAGTTCTTTTCCGCTATGGCCGGAAACAAGTGATTCTGCAAGCAGTTCAGCCAGAATTTCATTATTCAGAACGCAATAGCCTTTCTGCTGCCACTCCATTGCTTTAAGATAACCTGCGTTTCTAAGAAAGGCAGAGCTTCTACCTATCCAGCCCGGAACATAGGATTCAAAAAGTTCATCAACAAGATTTACAGGAACAGCATAATAGCCCGGAGAAAGTTTTTCATATTCCTCCTTTGTTTTACTGCACGCCAGAGCAGCGAGCACAGAAATAGGATTGTGCCCCCAGTTTTTGTTTAAAGATTTCTTTAAAACAGCTGCCGTTTCTGTCTTTTCCTTTGAAGTAAGTTTTGTAAGAAAAGGAATAATTTCTTTGATTTTAAAGTTCAAATAAATCCTCTTAAATTCATCTTCAATAAGCATAATTCCAATCTTGGGGGACTAAAATAACAAAAATTGAAAGACTAATAATAAATTATCCCTTTAAAGTGATTTTTTTAACAAAACTTTATACTTTCATCTGCTACTTCGTCTGAATTTCAGTACGAAAAAACAAAATTTCCGATATTTTATTAAAATAAATCCACATTTTTCATTGTTTTGAAAATGTAGGTTTGCAGAAGAAATATTTATGAGATTTCAACTTTTTATTAAAAATTTTAACATTCTATTTTAGCGAATTTCTTATTTTCAATTTTTGCTTTAGCCCTTCAAAAATGATATATCCTAAATATTTTTTCCTGTCACAGCACTTTCTTTTTTCATAACAATTCCAGTAACTTATCATTCTGTCTTCCGTCTTTTTAAAATAATACTGATTTTCTGCAATAAAGTCTATATAATCAACAAGTCTGTTTTTGATTATACCATCAATCTCCGGAAAAATTTCAGTTACATATTCTCCTAAAAGCTGAAAAATAAAAGGAATTTCAAAACCCAAAGAGCAGGCTGATAATTTCTTCAGATATTTCTCCCTCACTCGGCCATTATTGTTCCTTGTTCCTATACAATACAGAATAAATCTCTGCATTTCTGAAAGGCTGCTGATTTTCAAAAGTATATCAGCATCAATATAGATTCTGTAAGGTATTGTAAGCATTTCTCCCTTATAGCAGACGTTTTCTCCATGGATCATATCAGTACTGATGTATGCATACATAAGATCAATTACCTTTTCTGCATCTTCTGCGTACTGTTGAGGAAAAGCTTTTAAAAGTTTATTCCGGATGGTATTATAATTATTGGGCATTGTAAGTAAATAAAAACGGGGCCAACCTGCTTATTCACAAGTCTGCCCCTATGGTGATAGTTATTAGTTTCTATTTAGCGAAAATTTCTTTCAGCTGGGAAACGATATTGCTGTTTCCGGACACGGTGATATCGCCGATCTTTTCTGCGATCTTCTCCATATATTCCATTTCTTTCAGTTTCCACAGTACCTCGTTTTCCTCCATCAGCTTCGCGGTGTTCAGAAGGCTTCTTGTGGAGGCTGTTTCTTCACGTCTCATGATGCTGTTGGCCTGAGCTTTTTTCTCTGCGATCAGGACCTGGTTGATGATTTCTTTCATTTCACCGGTCAGGATTACATCTCTGATTCCTGCATCTGACACTTTCAGTCCCAGATCTTTTCCTTTATTTCCGAAGTTTTCCAGGATTTCTTTTCCTACCGCATCTTTTTTCAGCAACAGTTCGTCCAGGGTCAACGCTCCTACGAATTCACGTAAAGCCAGCTGCATCAGAACATACAATTGCTTATCGTATTCCTTATTCTGCATTAAAGCCTTTTCAATATCGGTGATCTGAAAGCTTACATAGAAATTGATACGGAGCATGGCTTTATCTTTTGTTAAAAGTTCCTGTCCGGCAATTTCCATCTGCTGCATACGGATATCGGCATATTTTACTTCAATCGGGATTTCATTGATCCAGAAGCTGTATGTTCCCGGTTCAAGAACTCTCGTCAGTTTCCCGTCGATCAGCAGTAGTCCTTTATATTGATTGGCTACCGGGAATTTTCTTACGAAATTTCTCAGCATCGGATTTTCCAGAACGGTTCCGGATATATTTTCTGTGATTTCCACTTTGGTAAGGTCAATTTTCTGGAATTCTCTTTTCAGGATATCTTTCCAGAAGGCGTACTGCCCTACTTTCAGAACTTCTTTGAAGATTCCGTTTTCATAGACCAGCACAATTTCGCCGTCTTTTACATCAATTACCTGTAACATGGTGTTCAGTTGTTCATTTTTAAGCAAAAGGTTCAGATCTTCCGGGGCACGAAATGCTGTTTTCATGTCATGAACCGTTACGGTTTTATTTCCGAACATCCAGTAATTACCTTCTTTAAGGATCTGGATAAGGTTTCCGTTCTGAAAAACAAGACCTGTCTGGTATGCGTTAACTGTAATTTTTTTCAACATTTCTAATTGTATTTTATGGTTATTATTTATTAAAAAAAGGGAAAAGCCAAGATTGTTTCTTTCAAAAACAACGGAGGAAAAGGGTTTCAGAAAATTCATTCTGTCTTTGAACAGCTTTTTGAATAGCATTGCTAATTTCATGATTCTGTATACTGCTTCTTCTGAAACTCATACAAAAGCTTTTCATTAACACTATCTATCCAATAAGGTCTGCTCTTAAGACCGGGTTCATTTTCAGAAAAATCTTTTCCTGCAGGTCTTTCCAAAATGCTGATCCAACAGCTGAAAAAACCTTAGATTTTCCTGTCAAAAAGATGTTTTTTAATGAGAAACATTTAAAACTCAGCATAAAAAATAGATTTTGAGTCTATTTCAATGATACTGCGGTCGTAGTGCAGCGCGTCAACCATTCCGCCTTACCAATCGAGTTGGCAGTGGGATTCGAACCCACACATCATAAGCTATTACTCTCCCACTGAGTTATATTCCCTTGAAGGGAACAGGAGGAATCGAACCTCCGTTATATAGCGCATGGAATTTTATGGAAAAACTCCTAACCTTCAGACCTGCTGAACAGAAGAATATCATATTTCTCAATAAAATCTCCTGCAATGGTGCTATACAGAAACACTCCAACATGGCCTGTCTGATATTTTGACTAAAATCTGTTTTTCAAAATTTTAGTAGTATTTCATTTTGATGATGCAAAGTAAAAACCTTGTTGCGCAATCTTTTTGCGCAGTAAAAAAATTTTAAAAAAAATATCTATTTTTTCCGCTAGTATAAATCACCATCATTAAATTTTAATTCAAAATTCAATAAATAAAAATTGTAATTCATTAAATTTTATATATTTGCAAAATAAAAATACTTGACAACTCAAATATAATTCAATGATAAGTACAGAATTATTATTTTTAATGAACCTACAAAAAGTACAGGCAGTGATTTCAAGAAAGTTTGATTCTCTGAGTACTCACGGACTTGGCTTCAATGATTTTATGATCCTTTATATCCTTTATCATTCTTCTGAAAGCAAAATGCGGAGGATAGACCTGGCAGAAAAAACCGGACTTACGGCTTCGGGAATTACGAGACTTCTCAATCCGCTGGAAAAAACGGGAATGGTATCGCGGGAAACCAATGAAAGAGATGCCCGGGTGAGCTATGTTGTGATCACGGATACCGGAAAAAGAATCTTTGAAGAAGCCGTTATCACAGCAGAATATGTTACAAAAGGCCTTTTTCCTGCTTCATCGAGGCAAAGTAAACAACTGCAGGTAGCCTCCGGTATTTTGAACGAACTGGGAGGAAGCATCCAATAATTAATTAAATGATCCGAATCTATGAAAAATACATTAAGACAGCAGCTCAGAGAAGAAGCGAAGAATCATCCGGCGACTATGGGTGTTCTTCTGATGACCAATACTCTCAGCGGAAAGCAATACATTAAGGGAGCATTAAATCTGGAAGCCCTTGTTAATAAATTGAAATTTTCCCTGCATATCGGGCAGTTTTCCCATCCGCAGCTTCAGAAGGACTGGACTGAATATGGAAGCGAAGCATTTACTTTTGAATTTGCGGCTGTGATTCCTCTTCAGGAAAACCCTTATATCAATTACCGTCAGGAAATATCAAAGGCTGAGGAGATCCTTATTTCTGAATCGACAGCTGAATTATACTGAAAATATCCTATGAAAACAGTAAGAATTAACCGTACCTCCCTTTGTTATGAGGTTTTCGGGCATGAACATGAAGAGAGTATTTTTCTGATCCCAGGATTGGGAAGCCAGATGATCCGCTGGGAAGATTCTTTCTGTAAAGGATTATCTGAAAAAGGATTCAGAGTGATCCGTTTTGATAACAGGGATTCCGGATGTTCTGTTTTCCATTCTGAAAAGGAACTGGATTTCAACCGGGATATCCGGGAAATATTTTCCTCTCTTCAGGAAGAAGATATTCCTTATTCGCTTATGGATATGGCGGTGGATGTAACCGGACTGATGGATCATCTGAATATTGAGAAAGCCCATATTGCAGGCCGTTCAATGGGTGGCATCATCGCACAGCTTTTGGCAGCTCATTTTCCTGAAAGGATCCTGTCTCTCACGGTGATCATGTCAACTTCGCGGCATCCTGCATTACCGCCTTCTGATCCGGAAGTGATGAAGATGATGATGCAGCCTTCCGCCGATCCTGTTTCTGACAGGAATGAGTATTTCCGTGAAAAGCTGGCTTTTGCCCAAAAGATTTCCGGAAGTCTCTACCCTGCTGATCCTCATTCAGAAACTCAACTGATTGAAAGGGAAATCGGCCGTTCTTCCGGCAGTTCTGTTTTTTTAAGGCAGGTTATTGCGATGGGCACAATGAAGTACAATCCGGAAATTTTCAGGAAAGTTAAAGTTCCTACGCTGGTTATTCATGGAACAGAAGATCCTATATTTCATCCTGACTGCGGAAAAGATCTTGCTAAGTCTATTCCCGGTGCTGAACTGATTTTAATCGAAGGAATGGGACATTCTATCCCACGAGAGCTGTTTGATTTTATCGCTGAAAAAGTGTATAAGCATTGCCGATTTGCCACGGATGCACGAGTTTCTTAATATTTCACGCAGAATAAACTGATTTCAAAAATGTTTGTGAGTATTTTTTCTCTCGCTGATTTTGCAGATTGAGCAGATTTTATGAAGGGACTAAACCTTATAGGTTTATCAACATCCGCATTATTAAACCTATAAGGTTTGATCTGGTAATTCCCAAAGATCGCAGATTCTTATGGTAAAAAATCTGCTTAATCTGCGGTATCTGCAAGAATAGTAGAAATTTTTATTTTTTAAAGCTTTAGTATTTCTTTCAGTACAAGATTATTTTTAAAGAATGTGATCAGGATTTGAATGTTATCTAAAAACATCAGATTTATAAATTTAAACAGCTTGTTAATAAAATAAGGATCATACGGTTGTATGACCCTTAAATTTACTCTGTATTTTAAGCCTGATTAAGGCACCAGTAAAGGATTTTAGCAATATTTTTCGCATCATCCACTCCTCTGTGATGGGTACCTTCAAGTTTCATATTCAGTTCGCCTAAAGCTCTGGCCATTCCGACACTTTTCCTGACTGTTGGATGCAGCTGGCCGAACAGGGTTTTCACGTTGATATGGTCATAACTCAGCGGATAATCCACATTAAATCTTCTGGCCTGACTTTGCAGCATATTCAGGTCGTAGTTTCCGTAGCTGGCCCAGGTAAGGTCTTCGGAATCATATTCTGCACGCAGAATGTCCAGTGCATCTTCCAGCATCACGCCTTCTTCATCCAGCATTTTCTGGGTAAGGGAAGTCAGTTCCGTACAAAACGGGCTTACGGTTGAATATCTTGGCTTTACCAGGAGTCCTTCACTTTGGGAGATCCTGCCGGTAGCTGCATTCATGATGCATACTCCGATCTCAATGATCTCGCTTTCCTGACCTCTGGGCGGGCGGCTGTCCCAGCACGTGGCTTCAAGGTCAATAATTAATATATTTTCTGTTGTTTTCATTGGTTTAGATATTTAAGATAACCACAAAAGATTAACACTTTAGTTGTTGGAAATGACAAACTTTATGCTGAGAAGTTCACTTCAGTTTTTAAAAACCTCCGATACTTATTATCCGTTAATGCATAAATCTGCCTTAACTGTAACTTCTCCGAATAAAAAATATGCTACAAAAATCTGTGGGATCAGTGGGATCTCATAATGAATCGATCTTTTGTGGTTATCAGTTTAAATGGTTAATGGTTTGCTTAAATCTGTTTAATCTTTAGGCGATCATTTCTTTTTCATCAGTTTCTGGGCGCAAACGGGGGTGTCCACTTTTTTCGTTTCATAATTTCTTTGACTTCTTCGTAAGAAATCGGGTAAAAATTATGGCAGTCAACTCCCACGTCAAAACTCAGAGCCATTTCATCATCCGGTAATGTTCCGTGTGAATGGCCGTAGAGCTGCCAAACTCCGCGGTGAGAGCCATTCCAGCTGCGCATGGCGTAATGCAGAAGAATAATTTTCTGGTTGCCGTTGCTGTTTTCCGGTTCATCAATTCTCAGTTCGTGGTAATCCCTGATGGATTCGAAACGTTTGGGATATGTAAGAGCTGCACCTTCATGGTTTCCTTTTATCAGGTGGATTTTACCGTTCAGTCTGTCAAGGACTTCTTTGGTAAAATCAGGTTTACCGAGGCTGACATCGCCCAAATGGTAGACGGTATCATTGACACCAACCTTCTCGTTCCATCTCTTGATCAGCTCTTCATTCATTTGTTCCAATGATTCAAAGGGCCTTTCTGAGAATTTTATAATATTGGCATGACCGAAATGATGGTCTGCCGTGAAAAAAATATGAGGTTTCATTTTTTTTAATTGTTTTTTGTTCAACCATAAAATGCTCTGTTGATTCAGCTTTATGATTGTAAAGTTTAATTACTAATTGTTTTTAACGGTCTGAAATGCTTGATAAAAAGCGGTTTCAATTTCCTGTACATCACTTTCGGTGTATCTTCTTGAAAAGTGAACCGGAACGGCATCTTTTACTCCGCACTCATTCATGATCTTTCCCGATGCTGAAGCAAAACTGTGATAATTCGCTGCTGCAAATTCCTGGTCTTCGTCTTTATAAAAGGTTTCAATGTATACTTTATCCGCTCCTTTGAAAACAGTTTTTATCTTTTCATAGTTGTCTTCAGACACTGCATGATCCATGATAATGCCCAGTTTATATCCTTCCGTACGGGTTAAATGATAAAAGAGATCTGAAGCTTTATACAACTTTCCTTCAATTTCAATTTCTTTATCTGATTCATTATTTTCAAAAGCGGTTTTCAGTTCGCTGATCCATTTTCCTTTTTTAAATTCTGAGGCATTTTCATGGAATGTCACGGAATCTTTTTCTTTGAACAAGTACGCTATTGAAGCGGTCTTATGATCAAGAATTGCAAAATCAACTTCCACAGATTCATCTTTAAAAAGGAAATCCCGGGTTCCTGCCGGTTCTGCATTCCAGAATGGAGGATGAATGTTGTAGATATTGATCCTGTCTTCTGAAACAATTTCCCGGATTTCATAAGCTATGGCTCCTTCATCAATTAAATTCCAGGTGTAGGATTTTAATCTGGCTTCCACCTGCCTGTGAATATTTTCGGGGCCGCAGATCACTACTTTTTCTCCGCTTCCGATCTGATGCCTGAATATTCCGTCGAAATTGGAGAAATGGTCAATATGGGTATGGCTGATGAACAGAGCCGAAACCGACTGTGCCTCCTTCACCGTGAGTAAACCTGCTTCCCCGCAATCACATAAATAATGTTTTGCGGAATTCGGAATTTTCACCAATATGCTGATGTCTTCTTTTAAAAGACTTTTTATTTCTGCCTGTACCATTTTTTCTGGTTTTTTTATTACAGAAGTTCTGTTTTTAACGTTTTAAAGCTTCTTCTGCAAGGTTATATACATAAAAAAGTTCCGGTAAAAATTTACCGAAACTACACTTTAAGAGTCATCAACTCTTCTTTTATCACATCAATGGCTAAAGAATTCAGCTTTTTGTTGATTCTTTTCTGCTCATCTTTTTCTATTGCTGTAAAAATGCCGGGGAAATCCTTTTCAAGATCAGTCAGGATATCCTGTGAGAACAGGCCAATTACCTGCCCCATCATTTTAGGTTCAAATTCGCCGATCTTGCTCATTACGTTATTCAGCCTGTTGGTGGTCGCGTATTTCTGAATTTCATTCCAGATTTCCTGAGCTTTTTCACTGAAAATGATCTGCTTTTGAATGGTTTTCCTTTCTTTTCTCACTACTTTGGATTTTTCGACCCATTTTTCATTCTTATTTTTAAGAATAATCCTGGCTCCGTTTCCAAAATAACGGGTTTTTAAAGTTTTGACAATGGTTCCCTCACAGATATTCTCCTCTATTTCCGGTAGGCCAAGCCATCCCGGAATTTTTGAATTGAAAGCATTCGGGTACTTCAAAGCTTCTTCCAGAGTTCCCTGGAATAAAATTTTAGCATAGAAAAATCCGGTTTCTTCAAAAATCTGATTGGCTTTGTCTGTATCCAGATAAGTGGTTCCGTTCAGCTTAATGTCGAAAGCATAAAATTCGTTATAAGGAGCATATTCAACCCCTGCCTGTACTTTTACGGCATCTTTTACGGGAGCAACCTCTTTATGCCGGTAGCCACCGCCGAACAGTTCACCATAGATGACTACGGTTTCAAGATCCGGAAATATAGTTTTCACTTTACGGAACAAATCGGTTACGTTGTTTCTGTAACGTTCCAAAATCTGATGTGCGTTATAAAATTTATCATCTTTTTCGATGAAAGCGGTCCTTTTTCCGATTTTAATTTCCTTTCCATCGGTAAAGAAAGAGAAATTGGCACCGTGGACCTTCTCCTGTACGATGAAAACCTCATCCCAGAAACCCTGCATCCTGATCTGATCGATGACGCGGGTCTGGTAAGCGTTTTCTATACTGTTATATGTTTTGAAAATCATTTTTTTAGTTTTTAGTTTTTAATAGCTTCTAATTCATTATTCCTCATCTGAGTAATATGTCTTTGGGCATGAAGTGAGAGGAAATAAATGTATTCATACACGTTGATTTTTCCTAACTCATTTACCGTCATTGTTGTTCTGTATAAAAGACCTTCACCTCCTTTCATCAGCTCCAGATAATTTAAACATTCATGATACTGCTGAAAAATTAAATTTCTGATTTCATTCAGACTCAATTCTCCTTTAGGCTCCATATGTTCCGGTCTTATCCATTCAAAAGCACCATACGCTCCTATTTGTTCAAACTTTTCTTTGTTTAAACTATACTTTTCTATTTCAAGATTTAAAGTCAAGATTCTGATAATTTTTCAATGCTTTTTTTGAACCTTTTTCAATAAGAATCAACAAATAAAAGTTGGTAAGATAAACATGTTCCAGAATCTGGCGGACTGTCCAGCCTCCGTTTGAAGGCTGATAATCCAATGTCCTATTATCTTTGTCAAACCATTGATCAACTCTATCGAAAGTGAGCTTCAGGTGCACTTTTATATCCTGAATAAATCTAAAAATATCCATTACAGTTTTTTAAAGTTTTTTAAAAGGCTTTCAATATTCTCTTTTCCTACGGGATTCATAGAATGGCAGTAGAATTTCGGTAAGTCTAAATAATTATCCATACAGTATTCTGTAAGCCATTTCGCACAGTCGTAGCCTGTTTTTTCAACAAAGTCCCGGGCATCAGCTTTTAAATAATGTTCATCAGCAAGGTCGTGGTCAAAAGAAATCATTTCCGGAAGTCCTTTTTCCAGAATCCTGCTGACAAACTGTTCGTAATTCCGGACGATATGCCAGTCTCTTCTGAGGAAAATGTCCTGTTTCGTATAATGATATGCTTCAACCGGGTATCTTACATCATCCAGGAACAGTAGTCTTTTGGTTCTTTGCATTGCTTTATTTTTTTAAAACATGATACAGGAGTTTTGCCGTATTAAAGGCATCGTCTGCACCACTGTGCGCACTTCCTTCAAAACTGATATTTCTTGCTTCCAGTTCTTTCAGAAGTCCGGCCGGTTTTTCACCGCTTATTAAACTTATCATCACTTTCAGATCGAGATAGGTTTCACTGAAAGGAAATTTCACTCCCATTTCGCTGCACTTGCTTTCCATGATCGATTTGTCGAATCCACCGTAGCCGGCGTAGGTTCTGTGCAGGGAACTGTATCTGTTTTTGATATTGGCGCAGGCTTCCTGAAAGGTCATTCCTTCTTTTTCCAGTTTTTCAGCGGTAATTCCTGTAAGGTTTGTACAGTATTCGCTTATTTCTGAGTATAAAGGTCTGATCAGATAGCTTCTTTTATCTTCTATGCTTCCGTCTGACATATTCAGTTTGCAGATCCCGATTTCAATGATTTCTCTTTTTGAATTCCCGGGAGCTTCTCCTTTTGCCCAGCAGGTTGCTTCAATATCAATGACTATGACTTTATCATATAAAAACATTTCTGTATTTTTTATTGGGAAAAGTAAATATTCAAAGCTTTGATAACACTTTTCACGTTGGTATTGGGATAAAATCCGGAACTGTTGATGCAGTTGATCTCTACAATTTTCCATCCTTCATCTGTACAACAAATATCCATCACAAAGGCTTCTTCAAGATTGAAAAGCTGAATCATGTCACGGGCAAAAGCTAATCCGTCTTCTGAAACTTTTTCTTCAAAAGGAGCATGATCATTGAATTTATAATAGCCTCCATCAATAATCTGCCCGCCCACAATCCAAAGTCTTGCTTCTTTTACCGTCCGCTTAGCTTCGGAAACCTGTACCAGAGAATTTTCGGTAATCCTGTTGGATGGGTTTTCCAGCGATTCAAAAACGAAATCGTTCCATTCTGCTTCTGTGAATACTTTTCCTGTAAAAATCTTCGCTTCCGTGTAAGGTTTAATGAATTTCATTTCATTCTTTTTCCAGAGTAAAGCTTCTGAGATTTTATGTACGGAAATGGTATGATTCAGGAGATTTTCACCATAATATCGGGAATAAACCCCGTATAAATGATTTCCTCCGTAAAAAGAACCGGGATACCAGTCTGGATTTTGTCTGGCCAGTCTTGCAATCGTAACCGAACCGTAAACAAAGACGTCCTTTCTGTCCGTTTTGAAATCGATTTTTTCTGCTGTTGGAGGAATATTAATTACTTCATAATCAATATCCAGTTCTTCCAGGGCATCAAAAATTTTGTAATGATCGGGATCTAAATAGACATTAGCCTGAATTAGAAAATACATGGTTACCAGTTTTTAAGGTTCTCTTTTATTTGTTTTTCACGGTTTCTGACAGTTCCAGCCTTGCTTTTCCTGTACTGTTATTTTTATTTCAGATCAAAAGATTAAACCATCATATCGGCACAGTTGGAGCTTGCAAAGGCAAAGGGTTTTGCTTTAAAGACATACCCCATTCCGAGAATGTATCCCATCGCATCTTTTAATGCCGTATTGGATTTGAATTCCGGGTCGGTATTGATGTCTGCGTGTACCTCCATTTCTACACCATAAGCATCCAGAACGGCACAGATGGCGTAAGCGGTCGCTACGGATCTGTTCACCTCATTCAGCATTCTTTCTTTGATGCTGATTGTCTGTATTTCTCTTTCTTTTCTGATAAAGGTAAACGCTCCTTTTCCTTCACGAACGAATACTACTGCCGTAGCATAATTGATGGCTTCTCCGTATACGTGGGAATCAGATCCTACACATACTTTCAGACGGTGTCCGGCTGCCAGTTCGCGGATGATGGCTTCTTCTACCAGCTGTGTGATAGAGTTACGGAAAATTTTTCCATTCATGTTCTGCCATGTTTCGTGTTGCGTTTCCATTTTTTTTACATTTTAAATTCTACGTTTCAATTTTACAGTTCATAATTTTTTTTTGAATGCTGTTAATCATTCTTTTTTGCACTCCGAACCGGATTCGAACCAGTACCAACGGTTTTGGAGACCGGGATGCTGCCATTACACTATCGGAGTATTTCTGTTAATCCATCAGGATTCGAACCTGAACTCCAAGAGCCAGAATCTTGGGTGCTGCCAGTTACACTATGGATCAGTGTTATGATGTTTTGCGGAACAGACAGGAATTGAACCTGTACCTTTAGTTTTTCAGACTAACGTGCACACCCTGTACACCACTCTTCCGGGTTTTTTGATGGGTAATGGGTAATGAGTAATTGGTAATATTTGAAAGTACTCATTACTTATTACTCATTGCTCATTACTGATCATTCTGTACGGGAAGAGGGAGTCGAACCCCCAATACCTTGAGCCTAAATCAAGTGCGTCTGCCAGTTCCGCCATTCCCGCGTAATTATATGATGGGTAATCGGTAATGAGTAATTGGTAATAGTTGAAAGTACTCATTACTTATTGCTCATTGCTCATTACTGATCATTGTTATAAAAGGTCAGAGAAAGTCTGTCTATAAATAAACTATGCCTGTTAGTGTTTGTAAAGATCTTCTGCGCCTGACAAACGTTTCTCCTTCCATGAGTAATGTATGTTTACTGATCAAGATTTCTTTTCTGAAACCTATCATCAATTTTTATCTTTTATAAAAAAACCAACCGACCAGGAATTGAACCTGAACAACAAGAGTATAGTTCCTGCATGCTGCCGTTACATTACCGGTGGTTTTTAGTGGAAGTGGCAGGATTCGAACCTACTCAGCTATAAAGCAACAGAGTTACAGTCTGCCCCGGCTCTCCAACTCCGGCGCACTTCCTTTTTCTAAAAAAATAAAGCCTGTCTTAATTTTTTGTGTTTGATATAAGAACTTCTGCGCCTGACAGACTTTTATTTTTTCGAACTAACTAGTTTTCATCATTGCTGAAGATCATTCAGCCTTATTTTTCTCTTTCTTCATTCTTCTCCTTCTTCTTTGAGATGGTTATGGGAGTCAAACCCACTCAGCTAACGCAACGGTTTTGCAGACCGCCCCGACTCTTCCACTTCGGCGAACCATCATTTTTTGAGGTAAGAAAAAGTCTGTCTGTATGATACCGTATTTTTGGCGTAAAGATCTTCTGCGCTTGACAAACCTTTTCTTTTTCTCTTTTGAAACAATTAACATTTAGTTATCTGCGATTCCGGAAAGACCCGAACTTTCAACTTCTGGTTTAACAGACCAGCGCTCTACCATTGAGCTACAGAATCATTTTTGTAATTTCGGAAGGACTCGAACCTTCAACCTTCGGCTTATGAAACCGATACTCTAACCACTTGAGCTACGAAATCGTTTACCATTTGTGAATGGCTGTAATCACTTCACTTTTTGTACTCCATAAGGGAATCGAACCCTTATCTTCCGGTAGAAAGCCGGATGCACTCGCCACTATGCTAATGGAGCATTGGTCTGGAAAGCAGGATTCGAACCTGCGTCCTCCCGCGTCCAAGACGGGTAAACAACCACCGTTATCTTTCCAGTTTTCAGGTTCAGTATGATTTCTTTTCCGGGAGACAGCCGGAGCTGAAATTTTCCGTGAACCTTTGCGGTCTATGCGGGAATCGAACCCGCAGTGCCCAAGAGACAGTCGGGCAGGTTAGCCATTACCTCAATAGACCATTTTTTGTAATCCCAGAAGGACTTGAACCTTCAACCTCCGACGTATCAGGCCGGCACTCTAACCAATTGAGCTATGGGATCTTATTATTTGGGGTATCTCCGGGGATCGAACCCTGTTCTCCGGTTCCACAGACCGGCGCTTTACCAAATAAGCTAAAGAAACCATAAAAAAAGCGCCTCTTTTTGGGAGGCGCTTACTATATTTTTACGTGTCAGGTCACGAGAGACCTACGTATATAAGCACCTTTTTATCCACAAATCCACAATCAAGAATATTCGCATACCACAGCTCCATCGGCTCCTGTCCGTGTAATTTTGAAAACTGACTTTGTATGTTATGTAATTGTAGCATTGTACTGTTTGTTTTTAAATTATTAGATGAATCCTGAAAACCTGTTGCTTTCAATTTTCGGTTGCAAAGTAAATATGAAATTTTGAAACCTGCAAATTTATTTTTCAATTAACTATTTGAAAATCAGCTAATTATATTAAAAATTTAGAATAGAAAATTCCTGTCCGCAGTAGCCTGCAGATTTCTTAAATACCTAAATGACTGTCTCTCACCGGGTTACTTATCACGCTTTATTTTCTTATTAATTGTTCATTGTTGATTAAAAAATTTTCGCTTTTATGGTTATTTTTTTTCGTTCTAAATAATTTTTGCCTTGAAAACACAAAAAACGCCCCGGCAACCGAGGCGTTTTTGCTTATATTTTGATAAAATTTTTACGGGTTTACTGTAAATAATTTCCAAAGAATGCACATTTCGCCTCATGTAATATCATCCAATCATACACGAATAATCCCTTTATTGAAGGGCTTCCGCATAGTTCTGCATTGATATGTGTTCTTTGTAGTTTCATATTTTTCTGGTGCAAAGATAAATAAATTATTGCTTAAAATATTCAATTCCGTTTTCTCCGATATAATCTTTTCCTGTTTTGCAGATGGAAAACTGCCACGATCCGGACACCGGAATGCTCTTATATTTTTTCACAGCCTGTGTGTATTTTGCTTCGATAGGTTTATATACTGTGTTCAGAATATAAAGTCCGTATTTACCGTCTTTTTTCAGAACAGCTCCATCATCATTCTTAATGATTTCATCATACTGTACCGGCAGTATGATTTTCCCGTCCAGGTTTAAAAGTCCGTATTTTCTGTTTTTCAGAGCGGAAAATAAAATGGTATTGTGATCCGCTCCCATTACATTGAATTTTTCGTACTGAAGCGGAAACAGTTCTTTATCCAGATAAAAATCATAAAAAGTATACAGACCGTCTTTTCCCACTTCAACATATCTTTTCATGAAAGAATATTCCGCTGTTGTTTTATACAGGCTTCCCACTTTTCTCTTTTTTGTCTGCAGATCCGGAATTTCTTTTTCGAAAGGAAACTGATAATTATCGTTATATCGCGAAATATAGTTTTCTTTTTGGGGTATTTCCACCGGAACATCGTAAAAATGTTTAAGACTTTCGCCATATGATCCTCTTGCCAGCCATTCTATTTTCCCTTTTTCATAGTCCCCATAAGAGAGATAAGCATAATTTCCGATAGGTACAACCGGAATTCCGGCACTGTTGAATATTCCTTTTTTATCTTCTTTTATAACCTTGAAGGATGTATTTTTTTCGGGTTCTATTTTATCATATACAGGTGCTATGATTTCCTTATTTTTAAAGAAGACTCCGGTTTTACCCTGTGAATATACATAGGCGATCCGGCAGTCATCTTTATCGATAGTGATGGAATCATATTTATTGTTCTGTGGAATTACGGGCTGATTTCTATGGTCTATTAAAAAATATTTACCTGTTTTCTTTACTACAAACCGGGCTTCAGATAATGTCTTGGCTTTTTTATCGAAATAGTATCCGAAAGTTTTGATATCACTGAATTCCGGCTTCACTATTACTTTTCCCAAAGTATCGGACAGGCCATAAACATTGCCTGCCCTGTAAGGAATAAGTGCTGCGTTTCTGTTTTGTGAAAGAACAGTTCCTGAAAAAAGAATTCCTGTTCCTATAAGTATAATCTGTAATTTTTTAAGCATTTAATTTTGATTATCTTCTGTCCGTTTTATTATTTTTCATCAATAATTCTCTGAAGCTTCCCCCTTTGAAATATCTGATTTTTCCAGGTCTTTAGGTAAGCTTCCCTGGTAATCATGTAAGCTTTTGTACCCGGAAGTAGCAATAACAAACACTTCTTTGGCTTCGGCTAAAGAAAGAAACGTAAATATAAAGTTTTTAAGATCAATTAATTCCTGAACATCTTATTCCGGCCTGTTTTATATCTGGAAATATCTTTCAGGATCACCTCATCATCCGGATTAAAATGTTTCAGTTCGTTGACAATTTCAGAATGTTCTGAAATTTTTTCAGTGATGATCTCGTAAGCGATGTTCCGGGTTACTTCCTGAAGTTGAGGATCTTTTTTAAATTCGTACTTCATGGCATCAAGGTAGGTGATCTTTTTATCCTCCGGCGTTTCCTTATACAGTTCCTGAATGGAATTTCCAAGTTGCTTCACATCATAAATATTGGCGAAATAATTATTTAAGCAGTTGAAAGCGTCTTTATTTTCTTTCCATCCTTTCAGAAGGATTTTCTGAGCTTCTTCCGGCATCTCCATTTTTTTGCGGTAGATGAGGGAACCTTTTATCATCTGGCTGTTGCTTACATAATCATCCACTACCATCTGATAATAGGTATTGGAGTTTTTAATATCATTGATGGTTCTGTACAGATCCCCTACTTTTTCTTTATGTCCCAGCTCCTTATACAGGTCAATCGCTTTTTTGTACTGTTTTGCTTTTTCATAGCAGACGGCCGCATCTGATTTGTTCTTCAGTTTTTTAAGATAAATGACCGCCGCTTCGGTATAAAAGCCTCCGTCTTCCAGTGTCTTTGCTCCCCTGTAATGATCCTGAAGGAGGTTCATATAAACTTTTGCCGCCTTTTTGTAATCCTTTTCTGCAATATACTTTTCCGCGAGTTCTTCGTATTTGTTCCTGATTTTATCGAAAAGAGAGGTTTCCACATATAAGCTTCCTCCCCTGCTTTTTCCTCCTGATAAGTTCTGCCCTTTTTCTTTTTTTTGCAGACGAAGCAGAACGGCAAAAATCATAATGGCCACAAAAGTGAAAACAACCAGGGTCCATATTACCTCCCAAAAACTCTGATGAAAAAGCTGCGCCAGAATTCCGATGATCTTAAGGATCGCCAGAATGAAAAATGCCGCCATGAATTTTTCTGTAAACTTCTGCCTATTCATCTTTATCTGATTTTAAAATGGTTTTATCTTCACTGAA
Source organism: Chryseobacterium indologenes (assembly GCA_002439165.1). Taxonomy (GTDB): domain Bacteria; phylum Bacteroidota; class Bacteroidia; order Flavobacteriales; family Weeksellaceae; genus Chryseobacterium; species Chryseobacterium indologenes_E. Next base: position 190,025 of record DJTE01000002.1, read on the forward strand.
CAAACGGTAAAGAAGGAGTATAACGCAAATGATAAGAATCCATACGAACCAGTTGTAGCCGTACATTTCGATCAAAGGATAAAAGATATAAGCCAGCATGACTACCAGAACGATCATCAGAAAAATCTTGACTCCTGCCGGAACATGATCTCCACCTACGCTCAGTGATCTTTTCTTGATAATAAAGGAATAGAGGCCAACGGCACCTGCCATCGCCACAATCAGCCAGAAAATATCCGAAAGGGAAATATCCTGTTTCTGACGGGGCTTTTTGATTTCTATTTCGCCAATATCCGAATTTTCATTCTTATAAACCGGTGTATCAGCATATTCTTTTGTTCCGTAAAGACGGCCCAGTGAATCTTCCACCAAAACCTGCTTTTTCTTCCATATTTTTTTTACGGTACCGTTATCCACCGCTTTTCCGGGATTCGATTTTTTGATGGAGTCTTTGATTTTCTGCCGGTAGCCCGCTTCATTCTGTCCGATATATTCTGTAATCCTCTTGCGGTATACTTTTTTAAGGGAATCTTCTGATGTCTTTACTTTAGCTTTTATGCCGTCAATATCTTTATAAATGTTTTCAATAGGTCTTCCTCCTTTATCCAGATACTCCTTGTAGGTGGTTTCTTTTTTCGGATTATGGTACATCATGTTGGCCAGAACACTTTCCTCCATCAGCTCACGTCTTTTCCGGCCGTACATGGAATCTATTTTCATGTCAATATCAGTAACCCCCGACTGATAGGCTACCATAGGTTTCATCAGATTCGGATCCTCCTCTTTGCCCGGCCCTGTATAAATTTCACCTGAAGTGGCTGTTGAGGTTTTTGCAGACTTATCTTCACTCCAATGCCTAAATATGCTTACCAAGCCAAGTGTCAGTAAAATTACCCAGAAAACCCAGCGGTAATCCCGCCCGGAACCGCCTGCATTTTTTTTTCCTCCAAACAGCCTATCCAGCCAGGGTGTCCCGAATTGAAAATTCGCGAAACCATCTCCTCTTGAGGTTCCCATCACATCGAGCGGAACTCCGAGATCTACGGCCCTGTCAGGATATTTTTCTATATAGCTCAGGTATTTTTCGATTTCTTTTTTGTTACCGGCCATTACTTTTTTAAGGTCGAAAGGCAGGTCTTTCATCCATTCTTCTTCGGTTTTCGGTTTCTCAAGATCTTCCAGAACTTTGTCATCATCCATTTCTACGGTATAACTCTCAATGTTCTGAGGAATCTTCACGCCGTTGGATGGTTTTCGGACTGTATCTTTTGTCTGTTCCGGATGCCGGATTAATGAGAACCAGTCGATTTCTTCATTCAATTTCACCAACCCGAATTCAGGGTGCATGATCAGGAATTCCGCATCTGTATTCAGCCAGTCTTCAGGATTTACTTTGGGATAGAAAACTGTATTTTCGGGGATAAACAGCTTGTTATCCACACACTGGAAATAGGCATTTCTTCCGATTTCATCAGGAGCAGAACCGTTAAATACAAGAAAGCATCCATATATTCCGTTCGGTTCATTGGAAGGAATTGCAAAAGAACGGACCTCATCAAGATCTGTTCCTAATATTTCCATTTCATGAAGCCAGATAAAGGGTGAGGAACCTTTTATTAAAAGTCCTTTTTTAGGATAGCTATTTTTCGGAAAAGGTTTTATTCTAAGCTCCATATTCCACAATCTGATCTATAAATCTCATTAAATACTCTTCATACATATCGTCCATTTTTCTCACCTTCAGCAGGGTATGATCCGGCAGATAATATTCTGAACCTCCAAACTCTGTATCCGTAGCCAGTGCCAGGAAACCGTTTTCCGTAGAGGGGATATAAAACTCCGGAATATTTTTGTTACTGCTTTTGAATGTAAGCATTCCCCTGGCATCTGTGATAATATCGCTTCCGTCAGAAAAACTGAATTTGTTTTTATTTTTAGCTGCGAAAATTTTTATCTGATTTTTATTTTTACGCAAGGTGAGTGTATTGACATAATTTTTATGTAATTCACTCTGTGAAATCACCAGCTTCCCCTCTGTATTGATGCCAATTCTCGTAAAATTGCTTACCACTCTTATTCCATATGACAGTTTATTGAGTTCTAACTGGATCTTGGCATCGCTTTTCGCAATATCTTCATCATTTTTCACCTGTTCAATAGAGATATTTCCTTCGAGGTTAATTTCCGAAATCCAGGGTGCTTTCGGGAAAAACAGATAAAAATTTCTGTTAAAATAAACCAGTTTAAATTCCTGTGGAATAATTTTTTCCGAAATATTCAGCTCTGAGTATTCTCTGGTATTCAGGTTAAGCTTTGAAATCAGTTTTTTATCCGGCTGATACTGGCACAGGATGAACTGCTGCTGTTTATTTTTTGCCAGGCTAAACTGTCCTTTGGGCTTTACAGAGATATTTTCAAACAGCACTTCGCATCCGTGATGGGTCTTATGGCGGTCATAATATTCTCTGTCATAATAATTATCAGAAAGATAGGTTCTCAGCAGCTGTTTTTTGCTGCTTAAAATAAAGAATTCCCCTTCGTACATAAACTGTGCGATCTGGTTGGCCGGAGCCGGAAACAGGATGGGATAATTCAGTGGAAGATCTGTTTTTTTTCCGTTCCGGGAATCCTGAGGAGTTTTTGATTTTCTCTGCGGAGGATTGGCCCACAGCTCTTTCAGCGGAAGCAGGATCTTCTGGATATGCTTTCTGGTTCCTTTATGATGTTTATAAAAATTCAGTTCTCCGTCTGCCGATGTCGTTACAAGAAACTTGAGACGGTCTCTGTTTTCGTTAATTACTTTCTGCAGTTTCTGATTAGCCAGATTTTCCTGATGGGTAATGAAAAACACTTCAAGATCTTTCTCTTTGTGGTCTTCTTCAAAAAACTTTTCCAGAGCCTGGGAAGATTCCAGCACGGGGCTTACATGGTTCAGGTTTTCCACCACTTCTTCCACCCTGTCCAGGGAAACGGGCACAATGGTCTGTCCCAGTGCAAAAACTTTACATTCGGAATGGGCTTTGGGATGTTTGATCACCGCAATAGCTGAAGCAAATGCCAGTACTTTTGGGGTACCCCAGTTTTTTATAGAAGTATCAATTAAGATAATTCTCTCAAAGATATTTTCTTCAGGCGGGATTTCACGCTGGATATACAGGGCTTCATTATTGGCCACACGGTTCATAAAAACATCATCCTCATTGGCAAATTCTGATAAAAGCATCCGGTGAAGTTCTCCTTTATTCGTCATGTCGGAAATTCCTCCGATCGGCTGTTCTCCGGGAGAAAGATGACGCATAGGAATTTTCAGGCCGCTCCATATTCTTTTGATCAGGCTTCCTACCTGAAAGGTTTTCGGTTCTTCAATCAGTTCCCGGATGAAGTCGTCACCGGTTTCAACGGTGGTTTCTTCTTCGGCCACTTCATCTTCCAGTTCAGGAATATCAACGGTGTCTTTCATCATATTGACGATGGATTCTACCGACGGAAATTTCTCATTTAATATCGCTAACGTCCGGATGTCTTTTATTTTAACGGCATCCGTCAGTTCTTTTTTCTCTGCTGATCCGGCAAGGCTGTGAGGTCTTCTGGCAAACCCTTTTAAGATCATTTCTGCACTTACGGAGGATCTAACCAGACGTGGAACATGTCTGAACAGGGTCTGTAAAAGAATAATCCGGTTTTGTCCGGTTTTATAGCGCGTGCCCAAACTTTTAAGGTTTTGAAGGAACTTAAATCCTGACTCTATATCCAAACGGACTTCCTCTTTACTTTCGGTCTGGATTTTATTCAGGTAATAATAGACCCCGTCTAAATTGAGGTATCCATCCTGAGAGGCATACAACACCAGCAATAATGCTCCGAAAGGCGGAAAACCCTGCAGCTGAAGTTCCTTCAGAATCTCCATTACATAAGGTCTGTATGCTACCGCCCCTACATTCGGAATTGAAATAAGGTTGTTTTCCTGATAGCCTGTGGGATCGGGAATATCTTTATCGGTACTCCATTCCCAGAAATAGTTTTCGTATGACTGGAAATATTCGTTTATATCCATTCCTTAGATTTTTCGGTCAGGCGAAATGAGCTTACGGAAAGTTTCCGGAAACCGGTTTTATCAAGAGGTAAAACGCTTCCGTCTTCGTTCCATAACAGCCACTGGTCCTGAGCTGCATTATATTTTCTCTGTAACAGAGCACTTAAGTTTTTAAATTCAAAATCAAAACCTGCCGGAAGAAGATGGTGGTCTTTCATCCAAAAGGTTTTCCCCGGAAGGCTTAATAATGGGGTTCCCAAAAACAGGGCTTTATCATTAATAACCGTCCAGTCTGTTTTTTCCAGCCTGAATTTTGGAAAGGTTACTATTTTTTCTTTAATCTCATCAATAAGGCTTAACAGAGCAACAGCAGGCTGCTCCTCTCCACCGGGCACCAATCTGACCTCTACTTTTTCATCAATTCTGAAAAAATTCTGATTGGAAGAGGGAAAAGTAAGCCGCAGCGCTTTATCAATCGGTGTCCATAGTAACGCGGTTCTCACTTTTTTACTGGGAACCAGGGCATCTTTCCGGAATAAAAGGCCTTCTCTCAATTCGTACAGTAAAAAATCCGGCAGCTGCTGGATTTCCGGTGAAACAGCCTGCTCTCCGGTAAAGCCTTTCAGCCAGATCACGTCTTCTTCCAATGCGATCTGCACGTTTTTCCAGTCCCGGATCGAGCCTAAAAAATCTTCATCTGCACGGGGAAGTTCTGCCCAGAATTCTTTTACACGCTTTGAAGAATCTTCTGCCATAAGCTTTCTATTTCCTGTTGAATATATTGTTTCTGTTCCGGATTTCTGATCCAGTCACAGCGGGTCTGGAGGTATCTCAGCTTATCTTTGATCACGTTCTGCTCTTCAAAACTCAGCGTTCCTTCATTCCATTTTTCAACTAAGATTTTTACATCTTTCATCACTTCTTCAGGATCCGGAGTTTTGTTCTGCATGGCCTGCGGATGGGATTTAGGATTTTCATCTTTTTCAATGGTCCTGTTGATAATCCCTTCCAGAATTTCAATCTGCTCTTCGGTATCCCAGATATGTTTGAGTACCCAGAGGTCTGAAAGAATGGCTTCGTTTCTTCCACAGATCAGGGCACTTGCGGCAATCAGATTCTGTAATTTCACGGCACGACGGTCGGAAATGGCAATTCCTGTATTTCTGAGACTGATGATGGTATTTAAGTACACTTCATACACCGGTTTCAGATCAATGGTTCTGCATAATTCCTGCAGTTCCCTGATTTCACCGGAAAGGATTTCAGGAGTTTCCGTTTCCACCGGGTTTTCCAGTTTTCTTCCGGCTAAAAGTACCTGCTGAAGAAGGTCAGGATTTACATAATCCACATTGATCCTGATCAGAAAACGGTCGAATAATGCATTCAGCGCTTCATCTTCCGGAAGTACGTTACTCGCTCCAACGAACATCAGAGCCGGTAAATGCCTGGTTTCCTTTCCTCTTTTAAAGATTTTTTCGTTTAAAGCCATCAACAGGGAGTTCAGGATCGCTGAGTTGGCATTGAAGATCTCATCCAGGAACACCATGGAAGCTTCCGGCATCATTCCTTCTGTATTGGTAAGAAGTTCACCTTCTTTTAATTTTCTGATATCGAAAGGGCCGAAAATTTCGTTCGGCTCTGTGAACCGGGTTAAAAGGTATTCAAAATTTTTACCGTCTTTTACGGTTTTGGAAAGCGTTCTTACGATTGCCGATTTTGCGGTTCCCGGAGGTCCGTACAGAAAGGCATTTTCTCTGGCAAGAAGACAGATTCCCAGAAGATCTACCACGTCATTTTTTCCTACGAAGGTATCTTTTACGTAATTAAGAACGGTATTGAGTTTTGTAATATTATGATTCATTGATTTAAAAAATTAAAATTTCCACCATTTTTTCTTTTTGGGTTTTTCCTCTCCATTTTCTTCCTGCTCACTGTTTTTACTGAAGGAGAAAGAAATTCTCTGATAAATATCTTTTATATCAAAATACATTTCTGTTCCGTCATCAAGCGTGAGTACGTCCATGATCCTGTCTCCGTCGTTGAACAGTCTCTGCCCTGTATCCTGTTTATCAAAATGGTGCCTTACCAGATCTCTTTCATCAGAAATGCGGGTGACAATATAGGGTGAATATCTGGTTCCGTCGCCTGTTTTTTCAAGGCCTTCAAAAATGCCCTGTGCAATCATCATCTCCATTCTCATCCCTTTCTCATCCCCTAATTCCTTATAGGCAAAATATTTATAGATATGAGCGCCGGGACTTAATAAGATGTTAACGTTCACATACCGGATGACTTCTTCAAACTTCCCTTCATTTAATAATTCCAGCAAATTTCCGGTATCATCCGAATACGGATTATATTCAGGATCATTAATTACGATCTCCCTGCTCTTCAGGAAACTTTCTTTCGTTGGGTCTTTTAAAAATTCAAATATTTCACTAGCTCTTCCCATGGTTTTCGGTTATTGTTTTTAGTTCTCTCCAGAAAATGTCTTTATACATCCCAAATTCCGCGATCAGGAGTTGGTTGATGTATGGAATTTCGGCCAGTCTGTAAGATTTTTTTTCTACAATTCTTTCCAGATACAGTTTCCGGTAGGTTTTATCTTTTAATTCTTCTTCCCAGTTTACGTTTTCAAGATCCAGATCAAATCCGATCCCTGAATAATGAAACTGAAGGAGGATATTTTCCAGCATTCTGATGAGCGGGTCTTCCGGATCGGCAAACTGCAAAGCGGAAATCGTCTGTGGCAAAAACCGCAGTGACAGGTCTGCCGATAATAAGGCCGAAATATTTCTTTTACCTTTAAACGGAGGAATTAATCTGTCCAGATCCTTTTCAGTGTCTTTTCTGATCAGGTATAACTGTGCGCTGTGGTAGAGAATTTTTGCAGCCCAGACGGCTGTTTCGCGGTCACAGCTGATCTGATCTGATAAAAACTCCAGTCTTTCTTTTTCAAATTCGGATTCGAAATAATCTGCAGCCTCCTGTTCCTCTTTTTTAGAGATTTCATAAAGATCTGTGAAGATTGTAATACATTCATCCTTCCGAAGCAGAAATAAGGTATCTAAAAATGCGGATTTATTTTCCATCATTGAACAAAAATAAAATTATTTCTCTGAGAATAAAACTTTTTAGGAATATTACCAGTGAATTGTCAATTTTGCTGCACAAGTCAATGATGAATTGAAACAACCGTGAAAAAATTCACAAGCAAAACGGATTCATTATTCACCATTTACATTATTTCTATTCAGTTATTTCTATAATGTTACCTTCCGGGTCCAGAATAACACTTTCATAGTAACCGTCCCCTGTTGTACGTGGTTCTCCTGCGATCCTGTATCCGTCTTTTCTTAAAATTTCCGTAAGCCGGTCTACTTTTTCACGGCTTCCCGTTGAAAAAGCCAGATGTATAATTCCATACTTCTGTGCTTCAAAAGAGTTTTCGTTCTCCTGAATGTCCGGTCTGGTCATTAATTCAAGGCGGCATCCGTTTTCAAAGCTTAAAAAAAAGGATTCGAAGTTCTTTACCGGATTACGGTATTTTTCATTGGAGACAGCCCCGAAGTATTTCCGGTAAAACATTCTGGATTTTTCGAGGTCTTTTACCCAGATGGCAATATGTTCAATTTTCATTTTTTTTAAAAATTTTAATTATTTTACAAAAGTAACTGCCGGAACGTTCGGACACCTGCTCTGTATTATGCTATCGTTGCTCCGGATTGGCAATGTTATTTTGGTGAATGGCCAATTTTGCTTTGCAAGTCAACAGTGAATTGAGCTTAAAAAATTCACAAGCGAAGCGGATGACTATTTACCATTGACAGTTCATAATCCACATATTTAGTATCTTTGCCCACATTCAAAATAAAATTATGAGTATTCACATCAGTGCAAAAAAAGGAGAAATTGCTAAAGTAGTATTACAGCCGGGGGATCCGCTCCGTGCACAATATATTGCTGAAAATTATTTGGAAGATGCTAAACTGGTAAGCAAAACAAGAGGAATTTTTTATTACACCGGTCTTTATAAAGGTAAAGAAATCACTGTGGGTGCCAGCGGAATGGGGTTCCCAAGTATCGGGATCTATTCTTTTGAGCTCTTCACCGAATATGAGGTAGATACCATCATCCGAATCGGAACCTGCGGAGCTTATACCACGGATCTTAAACTTTTTGATATTTTAAATATCGAAAATGCAGCCAGCGAAAGTACCTATGCCAAATATGCCTGGGAAATTGAAGATGAAATCCTTTCTCACCAGGGGAATATCTTTGGAACAATCAATGAAACGGCTAAAGCGCTTTCTCTGGATGCCAAAGCGATCAACGTACACAGCAGCGATATTTTCTACCGAAAAAATCCTGATATTCCTGCTATCGCAACCCAATACAACTGTCCTGCGGTAGAAATGGAGGCTTTCGGGTTATTTGCCAACGCCCGGCATTTAGGGAAAAATGCGGCAACGATCCTTACCGTTACTGATATTATTCCTACTCACGAAAAAATTTCAGCTGACGAAAGGGAAAAAGCCCTGAAGCCGATGATGGAGCTTGCTTTGGAAGCTGCTTTGAAAAGTCTTTAGAATCTGAATTCATCAACAGACTGACTATTTCTGATCTGGCTTGATATTTAAAATAAACGCAAAGCTTGGATAACCTGATGTTTTATTTTGAGAAGGCAAAGAGTGGCGACTTCGTCGCTGATGAAGCGGTGTGATAACGTACGTTTCATTGAATCAATACTTCTTAAATCTACGATATTAATCATGAAACTTTGTGTTGTAAAAATAAAAGAGCTTTACTTTACAGTAGGGCTCTTTTTTATATTTTGAAAAAATTCCCGGCCGTTTCTGTGGTTTCATCTGCAACTTCAGCAATACTGATCTTCTTCCAGCGGGCAATTGTCTGCGCCACGTACGGAAGATAAGAAGGTTCATTGCGGCGGTTCTGTGTTCTCGGCATATTTTTCGGCAGCATAAACGGAGCGTCTGTTTCAATCATCATCCGGTCCAGAGGGGTATATCTGATCACCTCTTCCAGATGGCTGAATCTTTTCTCATCACTTATTGCCCCGGTAAATCCTAAGTAAAAGCCTTTATCCAGGTATATTTTCGCTTCTTCCAGAGTTCCTGTAAAACAGTGTACGACTGCTTCCGGTAATTTGGAAAGATACTCATCCGTAATTTCGTTAAACCTTTTAAATGCAGCTCTTTCATGCAGAAAAAGCGGTTTACGGACTTCAATGGCCAATTCAAGCTGAGCCCTGTAACATTTTTCCTGAACAGGCCTTGGTGAAAAGTCCCTGTCGAAATCCAGTCCGCACTCTCCTACTGAGATGACATGATCCAGGTTTAATAGTTGTCTGAGTCCGGGGATGCTTTCTGAGTTGAAAGATTTGGCGTCGTGGGGATGGATTCCCGCTGTGGAATACAGGATTTCAGGGTAGTCTGCCGCGATTTCTGCGGATTCTCGGCTTCCTCTTACGCTGGTTCCGGTAAGGATCATGTGATCTACTCCGTTGTCCAGGGCACGGTTGATGATTTCGTCGTGTTCGTTGTGAAACTGTTTATTGGTCAGGTTAATGCCAATGTCGATATATGTGTTCATAATATTTTTTATTTTTTCTTAATTTCTTTTTTTTGGTTCTTTCGTTATTTTATTTTGGTTTAAAAAGACAGAGCAGACAGGATTTGAACCTGTAAAGCTCCTTGTCGGGATCGTTTTTCAGCTTAAACTACTGCTTCTGTCCTATGATTATGCTTCTGCTTCCAGAAGACTGAAATATTCTTCAGCGGTTAAAGGTCTCACATTTCCTTCCGGGCGGACTTCCTTTTTCAATTCACAGATCAGCACATCGCCCTGCCTTTTCAGACATTTAATATGAGGAATGATATTCTCGTGAATCCTGAAGGTAGATGCTATCGCGGTTAATGCGTTATCTTTATACCGGGATTCTATCCAGAGCCAGTGTTCTTCCGAGGTAGAAGGGCACCAGCATTTCACGGCATAAGAATGTTGTTCCCTTCCCCACAGGGACAGTCTGAATTTCTCATTTTCCACTTCATATACTTCGTAATAATTGGTTCTCTGTATCCGGTTTTTGTTTCCGTTTTCATCGTATTCAAAGTAATTGACCTGAATTTCGTCCTGACAGATTTTTCCGGCATCTAGTTTTTTCATTAATGTTCCCACCCCGAGATAGCTGAAACAGAAAAGTTTAAAATCCCTGTCGTAATGGGTAAAAAACTCTTCATAACGGATGGGGTCTGTTTGAGTCCATACTCTTTCAATCTGATGTAAAACTTTTTTAAAGTTGGGTGAATTGTAGTTGATCCACTCTCTTTCATATTCACGGGTGACAAAGTTCTGAAAGCTTTTATGCCGCAGTTTTAAAATAGAGACCAGTTTTTTAAGCGGATAGCTGAAACAGTCATACATCACTCCCGCATGCAGTCTGGCGATATAACACCTGTTTTTTGATACAAACAGGTTTTCCCTTACATTAAAATGGATATGTTCTGCAAAGTCTTCCAAGCCGTCATTTTCATCGAACAGGTAATTACCTATCTTCTTTAATGAAGGCAGTTCTGAGTTTTTCTGCTTTTCATTGACCATAGATCCGATATACTCCAGTGATCTGAAGTTAAAACTTCCATTAGAGCTTACATATCCATTGATCTTCTTTAAATGATTGAATTCACAGTATTTCCCCATTATCAGATTTCCTACTTCCAGTACGTTTTCTGCCAGAACCTGATGGGTATTCAGACTTCCCTGTACCTTCTGCAGCTCTGTCAGGTAACAGGTTTCAAATCCACTGTTCTGAAAGTTTCCGTTTATTTCTTTCAGGAAAGGAAATCCTGCTCCTGCATACTGTCCGATCTGAATACTTCCTGATTTTTCCAGAAGCGGAAATGCTGCATAAGAATTATTACTGATCTCAATATTTCCCGAAATTTCCTCAAGTCCGGGAAAATCCACTCTGGTCCGGTTTATTTTCAGGTTTCCGATTATTTTTTTCATAACCGGAAAATCATAATTGAAATGAGCCTGTGTCTTATCCTGACATTCTATTTTTAGCCGTCCGTGGATATATTCAAGATTGGGGAAGGAAACATTTTTACTGTAAATATTAATTCTACCCCGGATTTCCCGCTGTCTGAATGTAATATTATTCGCCACAATACTGATGTTGAAATTCCCGTCCACAGGCAAAGCATCAGCCTGATCCTGGTGACTGATCTCAATGACCTGTCTTCTATCCGTCAGTTTTCTGCTTCCTGAATATACTCCGGCATTCTTTACCTTGATACTTCCGCCTATCTGTACAGGATCTTTAAAATTGAAATCAACGATGCATTTGAAGTTTCCGTTTACTTTTTCCAGCCGGCTTAATTGTGTTTCATAATGCATGGCCAGATGACCGTCTACGGATCTTAGCTCCGGTAATGCACAGCCTGCTGCATCCACGGAAAGGTTTCCCCGGATATTCACCAATTCCGGAAAACGGCATCCTTCTCCCCTCAACAGCAGATTACCCGCTATTTCTCTTACATCAAAGATCATGTTTTCAGCATAGATCTCTATGGATGCATATTCATCAAAACGGATATTCTCAAGGTCTGCCCCGGAAAATATTTTATATCTTTTTACAGGATTAATCGTATACATTTTCGTTGAGCTGGGTTATGGGATTGTATTCCTGCTGGATATATTTTACAAAATACCTGCTTTCTATGCGAAGCATCTTATGTTCGTCATGCGTAATAAAGGCATCATCCGGAATAAAGAGTGTTTCCGTACTGTCGTTACGGTCGATTATTTTATAATCCGATGTTTTCATCATATGCTGATTACTCGTTTTTTCGAGACAATATTCCTTGTAATCTTTCGTATACTCTTCAAGTTTTGCAATTTTTTTCGTGCAGACCGGCATTATTTTTAATTTCGATGCTGTTACCGGATTTTCTTCAGAAATTGGAGTTTCCTTCGGTATTACAGGATCTTTCACAGATTTTTCACCTCTGACTATCGGAGCTGGAGTATAAATTTCATCAACAATCCGGAAAAAAAGCAATAGATTTTTAAGCATAACATTATTTTTTTAAAGTAAAAGAAAACCGGGGTCGAACCGGTAATGTACTCTTTAAGAATAAGTTTTTCCAGATTAAACTATTTCTTTTACTGTTTCAATTGGGAGATAAACGGGACTCGAACCCGTATCGATTCGGGGTAGGAATACGTTTTTCCAGTTAAACTATTATCTCCGGGATTAAATGGAGTACAGCAGGATTTGAACCTACAACCTCGTCCATGCTGCAGACGTATTCATCTTGTTGAACTATGTACTCCTGTGAAACGTGCGGGATTCGAACCCGCATCCTCCGGCGAGGAAAGCCAGCGTTCTTCCATTGAACTAACGTTTCGTTTTTTGGGAGATAAGCAGGATTCGAACCTGCAATTCATCTTAGCAAAATGTGTTTTTCCAGTTATTACTATTATCTCCGTCCGGTTTTACCAGGTATGAATTTTATAATTTTTCAGCAGAACCCCGCTCAGGTAATTTCCTTTGATTCCTTCTGCCACCGGATGCAGAATTCTTGCAGCTCCGTCTACGGAATCCAGCGGCGGAATATACCCCTGTTCAAACTGTTTTTTTCTTAAACTTTCTTTTGCGCCCGTGGAAATCCATCCTACATCCACGGCACTCATGTAGATCTGATCTTTTTCAAATTCTCTTGCGGAAGTAAAGGTCATCATATTCAAAGCGGCCTTCGTCATATTGGTATGCGGATGAAAAACCGTCTTATTTTCGTAGCTGAAAATTCCTTCTGATGAGGTGACATTGATGATGAATTTTTCTTTAAACAAAGAGTTTTTCATTAGGGGTTTCAGTTCCTTGATCAGAAAATACGGAGCGATATGATTGATGAGGTTCACCTCTACCAGTTCGTACATGGAAACTTCTTCCAGTGTAGAATTCCAGCTTGTTTTCTCACGGTTATCTACCGGCTGTCCGAATCGGGTAAGTGCAATCTGTGATTCTTCATTCTCCGCATATTCCAGTCTGGCGATCTCTTTTGAAATTTCTGTCCGGTTCGGAATGAAATTCGGAATATGTTTAAATTCCAGTTCTTTTTCTTTTTCCTTTTTGATGATCGGGAGATAGTATTCATCCGGGTACTTGATGGTCTGGGCGGCGTTATTGATCAGGATATCCAGCGTATCAAAATGTAACCGGTAAAAATCTACAAATTCCTGAATGGCTTTTAAGTTTCTCAAATCCAGGCCATATATCCAAAGTCTGTCTTTCCATTCACTGTAATCTGCTTCCTGCTGCAAAGTTTGAAGGGCCAGTGCGGGGAAACGAGTTGTCAAAACCAGATTGGCTCCGTTTCTCAGCAGCTTCAACGCCGTGGCAAAGCCTACTTTTACTCTTCCTCCGGTAAGAATGGCATTTCTCCCGGTAAGATCGGCTGTCAGAAAACGTTTTTCATAGTTTTCTCCGGCACATTCCGGGCACATCCGGGTATAGAACGAGTGGGCGTACTGATAGCTCCGGTTACAGCAGTAGCAGTTTTTAGGGATCTGAAGTTTCGTTAATTTCGTTTCGTCTTTTTCATCATCATAAAAACCTGAAACCCCAGCCAGTGCTTTTTTCACGAGTACGGCTTCTGAGCTGATCTCCAGATCATGTGTTTTCATACGGGAATAGCTTTCCTGACGGTTCTGTTTTTTCGCATTTTTATGAATCTTCGTGATCAGTCCTGAAAACGTTCTGTTATCCGGATTGAGGAAGGGTTCGTCCTTCAGGGCATTCAATACCTTGAGACATGTTTCCCATTCATTTTTTGAAAATTTTTGCTCCGAAAGTTCCATTGCTTCAGTTTTATGTCTGCAAAACTATTTTCTAAATGCGCAATCTTTTTACGCAGCAGAAAAAAGATCAATTATTCGTTAATAAATTTTTCCAGGAACCCGATCAGCTTATGGCCTCCGTGGCCCCACCGGATACCGTGCCCTTCCTTTTCCCGGACTTCAAATACCAGCTCGTGTTTGTAATGAAAAAAAACATTCCACCAGGTTCTGTTGTCGAGAATATAAGTAATCTTTTCCATCACTTTTTCCTGCTTTTGGGTATTATTTCCTTTGATCTCACCCCAGAATTCATCATCCATCCTTCCGGCATGTTTTTCCCAGGCTCTCTGGGCAATGGTTATTTCACTGTTAAAAGGTTGTTGGCACGCTTCAAGCAGTGTTTCTCTAAGTGGAGGAACTGCATTTTCATCACGGATGCTGGCGGAAGTCAGGCGCTGGCCCAGGATATTCAGCCAGTGTTCAAACGGAATTTTTTCAAGCCGGACCGCTTTAACCTCATCACGAATATTGCTTCGGAATATATCGGTGAACAGATCAAAACTGTCTTTTCTGCTGATTTTTATTTCTTCATTAAAGTACGGCAGCTGCCAGTCTGCCATTTTCTCCTGAAAATTCAGGATATTATGTTCAAGGTTACCGATATGTTCTTCAGCCAGGATTGGCCGGTATTTTTGTTTCCACGAATCTGAAAGTAAGGGAATAATGGGCTCAAACAGTTTCATTTCAATACATTTTTACCAGGTTTACGTCCAGCTTTTCTTCTGCGATGATATAACCAATGAGATTGAACCATGTTTTACAGTGGTCCAGAATCCATGCGTCTGAAGAAACCGAAATTTCCGCATGTTCCGCCAGAAACTGATCCGGGTTAAACTGCAGGTCTGCCTCCCAGTCCATTTTATTTTCAACGGCAAAATCAAGAACCATCTGTTTGATTCTTCCGCTGTTGGAAACGGGTTTATCGAAAATCCAGATCAGTTTCTGAACTTCTGCTTTCTGAAAGAAAAAAGCAACAAGTTCCAGCGCTTTCTGTGTCTGGTTCACTCTTTTATAGGTACCATGAACTCCTGACAGATCACGGAAACAGCCATCCACCCCTTCAAAAAGATAAGCTCCGGAGAGCAGGCTTTCCAACAGGATCAGTATATTGAATCCATCCAGATAAATGGTCTTATCTTTAAGTTCGGCAACCTGCAACTCTTTATGTTTCCTGTTCCGGATCTGTTCTACGGATGCTGAAGCTCCACGGAATGCCTGTATCTGACGGGTTTTAAGTCTGTACCGGTTTCCTGCCAGTTCGGAAGAGGCTTTTTCGGCATAACCTCTGCTTAACAGATACTGCATATCCTGAACGGCCATTTTCAGTTTGTCAATCTGTTTTTCTGATCCGAACAGGGCATCGTCTCCTGTATTTTTTCCACGGTTTCTGTTGTTCATGCTCAAAAATAGAATTTTTATGGCAATGGGAAGTTTTTTTCTTTTCTGAAATGATTAATAAAGATTCACGCAAAGTTTATGAATAATTCCACTTTATTTTAAGTGGTCAAAGGGATACGACTTCGTCGCTGATGAAGCAGTGCTTATCCCTACGCTTCGGCCAATCAGCTTATTTTTATTTTCTCGCTGATCCGGCATATTACGCAGATCTTAAAATATCCCTATAAAAGTAATAATGTCCTCTCTATTTAAGTTTAAAGATTCAAAAAAATCTGCTCATTCTGCTGAATCCGAGGGAGAAAAATTTTCAGCATCAGTGTTTTTTTCTGATTTTAAACAGGCTCAAATGCTTTTTTAAAAGTAAATAAGGGCGTAAACTGAGATAAGTAATATAAAGAAAGATTGCTTTCAGATATTTTGTATTTTTAGCGGAAATGCATTTCTGATATGAAAAGGGTTTATTCAATTTTGTTTTTTCTCTTATTTTTTTCTCCTGCTCTGTTTCTTTTAAGCTGTGAATATAAGGTGAAAGGAAACAGATCCGGCTCAAAGGAAGGTTCTGATAAAAGAGTACTGAACAATGTAAAGAACTTTGATGAAAATACAAAAACCATTCACGTTCTTGTGGCTTTATGTGATAACAAATACCAGGGAATTGTACCTGTTCCTGAGAAGATCGGAAACGGGCAGGATCCTGATCAGAATCTGTATTGGGGAGCTGCTTACGGAGTCCGTACTTATTTTAAGAAGAGTAGAGAATGGAAGCTTTTAAAGTCGGAGAAAAAGGATTCTGTACGAATGGAGAGGCTTATTTTTCAGAATATTCCTGATAAAAATTACTATCTGGTAGCAGATGCCTATGACGGTAAATATATTGAAAACTGTACCCGGGATTTTTTCCACAGCAGTTCCGGACAGCTGAAAGATGTAATGAATATAAACGGAAAACGGATCGGGATCTATGGAAATTCAAGACTCGTTTCGTATATCGGACATGACGGGCTGATGGATTTTCAATTACCGGAATCTTTTAAAAACACAGACGGAAAAACCCGGGACTGTATTATTTTAGCCTGTTACAGCAAGAAGTTTTTTTCACCTCAGCTAAAAGATACCCATGCTAATCCTTTGCTGTGGACTACTCATCTCATGGCTCCGGAGGCTTATATTCTGCATGATGCCCTGACAGGATATGTAAAAGATGAATCGGGGGAACAGATCAGAACCCGTGCAGCTTCCGCCTACTCCAAATATCAGAAATGCAGTGAGAAAGCGGCCAGAAACCTGCTGGTGAGCGGATGGTGATATTCTGATTTTTCAACTTTATCCAAAGATTAATAACTCTAATAATCCTCAGTGATATTTTTTACAAAAAAAGAGATATTTCGTACAAAGTTTTGATATTCATAAAGGAATAAGTTTGCAGAGATTTAAAAATCCAATTATGAATACATTGAAAAAATTATTTTACCTGTTTGCAGCTGTATTTTTTTCTGCTGCTTTTGTATCATGCTCTGATAATGATGAGATTATCACTGAGCAGCTGACTCCCTCACAGACTCTTTCTTCCACTCCCTGGGAAACTACGGGAGCTAAGGACAGAAACGGGCAATCTGTTGATCTGAACAACGCCAGTGTAAACGGCTATGTAGGTTTTGCTTACTTTAAAGGTGACGGCAGTTTTGTAATTTACGGGCTTAATGATGCGATCAGATCGAGAGGTACCTGGTCGGTAGATGCTTTGGGAACCAAGAGAACGATTACGGCATTGAATCCGGACGGAACAACAATTTTCACCCGTGATGTAGAGATTCTTGTTCTTAACCGTAATGAATTTACATACAGAATCCGTCCAAATGCGGCAGATCAGTCAATCTATTATGACATTATCCACACCAGAACACCACATGCCGAGCCTGCTAACGGACAGCTTACGCTTGCTTCCACTCCCTGGGAAACTACCGGAGCCAAGAACAGCAGCGGGCAGCCGGTTGCTTTAAGTGATGCAAGTGTTGCCGGGTTTGTAGGATATTCTTATTTCAAAGCCAATGGAACTTACACCATTTACGGATTAAATAATGTTTTAAGGTCTAAAGGAACATGGTCTATTTCCGCGGACGGAAAGAAAAGAACCATCACAGCTCTGGATGATGCAGGGAATGTACTTTTCACCCGTATAGTTGATATTCTTACCTTAAACAGTAATGAGTTTACTTACAGAATTATTCCTGATGCAGCGAACCCTTCCGTATATTATGATATTATCCATACGAAGGTAAACCATCTGGAACCATAGATATTTTTTAAGTTAGTTGATGATGAATGATGAAGCCTGCTTTCCGGAGCAGGCTTCCGTTTTTTATAGCTATTTGCAATCTTCCCACCATTTTTTCCAGGCCACTTTTCCCAACTGATCCAGGTCCGTTTTTTCACCGATCATCGGAAGGGTAACCGGCTGGTTATGTTCTTCCGCATATTCTGAAACAAGAGCCAGGGGTTCATACCACGGATGCTGGGCTAATTTAAATTTTGAATTGTGAACAGGAATGAAGTTTTCGGCTTTCAGCTCTTTTACTTCCTGAAGGATCTGTTCGGGCAGGCTGTGGATATAAGGCCATTTTTCATTATACTGTCCGCACTCCATTACAGCCAGATCGAAGGGGCCGTATTGATCCCCGATTTCGGAGAAATGGCTTCCGTAACCGCTGTCGCCGCCCAGGAAAAAATTTCCGGATGGAGTTTTTAAAACAAAGGAGGTCCATAACGAGATATTTCTGTTGAGCAGTCTTCCTGAAAAGTGTCTTGCCGGAGTGAGGGTAAGCCTAAAACCTTCGGCAATATCTATACTTTCCCACCAGTTTTTTTCAATGATTTTATCAGCAGGCCATCCCCAGTATTCAAAATGCTGACCGGTTCCCAAACCGCATATTATTTTTCCTGTTTTATCTTTCAGGGCCTGAACGGTTGTATAATCCAGGTGGTCCCAATGATCGTGGGAGATGAGCAGGAAGTCTATATCCGGCATATGTTCCGGTTTGTAGTAATCTGCTCCCGGAAACGCTTTTATGGAACCCGGCATGGGTGATGCGTTACCACTGAATACGGGATCTATCAGAAACTTTTTACCATCAATCTGGATAAAATAGGAACTGTGCCCGAACCATACCAATATGTTTTCTTCAGGCCTGAGATTTTTAAGGTCTGTTGTAATAAACGGAAGCGGTGCTGCCGGGGTTGTATTTTCTATTTTGCACAAACTGCTCAGGAGTGCTTTGGTCATGCTTTCTCCTTCCAGTAAAGCGGGTGTGGGAAGTATATTCTGAAATCTTCCGTTGAGATAATTGGGAAGGGTACCGAAGTATTCTTTTCTTTTTTCGTCCGGGAACTGCCCGAGCTGTTTTACTAAATTCATAGCTGTATTTTTTTACATTCTGAGCCTTTCTTCTTCCAGATCGAGCCTTGTGAGATAATGTCTTATGTATTCTTCGTCTATATGGGAATTCCGTCTGTTTTCCTCTCTGAGCCAGATTCTCTGCTGTTCCAGGGTTTCAAAATAAATTTCTTTGGCTTTATCGGAAAGCGTGTGGGTGGAATCTTCTTTATCTTCCTGCTCCCAGCGGTCCATCAGCCTGTTGAAATATTCGTTTTCACTGCGTCTTTCCTTATAATTTTCATTGAGATAGTCTAAGGCTACACGGCGCATTCCTTTTCTTAAAAAATGTTCTGATTCTTCTTCGGACATGTAACTGCTTTCAGATTCGGAGAGTCTGAGTTTTTTTATCAGCGCAGGCAGTGTGAGCCCCTGAACAATTAATGTCATCAGAATAACGACGAATGTTATGAAGAGGATAAGGTCCCGGTGCGGGAAAGGCTGCCCGTTTTCCATAATTACCGGAATAGACAGTGCTGCTGCCAGGGAAACCACTCCCCGCATTCCGGTCCATCCCATCAGCAGGGGTGCTTTCATTCCCGGATCCCTGTCTGCCACATTGATGAAGTTTCTCATGATGAGTGTAACCAATACGGCTCCGAAAGAGGCCAGAAAACGGACTAAAATCAAAACTGCTGTCACCAGTACTCCATAACCGACTGCTTCAGACAGGCTGATTCCTTCTTTTTTCAACCCGACCATAATTTCCGGTAAATCCAGCCCAATGAGCAGAAATACGATTCCATTGATGAGAAATACAAAACTCTCCCAAACGTTGGAGCCTTTGAGCCGTGATTCTGAGGTACGGAATATTTCATGTCTCCTGACGGAGAGATACAGTCCTCCGCTTACCACTGCCAGTACACCGGAAGCATGAACTTCTTCAGCCGCAATATACATGACATAGGGTGCCACCAGGCTCAATATGGCATCCATATTGACATCGGTAGGAAATATTTTTTCAATTTTCAAAAATAAAAATGCCAGTACCAGGCCTGTTCCCAGCCCTCCGAATATCATCCATCCAAAACTTAATGCGGCCTCCTGCCACACAAACTGTCCCGTAGCTACGGCTACCATAGCAAACCGGAAGACGATAAGTGAGGAGGCATCGTTGAAAAGGCTCTCTCCTTCCAATACTGTGGATACGTTTTTGGGAACTTTCACAAATTTCAGAATAGCTCCGGCACTTACAGCATCGGGCGGGGAAACAATTCCTCCCAGCACAAATCCTAATGCCAGCGAAAATCCGGGAATAAATGAATTGGCTACCAAAGCTACCGATATAGCGGTAAGAAATACTACAATGAAAGCAAAGCTGGTAATGATCCGCCTAAGTTTCCATATTTCTTTCCATGAAACGGCAAAGGCGGCTTCATATAGCAATGGTGGCAGGAAAATGATAAAAATGAGTTCGGGATCAATCTTCAGAACGGGCAAACCGGGGATAAAACTGATCAGAAGCCCGGCAATCACCAGAATGATCGGGTAAGCCACTTTCAGGCGGTTGGCCAGCATAATTGAACTGATAATCACCATAACCAGTCCCAGATAATAAATAAAATTTTCCACCATTGTTTTTAATTTATTTTGAATCCAGTCGTCTTTTAATTAAAGCTGTTTAAACCTTTTTATTAAACCACAAACCGATGGTTCCACGTAGCCAAAAGTCACAAAAGCTTTATTTAAAAAACTTTAGTGATTTTTAAGTTTAAATATTTTGCGCACAGAAGTTCACATAAGTCTTCAAAAAATTTTGATTTTTATTCTTCTGAGAATTTTTATCATATCTAACATCTGTGCAAATAGCTTTTGTTCCTTTGTGGTTAAGCTTAAAACAAGTTTATTTTATGAAAACTGATTTTTTCTAAATAAATATAAGAATTGACAGGGATGTATGGAAATATTTTTTGTATTAATCTGAGTTCGGGTTAAGGAGTGGCTGGAAGTTACTTTTAATTACAGGCATTAAAAGCCACCAGAACATCGGATTAAATAAAAACAGGGTGATAAAAATGCGGCCTTTTCTTTTATAGAGCCGCATTTTCAGTTTAAAGGTTTTCTCTGAAGAAAGGAATTACTTTTTCCATTGCCTGTTTTACAGGTTCGGGCTGATCATACAGTTGGTAATGGGAATATCCTTTGATAACCAGCAATTCTTTCTTTTCGGATGCGGCTCTTCTTATGATTTCGTATCCGTCTCTGTAAGCACCGAAACCTCCCGGCTTATCTCCTATTACCACCAGAATAGGCTGCGTTAATAAGGTTTCGCTTAAATAGAAAGCATCCCAGCCCATTCCTGCGGCCATACGGGAATATACTGCACTGGTTGCCCCACCGGGGGCCTGTCCTCGTTGGGTTTTGTAATAATCTGTGGCTTCCAGCACGTCTATATCTTCAATTCCTGCCTGTTTTCCTGCTTCCACCGAATCCGGAAGCATATTGATGGTCAGCAGATCCCCTCCTCTGACTTCTGCTGAACGTTGTGCTGTAACATTATTAAGCACATCCATTGGACTTCCACCTGCAAAACCGTCTCTCAGTAAACGGCCGAAGTTCACCCCGGTAATGGAAACCACTGCTTTGATCCTGCGTTCCGTCATGGCAATATTCAGGGAATATCCTCCGCCGCCGCAAATTCCCAGGATTCCTATTCTATCGGCATCCACGTAAGGAAGGGTTTCCAGATAATCAATGGCATAGCGAACGTCATCTGTTCTCTGGTACGGGTTTTCGATATATCTTGGTGTACCTTCGCTTTCTCCCTGAAAGGAGGCATCAAATGCCAATACTACAAATCCTGCTTCGGCCAGGGCTTTTCCATAGACATTTCCTGCGGTCTGCTCTTTGCAGCTTCCGATGGGATGCATGGATATTACAGTCGGATATTTTTTATTTTCATCGAAATCTGCCGGGAAAAGAAGAATTCCTGCGTTGTCCCAGGCAATATTTTTAAATTTTACTGCTTGTATGTTCATTTTAACTATTTTTTATCTGACTGAGTTTTAATAGGGGTGAAATCTATGTAGAACGATTAGCTGTAACAGATTTTACCCTTAATTTTATTGAGTTTAATATTTTATGCAGAGAAGTTCACTTTAGCTGAGAATCAAAGATTCTCAAATATTAAGAGTTTTTTCCGTTGATGAATTCAGGGGCCTTATTAAACCAGCTTTTCCTGAAAGAACAGTACCAATCGGGCAACTGCTTCGCTGACGTAGTTTTCCCTGTCGTATAAAGACATATGGTTGGCTCCTTCTATGATATATTTTCTTTTATCGGATGTTGCCGCTCTTTCCAGAAGGTCATCGCTCATCCATGCGCTTCCTGCCATACTTCCTACTATGGCCAGTAACGGTTGTGTGAAAAAGGCTTCGGCTTTGTTGTATGCATCATAGGAAATGATCTGGGTAAGGCTTCTTGCAGTGGCAAATCCCGGCGCGGCAGGATGTTGACAGCGGTCTGTATGGTAATACTCCCAGGCTTCTCTGAGTTCTTCGTTAGGGGCATCTTCTTCTTTCATCGGTGCCAATGGAATGGTCTGCACTTCAGGGCTGCCTGCATCTGCTGTTCTGGCATTGGAACCAGCGATTAAATAAGGCAGTGCATCTGCATCTTTTACATTGTTTTCCCAGCCGTTTCTGAACATGGAACCAATATTTACGGCACTTACCATTCCGACAGCCTTAATTCTATGGTCGTTGATGGCTGCATTGGCTGTATATCCTGCTCCCGCACAGATTCCCATAGCGCCAATATTACCGGTATCGATATATGACAGTGTGGTAAGATAGTCGATTACTGCGCTTACATCTTCTGTTCTGATGTAAGGATTTTCCAGCTGGCGGGGCTCTCCCGTACTTTCTCCCTGATAAGAGGCATCATAAGCAACCGTTATGAAACCTTCTCCGGCAAGTTTGCCGGCATAGAGGCCTGCCGTCTGCTCTTTTACGCCTCCTCCCGGATGGGAAACCACTATTGCGGGGTATTTTTTGTTCTGATCGAATCCTTCAGGGAAATTGATAATTGCTGATAAGATGATTCCCTGTCCGTTCTGATTTTTAATGCTGATTTTTTCCTGTGACATGACTTTATATTTTATGAGTTAATAATGAGATGGAAGATGGAGGAATGGGAGATGGAAGACTTGATATTCTGTTATTTTTCGATTTGTCTTTTTATCTATTATTTCTCAATCCTGTTCTCTTCTTTTTTGATATATCAAAGGTATGGAGAGGTATGGCTTCAAAACGGAGACATATTACTCGAAAACAGATACATTTTACCTTTTTGCATTCAACCTCAAATGTTGGCAGAGATTTATTGGGATTTGTTATGAGAGCCCCTATTGACCGGAAAGGAATCATATTGAAATAATGACATTATTCATAGCCTTGATAGCAACGGTTACCCCGCAGCAAGAGCCGGAAAGCGGGAGGATTGAAGGTGGAAAGCCCTGGTGTGAGGAGTATGAGTGGATAGCAGGATAAAGCTCCTGAAAAAAAATAAAGACAGCTCATGGGAACTGTCTTTTATTGGTTTCTGAATACTTTGGGTGAAAGCCCGGTTTTTTTCCTGAAGAAGCGGGCGAAATAGTTGGGATAATCGAATCCGAGGCTGTAGGATATTTCACTTACGGAGAGGGTTGTATTTTTCAGTTTGTCTTTGGCCTGTCTTACGACGTAATCATGGATGTGGTCTAATGGTGATTTTCCGGTAAAATGCTTGATGAGGTCTCCGAAATAATTGGGGGAAAGATTACTTTTCTGAGCAAAATAGGCTACTGAGGGAAGCCCTGCCACACTTTCA
Organism: Chryseobacterium indologenes; assembly: GCA_002439165.1. GTDB lineage: Bacteria > Bacteroidota > Bacteroidia > Flavobacteriales > Weeksellaceae > Chryseobacterium > Chryseobacterium indologenes_E. The sequence goes on from DJTE01000002.1 coordinate 213,619, forward strand.
TTTTGATTGAAATAATTTTCGAGGTTCTGGTGAAATTCAGAGATTACCCTGTTGTAGATATTGCTTCTGGTATCAAACTGCCTGTCGTAAAATTCTTTGACGTAAGTGAGAATTAAATTAACGTATGAAATGATTACGGTTCTGGAGTAATTTTCTTTGCTGAATTCATGTTCTGCCTTTCTGAACAGGTCCCACAGTATGTTTTCTTCTTCTTTGGTGAGAAAAAGGGCTTCGTGGTTGTTGTAATGAACAAAGTTGTAGTCTTTGGCATATTTTTCAAGGTACCGGGCACTTACCATGATGGTGTAGCCTGATAACGGTGAGGCAATTTCCCATTCCAGGGTGTTCTGCGGACAGTCTACGTACATATAGGAAGAATCTGACTGGTCTTCCAGCAGCTGTTCTGTTATTAGCCGGTCATCAATCGGAGGCTTGATTGCAAGCAGGTAAAAATCGATGGTTACGGGATCGGACTGTAATCTGATGTCTTTTTTATCTTCAAAATTAATCACATGAAGATCGTCGCTTTTTACGTTACCTACGTTCAGGTACCGGGAAAATTCGGGAATGTTGAGTATTTTTGTTTTCATTGTGCTCTCCGATATTCAGCAAAATTAAAAAGTTTGTCCGGCGGTTTAAGGATACAAATTAAGGAAAAACGGATACATTTTACGGTTTATTTTATTTCATCTGTCCGGAAAAATACAATACTGCGAGTAGAAAAACCCCAGCGAACGCCAGTATTCCCAATATAATAGCAGCAGAGATCATCACTAATTTCCAGAATGCTTTCGGATCAAACTGAAAGGTATCCGGATGGATGCAGAATTCTTCATATATCCGCGGATCAACTTTCAGATCGGGCCTGAAATGTCTGATTCTTTGTATAAAACCAGCTCTCAGGGCTCTGCTGTTTTTGAGGGAATAAGACAAGGCCGGATCGAGGTTGTTGAAATTGATTTTTTCATATCCGGTGTCTGTAAATACAGCGATAAGCCAGGTTTTGTTCTGGCTGGCTATCTGTACATCAAAGGTATCCGGCAGATTAAGGTTTCTGATCCTGCTGTAAAGTACCTCATCTGTGGTTCCGTCTGCTTTTTCATAGTGAATTCCCTGGTCATCCACCACAATTCTTCTGATCCTGTTTTCCGCGTTTCTTTTTATATGCCGGGATAAAAAAAAGAGTGTGGTACCCCATATGAAGTAATACATAATGGCTCCAGCGATAAAAACGACGGACCATCCGGCAAAAATCAAAGGAAATACTGACAGTATGATCAATAAAGAGAGCAGGAAAGTTCCGGCTAAAATCCTTATCAGCCAGGTCATTGTCCAGTTGGGTCTGGAAACCAATACGGGAAATTCTTTTCTTATTTCATCCTGCATCTGTTCAAGATACGGAAAATATCTGAGAAAGGCCAATCTGAAAATGTATACATAATTATTAAACTTTAGTGTCTTTTAACTTCATTCCCGCGAAGTTTCCTACAAACCGCACGAATTTCACAGATGTTTATGGGTGTTTTTTCTCTCGCAGATTGAGCAGATTTTTATTCTGTGATATATAGGCATTGTAGATTTGTAAAAACTCATATGTCTTTTTTATGCGTCAGGCTTTAAACTTATTTGCGCTAAAGTGTAACGTTTTTTGTGGTTGGAAAAAACAAAAGCACCCACACTGATGCGGATGCCTTTATCTTTTCATTGTTACGGAGTATACAACTTATTTCCGGTATTTTAAAATTCAAATTCACCGATCAGGATTCCTTCTTTATCTTCATTATTCTCTTTTTTCTGATTCTGGAAAACCACTGTTTTTCTTTCCTGTTTTCCGGTGGCGTAATTGATGTATATTTCCGCCATAATTGCGGTAGGGCCTGAAATATAGACCTGTCTTTCGCCAAAGAAGTTGGTTTCTATGCTGTATTTTCCTTTCACCGCTTTTTTCAGCAGGAACTGTTCCGGGCCAAATCCTGCGGTAAAATCATTACTGAGCCTTCCTCCGGCTTCTGTTTTATTGTGGGAATACATACAGCGTTCTTTATCGGGATCTGTTACCCAAAGGTCAATATCTGTATCGTCTTTGTTCCAGTTGATGACCACTCTGATGTTGACCGGAAGATCAGCAATAAGTTTTGGATTGATTTTGCTGATGTCCAGCTCACTCCTGTATCTGGTGATCAGCTGATTGATTTCCATAAGGATTATTTCTTCAATACCTCTATCGCGGTTTGACTGTTCTGAGGAATAGGACTGGGTAAGGACTTTATAGAGATTGTCGAGCGCTTCCTGGTAGCGTTTGTTATCTTCAAGTGCCAGTGCGTAATCCCGGTAGCTTTGCGGATCAAAAGGTCTCAGTTCCAGGATCCTTGCAGTGATCCAGAGTTCTTTATCATATATTTCTTCCTGTTTCAGTTTGTAGGCCAGCAGTTTGTAAAGTTCTTCATTTTCAATGTCCAGTTCGGCAATTGAGCTGAGTACTCTCAGTCCTGATTTTTTATCATTATTTTTAAAGAGCAGCCCGGCAATGTCAAAATAATACTGAGAGGTTTCTATATAGTCTTTCCTGTGGAGAAGATAGATATTATAGATCTCTGAGGATTTTTCAGCCGAAGCAAAAAACTTCATATAATCAGCATCTGATTTCACATCAACTATTGTCATCTTTCCTTTTTTCTGGATGTTCAGGTCTGACACTGTAACTTCCTGTATTTCTGAACTCCGACTTCTAGATTCTCTCGTCCTTCTTTCTCCCCCACGCTGGGCAAAATTAGAGGCTGTTGCTTCCGCCACTTCATATGCGTTCACGGAACGTACCGGCTCAGAAACTACTGTATCATACTTTCTGGGCGGGTTAATCCGGGGATCTTTTTTGACCGGAAAATCTGTTTTCCACCAATCTTTGAGATTTTCAACCGTCTTTTCGGCCTCCTCCATGATATTATTGACCAGCCAGTCTCTCCTTTCCCCGTATCCTTTGATGATCATGTCATATTCTTTTTGTAATTCTGCCGGAGGCCTGATTTTATATTTTACATAATCTGAAGCATCTTCCAATACCATCAGGCTCATATTATGGCTTGCCAATCCATATTTTCCGCTGAGTTCTTTAATTTTGTCCCTGTTTTCTGTATCAAAAGCTTCAAGTTCGTTTAATTTTTTCTGGGCCCAGAACTGTGAAATATCCCAATCCTGAACAGACTGTGAACCGACATCCAGCAGAAGTTCCCTGATTTCTGTCACTTCATTGCCATACCCGAACAGTACTTTTACTGAAGCACGGTTTTCTTTTACTAATCCCGCCAGTATGAAATTCTGTGTAATCGTCTGTGCTGTGGAAGGATAAGTTTCTGTAACGGAAGTATTGTCTTCAGTTCTTAAAAATTTCAGGGGCTGATAGAGCAGCTTTCTGACTTCTTTTTCAGGCTCGTTTTCATTTAAATTTAAAAATTCACCTCCGGTTTTGCTGCTGATGAATTTCAGATAGCTGAAATTGGCGGCATTGGATGAAGAAATGGTAAATACCGGGTTTTTCCAGACAAAATCCGGGCTCCCGAAAGTTGACATTCCGTCGGTAAAAAATAAAATCTCCTCTTCTTTAATCGGTTTCAGCTTTCCGAAGTCTGTCCCTCCGTCATACACCGTTCCTGAAAGATATTTCTGCAGCCCGCTCCAGTTTCCGTTCTCTATGGTAAAGGTATCTCCTTCATCAAAGGTATTGTTCAGGAAATATACTTTTACGGAAAGGCTTTTATTTGCCTTAAAATATTCTTCAAGCAGTTTCCATTCTTTCTGATGGTTTCTTTTCATTCCGCTTAAGGAATTATCCCAGACTATGGCCAGTTTACCGGGAAGTTTTTTAGCTCTTTCTTTGGGGTCTATGTTCATTGCAGCAAGGAAATAGGATGAGCCATCCTGTTCTTTTCGGATGAGTATATTCTGACCGGTGTTTTCCTGAGGAATATTGATTTTAAGGTTCTGTCCCGGTTTATAATCGCGTTTATGGGTTTCTGCTATCCAGCTGTTTCCGTTTCTGACAAAGGAAAAGCTTCCGTCCGGTTTTTCTTCCAGCTGAGGAACTGCATGATCTTTAAAAACAATGGTCCGGAGATGGAATTCCGGGATGGAAGAGGAATAACTGAGCGGCAGAAAATACTGATAATTATTTCCTGATCTCTTCAATTCGTAATGATAAGTGATCTGCACGGTTCTTTCGCCCCCATTGACCTCAATCGGGTAAATTCTTGTTCTGAAACTGTTTCCTTCCACTTTTTCCAGGATTCCCGGGTCTATATTTTTCTTTTCAATGGTTTCAAAGACCTGTTTGGCTTTTTCTTTTTCTACGGGAACAGCATTTCTCAGTTTTCCTGCAATATCCAACGCATAGCCGCTCACACTTACTCCCTCAGGAAGTGGAAAGGTCATTCTTCCTTCCATCTGGCGGCTGGCTTTATTTTTAAAAACCATAGTGATGATATTGGTGGAAATATTGCCTGTAATTTTAGTTTCTATATCCAGTTTCTGAAGAATTACCTGATTATCTTTTCTGAAACCTCCTTTGTCATCAGGGATCTCAATCACCGGAATCTGTGCAGAGAACAGAACCGGAAGGCATAAAGTAAGTAGTATGGAAAATATATTTTTCATAATCAGTTGTTTTTTTGAAATTTAATAAAAAAACTCAATATAAATTAAGATGCTTTAAAAAGAATAAAGGTTGGAAAATGATGAGCTATTTTCAGGGAATTTCTGTATTTGACAGTCAATACATTATCGGAGATTCCGAAAATAAAAAGCACCCATCCGGATGCTTTTGTGGTAACACTTTTAATTGGCAGGTTCCGGATACAGGTGTTTTCCCCATGCCTGAATATCTCTCTGCCTGAGCTCTGAATGAAAAAGCTCATTAAATTCGGTAACAATCCGGCCGACTGCATTGGGATCTGTGGTTCTGATTCTTGTTTCATAATTTCCTTTAAGGCCGCTCCCTGTAAAATTCAGGGATCCCATATAGGCAATCTCATCGTCGATGATATAAATTTTACTGTGGATAAAACTGCTGTTTCCCGGGTCGGAAACAAATACTTTAAAAGGGAACAGCTGCCGGTAATGGTAATTGTAGATCCTTTTGGTTTTTATTTTGGTGAGATAGTAATTTCTGATAAAAAATAAGACAAGTAAAGGGAAAAGACCGTACAGTATTTTCAGGTCTTTCATGGAGTACAGCAAAACAATCAGCAAAGCTGCTGATCCCAGCATGATGTAAAGCAGCATTTTCTCAAGACTTATCCAGCTGTTGCGGACGGCCTGTGCATGTTCATCAACCACTTTCTGCTGAATGATCATTTTATGAATATTTTTTTCATATTCACCATAGAAATCTTCGATATTATCTGTTGTGATCAAGTTTACCTGAATCCCTCTCGATCTTAAAGCGATGAGCTGCCTTACCAGGTGTGCCGATAAATAAGGGGAAACGATTTTCACATTTTTCCTGGCATAGGAAATATCTTCAAGGAGTTTTTTTCCGGCTCCCCGGCCTATATAGATGTCGCAATTTGCACCGCTATAATACATAATTCTTCAAATAATGAATTAAAATACAGTTTTTTTTAAATCGTGTGAAGGGTTTTAAAGAAAATATTGATCAAAAAAACACTCGCATCGCTGCAAGTGTCTGTTTTTTATTGAAAGGAATGAACTCAGTTCAATATTCCGTTCATTTCAGTCAGGATAACAGGCTTACCGTCTGTGATCATAATGGTATGTTCATGCTGTGCCATATAACCGCCTTTATTTCCTACCATCGTCCAGCCGTCATTAAGTTCTACGGCAAGACTGGAGGTTGTGGAAATAAAAGTTTCGATAGCCACCACCGAGTTTTTTTTAAATCTTCTGGAGTCGAAACGGTTTTTATAATTCAGCAGTTCATCCGGCTGCTCGTGCAGGCTTCTTCCCACTCCGTGTCCGCCAAGATTTCTGATGACTTTAAAGCCTCTTTTTTTGGCTTCGGTTTCCATCAGAGCCCCGATTTCTGCTATTTTAACACCTCCTTTTATCCTGTTGATTGTTTTTTCTAAAATTTCTCTGGAAGCATTCACCAGCTTCTGATGTCCGTGAATATCTTTTCCCACCACGAAAGAGCCGCCGTTGTCTGCCCAGTATCCGTTAAGTTCGGCTGAAACATCAATATTAATCAGATCCCCTTCTTTCAGAGTTCTTTTTTCGGAAGGAATCCCGTGACAGAATTCGTTGTCTACGCTGATACACGTCCAACCCGGAAATCCATACGTTAAATACGGTGCGGATTTTGCCCCGAAATCTGAAAGGATCTTTGCTCCGTATTCATCAAGATCTTTCGTGGTCATACCGGGCTGAGCATAGCTGATCATTTCCCTCAGGGTAAAGGCAACTGCTGCGCTCACTTTCTGCATTCCGGTTAATTCGCTTTCGTTCGTTATAGACATAATGATGGCTTTATAGTTGGGAACGGTCTGCTATCCGTTCAGAATTACAAAGTTAAGGAATTAATCTTTTCCGGATACAGCTGAACTTTTCGTCACCATGATTATTTTCCATAATAAGCTTCAAGGGCATCATAAACATCTTCTTTCAGCGTTTGGCTGTCTGGAAATTTGATTAACAATCTTTTCAGGCATTCCACCCATTCTTTATTCTGAAGCCGGTAAGAAATTTCTTCAAAACGGGAAGAGATCCATTCAAGGGTATCGAGATCTAACTGATTAAGCGCTTCGATTGCCTGGGGAACGTCGGATAGCAACATTTCTGCAATGAGATCCTTGTCTGATGAAACTGTGGGATCATTCACATGCTTTTTTTTAATTCCCTGAACGATTTCTGTTATTTTTGTTTTCATGGTATTTTCCGGCTAAATTAACCAAAATGTGTTCTGCCTGATCAAATGCTCCTCAAGTTGAATACAATTATTTTTAGTAAGAAAAAGACACTCATTTGGTATGAGTGCCTGAGGGATCAATTATTCAGAAAATATCCATATGAAAAGTCCGGTACTGAGCCGTTATTTCTTTTTTAACTCTGCTTCTATTTTTTAGAATTTATAATTAAATCCAAGGGAATATACCTGGTCATTTTTGGCATCAAACGGAAGCCTTCCCGCCGCATAACTTGCATAGAATCCGGAAGTGGTTTGGAGAGCCATTACAAAATAGTTCACAGAACTCAGGCCGGCCGCCTTAACGGAAGCAGGAGCATCTATTTCCTGATAAAAACGATAATTGGCATTGAAGAAAATATTCTCCTTCTTTATTCTCGAAATAAAGGTTCTGAACCCTGTTTCTATCCTGAATCTCGGGAACGGGTCCTGATTTCCGGTCAGGCTTTCACGAACCAGGTCTTTGTTGGGGATTACGTAATCACATCCGATCTGCAAGGTAGGAATGGTTGAACCGTATACCGTAAAAGTTTTATCTGCGCCTGTAATCAGTCTCAGCAAAGCAAACGGATAATCCAGGATATTCAGTTTTGAAAGCAGGCTTTCATTATTCCAGGCTTTGGCTCCCAGATCAATCATAATCCCCGGTGTGAACTGTGTTTTTGAAAAATCCTGATTCGATTCAAAAGCAATTTTTGGGGAAAAGCCGTAATAAAACTGATCGGAAAGTTTAAGATTATTTCCGAACTCATCCCATAATTTGAGAGCTTCAGGGCTTTTCATGTCTTTCATCGCCACCAGCTTATCTTCAATTTCGTTCAGCCTGTTAAACACCTCTTCATCATTTTGCCGGATAACGCCTCCGCTGAAATGGGTATAGCTGTAGTTGACTTTCGTCTCCAGAAAATTATTGGGATTAGCATCTTTGTTAAATGCCACATTCCCTTTTGCAGAAAGCCCGAAAGTATGCGAAACTCTATGATTTTCTTTTTCTATAAACTTGGCATAATCAAAATTAAAATCATAGGTAAAACCTAAAGAAGTGGTGGCACTGTCTTTTGACTGAAACGTTTTAAACGCGATATTCAGATCATTAAGGAACTTAAATTTATTATTCTCGCTGATGTAGCTCTGCTTAATAAAGTTCTGCCACAGGGCATTGTACAATTCAGGATTTTTAATGATTCCGTTGAGGATGGTTTTAATGTCTTCTTCACTTTTGTTATTGGCTTTTAAGACGGTAACCAAATCGTTAATCTGCTTGTCCGACACTTGCTGGGCATTCAGAAAACTTCCTGCCAGACTGAGAATTAATATAATCAGATTTAAATATAGCTTTTTCATGATCATTGGTTTTTAATTATCTTATTCTCCCCAGAACCTGTAAGCGTCATCCACAGCTTTGGCCAGATCTTTTACCATTTTGGTATCGTCTGTAAGAACTTTCACCATGCTGTTTATGGCTTTTGTCCTCGTCATTTTATCTTCATATTTCGCTCCCCGGCCTACCCTGAACACATTGTCCAGCTGATCTGCAATCATCTTCGCATTCAGCTTCCGGAGTTCTGCATTTGCCAACGGATTGTAATAGGTAAGGTCGCTCATCACCAGATCTCCACTGTCATTAAAATTGGTGGATAACTGTTTCATAATATAAAAGGTAGACCACAAAGTGGTACATGCTCTGTTGTTAGGTGACCAGTCTGCCATAAGATTAGGTTTTTAGGTATTAGTGTAGTATAATTGGATCAAATGGGTATCAATGCTAATACTTCTGATGAAGTATTACTGAAAGTTCGTCTCAGAGTCTTTGTTAATTCTCTACTCAAATTTAGCCAGGTTATAAGCGATTTAAAATACCCCTTTAGGGTTATTTATTGTTGGAATTATTCCACAGATTAAAAAAGAAAATCTATAAAAGCATTATTGTAAGCTTTATCTTTCGGGTCATTCTTTTGCATTCAGTTTCAATAAATCGGGAATATGACTTACAATGTTACTTATAGTCTTTGATTTATAGTCAACAAATTTTGATCTTTGCCATTGTGGATATAAAAATAAAAATAGGTCAGCGCATAAGAGAATTGAGGGAGCAGTCCGGTATGTCTCAAAAAGATTTGGCATATACTGCTGATTTAGACAGAAGTTACATTGCAAGTATTGAAAATGGACAGCGTAATGTTTCTATAATCAATATTGAAAAAATAGCAAAAGCATTAAATGTAACACTTAAAGAATTTTTTAATCATCATGAGTTTGAAAAACATACAAAAGGCGATAGATAATTTTAAGGAATTAATAGAAACTTCTATCATTGAGAAAGGGGCACCGGGAAAAGAAGCAATGATCAGATCTTCCCGACCGATTCTAAATATCCACGAAGCCGTAAAAATTCAATTGATTGAAGCAGGAGTAAATGAAGAACTGATTTTCCCTCCCTTAAACTACCGAACTCCTGAATTAAAACTTGCTGGCTCCCGTAAGCAGAAAAATCAAGATGTCTGTGTCGTTTCAAATCTTGATAAAGCCGAAGAAATTTTAGAAGAGGGGCTACTACAGGATGTTGTAGACGAATATGGTGAAAAATTTACAGAAAGAACAATTTCTATAAATGTTAGAAGCCAGATAAGCAGTATCCAGAAAAATTTTGATACGCTTTATGAAAGAACAACTTCAGAGGCGATCAATTTGCACGACCGCTGCCCTAAAATGGTTTTAGGTGAAGTTTATATGATTGCAGTTCCTGAATACGACGACAAAAAAGTTAAAGACAACAGGATTGCTTTCAAAAATCCTAATCAGGCAACAGTACTTAAATACATAAAATCTTTTCAGGCCATTAACAACAGAAAGGGAACGGAAAAGAACTTTTACAAATACGAGAAGGTTTGTTTATTGATTGTTGATTTCAGTCAGACTCCTGCTAAAATTTACAATACAAATGATGAGCTGAAAGAGGCAGGATTAATACCTGATGATTCAAAGATCGACATCAGTGAACTGTCCTGGAATAATTTTGTACCTGATTTGTTATCGGTTTACAAGGAAAGATTCGGTGCCCAAAACGATTTATAAATAAATGCCCAATATCAATAATAACCATACAGGTATTGCATTTGATGAAATCACAATGCAGCAGGCACTGACCGATATTAAAACGGCTTATGAATTGGCCATTGTAAATAGAACAAAAGCTAATATAATCAGAGCCAGTAAGCTTATTAAATTAATACATTGTGCAGTAAAAACAGACCTTTTTAACAAAGGAATTCATCCAAGTCTCATAAATCCTGACAAAGCCAGATTATTAAAGGTAATTAATCCATCCAAAAGAATTACTAATGGGCCTGTCATTTTAAAAGATAAAGAATTAAAATTGTCTGGTTATTTAAAAACTAAAAAACAAGACATATGTGTTATTCCGAGAAATATAACTATTTTACCAGAAGTATTAACATTTCCGACTTTTTTAAATAACTCCGATGATATTTATGGTTCAACTTTTACCGAAAGTATATTATCAATCAATGTGCGCAGTCAGCTAAGCAGTTTAAATAAAAATTTTGATACTTTATACGAGCGAACATTTGCAGAGTCTCTAAACCTGCATTTAAGGTTTCCTAATATGGTTCTTGGTGAAGTTTATATGCTTCCTGTAAAAGAATATGATACAGATGAGGCAAAACTTGGAAATATCGCCTTTAAAAGAGTAAATATAGAAAAATACATTAACGCTTTCCAGTCCATAAACAATAGAATTACCCCCGACTTGGAAAATTATAAGTACGAAAGATGCTGTCTTCTTTTGGTTGACTTTGACAGGCAAACGCCTAAAATTTATAATACAACCCAGGAATTGATACAGGATGGCTTACTAAGAGCAGATTCACCGGCCAATATTGATCATTTATCATATTCAACATTTACCCAGGATTTATTGGATATATATCAGACGAGGTTTCCTGATAATTCATTCAGATGATATTTCTCAAATAAAAATTCATCTATTTCCTGTTTGTCATTCAGGGAGCGGAGTAATTTTATTTCACTTTCCGAAAGTACGGGAATAGAGAATTTTTCAATAAAATTCTTTTGATAGCAGGGATAGCCTCCTTCAATCGCCACACTTGTTTTACTTACATAATAATCCATTAAATATGAATTGAGGATTTTTTGAACGACATCAATGTTCTCAACTTTACTTATAGGATTTAGCGCTTCATCAAAAAAAAGATTTTTATGCTTTCCATCTTTGAAAAAAATTCCATAACCATTTGTAAAATACGCATTTTCCTCTTCCACCAATAAAAACCTCGGACTCTGGCTAAAAGTAGGATTCATGATTCTTTTTCCTGTCCGTGTCAGCCCTTGTGTTCTTCCCCAGACAAAAAACGGTTCAAATTTCTTTTTTGCTTTACCTCTTGAAACTAAGATTTCTTTTTCAGAGACCAAATAAGCATAGCATTTAGGGAAGCGTATTTTGAAATCTTCTTCAGCAATAGCTGTTGCCACTCCATCTTTGATATCATATGGAAATATGATTTTTCTTGTATTCTGCTCCGTCTCCTTTTGGTTTTTAAAATCTGATATTTTGTAAACAGGTCTGGTTACTTCTTTTTCAATCTTGAATGTTCCGTTATCCGTACTTTTTATGTAATATCCGTTTTTCTCCTGATTTCCGTCTACAAAAAAGACATCATCTTTTAAGGTGGCAATGCCTACACAGATATCAAACAGCTTTCCGATGGGCGTCCCAATCGTTTCAAGGGTTTTGATATTTTTCTGCTCATCCGTTTTCAATAACTGCCATTTTTTAACGTTCAGGTTTTTCAGATAATTTGGAGAACCATTCACAACAGACAGAAAATCTTCCGGAGTATAACCTTCTTTAATCCTGTCAAAACTTATGGCTTCATTTTTTTCTTTATTTAAAAATGTAATGGCTGTATAAGTCTGGGCATCAAATACTTTCTTGTGGCTAAAATCAACAATTTTTGAAACACATTTTTTCTCATGGAAATAACGTCGGATTGATTCGCCGGCTAAGGAAGTAAAATAATTGTTGGGGGTAATATATCCTAATTTTCCTGCCGGCTTCAAAATCTGATACCCCAACTCAAAAAAGGCAAAGTAGAGGTTGAACGTTCCTCCTTCAACAGTTTTCCAGTTTTTAACCAAATAGTCTCTGCTCTCTTCTGTAAGATCCTGAAATTTCACATAAGGAGGGTTTCCTACAATGTTATCAAACTTCAGGTTCCATTTGGCTTTTAAACTGTCCTGACAGTATAAATTGAAATCGGTTTTTTCCAATATTTCATCATTCTGAAGGGCAAAAACCGTAAGGATCAGCTGGGTCCTGTGAATATTATAATTGAGAATATCCGAACCGTAAATATTTTCCTGCACCGTCGAACGGATACTTTTTCCCAGGTGATTTTTGTAATAATCTACCAAACCGATCAGGAAAGCTCCACATCCACAGCTTGGATCCAGGTTTTTATGATCGTATTCAGGTCGAATTTCTTTGATGATAAAATCAATAATATAATCGGGGGTAAAAAAAGCTCCGTTCAGCTTCCTGTCATCCGGAGGAATAATAAGCTCAAGGTGGCTTTCAAGCGATTTTATGGTATTTATTTCTAAAGTGGATATACGTGAAAGTAACGCTTCATTCTGTTCGAAATCCTGGAAATAGTCACGCAATATCGGACTTTTAATATAGTCAATATGCCTGTTCTTCAAATAAGAGTATACTAAATGCTGTTCAAGTTCCTGTAAATCCTGGCTTTTAATTAAGGCACTCAATACTCCTTTTTTCATTATTTTAACGGTTGACTATAAGCAACAAATTTAGATAATTATTTCTGAAAATCAAAATTGGAAAATGATGCTGATTATAATCTCTTTCTTATTTTTTATCTTGAAAAAGGACTGTTTTTTTATTACAATTAAATTGCAAGGACAATGTTGAATAACTGCTAATCATCTTTAACCTTTAGCAGCCAGATCAGGTTGTGGCTATTACAAAGAAATCTTGCAAGAAATTTTCAATGAATTTCAAATATTATATTGTAGGTCAATTCCAGAAGACTTATTAAGCTATTTGGTCTTTAACCATTATTATCACTCTTTAAAGATTCAGGTTGAAATAGAACTGTTTCCTCTTTAGATTAACCAAACTTTTTGCTTAGTCCACAACTTTTGCGCCTGAACCTTAAAAAATTTGATAGCTTACACAACCTTGCAATAAAATAAAAAAGACACTCACATCCTTGTAAGTGTCTGATTTATGTGGTCCCACCTGGGCTCGAACCAGGGACCACCTGATTATGAGTCAGGTGCTCTAACCAACTGAGCTATAGGACCTCAAAACTTGGTTAAATTTTGTGACTGCAAAAATAGTAAAATTTCTTTCACTACAAAATTTTTTATGGTTTTTCTTGACACAATTCTACCAGTACTCCGTTGGTGGATTTCGGATGAAGGAAGACAACTAATTTATTATCAGCACCTTCTTTCGGTTCCTCCGAGATAAACTGAAATCCTTCTTTTTTTAGTCTTTCGATCTCTGCAAGGATATTTTCCACGCCAAAAGCCAGGTGATGGATGCCTTCACCTTTTTTATCGATAAATTTAAAGATCGGGCTTTCGGGATTGCTTGCTTCCAGAAGTTCTATTTTGCTTTCTCCTGTTTCATAGAAGGAAGTAACTACTCCTTCCCTTTCCACGGTTTCCTGTTTATAGGATTCTTTGCCCAAAAGTCTGGCAAAAAGGTCGTCAGAAACGCCCAAAGATTTTACGGCTATGCCAATATGTTCTAGCTTCATAAATACGGATAAATATAATTAAATCGTAAATTTGATACCGGAGCCAAATTTCCGGTATCAATTCAAACAAAAGTACTAAATTTGCACAACTTATGGAAAGTAACAGACAAAGAAAAGTAGCACAGATCATTCAGGAAGACTTCGCGGAGCTTTTCCGCAAACAGGCTGCAGAAAGCAAGCAGAGTATCCTGGTATCCGTTTCAGATGTAAAAGTAACGGCCGATCTGGGTATCGCTAAAATTTATTTAAGCATTTTCCCGCAGGAGTTCCGTTCTGCAGTAATGAAGGAAATAGAGGAAAACAAAGCTCAGTACAGAAATTTTATCGGCCAGAAAATGGCTAAACAGGTACGTATCATCCCACAGCTTAACTTTTATTTAGACACCGCTCTTGACGACGTTGAAAGACTGGAAAGAGAATTAAGAGGTGAAGGCGACAATCCTGTTTTATAAGAATTTTGAAGAATATTGCATTTTACATAGCATCCAGATACCTTTTGGCTAAAAAAGGCAGTACCGCAGTTACGTTCATCACGTGGCTCTCGGTGGGTGCCATGATGGTTGCTGTAACCGCAATGTTCGTGATTATCTCTGTTTTTTCAGGACTTGAAGACCTTAACAAAGACCTGATCTCCAATCTGCATGCAGATCTTACCCTTAAAAGTGTCTCCGGAAAGACGATAAAAGATCTGGATAAAGTAAATACCGCTTTAAAAAATAATAAAGCCATCAGCAGCTTTTCCCGGATTATTGAAGAAAAAGTATACATCAGCTTCCGCGGAAAAGGTGATATAGCCTATCTGAGAGGAGTAGATTCAGCCTACACAAAAGTAAATCCGATTGATAAGGAAGTAATCTACGGTACCTATCCGGGTTTCAAGTACTCCAATGAAGTTTTCATGGAGACCAACCTGGACAACAGGCTCTCTATTCCGGTAGATTCTACCGACAATTATGCAACGGTATTTATGCCGAAGCCCGGAACCGGGATCATCAATAAAGAAGAAGATATTTACAACAAAAGAGATATTCTTGTTACCGGACTTTTCCCGGGAAAAGAACAGCTCGACAGCTACATCATTGCTCCAATTGAGCTGACTGAAGAACTGCTTAGCCTTCCCAAAAAATCCGCTTACGAGATCGTTATCAAATTAAAAAATCCGGACAGTGCAGACGCTGTTAAGCAAAATCTTCTCAATACCCTCGGAAAAAAATTTGAAATAAAGACCAAAGAAGAGGAAAATGCAGCCTTCTGGAAAATGATCAATACAGAGAAAATGTTCATTTACCTGATCTTTGCCCTTGTCATCTTCATTACTACATTCAACCTGGCCGGAGCAATTATTATCCTTCAGCTGGATAAAAAAGAGCAGGCCAAATCCCTTATATCACTAGGTTTTCCTTTAAGCCATCTCCGGATGACGTACTTCTATACCGGGATTCTTATTGTGGTTTCAGGAGTTATCTCCGGTCTCATCCTGGGAACGATCCTTTGTTATTTCCAGCTGTATACCGAATTCTTCAGGGCCAATTCTATCCTTCCGTTCCCTGTAAAAATTGTCGGGAAAAATTATTTCATTGTAGCCCTTACCGCTTCCCTGTTCGGGATTGCTATTTCGTGGTTCTTTTCAAAAATCAGCAAAGAGTATATTACTAAAAATTAACACGTTTCGTTTTCATTTTTTCGTACCTTTACGCCCCCAATTTTTTAGAAATGAAACGAATTCTATCTTTTTTAATGCTGAGCATCTTGTTCATCAATGCTGCAGCACAGGCACCTGCCGGTTATTATAATAGCGCCGCAGGCCTAACAGGAGCCCCCCTTAAAACAGCTTTAAAAAACATCATCAAGAATGGTCATCAGGACAAAGGCTACAACGGTTTATGGACGGCTTACGCAACTACTGACCGCGATTATTACTACGATAATGACGGAAAAATCCTTGATATTTACTCTGAAAACCCTTCCGGTCCGGATCCGTACTCATATACCGTAGGAACGAATCAGTGTGGAAACTACACGGCTGAAGGCCAGTGCTACAACAGAGAACACATCATACCTCAGAGTTTTTTCAATGAGCAGAGCCCAATGGTTGCAGATATTCATTTTATCCGCGCTACCGATGGAAAAGTAAACGGAATGAGATCCAATTATCCTTTCGGAAAAGTAGGAAATGCCACTTTCACTTCTATGAATGGCTCCAAGTTAGGGAATTCTGTATCTCCGGGATATTCAGGAACAGTATTTGAGCCTATCGATGAGTTCAAGGGAGATGTAGCCAGAATGATTTTTTATTTTGTAACAAGATATGAAGTAGAACTTCCTTCTTTCAGCTCAGGAAATATACTGGGAGGATCTTCATTCCCGGGATTACAGCTGTGGGAACTGAATCAGCTTATGGCATGGCATGCCATGGATCCGGTTTCAGATGCTGAAAGAGGAAGAAACAATGCTTCCTATACATACCAGGGAAACAGGAATCCTTTTATTGACAATCCTGCTTATGTTGAAATGATCTGGGGAAGTCCGGTTCCTGACAATCAGGCTCCAACGGCTGCAACCAACCTTACAGCGCAAAACCCTACTTCTAATACCATTTCTTTAAGCTGGACTGCTTCAACAGATAATATCGGAGTAATAGGCTATGATGTTTATGCTAACGGAACATTAAAAACCACAGTATCAGGAACCTCTACTACCGTTCCGGGACTTACTCCTTCCACTTTATACAGTTTCTATGTGATTGCCAGAGATGCAGCCGGAAACTCATCACCTCAGAGTAACACAGCAAGTGAAACCACTTTACCGGGACAGTCCGGAGGAAATACAAGCTGTGGTACAGAAAACTTCAACAGTATTGTAGGAACAGATAATGGTTATGACACCAGAACCTGGACCAATAATAATATCACCTGGACGGCAACAGACACTAAAATAGATGAGAAAATCAACACCACCAGAGCCATCACTCTCAGAAATGGAACTCTTACCAGCACAACCATATCCGGAGGTATTCAGACGTTAACAGTGACTACTCAAAGAAAATTCAGTGGTTCAAACAACTCTGTAAATGTATTGGTTAACGATGTTGTGGTAGGTACTATTCCATATACTCAGACAGCTGCTACAACAACTCTCAACATCAATGTTGACGGAGATGTGGTCATCAAATTCACCAATCCAAGCTCCAACAGGGTGACAATGGATGATTTAAGCTGGACGTGTTTCGGTTCATTAGGAACTTCAGAGATCAAAAAAGATAAAGCAGCGTTCACCATCTACCCTAACCCGGTAAAAAACAATGAACTGTTTGTAAAAGGTGAAAACCTGAACAAAATTTCAAAAGCTGAAATCTATGACCTTTCAGGAAAGCTTATTGAAGTGATTGCCAATCCATTCAAAAATTCTAATAAGATTAACCTTAAAGGGCTTGTTAAAGGAAATTACATTCTGAAAACAGACAATTTCTCCACAAAATTCATGGTAGATTAAAACCCTAAAAAATATTTTACAACAAAGACCGATTTCTTCGGTCTTTTTTTTATTTTTGATATCATGGATTCCAACAAAAAATTAGGACTTATAGGAAAGAACATTTCCTATTCCTTTTCCAGAAAATTCTTTGAAGACAAGTTTCAGAAGCTAATGCTGAAAGACTATTCTTACGATATTTTTGACCTGAATGACATTCATGATGCTGAGAAACTTTTCAACGATCCGGAACTCCTGGGTTTCAACGTGACAATCCCTTACAAAGAAAAGATCATCAGTTATCTTGACGGACTGAGTGATGAAGCTGAGAAAATAGGAGCCGTAAACTGCGTACTGATCCGCGACGGAAAAAAAACGGGTTACAATACCGATGCCTTCGGATTCGAAAAAACCCTGCTTCTGCATAAAAAGGCCCATCACGACAAAGCCTTGATTTTAGGAGACGGAGGGGCGGCAAAAGCAGTGAAATATGTTCTGGACAAACTTGAAATTCCTTCCGTAACCATCTCCCGAAAATCTGAAATTACGTTTGATACATTGAGCAAAGAAACCGTAAAGGAGCATAAAATTATCGTTCAGTGTACACCGGTAGGTACGTTTCCCAATGTTGAAGACTGCCTGGAGTTTCCTTTTGACGGAATTTCTCCGGAGCACCTGATCATAGACCTTATTTACAATCCCAATTACACTCAGTTCATTATAAAAGCGGCTGAAAAAGGAGCAAAAACCGTGAACGGCTATTATATGCTTGAACAGCAAGCAGAAAAAGCCTGGGAAATTTGGAATTTTCAAAAAAAATAAACTAAATTAGTACTCAAATTGGCTTTGGAGCTATATAGAAAGGATATTAACGCCACTCACATAAAAGATTTGCTATGACTACAGAAAACAATCTTTCTGAAAACGAAGAAAACAAAAATCCTCAAGAAGTATCTCAAGAAGAAACGTCTGGAAATACCCCTCCTCAGGATGAACATCATGATGACGATACGGAACATCATGAAGAAGAGCATGCTGATACGGATATTAGCCTGGCCGATGCCCTGAAAGAAATGGAAAAGATCATCAACACAGACAATGCCGGGGAAAACTTCAAAAGATTCAATCTGTTAAAAGATAAAGCAAGTCACCACATCCATGATGAAGTGGAAGACAAAAAACATGAGTACACAGAAGCAGGAAATGCTCCCGAAAATTTCAGCTATGAGCATCCTTCACAGGCTAAATTCTCCGCTCTGGTCAATATCTTCAGAGAAAAACATGATGCTTATCAGAAATCTCAGGACGAAGAACAGAAGAAAAACCTGGAACACCGTCAAAGCATTATTGAAAGACTTAAAAACCTTTATACCAACTCTGAAGCAGGAACCAATCTTTTCAAATCCATCCGTGAGATCAAAGAAGACTGGTCAAAAGCCGGACAGGTTGCCAAATCGGAATTCAAAATCCTCAACAACAACTATTTCCACCACCTGAATCAGTTCTATCAGATGCTGGACCTGAATAAAGAGTTCCTGGAACAGGAATTCAGCCATAATCTGGAAAAAAGACAGCATATTATTGCGAGAGCCAAAGAGCTTGAAAACGAGCCTGTAATCCAGAAAGCCCTGAACGAGCTTCAGTACCTTCACAAATTATGGAAAGAAGAAGCAGAACCGGTAGCAGAAGAATTCCGTGAAAAAACATGGGAGGAGTTTAAAGAGATCTCCAACAAGATTCACGAAAGAAAATCTGAACTTTCAGCCGCAATAGAAACAGAACAGAGCGCCAATCTGGAAAAGAAAAACCAGATCATTGCAGAAATCAAAAAACTTTCTGAACCTTCTGAAACCCCTAACCACAATTACTGGCAGAATGCCATCAAAAAAGTGGAAGATCTGCGTTCCGAATTCTTAAAAACAGGAAGTGTTCCGAGAAAACTCTCCAACCAGAACTGGAATGATTTCAAAACCATCCTGAGAGGATTCAACACAACAAAAAACAACTATTATAAGTCTCTGAAAGGCTCACAGCAGGCCAATCTGGAAGAAAAGCTAAAACTTATCCAGACTGCTCAGGACAATATGAACAACGAAGAATGGGATATTGCCGTTCCGCTATTCAAAAAGCTTCAGGAAGACTGGAAAAAGATCGGCCATGTTCCAAAGAGCATGACCAACAAGATCTGGGACGAGTTCCGCGATGCCTGTAATACCTTCTTCAACAATTACAGAGAGAAGAACAATACTTCCAACGATAACTGGAAAGAAAATTACAAGCACAAAAAAGAGCTTCTCGATGAACTGAAAACCGTTTCCAATGAAGACGGCAGCATCGAAAGAATTGAAGCCATTAAGACAGCATGGAACAATATCGGAAAAGTGCCGAGAGATAAGATCTCCATCAATTCCGAATTCAACAAAACACTGAGAGAGAAGCTGAAACTGAATAAGATCAACGAGCTTGAACTGAAAGAAGAAGGCTTAACTGAAACCCAGCTTACCGACAAGGCAAGAAAAATGAAGAGCCAGATCTCTGACCTTGAAGCCGAAATTGTAAAACTTGAAAACAATTTAGCATTCTTCAACAAGCCGTCCAGAGAAAATCCTCTTCTGAGAGATACCTACAATACCATTGATGAGAAAAAGGCCCATCTGGAAACTTTAAAACAGAACCTTCACAACATCATCGCTGGAGACTAACCCATTAAAAAACATCAACAGGCGGAGCAAAGAAATTTGTCTTCGCTTTTTCTTTTTCACCTTATGAACAACGACGAATTCTATATTAAACGATGCATTAAACTGGCTCAGAAAACTTTGGGAAGCACCTACCCTAACCCGCTTGTTGGCAGCGTGATCGTTCACAACGGGAAGATCATCGGGGAAGGTTATCACCATAAAGCCGGAGAAAACCACGCGGAAATTAATGCGATCAATTCTGTTAAAGATAAAAGCCTTATTCCGGAATCCACCATTTATGTATCGCTGGAACCGTGTGCTCATTATGGGAAAACACCGCCGTGCGCCTTAAAGATTAAAGAACTGGGCTTCAAAAAAGTGGTGATCGGCGCGATGGATTCTCATGATAAAGTAAACGGAAAAGGAAAAAAGATCATCCAGGATGCCGGTATAGAAGCCGTTTCCGGAGTTCTTGAAAAAGAATGCATTCAGCTGAATAAAAGATTCTTCACCTACCACGAAAAAAACAGGCCTTATATCATCTTAAAATGGGCACAGTCCGCAGACGGATTCCTGGATAAAGATTTTAAACCAACCGCTGTATCCAATACATTAGCCAGCCAGTTCGTTCACCGGTTAAGAGCTGACGAACATGCCATTCTGGTAGGAACACAAACAGCCTTAACAGATAATCCAGGCCTTACCGTAAGGCATGTGGAAGGAAACAATCCTGTAAGAATTCTGATTGATTTCAGCCTGAAAGTACCCCGGGATTTCAAGATTTACAATAATGAAGCTACCACCCTTGTTTTTAATACTGAAAAAGAAGAAACAGAAGGAAATATCCGTTTCATCAGGATAGGAAAAGAAAATTTTCTGCCTGAACTGATGACAGCATTATACAAAGAACAGATCCAGTCTGTTATTATTGAAGGAGGACGATTCACTTTACAGCAGTTTATTGATGCTGAACTCTGGGATGAAGCCATTATCATCAAAAACGAAAACCTGAAGCTGGAAAACGGAACAAAAGCTCCGGATTTTGGATATATGCCTGATAAAACAACAAAATTCAGGGATAATTCAATATCTTTTTTTACATTTTAAGCTTTCATTATTCATGCCGGTGAGCGGATATGAAAAATCTCACGGTATAGCAGGCAGATTATTTTAAAGATACTTCTGCCTGTACAAGCTGTTGATTCCGCATAACTTCAGTTTTTATTTTCCCTTTCCATTTTGAAGCCTGATAAATATTCAAAAGATCAGCAGCTTTTTTCACCACTGTGCCATCCATAGATCTGATCACATCTTTTTCCATCAGCCCACTCTTTTTCAGTGGACTATCTGCTTCGAGTTTCACAATGACAGCGCCATTTTCGTCAGCTAATCCATAGGCAGATCTTTCACCCGGACCTTCTATTGATTTGACCACGGCATTCAAAAAACTGATTGCTGTTGCTTTTTTGTCATTACTGTCGTTATTATTGATCAAGGCGGGGAACTGGGGTTTGGCAGCGATTTTTTTCAGTTCGGGAACCTGAACTCCAAACTGATCCATTGAAAAATTTTTAAATCCGATACTTAAGGCCAAAGATTGGTTGCCCACTCTGTAATCTCCTGTTGAAGGACTGATAAAATCCGCATTACCTGAAATACTGTGCTGATCGGTACCCCTGCTTTGGGCCACCTGTAAGGTTTCAGTATTTGGAAACAGATTATAATCAATATATTTCCCCCAGTCATCAATACCAATAGGAGCATACGCTGTCATAACAATATTATTCGCAAAACGGTCTTCGCTGTTTTTAAACCATACATGAGGGTGAAAACTGTTGTTAACCATAATATTATTATTTACAACCCGTTTAAATCCTTCACGAAGCTTAAGCCCGCCGTTTAAAAGAACATTATTGTAAATGTGGTAATTGGAAGAACCGTCATCCAGATCAATATCCCACCCATGATCACAGCGAAACCTGTTGTTACGGATGATTGTAGTTTCCAGTGCATCCAGTAAAATAAGCTCAGGGTGTGCACTTGTTATACTGTCCATATATTTTCTGGAAGGGCTCCAGTAACGGTCTCTTCCCCAGGAATTAAAAGCACCATGATCTCCGGTTTCAAGTACTGTATTAAATACGTCATTAAATTCAAGAATATGTCCGCCGAAGGCCCCGTCTCCTATATTAATACCTGCCCTCGGGGTATTGTATATACTGTTATGTATTACTTTAATATTGGCTGCAATGTCAATCTGTATACCGGCCACTTGCTTTTCAATCTGACCTATATCATGGATCAGGTTATTGTCTGCTGTACATTCCTGTGGATAATGATCTGATTTTGGCCCCGGCGTTTTATCCAGATGCTCGTAAAGGACATCATTTTCATATCCGAAAGAAGGAGATCTTACAGCATCTGTTTTTCCCACAAAAGCAATTCCACTTGCTCCGGCCCCATAGATATGGTTGCTATGGATTACATTTCCTTTATTATATCCACTTAGCATCACAGCATTTCCTCCCACATCAGTAAACTGACAGCCTGTTATTTTTATATCCCGGGTATTTTCCATAAAAATACTCCCTCCTCTGTAAATAGTCCAATCGCTCCGTAAAAGAGGCTCTTTAGTTTCCATGAAGCTTCTTTCATTATGCAGAAAAACAATGTTTTTAATTTCAATCCCAGATACAGGGGTTCTATCCTTACCCTGTATTTCAATACTGTTTCTGAAACGGGAAACTTCTATTTTTGCCAGTGATAAATCCGTGCCTGCCGGGGGATAGTAATAGAGCATATTTTTATTTCTGTCCAGAAACCACTCCCCCGGAGCGTTCAGTTCCTCAAAAATATTTTCTACGAAACGAAATTCTTTATGTAGTGGAGAGGGACGGTTATTTTGCCATCCACCTTCCAGTTTAAGCTCACCTTTTTCATCAATACCTGTGATCCTATAATGAAAACCTCCCCATTCTCCTGAATGAAGGCCATGCACATAGCCACCTGCCGGATCTTTCCATTGCCTGATACGTTCAGGAGCGATAGCATCAGCTGAAGTCCCGTTAAATACCCTCGCAGCAGGATCATAATCAGGATAGCGGGCCAGTATCTGGAGTTTTCCGTTTACAAAAAGTCTCTCAAAGTGAATATTTTCAGGAACTGCTGTCACATATATTTCCTTTTTAAAAATTTTCCACTTTGGCTTTAGCAACTGTCCTACACTTATGTAAGCTTTTTCTCCCGGATAAGAACTGATCACGAGAGATCTGGTTTTTACCGTTTCATGATTTAAAAGGATAGGCTTTTGAAGATAATATATTCCTTTCCTGAAATAAATAACAAGGTCTTTCTCTACCGCTTTCCGAGCTTCCTGTATTGCCCGTTCGGGAGTCTTAAAAGGCTGGGCAATACTTCCGATATTATGATCACTGCCATTAGGAGCCACATAAATTTCAGTCTGAGCCCGGATGAGTAAAAATCCCAAAAGACAACTTAATAACAGAGATATTTTTTTTTCCATATTTGAATCTTTTAATAACCGGATTGTAATACCTTTTTGTTATAATTAACTTATAAAAAACTTCTTCAGAACCTCTCAGGGTGTATTTAAATATACTTAAATATTCAAGGCATTATAAAAGCAGGATTAATATTTATAGAATCCGAGAACAAAATACACCACAAGCCATATATCATTAAAAATAAAACACTTAAATTACATTTTTCAGATATTTTTTTAATCTGCACATCTGGAATCAGGACATCATTATTAAAAAATAAAAACCGGAAAACCACACCAATACCCTGAAATTCGATTAACATTCAGATCAACTGAAATGATCAGAGACAGCTCCATTTCATTTTACACAAACAAAAATGAAATCTTTTAAATATTTCATCATCAATTGAAATATTTTACCTATATTTAATACTGATTAAACGGAATCCGAAAAGTTTTAGAGTAGGAAAAATCAAAATCAATGATCATGAAAAATCTGAAAAAAATTTCAAGAAGTAACCTGAGATCCATTACAGGCGGAGTTTTTGTAACCTGTACTTTACCGAACGGACAACCTACTAGATGCAGGGATTACTGCCCGGTAGATTTCTGCGGACCAACAAGCTATATGTGCCTGATCCCAATGGATCTGTGTGACTAAAAAACAACCGTCAAAAACCATAACAATCATGAAAAATTTAAGAAAACTTTCAAAAAGAGAACTAAAATCAATTCAGGGAGGCATACAGTCCTGCGAACCGTGGATGACAATCTGCCCATGCAGACCCGGATTCCACAGATGTGAACCCAAAGGGCCATGCATACCTGCAACAACAATGTGTTAACAGAATCATTCATACAAGAGCGGCAACGCTCTTTTTTTTGTAGTATATTAACTGTAAATTTGCAGTTTAAAAGCGTTCACTGAAGCATGTTCGAATACAAAACGATACAAAACCCCATTGAAAATACTTTACTAAAAGAAAAAGGAAGCAAATTCATCGGATTTGCCTACCCGGTCAATAATGAAGAAGAACTAAAAAACGCTTTGGAAAAACTCAGAACGGAACATCCCAAAGCCACCCATCACTGCTATGCTTTCAGAATGGGACTTCAGGGCGAAAATTACCGGGCGAATGACGATGGTGAGCCTTCAGGAAGCGCAGGTCTTCCGATTTATAATCAGCTGCTGGCTCATGAAATCACTAATATTCTGGTCGTTGTCATCCGGTATTACGGAGGAACCAAACTGGGTGTATCTGGGCTGGTAAAAGCCTATAAAGAATCTGCAAAGATTACCCTTGATGAAGCCGTCATCATCACCCGAGAACTGGAAACCGAAATTGAAATCCGTTTTAACTTCAACCAGCAGAACATCATCTTTACGCTTCTTTCTAAATTTGATGCTAAAGTTTTAAATTTCGATGCCGATGAAAACTGCATTCTGACGGCTTCTTTAAAACTGGCTCAAAAAGAAAGCATCTCAGACAAATTGTCCGAGATGCAGTATGTTTCATTTGAATTTAAAGATTAGTCCCTTCTGCTTCCAAGAAGCATAGATGCCCAGTACAACAGCTGTGCGAGCGATCCGATAGCTGCTACCAGATAGGTTCTGGCTGCCCATTTAAGACTATCCTGTACCCCTACAAATTCTTCTTGGGTTACGGTTCCCGTATCCTTAAGCCATTTCATAGCCCTGTTACTCGCATCGTATTCTACCGGAAGGGTTACGAAGGCAAATAGTGTAGTCATTGCAAACATTGCCACACCAATGGCTAAGACAGTCATATTTCCATTCGGATTATCAATCGATCTTGTAGCCGCCATTACAGCAATCCCTGCAATAAGGACAAACTGCATCAGGTTAGAACTTATATTTACAATAGGAACCAGTTTCGAACGAAGATTCAGCATGGAATATCCTACCGCATGCTGTACCGCGTGGCCGCATTCATGAGCCGCTACTGCCGCTGCTGCCGCATTTCTCTGCATATATACACCTTCTGAAAGGTTTACTGTTTTATCAACCGGATTATAATGATCCGTAAGCTGGCCCGGAACAGAAATTACCTGTACATCATTGATTCCGTTATCTCTAAGCATTTTTTCTGCCACTTCTTTCCCGGAAAGGCCATTTCTGAGATGCACATTGGAGTAGTATTCAAATTTCGATTTCAGCCTGGATGAAACCCACCAGCTCACCAGCATTGAAATACCGATAATGATATAATAACCCGTCATTTTATATAGATTTTGTGTTTAAAATTTAAGCATATTGATGTAAAAACTGTGCCAAAGTATAAGATTTTATTATTTATATTTGTCTATTAATTCTCCTTCAAAACCACTATGTCTGAAGTATCAATCGTTGAAGTAAAAACAGCCGGCCAGCTTAAACAATTTGCAAGATTCCCTATGGATCTGTATAAGGGCAATCCTTATTATGTACCCCCTTTTGCCAATGATGAAATCAACATCTGGAATCCTAAGGAAAATCCTGCGCTTCAATATTCTGAAGCAAAGCAGTACCTGGCTTTCAAAGATGATAAAATAGCGGGAAGAATTGCTGTAATAATCAACCATAAAGAAGAAAAAGAACTGGGCATCAGAAAAGTACGCTTCGGATGGATTGATTTCATTGATGATGAAGAAGTCTCCGGAGCCCTGATTCAGAAAGCCGTAGATTACGCTAAGGAAAAAGGATATGATAAGATAGAAGGCCCGATGGGGTTCACCAATCTTGACAAAGCAGGAATGCTTACCCGGGGTTTTGATAAACTCGCCACCATGATCGGAATTTACAACCATTCCTATTATCCTGAACACCTTGAGAAATTAGGCATGGTAAAAGAAAAAGAATGGGTAGAATTTGAGATCATGTTCCCGGAGACCTTACCGGAAAAGATTTATAAATTCAATGAACTGATCTCACAGAAATACCATCTCAGGGTTTTAAAATTCAAAACAAAAGAAGAGATCCTTCAATATGTAGATGCAATGTTTGATCTCCTGGATGAAACCTACAAGCACCTTTCCACCTATACCCCTATTTCAGACGAGCAGCGTAAAACATATAAAGAAAAATATTTCAAGTTTATCGATAAGGATTTTATCGTGTGTATTGCCGATGAACACAACAATCTGGTTTCATTTGCCATCACCATGCCTTCCTACTCCAAAGCTCTTCAGAAGTCGGGAGGAAAAATTCTGCCTTTCGGCTGGTGGCATCTTCTTCAGGCCGGAAAGAAAAATGACAGAGCCAATTTTTACCTGATCGGCATTCATCCGGATTATCAGCGAAGAGGCGTTACTTCAATTATTTTCAAAGAAATTTTCGATACCTTCAGAAAAAAAGGAGTGAAATTTCTTGAAACCAATCCCGAACTGGAAGAAAACAAAAGCATCCAGCTCCTTTGGCAGGATTATAACCCGGTTAATCACAAAAGAAGAAGAACTTACACAAAGGATATTAATAATGAGTAACGAATAACCGGTAATAACTCAACTATTTTTGTCAGCGATTAAAACCTTACCTTTACCATATGAAACCACAGCTAATTATTTTTGCCGTTCTGATTGCCGCGTTCCTCATCTATAACTTCTTTTTCCAGATTGAGGACGACAGAACCAACACTATAATTAACATAATGTTTGCCAGTATCCTTTTCGGATATATCTCGATTATGGCCTACACGCTCCTCAAAAAAATGAAGAAATAATCGTTATTTTTATTGATTCTAAATTATCACTTTTCCCTATTTTGAACCGACTTTTAAGCTGATAAATTTCATGCTTTCTTGTTTATTCGCTAAATTTGCAAATTGAGATAATAATGCAAAAATGAATTTACCTGAAAGTTATATTCCAATCCTGATTCAAGCGGGTGTTGCCATAGGATTTGTAGCCGTTTCTCTGCTTGGAGCACATTTTCTGGGTCCAAAGCAGAAGAAAGGAAATTCTGTGAAAAACCAAAGCTGGGAATGCGGGGTGCCTGTGGAAGGAAACGCAAGAACACCATTCTCTATCAAGTACTTCCTGACTGCGGTATTGTTCGTCCTTTTCGACATCGAAATCGTATTCTTTTATCCGTATGCCGTAAACTTCAGAGAATTCGGTATGGAAGGATTCCTTGCCGTACTGACATTCGTTGCGATCTTCTTCGTGGCGTTTTTCTATGTATGGAAACGGGGCGCACTCGATTGGGACAAGTAGGATCATTATAAATTAAAAATTATAAATTTTAGATGAAGTTTCAATCTAAAATTTAAAATCTAAAATCTAAGAGATGTCAGATAAAAAACCAGTAATAAGAACAGATGCACCTGCTCCCGAAGGATATGAAGGAGAAGGGTTTTTCGCAACGAAACTGAGCAGTGTAATCGGGATGGCAAGAAAATTCTCTCTTTGGCCGCTTCCGTTTGCCACCTCTTGTTGCGGTATCGAGTTTATGGCTACCCTGAACCCAACCTATGATGCTTCAAGATTTGGTATGGAAAGAAACTCTTTCTCACCGAGACAGGCAGACATGCTGATGGTTTGCGGAACTATATCGAAAAAATTAGGACCAGTCCTGAAAGAAGTTTACACCCAGATGGCAGAACCGAAATGGGTGGTAGCAGTTGGAGCCTGTGCTTCCAGCGGCGGTATTTTCGACACTTATTCTGTACTTCAGGGGATCGACAAGATTATTCCGGTAGACGTTTACGTTCCGGGATGCCCTCCGAGACCGGAGCAGATCATTGAAGGCGTAATGCAGGTGCAGGCTCTTGCAGAAAGCGAAAGCATCAGAAGAAGAGATATGCCCGAATATCAGAAATTATTGGATTCTTACAACATAAGCAACTAAACGGAAATGACAAACGAATTTGTATTAGAAGCAATCACGAGAGAATTTCCGGAATCTGTTATTTCAAGTTCAGAACCTTATGGAATGCTGACTATTGAAGTAAAAAAAGAAGACATCAAAAAGATCGTTCACTATCTGAGAGATTCATCATTAGAAATCAAATTCCTTACCGACATATGCGGAATCCACTATCCTGAATTTCCTGAAAAAGAAATCGGAGTGGTATACCATCTTCAGAATATGATGACCAACTTCAGGCTTCGCCTGAAAATCTTCATGTCCAGAGAAAATATTGAAGTGGATTCATTGGTAGAACTTTACGCCGGAGCCAACTGGATGGAAAGAGAAACTTACGATTTCTACGGAATTAAATTCAAAGGACATCCGGATCTGAGACCGATCCTGAATATGGAAGATCTCGGATACCACCCGATGCTGAAGGAATACCGCCTTGAAGACGGTACCAGAACAGACAAGAACGACAGCATGTTCGGAAGATAAAACGCGGAAGGCAATTAGCCAAAAGCAAATAGCTAAAAGCAAACATTATGAAAGATAACTCATTATCTAATATACTCAACCAGTACGAAAGTAAGGAACAGATTGACGGGCAGCTGTATACCCTCAATTTAGGACCTACCCACCCTGCTACCCACGGAATCTTCCAGAATGTCCTTACTATGGACGGTGAGAGAATCCTTCATGCAGAGCAAACGGTAGGATATATTCACAGAGCCTTTGAAAAGATTTCTGAAAGAAGAAACTATTCTCAGATCACAACTCTTACCGACCGTATGAATTACTGTTCTGCTCCTATCAACAACTTAGGATGGCACATGACAGTAGAAAAACTGATCGGTGTAGAAGTTCCAAAACGTGTAGACTATATGCGTGTGATTCTGATGGAACTGGCAAGAATCGGTGACCACCTGATCTGTAACGGGGTAACCGGAATGGACTCGGGAGCTATCACAGGGCTTACCTACATGTTCATCGAAAGAGAGCGCATTTATGATATGTATGAACAGATCTGCGGTGCCAGAATGACGACCAATATGGGAAGAATCGGAGGATTTGAGAGAGATTTCACCCCGAAATTCCATGAGTTATTACAGGACTTCTTAAAAACATTCCCGCCGAGATTCAAAGAATTCTGTACTTTACTGGAAAGAAACAGAATTTTCATGGACAGAACGATTGGTGCCGGAGCCATCTCTGCAGAAAGAGCATTGAGCTACGGATTTACAGGTCCTAACCTACGTGCAGCCGGTGTAGACTACGATGTAAGAGTTGCACAGCCTTATTCTTCCTACGAAGATTTCGACTTCATTATTCCTGTAGGAACTTCAGGAGATACCTACGACCGTTTCATGGTCCGTCAGCAGGAAATCTGGGAATCTATTAAAATCATCAAACAGGCATACGAAAACCTTCCGGAAGGTCCGTTCCACGCAGACGTTCCTGACTTCTACCTTCCTGAAAAGGCCGATGTATATCAGAAAATGGAAGCACTGATCTACCACTTCAAAATTGTAATGGGAGAAACAGATGTTCCGAAAGGAGAAGTTTACCATGCCGTAGAAGGTGGAAACGGAGAATTAGGTTTCTATTTAGTAAGTGACGGAGGAAGAAGCCCGTACAGGCTTCACTTCAGAAGACCATGCTTCATCTACTATCAGGCTTATCCTGAAATGATCACAGGTTCTGTAATTTCAGACGCGATCGTTACCATGTGTAGTATGAATATTATTGCGGGAGAATTAGACGCATAACTGGAATTATAAATTTTGAATTATAAATTATAAATTGATTTTAGACCGTTATTCTCTTAGAATTTAAAATCTAAAATCTAAAATTTCAAAAATGAGCGAAACAATAGCTTTTAAACCGGAAAGTTTAGCACAGGTACACAAAATTATCGCAAGATATCCTGAAGGAAGACAGAAATCTGCCCTTCTTCCTGTTCTGCATTTGGCACAGAAAGAATTCGGAGGATGGCTGGATGTTCCTGTAATGGATTATGTTGCCGGATTATTAAGTATCAAGCCGATTGAAGTATATGAAGTGGCTACTTTTTATACGATGTTCAACATGAAGCCGGTGGGTAAATATGTTTTGGAAGTATGCCGTACCGGACCCTGCATGGTGTGTGGAAGCGAAAAAATCCTGGATCATATCAGAACCAAACTGAACATTAAGGACGGAGAAACTACCGAAGACGGAATGTTTACCCTGAAACCTGCTGAATGTCTGGGAGCATGCGGATATGCCCCGATGATGCAGCTTGGAAAATTCTTTCATGAAAATTTAACGATAGAAAAAGTAGACGAAATCCTTGATCTTTGCAGACAGGGACAGGTTGCTTTAGACTAATAGAAATTTTAAATTCTACATTTTAGAATTTAAATTATTCACTTAACGTTTAATCATAATTAATGCAGAAAGCCAAAAGCAGACTGCAATAAGCCAATAACAATGAGTAAAAAACTTTTACTTAAAGACGCACATATAGAAGGCATCCGCTACTTTGAAACCTACCGTAAACAGGGAGGTTACACCGCAGCTGAAAAAGCCCTGAAAATGACCCCTGACGAAATTCTTGAAGAAGTAAAAGCTTCAGGACTGAGAGGACGTGGAGGCGCAGGATTCCCGACAGGGATGAAATGGAGCTTTCTGGCAAAACCGGAAGGCGTTCCGAGACACCTTGTGGTAAATGCGGATGAATCTGAACCCGGAACATTCAAAGACAGATACCTGATGGAATTCCTTCCTCATGTACTGATCGAAGGAATGCTGATTTCTTCATACTGCTTAGGTTCAAATGTTTCCTATATCTACATCCGTGGAGAATACTCATGGATTCCTGATATTCTGGAAGAAGCCATTGAAGAAGCCAAAGCCGCAGGATTTTTAGGTAAAAATATTTTAGGTACAGGATTCGATCTTGAAATTTATGTTCAGAGAGGAGGTGGAGCATACATCTGCGGAGAAGAAACCGCATTGCTTGAATCCCTTGAAGGAAAAAGAGGAAATCCAAGACTGAAACCGCCATTCCCGGCTGTAAAAGGACTTTGGGAAAGACCTACGGTGGTAAACAACGTAGAATCTATCGCGGCAGTCGTTCCCATCATTGAAATGACAGGAGCCGAATACGCTAAAATCGGGGTAGGAAGATCTACGGGTACAAAACTGATTTCTGCCTGTGGAAACATCAACAAACCTGGAGTGTATGAAATCGATATGACCATCACCGTAGAAGAATTCATTTATTCTGATGAATACTGCGGCGGTATTAAAGACGGTAAAAGATTAAAAGCCTGTATTCCGGGAGGAAGTTCCGTTCCGATTGTTCCGGCCAACTTACTGTTGAGAACCGTAAACGGAGAACCCAGATACATGAACTATGAATCCCTTGCAGACGGTGGTTTTGCTACCGGAACCATGATGGGTTCAGGAGGCTTCATCGTTTTGGATGAAGACCAGTGTATCGTGGAACACACCATGACTTTAGCAAGATTTTATAACCACGAAAGCTGCGGCCAGTGTACACCTTGCCGTGAAGGTACCGGGTGGATGTATAAAATCCTGAAAAAAATAGAAAACGGACAGGGAAAAATGGAAGATATCGATCTTCTTTGGGATATCCAGAGAAAAATTGAAGGAAACACGATCTGTCCGCTGGGTGATGCCGCAGCGTGGCCTGTTGCAGCAGCGATCCGCCACTTCAGAGATGAATTTGAATGGCACGTGAAAAACCCTGAGTTATCTCAGACTCAAAACTATGGATTGGCAAATTATGCCGACCCGATCCCGGCTGTTGAAAAAAATGCGTAGCTAAAAAAATGAAGAAGTTATTAGTTGTCGGCTTAATGATGTCGGGGTTTGCTTTTGGGCAGATTAAAAAGGATACATTAGACAAAGAATATAAACTGGAGGTAACTCCATATAAAGCTGAAAAGAAAGAAAAGCCTCTGCCATTGAGTAAAAAAGGTCAGGTTTTTATTTTCTACGGATGGAACAGAGGAGCTTTCAGCAATTCTGACATCCATTTTTCAGGAAACGGTTATGATTTTCAGCTGAATAATGTGCAGGCAAGGGATAAACCTACCAAATTCGGAATCGTTTATATCGATCCAAGCTGGTTTACTGTAACACAGTATAATTTCAGACTCGGATATTTTATAAAAGATGATCTGGCGCTTGTTTTAGGAATAGACCACATGAAATATGTAATGAAGCAGGATCAGACGGTCGATTTTTCAGGAACTATTTCAGATCCTAAATATGCAGGAATGGTACAGAACGGGCAGGTGGACTTATCAGACTCCCAGTTCCTGACTTTCGAGCATACGGACGGACTTAATTATGAGAATTTAGGTCTGGAAAAATATAAAAACCTGATTCATAAGAAAAATATAGATCTGGTATGGTCATATGGAGCAGGAATCGGGGTGATGTTTCCGAAAAGTAATATCAAGCTTTTTGGAAATGAAAGAAGCGACCGGTTTCATGTTGCAGGGATGGGAGCCGATTTAAGATCCAGCCTTAACCTGGTTTTCTGGAAAAACTGGATGATCAGAGCAGAAGCCAAAGCAGGATATATTAATATGTGGGATATTAAAACCACATTGAATAATAAACCTGATAAAGCAAGACAGGACTTTGTTTTCGGACAGGTTCTTGCGGGAGTAGGATATACATTTAACACGAAGAAGTATAATTAAAATAGAGCTTAACGCCCTAAAAGCATAAGCGAAAAGCATAGAATATGAGCGAAGAGGTTAAAAAATTCAAAATAACGATAGACGGACAGACCACCGAAGTACTGCCTGGAACTTCTATTCTGGAAGCGGCAAGACAGATCGGCGGAAAATCTGTACCTCCTGCAATGTGCTATTACAGCAAATTGGAAACCAGTGGAGGAAGATGCAGAACCTGCCTTGTGGAAGTTTCTAAAGGATCTGAAGCAGATCCCCGCCCGATGCCTAAATTGGTAGCCAGCTGCAGAACCAATGTAATGGACGGAATGGAAGTGAAAAACCTTACCTCCGAAAAGGCTCAGGAAGGAAGAAAAGCGGTAACCGAATTCCTATTGGTAAACCACCCGCTGGACTGCCCTATCTGTGACCAGGCCGGAGAATGCCACCTTCAGGATCTAGGATACGAGCATGGTGTAGAAAATACGAGAACCGAGTTCGAAAGAAATACCTATGAAGCTGACGATCTTGGCCCGAATATCAAATTGAATATGAACCGCTGTATCCTTTGCGCAAGATGTGTATTAGCCGCCAATCAACTGACAGGTCAAAGAGAACACGGAATCCTTTTCAGAGGAGATCACGCTGAAATTTCTACTTATTTAAATAAAGCTTTGGATAATGACTTCATCGGAAACGTTATCGACGTATGCCCGGTAGGAGCTTTAACTGACAGAACGGCCCGTTTTGCCAGCAGAGTATGGTTTACAAAACCAATGAATGCTTCATGTAAATGTGATAAGTGTTCCGGAAAAGCTGTGGTATGGATGAAAGGTGACGAAGTGGTAAGAGTTACCGCCAGAAAAGACCAGTGGGGAGAAGTGGAAGAATTTATCTGCGATACCTGCCGTTTCGAAAGAAAAGAACTGTCTGACTGGAACCTTGAAGGACCAAGACATATCGACAGACATTCGGTGATTTCCCTGAACCACTATGAAAAGCCTAAAGACGAGGTGAGAGTTCTGGATAATCCGATGGCAAAAGAAATCAGCGAAAAAGACGAAAATTTATAAAAATTATAAATTTTAAATTATAAATTTTAAATGAATTCATTAATCTATAATTTAAAATCTAAAATCTAAAATTCAGAATGGATTTACTAACATTTAAACTTATACTTGTACTAGCGCTTTTCCTGCTGTCTCTTACGATAGCAGCCTACTCTACCTGGGCGGAAAGAAAAGTGGCCTCTATTATGCAGGATAGAATCGGTCCTAACAGAGCCGGACCTTTCGGATTGCTGCAGCCTCTTGCTGACGGTGGGAAATTCTTCTTTAAGGAAGACTTTACGCCTGCCAATGCAGAAAAATTCCTTTTCGTACTGGGACCTGCTTTAGTGATGTTTATTTCACTCATTACAGGAGCCGTTATTCCATGGGGTAAAAGTTTAAATATCGCCGGAACGTCCTTTGATCTTCAGGTGGCCAATATTGACGTGGGAGTTCTTTTCATCATCGGAATGGCTTCTATCGGGGTATACGGAATCATGATCGGAGGCTGGGCTTCCAACAACAAATACTCATTACTGGGTGCTATCCGTGCTTCTTCACAGATGATCTCTTATGAACTGGCAATGGGACTGGCCCTTCTTTCTATCATTATGATGACAGGAAGTTTAGATTTAAAAGAAATTACAGAAAGCCAGACAGGCGGAAAATTATGGGGAATTATTCCCTGGGGTTCCGGAATGAACTGGAATATTTTCTATCAGCCGATCGCTTTCCTCGTATTCTTTGTAGCTGCTCTGGCAGAAACCAACAGACACCCGTTCGATTTACCTGAATGTGAATCCGAGCTTGTTACAGGATATTCTACGGAATACTCTTCCATGAAACTGGGACTTTATATGTTCGGAGAATATGTGAACATGTTTATTTCCAATGCATTCATGGTTGTTCTTTTCTTCGGAGGTTACAATTATCCTGGAATTGAATGGGTAACACAGAACTGGGGAGAAAATGCAGCCGGAATCCTGAGTATTGTTGCTTTCTTAACGAAAACAGTAATCGGAATCCTGATCTTTATGTGGATCAGATGGACGCTTCCGAGATTCAGATATGACCAGTTAATGCACTTAGGATGGAAAACATTAATCCCGATGGCATTAGTAAACCTATTAATTACAGGTGCTGTAATTTTAGCGTTCCAGTAAATTTGAGATTTGATGTTTGAAATTTGAGATTCAGCGAAATGACTTTAAATTAGTAATTTTAAGAGTAATAATTTCAAATATCAAATATGGCAACGATAAATAATTTTGAAGATTTAGAAATATGGCAGCAGTCAAGAAGTCTTTGCCAATTGATTCAGAAAGAATGTTTATTGAATCCCAAATTTCTAAACCATGATAAAAACCAGATTGACAGGTCATCTGCATCAATTATGGACAATATAGCCGAAGGGTTTGAAAGAGAAGGTAATAAAGAATTGATAAACTTTCTTACCATGTCTAAAGGTTCTGCAGGAGAAGTTCGTTCTCAATTAATCAGAGCTTTTGACCGAGATTATTTAGACGAAGAAGTTTTTAATTTTTTAAAAAGCCAAACAATATCTTTGACTAAAAAACTGTCAGGATTTATCAGTTATCTGAAAATGACAGAACACAACGGAAATAAATTTAAAAGAAATAATAATTAATAATTAAGGGTTTGAGAGATAAAATTTTCAATACATTTCAAATCTCAAACTTCAAATTTCAAATTATATAATGAAACTTACAAACAGATCAAAAGTTGTTTCCAATAAAGAAATGACCCTTGCTGAAAAAATCTACCTTCCTGCCATCTTTACAGGAATGGGGATTACATTTAAGCATGCTGTAAGAACCGTGATAAAAGGTGCTCCCGCAGTATATTCCTATCCGGAAGTAAAGAAACCGAGAGCTTCCATCTGGAGAGGCCAGCACGTTCTGAAAAGAGACGAGGAAGGCAGAGAAAGATGTACAGCCTGTGGACTTTGTGCCGTAGCCTGTCCTGCAGAAGCCATCACTATGACTGCTGCAGAAAGAACAAAAGAAGAAAAAGATCTTTACAGAGAAGAGAAATATGCATCAGTATATGAAATCAATATGCTGAGATGTATTTTCTGCGGTATGTGTGAAGAAGCCTGTCCGAAATCTGCCATCTATCTTACCGACAGACTGGTGGATGTGGAAACCAACAGAGGTTCTTTCATTTACGGAAAAGATAAATTAGTGGAAAAAATAAATGAAAGGATTGACATCACGACAAGACAATCCGAGAAACAAAAAAATGCGGTAAAATAATGGATCAGTTTTTATTTTTCTTGGTGGCGTTTTTAGCAGTGGCAAGTGCGGTATACTTCGTGTTTGCAAGAAATCCTCTCTATGCTATTCTGTCATTAATTGTTACGATGTTTTCCATTGCAGGAATGTACATTCTTCTGAATGCCCAGTTCCTGGCAATCATTCAGATTATAGTATACGCCGGTGCCATCATGGTATTATTCCTTTATATCCTGATGATGCTTAACCTTAATAAACAAGACGAAAGTAAGAAGAACAATACTTTAAAGTTTGTTGGAGTTTTTACGGCAGGTCTTCTTTTAATAGGAGTTTTAGGAGTTTTCAGAGGAGTAAGTGACAACCATATCGTACTGGAAAATGTAGATAAGGGAGTTGGGCTTACAAAAAATCTGGGAAAACTTTTGTTTAATGAATATGTTTTACCGTTTGAACTTGCTTCTATCCTGATTTTGGCAGGTATTGTAGGTGCGGTATTAATCGGTAAAAAAGATTTATAAAATTATGGGAGAAGTAAATACATTTATACAAAGCATCCCTCTGAATTATTTCATCATTCTCTGTTCAGTATTATTCTGTCTGGGAGTGCTTGGAGTATTGCTGAGAAAAAATGCTATTGTTATTTTGGGCTGTGTAGAGCTTATGCTGAATTCTGTAAACCTTTTACTGGCTGCTTTTTCAGCGTATAAAGGAAACGGAGACGGACAGCTTTTAGTTTTCTTCATTATGGTAGTGGCTGCCGCGGAAGTAGCGGTAGGTCTTGCAATTATTGCTATGCTGTATAGAAATACCCGTTCTGTGGATGTAAGTATATTTAATAAATTAAGAGGATAAGGAATGGAAAATTTAGTGTATGCAATAGTACTTTTACCACTTTTAGGGTTTCTTATTAACGGTTTATTCGGAAAATATCTTCCCAAAATGGTGGTTGGATCTCTGGCAACAGCAGTGGTTTTCGGATCATTCTGTATTGCGGTAAGCCTTTTCATGAATTTCGATTCAGAAAGTCAGCCGGTGATTGTAAGAGCTTTTGAATGGTTCAGAGTAAACGGGGTTCAGATCAATTTCGGATTCCAGATCGACCAGCTTTCTTTAATGATGGTCATGATCATCACAGGGATCGGTTCCCTGATCCACTTATATTCTATCGGATATATGAGCCACGATAAAGGGTTCTATAAATTCTTTACTTATCTGAATCTTTTCATCTTCTCTATGTTACTTTTGGTAATGGGAAGCAACTACCTTATTCTTTTTATCGGATGGGAAGGTGTAGGTCTTTGCTCTTATTTACTGATCGGATTCTGGTATACCAACGAAGAATACGGTAAAGCGGCAAGAAAAGCTTTCATCATGAACAGAATCGGTGACCTTGCGTTACTGATCGGTATCTTTATGATCGCTTCTCAGACCAATGCTGTAGATTATCTTACGGTAGCACAGAATTCTTCTAATTTTGAATTGGACGGAACAGTAATTATCTTTATTACAGCGAGTTTATTCATCGGTGCAACCGGTAAATCGGCTCAGGTTCCTTTATATACCTGGTTACCGGACGCGATGGCCGGACCAACTCCTGTATCAGCACTGATCCACGCGGCAACGATGGTTACAGCAGGGATCTATCTGGTAGTAAGATCTAACTTCTTATTTACATTAGCCCCTACGGTACAGGGAGGAATTTTATTCATCGGATTCTTAACGGCTGCTTTGGCCGGGTTCTACGCACTGCGTCAGAACGACATCAAAAAAGTATTGGCTTACTCTACCGTTTCACAGCTTGGATTCATGTTCATTGCTTTAGGTCTTGGAGCTTATACAACAGCGATGTTCCACGTAATGACACACGCGTTCTTTAAAGCTTTACTGTTCTTGGGAGCCGGTTCTGTGATCCATGCCATGAGCAACGAGCAGGATATGCGTTTCATGGGAGGTCTTAAAAAATATATTCCTCTTACCCATGCTACTTTCCTTATCGGAACATTAGCCATCTCTGGTTTCCCTTTATTATCGGGGATGATCTCTAAAGACGAAATCTTAGTCGCTGCTTTTGCTAAAAATCCAGTCTACTGGGTGATCCTGTTTGTTTTAGCGGCAATGACGGCAACTTATATGTTCAGATTATATTATCTGACTTTCCACGGGGAATTCAGAGGTACTGAAGAACAGAAACACCATTTACACGAAAGCCCTTCCAATATGACCTTACCATTGATCGTATTGGCTATTCTTTCCGTAGTAGGAGGTTTCATCAACCTTCCGCACTTCATCGGCCACGGACATTATGCCAGACTGATGGAATGGCTGAAGCCGGTTCTTACCGAGCAAAGCTTCAAGCAGATGGAGGCTACCCTTTCAGGAGTACCTTTCAATACTGAAATGATCTTACTGGCAGCAACAGTCCTTATGTTCTTCTCCGTATGGTTTATCGTAAGAAATACCTACGTGAAAAAGAAAAAAATGGCTCTTGCCGAAGAAAGCTATACCGGATGGGAAAAGCTTTCTGCTAAAAAACTATATGTAGACGAACTTTACAATGCATTGATTGTAAAAACTGTTGAAGGATTAGGACGCGGAGGAAAGATGTTTGATAAAGGGATCTTAGACCGTTTTGTAGACTTCGTGGGCGAAGGCGCTGAAGACAGCGGAAAAGCAATGAAGCGTATCCAGAACGGAAATGTAGAGACCTATATCCTTATCATGTCTTTAGCTGTGGGAATTATACTGATTGTTAACTTTATATTACAATAATGTCTGGTTTATTATTAACATTATTACTATTACCTCTTGTAGGTTCGGGATTAGTTTTTGCCTGGAAGAATAAATCCAGCAAATATTTGGCGCTGGGCATTGCTCTTGTACAGATGCTGCTTACCTTCTATGCACTGTCGGATTTTGATTTTACACCGACGGTAGACAGCAAGCTGCAGTACGAAATCACATACCCGTGGTCTCAGTTCATTAAAAGTACCCTTCATTTCGGAATAGACGGAATGAGCATGCTGCTTCTGATACTGACGAACATTTTAACGCCGATCATTATTTTATCATCTTTCAACGAAAATGTAAGTTACAGAAATACATTCTATGGTCTGATCCTGCTGATGCAGTTCGGCCTTGTGGGAGTGTTCACTTCTTTAGACGGACTATTGTTCTACATTTTCTGGGAAGTAACCTTGATTCCAATCTGGTTTATTGCCGGACTTTGGGGCCAGGAAAATAAAAGATTTGAATTCACTACGAAATTCTTCGTTTATACATTCGTTGGGTCATTATTCATGCTGGCAGGATTGATCTATGTGTACAACCACTCTGCATCATTCGCTTTAACAGACCTGTATAATGCACAGCTTAACGAAACCCAGCAGACTGTGGTATTCTGGTTCATTTTCTTTGCATTTGCTGTGAAACTACCGGTATTTCCTTTCCACACCTGGCAGCCTGATACGTACACCTACTCTCCTACTCAGGGATCCATGCTTTTATCAGGGATCATGCTTAAAATGGCGGTGTATGGGGTAATGCGTTATCTGCTTCCGATCACCCCGGTTCCGATTGCTGGAATTTCAGGACAGATCGTGATTATTCTTGCTATTGTAGGAATTGTTCACGGAGCACTGATCGCGATTATCCAGACCGATATGAAGAGAATCATCGCGTATTCATCTTTCTCACACGTTGGATTGATGGTAGCGGGTATCTTTGCTTCAGCAGTGATTACTTTAAGGGGAACATTTAATATTGAAGGTGCTGAAGGTGCTCTGGTACAGACTTTTGCTCACGGTATCAACGTAGCGGGACTATTCTACTGCTGTGATATTTTATACAAGAGATTTAAATCGAGAGACATCAGACAGATGGGAGGGCTGGCGAAAGTAGCTCCTAAATTTGCGGTGTTATTCCTGATCATTATATTAGGTTCAATGGGAGTTCCGTTGACCAATGGATTCATCGGGGAATTTATCCTGTTAAAAGCAGTATATGATTTCAACGGATTGGCAGCGGTAATTGCCGGTCTTACGGTAATCCTTTGTGCTGTATACTTATTGAGATTCTACGGAAAAGCAATGTTCGGTGAAGGTAATGAAGCGGTTTTAAGCACAGCAAAAGATCTTTCCGGTGTAGAATTCTCTGTATTGGCAAGTTTAGCGGTTTTCGTGATCCTGTTGGGTATTTATCCTCAGCCGGTGATCGATATGGTGGGCAGTTCGGTGAAGTTTATCTACACAGCGATGGCTAACTAAAAAAATTAAAAGATTTAAAAATTAAAAAATAAGAGATTAGAGAGAATAAAGATAAAAGACGAAGAGATAAGAGACAGGAACTTTTGAAACTGAAACTTTTAACTCTGAACCCAAAACTTTAAACTTTAAATCTCACATCTCAAATCTATATTATGAGTGTTTTAATTATTGTTTTCCTAACGGCAGTTGTTGCGTTATTTTCAGGAGTTTTTGAACAGGGAAAATTCGCAAGATACATTGGGATTTTGGGATTGATCGTCGCATTGTACGTAAGTTTCATGCCAGAATGTGCTTTCTTTGAAAAGTACAGACATATGTATGAATACACGGCTAATACAGCGTTGTTCACTAAAATATCAATCGTAACCACCTTATTGTTATTCTTCCTCGGAGGTTTTGCATTCAGCAACCACAGAAGCCACCAGTCGGAATTATATGCCCTGATGCTGTTTGCATTATGTGGTGGAATCGTTCTTTTCGGATACCAGAACCTGGTAACGATGTTCTTAGGTGTTGAAATCCTTTCCATCCCGTTATATGTGATGGCCGGAGCCAACAAAACTGATTTAAGATCCAATGAAGCTTCAATCAAGTATTTCTTAATGGGTGCATTCGCAACAGGTTTCCTGCTTTTCGGAATTGCATTCATCTACGGAAGTGCCGGAAGCTTTGATTTATATAAGATCCATGAATTCGGAATGGCTCATACTACCGATGTTATGTTTATTTTAGGGGTATTACTCATCCTTTGTGCACTGGCATTTAAAGTAGCTTTAGCTCCTTTCCATATGTGGAGTCCTGATGTATACGCAGGTTCTCCTTCCCTGATTACGGCATTTATGGCGAGTGTAGTAAAAATTTCAGGATTCTTTGCCCTGTTCAGATTGATGACCATCGGTTTTGAAGGAGTTACCCAGAACTGGATCAATGTATTGGGAGTATTCCTGATCATTACCTTACTTCTGGCCAACGTGATGGGGCTTGCACAGACCAACGCAAAAAGAATGCTGGCTTATTCTTCTGTTTCCCACGCCGGATATATCGGATTGGTTTTCTTCGGAATGACCACCCTTTCTACCTATAACCTTGCATTTTACCTGTTTGCCTATTCGTTATCCACCGTAGGTGTTTTCATGTGCCTGATCTGGGTAGAAAAACTGAAGAGAGAAACGTCATTCGGAGCTTTCAAAGGTCTTGCTAAATCTGAACCTTTACTGGCAACAGCAGCAGCTATTTCTATGCTGTCTATGGCCGGAGTTCCTTTAACGGCAGGTTTCATGGGTAAATTTGCCCTGTTCTCCCAGGCAATGAATTCAAAGCACGGAGTTTTCTTGGTATTGGTAGCGGTTTTGGGTTCCGCCCTTTCTATTGCCTACTATCTGAGACTGATCATTGCCATGTTTTTCTTTAAAGATTCAACATTCAAGTCTTCAGAAAAAGTAACCGTTACTTATAATATTGTAGCAGCATTCGTTATTGTATCCATTATCCTTCTGGGAGTTTTGCCGGATCTGTTTGCAAAGCAGTTCGGATTATAAACGGATATTGAGTACATATAAGATACAAAACCTTTCAGGCAGCTGAGAGGTTTTTTTGTATCCATTAGTTTTTATCTTTGATTTGTTTTTTAAAGTGGAAGCCAAAAATTACTATTGGGTAAATAAATCAAAATAAAGAAAATGTCTGCCCGCGTTAAGC
Organism: Chryseobacterium indologenes; assembly: GCA_002439165.1. Lineage (GTDB taxonomy): Bacteria > Bacteroidota > Bacteroidia > Flavobacteriales > Weeksellaceae > Chryseobacterium > Chryseobacterium indologenes_E. Next base: position 255,820 of record DJTE01000002.1, read on the forward strand.
AGGTCCAATGTATAAAATTACTCCCTGTTTTCAGGGATAATTGCTCTGTTAATAAACCTTTCATATGAGTTGGACGTTTTTTTTGTGTGATTTTTTATAAATTACATCGTGAGAAATAAATCCTGTTATATGGAACTATAACAGAGATTGATCAAACATTAAACACCTCATCACATGATTACCTACATGACGCTTCCGGGCGATACTTTAGAGAAGATTGCATCTGATCTGAAAGTAGAAAATCCGGTATATCTCAAGGAATTTCACAATACCTGTTGTGCCCTGCATGACAGACTAACCGAACCTGTACAGCTGCATGCCGGAATGCTTCTTCATATCCCGTTCGGAGATGATATTAAAAAACTCAACAGGAAGATCAGCGAAAACGGTGACAGCCTTTACTATCATCCGCCTTACGGAAAAATTCCTTTTAAGATCGCGTTGCTGGAAGGCAGTTATACAATCAGACATCAGAAATATCTGGACAGTAGCCTGCTGAACAATTATTCATATCAGACCGAATTGAAATATCTGAAAAGTGAAAAAGATCAGCATTTTTTTACAGTAAAAATATTCGGTTCTATGAAAGACGGCCACGAATCAGACAGCAAGATTTCCAGTCTTGCCAAAGCCTGTGCAGCCATTATCTTTCCTTTGGAAATCAGGACTAATGAAACAGGAAAACTTATCAGTGCAGAATTTTGCCGGCCGGAAACAGCGGTTAAGAATGAACTCGAATTATTAAAAAAATACTTTACAGATCAATGGTCTGCCTCTTATATTGATCAGATGAAAAAGAAAGCAAAAGATAAGACAGGGATTCTTGAAAACATCCGTCATATGCTGCCTGTACACTTTCTCTTTGGCTCTTTCTACAAAGCAAAATATGGAGATTGGACAGACTCCGGGATTTACCATGAATTTTTTCCCTGGCTTACCAATGCTTCTCCCATCCGTTTCGAGCTGTACAACAGGATTTTACCCAAAGAACCGGATACACACGAAGTATTAAAGATTATCCAGAAAGGAACTTCCTGTGATTACAGAAACCTTGATCAGTTGTATGATACTCAACATGAATATCATGAATCATTATCTCTCCATGAACATTCAGTGGTATGCCGTCATGAAGCGGAATACTCTGTTAACCGGAATGATCTGGAAGTACAGAAAATTACGGGAAATTTTGAAATCCGGATCGGAAATGTAACTGAAAAAGAAGTATTTACACTGGAAAAGCAATTAAAATAATTTACTATCTTTGAAACAACACCAAAAAAACGCAAAATATGTCCGGACCCGCATCACCACATGACGGAAAACACTTCGTCATACAGAAAGGAAAGGCTCAATGTAACCAGGGAGACCAGTTTCCGCAATTTAAAGTAACCTCTCACCAGAAACATTACTGGAATAATGAAGAAGGCCAAACCGATTATCTGGCCGTAACCGAAGATGATCTTCAGTTCAATCCGCCGGGTCCAAGTTTCGGAAGATGCAAACTGAAACCTTCATCCGGAGGGTACCTTCCCTGCGCTTACGCTCCCGCAGGAAAATGGCAGAAAACTTATGAAAAAGTAAAGGTAATGGATAAAAGCTGTGTTACAGAAATCTCTGAACTTATGTGTTCCACAGGCGGAAAGATCACCATTATGGAACATGGACAAACCGCAGCCATGACTCAGCAAAATGTAAAAAAAGCAGATCCCCAGGAACAGCATCATATCAATCCTTTCATCAATTTCAAGGAATTTCAGAAGGAAATGCTGGACACTGAACCAGATGCCTACTAATTAAAAACTTTTCGGCCATGTCTAAACAAGGAATTTATAAAATATCGGGAAATACCAAACCAAAGGTAGGAGAACGGGTTACTTATAAAATTGATGAATGGTATCCTGCCACTCCGCTGGAAAAAAGAAATCCGGCACTCGTTACCTGGCATCTTTTCAAAAGGGTAAACGGGAAATTTGTTCCCACCAGTATAAAGAAAAAAGGAGTAAGCAGCTTTACCTTTAATACAACAGCTTACAAAGATACTTTCAGGATTGAAGCCTATCTTCATAATCCTGAAGGAAAAGCTCCTATGGCTCTTGAGATACAACCCCAGCCCAGCGACGTCTCAAGAATCAATAAAGTTGAACTGAAATACATAGACGATACCCCCGGAACAGTGTTCAGCTTCACTGAAAAGCTCGTGGCAGAAGCCAAATGCATGAATCTGGAAGGCCAGTATCTGCAATTTACCCTTTGGGAAGATGATGCCGCCAATTCAGGGCACAGCAACACCAACCTTTTAATAGACAGCAAAAAAGCAAAGGTGATAAACGGTGTGGCCAGAACCGAATTTCTACTCACCAAAGCACTGATGAAAAAAGCGATGGAAGGCGAAACTGATCCCAAGCAGCTGGAATTTTATGTTACTGTGGAGTATTACGCTCATAAAAAGCATACGACGGATAACGTGAATGTCAGTACACCTGATGAGATCCGGATTTCACCAGGACAACCACAACAGCTACCAGCTCAACCCCGTCCGCAACAACCACCGGTTCAGCCACAGCCGACTTCATTACCTGAGCCTCAAACAGCTCACGGACAAGCTAGTGCTATCCAGCCGCCAGCTTCTCCACCACCGGGAGCAATCTCTCCTACTACCATTAACGAACAGAGAACAGAAGATCTTTTTGACGCATATTTTGCTAAAAAAGAATATACAAAACTAACGGGAGAAGAAGACGGAACCCACACTTATACCTTTGGAGGAAGCAAACAGAATAATAAAACATCTACTGCCGAAGAGAAAAACAAAGTGGCCCGGACCATTATCAATAAAATTAAAGACAGCCTGAAAATCCAGAAAAAATATACCACACCTGAAATAATTACCGCTGCATTAACGGCTGACGCTTATGGCAAGGACACCACCAATGCGAAGACAGTTACCTTCAAAACCTTTAAATTAGGTCCCGAATTTAAAAGAGTGGACAATGCTCCACTCGAAGACAAACTGTATCTGGTTGCGAGAACAATGCTTCTTGATGGAAAGCAAGTTACAATTTCTATCAAAGAAAAAGACGGTGTCATCAAAGGTGCTGCAGGCGCAGTTCTCCCGGTCCTGGAAATAACTGAACAGCAGATGGAACAGAAAGCCCCTGCCGGACAGGTACCGGGAACCGAAAAAGCCGAATTTTCAGGAACTGTAAAAAACAATATGGTTAAAATACCAATCCATTTCCGTCCAAAATCTGACGACGAACTGAAACAGTGGAAAGAAAAAATCACCAAAGGAAAAGAAGACGGAACGTATACCTATACATTCGGAAGCAACACCAACATTGCGGATCAAGCTAAAAAGAAATCCATTGCCCAGATTATCCTCGACAATGCCAAAAAAGGCAACTCTAAAAATCCTAAAATAGAAAACGGTAAAACTTCCAGTGTAGAAGAAATAGAAAAAGTTTTAGAAATAAAAAATTATGAAGCCGGAAAAACGATTACTTTTAAATTACTGAAAAAAGTTCCGGAACTGCTGTATCTTCACGCCAAAGCGCAGGGAGAGAAACAACATGATAAAGAGTTTCTGAATAAGGAGGGGGCGTATTTTCAGATAGGTGGAGGAAAATGTCCTAGATGTGAAGCAGAGATTACACTGAAACAGATAGAAGATCTTTTTGGAGTTCATGCAGCCTCTACTACTTATCGTGAAGAGGTAGCAAAATACCTCAACCAGTATATCCAACAGAGAAAAAATACAGACCAACCTATCCATTTGGATACATGCTTACGGAAAGCTCATTTCTTTGCCCAAGTCGGAGCTGAAACATTAGGAATTAATACAGACTGGATTGTTGAAACTGATATCAATCCATACACTCCAACGAACATTCGGAATACAGGTGTATTTGGGGATAGAAGTGGCAAGTTAGAAAGGAGAGGGCAAATTGAACAGTTTTGTGCCCAAAGACCGCAAATAAAATTGTTAAATTTCCTATATGCTCTTGAAAATGGAAAAGGTAACGGAAATGGAAACGAGGCAAGTGGAGATGGATATAAATTTAGGGGCAGAGGACTGAAGCAGTTAACAGGAAGAGGAAACTACAGAAAAGCATCCCTTAAACTTAAAGAAATATTCCCGGAAGATTATATTGATTTAGAAGCCAATCCTGATAAAGTAAAAGAAGTAAAATATGCGGTTCTTTCGGCACTCGCTTATTGGGAAAACAATAAAGTCTGGAAAGTAGCAGACGAAATAAAAAAGTCTGATGATAATAGTATTCAAAAGATTAGAGGGGAGGTAAATGGAGGCATTGCTGGATGGAAAGATGCAAAAAAATATTTCGAAAAAGGGATACAAGTATTTAAGGTTAATGAGTGTAGTCCTGTAGAAAAGGCTCCTTCAGACGATAAATGGCATGATCCTGTTGATAATCCTCAATTATGCTTATATTCACAAGGTGGAGAATCAAAAAAGCCATGGCATGGTTCTTTTGGTCCTACTATTAGAGATGGTGTAAATAAACATACAGGAATGGATTTATTTGCAAAACCAGGAGCAGAGGTATACGCTTGTGTAAAAAGTAAAGTAGTAAGAAGTGAAATTAACAGCTCAATGTTTGGTCAGATGATAGTTCTTCAAGTTATTGATGAAGGTGTAGACGTTATAAAATCAAGAAGGAAAAATCCTTTTGCTTTAAAGTATGCTCATAAATCAGAAATTGAATCACAGAACTTTGATCATAATGGCCCATTTTATCTTGTATATGCCCATTTAAAAGAAAGGAAAGTAAATGTAGGTGATACTGTTGATGCTGGTAAAGTCATTGGCTTAACAGGGACATCGGGTAATAATGGTGTTCCGTTTTCAACAAAAAACCCACATTTACATTTTGAAATAATGAATGTGGAAAGACAGTCAGGATTAAATAAAAAATGTAATCCTGGCGTATATTTAACCTATAAAGACGAAGATAGTTTAACACCATCTGATATTGCTGAGCAGGAAGATGCAAGAAAAAATTCAAAATTCTGGAAACAATGAGATTGACTTATTTAACTTTTCTATTTGCTTTTTTTGGTTTATTATTAAATTGCAATAACACCAAATTAAAAGAATCCGAGCCGCAAAAGGCTGTAAAACAAACTGAAATTAAAGAAATTTTCAGTTTAGTAAAACCAAACAACAAACCTGAAGAACCATTGTATACAACTTTATATAACGGTTATTCTATTTCAATACAATCAAACACCTCCAATCAGGAACTTATCTTTAAAAAGGGGAATATTGAAACGAGAAAAACATTGAAATTTTATTATGAAAATCCCGAAATTGTTTTTCATCTTTATAAGTCTAATCTTGACGATATTGTTCTCTTAATTGAAGGTAGAGATTACTATGGTAGTAATTTAGGAGTATATTACATCGAAAACAAAACAAATAAAATCATTGAAATAGATGATACACTCAACTATACTCAAGATAATCCGGAAACCAAAGGATTTAAATTACCCAAAGCAGAAATCATAAAAAAAGATGATGAATTAAAATGTGCAATTTATCTAGGAAATAAATTCTTATATAATAAAAACTATGATATTTCTACTCTGGGAAATGATAGCTCTTCTAAAAAAGATGTAGTACCTAACACCGATTATAATACTAACACAACCCCTTCGGATTTAATAGGAATGTGGGCTGTAATTTGTCAGAATGAATTAACAGTACTTAAAATTAATAAAAACGAGGGCTTTTTATCCCTCTATGATTTCAATGCCATTTACATCAACCTAAAAGTAGAAAGATCATCCAATAAAAATGAATATCTTCTAAAATATGCAGGTTTGGCCTCTCAGCAAGATTATTATAAGGAGAATTTGAAAATTGTAGATGGAGAAATCTCAAAAGATAAAGTAATTGGAAAACTGATTCTACAAAAAAATGGAAAGGCTGAACTGCAATGGATTGGCCTATATAATATGAAAAAACAAAAACTGGAGTTTGTGGGTAACGATTTTCTCCTCATAAAAGAAAACGGCGGTAAACTCCCGTTAATTCTTGAACCATGTCACTAAAATGATAAAAGCACAGATATTTTTTATAACCGGAATTCTATGCTTATTCTCCTGCAAAGAAACAAAGCAGCAAACCTATCAGCCCTCATCAGGTTCTGATCGTATAAAGCCCACCGGCAATACCTCCCCGGAAAAAAATAAGGTTTCTAAGGTAGATATTCATCAATCTGAAAACCAGAATAATTCCTATTTCATTTACGAAAAATGGAATACAGCAGACAACGCAGAAGGAACCTATCAGAAAACAGGATTAACGGTACAGTTAAAAAGTTATTTGAACGAATCTGAAAACATCGGTGGAAAAAAGCTGTATATCAACAGCCGGGAAACCGATTTTATTGTATCTGATGCTTATGTCTTCACTCCTTTTCTTTTTACTGACGGCCCTGAAAGCATACTTTTACTTCAGGAAGAAGACGAATCCGGCATCTATGGATACAGACTCTACTATTTCGACAACGAAAAACTGGTAAAAAAAACCATTCTAAACATCGCACCTGTTGAAGATACCATGGAAATCAATAAATTTATTACATTTAAAAACGGAAAACAAAACATCATTCCTGTTATTCTCACCGGTCAGTATTATGATACGGAACTGTATACAATGAAGCCATCTTCCGGATACCGTTTCATCATCCGTAAAACATCGTTCAGATAAAAAACAGAATATGCCTCTATTTTTTAACAGAAATATGACTGAAGCAAAAATACTGATAACTATAATAGAGGAACTGGAAAATTAGATGTTCGGAAACACAATAAAACCTCTTATCTTTAATCTTTTTAAAACCCAATGAAAATCTACCGTATTCTGATCTTCACAGCAGCAGTTTTATTTAATTTTTCATGTGAAAAGAAAAGGGAGACAGCAGTTTCAGTACCAGCGTCACCTGCAGTTGAAAAAACTCAGCCTGCTCAAAAAAAAGCTCCTGCTCAACAAGAAAAAACATTCAGATCATGCGAAGAACTGATCACAGCTTTGGTAAAATCCAGCAATGTTTCTTCGCTGAAAACGTTTAAAGATGTTAAAATCAGAATAGAAGAAGTAACTTCAGAAAAAATCATTATTGAGCTGTATGTCACCAATGATACCTCCGAAGATGCCTCTGTAAAAAAAATGACCGATCATGCTGTGGGCTGGCTGGAATTTTTCCCTGCTACAAAAAAGCTTCAGGACATTACCTTCGATCCGGAAGAACCGGAAATTCTGAAATATGACACCACCCTTCCGGACAAGGCAGATATGACAGAATTATGTGGTATTACGGCAAAATAACACCTTACTTATGGCAGGCCTGTCCCGGAAATTCACTACATTTGAGAAGCTGATCATCTTATGAAAAAAATACTTATCACATTATTCATCTCCATATCGGTAGCCGCTTTTGTTCTTTTTCTAAAAAAGGATCCGGCAGAAAATAATGGCCCGGGTATACTTTTGTTACCCTGTATGGTGATGTTATCCATTCCTGTGATGAAATTTCTGTTTCCCGTCACCAAAGAATTAAAGATCGGAACCGCAGACTTTTATCCCAATATTTTGCATAAAACTGTTGATTTTTTTAAAAAGGAAAGAAGAAACAGATAATGTTTTTATCCTTTCAGGAATTTTTTTAATGGTATTAAGCGAAACTGGTTCAAAACTTCATTTTTAGCCAATACCATCCGGTTGGGAAGTTCTGTTTTTTTCATAACTTTACTCTAAATTTCAGCTTTTGGCCAATCTTTACAAAAAAGACTCACCCTTTCAGGTTTACATTTCATTCAAAAAATATTTGGATGTGCTGGAACATATCCGGTACAACGATCGCCTGGAATACCGGGTCAATTACGCTGAATCTCTGATCGACAGTACCAAAAATTTTCAGGAACTGAGAGACGGATTCCAGGACGTTTCCCTTCTGGACAAACATGAAGACCTCATCAGGATGCTTCTTGCAGACCTCTTCCCTACCGGGCTTACCCATAACGAAATTAAGGCGGCCAGTATTCCGCTTTCCAATATTACATTCAATTACACCGAAAGATTTAAAAGCATCCTTAAAGATGCAGGTAAGGATTTTGAAATAGAGCTCAGAAATATTGATGACAACGAGTTTTATGTATTCTGCTGCTGCCTGATCCTTCAGACCTATTTCAACAGAGACATCAAAAGTTCAATCCCGTTTTACTATGACATCCCTAATAAACAGGGAATCATGAAACATTATAAAATTACGGTCAATTCAGATTTTACGGAAATATATCCCACAGAAAAGGCAAAAATTCCTGAAGATGATGTTCTTGATATGCTGCTGGAAAATCTCGATGATTTTAAACTCTGGAAAAGATATTTCCCTTCACAGTCGTGGATTTTGAAAGGATTTGCCATTATCTCGCTGGTAGACTGTACTTCGGAAGTGGCATTATCCGATCTCAAATCAAGCATGATAGAAATCGATCCCGAAGATCTGAACCCGGACGAAAACCTCACGGAAATTTTCAAATCATACTTTGATGTGGCAGACCTTAGCTTCGGTCTGATGCTTTTCGACCAGAAAGGCCGGAAACTGGAAAAACTACCGATCTACGAAAGCCTTTTCAGCAACCATATTCTTGATTTCTGGATCAATGCCTTTGATGAAGAAACACGCATCAGCACCTTCAACAATTTAAGCCATAATTCAAAACCGATTGTCGTCTCCAATGTCAACAATCTGGATGAAAATATAAAATCACTTCCTTCCTTCAGTATTTTAAAGGATAACAATATCAACAGCTTTATGGTGATCCCCATCATGAAAGACAATGAACTGCTGGCTATCATGGAATTTACGTCCCATCATGCCAACAGCTTCAATGGTCTGAAGCTGAAAAAAATGGAATTTTTTACCGATATGATCCTCTTCTCCCTCACCCGGTTCAGTTTTGAAAAAAATTACCAGATAGAAGCCATTATTCAGCGTGAATATACTTCCATCCACAACAGTGTGGTGTGGAAATTCCGGAACGAAGCGGAAAAGTATTTCAATGCTTATCTGGCAAAAAAGATGTACACCCTGAAGCAGATCTCTTTTAAAAATCTCACTCCGCTGTTTGGGTTTTCAGATATCCGTTCTTCTTCAGACAAACGTTTTAACCTGATGCTGGAAGACCTCAACCAGCAGATTGAGGCCCTTCATGATATTTTCACCCTGATCAACTCCGATTCGGAGAAATACCTGCTGGCACTGGACGTTTTTGAAAATGAGCTGAACAATGAGATCAAAGCCGATACGGAACAGCGGTTCCAAAGGATTCTGAGAGAAGAAATTCATCCTTATCTGCAGGGAAAACTGGAAGTAAAAGTCACCGGAGAAGCAAAGGCTAAAATCAAAGATTATTTCTCAATGGTATTTCCCCAGACCGATCTCTTTTACGCCAACAGAAAAAGTCTGGACGATTCCATCACCCTTCTCAACAGGAAACTGGCAGATATGCTGGATGAAAGCCAGATTAAAGCGCAGCAGATCTTTCCTCATTACTATGAAAGATTCAAGTCGGATGGTGTAGAACATAACCTTTACATCGGGCAAACGATTGCTCCGGATCTTCATTATTCCTCCAAAGTCGTTCACAAATTAAGATACTGGCAGCTGAAAACCATCTGCAATATGGAACGCGAATTCCAGACCTTCAAAAAGGATCTTCCGATCCGGCTGGATATTGCTTCCCTTATCTTTGTATACAACGAAAAAATAGACATCCGTTTCAGAATGGATGAAAAACGCTTTGATGTAGACGGTGCCTACAATTCCTATTATGAAATTGTTAAAAAACGTCTCGACAAATCCCATATAAAAGACTCCACAGAAAGGATCACCTGTCCAGGAAAGATTACCATCGTCTATTTCGGTATGGAAAACCAGAAAGAATACCTGGAATACATTACCAAACTTCAGAAAAAAGGAATTCTGCAGCATGACGTGGAATTCCTGAAAGTAGAGGATCTCCAGGGAATCACAGGACTGCTGGCCCTGAGGGTTTCACTGGCGGTTGATGAATCATAACCTTTTGCAATTCCTCCCTCAGCCTTCAGTTAAAGCGAAAGAAACGCATATCCGAAAGAAAGCACAGAAATAATAATTCCGGCCATAAAGATCTTATAGGTAATGGATAGAAGCTTATATTTCCTGTCCAGCACTTTTCCCAGGAAGTAAAGGTCTTTCACCATAGAATCATAGATATAGTCCCGGTCTTTGATCAGATCCCTCATCGCATCATGATAATCATTGAAAAGCATTTGATGGAAGTTCCCGAAAAACAGCAGATTCACTTTGCGGTCTGCAATATCCTGAGCCGTGAATACCGTTTTTGTAACATTCGGCTTTGTGGATAAAATCGCAAATATAATCGTCAGCACACTGGATAGCAGAAGAATAAAACTCGGGATAATCAGGTGTGAATTTTTCGGTGTATCCAGCTTAGGAACCAGTACGGAAAGACATACGGAAATAATGATCGCATTTACGGAAAGAAGGATATTCGCTTTGCTGTCGGCAATATCACTCAGCCGGGTATGGTTATTCAGAGTTACCCTGAACAGCGTATCCACACTGCGGTCAGATTTAGGTTCCTTTTCTTTTTTATTCTCGGAATTATCTTTTTTATCCTCTTCTTTTTCCAGCTTTTTCTCTATTTTTTTAATATTCTTTTTCTTTAAAGGTTCCCAGTTTTCCTTTGCATACTCCGTGTAGTAGTGATGCCTATTTTTCAGCATATCAAGGTTTCCCGCATTCCATTCTTCATTGGAAAAACATCTTACATTCGTCAGCTCCCATTCTTTTCTCAGGCAGTCGGAAATATCACTGTAATCATGGCTTGCAAAATGACTGCAGTCTGCATCTTTTACTATCTTTTCCAGGAGATTCTGCGGCTCATAAGTGATTTTTGTTGCCAGAATCAATTGGGAAACATCGCGGATATAGTCTTCAGGGTAATTTTCCTTCTGTAAAAAATCTTTCAGAATCTCAACACCTCTTTCTTCATGGTTCTGGGCACACTCTATATAGCCGGTATCATGAAACCAGAGAGCAAGCAGCACTTTTTCCTGGTCTTCTTCCGAAACCGGGGTATTCTTCATAATCTCTTCAGCCTTGTTGACCGTATAGGTGGTATGGATAAAATTATGGTAAAAGTAAACAGAAGATAACTTATCTTTGAATAAGATTTCAACATAATCTTTGGCTTTGTGTAAAATACTCATCCCTGAATTTTTGTTAATGTAAATTTATGAATTTATCCTTTAAAACTCATCTAAAAAATACTTCTATTGCCTTTAGAGCAGTATTGTCGGCCGGAGTTCTTTATTCCTGCGCAACATATAACGTAAAAAAGGGTAAAAACTTATTTGAAGTAAAAAATTCTGATATAAAATCTGAAAATGACTTTAAAGTTTTCCTGATTGGTGATGCCGGAAATGCAGATGAAATTCAGGCGCAGCAGACACTCGGTCTCCTTAAAAACAAACTGGATTCTGCAGACAGCAATTCGATGCTGATCTTTTTGGGAGATAACATCTACCCCAACGGAATGCCGAAAGAGTCCGACAAAGACTATGCACTGGCCAAACAGAAGCTGGAAGATCAGCTGGCCATTACCGGAAATTTTAAAGGAAAAACCCTCGTCATTCCCGGAAACCACGATTGGTATAACGGAATGGACGGCCTAAAGGCCCAGGAAGATTTCGTGAAAAACTATTTTAACGACAAAAAAGCTTTCCTGCCTAAAAACTCCTGCCCTATTGATGATGTGAATCTGTCCAAAGACATCAAGCTGATCGTTGTCGATACGGAATGGGCATTGGCCAACTGGGATAATTACCCGGGGGTAAATAAAAACTGTACCATCAAAACCCGTGAAGACTTTTTCACGGAGTTTAAGGATCTGGTTACCAAAAATCAGGATAAAAGGATCATCGTTGCCCTGCATCACCCCATCATCAGCAGTGGTACCCACGCCGGATTCAATTCGGCAAAATCCCATCTTTTCCCGCTGAAAAGCAAAATTCCTGTTCCCGGTGTCGCAAGTCTTATCAATATTCTGAGAAGTTCTTCCGGTGCCAGTCCCGAAGATATCAATAACCGGCATTATGCTGACCTGGCCAACCGTCTGAAAAGTATTGTTCAGGATAAAGAGAATATTATTTTTGTTTCCGGGCATGATCATAACCTTCAGTATCATGAAGACAGGAATATCCGGCAGATCATCAGTGGGGCCGGCTCCAAAACAGATCCGGCCACAATTGCCCTGCAGACCGATTTTTCTTACGGAGGCAGCGGCTTTGCAGTCCTGAATTTCAGAAAAGACCAAAGCACCGATGTTGAATATTTTTCCACCAAAGATAACAGCCTTAAAAAGCTTACCCATATTTCCGTAATCTCGAAACCCGATGTATTCATCAATAACTATCCCCGCACTTTTCCCGCTACGGCTACCTCAACGGTTTATCCCGTGGAACTGACCCAAAAAGGAAGTGTTTACCGATGGCTGTGGGGAGAGCATTACAGAAAATATTACGGAATTCCTGTTGAAGCACCTACTGCTGATCTCGCCACTCTGAACGGAGGCTTTACCCCTTTCCGGGAAGGCGGAGGAAACCAGTCGAACAGCCTGAGACTGAAGGCAGCAGACGGCCAGGAATTTGTAATGCGGGGCGTGAAGAAAAGTGCAGTCCGTTTTCTGAATAATATGGCTTTCAAAAAAAGCACTTTCGGAAATGAACTGAATAACACATTCCCGGAAAAGTTCCTGCTGGATTTTTATACGACCAACCATCCGTTCACCCCCTTTTCAGTAGGGAATATGGCAGATAAAGTGGGGATTTTCCACAGCAATCCGAAATTATATTATATCCCCAAACAGTATACTCTGGGAGAGTACAATAAAAATTACGGGGATGAAATGTACATGATTGAAGAACGCTTTTCTTCTGATCCTAAAACCCTGGCCTCACTGGACAATGCCAGAGACATTGTTTCCACAGATGATGTTCTGAAAAACTTCACCAAAAATTACAAATACTCCGTAGATCGTGAATCTTACATCCGGGCCAGAATATTTGACATGTTTATCGGTGACTGGGACAGACATTCCGACCAATGGAAATGGGCAGAATACCAGGATGGCGATAAAGTAGTCTATAAACCGGTCCCGAAAGACAGAGATCAGGCATTCAGCAAATATGACGGGGCAGCATTCAGGATCATAATGAATGTTCCGGCCATCCGGCATATGAAAACTTTCAAAGATGATATTAAAAATGTAAAATGGATGAATATGGAACCTTATCCGCTGGATCTGATTTTCCTGAAAGGTTCTACCCGGGAGGAATGGGCAGCCCAGGCCAGATACATCCAGGATCATCTTACGGACGCTGATATTGATGAAGCTTTTAACAATCTCCCGAAAGAGGTAAAAGACGAAACCATTGCCGATATTCAGAGCAAGCTGAAAATACGGAAAACAAAACTGCAAAATTATGCGGCTCAGTATTATGATGTGCTTCAGAAAAAAGTACCGCTGGCCGGAACTGTGAATCCTGATAAATTCGTAGTCACAAAAACCGGTAATTCCGTTAATGTAAAACAGTATAAATTAGATAAAAACAAAGAAAATCCTGAACTGGTTTTCGAAAAAAACTATGATGATTCCAAGACAAAGGAACTCTGGATTTATGGGCTGGAAGATGATGATATTTATGAAGTTTCAGGAGAGGGAAAACCTAAAATGACGATCAGGCTGATAGGTGGCTACAACCATGATGTGTACAATGTTTCCAACGGAAGCAGGGTAAAAATTTATGATTTCAAATCTCAGAAAAATACCTATAATGCAGCATCTGCAACAAAAAATATTTCTGATGACTATGACGTCAATACCTACAATTACAAGCATCCGAAATTCAATTATTTTGCAGGATATCCGAATGCTGACTACAACCCTGACGATGGAGTGATTATCGGCTTCCTGGCCAATTATACCGTTAACAATTTCATCCGCGATCCGTATACCCAGAAACACAGCCTTAAAGCTAATTTCTATACGGCAACGGCCGGATTTAACCTGGTGTATAAAGGAATCTTTAAAAAAGCCATTTCCGGATGGGATTTCAATATTGATGCAGGCTATACGACCCCGAGATTTTCCCGGAACTTTTTTGGCCTTTCCAATGAGAGTCCTTACGATAAAGAAAATACGGAAAGAGAATACAACAGGGCCAGAATTTCCAGATTCAATTTTGCCCCTTCCATCTCCAGAAAGAGCTGGCTGAATCTTCAGCATCAGTTCCAGCTTACGTTTGAGGACAATAAAGTACAGCGGAAAGGTAACCGTTTTGTAGACCAGTCACCGGATGTACGCACTGAAGTCTTCAAAAGTCAGGAATTCTTAGGAGCGAATTATACGTTCAGCTACAAAAATATGGATAATAATGCGTTCCCGACTTTAGGACTGGAATTCCTTGTCAATGCAGACTGGAAAGCCAATACCTCTAACTTTGAAAAGAATTTCGTCACTTTAAACGGAACTTTGACTATTGACCACAGGATTGATAAAAAAGGAAATTTCGTTTTTGCCAATTCCAGTAATGTGATGTGGATCAACAATAATAATTTTGAATTCTACCAGGCTGCAAGCATCGGAGGCAATAACGGAATGCGGGCTTTCAGAAACGACAGGTTCTCAGGAAGATCTTATTTCACAAACAATTCCGAGGTTCGCTGGGATTTCGGAAGGGTAAGAAACAATATTGTTCCTGCCAATATGGGCGTACTGATCGGATATGATATAGGCCGCGTATGGAACGACAACGAAAATTCCACCAAATGGCATCAATCCGTAGGTGCAGGTTTCTGGATGAGCGTTGTAGAGATGCTTTCCGCGAGGCTGAATTATTTTTACGGTTCAGACGGCGGAAGAGTTTCAGCCGGAGTCGGGATGACTTTCTAAAAATCTGCTTCCGGACTCCCTGATCCCCTGAAATAAAATATAAAAAAGGCTGCAATTCCGTTGCAGCCTTTTCTGTTTTTATGACCTGTAACTCCTGAATTTTAAACTACAAAAAACATTTTCTTGTAAAAAATGTAAATAAAGAAAATTTAATATCCGACCATTCTGATTAGCAGATCATTACAGATAAAACAAATACGGTTTTAAAATAAGAAACATATATACTTCAATACAGCCGGTAAATAGCCATAGATTAATATGCTTATTTATTTCCAAAAAATTCATTTTTTTCAAAAGAATCTATATTTGCATTAAAATTATTTAATAAAAAAAACAGTTCGATGAAAAAAAAGCTATTTTACATGGCCTTATTTGCTATGTCATTAAGCGTAAACGCTCAGATTGGTATTCATACTCCTACTCCCCAGAACACACTTCACGTGAACGGCAGCCTCCAGGTTGTAAAAGACATTAATATCGGAGGGGATGCGGGAACAAAAGGAAATTCAGGAAACAGAGGTGAATTTTTGATGTCAAACGGATCAGGAACCCCTCCTGTATGGCGGAATATCGAGTCTGAGAATTTTTTAAAAGTTGTTTTTGTGGGCAATAAAACAGATATCAGCCCGGCATCCGGAAGCTATACCGGAACAGGAAGCAGCCCCGTGAGTACCCACGGAAGCAATGTAAAGACCTATGTGTATAACGTAAGCAATAAAATTGACAATGCTTACCTCACCTACAATTCTACCAATGGATTGTTCACAGTTGTGAAGCCAGGGTTTTATAATATCGTTCCATACGTTACTTATGATCTCAGCTTAAACGGGAACGGTTATACGGCAGGAACAGCAAAGTCTTCGGTTCAGAAAATAAATCCGGCAACAGAAACACTGGCTTCAAGTTCTACCGGCCACGGTGAACGTACCCTTGCAGTCAACCATAACCTTTCTTCGATTACCTATTTCAATACCGGAGAAACCTTTAGGGTACAGTGTGTCTATACGCAGAATTTCAGGTTATCATCCGGTAATATCCATATTTCCTATTTAACTCCGTAAAAGTCTGTTATCATCTAAAAAGAAAACCGGTACACCTTCCCTCCGGTATCCTTGTCTTTTTCGTCAGCAATCAGCAGGGTTTTGTCATTGAGAAACACCACCGACTCCTTCTGGGAATTATGATTTAAAGAAATTTTTTCAATCTTTGCTGTATTGAAATCATCCGCTTTAAATCCGGAAAGAACATGAATATTCTTATGGGACAGCAAAACAATTTTATCTTTTGTGCTGTTAATGGCAGCGGATGTGATGGCGGCATCGCTATATTTTCCGTTAAGCTTTAGTTTTCCTATTAATTTAGCTTCAAAATCCCCTTCCCTGTTAGGAACCTGGAATACCAGAAATGTTCCGTCAAAACCTTTGCTTCTGTTTTTCGTAAACAGATAGAAATTACCGTTCATTTCTACAAAAGCTTCACAATCGTAGAGCCAGTTCGATTTTTTAGGCGGAAATTCTGTCTGTCCTTCGTAGTGGAACCTGGTGGTCTGCACTGCTTTGGTTGTTTTTTGTCCTGTATTCTGCAGATCCAGTTTCAGAATAGCAAGATCCTGTCTGTTATTGTCATTATTTCCGAAATCACCGATATAGATATTTCCCTGTGTATCGGCTGTTATATCTTCCCAGTCTGTGTTTTCTGCATTTTCTACCAGAACATCGGCAACTTGCTGCCCTTTCATATCCAGGCCGTACACCCTATTCTTATTTCCCTGGTCTTCAATAGCCCAGATCGTCTGTTTATCTTTGGATAATGCTATTCCGGAAACTTCCTTGAGTTTTTTGGGTAAAGAGAATTCCACTTTTAATTCATCATTTTTAGGGGCATCCTGAGCCTTAGGATTACAGCTCCACAAAATGCAGGCTGAAAATATAAGAGTCCGTAACATATCTATTTTATTTTTTAAAGTGAAATACAAATACTGAATATTTAAGACAGGATACAAGGAAAATTGATTCTTTCTAATTAATTACAGGATAGGCAAGGACAAAAAATAACTGAATGTTTTTTAAGATAACAAAGCCGCTTCGCTTATTTTTGAAATGCAAAACTTTGTGTTGCCCTGCATCTTTCCCTGCTTTCATTGTAATACATTTATCTGATTAATACTTTCCCCGCTTAACCCTTTTTTCAGGCCTGATCCTATATTTTTAATCTAAGTTATTAATTATCTCCTGATAACGAAATAAATTTTTCTGTCTAAGGCAGGCGTTTAGCCTTTTCCCAAAGAACATCCATTTCCTCCAGCGACAGATCAGCAAGTTTCAGTCCCGCTTCATCAGCAAGCCCCTCCATTTTCTGAAATCTCGAAATGAACTTCAGATTCGTTCTTTCCAATGCCGAATCCGGGTTGATCCCTGAAATTCTTGCATAATTGATCAGTGAGAAAAATACATCTCCAAGCTCCTGTTCCTTTTTGACAGGATCTGTTTCTTCATGAAACTCCTGTATTTCCTCGTCCACTTTTTTCCAGGCATCTTCCGCATCATGAAATTCAAACCCGATGCCTTTTACCTTATCCTGTATTCTGTAAGCTTTTACAAGGCTCGGAAGGCTTTTGGGAACACCGCCCAGGATGGATTTATTTCCTTCTTTGAGTTTCAGTTTTTCCCAGTTCTGCTTTACCTCTTCTTCGTCTTTTACTTCTGTATCCCCATAAATATGAGGATGGCGGAAGATCAGTTTCTCATTCAGTGAATTAATAACGTCTGCTATATCAAAACTCTCTTTTTCGGAACCTATTTTAGCATAAAAGACCAGGTGAAGCAGTACATCTCCCAGTTCTTTTTTTATCTCGTGTAAGTCTTCCTGAAGAATAGCATCCGAAAGTTCATAGGTTTCCTCCAGCGTGAGGTGACGTAAAGTCTGAAGGGTCTGTTTCCGGTCCCAGGGGCATTTTTCCCGGAGATCATCCATAATATCAAGCAGTCTTCCGAAAGCTTCTAATTTTTCCTGTCTGGTATTCATAACTTGTTGAGAGTTCAATATTATACAAAGGTAAGGGTTATTTGGACTCTCCGGCAAACCTTCTTATTTAAAATTGAATGAATCCGGAATGTGAAAGATGAAAGGTACAGGTTTTTAACAGTCTGCCATTATTCCGGATAAGACAGCTTCAGCAAAAAGCCCCATCAGGACTGACGGGGCTTTATATTTTTAGAGGTAAGGATTAATTATCCCTGTTTTCTGTGAGTACTTTTTGGAGCTGCTTTGGCTGCTGAAGTAGCTTTTACTTTCGGAGCGGCAGGTTTTTCAGCTTTCGGAGCTGCTTTTTTAGGAGCATCCTTGTCGATACTTACTTCTTCCTGTGCAGGATCTAAAGTTTCAGGCTCTGCTTTTACGAAGCTTTCCGGAGTAATATAGCCTGCCTTTTGAAGGATATTATACCATTGAGCAAGCTTTTTGATATCAGAAGCATATACTCTTTCCGTATCATAATTAGGAAGTGAAGCGGTCATAAATTCTTTCAGCTCCGCATCGGATGATTTGTGAGAGATTGTTTCTTTATAATCCTGATTTTTTGCAATATTTTCAAAAACTTCAAACAAAGGAACTTCTTTATCAACTGTAAACATCGCAATATTGTCTAATAAGCTTACCTGGCTTGAGTTTCCGATGCTTACTTTTTTCTTGTTTGTAACGTCTTCAATAATAAACCCGTTTCTTAATTGAGAAACTAATTTGTAAAGTCCTGGCTTTCCTGAAATTGAAATTATTTTTTCTAACAGCATAATTATATTGTTTGTAAATTCTGCAATCAGCTCGGGGCTTTTTGCTCTGTATTATTTTTTCTTTTTAATCCTTATTTAAAATTATTTTGGAAATCTCATTTTATAGTTGATGCTTACATCACCCTGAGAAATCTTTGTCAGCTTGCCTTTTACCAGCTTTTTCTTCAACGAACTCAGGTGATCGGTAAACAGGATCCCTTCGATGTGGTCATACTCATGCTGAATTACGCGGGCTCTAATATCGGAAAAAGTTTCTGTATGTTTCACAAAATTTTCGTCATAATATTCAATAACGATGGTTCCCTTTCTTTTTACATCTTCTCTTACATCCGGAATAGAAAGGCATCCTTCATTGAACTTCCATTCTTCACCTGATTCTTCAAGGATTCTTGCATTGATGAAAACTTTTTTGAATTCTGCCAGCTCATCTTTGATGTCTTCATAATCTTCATCTTCAGCCAGCGGAGTTACGTCGATGACGAACATACGGATATCCAGCCCGATCTGAGGTGCAGCCAGTCCGATACCATTGGCACTGTACATCGTCTCAAACATATTCTCTATCAGTTCCTGTAATCCGGGATAATCTTTGTCTATATCTTTCCCCACTTTTCTCAAAACGGGATCCCCAAAAGCTCTTATCGGTAAAATCATCTTATTCTCTGTTCTAAAAAATTCTGCAATATGATGGTTGCACTTACTTTATCTATTAATCCTTTCTCCTGCCTCTTTTTTTTGTTTTTCCCGCTCTGGGATATAAAAAAGGAAGCCATCTTCGAGGTAAATCTTTCATCAAGGCGGTGAACCTTAATGTCCGGAAATTCATGTTGAAATCCTTCAATGAATTTCAGAATATCCGTTTCCACTTCGGAAATATTTCCTTTAAGATCTATGGGAAGCCCTATCACGGTTTCATCTACCCTGTTTTCGCTGAAATAGGTCTTCAGAAACTCCATAAGCAGCGGTGTCTGCACGGTATCCAGACCGCTCGCAATGATCTGCATATCATCTGTTGCGGCAATTCCGCAGCGCGCTTTTCCATAATCTATTGCAAGGATCTGTCCCATAAGTCTGCAAATTTAGTAAAATTTACTGATTTTATTCATAACGCAGTTTTTTTATAAAAATCATGTTTTATTCCATTATTTTTTTTATAATTTTAATCTTCCAAAAAACGAAAGTATGAAGAAACTCATCCTCGTAAGACATGCGAAAAGCGACTGGCCGGAAGAAACGGAAGATTTTGACAGACCTCTGGCAGACAAGGGGTTGCAGGACGCTATGAATATGTCCAGATTCATGAAAGACAAGAACATTTCCATTGATTATTTCGTATCCAGTCCGGCAGTACGTGCGCTGAATACTTGCAGAATTTTCAATCAAACCTATCAGCTGAATATTTCCACGGCCGATAAGCTGTATAATCCTTCGGAAAGAAATTTTGAATCTGTGATCTACGGTCTGGATGATCAGGTGAACTCTGTTGCCCTGTTTTCTCATAACAACGGTATTTCTAATTTTGCCAATTCTATATCAGAAGATATTTTTCACTTTCCAACCTGTGGAGTGGCAGGCTTTGAGATAGACTGCAATTCGTGGTCTGAATTCGACGGCGCCAAAAAGAAGCTGCTGTTTTTTTATGAACCGGGCAAAATATAAACCGCCCTTTTATGTCTTTATTTTTATTTTTCTTTTTTCCTGTCAGAAAAAGGAGCAGTCTTATCTGGAAACCATTGCCGGTAATGATGTAAAACTTTCCTATCCCCAACCTGGAAGCTGGCGGTACAGCCACCATGAAAAATTTCAGAAATTTGAAGATTTTCAAAAAACAAAAAAAATACTCCCTGAACCCGGCAAAAATATTATTTACCTGCAGCCTGTCGGAACTTTCGATCAGCTCCAGCAAAAGGAAATAGAACTTACCCGGGACTATTTAAATGCTTATTACCAGCTGGAGACAAAAGTCCTTCCGGCTTTACCCCATTCCATCATAGCCAAAAATGCCAGAAGAATTTCCCGGGATGGACATGAACAGGTATTGGCGAGCTATGTTCTGGACAGTATTCTGATCAGAAGAAAACCCAAAGACGCTATCATATTGATGGGGATCACAGAAAAAGACCTGTATCCCAGACCGGAATGGAATTACGTTTTCGGGTTTGCCTCTTATGAAGACGGTGTAGGCGTGACTTCCCTGTACAGGTTTGCCAATGGTAACCTGACAGATACTAATTTTAATGAAAGTCTTCTGAGACTCATCAAAATAAGTTCCCATGAAATCGGCCATATGTTCGGCATCAGCCACTGCCTGAATGCCAATTGTGTGATGAACGGAACCAATTCACTTTCAGAAACAGATTTTCATTTTGCAAGAGCCTGTTCGCTTTGCCAGCAGAAACTGAACTCCAGTATTCATTACGACCCTAAAAAACGTCTCACCAGGCTGAAACAATTCTTTGAAAAACAACATCTGAATACCGAACTTGCCCGTGCTGAAGCCGATTGGAATCTATTGAAATAGTATATAAAAAAACGGACCGAAGCCCGTTTTTATTGAATAGTCTGGTAATCTTTTCTGTTATTTTCTCTTCAGATCCAGGTCATCAAAATCAAAGCTGAAATCTGTAATATCTGAAATTGCCTTTATTTTTGCAGATTCTGCTTTTCCGTTCTCATCATAGGCAAAAATAATGTAGGCATCAGCATCATAACTTCTGTCGTCCCATTTGATGATGAATGTATTGTTGGAATAGGGCAGCAGTTCTCCTTTCAGCCTCGGTGAGTTTTTACAGATGATTCTGTATGTGCCTCCCTGCTGTGAAATTTCTACGTCTCCGAACCATTGGTCATTATATTTTCCGGTAAACTGCTCTGCTTTAGGCTGCATATTTTTATCTTTTCCGAAAGCTTCAGATTTCGCAAAAGCATCTTTTTTCTGCTTCTCGTATTCGGCATTCATTTTTGCCATTCTTTCTCCGTAAGTTTTCAGCCAGTTTCTGTCTGCAATTCCCAGGTAAGAATCTTTTACGGTATTGGTAATGGTATTGAAGGCTGCTCCTGACTGTTGATTCGTAAGTACCACAATTCCCAGTTTCAGATCAGGGATGAGGGTAAATTGAGTAACGGTTCCTATCAGTCCGCCTGTGTGCTGTACCTGCTTATGACCTTTTACATCACTTAAAAACCAGCCCAGCCCATATCCATAGAAGCTTGTATCATATGGATTTTTCATCGCCACCCTATCCGGGATCTGAAGACTCCACAGCTGCTGTACATTCTTATCTGAAACCAGTTTCTTACCGTCTCTGGTGGTGAAATTATTCAAAAGACATTCAGCCCAGGTGGTCATGTCCTTAATATTACTCATAATTCCGCCGGCTGCATTGGCTGTTTCATTCCAGTCATGCGGAACGGCTACCGCTTTACCGTTTACAGGAGCATGGGCATCAATCTTATTGGATACTGCTTTCGCCCTGTTATAGCTTCCGTAGCTGGAAGTCATTCCTACCGGCTTCATGATTTTCTGTTCAATAAATTCAGCCCAGCTTAAACCGGAAATCCTGTGGATCACTTCACCGGCAATAATGAACATCACATTGTTATAATCCAATGTTGTTCTGAAAGGATTTTCCGGCTTCAGATAGCGTGCGTTGTGAACAATATCGTTCACGGTCAGGTTTCCTCCTTCCGGAAAGAACATCAGATCCCCCTGTCCCAGCCCCAGGCCTGCTCTGTGGGTTACCAGGTCTTTTACCGTTACATTTTGGGAAACATACGGATCGTACATCTGAAATTCAGGAATATATTTAGAAACTTTATCGTCCCAGTTCAGTTTTCCTTCATCTGCCAGGATGGCCAGAGCCGTACAGGTAAAACCTTTAGAATTGGAAGCAATGCCTACCAGTGTATGGTCATCCATCGGCTGCTTTGTCGTTAAAGAACGCTGTCCAAACCCTTTGGAATAGATCAGTTTCCCGTCTTTTACAATTCCCACAGACATTCCAGGGACATCGAAGGTTTTAAGAGTATTCAGGATCAGTTCATCCAGTTTTTTTTCTTCCACCTGGGCATTAAACATTCCCGCAGCCAAAAGAAAAAGGAAAAAAGAAATTTTCTGCTTCATTTTTTATATATTTCTCCCAAATTTACTAAATATTAAGAGATCCTATTTTGTGGATGATAAAAGTTTTTCGTTTTAAATATTGAAAAATTAAATCTTTCCTAACTTTGCAAAAAATTTCAGAGTTTTATGACCAAAATCCTTCTCCTTTCCGATTCGCATTCCTATATAGATGACAGAATCCTGGAATATGCCCGGCAAGCTGATGAAATATGGCACTGTGGTGACTTCGGAAGTATGGACGTGATTGAACAGCTTGAAAAAATAAAACCATTGAAAGGAGTTTACGGAAATATCGATAATGCCCGGATCCGGGCTGAATTCCCTGAAGTGAACAGGTTTTTCTGTGAAGATCTGGAGGTTCTGATGATCCATATCGGCGGATATCCCGGAAAATATACTCCGCTCACCAAAAAAGAAATTGCTGAGAAAGCGCCCCAATTATTTATTTCAGGCCATTCCCATATTTTAAAGGCAATGTATGATGAAAAGAACAGCCTATTGCACCTTAATCCCGGTGCCTGCGGGCAGCAGGGCTGGCATAAGATGAGAACCATGATGCGCTTTACAGTAGACGGCAAGGAGGTAAAGGATCTTGAAGTGATTGAACTGGGAAGCAGAGGTTAAAGATAAACAGACGTTAAGAATTATGAAGATCGGGAACAAAGTTTCTGTTGTAGATGAAGATTTAAGCGGGATTATTACTTCCGTGAACGGAAATATTGTGGTTTTTAAGGATGAATACGGATTCACCCATCAGTATCCAAAAGAAAAACTTGTGCCCAAAGATATTGACCTTTACGAGAATATAAGAATTGAAAAGAAAGCAGAACCGGAGAAAATGATTTCCAAAAAACACCAGAAAAATCATATGGTCCTGGATCTTCATTTTCATAATCTGGTTAAAAATCCCGGTGATTATGACAGTTTTGAAAGACTTTTCATCCAAAAGGAAAAACTGACGGAAGTTCTGGAATTCTGCAGAAAACATCATTTGAAAAGACTAGAAATTGTTCACGGCATCGGAGACGGAACCCTTCAGAAAATGGTATGGAACGTTCTGGAAAGCCAGACCGATATTGATTTCTATAATAAGGAAATACTTCACCATCAATCAGGTGCCGTTATGATAGAATTTCACTAAATTTGCACCAATAGAAATATGAACGTACTTAATTTACTTTTTACCAAAGACGGATTAATCTGCCAGATCACTAAAAACAAGAGTGTTCTGGAGGAAAAGTCTTATTTCGTTACGGAAGAAACGCCGGAAAATTTAATCGGGGACAAGCTTGATGAAATGCTTATCAGGCAAAGATTTGACGAAATACAGGTAGTTTCGGCCCTGAATCATTTTACCCTGATGCCGGAAGGACATTCTGATCATGAGGCAGGGTTTGATCTTATTGCATTCAATGCACCTGCGGATAAGGATAAAGAGGAGCTTATGCTTTCCGTCAATAAAAAATTCGGGGTACAGTTTTACTATACTTTTCAGAAGAACTTTTATAAAAAGATCAAAGAAATTGCAGTTCCCGTTCATTTTAATTTTTCAGGAGAAAAGTTCTTAAATTCCATCAATATTAAAACCGGTAAGGAGATTCACATCAATCTGTATCATAATCAATGTGAATTTTTTGCTATCGACAATAAAAAAATCATCCTGTATAACAACCTGGATGTCAATTCGGAAGTAGATTTTCTTTATTTCATTATGTTTACTTTAAGTAAAATCGGGTTTGGTATCAATGAGACCCATTTCTATGCTTATGGTGAAACAACGGAAAATGAGACTTTTATTTCTGAGCTTCAGAAATTCGTCAGAAACCTGAAAATTGTTTTTGATAATGTTCCCAATAAAAATTTTATACTCAACTAGACCCCAGCAGGCAGGGTACAGGAATGAATTCCCTGATTCAGCAGCCTGCGGTCTGACCGCTAACAACTAAAAAATATGTTCAGAATAATATCCGGCAAATGGAAAGCCAAGAAAATAGCAGCTCCGAAAAATTTTGATGTAAGACCTACGACAGATTTTGCCAAGGAAGCTTTATTCAGTATTCTGGAGAATACGTATGATATGCAGTCTGTTTCCGTACTGGATCTTTTTGCCGGTATCGGCTCCATCTCACTGGAATTTGCGTCCAGAGGCTGCCAGGATGTTACTTCCGTAGAGATGAACCCGAAACATACCGGATTTATCAATTCTACGGCTTCAGAACTGGATATGTCTTTACAGATCAATGTTCAGAGAGGAGATGTATTCGACTGGCTTAAGAAATTCAGAAATAAAAAGAGTTTCGAGATTGTATTCTCTGATGCTCCTTTTGAGATGGAGGAAAAAAAATATGACGAACTGATTTCCCTGGTTCTCAACAATAAATTCCTGAAAGAAAACGGCGTTCTGATCGTAGAACACCAAAGCCGTATGAAACTTCAGCATCCCAATTTAACGGATACCCGGAAATACGGAAATGTGAGTTTCAGTTTTTTCAAACCGAATAAAGATGATAATCAGGAACTTTAATTCCTGATTATTTTTTTGGTAAGCTCCGGAGCTTCTTTTCCCCAGTCTGTAATGGCATGCAGAACCGGCAGCAGTGTTTTTCCGAAACCGGTCAGGCTGTATTCCACCATTAAAGGGGGTTTTTCAGTAAAGACCTTTCTTTCGATAATGTCATCTTCCTCCAACTGTTTCAGCTGAAGACTCAGGGTTCTTTCTGTAATAGTGGGAATGAGCTTTCGCAGCTCATTGTATCTTTTAACTCCGTCTGTCAGGTGATATAAGATCACAGCCTTCCATTTCCCCCCTATAAATCTCATGGTCACACTCGTACAGCACGGGTATTTTTTATTGTCTATCGTATACATTTTATACTATCCTTTTTTACCGTTATTGCAAAGATAATAAACTTGCATTAATTTTGTAACTATAAAAATGATAGTATAAAATTATGAGCTTTTTAGAAAAAATGAAAACGAGGTATACAGTCAAAAAGTATAACCCACAGGCAAACATCAGCGAAGAACAAATTGGTGAACTGAAAGAAATTCTGAATCTGAGCCCTTCTTCCATCAACAGCCAGCCATGGAATTTTATCTTCATCAGTAATCCTGAACTGAAAAAAAACCTGGCAGAAGTTTCTTTTATCAATAAAGAAAAGGTCCTGGACTGCAGCCATCTGATTATTTTCCAGGTAATAAAGGAAACTGAAGATTTTGAAAAACAAATTGAAGAAAATCTTCCTGAAGGAGCCGTGAATTATTACCGGAACAGGGTGAAACCCAAAGGCGAAGCTGCTGTAAAATCATGGCTGGCCCATCAGGTTTATTTATCATTAGGCATACTGCTTTCTGCCTGTGCCGATATGGGAATAGATTCCACACCGATGGAAGGGATTGAACCGGAACAGTACGATGAAATCCTGAAAAATGAAAAATATGAAACCTTATTCGCCGTAGCAATCGGAGTTAAGGAGGAAACGGATGCCAATCAGCCGAAATTCAGTCCAAAGTCCAGACTGAAAGCGGAGAAAATCATTCTGGAAACACTGTAAGCCAATAATGGGTTTGAAAATCAAAAAAGGCTGTTTTCATCATGAAACAGCCTTTTAATTTATAATACTTTCAATTCCAGATCGATCGTCTTACCGAAGAATTTTTTCGAGATCTTTTCAAAATTTTTGGTAAGATCGGAAAGATAGAAATGATAATTAGGTTTGACATTATTTTCATTCAGGAGATTGTATTTGTCCAGAATGATCTTCAGATGATTGGCTACGATATTCGGGGAATCAATCACACGGACACGGTTTCCGTAATACTGCTTGATCTCATCAATCAGCAGCGGATAATGCGTACAGCCGAGGATCAGGGTTTCTATATTCTTCAGCTTACTGTTGCTCAAATAATTATAGATGATCGCATGGGTAATCGGATGGTTTTTAAAACCTTCTTCAATGGCAGGAACCAGCAGCGGCGTAGCCAGTTCATCCACTTTGATCCATTTATTATGCTTGCGGATGCTCTTTTTGTACAGTCCCGAATTTACGGTAGCTTTCGTAGCGATTACCCCGACATTATTGTGGATCTCGTAAGATACTTTTTCAGCCACAGGATTGATGACATCAATTACCGGAACTCTTCCCGCAACAGACTGCAGAACTTCGTTCAGAGCATTGGCCGTAGCGGTATTACAGGCAACCACAATCGCTTTACAGTTCTGTTCCAGCAGAAAATTGGTGATCTTGGTTGAATATTCTATGATCGCTTCTTTTGACTTCTCGCCGTAGGGAAGGTGCTTGGTATCTCCAAAATAGATCAGATCCTCATTCGGAAGGAGTCTTTTAATTTCTTTGGCTACGGTAAGACCACCCACCCCACTGTCGAAAATACCGATCGGCTGGGCAGGTGAAAGATGCGAGTAATCTTGTTTTTTAGTTTTCAAACGAACTGAAATTTTATACAAAAATAGTGAATTTTATGGCACGGCTGCATATATCAGCCATTATACGATAAACAAATCCGAAGCAATCCCGTCTGCCATGAACCAGTGTTTTTCAGGAATTTTCAGATGATTGTTCTCTGTTATTAAAATTCCTTCTTCCAGTTTAGCCTTTATTTCTTTCTGAAAGTGTTCAAGAATACGATCTGAAAACTTACTGCTAAGGCTTTCCAGGTCTACTCCCCAGATGGTTCTAAGCCCGATCATGATCATTTCATTGAACTGATCTTCCCGGGAAAGCAATTCCTCTTCTTTAGCAAGGTTCTTAATGCTTAATTTTTTAATATACTGCTGATTGTTGGCTACATTCCAGCTTCTGATATCATGTCCGTTGTAGGAATGAGCTGAAGGACCTATCCCCAGATACTCTTTATATTTCCAGTATGAAGAATTGTGTCTGGAATAAAAACCCGGTTTTGCAAAATTCGAGACTTCGTAATGCTCAAATCCGTTATCTTTCAGAAAATCGGATAAATAATAAAACTCCCTGTTCTGTTCTTCTTCTTTCGGACTGATCACTTTTCCTTTTGAGATCCAGTTTTCCAGGGCCGTTTTAGGTTCTACGGTCAAAGCGTAGGAAGAAATGTGAGGAACTTCAAGAGCAATGGTTTTATTTAAATTTTCTTTCCAGATTTCCAGATTAGAGGTTGGTGAGCCGTAGATAAGGTCAATGCTTAAATTTTCAAAGCCGGAATCCTGGGCTCTTTTGATGGAACCTTCTGCTTCTGAAGCATTGTGTGCACGGTTCATCAGCTTTAAATCTTCATCAAAGAAGCTCTGTGTTCCAATGGAAAGACGATTAACCGGCAGTTTTGAAAGCTGTTTCAGAAAATTTTTGTCCAGATCGTCCGGATTGGCTTCCAGGGTAATCTCAATATCTTTATCGAAACTGAAATGCCGGAGCACTTCATCAATCAAAGAACCGATTTCATCTGCTGAAAGAATGGAAGGAGTTCCGCCTCCAAAGTATAGGGATTTTAAATTTTTATCCTGAAGTTCATCTTTCCTGAGTATGATTTCCGTTTTCATAGCACGGATCATCTCATCCTTAAAGTTCAGGGATGTGGAAAAGTGAAAATTACAGTAGCTGCACTTCTGTTTGCAGAAAGGAACGTGAATATAAATCATAAAAAAGCTCTGAAAAAATTCAGAGCTCAAATTTATTTAAATTAAATCAGATTAATATCTAAATCCTCTATGATTAATAAAGTTGTCGAAGTTATACCCAAGACTGATCATGAAGCTGTTTCCTCCATACGTTTGGATATCAGACATTCCGATGTTATAGGTTGCTCCAACCATGAATTTATTAAATCTTACTTTCACTACCGGTGCAACCTGAAGTTCCTGGCTGTCGAATCTGTTCTGTACTGTTCGATAGCTTACCCCGAAAGAGAAAGAGTTGATATCATTAAAGAATGTACCCATTAGGTTATAATCGATCATTCTTGTTGAGTTCGTATTTAAGTTGATTAAAGCTGACGGTGTCAGGAAAATATTATCTGCTAAATGCCAGTTGTATCCTAAATTAAGGAAGAACTTGATTGGTGAAGGTTCAATTCCGTTTACGATTGCTTTATCGTTACTTAAAGCAATATCGTTCACAGAAACTCCTGCAAAAATATTTCTATAAGTAGCCGCAGCTCCGAAGTTGGCATAAGCCATAAAGATATTTCCTTCTTTTCCAATCAATAACGGATCATAGCCATCTTCAACGTTTACTGAAGTATAGTCGAAATTCATGTTATAGAAACTTACACTGGTACCGAAAGAGAACTGATCTTTTCTTTCCCCCTCACTACTTAGTGGGATAAAGTAAGAAGCACCAGCAGTAATACCACCTGCAGAGATAGGCCCGTTGCTGTCTCTGAAAATAGAAAGTCCCGCTCCCACTCTATCGAAAATGTTTCCATTGATTCCAATAGACTGCGTATTTGGAGAGTCGCTGAACTTGTCAAATTGTTTGTGATAATTGGCGTTGAGCTGTACGTAATCTGTCTTTCCGTATTGAGCTGGGTTGAACAGGAACTCACCATCCAAAAGATATTGCTGATAGTATGGTAGTGATTCTTGTGCTTTGTATGCATTCGACAAAAGAGCTAAACATACGATAGCATATAGTTTTCTCATAACAAATCTTGATTTCAATTCAACAAATATAAAAAAATTCTCAATATATTTTTAGTTTTCCAAATAATTTCTCCATTTTTTTACAGCATCCGCCATATCTTTTGGCATTGGGCTTTCAAAATACAATTCCTTCTTTGTTGTAGGATGTATAAAACCTAAGGTATGAGCATGCAGCGCATGTCTTGGCAGAATATCAAAAACATTTTTTATAAACTGTTTATACTTAGGCAGATTGACACCGCGTAAAGGAGTATGGCCTTCATATCTTTCATCGTTAAACAAAGTATGGCCAATATGCCTGAAATGTGCCCTGATCTGGTGTGTTCTTCCTGTTTCAAGCTTGCATTCCACCCAGGTCATATATTTAAAACGTTCCAATACCTTATAATGGGTAACCGCGTGTTTTCCCTGGCTTCCGTCTTCATATACCGACATCTGCATTCTGTTTTTCGGATGTCTTCCGATATGCCCTCTGATTGTTCCTTCATCTTCCGGCATATTTCCCCACACAAAAGCCCAATACAGTCTTTTGGTTGTTCGGTTGAAGAACTGTTTAGCCAGAAAGCTCAAGGCATATTCATTTTTGGCAATCACCAGAAGTCCTGAAGTATCTTTATCAATTCTGTGAACAAGTCCTACCCTGTCCAGATCAGATTTCTCTCCGTTTTTTTCAAAATGAAACGCCAGTGCGTTTACCAGTGTTCCGTCCCAGTTTCCGAAACCGGGATGTACCACCATTCCTGCTTCTTTATCTACAACGACAAGATCATCATCTTCGTATATAATATTCACAGGAATATCCTGCGGGATAATTACATTTTCTCTTGGCGGATGCGCCAGCAATACGGAAATCTGGTCTCCGGGCTTCACACGGTAGTTCTGTTTTACCGGAGTTCCGTTTACCACCACATTTCCGGCACGGCAGGTCTGGGAAATCTTGTTTCTTGAAGAATTCTGTCTGTATATCAACAGGAATTTATCAATACGCAGAGGTTCCTGCTTACTGTCTACTGTAATGTTCAGATGTTCATACAGCCCTTTGTTCTCTTCATCAATATCAATATTTTCAACACTGTCTATATTTTCAGAATCCAGTAATTCTTCGTCAAAAAAATCTTCGTTATCTTCTGCCATTGTTTTATTTTTTACGCAAAAGGCCTCAACATTTTGCAGTTGAAGCCCTATTTTTTTATAATAAGTTATTATTATTCTATAACCATCTTCTTAGCTTTTGGCTTTTGAGCGGGTTGCTGCCCTGTTGCAGAGGATGCCGGTTTGGCATTTGTATTTCCGGCTGACGGATTAGCGGAAGACGTCTTAGGCTTCTCTGTTGCAGATCCCGCCGGTTTGGCAGGAGCTGCCGCTTTTGGAGTCTCCGTTTTCACAGGCTCAGGCTTTGGCGCGTCTCTTTTAGGAACAGGAACAGCCGCAGGCGGATCATCATAGCTAGGAGTAGGATGAGCCGGAATTTCTTCATAACGTACCGGAGGTAGTGAAGTATCCACTTTCATGCGGTAGATAGAATTCAGCTGGCTTATTTTAGCTCCCAGTTCAGCAGGTGTTTTCTTACTGGCCCAAAGATCGATCTGCATTCCCTGATCCCTTACATCACCGGATGCAGGATCCTGATAGTAGATAATATCAGATTCGTCTTTTCCTCCGTCTTCATGTTCCACAAGACCTACTTCAAACATGCTTTTTGCGATTACCGCTCTTGCTTCCTTTACAGTTAATCCTATAACGCTGGGTATTGAGATATTTCTCATAGGACCTGATCCTACGACAACATCAATCATGGAGAATCTTGGAAGACGGGCTCCCGGATTCACTGCATTTCCTTTATATAATATCCTCAAAAGAGCATCTTTCTGAATACTCGGCTCATAAATTGTATCCCCGATCTTCAGTCCCACCTGATCCAGTCTCTGGAAAGCCAGTCCTGAATACTTATTGATTACATCCGGAACGGTAATAGGTGCCCAGGTTCTTGGGTTCACTACAATTCTTACCAATGATCCCGGTTTTACCCTGGAACTGGATAGCGGGTGCATCTTTAAAACCTGGAAAGGCTTAAATTTAGGATTATATTCTGCACTGTCCACTTCATATTCGAGGCCTGTATCCTCTAATATTTTCACAGCATCATATACCGATTTATTAATAACATTGGGAACCGGAATCTCCTGTCCATGATTGGTGTGGTATTCCAGCCAGCGGAACGTAAGCCATACCAACCCCACAAAAACACCGATGGCTACTACTAAGTTCAGCAAAACTTTCCAATTGAAAAGTGATTTAAGCATACTTAAAAATACTTTAATTATAACGGCAAATATAGCTAATAATTTTAGAATGTGCTTTTTATTTAACACATTTCATTTTCGTCTTTAAAATTTCAGGATTTCCCTTATTGCAATATATAAAATGTTTAAATTTGCCTTAATTGATACTATATGGTTATGAGCAAAAAATGTGTTGCCGTTGTCATGGGAGGCTATTCTGACGAATATGTCGTTTCTTTAAAAAGCGGTCAGCTGATCTATGATTCTCTGGACAGAAATCTGTATGATGTATATAAGGTAGTGATTCTTAAAGATGAATGGTATTTCCTGGACGAGAATGATAAAAAATATGAAATCAACAGAGGAGACTTCTCTGTAACAACAGATACCGGTGAAATCCTGAAATTTGATGTCTGCTTTAATATTATACACGGTACACCGGGTGAAAACGGGATACTTCAGGCCTACTGGGATGCCATAGGACAAAAATATACCGGATGCGGCTTTTATCAGAGTGCTTTAACATTCAATAAAAAAGACACACTGGCCGTATTGTCTAAATACGGAATTCCTGCTGCCAAAAGCATCTATTTAAGAAAAGGAGAAGCCATCAACATCGATGAGATCACAGAAAGCCTGGGGCTTCCTCTTTTTGTAAAGCCGAACCAGTCCGGATCTTCCCTCGGAATTTCCAAAGTAAAGGAAAAATCTGAGCTGATTGCCGCCACAGAAGTTGCTTTCAAAGAAGACAACGAAATTCTTATCGAAAGCTTCCTGAACGGAATGGAAGTTTCCGTAGGAGTTATTGACTTCAAGGGAGAAACCATCGTTTTAGGAATCACTGAAATTGTTCCTACCAATGAATTCTTTGATTATGAAGCCAAATATGAAGGCGCTTCCGAAGAAATTACGCCCGCAAGAATTGATGATGCCACCAGACTGAGAGTGGAAGAAATCGCAAAAAGAGCTTATAACTCATTAGGAATGAGTGGTTTTTCAAGAAGTGAATTTATCCTGATGGACGGAATTCCATACATGCTTGAAATGAATACCAATCCAGGTTTTTCTCCGGCCAGCATCCTGCCGCAACAGGCAAGACATTACGGAATCTCTATCATGGATCTTTGCGGAAACGAAGTAGAAAAAGCTTTACTTAAAAAATAGAAAGTAGTAGGGATAAATTATAGGTATGCTGTAAAAAACACATGCAGCCCGTTCTTTATCACTCAAAATTCATAACTCATACAACATGAAAATTGCTGTTTTCCCCGGATCATTTGATCCTATTACCCTGGGACATTATGATATTATAGAAAGAGCGGCTCCGCTTTTTGATAAATTAATTATTGCAATCGGGCAGAATTCCCAAAAAAAATATATGTTCCCTCTTGAAAAAAGAATGGAATTCATCCAAAACTCGGTAGCGGAATTTCCGAATGTAGAAGTAGATTATTTTGAAGGTTTAACAGTAGATTACTGTTTTGAAAAAAATGCCCAGTTCATCATCAGGGGATTAAGAAACCCCGCCGATTTTGAATTTGAAAAAGCCATCGCTCACACCAACCGGACACTGGCCCACAAAAAACTGGAAACCGTATTCCTTTTAACCTCATCCGGAAAATCCTTCATCAGCAGCAGTATTGTCCGGGAGATCATCAACCACGGAGGAGAATACGAACTTTTGGTTCCGGACTCGGTGAGAGTAGAGAAATGAGTAATCGGTAATGAGCAATAAGTAATTTTGAGGTCATCATATGGAATATAATCAGATTTTCAGAGATAGAACTAAAAGCTTTGCCATTTGTATCATTAAGGCTTTGTCTTCTCTTCCTTATTCTGATGATATTTCGGTGATAAGAAAACAGATAATAAGATCGGTTACCTCAGTTGCTGCGAATTACAGAGCTGTTTGCAGATCAAGATCTGACAAAGAAAAATTTGCCAAAATCTGTATTGTCGTTGAAGAAATCGATGAAACACAATTCTGGCTCGAGATTATTGAAGAAATGCAATATCTGAGTCATGAAAAAATATTGGATTTAAAAACAGAGTGTGAAGAACTGGTGAAAGTGATGACTAAATACAAATTCAAACTATCTAAGATATAAAGACACATCGTTTTTATTACCCATTACTTATTGCTCATTACTCATTATTTATGGTAATCGGTAATGAGCAATAAGTAATTTTCCGAAAAAAATCTTACATTTAAAAGCAGAATGTAAAGGTTATAAAATATTCCATTCTAATGATCACCGAATGAAATGGCATAATTTTTATTACCCATTGCTCATTGCTCATTACCCATCATTATATGCACGAACAGTTCAATTTTGCCATAGAAGTTCTCGGAACTATTTCCTTTGCCATGTCAGGGAGTTTTGCAGCGATGCAGAAACGTCTTGATCCGTTTGGTGTGCTCATTATTGCGTTCGTCACATCCGTAGGCGGAGGAACAGTAAGGGATCTTCTGCTCGATATTCCTGTTTTCTGGATGCATGATCTCCTCACCTGTGCCCTGATTCTGATAACCGGAATTTTTGCTATGGTATTCAAATCCATTGAAAAGAATTTTAAAGTTACCCTGTTTATCTTCGACAGTTTCGGATTGGGTCTTTTCACCATTATCGGAGTTCAGAAAGGTTTAAACGCCGGGATCCATCCATTAATATGTATTGCCCTGGGGACCATTACCGGATGTTTCGGAGGGATTATCCGGGATATTCTGCTGAACAGGATTCCTCTGATCTTCAGAAAAGAAATTTATGCGACTGCATGTATTGTAGGCGGGGCATCATTTCTTCTGATGACTAAATTCACCTCATTATCCTATACATTCATCCAGATCTTTACCATTATACTGATTGTTGCCATCAGAACACTGGCGGTAAAATATCAGTGGCAGATGCCTAAGTTTTACGGCTATGATCAGAACTCGGAAATGTAATTCACAGTGTAATCAAAATAAAAAAGCACCTGGGGTCCAGGTGCTTTTGTTTTATGTGTTAGAAGAATTTCCCTCTCTGTCTCATGTTTGGATTATGCATATGCTTCTGCATGGTAGGCATTTTCAGCTGGTCTTTCATCATTTTGATCTGATCCGTCATCATTCCTGCACTGTCTAATCTTTTGGCTTCGTCCAGAAGTTTCTGACCTTCCTGTTTTCTTCCTTTGGATATCGCAGCAGCAGCCAGGTTTAAGGTAGCCATCGCTCTGTCATGCTTCATATTCAGTCCATATTCCAGAGCTTTCTTCATTAAAGGCTCTACTTTGGCAGGATGTGCCTGTGCCTGCGTAAGACCTAATAAATAATGATAGTATCCGTATTGGGACTTATGAAGCTGTGTCTGGTAATTCGTGATATGCGTTAACCAGTCAGCGGCTTTTTCCATATTCTGTTTTCTCAGCTGCCAGAAAGCAAGGAGAATATATTCGTTTTTAAAGAAAAGTAAGATCGGCAGTGAAGCCATAAGGAATACAACGATTCCCCAGCCTAAACTTCTCGTAAATTTCATCATATAAAGTCCTAAAAGGATAAGAACTGCCGCAATTACAATTTTTATGTATTTATTCATTATTCAATTTTAGAAGTGCAAAGATAAAGAATTTAGAGGTTAGAACCCAGAACTTGGAACTTAGAATTTTTACACGTCTTCAGTCCTGATTCTTTCAAACGTCTGAAAACAGAAATCGTACGAATTTTTCTCATCCTTCTCATGACAGGTTTCATCTGTTTTCATCCAGATTTTCGGATCTATCTTTGGAAAAAAAGTATCGGCTTCCAGATCTGCTTTCACCAGAGTAACTTCAAGTCTGTCTACCAGATTCATCGTCTGCTCATAAATATTTCCTCCACCAATAATGAAAATATCCTCATCAATCTTTTTTGCAAATTTTACAGCCTCTTTGATGCTACCCACAATAAGAATCCCTTCTTCAAACCAGTCGTTTTTTCTGGAAACAACAATATTGGTACGGTTGGGAAGTGGTTTTCCAATACTTTCATATGTTTTCCTTCCCATAATTACAGGGTGTCCTGAAGTAATTTCTTTAAAGTGTTTCAGATCTTTAGGAAGATGCCAGAGCAGTTTGTTATCAAAGCCGATCTCATTCTTCTGTCCCATCGCTACCACGATTGTTGTCATTCTAATAATTTTCTGCAAAATTAGCACATAATTTGTATATTTGATTAGCACAAAAAATTAAAAAAATAAACTATGAAAAATAAAGGCTGTCTGAGCGCAGGAACTATCGGTATCGCGCTGCTTATCATTGTTGCAGTTATTTTCTTCTGGGGAAAAAGCGGCTACAACAATTTCGTTAACAAAGAACAGAATGTAGATGCCAAATGGTCCAATATTGAGACTGTTTACCAGAAAAGAGCCAATCTTATTCCTAATCTGGAAAGAACCATTAAATCGTATTCCAAATTCGAACAGGAAACTTTAACAAAAGTAGTGGAAGCCCGTTCTAAGGCAACTTCTATCAATATTGACCCTACGAATATGACTGAAGCTGATATGGCTAAATTCCAGGCAGCACAGGGAGAATTATCCGGAGCATTAAGCAGGCTGATGGCTGTAGTGGAATCTTATCCAAACCTGAAAGCTGACCAACAGTATATCAACTTCCAGAGAGAGTATACAGCTATTGAAAACAGCATCAGGACCGAAACGGTTTATTATAATGATGCCGCTAAAGAATACAACACTTCCATCAAAACGTTCCCGAATAACATTCTGGCCAATTTTACCAACTTTAAAGAAAAACCTTATTTCAAGGCAGAAGCCGGAGCTAATAAAGCGCCTGAAGTATTCAAAGATGAATAAATTCCTGACCCATCAGCAGATTGGTTCCCTTGTGGAGGCCATACAGTCGGCAGAAGAACATTCTACGGGTGAAATCAGAGTGCACATAGACTCCAATACCGAAGACCGGAATGCACAGACTGCATTTGAGGTTTTCAAGGAACTCTGTATGAATAAAACGGCCGACAGGAATGCTGTGCTCTTTCATGTGAATTTTCAGAAAAAATACCTCACCATTATCGGTGATATCGGGATTCATGATAAAGTACACCAATCCTACTGGGATCATCTTCATGATTATATCACCACTGAATTTGCCAAAGGAAATTATTACAAAGCGCTGAAAAGCGCTATCCTGGAAACCGGTATTGAGTTAAAAAAATATTTTCCCGTACAGGGAGAAAACCCCAACCAGCTCCCCAATGAAATTACGTTCTCTTAAAATAGTATTTTCATTTATTCTGCTCTGCTTTTACACTTTTGTATCAGCACAGTATACCATTCCCCCCAAGCCGGCAGTTCTTTACCCTGTTGTAGATGAAGCCGGGCTGCTTACCCGGCAGGAAATCAATGAGCTGAACAATAAGCTGATTAAATTTGCAGACTCCACCTCAACGGAAATTGAAGTTGTCATCATTCGGTCTACCAAAGGAGAAGACATTAATTTTCTGGCAACAATGTTCGGTGAGAAATGGGGAATCGGGAAAAAAGGGGTGGATAACGGTGTTGTCTTTCTGATCGCATCGGAAGACCGTACGATGGCCATCCAGCAGGGAAGAGCCGTAGAACAGTATCTTACCGCTTCAGTAGCAGGACAGATCATTGATTATATCGTAACCCCTCATTTCAGACAGGGAAACTGGTATGAAGGGATTAACCGCGGTACTTCAGCAATCATGGAAGCTGTTGAAGGAAAGTTCAAACCAGCAGAGCCCTCATCATCTTCCGGCAGCGGAAGTGCCTTGAAAATACTCATCATTGCATTTGTTATTTTTATCATCATCGCCATTCTCTTCGGAAATAAAGGAGGAGGAGGACGTGGCGGCGGAAATTATGATGACGATGATGTGATTATCACCAGACGCGGGCGCAGAAATTATCCCGGCGGATTCTTTCCTTTCCCGGGAGGCTTCGGAGGTGGCGGTTTTGGAGGAGGAAGTTCCGGAGGTGGCGGAGGTTTCGGCGGCTTCGGTGGAGGCGGAAGCTTCGGTGGCGGAGGTGCATCCGGCGGATGGTAACTTAACACTATTTAAAATTCAACATAATCGGGCTAAACAGTCCGATTTTTTATTTAAAATACTAAAAAACAAAACTTTCTTTATTCTTTTTAACATTAAATTCAGTTTTATATATTAAAAAATTAACAAACCAATACAAAAACTGGTTTTAATTCAATTTTTTTTCATTATATTTACTGAAAACAGGTTTATGAAGAAGACGCTGGTAGTTTTTGCCCATCCTTATCTGGAGCACTCCAATTCGAATGTGGAGCTCATTAATTTCTATGTGCGCCACCAGCATTATACTTTAAGAGACCTTTACGAAGAATACCCTGACTTTCATATTGCCGCTTTCAGGGAAAGGAAACGCCTGAAAAACTATGACCGCTTTATTTTCCAGTTCCCGCTCATCTGGTTCGGAATGCCTCCTCTGCTGAGATTGTGGATTGATGAAGTTTTCAACAGGGAATGGCTGAAGGAGAATGAAGAAAATCCGCTGGAAGGCAAAGAAGTTTATATCCTCGTCACCACCGGGGGGAAAGAAAGATCTTTCAGCAAAAACGGAACCTACCGGTATACTGTTGATGAGCTGATCAGCGGACTGATCGTCTCTTTAAAGGTTTTCAAAGCAGATATTAAACACATCAAAATTGTATACGAAGCCAACAAGCTCAGTAAAAAACAAATTATCCTACATAAAAAAGAATTTTCAGAACTTTTGAATCAGTAGTCTATGGAATCCAGCTTAGCAATGAACACATTAATTTTCCTGGGAGTGGCCATCATTATGGTTCCTCTTGCCAGGAAATTCGGGCTGAGTTCTGTGATCGGCTATATTCTGGGCGGCATCATTATCGGACCTTACGTTTTAAGACTTACGGGAAAAGATGTTAACGATATTATGCATGCCAGTGAATTCGGAGTTATCATGCTTCTCTTCCTTGTGGGACTGGAACTGGAACCCCGGAAGTTCTGGGAAATGCGGAAGAAAATCATGGGTCTGGGGCTGACGCAGATGGTCCTGACCATATCGCTGCTGTTTCTTGTTTTTATAAGTGCCGGATGGAGGATAGACAAAGCAGTTGCCGTTGCCATGTGCTTTGCATTGTCTTCTACGGCCATTGTTCTGCAGACACTTCAGGAGAAAAACAACCTTAAAACAACTGCAGGAGAAGCTTCCTTCTCTACCCTTCTCTTTCAGGATATTGCTGTGATCCCTATTCTTGCCGTTCTGCCGATTATTGCCAATTATAAAGCCAGTCATCACGATAATGAAATCCAGATCCTGATTCAGAAACTTCCGGAATGGCTTCAGGCCGGAACCGTAATCTTTGGCGTTGCTTTTCTGATTCTTTTAGGCAGATATGTATTCGTGCCGTTCTTACGCTATGTTTCCAAATCAGGAATGACGGAACTTCTTACCGCCTCTTCCCTGTTTCTCGTGATCGGAGTCTCTGAACTGATGGTTGCGATCGGGCTTTCACCCGCTCTCGGAGCCTTCCTCGCAGGAGTCATGCTGGCCAACAGTGAATTCAGACATGAGCTGGAAGCACAGATCAATCCATTTAAAGGGCTTCTTCTTGCTGTTTTCTTCGTCAGTGTGGGATCAACGATTAATTTTAATATTATTCAGAATGACCCTTTGTTTATTTTCAGTACGGTACTGGCTGTATTGTTGGTAAAGTTTATGGTATTATATACTATTGGAAAATTTTTCAGGATAGATACGCCACAGAGTCTGTTTTATGCTTTTGCCCTGTCGCAGGTTGGAGAATTTGCTTTTGTACTGATCAATTATGCATCTGATCTTTATCTTTTAGGCCCGGAGCTCAATGCACAGATGATGGCCGTTACTGCCATTACTATGTGCATCACTCCTGTTCTTCTGATCATTAACGATAAATTCATTACCCCGAAATTCATTAAAGAAATTCCGGAAGGAGAACATGATTATAATATTCTTGACAGTAACGTGAGCCAGAAGAAGATCATTATTGTCGGTTTCGGACACTTCGGCAGCACCGTAGGACGTCTTTTAAAAGCCAATAAAATTTCAGCGACCGTTCTGGACAGGGATTCGGATCGTGTAAAACTGCTGAGAAGCTATGGTTTTAAAGTTTATTACGGAGATGCAACAAGGATCCCTATTTTAAGGGCAGCCGGCATTGAAGATGCTGAAATTCTGGTTTTGTGTCTTGATGATCCGGATGATAACAAGTTCATTGCCGATCTGGTCCGCGAACATTATCCGAAAGTAAAAATCTTTGTGCGTGCGAAAAACAGGATCGATGCTTATGATTACCTCAACAACGGGATCACTAATATTTATCGGGAAACTTTAGGAACAGCGGTGGATATGGCCGTAGATGTACTCCATGAAACGGGAATGAGAAAATATGCTGCACGACGTCTCGGCCAGAGATTTATGGCTATTGATAAGGCTTCTATCCGGAAACTGGCAAAAACAAAAGACGACGATGACGAAATCCTTTTATTTACGACGAAAGAAATTCTGCAAAGGGAAGAAGAATTATTAGCTTATGACAATTTAAGTTTTGATATGGGGAATGTAGAAGATTATCCTACCAGTACGGAAGAGGAGGAAATTTAATTCATTCACTATCTTCGATAAAAAAAATCTGACCTCCAATACAATAAAAGAAAAACCCTGATTAATAATAATGAAATATACAAAGGTTCGGCGGCCTCCGGCCGCCGAACCTGATCTGTAATGCAGTAATTTTTATTGAATACTTACGCTTCCGCCGCTGCTTTCTTCTTTGGTTATGCTTTGAAGCGGACCTTTTTTCGAAATATCAACACTTCCGCCGGAAGAAGCCTCAGCTTTTACACTGGAAACAGCACTCATTTGTACACTCGCTCCACTGGAAGCCTCAGCTTTTACATGATCTGCCACAACTCCTGCCGCAGAAACACTGCTTCCTGATGACGAGCTGACCTCTGCATTTTTAGTTTTCCCGGAAATATCAATACTGGCTCCTGAAGAAGCTTCGATATCAAGATCCACCGCCCAGATCTTTCCGCTGAAATTACTGCTGCTGTCTGTGGTAATATCAAAATCATTCGCTTCAAGATCCCCGGAAATACTTGCAGCGCTTGATACCTCGACACTGGTTTTATCCTGGGTGAATTTATCTTTTATTGTAATTTTCGCCGCGGAATTGGCATTAAGTTTTGTAAAATCTTTAGTATAAATCTTCGCCGTCACATTATTGGTATTCATCACCCTGATTCCCGGCTTATAATGGATATGAAGTTTTCCACCATTATTATCCACAAGAACCTCATTGATTATGTTTTCGGGGGCGGAAATAACGACTCTTTCAGTTTCCGATTTAATGATTTCGGCATCTATCGCCTGCGAAACTTCAATTTCGTCAAAATCACCGTTAAATTCCTTCTGTTTTATCGGCCCGCTTTCTTTACTGATCACTTTATCTACCCAGCCTTTATTTTCCCTGTTTTTTTTCTCATGTCTTTCATTGCATGAGGCCAACAGCACGAAGGCTGATAGAATAAAAAGAGTCCTTGATTTCATGTTTACTGCTTTTATAAATTAAGTTTTTAATATCTTTATACTTTAATAACAACTAATTTATGAAAAATATTTCATCGGTATTGTTAATTTCTGCTCTGGCATTTAACCAATCTTGTACTACAATGAAAAAAACCGATACTCAACAGGAGATTCCTGTTACCGATCCGTCCTTATCTTCCAATCCTTTTATGAAGAAAAGTAAGCTTCAGTACGAAGCTCCGGAATTCAATAAAATTAAAAACGAGCACTTCAAACCGGCTTTTGATTTCGGATTAAAGCAGCAGGATGCTGAAATCATGAAAATTGCCAACAATCCGGAAGCTCCTACTTTTGAAAATACAATTGTTGCCCTTGAAAAAAGCGGTGAGGTACTGAAAAGAGCGGTTATCGTATTTTCCAACCTTACCGGTGCCAATACCAACCCTACCCTTCAGGCTTTAGATGAAGAATATGCGCCTATATTCGCGGCACATTCTGATAAAATGTACCTGAACGAAAACCTGTACAAAAGAATTAAATCCATCAGAGAAGATGGTCTGGATGCTGAAGGGAAAAGGCTTGTACAGTATTATAAACAGAACTTTGAAATCGCCGGTGCCAATCTTTCTGCCGCAGACAAAGAAAAGCTGAAGCAGATTAATCAGGAACTGGCTTCCCTTTCTACACAATATGCCAATAAACTACTGGAAGCAAGAAAGCAGGGAGGAGTATTCTTCTCCGACGCCAAAGAACTGGACGGACTTTCTGCTGATGAGATTGCAGCGGCAGCAGCGGATGCAAAAACAGCCGGCCAACCAGGAAAATACCTCCTGGCTCTTCAGAATACTACCCAGCAGCCTCTTCTTCAGAATATGAAAAACAGGGCTTCCAGAGAAAAGCTGTTCAAAGCATCATGGCAGAGAGCAGAGAAGGGTGATGGAAATGATACCAGAGAAACCATTGAAAAGCTGGCTGCGCTAAGGCTGAAAAAAGCGCAGACTTTAGGCAAGAAAAGCTTTGCAGACTGGAAACTTCAGGATCAGATGGCCAAAACTCCGGAAGCTGCGATCAAACTGATGAATCAGATTGCCGCTCCCGCTGTGGAAACGGCAAAACGTGAAGCTAAAGATATTCAGGATCTGATAGACCAGCAGAAAGGAGGATTCAAGGTAGAGCCCTGGGACTGGAATTTCTATGCCGAGCAGGTAAGAAAAGCGAAATATGATCTTGATGAAAATCAGATCAAGCCTTATTTTGAAGTAACCACCGTTCTGGAAAAAGGAGTTTTCTATGCTGCTGAAAAATTCTACGGCCTTACATTTAAAAAGAGAACAGATCTTCCCGTATATCACCCTGATGTAGTTACTTACGAGGTTTTTGACCATGATGGAAAGTCCATTGCCATCTATTACCTGGATTTCTATACCAGAGATTCTAAAAACGGAGGAGCATGGATGAGTAATTTCGTTGAACAGTCTTATCTTTTAGGAACAAAACCGGTGATTGTCAACTGCTACAACTACCAGAAGCCGGCTCCGGGAAAACCTTCTCTGATCAGTTATGATGATGTATCCACCATGTTCCACGAATTCGGGCATTCTATCCACGGTATGTTCGCAAGCCAGAAATACCCATCTTTATCAGGAACCAATGTACCGAGGGATTTTGTGGAATTCCCTTCTCAGATCAATGAGCACTGGGCCTTAGATCCTGTGGTTCTAAAAAATTACGCGATTCACTATGAAACCAAGCAGCCTATTCCTCAGGCGTTGGTAGATAAAATTAAAAAAGCAGCCACCTTTAATCAGGGATATATGACGACAGAGCTTGTTTCTGCCGCAGCTCTGGATATGGACTGGCATACAGTAACCGGCGAAAGCCAGCTGATCCCGGTTTTAGATTTTGAAAAACAGTCTTTGAAAAACCACGGATTTACACTGGCAACTGTTCCGCCAAGATACCATACTCCTTATTTTGCCCACATCTGGGGCGGTGGTTATTCTGCAGGGTATTATGCCTATTTATGGTCTGAAACCCTTGATAATGATGCATGGGAATGGATTAAAAATAACGGAGGACTGACCAGAGAAAACGGTGACCGCTTCAGAAAATATATCCTTTCCGTAGGAAACTCCGTAGACCTGAACCAGGCGTTCAGAGATTTCACAGGACATGATCCGGACATTAAACCTTTATTAAGAAACAGAGGTTTCATTAAATAATCAACAGGAAGCATTCTTCGGAGTGCTTCTTTTTTATTCTAAAAACAGTATAAAAACAAATATTTTCTTTTTTCCAGTCACGCATAATTCGTGCATCAGTGGCAATAAAACACCGAATCAAAGCAGAATAGTCAGTCCGGAACTCTTACTTTTTACCTTCAAACATATTTTTCCAGAATCTTCAGCTGCCGGAATACAAAACGAAAGCTTATTATAAAGGAATTATCCCCCAATATTCATTATTTTTGCCCTTCAACAAATAAAATACAACATTATGGACTGTCCCTGCTGTTCAGGAAAATCATATGAAGAATGCTGCAGCCCTTACCATAAAGGAGAACAGCATGCTCCTACTGCGGAAGCCCTGATGCGCTCCCGGTTTTCCGCATTTGCTATTCCCAATGGGGATTATCTGATGGAAACCACACTTCCCGGAAAACGGAAGCATCATAACAAAAAAGACCTTCAGGAATGGGGAGAGATCAATGAATGGACAAAGCTGGAAATTATCCGAACTCCGGCGTTAAATCATGTGGAGTTTAAAGCCTATTATACGGATCAGGACGGACAGCAGCAGATTCATCACGAGTTTTCTGTATTTCAGAAAATGCATGAACGCTGGTATTATGTCTCAGGTGAATTTTTAAGTTAACAAGATATGAAGAAGATGATTTACATGACGCTGATACTGATCTGCAGTTTCAGCTTTTTAAAGGCACAGAGCAGTGAAGACCAAAAACAGGTGTCTGCTATCGTTACTGATATCCTGAAAGGATTTCAGACCAAAAATGCAGACCTTATGAATAAATACGTGAATAAAGATTATGGCGTAGGAATTCTTTTTAAGAGTGCAGGTGATCTGGGATTTGTCCTGAATGAAGAAGTGGATTTCGGTATGTCTTTAGGATATATCCAGAAATCGTGGAATATCCGCAACCAGTTTCCATTACAGTTCGGCCGGGCTCCGGAATAT
Source organism: Chryseobacterium indologenes (assembly GCA_002439165.1). GTDB lineage: Bacteria > Bacteroidota > Bacteroidia > Flavobacteriales > Weeksellaceae > Chryseobacterium > Chryseobacterium indologenes_E. Next base: position 300,447 of record DJTE01000002.1, read on the forward strand.
GACAGCAAAAACAGAAAGTGGAAAAAAGAAGGTTTATCCGCAGAATTCAACTCCAGTATTGTGAATCAATATGCCGACATCTTTCCGGAGCTGTATTCGGTAAAGGATCAGGGAATTTTTAAGATCAATGCCGATCCGAAGAATACGGTTTTCGTGACGCTTGCTGAAAACTCTAAAGAAAATGCTCCTGTGAACGGATTCAGATGTATCCTTACGAAAATAAATGCGCAGTGGTATCTCACCTTTATTGATGTCACAGAATATGATGCTGAATAACTAACCATTACTACACAAAATATTATGAAGAAGATACTCCCGGGGATATGCCTGATCACTCTGATGATGAGCTGCAAAAAAGAAGCCGCATCACCACCGGCAGATGTGAAAAAAGATTCTGTTCAGCAGACTGTTTTTAATCATAAGGCGGAAATCAGCGATTTTAAGGAAACCCAACAGGTGGAAAATATCAGTGATGTCCCTTTTATAGTCTATACCAAAACAGATTCTGTTTCGTTTTATACAGAACCGAAAGCTGATGCCAAAGTTTTAAAGATCAAAAATGATAAGCTGAATCATTATTACGGGTTCAAAGATCTGAATGATTTTTTTGAAATTCATTATACCATAGCCTATCAGCCGAACAGAACGATCACAGCCTACGTTTCTAAAAAAGAATTTACCAAAGACTCCCAACTTTCGGTGGAAGGAAGTGATCTGAACCAAATCCGGAGCTCTACTGTAAAAGGAACTGATGATTTTAACACCAAAACGTCAAAAACCTATGCTGTGGTAAGTATGATTGACGGGGCGGCCTACGTCCAGGCAAAGAGCAAAAGTCTGAATGAAAAAATATCTGCCAATCCGGAAGTCCATTTTAACGGAAAAACCTGGAGTCTGAATTTTTTGAAGATCAGTAAAAAGGAAGTGGATGAAGAAGCGGAATACTCCAACCGGTACATCGGTTTCTCACCGGTTACCCAAAGAGAATTCTTTCTGGGAACGAACAGCTATAACAATGACAGGTATTATACCGCCTACCGCTCTTCCAAACAGGATGACGGAACCGTTTTTCTGGGTTATCCCGCAATCAGCACGACACAGAAACTTATTGCCTGCATGAGTTCAAACAATGATGTGGGCTCAGATTTTACCCTGACCCGGTATAATCCGGAAACAGACGGATTTGAAAACCTGCTGTACATCAATTTTACCAATTTCAAGGTGAACGATCCCCAATCCCTGATCTGGGTAACGTCCAATATACTTTATGTGAAGGCCAATCATGTGAATACCAACATTTCAGATCCGGATCATACAACAGAATACCTGAAAATTGAACTTACCGATAAAAGCTTTTAAACAGATCAACCGCAGTAAATACCGCGGTTGATGCTTTTTAATTAAAAAAACATCCGGCAAAACCACCGGACATTTCTGTTTTTTAGTGACCTTCAGTTCCGTCAACCCCATGAGCATGACCATGAGACAGCTCTTCTTCCGTTGCAGGACGGGTATTTAAAATTTCCACTTCGAAATCCAACACTTTACCCGCCATAGGATGGTTAAGATCTGCTACTACGGCTTCAGGAGTAACTTCTACCACAAACGCCTGGAAATTGTTTCCCTGGTTATCTGCCAAAGGTAAAATTGCCCCGATAGGCGGAGTTCCTGATTCTTTAAACATATCGATTGGCAACTGCACGATAGCGTCAGGCTGTCTGTCACCATAAGCTTCTTCCGGCTGAATCACAAAAGCTGCTTTATCTCCCGCTTTCAATCCCAGGATATTTTCTTCAAATTTTGGAATCATCATTCCCACACCATACAAAAATGTAAGTGGATTTTCTGTTGTTGTTTCTTCTGCAAGAACTTTACTTCCATCTTCTTCAATAGTGTGAAGGATGTATTTTACAGCTACAACGTGATTTTTTTCAATTGTCATACTTTTCTTTTTTGTCGTGAGTTCTTTCACGATTAATGATGCAAATATACTGTTTTTGAAATGATTGTTCGGGGAAAAGAATTCAAAGAAAAATCTTCAGGCAGCATCTTATTTTCCTTTTTCGTCTCTTTTCTTCTGTCTCAGTACAAAGAGGTACAGGCTTTCCACTTTTGTTCTTGCCCAGGGTGTTTTTCTGAGAAATTTCAAAGAGGAACTGATGCTGGGATTATCGGTAAAACATTTGATATTGATCTGCTCTCCCAGCTTTTCAAAGCCTTCGTAGTAATCTACCAGTTCTTCCAGGATGGCATCAAGTCTTTTCCCGTGTAAAGGATCTTTTGAGGGCTGCTGCATTGTTTATTTTTTTACAAAATTAAATTATTATATGTTGATACGGAAATCCGGAATCCCGTATCGCGATTTTGTCCTTACCTTTGAAGTATGAAAATTCTGCACACTGCCGACTGGCATTTAGGAAAACGCCTGGACCGCTTCTCCCGTATGGAAGAGCAGGTTCTGGTGATGCAAGAGATCTCTGATCGGGCTGATGAAGAAAATGCCGATATGATCCTTGTGGCCGGCGATCTTTTTGATAATTTCAATCCGGGCGTAGAAGCGGTTGAGCTGTTCTATAAAACCCTGAAACACCTTTCCCGGAACGGCAGCCGTCCGGTTATCGCGATCTCCGGAAATCATGATTCCCCGAATCTGATCGATGCTCCTGATCCCCTGGCCCGGGAATGCGGAATTATTCTCATTGGCCATCCCAGAGCACATATCATTCCTTTTAAAACAGAACATTTTGAAATTACCCGGTCAAAGGAAGGATTCATAGAACTGAAAATGAAAAATCTGGATTTTCCGGTGAGAATTCTTCATACGCCTTATGCCAATGAAGCCCGTTTAAAAGAGTATTTCGGGGAAAATAAAGAAGAAGAGATCAATAAAGTACTTTCTGACCACTGGAACGCCCTGGCAGAAGAATTTTGCGATGATGCGGGCATCAATCTTCTGACCGCCCATCTGTATATGAATAAAAAAGACGGTCCTGTTTTGGAAGAACCGGAAGGAGAAAAACCGATCAGAATCGGAAATGCAGATATGATTTTTTCCGACTGTATTCCGGAGCAGATCCAGTATACGGCATTAGGCCATCTGCATGGTTTCAGAAACATCGGAACAGCCGAAAAACCGGTGATCTATTCCTCTTCACCGTTATGTTACAGTTTCAGTGAGGCAGGGCAAACCAAATATGTTTCTGTGATTGAAGCTTTCCCGGGAAAAAATGTTTCGGTTGAAAAAAAACCTCTGAAAAGCGGAAAAGCTCTGGTAAGAAAAGCATTCAGCTCTGTTGAAGATACAGTTCAGTGGCTGAAGGAAAACCCTTATACTTTCATTGAACTTACCCTGGAAAGTGAAACATTCATCACTGCGGATGAAAGGAAGCTGCTTTACCAGTCTCACAACGGTATTGTTCACCTGATCCCGAAAGTAAAGAACCTCAACCCGGCCGAAAACCAGCCTCACGAAATGAATGTAAGCCAGAATATAGAAACCCTTTTCAAAGATTATTTTAAATCTAAAAATGGCGGTCAGGAAGCCAATGAAGAACTGATGAACCTGTTTAACGAAATTTTAAATCCATAGCCTATGATCCCTGTTCAGCTGACCATTGAAGGCCTTTATTCTTATCAGAAACGCCAGGTCATCGATTTTAAAAATCTTACCGATGCCGGATTATTCGGGATATTCGGATCTGTGGGTTCCGGAAAATCATCCATTCTGGAAGCCGTTTCATTTGCCCTTTACGGAAAGACGGAGCGTCTCAATACCAATGATAAAAGGGCTTATAACATGATGAACTTAAAATCGAACCGGTTTTATATTGAGTTTGATTTTCTGAATTATGAAAATAAACTGTTCCGTGTTACCCGCGATTTCAGAAGAAATTCCAAAAGGTTTGATGATGTGAACCCATACTCTGCCGATATTTATCAGAATATCGACGGAAAATGGCTTTCTATGGAAAATGCGGATATTGAAGTAATTGTAGGTTTGAACTATGCCAATTTCAAACGCACGATTATTATTCCGCAGGGACAGTTTAAGGAATTCCTGGAACTGAAAGCTACGGAACGGACCAATATGATGAAGGAGATCTTCAATCTTCACCGTTATGATCTTTACAATAATGCCGCAACGCTGAATGCCCATAACAATTCGGAACTGGACCAGCTGGAAGGCCGGCTTAAAGGTTTTGAAGAGATCAATGAGGAGAAGATACAGCTTCACAAAGAAGGTTTAGCTGAGGAAAAGAAAAAGTTCATTGAAGCGGATACCCGGTTTCAAATGATCTCGGAAAGGTTTCAGCAGCTTAAAAATTTAAAGATCGATTTTGAAAATCTAAAACAGAAAAAAGAGAAGTTCAGCGGATTATCTGCTCAGAAACAGCAAATAGATGCGCAGGAAGTACAGGCTGAATTGTATGATAAAGTTTTCAGGACGTTCAGTCCGCTGATGGCCGAGGATCAGAAACTGGCTAAAGAAATTTCGGAACAGAAAGCTGAACAGGAGAAGCAGATAAAGCTTGCTGTACAGACCGAAACGGATTTCAATACTGTGAAACAGCAGCTTACTGCTTTACAGCCTCAATTTGATCAGCTGGATCAGTCTAAGACACAGGAAAATGATCTGTTACTGATCCTGCAGATGCTTGGGTATTCCGCCGATATCACCACGCTTAAAGATAGAACCGCCAAAGGAAAGACAATGGTGGAAAAAGTGGAAACGGATATAGAAAATCTCAGAAACAATATTGAGAAACAGGTAAAAGATACTGAGACCCTGAAAGCCAGAAAACTCGATTCAGCACTCCTCCTGGATACCGGCAACTGGTTCACTCATCAAAAAGGACTGAAGAAACTTATTGAGGAACAGGCCGTAAAAGTTGAAAAAGGGCAAAAAGAAATTAAACTTACCGTAAATGAATTGAAGTCACTCAACATCAATATTGAACAATTTAAGGAAGACTTTAAAGTTTTATATGACGGTTTTGAAAAGCAGAAAAAGGAATTATCTCAAAAACTGGATCATTTAAAGGTTCAGAAAGAGCTTTCACGGTTCGCTGATGAGCTTCATCCGGGAGAGGCCTGCCCGCTTTGCGGTTCTTTGGATCATCCGGCTATTGTGGAGTTTCATGACGTGAATTCAGGAATTCAGGAGATACAGGAAAAAATGGAATTCATAGATCTGCAGAACGCTGCACTTCAAAAGAAAGAGAACACTGCCGAGAAAATTCTGGAAAGAAAAGCCATTTATGAAGAACAGCTTGCTTCCGAACTGAAAAAAGCAGAACAGCTTCAAAAAGATATGGAAGATCATCTGAAAGCTTTCATCTGGGCTCAGTTTAATCCCAATAATGAAAAAGATTTTGAAGAAAAACGGACCGCTTCTTTTGCGATTGAAAAGGAAATTGAACTGGCTGAACAGCATATACTGAAGGAGCGTGAAACACTGGAAAAGGAAAATAAAAATGCTGAAAAATACAGAAGCCTGCTGGAAAGTTTCAGACTGGAAGAAGCCAAAAAAGAAGAACAGATCAATACCAGCCGTTCCGCACTGAAGATCCTGAACTGGGATGATTACAGGAAAAAGACCACCTCTGAAGTTGAAGAGATTCACCAGAAATTATCCCGTTCCAATACAGAAACAGAACAAAATTACCAGAAACTGACCCGGCAGGAAAAAGAACTGTCGCCTTTGCTTGCTTCTCAAAAAACAATGGTTGAACAGCTGGAAAAGCGGATCTCCCAACTCACTCTGGAGATTTCCGGACACCGGGAAGTCATCAGAAAGACTTTAGCGGAACAGAATTTCACGACACTGGATGAAATACGTCCTATCCTGGAACAGGAAATCAATGTGGAGCATGTGAGAACAGCCATTCAGGCATTCCGGATTGAATTTGAAACCCTGAAAAACGGGATTGGTGAGCTCGAAATCAAACTGAAAGATTTCTCTTTTGATGAAGCTCAGTTTTCCAAAGCAGAAGAGGAATTCAATACCGTTCAGAACGAAGTAAAACAAATCGGTGAATCTGTGATCAAAATTACTGCCGAGATTGAAAGACTCGAAAATGAATATAAAAAGAAAGAAGATCTTTTAAAAGACCTGTCGCGCCTTCAGAAACGTTCTGAAAACCTGAAACTGATGATGAATCTCTTCAAAGGAGCCGGTTTTGTACAGTATGTATCCTCTATTTACCTGAGACAGCTGTGCGATCATGCCAACATCCGTTTCCACAGGATGACAAGAAACCAGCTGAGCCTGCAGCTGAATGAAAGCAATGATTTTGAGATTATCGATTACCTCAATGAAGGAAGAAGCAGAAGTGTAAAAACACTTTCGGGGGGACAGGCCTTTCAGGTTTCTTTAAGCCTGGCACTGGCACTGGCAGAAAGCGTACAGTCCAATGCTGCTGCGGATAAGAATTTTTTCTTTATTGATGAAGGTTTCGGTACACAGGATACGGAATCGGTGAATATTGTTTTTGAAACACTGATGAGTCTCCAGAAAGAGAACCGTATCGTAGGGATTATTTCCCATGTGGAAGAACTGAAAGAAAAAATACCTGCTGCCCTGAATATAAGCAGGGATGAAGAACGCGGAAGCCTGATTGAAATTGTGTAACAGCTTATTTTAAATTTTAAAATCAAAAAAACTTTTAAACAATTATTTTATTGCTCAAAGTCAGGAGACTTTGCGCAGCAAGGGTAAACGGATTATTTTAAACTCAAAAAAATCTGCGTCATCTGCAGGATCTGCGAGAAAATAAAATGCTTATTAAAATCTGTGTTATTTCAGGAATCTGTGGGAAATTTTAATATCAGAAAAGATCAGGATTGCGTCCAAAAAAATTCATCCGTATCAATCGGAGAAATCATACGGGTGATTTTCCGCTCTGTCTGAAGTCTTTAAGAAACAGCACTTGCCGGAACCGGTTTCACTGTGTGATCATCTGCAGCAGCTACAATATAAAATCCTCCGCTGAAAATCAACGGAGGATTATTATTAAAGGTCTTGAACAGCCGGTTTTACTTCATCCCCAAACAATTCTATTGATTTCAGGGTGATGTCATGAGCAGGATCTCCAATGTCCATATGCCCGATGAATCTTGTAATTCCAAAAAGTTCTTTCATATAGGCGATCTTATCGGCTACTTCTGCGGAGCTTCCGATAAACAGAGCGCCTTCACGGCTTCTTCCGCCGTCATACTGCATTTTTGTATAAGGTGCCCAGCCTCTTGATGCCCCTACCCTGTCCATCTGGGATTTATAATTATGGAAGTATCCGTCTACTACTGCCGGATCATTGCTTACGAAAGTATGAGAATGAACCGCGATCTGCATTTGTGAAACATCATGGCCTGCTTTTTTGTATTCCTGTTTGTAGAATTCGATCAGGTTTCTGAACTGAGCCGGCATTCCTCCAATGATGGCTACCACGAGCGGCATTCCCATTTGTGCTGCGCTTAAAACAGATTGCGGAGTTCCTCCCACAGCCCTCCAGACCGGTATTTTACCTCCATTTTTAGCTCTTGGATAAACCGTCTGGTTTTGCATTGGAGCCCTAAGCTTTCCTGACCACGTTACATTTTCTTCGGTATTGATCTTCATCAGCAGTTCCAGCTTTTCATCAAAAAGTTCTTCATAATCATTCAATGAATAGCCGTAAAGCGGAAAGGATTCAATAAAGCTTCCCCTTCCTACAAATATTTCGGCTCTTCCGTCTGATATAAGATCAAGAGTGGCAAAATCTTCGTATACCTTTACCGGTTCTGAAGAGCTTAATACGGTAACACCACTTGCCAGTTTTATATTTTTGGTAATGGAGGCAGCGGCTGCCAGAACCATTTCCGGAGACGAAACCGCATAATCCGGACGGTGATGCTCGCCCATAGCAAAAACATCAAGTCCCACCTCATCCATCAGCTTCACCTGATCCAGAATTTCACGGATCTTGGTTCCTGCCTCTCTATATTTTCCGGTTGCCTGGTCGAAAGCCAGATCTCCGAACATTCCTATTCCTAATTCCATATTTTCTGATTTTATAAGTACAAAAATACGGCTGCAAAAAATGAAAAACATTGATGTTTGTTAAGATCGGTTTTGCTGATATAGCTTTACTTGGCTATATTTGAGGATTATCTCTCTAATTTTTATCAGTATGAAATCTATCATCAGTATATTTCTGCTTTTTGCAGCGGGTATATGTTTTTCCCAGAATAAAACAGAGATCTATGTGATCGGGAATATCCATGACAGTGTTCCGAACTATCATCCTAAAATACTGTTTGAGATTCTTGAAAAAATCAAACCGGATGTTATTCTTCATGAGGTAGACAAAGAAGGTATGAAAGAGTATGAAAACGGTATTGATCTGAATGGCAATGAGATAAAGGCAAGTAATCTCTATGTAAAAAAATATCCGAAAACTCTAAGATTTCCATTTGATTTTGAAGGCAGAAACCAATACAGGAAAGACCGGGGAATGGTTCCCACAGATAATCTTGCTGTAAAGCTGATCGACAGTCTGTATAAAGCAAAGTCATTAACAGCCGGAGAAATAAAGCTGTATGAAGATTTTACAAATTCCACTAAAGATTTAATGAAAACTGCCGGACTATCTCCTGAACATTTCAATAATGCAGCTACGGATAAGATTTCCGAAAGAAGACAGAACGCCCAGTATGCAGGTTTGGTTAAAATTTCAGATGCAAGACCTGAGTTCGCTGAAAGATTTGTAACGAAGCCTGACGGCAAAAAGATCAGCTACCGGGACGGGTTCAAGCTGATGGCCGCCTTCTGGGATCTCCGCAATCAGACCATGGCCCGGAATATCCGTAAAGTCGCAGAAAAACATCCTCATCAAAAGATTGTAGTTCTGACAGGCTTTCTGCACAGGTATTATCTGCTGAAAGAGCTGAAGAGTATCGGTAATAACCGCTATGTGATCAAAGAGTTCTACGACTGATTACAGATCATTTAATCCCAATAAAAAATCCAGCCTATTTTTAGACTGGATTTTTCTTTATTTATTTCTTTAAATACTGATCGAAATAATCTGTTACTTTCTGCATCAGGTGTACCCTGTCTTTTCCGATAACGTTATGAGGATGTCCCGGATATACAAAATAATCCAGCTGAACGCCATTGTCTACGGCAGACTTCACAAACTTTACAGAGTGCTGCCAAACCACCACATCATCCTGAGCCCCGTGAATCATCAGCAGTTTTCCTTTCAGATTCTGAACTTTGTCCAGCAGGTTCGATGTTTTGTACCCCTGCGGATTTTCCTGTGGGGTATCCATATATCTTTCGCCATACATGATTTCGTACATACTCCAGTCTATAACCGGACCTCCGGCAACTCCTACTTTGAACACTTCCGGGTGACGGAGCATGAAACTTGTAGTCATAAATCCTCCGAAACTCCATCCGTGGATTCCCAGTCTCTGAGAGTCTACATAGGAAAGAGATTTTAAGTAATCTACTCCTTTCAGCTGATCATTCATTTCGGTAGTTCCCAGGTTTCTGAATACGGCCTGCTCAAATTTCAGTCCACGATTGGAAGATCCTCTTCCGTCCATCGTAAAAATTACATATCCGTTCTGTGCCATGTATTCGTACCAAAGGTTTCCGGATGCAGGGAAGCTGTTGGTTACCAGCTGTAAATGCGGTCCGTTGTAGAGGTAAACGATTGCCGGATATTTTTTATTCGGATCGAAATTGGTAGGAAGGATGATTTTCCCGTATAAAGGAGTTCCGTCGTCAGCTTTTAATTCTACATTTTTAATCTCCGGTCTCTGGTAATTTTTCAACGGATTTTCAGAGGTAAGGATATTGGCAGATTTCAGATTGGCGGTGTTGATGATATTGACAACTCTTGGTGAATCTGAATTGCTGTAAGCATCGTACAGATAATTTCCGTCACTGCTCAGCACTCCGGTATGCATTCCTTCTGCTGTGTCCAGTCTCTGCATTTTATAACTGGTCCAGTCTATTTTATACAAATGTCTTTCCAGAGGTGTTTCTTTTGTAGAAGTAAAGTAGATCTCTTTTTTCTTTTCATTAAAGCCTAAGATATCGGTTACCAGCCAGTCTCCTTTTGTGATCTGAGCTATAAGTCCTTTTTCCAGACTGTAATGAAACAGGTGGTTGTAGCCTGTTCTCTGACTCTGCCAGATAAAATCTGTATTGGAATTCGGGAAGAAGGTAAGCGGATGCTGTGGTTCCACATATTTGCTGTCTGATTCTTCAAACAGGGTTTTCACCAGCTGTCCCGTCGCAGCATTATACTGGTTCATTTTCATATGATTCTGCCCTCTGTTCAGCACCCCTACAAAGATGTATTTTGAATCCGGGCTCCAGGTAACGGCTGTTAAATACTGATCTTTTTCTCCTTCAATGTTAAGGAAAACGGTGGACTGGCTCCTGATATTGTATACTCCCAGAGTCACCTGATGGGAAGTCTGCCCTGCCATCGGATATTTGATATTGTGGTTAACAGCAGGAGTTACAGACCAGTCGATGATCGGGTAATCTGCCACCATCGTCTGATCCATTTTATAGAATGCTACACTTTCGGAATTGGGAGCAGGAAAAATTCCGGTATCAATCCCGAATTCGTTTCTGTGAACGGCCTGTCCGCTGATGATATTTTCGTCAGCTTCGTTAGTTACAGCAACGGTTTTTCCGTTTTTATTGACAAATAAGTTATTTTTTGCCGTGAAAGCGAAGGTCTGCCCGTCACCAAACATTTTTATATTGGCTGCGTCCTGATCCAGCGTCGCTTTGTTCTTTACTTTCCAGTCATTTCCTGACTTTTCTATCCAGAACATGTTTCCGCCTGAAGTAAAATACCCCTGCGAAGTGCCGGAAAATTTAATCTGGGGAACGGCCTTCAGCTTATCATTGGATAATGACCTGTTCAGCTGTGATAAAGATACCAGTGTATCCTGTTTATTGGTTTTCAGATCGGTGATCAGGTATCCGCCTTTTACGGCCTGGATGTATGATTTTCCGTCTGCAGACCATGAAAACTGGGAGATATTTTTCACAGCAAGGTTGGTTCTCATCCCATTTACGGCCTCCGCCATTGTAAACTTCTGGGTCTGGGCGAATGCAGTATTCCCCAAAACCAGCATCAATAAAGAGAATTTATATAATTTCATCGTATAAAATTGAATCTGTCAAAAATAAGAAATAAAAATCATTCGTTAAGAAATGTTAAAATAAAACATTGGTAAAATAGAATTAATGAACTGATAAAAATTATTTCTTAACTTAATGGTAGAATTTTTCTGAAGGCTGTCGGGAAATCGTAATGCTGTAAAAAAGTAATCATCGGGAGAACCATCATCCATTACCTATTACCCATTACTCATTGCCTATAAAATAGCCCCGATAGTAACGGTTACCCCGCAGCACGGGCAGGAAAGGAGAACGGCTTCAGCTATGGAAAGTTTGGGAGCGAGGAGTATGAGTGGATAGCGGGAAAAAGCTCCTGAAAAATAAAAAAAGGGGCACTGAATACAGAATAGATGCATTTCTTATCCTATATCAATGATTTGTATCTGTTCCCCGTCCTACATTTGCATCATAGTTAACCAACAAAAAAATATATTACAATGGCAACAAAATGGAACCTAGACCCAACGCATAGTGAAATTACCTTCAAAGTAAAACACATGATGATTTCTAATGTAAAAGGAAGCTTCAGAAATTTCAATGCTGAAATTGAAGCTGAAGATGATTCTTTTGCCAATGCCAGAACAACGGCTACCATCCAGACCGATTCTGTTTTCACCAACAATACAGACCGTGATAACCACTTAAAGTCTGCTGAGTTCTTCAATGCTGAGGCTCATCCAACCATCACGTTTGACTCTCAGGCATTAAATGACAAGGTAACAGGAAATCTTACCATCAACGGGATTACAAAACCAGTAACTCTTGACGTAGATTTCGGAGGAATCAATGTAGACCCGTGGGGAAATACCAAAGCAGGTTTTTCTTTTGAAGGCAAGATCAGCAGAAAAGATTTCGGACTGAACTGGAATGCAGCGCTTGAAGCAGGAGGTGTAATGGTAAGTGACGAAGTAAAAATAGCAGGAGAACTGCAGTTTGTAAAACAGGCGTAATTTCTAATACATACGGTAAAGGGTTCAGGGTTTTTCTAATCCCCTGAACCTTTTGTCTTTCAATATATCTTTATCCCATGAACCTCAAAGACCTCCATCACATCAGCGAAAATTTTAAAAGCACACCAAAAATGCCCGTTTTATTTCTCGGGCACGGCTCTCCTATGAATGCTATTGAAGAAAACCAGTTTGTACAGGGCTTCAGGAAGGCTGCCAATGAAATTCCCAAACCCAATGCAATTCTTTGCATTTCCGCTCACTGGTATACGCAGGGAACTTTTGTAACGGCTATGGAAATGCCCAGAACGATCCATGATTTCGGAGGATTTCCACAGGCTCTGTTTGACGTACAGTACCCCGCTCCCGGAGATCCTGAGCTGGCAAGGGAAACAGCTGAACTCCTGGCTCCTGTTCAGGTAGAGGAAGATCACAGCTGGGGACTTGACCACGGTGCGTGGTCAGTGATCAGGCATATGTATCCGGAAGCTGATATTCCTGTCATCCAGATGAGTATTGATTATACAAAATCTCCGGAATACCATTTTGAACTTGCCCAAAAACTGCATCAGCTTCGTGAAAAGGGAATCTTAATCATCGGAAGCGGTAATATTGTCCATAACCTCCGCCTGATCGACTGGAGAAACATCAACACAGTAGGTGCCGGCTGGGACTGGGCTATTGAGGCAAGGGAAAAAACGAATACCTGGCTTCTGGACGGAAATTTTCAGAATATTATTGATTACCGGAAACAGGGAACATTCATGCAGTATGCCGTTCCCACCCCGGACCACTATCTTCCGTTGATCTACACACTCGGATTAAAGGCCCCCTCTGAAGGACTGGCACTATTTAATGATGAACTGATCGGCGGTTCTTTGAGTATGACCAGCGTAAGGATAGGCTGAGCAGGCAGTTTTTGATTGGTATTTTTTTATCACTAAAATTTTAGTAATATTGTTTTACCATGAAAAAAACACTATTTCTATTTTTAATGCTGCTTCCTTTTTATGTTCTGACGGCTCAAACCGTCCGGGGAAGCGTTGTAAGTGACAAGGGAGATATAATACCGGGAGTCAGTATTTATATTGACGGAACTAAAACCGGAACTGTCTCAAAAGAGGACGGAAGCTTCAGCCTTTCTGTACCGGCCGGAAGTTTTGGAAATATGGTTTTTCAGAAAGATGAATTTCTAACCTTCACTTCTCCCGTCTCAGATCTTATTAATAAAAACCTGAAGGTAGTTCTGGCCAGAACTCACGAAATTGAAGAGATCAGGCTCGTTCCCTATACCGCAGAAGCTTATAAAAATTACATCAATTATTTTCTTGATACCTTTATTGGGCGGGACCATGAGAATGTAAGGATTAAAAATCAGAAAACACTGAAATTTTCATACGATAAGGAAAACAAAATTTTAAAGGTAAAGGCTCCTAAAACGCTGATCATTGAAAATAAAAACCTCGGTTACGAAATTACCTATAATCTCATTGGTTATTCAGCGGATTTCAATTCTCAGATGATCAACTATACGGGAACAAGCTTTTTCCGGGAAACCAAAAATACAGATCCTGCCAGAGTAAACCGGATGAATGCTTACTACGGAAGCCTGCTTCATTTTTTCAGGAGTATTTATGAGAATAAGATTTCTGAAGATCAGTTCATCGTCAATCATGTTGTAAAAGTTCCCAACCCCCAGTATCCTACGGAAGAGGAGCTTAAAACCCTGAAAAATTTTCAGACAATGGCTAAGTCTTCCGGAATAATGCATATTCCTGATGACATCAGCAAAATTGCGCAGAGGAAAAACAGCCAGAAACCTTATGCACTTGCCATTGTAAAAACACTGATCCCCGATTCTGATTATGTGAAAAGAGAGAACGGGCAGGTTTTATTCAGCTTTAAGGATATCCTTCAGGTAAATTACAGAAAGTACTTTTATGAACTTAAAGGAAAGCAATTTGTAAAAAACCCTTATCCGGTTACGCTCTCTTCTTATCTTCATGCTGAAGGGGAAACCTTTGAAGTTTCAAAAGAAGGAAATATCACAACTCCGGATCTGCTTACCAATGAAGGTACTTTTTCTGACAATAAGATTGAATATATGCTTCCACTGGATTATCAGCCCGGAGATTAAAAGGTTTGAAGCTGGAAGATGGAAACAGGAAGTTATGAAAGTAATAAGAAATAACAAGATCCCTGTTTTATTTTTTTGAAGGTAGTGTAAACTGTTTGTAAGGACAGGTACCCGCTCCTGCTTTTAGGCTTAATTTAATGATCCCAGCCCAGACTAAGAGTTTGTGATAAATTTCTAAATTTGTATCATACTCAAATCTTTATCTAAATCACATTCTTTGAGTATTTTTTGATTGATAATCAATTTTCCACGCAAAGGATCTTCTGACTTTGAGCAAGGTGATTAAAAAAGATAAAAATAAGGCTCCAAAGTCACCTGACTCCGGAGAGCTGAGTGCGTGAGTGCGCTTAAATAAAAACCTGACAGGTCTTGGAGATCTGTCAGGTTTAGAACCGCAGCACAAAAAATGAAATTCAGCGATATAAAACGGAAAACCGCAGAATATCTCCGCGGTTTTCTTTATTTTATTGATCTCTATTCTATTGTACAGCCTGTAAAGCATTGATATTTCCATATCCATAACTGGAATTTACGGAAGAATAGTAGGTTGCCGACTGTCTCATTTTATTCAGGACCTGATCTCTCGTCCATGAAGGATTTTTAGACCACACCAATGCTGCGATTCCTGCTGTGGCCGCCGTAGCAACTGAAGATCCCCCCACATAATCTGCCTGTGCATTATAATAACTGAGAACCGGAACGGTATTTCCTGAAGCTCTTTCCATCTGGAAGGTGAAATCGATCTGGCTGCCGGAATGACACACATCACACTTCTGATTGGAAGTTCCCTCTTTCACCCCTGTCACCGCCTGTACTTCTGACATACTTGCCGGGAAAATAACACCTACAAAATTGGTAAAGCTGGTAGAGGTTCCGCCTGCACAGAAGATAAGCTTTCCTTTGGAATAAGCATATTTTACTCCATCTTCAATTTTCCCTACGGAAAAGATGTGCCCCATAGACATGGAAATAATCTTTACGCTGGTATTATTGGCCAGTTCGGTAAACGCTGTTTTTACTCCGTTCTGCTCGCTGGATGTATCCAACAGAACATTGGCTGCGGCACGATAGGTAATCAGATTGGCATTGTAAGCCACACCCACAGGAAGTCCTGCATTATTTTTAGGAGCAGCCATTACAGAAGCCATTTTAGTTCCGTGTCCGCACTGGTCATCAGGGCCGTCGGTACTGGATCCGTTTACATAAACGCCATATTTCGTGATGGTTCTTCCGGATGAAGCCCCTGTATTAAAGCTGGTTCCCAGAAGGCTTTGCTGTGATGAAACTCCTGTATCCACGAGGCCTATGGTTATTCCTGCACCTGTACTGTAATTCCAGGCACCCGGAATATTGTGTTTGGTAAATGCCCAGGGAACTTTTGCATTAGGGGTTGTAGAGGTATAATCGGCGGCATTCAGAGCTGAGGATTCAAATCCGCATCCGGACGATGATCCGCTTGATTTTGCTGCAATTTCGGTTTCATAGTCAAAGTACCGATAATCAGCAGGTTCTACATAACGTATCGTTTTCATCTGGCGAAGAGCCGTTAATGTTTCCTCTTTTTCAATCAGCACATCGATCTGGTTGAGGTACTTATCGGAAGAGATCAAAGCATCTCCTCTTTCTTTACCTTCTGATTTTCTGATCGTATTTAAAATTTCATCTTCCATTTCCCTGCTATTGGCAGAAAGGCTTCTGTCAAAATCATCCTTTGACGCTCCGAAGCCTATGGAAACCATTTTGTTTCCGTGAAATATGGCACTCCACAGCAAATGACCGGGAGCTTCTTTCCAATTAAAATTTCCTGTATTTTTAATGGAATTTTTAATCTCTTCGTTGATCTGTTTTGCCGTCAGGGGATCTTTCTGAACAGTTTCGGTTTTGGGCCCCTCAATGGGAAGTTCGTCTGTATTACAGGAGTTCAGAACAAAGAACAGGGGCAAAATGCAGAATACACTTTTTTTCATAGGTTATATTTTTGATTTGGAATCCTAATATAACACTTTAAAGTGAATTACGAATGTATAAAAAGTGAATTTAGTATTGCAGGAATATTAATCTTCCCTACTAAGATCTGAGTGTAGTTTAAGGAAGATGGAAATTACTTTTAGTAATATGTATTGAAAGCCCCTGTAAAATCACATGACCTTCATCGCTGCCCTCTTCCTATCTTCAAATCTGTATTAAACCAAAAATTCTTACCCTGGATGATGTTATTTACAGAACTTTTTCATAACACACACTTTTATCAATACCTGTATACGGTTCATAATTGGGAATCCTGTAAAATCCGCTTTTCTCATATACGGAAAGGGCCTCATGATTCTCAGCTGAAGTTTCCAGAACAGCTTTTTTAAATCCTGATTCTTTGGCCCAACTTTCCAGTTCCTGTACAAGAGCTGATGCCAGACCTCTCTTTCTGAACTCCGGGCCGGTATACATTCTTTTGATTTCTGCTGTTTCTTCAGAAAGCTTTTTAAAAGCTCCACAGGCTGCCGGGATTCCATCCATATAAACTACCAGGCAGTTCCTGATCATATCAATTTTATTGAACCGGTCATAAAATGTGTGTTCCTCACCGTTTCTGGCGGCAAGATCCGCATCAAGATATTTTACTAAATTCTGAAAATCTATATCTGAGGAGTCTGTTCTTTTTATCTTCATTATTAATTCATTTTGTGAAAATATAAAGGCTTCCCCGGTATGAGGAAGCCTGAAATTTATTTCTTTTCAGAAGTTGCCGGAGGTGGCGGGCTTACGTACCCTTTTTCTCTATCAAGTTCTTCCATAACCCGGCCTGCTGCTTCTCTTCCCATTTTTCCACCTGCTTCCATACTTTCCTGTAAAATGGAAGGCATCACTGAAATTGTTTTCTGCCCTACGGGAGATTTATAAAATCTGATCAGCTCATCGATATCTGATTCCGTATAGTATTTGGCATATATAGGAACATAGAGCTGCACCATTTTTTCGGCTGTAAATTCGGCTGCAAATCTCTTCAGGAATTCATCTGAAATACCGGGAGCATTTTTTTTAAGCTGTTCCATATAGGTCTGCATAGAGGAAATGGCTATTTTATCGGCACCGGTAATTTTTATAAATTCCCTGATCTTAGCTTCAGAAGCCTGGGAAAAAGCCAGTGTTCCCACAAAAAGGCTTAAAATGGTTATTATTTTTTTCATGTCTTTACTGCTATTAAGCTTCAACAATAAATTTTCTTTCGTTGATCAGTTCTGCTATTGCCAGCATATCCTGTCCAATAAGCCTGTCATCTTCCAGTTTTTTCACTTTAGAACGCAGAACGGCAAAGTTTTCTTCAATGATCTTTGAACATTTGGAAGGTCTTCTGAATTCCAGACCCTGAGCGGCAAACATCAGCTCAACGGCCAGGATATTCACTAAATTCCCAAGAACCTGATTGAACTTTCTTCCGGAAATACTTCCCATCGATACATGGTCTTCCTGCCCCAGACTTGTAGGAATAGAATCTGCGGAAGCCGGGAAACAAAGGGTCTTATTTTCTGTAACCAAAGCTGCTGAAGTATACTGCGGAATCATAAATCCTGAGTTTAACCCTGAGCTTTCCGTAAGCAGTCTCGGAAGCCCGTATTTTCCTTCTAATAATAAATAGCTTCTTCTGTCTGAAATATTCCCCAATTCGGCTGCTGCCAGGGTAGCGTAATCTAAAGGCAGTGCCATCAGCTGTCCGTGGAAATTTCCTCCCGAAATAGATTCTTCGGCGCTCAGCACAATCGGGTTATCCGTTACTGAATTCAGTTCTGTTTCCGCCATATTTCTAAGGTGCTCAAAAGCATTTCTGCTGGCTCCGTGAACCTGTGGCACACATCTCATAGAGTAAGGATCCTGCACTCTTTCACAGTCTTCATGAGCTTTCATATTTTCGGAACCTTTTAAGAATTTAAGCATTCTTGCAGCCACTTTTTTACTGCCTTCGAAAGGTCTGATTTCGTGAAGTTCTTTTTTAAACGGACTGGCAGAACCTCTGTATGCTTCAATACTCATAGCCGCCGTCATATCGGCAAGATTTAACAGGTATTCAAATTTTTCAAGTCCTTTGATTGCATGAGCCAGAATAAACTGTGTTCCATTGATGAGTCCCAATCCTTCTTTCGGTCCCAGTGCCAGGGGTTCAAGTTCGTATTTCTCCAGAACTTCCATAGTATCGGAGATTTTATCTCCTTCCCAAACCTGTCCCAGTCCTAATAAAGGCAGCACAAGGTGAGCAAGAGGGGCTAGGTCTCCGGATGCTCCTACCGACCCCTGTTCAGGTACCACCGGAATAATGTCTTTCTCAAGCATCAGGATCATTCTTTCGATCACTTCGAGGGAAACTCCTGAAAATCCTTTTGATAAGGCATGAACCTTAGCGATCATCATGATCTTGGAATATTCTTTTTCAATCGGCTTTCCTACTCCTACGGCATGAGAGATGATCAGGTTATACTGCAGCTGTGCCGTTTCATCTGCTGAAATTTTAGTGTCACAAAGCGGTCCGAAACCTGTATTGATTCCATACACACATCTGTCAGACTCTACAATTTTCTGAACATTCTTCTGAGATTTTAATATCTGTTCTTTTGCTGCTTTATTCAGCTTAGCTTTATTAGGTTTTTTACATATTTCCAGAACATCATGGAAAGTGAAAACATCTACACCGTATATCATTTCTAAAAAATTTCCTTAAAATTACGCATTTAACAATAATTGGAAAAGCTAAATTTCGGGGTCTCATATTTTTATGAAAATAAGTGATTAATTTATTACTTTTACCGCCGGATAAAATATAATAACCATGAAATTTAAAACTCTGCTGCTGGCTTTATGTCTGGTAAGTACAGCTACTTTTGCCCAAAAGGTAAAATATTCTAAAGAAGAAAAAAGAGAAATGAACCGGTATTTATTCAACGAAGGTTTTAATACTGCTTCATCCAAAAAAGTTTCCACCATTATTTTAAAGGATAATACTGAACACCAGGGTTACAGTAAATCATGGGAAAAACAGAAAGGGCAGATACTTTCCATCACGATAGAAGATGTTGATACAAAAAAAACGATGAAATTTGCGGCGGCAGATATTTCGGAAATGTATTTATATGCAACTGAGACAGAAAAATCGATGAAAGCGGCCAGTTTTATTTCCAATATGAGAAATTACAGCACCAAAAAATACAGTAAATCAACGACAAACGACGCAATTCCTTTTGAAAATCAGACTGTTTCTTTAAAAAACAAAAAAGAGAGCAAGGCTTTTTTAATGCAGCTGATCAATCCTGAATTCAATGAGATTATTTCCGTTTATTATGATCCGTTTGCGAGTACAACCGTTTCAGCAGGGTTTGCGGGGGCTCCTGCTTTCGGTGGCGGTGTTATCAAATCCTATTATGTAAAAAAAGGAGATAAAGTAATGTGGCTTCACAAAGATGATTTCGAAGAAAATTATGATTTCTTATTTGGAGACAATCCCGAGTTCATGAAAAAATATCCGAAAAACTCAGTAGAATGGGATTATTTCAGCTTTCTGGTATATCAGTATACCGATATGAGCCACGGATAGGATAAGACTTTCATATCAATTATACAACTGCAGGAAAACGCTGCAGTTTTTTTGTTCTTTTAAATCCCGGAATGATTCCGTAATTTTGTTATATGAATCCTTCTTTAGAATTACAGCTCAAAACTTTACCTTCAGAACCCGGCGTTTATCGTTATTACGACAAAAACGATCAGCTGCTGTATGTGGGAAAGGCCAAAAACCTGAAGAAAAGGGTTCTCTCTTACTTCAACAAGAACCTGTCCGGCTACCGGATCAAAATCATGGTGGGAAAGATTGTCCGCCTTGAGACCACTATCGTGAACAGCGAATATGATGCTCTTTTGCTTGAAAACAACCTGATCAAGGAACATCAGCCGTTTTATAACGTAATGCTGAAAGATGATAAGACGTATCCCTGGATCTGTATCAAGAATGAAGATTTTCCAAGAATTTTTCTGACCCGGAATATCATCAAAGATGGTTCGGAATATTTCGGACCTTATGCCAAAGTGCGTCCTGCAAAGATTTTACTGGATACCATTAAGCATATCTATAAACTCAGAACCTGCAATCTGAATCTTGCTCCCGCCAAAATTGCCGAAGGAAAATATAAGGTATGCCTGGAATATCACATTAAAAACTGTGAAGGGCCTTGTGAAGATCTTGAAAGCAAAGAGGAATATGATGAAAAGATTGATGCCATCCGTGATATTATTAAAGGAGATTTCCGGAAAGCGAAGAATTATCTGGTTAACCAGATGATGAAACTGGCGGCTGATCTTAAATTCGAGGAGGCCCAGATCATTAAAGAGAGACTGGATATTCTTGAGGATTATCAGGCAAAAAACACGGTAGTTAACCCTAATATTGATGATGTGGATGTTTTCGGAATGACGAGTGACGAGACGGCAGCTTATGTCAATTTCTTTAAGATCAGAAACGGAAATATCATCCAGAGTTTTACGACCGACATCAAGAAAATTCTTGAGGAAGCCGATGAAGATATTCTGGAAGAAGCCCTGATTGAGATCCGGCAAAAGTTTGGTTCGGATTCTAAGGAAGTCCTGCTGCCTTTTCATCTGTCCGTAGAAATTCCGAATGTAAAACTTATCGTTCCTAAAGTGGGTGATAAAAAAAGGATTGTAGAACTTTCTGAAAAGAATGCCAAAGAGTACCGTCTTGAAAAATTAAAACAGGTACAGATTGTAGACCCGGAAAGGCATACGAACAGGATTATGGCAGAAATGCAGAAACTGCTGAGAATGCCCGTAGAGCCAAGACATATTGAAGGGTTTGATAACTCCAATATCCAGGGAACCAATCCTGTTTCAGCCTGTGTTGTTTTCAAGGACGGCAGGCCAAGTAAAGCAGATTACAGGATATTTCATCCCAAAACAGTAGAAGGTCCCAATGATTTTGCCACGATGGAAGAGGTGATCTACCGCCGCTATAAAAGAATGCTTGATGAAGGGGAAAATCTTCCCCAGCTTATCCTTATTGACGGCGGAAAAGGACAGCTTTCTTCTGCTGTAAAAAGCTTAAGAATACTAGGTCTTTACGGAAAAATTACTATTGTTGGAATCGCTAAAAGACTGGAGGAAATTTTCTTTCCCGAAGATCCCATTCCTTTATATCTGGATAAAAAATCCGAAACCCTGAAAATTCTTCAGAGAGTGCGTGATGAAGCCCACCGTTTTGGGGTAAAACACCACAGAACCCGGAGAAAGAATTCTACCATCAAGTCTGAACTGGAAGAAATTCCGGGGGTAGGCGGAAAAACAATTGAACTGCTGCTTTCTAAACTGAAATCGGTAAAACGCATCAAAGAATCCAGCCTGGAAACCCTGGAAGAAATTCTGGGAAAAAGCAAGGCTAAAGTAATCTGGGAGTTTTTCAACACTCCTTAAAAATAAAAGGCTCCTTTTCCGGGAGCCTGTATTATTAATGATGCTGATCAGCTATTTTGCAGAGAATATTTCTTTGGAATACGAACCGTCTGAGGAAGGAATATCGATGACCAGATCCCCGTTTTCAAAATAACCGACTGTTATGCTTCCATTGGCTAACTTTACCCTGAAAACATCTTTTTTGGAAGTCAGCCCGAAAGTAGCGTAAGGAGCGGTACCGGCAGCATCTACCAAAATAAACTGGCTGGCATCAATCTGTATTTTCTGAAGAGTCAGATTCAGTTTACCGTTGATGTACTTTTTAATTTTGTTTTCGCCAGCCGGCAGAGAAACTTCTTTTTCTTCCGGAATATTTTTAGTCTGATCCGAAACCGGATTACTGAGAGGAACCGATGAAGGAAGACCTATAAGTGCCTGCTTCAAAGCATCCTGAAAACCTTCTTCAAATTCCTTTATATTTGAATTACCTTTGGATGTAAACAGGATTTTATCGTTACAGTCTTTAAACTCAATTTTAACTTTATTTCTGAGTAAACTGCTGTCATCTTTAAGATCTGCGATAATTACATCACAGGAATTGCCGTTAATTTCCGAAGGCCACTGTTCTCTGTCATTCGGTACTATTATATACCTTTTAGCTTTCAGAGCTTTGGCCAGGGCTTCTTCCAGACCATAGGATTTTTTTTCAAAATCTTTAAATTTACCGGGAACCAGAATATATTTATAATCGGAAACCTTCTGTCCGAAAACACTTATTGCAAAAAAAACAGGTATCAGTATTGATATTTTTTTCATTGATTCTTTCATTGTATTTTAAATTAATCATTTCTGAACTCACCCATATCCAGTTTCAGTGAGAAGAAATTGGAGTAAAAATTAGAGCCTCCTATTCCGGAATTGGTGATGGCGTAGTCTAAAGTAAGACCTCTGTATCTGATCCCGATACCTGCACTTGGCTGGAAGGATACTTTTCTTTTAAGATCTTCAATATCTGTGATCGACTGGAATCTGTTAACCCCTAACCTTACAAAGATCATTTTCTGATAGCCCAGTTCGGCTCCGGCATAAGGTGTGATACTGGCAAAATCCGTAGAGACCAGAGCGGCAGTTTTAGCAAAATCTACGTTAATACCAGCTTCCGGCAATACATATACGCTGCTGTTGATGTTGAATATTTTACTCGCTCCCACATTAAGCTTTGGCATGGTAAGTTCCATTTTATCTTTTGGAGCGGGGTTAAATTCTTCTCCATTCACCACCGTTGAAAGCTG
Organism: Chryseobacterium indologenes; assembly: GCA_002439165.1. Classification (GTDB taxonomy): domain Bacteria; phylum Bacteroidota; class Bacteroidia; order Flavobacteriales; family Weeksellaceae; genus Chryseobacterium; species Chryseobacterium indologenes_E. The sequence continues at coordinate 323,457 of DJTE01000002.1, forward strand.
ATCCTGATTGATGCTCCAGAAGTTCACCGTAGTAGTGGCATCACGCAGCATCCCTCCGAATCTCCATCCGTTATCCGCTTTATAGATAGCTCCGATATCGAAACCAAAACCATAGCCATTGGCAAATTTCCCTACATTTCTGTAAACTATCTTGGCATTTACCCCGATATCCAGTTTAGGATTTCCTGCCGGATTAAAGGCATAGGAAAGAATAGCTGCATAGTCGGACTGGGAAAACTTGGTGATTTTATCATAATCAATATTCCCTTCTGCATCAATCATCTGTGTAGTGTTCAAAATATTGTCAACCCCCAATCTTACTACGGAAACTCCGAACACGCCCTGCTCAAGCACTTTTGCATATGCCAGATAATCATATTTTGCAATAGATTCAAAATACTCTGCGTGCATAGCTGCTCCCTGCCAGTCTTTTTCAATGGCCATCAGGCCGGCCGGGTTCCACATGGGTGAATATACATCATCCTGGTTGGAAATTACAGCTCCTCCCATTGCCAGTCCTCTTGCACCGGCTCCGATATTTAAAAATTCGTTGGAATATTTCCTGATAATCTGAGATTGAGACAGCCCAAACAGCAGTGAAAATGCAAGTAAAAAATATTTTTTCATCATATAAATTTGATGCTTAGTTAAAGTTTTTTTGTTTTTTGGCTTTTTATTATTCCGTTAACAATGATAGCCAGGATCATAACTGCTGATGCTACATAAAATACAGGGCTCATATGTTCTGATTCCCCAAAGATAAAAAAAGCTAGTATAATTCCGTAAACCGGTTCTAAATTAACTGTTAAAATTAGTGTAAAAGGCGATATATACTTCATTAATTTCACAGATTCAAGCATAGGAAAAGCGGTAAAAATGCTGGCTAACAAGCATATTAACGCCAAATCACGGTAATTTATTTCATTCATTTCAAAAATCTGTCCTGTAAACAGATAAAATAACATTAAAATAAACCATCCGCAAAATATTTCATAAAATATAATATTGTCGGAACTCGTTTTTCCAAACATTTTTCCATTAAAAACAGAAAAGACCGTTCCGAAAACGGCACAAAGGATTCCATAGAAAATTCCCTCCTTATACTGAAATTCTGTTTTAAAAATAAGTAAGATACAGGCTACAATCACAATTCCCATAATGACTTCAGAAGCATCAATCTTTCTTTTAAAAATAAGAGGCTCCAGTACAGACGCGAAAAGTGTGGACAGCGACAGACAGCTCAATGCTATGGAGACATTGGAAATTTTAATGGAATAAAAAAAACAGTACCAATGCAGAGCCATCGCAAATCCAATAGCCGCCAGCTGGAAAAATATCTTTCCGGAAACCCTGATACTTTCTTTTTTAAAAAACCTGATAAAGACAAATAAAAAGACTGCTGCAAACAACATTCTGTAAAATACAAGAATATGGGCATTGGCATGAATCAGCTTTCCTAAAATTGCAGTAAACCCCCACAGAAAAACAATCAAATGCAACCTGAAAAGTGCTAATTTATGCATCTTAATATTTCTTTAAATTTTTAACAGGCAAATTTACAAAATAGCTTTCGCAATAATTAGCAAAACATAAATTAAGTCGTAGAAAATATGTAAAATGTAAAAAAATAAGGCTATTTTCTCTGCTGTATAACAAAAAAACCCTGAAAATTTGTTCAACTTTCAGGGCCTTCAAATAATAAACTATTAAAAAAATAAACTAGGAACTAGAGTATTTAGCAGGGAATATCTTCCCTTTTACTCTAGTGTAAAGTTAGAAAAAATATAAATGATTTAAAAATATTTTTTTGTTAAAAAATTCACAATTTTCTGAGAACCAACATATTAAACACTTATTTTACTTCAGTTCATATTCCTGATAAAAATAGTATATTTAGACCTAAAAAATTGAAGTTTATGGACATTGAATTCAACAAACGGGAAGATCAAAACAGATTGAAATTATCTGAGATTAATCAATTACTGGCTGAAATAAAAAAAGGAGGCGGAGAAAAAAGGCTCCAAAAGCTTCGTGAAGAAGGAAAAATGACAGCAAGGGAGAGAATTGAGTATCTTCTTGATAAAGATTCAGATTCCATAGAAATCGGAGCATTTGCCGGTTACGAAATGTATAAAGAACATGGCGGATGCCCAAGCGGCGGCGTTGTAGTAGTGATAGGATACGTTTCCGGAAGACAATGTATTGTTGTTGCCAATGATGCTTCAGTAAAAGCGGGCGCCTGGTTCCCTATTACCGGAAAGAAAAATCTGAGAGCACAGGAAATCGCTATGGAAAACCGGCTTCCCATCATTTATCTTGTAGATTCCGCAGGCGTTTATCTGCCTATGCAGGATGAAATCTTCCCGGATAAGGAGCATTTCGGACGTATCTTCAGAAATAATGCAAAAATGAGCTCTATGGGTATCATTCAGATCTCAGCAGTAATGGGAAGCTGTGTGGCCGGAGGAGCGTACCTTCCTATCATGAGTGACGAAGCCATGATTGTAGATAAAACCGGATCTATTTTCCTTGCAGGGAGCTATCTGGTAAAAGCAGCGATCGGAGAAAGTATAGACAATGAAACCCTTGGCGGAGCTACCACTCACTGCTCTATTTCGGGAGTAACCGATTATAAGGCAAAAGACGATAAAGATGCCCTGAACAGGATTAAAACGATAATGAAATCTTTAGGAAATACTGAAAAAGCAGGCTTCGACAGAATAGAAAGCTTCCCTCCTAAAGAAAACCCTGATCATATTTTTGGAATTATTCCTGCATCCAGAGCAGAGCAGTATGATACCTACGAGATTATAAAATGCCTGGTCGATAATTCTGAATATGAAGAATACAAACCAGATTACGGTAAAAGTATTATCTGTGCAACAGCCAGAATAGACGGATGGTCTGTGGGTATCGTTGCCAATCAGAGAAAACTGGTAAAAAGCGGAAAAGGGGAAATGCAGTTCGGAGGCGTTATCTATTCCGATTCTGCCGACAAAGCGACAAGATTTATAGCCAACTGCAATCAGAGAAAAATACCGCTGGTATTCCTTCAGGATGTTACAGGATTTATGGTAGGTTCCAAGTCAGAGCACGGCGGAATTATCAAAGATGGTGCTAAAATGGTAAATGCAGTATCCAATTCTGTTGTACCAAAATTCACCATCATCACAGGAAATTCTTACGGAGCAGGAAACTACGCTATGTGTGGTAAAGCCTATGATCCCAGACTTATTGTAGCATGGCCATGGGCTGATCTGGCTGTAATGGGCGGTGCACAGGCAGCAAAAGTATTGGCGCAGATTCAGGAATCTACCCTGAAAAAACAGGGCAAAGAGATATCAGAGGAAGAGCACAATGAAATTTTAGATACCATTACCAAAAAATATCAGAAACAGACTGAGGCTACCTATGCTGCTGCCAGACTTTGGACAGATGCTATTATCAATCCCACAGATACCAGAAAATGGATCTCTATGGGAATTGAGGCTGCTAATCATTCTCCGGTTACAGAAAAATTCAATCTGGGTGTTATCCAGGTATAACGTACATCAAAAAAATAAATGGCGGCTGTCTTAAAGTAAAGGCAGCCGTTTTTTTATCCGTTGGTTATAGTCATAATCATTCGGCTTTAGTTAAAATTTTCATTTTTCCGGAGCTTTATCCCGCTATCCGC
>DJTE01000030.1 GCA_002439165.1 Chryseobacterium indologenes
TAAATATTTACAAAAGAGGATAAAAAACTCTTAAAAAAAACAAAACACTCATAATAGAGTGTTTTTTATTCATTTTATAAAGATCATTTTAGTAATGATAATCATAATATCTTGCTCCTTTCAAAACTGGATCTTCAGATTCTATATTTAGCAGTCCAAATCCTTTATAGTTACTATTCACTGATTTTTCAAGCTGTTTTCTGTGAAGTTTTTCATAAGTTTCAAAATCAATGGCTGTTCTGTTTTTCAGATCTTCAAACAGATTCCATTTTGAGACAACTGTTTTCCAGTTTCCGGATACCTTTCCGGCAAATACTTTTGATTTTGAACCGCTGCCATATCCGAAAAATCCTATTTCAGCTCCGGCCAGTTCTTCATTTTCATTAAAGGAAACCTCAAGCGCAGACAACATAGCCATAAAAACAGATGCTGTATACATGTTGCCAATTTCTGAAGAAGCCCTCTGGGTGCGCTCAATCTTATCATTCACCAGCTTCAGGTAGTCATCTGATTTCGCAGCTGCCTTCTGTTCCTCCTGAGTATGGTATGGAAGGCCGTTTTCAAGACTGTATATTTCAATGAATACTCTTTTCCCATGAAAGGCATAAGGAAGGTGAAAGACAAGATATTTCCAGGTTTCATAAGGTTTAGCTTTCCCTGTAATTTCTTTATAATGCTGATATGCTTCCCTGATCCTGTTCTGATAGCACTGATTGGAATACTGTCCGTCAAAAACAGGTTCATCGGTAAAGATTTCAATTTTATCCGGAAAGTTTTCAGGTGCATGAGCCAGATCTTCCTTATTATAGTGCCTTCTGGGTTTAAAAAAATCGAAAACGCTTTCTGTCGCCACTCCCCAGCTATTTTCAATTTCCAGCAGATCCGGTTTTGAGGAAATCAGCAAAGCTACGGCTCCTCCGCCCTGGGTATATTCTCCGGAAGAAGCGAGTTCATATTTGGCATAATCACTTGCAATAACTACTGCTTTTTTATTTGGATTGGCCCTTACAAAATCCAGTGAATTATGCAGTACATCTACTGCTCCGATACAGGCAAAAGTCATATCTGCCACATCACAGTTTCTGAAACATCTTTCCCCGAAGTCTTTCTCCAATACTTTTTCCACCATATGAACAGCGTATGAAGCTGTGGGTTTTGCGGCATCCAGGGCACTTTCTGTTCCTAAATAGATTCTTGCTATCTCTTCAGGATTAAGCTGATAATCCCTGATCAGTTTTAATAAGGCTTCTGCCGCAAAGGTAGCTGTGTCTTCGTGAACGTCCGGAAATCCCATTTTATGCAGTCCAAGCCCCTTTTCAAGTTTTGCCGCTTCAATTCCCCTTTTCTCAGCCAGATCTCTGATTTCCAAATATAAAGATGGTACATACCAACCCGCTGCCTCAATTCCAAAAGTCATATTCTCTAATTTTTTATACGAATTTATAAAATGCAGACTGAATACTCCTTCAATATTATTTACTTTTTAAGCATTATTGTCAAATCTCATGTTATCGTTCCGGGCACACGTCCTGTTATGAAAAAGGCCACTGAAAACAGTGGCCGGTATCATTCTTTATCTGATAAAGTTTTTTATTTGAAATCTTCAATCGTTTTATTCAATGCATCAATCTGCTTGTGAATACTGGCAGCATTCTGAGGATTCTGTCTCAGAACTTCCAGTTTCTTGGCTAAACCGTCTTTCAGCATCTGGATAACCATCATTTTAGTCTGTGGATTATTACCCATCTGGTCTCTGGCATTGCTTAATATTTTGGCAACATTTTCTGTTGCCTTCAGGTTATCTGAACTCATGATCCAGTTAAAACCATCCTCAGCAGCTTTCCCCAATTCCGGATCCTGGTATTTCACAAAAGGATAAAATGCAGCAAGAGGAGTAATATTAGACATCTGAGAGGTTACCTTATTCTTTACAATAACAGGAAGCAATTGTGCCAGCAGTTCATCAGAAGCTCCTTCCAGGTCGATCTTATCTGCCAGGGTGTTGGCTTTGGAAGGATCAATGGTAAGAACAGCACTCAGTGAATTTCCTTTTACGGCATTGGAAACAGCACCGACTCCTTTTTCAAAAAGCGGAAGGTATTTTTTATCTTTAGTCTTGGCCAAAGCAGCAACTGCCGCAGCCTGAACCAGTGTTTTAGGATCGTTTGAAGCCAGTTTTTCCACCTCAGCACCGAATGCTTTCATCTGATCTGCATTGGTAAGATCCATGAGTTCCAGAGCTTTCATTCTTATTCTGAAGAACGGATCTTTCAGGGCGGCTCCCAGTAATTTCACCGCGGCAGCATTTTTCCCGGCCTGATCTTTTATGCCTGTTAAAGCCTTATACCTGCTTTTAAATTCTTTGGAGCCTGTAAACTGCATCAGGTTCTGCTCCGGAGTTTTTATATCGGTAATATCCGCCAGCAAAATGCCGTCTGCATTGATATTGATAAGATCCGGATTTTTAGAGACATCAAAGCTGAATGTGTTTTTATCTTCTGCATTTACCCATACATGATATCTTTTAGGTTTTCCGTTATCGTATACATCGATAGCCAGCGGAAATTCGAAAGGCAGCTCCTGGGTTTGACTGACCGTTACCGTAACCTGTTTTTTAACAGGTTCAAAAGTGGACGAGTAAGTGATCTTTGGGTTTCCGCTTCCGAAATACCACTGATTGAAGAACCAGTTCAGATCCTTTCCGCTCACTTTTTCAAAAGACAGTCTCAGCTGGTGGGCTTCCGCGTTCTGGTATTCATATGTTTTAAGGTAATCGCTCATTCCGGCAAAGAAGGCTTCGTCACCAAGATAATTTCTCAGCATATGAAGGATTCCTCCTCCCTTCTGATAAGTAACAAGATCAAAAACATCTTCCCGGGAGTCATAATTGAATCTTACGAGATTTTTTTTGAAGTCTGAAGACTTGTGAATATACATATTCACATCAGACATCAGATGATAATCTGCCTGATCTTTTCCGTATTTATATTCGTTCCAGAGGTATTCGGAGTAATTGGCAAAAGATTCGTTTACCGTAAGATTGCTCCAGCTTTCTGCTGTTACCAGATCTCCAAACCAGTGATGAAACAGTTCGTGGGCGATGGTATCTTCCCATTTGTTCTCATCGATCAGCTGGCCGGGTTTCTGGAGGATATCGCTTCCGTGAAGGGTGGCAGTAGTATTTTCCATAGCACCGCTCACATATTCTCTTCCCGAAATCTGTGCATATTTCACCCACGGATAATCATAATTCATTTTTTTAGAAAAGAATTCAATCATTTCCGGGGTGTTTCCGTAGATCTGTTTGGCATAAGGTTCGTATTCTTTTTCTATATAATAGTCTACAGGAATGTTTTTCCATTTATCTCTGACGATTGCATACTCTCCTACTCCCATAAAGAAAAGATAAGTGGAATGTCTTTTATCCATCACCCAGTGGTCTGTTCTGAGGCCATTGGCTTCTTTTTGTGAATCTTTTAAAACCCCGTTGGAAAGTGTAACATATTTATCCGGAACGGTCATATAAATTTCCTGGGTTGTTTTCTGGTTGGGCTTATCGATGGTGGGGAACCAGGCAGAAGACGATTCTGTTTCACCCTGCGTCCAGATCTGTGTAGGCATATCGGGATCCTTACCCTGTGCATTGATGAAGTAAAGTCCTTTGGCATCATTAATTGCCATACTTCCCACCTGCTTCACCTCATTGGGACGGGAGGTATATTTGATATAAACGGTATAATCCTGGTTTTTCTGATAGGTTTTATCCAGGGTGATCTTTAAAACATCATTTTTATAATCATATTTCAGAGGTGATCTTTTTCCGCCGTTATCCAGGGCAACTTCATGAATAAGCATTCCTTTTGCATCAAGAACCAGTTCTCCGGACGGATAAAAATACGGAGAGGCCGTAAGCCATTCTTCCCCATTCATCTGCTCTTTCTGATAATCGAAGCTTACTTTAAGTTTCGTGTGTTTAAGTTCCGTTACTTTGGTATGAGTGGCTCTGTATACTTTTTCTCTTCCTGAGGTTTCAGTCTGTGCCGATACATGTGCAGAAAATACGATTCCTAATACAGCAATCGATAAAATCACCTTTTTCATTATGGTCTACCTTATTATTTTTTAGAATTATTTTTCGTTAATATATCAAAAATATCGTTTACCAGGGTCTCATAATCCCCTGTTTTCAATTGCTCTTTGGTTTTGGCGAAAGCTTTTTTGAGTTCACTTTCAGGGTTTTCATCATCAATAACCTCTACTGAAGCTACTCCTTTCAGTTGGTTTACAGCATTTTTAAGAACTTCTATATCTGCATTTTCTTCGGTATTTATTTTTAAATATTTCATTCTATTGTTTTTTAAAGGTAAAATTGTTTCCTGCCTGCGAAAAATCCATTGTTCCTTTTTCTGCATTGAATTTCATTCTGATCCCTGCTGTTTCAAATTTAAATTCGCTCTCGGAAACCGCTTCAAGCGGAAACGCTCCCTGTCCTGTTGCCTGTCCTTTCAGTTTCCCGTTTTCTGAGAATATTTTAATGTCCAGAGGAAACCCTTCTGCTTTGTAAACTCCTTCATATTTTTTCAGCAGATCTCCTGCAACGGAAACCTCTTTAAAGCCTGGCATTGTAAAGTCTTTACCTGTGGCAGTCTGCAACATCTTTATCGAAATATCATTGTTATTGTAATCCGACTGATTGGTAATGAAACTTATTCCTGTTTTTATTTCAGGAAAATAGTATAATACGGAACGGAACTGATCTATTCCTCCGTTATGACCATATCCCCAATATTTATCAAAAGGAACTCTGGTAATACCATAGCCGTAACCATCGTTAAATTCCTTCATCTGCTTAAGACTGTCTTTATTGACTAATTTGCCATTTTCCAAAGCAATGATGAACTTCAGCAGTTCTGTGGGGGTAGAAATAAGGTTTCCCGCTCCGGCCGGAACGCTCATATCGGTTTCCTGCCAGGGCTGATAATTTCCATTGGTATACTGATAAGAAAGTGCCTGATTGCCGGAAGGGTCTATCTTCCCTCCCACTTTTGTAAGCGTTAATTTCAAAGGTCCGGCAATCTTTTCCTGAATAAGTTTCGCATAGCTTTTTTTATATACTTTTTCAAGAATAAAGGTCAGCAGGATGTAACCGGAATTACTGTATTCATATTTTGATCCCGGTGTGAAATCGCTTTTATATTTTTTAATGATCGAAACCATAGAGGCTTCGGTCTGAGGTTGGGTATTGTACGTCCAGTACTCTTCTTCATTGGTCAGGTTATGGATTCCGCTTCTGTGCTGCAGAAGATCTTTGATGGTTATTTTATCCGCATTTTCCACTTCAGGATAGAACGAGGAAAGTTTAGCATCCAGAGACAGTTTTTTGTCCTCCACAGCTTTCATCACCAATACCGCAGTAAACGTCTTGGAGATGGAGCCGATGCGATACTGAGTATTCATATTGGCCTTCTGTTTTTTAGCAACATCAGAAAAACCGGTTACTTTCAGGAAGGTGGGCTGATCATTATCTGCAAAAGCAAAACTTCCCATTACTTTATGGTGGACGGATAAAGAATCAAGGTAATCCATCAGTTTCTGCCGGCCTGTATTCTGTGAATAGGCTATACAGGAAAGTCCTGCTGCTGCAACGAAGAAAATTTTTTTCAGCATCATAATATTAATTTTATCAATCAGTAGCTAATATAGGGCTATTGTTACAGTTTAAACCTCTGAAACAGTTATATTGTGTAAGAATAAAACCAATATCATCCGAAGGACAGGCTCACTTCATTTACATAACTTCCCTATTTATAAAATTGTGTTTCTTCTGCTCGGAAAAACACTAATAATCTTCGGGGGTTATTCCATTAAATTCCAGTCTGGAGAGTATGGTTTCTTCATCTCTGCAAAGGCTGTCCTTTTTAATATAGCCGAGAATCACTTTTTTATTCCGGGGGTTGTTAAATGAAAGAAGCTCCGCAAGATATTTTCTTTTCCGGGTGTCATCAACAGTCTTATTACCGAGCATTTCAATATATTCTTTCTGCAGCTGAACAGCGTAGTCTTTTTTATACCAGGTGGAAAGATACAGCATGGCGGGCATCCTGTGATGAGAAAATGCCTGGTTTACAATCTGTTTTTTGAGTCCGTCCGGATAGATCCTGTTTCTGAGCGCAGTGCTGAGAATAAGTTCCGAAGAATCAGGACTGAATAAAAGCATGCTATCCAGTTTTTTCAACGGCAAATCTGATCTGAGCTCATCCGGCTTCAGCTGATAATACCGTTTCCAGTAGACAGGTTCCGCCGGATTATCATCACTGATAACGCAGCCATTCTGAACATGGACCTTTTGCTTTCTGCTGAGAAGTTTACTAAAAACAGATTCAAGATAACGGGGCTCTTTTTCCAGCAGCCCTATTGCTGCATATACGGCCACAGCACTATTTCTGTTGTCTGCAAGGGTGAACAGCTCCTGCTCTGAAGCTATTTGGTATAATTTTTCAGCATTGTTAAAGTTGACCGGCGGGTCTTTCTGACCTTTTGCCAGGCTCCCTGTTTCATATACATTCAGAGCGGAAATCGCTATTACTGTTTTCTTTAAATGTTCAGGGATATTCAGTGTATCAAATACAGCATCTTTCGCAAAATCAAAATCTTCGATTAATATATCCTGCGATATGGCAGTCTTTTTATCGTTTTTCCCGGTACAGCCTAAAAGAATGAAAGCACAGAAAACAATTCCAAAAACTCCGGAATTATTCATTATATGGCTACCGGAGCTTTAATACCCGGATGCGGATCATAGTTTTCGAGTGTAAAATCTTCGAAATCAAAACCAAAAATATCTTTGATCTCAGGATTCAGCTTCATGACCGGAAGTGGTCTCGGCTCTCTTGAAAGCTGTCTGTTTACCTGTTCAAAATGGTTGTTGTAAATATGAACATCACCGAAACTGTGTACATAATCACCTACTTCCAGGCCGCATACCTGCGCCACCATCATCAGAAGCAGGGCATAGCTTGCGATATTGAACGGTACTCCCAGAAATACGTCGGCACTTCTCTGATACAGCTGCAGCGATAATTTTCCGTCCGCCACATAAAACTGGAATAGGGCATGACAGGGTGCCAGTGCCATATTCGGAATTTCAGCGGTATTCCATGCAGAAACGATCAGCCTTCTGGAGTCCGGATTTTTTTTGATCTGATCGATGACCTCTGTAATCTGATCTACAATTTTTCCGTCTGCTCCCTGCCAGCTTCTCCACTGGGCTCCGTATACAGGACCTAAGTTTCCGTTTTCGTCCGCCCACTCGTCCCATATGGATACTCCGTTATCGTTAAGATATTTGATATTGGTATCTCCTTTCAGGAACCACAGGAGTTCATAAATAATCGATTTCAGATGCACTTTTTTGGTGGTTACCAAAGGAAAACCTTTTGACAGGTCATACCTCAGCTGGTACCCGAAAACACTTCTGGTTCCGGTTCCCGTTCTGTCGGTCTTGTCTGTTCCGTTGTCTAAAATATGCTGTAAAAGGTCTAGATAATTTTGCATTTTGAAAGCGGTTTTGATGGCTCAAATTTAGAAAAAACTTCCCTAAAAAACTATTAAAAAGGCATTCACTTTCATGAATGCCGTGTATAGAAACGATATTATTTTTCTATTAAATTGCTGCTGTTCAGCCAGGCTGAAAAGAATCAGCAGGGTTATTTTTTTTTCAATTACCAGATCTCTTCAATGGTCTGGCTGGTAGTATTCACAGTGAATATATCTTCTGTCTTTTTTCCGTACATCGCTTTTACAAGGGGGGATTCTGCAGAAACTGTCATGATCTTCTGCTTTCCGTAAATAATTTCGCCTGCGGACGCAGCAATATAAAACAATCCCTTATCTGTTTTCACCAAAGCTCCGTTCTGCACTTTATCCATTGCTTCAGAGGATATTTTCCGGACAGCATCCTGCTGGTTCAGCGCTTCGTTAAGCTGCCGCTGAAGGTTATTGATCTCCTGCTGAAGCATTTCACGGCCGGTTTCATATTTATCCCCCATAGAACTTTTGGTATCGTTATTGGAAGCACGGGTTTCGGCAATAAGGTTTTCAAAATGCGTAATCTTATCTGCAATCTTTGCTGTAAGGATATTGTGTATTTCTTGTTTGTTCATGGAAGCTTTTATCCCCTCTAAAAAGAGGGGAATTATAAGAGTTAATACATCTTTTTAAGTAAGAATAACAATTTTACGGAACGATTATTTTTCAAACACCGCATAATCGGAGACTTTGAAGCTGAAGTCTTTTCCGGCATCAAAATTTCTTTTGGTTCTGTCAAAAACATTTCTGAAGGTTCCGGACAGGTTTCCGTCTTCAATAGTGAAGTTTACAGGTTCTTTAGACATATTCAGAACAACCAGAACTTCATCTTTGCCGTTCTTTCTTACATAAGCTAATATTTTGTCATTAGCTGTTGTATTCAGAAGAAAGGTCGCTACCTGAGTATCTCCGCCTCTTAAAGCAGGGTTGGAGGTTTTCAGTTCAAGCAGGGTTTTATAAAAATCCGCAGCCTGATAGGTATTCGTCCATTTGATGACATCTTTTTCAAAGAATTCCAGTCTTTTCATATTGGGAAGCTCCTGTCCTGAATACAGTAAAGGAACTCCGTTCCATGTTGCTGAAAAAACAGCCATCGGTTTGGTGATCACTCCATATTTTTCATATTCCGTTCCATTCCAGGAGTTTTCATCATGATTGGTGGTAAACCATGCTCTCATTGAACTGTCCCCGATATTGGAATATTGCACCAACAGGTCTTTAAGTTCCTGAAGCGGTTCATTTTTCTTATAATAATCTGCTGATTTGTGCATCCATTTCCAGGAATAGCTGGCATCAAATACTTTTCCGTATTCAGGGCTTTCCAGCTCATCAAATTCTCCCAGCCAGAAAAGAGGTTTTATTTTCTCAACTTCAGGGCGGGCCTGTTCCCAGAAATCCACTTCCACCCAGGAAGCCAGGTCGCATCTGAAACCGTCGATATCCGTTTCTTTTACCCAGAATTTCATGGCATCAATCATAGCCTGACGCATTTCCTGGTTTTTATAGTCCAGTTCGATAATGTCATCCATTCCTGAAGCGATATGAAATTTCCCATCCGGATCTTTCAGATAGAATTCGGGGTGTGTTTTGGTCCATACATGATCCCATCCCGTATGATTGGCTACCCAGTCGATGATGACTTTAAATCCTAATCTGTGGGCTTCGTTCACCATATGCTTAAAGTCGTTCAGAGTCCCGAATTCCGGGTTGATGGAAGTATAATCCGATGCTGCGTACGGGCTTCCCATGCTTCCTTTTTTGTTCTGCTGAGCAATAGGAGTAATGGGCATAAACCATAATGTTTTCACTCCCATATTCTTCAGGCGTGGCATTTCTTTTTCGAATGCCCGGAAAGTTCCTTCCTGGGTATATTGTCTGATGTTTACTTCGTAGATATTGGTGGTGTGCTTCCATTCTTTGGGCAGATCCATAGTATTTTTTATATTTTGAGTGGTACAGGAAACAATTCCCAGACCAACAGTTGCGAATAAAATTAATTTTTTCATTAATCTAATTTTAGCAAAAGTAAGGAATGTTTTTTTGAGAGAAGGGAAAAGCCAAAAGAGCAGTAGGTAAAAGCGTGTATTTTAGGTGTATTGGAAATGAATGTACGGGTTCTAATTAAAGAAGTAGAAATTGAGTATCAGGGAATTATAATTATAAGACCGGAAATTTTTATTAAACCTAACAGGTCTTTGGGATCATAAAGAAAAGGATAAAACAGCACTGTTTTCAACGAAAAACCCCGGATCAGAAATCCGGGGTTTTATATTGTATTCAGATGTTATCTTTCATCATCATTATCGTCTTCATCATCGAAAACATCATCGTTGTAGTCCTCTTCTTCTTCGTCATCGAAGCTGTCGTCTTCATCTTCAAAGTTTCCGCTTCCTCCGAAATCGTCTTCAAATCCAAAATCATCCTCCAGTAAAGGCATTGCTGATTTCTTTTTAGAGCCTCCTCCGTTTCCGCTTTTACTTGGAGCCTTTAAAGGAACATTCCCGAATCTGTAAACTGTAATAGGATAAGTAACTCCTTTTTTCTCATCAATAATTTCAATTAATTCGCAGAAGAACTCCCAGAGATCAAGAAGTCCGTACTGGAACTGTGCTTTGTTGCCTACATTTTCGAAAGCTTCATCGATGTATATATCTGACATAATTTCTCCGTCACCATCATCACTCATATCTTCCAGCGGTACGCTTTTTACTATCGTTCCGTCATCTTCCAGAAGATTAAAAGTAGACAGTTCATCGCCCTGCAGACTGAACGCACTTTTAATTCCCAAATGTAAGTTCCATAGTGACTGTTTTCCCTTAACTTCAATATCTCGGAAAATATCCTCTTTCGCATCTAATATTACGCGGATCTTGTAAACCATATCAGTTTCTTAAATTACTTTTTTTGCCTTAATTATTATGATAAATCTCTGTTGCAAATATATAATAAATGACATGTGACAAAAAAATATTTCAGGATTTTTTAAAATATTTTTTTTTCTTACATTTTGCCCGGATTATTACTTTTCTCGAGCATAAAACTGAATTTGGTACCTTCCAGGTAAACGCTTTCCACGGTGATATTTTCGTTATGAGCCTCCAGAATATGCTTTACAATGGCCAATCCCAGGCCGGATCCGCCTTCTCTTCTGCTTCTGCTGGTTTCCACTCTGTAAAATCTTTCAAAAATTCTTGGAAGAATCTCAGCTTTTATTCCCATTCCATTGTCAATCACCTCAATAAGAACCTTATTTTTAAGAACGCTTGTTTTTACCACTACTTTTGCTTCCTGTCTGTTGGCATAATGAATGGCATTTGAGATCAGATTAATGAAAACCTGGGAAATTTTCTGTTTATCGGCATCTACAAAGATCTGAGGATGCAGGGTCTGAATCTGCAGTGTGGTCGTATGCTTTTCCGCTTCAAATTCAAGAAGTTCAAAGATTTCTTTAATCAGTAGATTCACATCGAAGGTAGAAACCGTAAGATTGATCTCGCCTGCTTCAAGCCTGTTGATCATATCAAGATCCGTAACAATGGCAATAAGCCTTTCCACAGATTTATCGATTCTTTCCAGGTATTTATCACGGATGGTAAGATTATCTACTCCCCCGTCTCTGAGGGTTTCTACGTATCCCTGAATGGAAAACAGCGGAGTTTTAAGTTCGTGGGAAACATTTCCGATGTATTCTTTACGGTAGCTTTCCATTTCCTTCATCATATCGATTTCCGTTACCTGCTGCTGATTCAGGTCTGAAAACCGTTCTCCGAGTTCTTTAATGGTAATATTTTCGTCATTATCATGAACAATTTCCTGTGGAAGAATTTCTGACAGTCCCCGTACCTGCTTTTTACCATAGTAGTTGAACAGAAGCTCAAGAACTACATAATTGATCATAAAGATAAGGATGATGCAGATAAAAAATCCGATTTTAAAAAACGGAGTCTGGTAATACAGATCCTTCAGTGAATCAAAGATGATCACTAAAAGAAACATCACCAGTGTCAGAAGACACGAGGCGACGAGTGTAAGTCTGTAAAATTTCAATTTTACAAATTTTTAGGGTTGGTATAAATTTAGGAATTTTAAGCTATTAAACGATCAGTTTATAACCGATTCCTTTCAGGGTCTGAATGGTATTGATTCCCAGTTTTTCTCTCAGTCTTCTGATGTGAACGTCTATGGTTCTTTCTCCCACGATCACGTCATTTCCCCATACTTTTTCAAGAATTTCTTCTCTTTTAAAGACTTTTTCAGTGTTTGAGGCCAACAGATAAAGCAGGTCGAACTCTTTTTTAGGCAGAAGAAACTGCTGTCCGCTTTTGGAAACCCTGAAGTTGTCTTTGTCTATCACAAGATCACCGATCTCTATTAATTTGGCATTGTCTGAAACCTGGGAAGTCAGCTGAAGCAATGCGTTTACTTTAGAAATAAGGATCTTCGGTTTGATCAGCTTTACCACATAATCATTGGCTCCGGCCTGAAACCCTGCTAACTGGGAAAATTCCTCGCTTCTTGCGGAAAGGAAAACAATGAGTGTTTTCTGAAGTTCTTTCACTTTACGAAGTTCCTGACAGGTTTCAATCCCATCTTTCTCCGGCATCATTACATCCAATAAGATAAGATCGGGGATAATTTCTTTGGCTTTTTCTATTCCTTCGTTTCCGTTGGTGGCCGTGTAGATGTCGTAGCCTTCCTTTTCCAGGTTGTAGGACAGGATCTCTAAAATATCCAGTTCGTCGTCTATTAAAAGGATTTTCTTTTGGTTCATTTTAAATTTTTACTGAGTCAAAGTTAATAAATTTTAAAGCACAGATGAACGAATCCTTTATCGTTTACATAAAGTTAACAATAATGGCTGTTTCTTAATATTTAGTTAAAAAAAAATTAAATTTTACTAAACCACTTACGCCGTCAAACTTTTATTCCTTTGCACCGAAAGAATCTAGAAATAAAGTAAGTAAATAATGAAAATTAATAAACTTAGCATTGCAGTCTTATTTTTATCCGGATCTGTATTTTACGCCCAGGAAACGAAGCAGGATACAGTGGCAAAGGAGAAAAAAATTGAAGGCGTAGTAATCCAGGGAAGCAGTAACAAGAAAACTGAAACTGCGGTATTGGGAGAACAGAAAAAAGCGGTTATTCAAAAGCAGGCTGTAAGTGCTGAAGAGATTTCCAGAAAAGGGATCTCCAACGTAGAGCAGGGACTTACCAAAGTAACGGGTATAACTACGGTAGAAGGAAGAGGACTTTTCGTAAGAGGTCTTGAAGAGCGTTACAATTACCTGTTGATCAACGGTCTTGGATCTCCTTCCAACAACCCTTTCCAGAAGATCATTGCTTTAAAGCAATTCCCGACGGACGTAGTGGGTAAGCTAAATATCTACAAAACTTTCAATTCCAACCTTTACGGAGATTTCGCAGGTGCTACTTTTGATATTGAAACACTGACGATCGACAAGCCTTTTTCCAAAATTGAATTCGGGGTGGGTGTAAATACGGTAAGTACTTTCAGAGACGGGTTTAAAGTTTCAGAAGGTGCAGACGGATTTACCGGGTATCTCGGATTAAATTCAAGAGACAAAAAGCTACCATCCTCTATCAGAGATTCAAGACCAAGCAATTATAGATTTTCAGGAAGCGAGTCTTTATCCCAGTTTAAAGACAGCTGGAATGTGAATAATGTGAAATCTCTGCCTAATACGAATCTTGGGTTCACCACGGTGCAGAAAATGAAAGCCGGGGAAAACGGAAGTCTCGGATTCTTATTTTCATTAAACCAAAGCTCGGAATATTCATATAAAGAAGGGGCAAAAAACCAGTTTAAGGATTTCGGAGGTGTCATCAACCTGAATAACGAACTGCAGAGAAAGCAGTACAATTATCAGATAGAATCATCCGCGTTATTGGGTTTAGGATATAAAAACAGAGGTACTGTCCTTAATTTGAATGCAATGTACCTTCAGAATATCAATAACATCATTGAAGATTATTACGGATATAAAAATAACCAGATCCAGAATAAAGATATTGGATTCTTCCGTACCAACCAGCAGGATTTATCAAGATTCCTTAATATCCAGCTGACAGGTTCCCAGAAAATAGGAGAAAGACATCAGGTAAAAGCCGGAGGAAGTTATGTAATTAATAATTATCAGCAGCCCGACAGAAAGATTCTGGAAGGAAGCCGTCTGGACTCCAATGGAAATATGCTTGCCGACAACCAGTTGCTTTTAGCCTATGGGGGGAACAATATTATCCGTCAGTATCTTGATGTGAATTCAAGATTTTACGGTTCTGCTTATGGAGAGTATTCTGTATTTTTAGGAGAAAAAGGAGATAAAAAAGACTACCCGATGCAGCTATCCGTTGGATATAACGGTTTTGCAGATCTCAGAAAAACATCGTACAGGTTTATTTTCGGAAAACCCAACGGTACCGCAGGACAAAGTTTTATTATCGATAAAAACGCTCCACAGGCTAAATTCGACCAGGATCTTGCCAACAACAGATTCTTCTTCCAGGAAGAAACGGATGCTTCCAACTTCTTTACAAGTATGTATCAGTTTGTAAATGCCGGATATATCAATTTCAACTACAAACCTTCTGAAACATGGGATATCCTTATCGGCGGAAGGTATGAAAATGACATGACCTTAATCCGTTTTTCTGAACAGGGAGCTGAGAAAAAAACAAACCTGGATAAAGAAAGAAACCTATTCCTTCCTTCCCTTGCTGTGAAAAAGGCTCTTAACACGAAGAACAACCTGAGATTTTCATTCAGCAAAACTGTTACCCGTCCTGTACTGATCGAAACAATGGAAATTTCATACATCAATCCGGACAACGAGACCATCAAAGGAAATCCGGACATCAAATTAAGTGATAACTATAATTTTGATCTGAAGTGGGAATATTTCCCTACCAACAAAGAGATGTTCGCTGTGAACTTATTTGCTAAAAGAATCAATAATGCCATTGAAAGGTCTTTTGTTTCTTCCGGAGATGCCAATGGGGTAACAGTAACTTTCTATAATGCTAAAAAGGCAGATCTGGCCGGTATTGAGCTGGAAGGAATTATGAGTCTGGGAAGAATTTCCGAATCTCTGGAAAAATTCACTTTAGGAGCCAATGCCACATTTATGTATACTGATGTTGAAAGAAGTGAAGATCAGCTGAAACTGGAACAGCCCAATCCTTCTTTCTATACGGGAAAACTACGCAAAAGAGGTCTTCAGGGAGCTTCTCCTTATACGATCAACGCAGACCTGAAATACGAAATCAAAAACAAAAATAATTTAAGCAGAACATTATCTCTTGTATACAATGTAAGCGGTTCCAAGATCTATGCAGTAGGGACTTCAGGTTCGGATAATTTCTATGAAAAGCCTTTCCATCAACTGGATTTTGTTTACCAGGAACAGCTTACTAAAAACTGGAGTGTGAAAGCCGGCGTAAGAAACATTTTAAATAACAGATATAAAATCCTTCTGGGAGATAAGAGCTACTATAATGTAGAGACTCACGGAGTGAATACCTATACAGATTATTTCAGAGGAGTAAACTTCAACCTGACCGTAGGATATACGTTCTAAATAACTAATAAGAATATAAATAAAGTATAAAAATGAAAAGAAGAGTTTTATCATTACTATCGTTAACTGCTGCGTTAACACTGGCCCTGAATTCATGTACAATTGATGTAAATGACGGTCTGGGAGACGGAACTCCGGTAACTCCCGGAACTACTGAAAGTGTATTAAGCGGAAGCGGAACTTTATCCGGGACTATTGCAAAGGATATTTTAATTAAAAAAGGAAATTATACATTAGACGGAATTGTAAAGGTAACCAATAATGCTACAATTACTATTGAGGCAGGGGCTACATTTACGGTTTCCACTTCTAAAACAAGTGGTTTGGTCGTTCTTCAGGACGGAAAAATAAATGCTGTCGGAACCGCATCTGAACCTATTGTATTCACAACTGCTACTAAAACTCCTGGTGACTGGGGAGGAATCACATTATACGGAAATGCTCCGATCAAAGCAATCAACGGAAATACCCAGGCTCTTTCTGAAGACGGTAACAACGTATATTACGGAGGATCAGACCCTAATTCAAACTCCGGAACAATGAAGTTTGTAAGAGTAGAATATGCCGGTAAAAAAATTGGTGACGGTACTTCAGAAACCAACTCTATGACATTCTATGCAGTAGGAGCTGGAACTACACTGGAAAACCTTGTAACCTACAAAGGAACCGACGACGGTTACGAGTTCTTTGGAGGAACTGTAAGTGCCAAGAATATCGTTTCTTATGGAAACTATGATGATTCATTTGACTGGCAGGATGCATGGAGCGGGCAGAACAATACCAACTGGTATGCTTTCCAGACAGGAGTAGGAAATTTCGGAATGGAAATTGAAGCTTCCAGTAATGTGGATAATACCGCTCCTAAAATTTCAAATATTACCCTGATCAGAGATGCCAATACGAACCCGGAAGTAGCCAACTCTCCTGAGATTTCAGCTATTCAGTTTAAAAAACAGGGAACCGGTATTTTCTCCAATGTATATATCAGCGGATATAAAAACATCGGTACTCAGAAAGCTTATTCTGTACTGATTCAGGATGCACCTACGGAAACAAGCCAGGTAAATACCAACAAAGTGTCTGTTGCACCGATGACTTACTTAAACTCCGATAATCCGGGAGTTTGGGGATATGCATTTACACCAAACGGAGGAAAAACTTTCACTAATGCTTCAACCGTTACAAAAGTATCTCTAACTCCAGGAGCATGGGCTACAGTAGACGGTGTAAACCTTTTAGCCGGATTACAATAAGGAACAGTTTCTTCATATCAGATAAAAAAGCCATCAGAAAAGTTTTTTCTGATGGCTTTTGATTTTTATTAATCTTCCTCATTCCGTTTCATCTCTCGCATTTCACTTTCTGCATATATTAATGCCTGATGGGAAGATAAAAAAGGAATAGAAATACTTCCGGAAGATATTGTTCCATATTCATTATACCTGTAATCACCAAAATGTAAATAATAGACCAGGCCGTCAGAATTTAAATAAGATTCGTCTTCACTCTACCCTTACTCATAAAACTGATCCCAGCCCTGCTCTACTAAAATTATCTTTTCAAAATGAGTTTCGGCGTACTTCAACGTTCTCTCCTTTATTATTCTTTGCATTATGTCTATTTTTAAGGAATAAACCTGTTTTTACAAAAACGATAAATATTTTAAGTTTCCTAAATGCACATAAAACATCTGCACAAAAAAGCCACCAGAAAACTGATGGCTTCGGATTCACAAAAAACAAGTATATAAAAAATACATTTTTCTTTAATTTCTCCAGAACAGATTTCCCTTATTCATAAGGGCTTCTATCCGGGATATCCTGGAGACAGCTTCTGCAGAACAGGTGGCATCGGTGAATACCACTGCGGCCTCATCTCCTGCTTTAGGCCATTGCTGCTTTCCTTTTTCATCCAGCGGAAGGATGCTTTGGGTGGCAAACTGCAGGGCCCGTGAAAGAGCCTGTTCTGTGGCATACCCGTACAGTTCGGCAATAAGATTGGCCTTCTGCAGCATATTCCCGGATCCGAAAGTACTCCAGTAATCCTGTACGTTATCATTACCGATCAGGACATTTACACCATGTTTCTTCAACAATGAAATAGGCATGATGGTTTTTCCAAATGGAACCGATGAAGCAATGCCAACTTTTCCTTCCGCCAGTCTTTCAGCGATCTGTTCTGCTTCTTTAGCCGAAAGATGGGCCAGGGCAAAAGCATGGCTTACGAATGTTTTTCCCTGAAGCTGTGGATTTTCAATGGCTTTATCAATCAGATAATTGATGGTTTTCATTCCTGATTCGCCTGTTTCGTGAAGGTGAATATCAATTCCTTTCTGATGATCAACAGCCAGCTGTACCGTAAAATCAAGTACTTTTTCAATACTTCCGTCGATGCTTAAAGGATCAAGGCCACCGATAAAACCTACACTTTTCAGCTGTGCTGCCTCTTTCATCAGGGAAGCAGATTCGGTATAGTAAAGGCCATGCTGCGGGAAAGCAACCAGTTCGGCGCTGAACGAATCTTTTTTATTTTCCAGGGCTCTTTCCAGATGCTCAAGGGATTTTAATCCTGAAGTAGGTTCTACGTTAAAGTGGGTTCGTGCAAAATGGGTCCCGTAGTGCTGTAAAAGGCTGATCAGCTGTTCTGCCCTTTCCACAGAAGTTTTCAGCAGTTCCGGGATAATTTCCTGTTCATAGGCGATCATATCCTTTACCGATCTCCTTTTGGGGGATAATGCTTTCCATGGAAGCCCGTACAGGGTTTTATCCAGATGTACGTGCATATCCCTGAAGGCAGGAAGCATCAGATAACCTTTGGCATCTAGCGCCCGGGAAGCAGAATCATTGGCTCTGACGGTTTTGATCTTTCCGTCCTCAATATCAATACTGAAAAGATCTGTTTTTGTTCCAGTCACCTCTTCATTATCATATTCAAAACCTGTTTCCAGGCGGACATTTTTCAGGGAATATTTTCCTTTTGCAGTTAATTGATAGGGAAATTGCATGATTTAAAAATTTAATCATACAAAATTACATCTGCTTCAGCACAAAAACAGTGTATTAATTATGTCTTGTGTTGTATAAATTATTCCTTGAACTGGGATGGAGTCATTCCGGTCTGCACCTTGAAAAATTTTGAAAAGCTGGCATGGTCGTAAAATCCGAGATCATACACAATATCTTTTACAGACATTTCCGAAACTTTCAGCAGACGTTTGGCTTCAAGAAGAATACGGTCCTGAATAAGGGATGAAGCTGAAGCGTTAAGGTTTTTCTTGCATACGATATTCAGGTAATTGGCAGAAATATTCAGTTTACCTGCATAAAAAGAAACCGATCTTTCTGTTTTAAAATTCTGGTCGATCAGATGTAAAAACCTGGAAATGATAGGATTCGAGTTATAGACTTCGAAATCCTTAAAAGCCCCTTCCATTGATCTGCTTACCAGCAGGCCGATCAGCTCGCTCCGTTTCTGGATCATTTCC
The DNA here is from genome assembly GCA_002439165.1 of Chryseobacterium indologenes. Lineage (GTDB taxonomy): Bacteria > Bacteroidota > Bacteroidia > Flavobacteriales > Weeksellaceae > Chryseobacterium > Chryseobacterium indologenes_E. Next base: position 18,670 of record DJTE01000030.1, read on the forward strand.
CAGAATATATTTTCCCTTTTCAGCTCATTACGGATGGCCTGGAATTCATACCTGAATGTTTCAAAAACCTCTCCGGAAAGGTTGATCACCGGGTGATTCTGATAATACGATGCAGAAAATCTCAAAGAAGGTAAAAAACTTTCAAACCAGTCCCTGCTGATCATCAGCTGATAGCCGATGGTTTCTTTTTCAATCACCCACTGATGAACCTGGTCCGGAAAAACGAGATGGATCTGATGGTCTTTCACCTGGTATTCCGTAAAATCGATCGTATGGGATCCTACACCATGCTCAAAAAGATTGATGATAAAAAAATCGTGTTTGTGGGGATCATCAATGGAACGTGCCCCATAAAGTTCATTAAACAGCAGATTACAGCCCTTCAGCTGGTTATCGCTGAATTCCTGGATTCCTAAAACCGGAAAATGATCTGTATGTTGGCCCACGCGGTCTGATTTTCTCTTAAAATTAGTAAAAATTACAAGAGCCTGTTCAATTTATTTCAAAACATTCATGGATCGTATAAAAAACGGCTGTTCCTGAACCTTCCCCTATCGCAGATCATGTATGAAACCGGAATAAATGAAATATGCTGAATATTTTTTGTCCCAAAAACCCGTATATCCGTGGTATTTTTAAAAACACAAAAGTCTTTGACACTTTAATAAGTTTACACCCTAAGCGTATAAAAGTACACTTCAGTCTTTAGAAATCTGTGATTTCTATTGACCACAGAATAAAAAATCTGCTCAATCTGCAGAATCTGCGAGAAATAAAAAACCACAAAAACAAACAATCCATCACACTTTTATGTTCATGATTATTCCGAAAAGAACGGAAAAATCAGAGCCTATTTCTTTGAAAAGATTTATTGCTTTTCTAAGATTCAAGTGATTAAATGTCTGCTGTTTCTGTGGCTAACACTAAACTATATATATCCAAATTTTATTTTAGGATTTTAATATCCGGACAATTTCTCCAAAACCCATAGATTCAGCATGCTGCAGGGGAGTTTTCCCGGAATGATCAGGAATACTCAGATCAGCTCCGCTGTCTTTTAAGATCTGTACGATTTCCTGGTACTTTTCAGTCCCGTTTCCGAGAATCACAGCTTCCATAAGTGCTGTCCAGCCTAACCGGTTCACGTGATTAACCGGAAAACCTTTTGTTTTTACCAGTACTTTCACCGTTTCCACATGACCTCTTTCACAGGCAGGAATCAGTGCGGTACCATTGTAGCGGTTGAAAAGATCAAAACGGGCTCCGTTTTCAAGATATAATTTCACCAGCTCTGTCTGCCCGCTTGCTCCGGCATACAGAAACGGACTGTCCAGCTGGTCATCCTGAAGGTTGACATCCGCTTTATAAGCAACCAGCAGTCTTGCCATCTCAACCTGTTTTTCAATGGTGGCGATCAGCAGTAACGAGCGTCCTCTTCTGTCTTTGGTATTCACATCAGTTCCATTATTCAAGGCCGATTTCACTGCTGCCAGATCATTTTTTCTTACCAGATCCACTATATCTTTCTGTTCCATCCTGTATTCTTTTGGAGAGTTACCCGGCTTCGTATCACATGCACTCATGCTGCCGAACGCCAGTAGAAATATTAAAATTTTCATTGCTTATCATGTTAAGATTAAAAATTTAAAAGACAACATTTCCCTGATGTACCAGAGATTTCACCTCGGAAATTCTGGATACCGCTTCCGCAGAGCAGCTTGCATCGATCAGTACAAAATCTGCCTGATTTCCGGATTTGGGCCATTGCTGAACTCCTTTATCATCCAGCGGAAGTACATTTCCTGTCGCCAGCTTCAGACTTCTGGATAAGGCCAGTTCGGTAGAATAACCGTAGAGCTGTGCCATCAGATTGGCTTTCTGAAGTACACTTCCTGTTCCGAAAGTATTCCAGTGATCTACAATACTGTCATTTCCTGTCAATACGGTTACCTTATGCTTGTATAAGGTCGGGATCGGCATAATCAGCCTTCCGACAGGGATCGTAGAGACAATTCCGATCTGTGCCGCCCCCAGTTTTTCAGCAATTTCTTCCTGTTTTGCGGGTTCTAATTTTCCTAATATAAAACAATGGCTCAAATAAGTATTCCCTTTAAGAGAGGGGTTTTCATTCACTTTATCAATCAGATATTCCACTGTTTTCAATCCTGAATCCGCAGTTTCGTGAAGGTGAATATCAATTCCTTTTTTGTGATCTAAGGCCAGCTGGACCGTAAAATCAACCACCTTTTCAATATTTCCGTCAACATTGAACGGATCTACTCCACCGATAAAATCAATATCCATTTTAGCCGCTTCCTTCAGATAAGGCACTGAATCCGTATAGAATACTCCATGCTGAGGGAAAGCCACCAGTTCTGCTCCGAAGCCATTCTTTTTATGATCCAGGGCTTTCTGTAAATTTTTTAACGATTGGAGTTTTGATGTAGGTTCTATATTCACATGGCTTCTGGCAAAAGATGTACCTTTTGACTGTAACAGTTCAATCATCTTTTCTGCTTTAAATGTTGAATTTTTAAGCATTTCCGGAAGCATCTTCTGTTCCAGTCCGATCATTCCTTTAATTCCTCCGGTTCTTTTTCTTACCGCCTGCCATTTATCTCCGTAAAAAGTTTTGTCCAGGTGGATATGCATATCTTTAAATGCAGGAAGCATTAATAGTCCTTTGGCATCTATGGCTTTGGCACCGGGCTGGTTAGTAGCAATTTTTGTGATTTTACCGTTTTCAGTCTCAATATAGAACAGGTCTGTTTTCGTTGCTGTTACGTCTCCTTCTTCATAAATAAAACCTGTTTCCAGACGGACGTTTTTAAGACTTAGTTTTCCTTTTACCGAATTATTTTTCTCATCAGAAAACGGTGATGCATTCATGATATTGGGTATTAAAGTTAATCCGGCCATTGCCAGTGCTGAATTCCTGATAAAATCCTTACGGGATATCGTATGGTCTGAAGTCGTCATGTCCAATCTCTTTCTGACAAAATTAAAAAGAACGTCTGTGAAGCAGGTGTACGGTTTATTACAAAATCTGTATGATTTATGCTTTGGATAATTTTATCAGGCAGATTGAACAGATTAGCAGGTATTTACTTTATAAAAACATTAATAATGTATATAAAGTTCCCGCAGATCGCGCTGATTTCGCAGATGTTTGTGTTGTATTGGTCTCCTGGCTGTTAAAAAAGATTTAGGAATCTCTGGGAAATAAAAAGACCGGATTTTAAACCCGGTCTTATTTTTATTTATTGGAATATTCAAACTTTCTGACTGCTTCCAGTGTTATCTCAATTTCTTTTTCTTTGATGGCATCACTGATGAAGTAGGTCTCATAGCCGCTTGGCGGAAGATAAATTCCATTTTCAAGCATCTGATGGAAGAAGTTATTGAACAATGAATGGTTGGCTTCCTGAGCTTCATCAAAATTAGAGACTCTGTTGGTATGGAAGAACACAGACATCATGGATCCTTTTCTGTTGATCTTATGAGGAATGTCTTTTTCATTCAGAATTTTTCCGATCTCAATGCTTAATGTTTCTGTTGTTTTATCCAGCCTGCTGAAGAATTCCGGATCATTTTTAATCAGCTGAAGTGTTTTCAGTCCTGCTCTCATAGCCAGAGGATTCCCGCTTAATGTTCCGGCCTGGTATACACCTCCTTTCGGGGCAAGGTGGTCCATAATCTCATTTCTTCCGGCAAAAGCGCCTACCGGAAGTCCTCCACCGATCACTTTTCCGTAGGTAACAAGGTCTGCTTTTACATTAAAAAGTTCCTGTGCACCTCCGAAAGCCAGTCTGAATCCGGTCATCACTTCATCAAAGATCAGCAAAGTTCCGTTTTCATCACAGATTTTTCTCAGGTTCTGCAGGAAATTATTTTCAGGAAGTACACATCCCATATTTCCGGCTACCGGCTCAATGATAATGGCTGCAATTTCTCCCGGATTATGACGGAACAGATCCTGAACCTGCTCAATATCATTATAACGGGCTAAAAGAGTATCTTTTGCCGTACCTTCTGTAACTCCCGGAGAATTCGGATTTCCGAAGGTAGCAGCCCCGCTTCCTGCTTTAATCAGGAAAGAGTCTGAGTGGCCGTGATAGCAGCCTTCAAACTTGATGATCTTATCTCTTCCGGTAAATCCTCTCGCCAGTCTTACTGCGCTCATACACGCTTCTGTACCGGAGGAAACCATTCTGATCTGATCAATATTCGGAACGTTCTCTACAATGAATTTTGCAATTTCGGTTTCCAGTTCAGTGGGTGCTCCGAAAGAAAACCCTTTTTCGGCCTGGATTTTCAGTTCTTCCAGAACTTCAGGATGGGTATGTCCTAAAATAGCCGGTCCCCATGAATTGATGTAATCGATGTAAGTATTATCGTCTGCATCTGTAAGATAAGCTCCCTTCGCCGATTTCATAAAAACAGGAACTCCTCCTACTGATTTGAATGCACGTACCGGAGAATTTACTCCACCCGGAATGTATTGATAGGCTTCATCAAATAAAGCCGAACTTCTTTGGTATTTCATATATTGGTTGCTGGTTGGCAGTTGTCTGTGAATGCCGGAAACGGCCAACAAAAAAATTAATTTCTCGGTTTTTTGTCTATTAAATAGATCAGCTGGCCCGCAGAAGGCTGCTGACCTTCGTCCATACGGTTTTTAGCGTAAAGTTTATTAAGCTTGATTCCGAATTTCTGGGCAATATCGTGCATATCCTCACCGGATTCGGCTTTATAGGTTGCTGTATTTCCTGCTGAGTTTTTGGATTCAAGGAAAACGATATCATTTTTCTTTAAGACATCACTGTCCAGGTCATTCCATTTCATCAGTCTGCTTTCGCTTACTTTAAATTTATTGGCGATGAATTTTACGTTGGTGTCTTCAGGGATAACGATATATTTAAGCCCTTCGTTCGGGTGGCTTTTGATAATGATAGAATTAAGGATTTCCGCTTTTGTTTTGATCCTTTCCACTCTTTTCTGTTGCTGGGCATAAGAGGTCTGTTTATAAGGAACTTCTACGGTAACAGGTTCTTTAACTTTCTTTACAGCTTTTGAGGGTTCCAGCTGAGCCATGAAAGTTCTGTCGTCTTTCAGGTCCGGGTACATTTTAAGAACCGCATACAATACTTCACTGGAAGAAGTATTGTCATATTCGTAAAGCCTGTATTTTTCAATTTTGCCGATGAGAATCGATGCATAACGGGGATTGGTAGCGTAGCCTGCTTTTTTCAGTCCATGAGCCCATGCTCTGTAATCTTTCATATCCAGCTTGAAAAGATTCGCATAATATTTTCTTGTTGATAAGAATATGGAATGGTCCTCATAAGACTGTCTGGGATCGTCATATACACGGAAACATTCGTTGGGAGCATCATCTGTGTGTTTCATGGTTTTCCCCGTCCAGTCTTCTTTACATTTGATCCCGAAGTGATTTTTGCCTTCCTGGGCAAGTCTGCTCTGCCCGCCCCCGGTCTCTAAAAGTCCCTGGGCTAAGGTAATGGAAGCCGGAATTTTATATTTTTCCATTTCCTCTACCGCGTATTTGGCAAACCGTTGGATGTACTGATCTTCAGTGGCCCAGTTCTGAGCTGAAAATTTTGATAAAACTAAAAGGCTTATGAGCAAGAGAAGTCTTTTCATGTTTTTCAATTTACTTATATAATTAAATTTCTGTTCTGTTTTTCTAAAAGCAGATTGGCACCTTCAATTCCCTGCAGCCCGCCTGTGTGAAAGCACAAAATCCTGCTGTGTTCAGGAAAATATCCTTCATCAATCAGTTCAAAAACCTTCTGCATCATCTTTCCTGTATAAACCGGCTCCAAAGGAATTCCGTATTTTTCTTTGAAGTCATTGATAAAACGGATGTTATCATCTTTTATTTTACCATAACCTCCGAAACCTGAATCTATCAGATCAAAATTCCGTTTTGAGGTTAATTCAAAGATTTTACTTTCCAGTGAATCATCGTCAACTGCTTTAAATCCTATAACTTTCTGATTTTCTTCACAAAATTTTGAGATTCCGGCAATTGTTCCTCCGGTTCCTACCGCAGTGCAAAGATAATCAAAATCTTTTGTTTGGTCATTCAGCATCATTTTTACGCCTTCTACTGCCTCTTTATTGGTTCCACCTTCGGGAACCACAAGTGATCCGGGAAATTCATGCTGCAGAAATTCGGTTAATTTTTCTTTGTGCCGGTATTCCTCACGGGTAACAAATTTCAGGTTCATCCCGTTTCTTCTGGCAAAAAGCAGTGTAGGGTTATCCCTCCATTTATCTTTAAGCTCCTCTCCTCTTATGATACCTAATGTGGGGATCCCGGCCATATTTCCGGCCGCAGCCACTGCAGCAATGTGGTTGGAAAATGCTCCTCCAAAAGTAATAACATAAGGTTTTCCGGGATTTTGATTGAGATAGTTATTGATATTATAAAACAGTTTCCAGTATTTATTCCCCGAAATCTGAGGATGAATAAGGTCTTCCCTTTTAATGAAGAGCTTTATATTTTTATCAATAGGTATTTCCCGGATAGGAACCGGTTCCGCCGGAACTGTTAACAGCATCTTTTTCCTGACTATTAAGATTTATACAAAATTAATAAAAGATTTATGAAATGCCGGGATCTGGAAAATGGAATGTTTTTTTATTTTAAATGTTTAAACGGACTGAAGCCCGTTTCAATTGAATAAGGCGGTTGAGTACAGGAAAAATATATATGATTAAATTTTGGAGGCTATATTTATCTGAATACGGTTTTAGTATTTTAAAACGGGCCTGAAGCCCGTTTATGTGTTATCCGGATTTATTGAGCGGCTTAAAATTTGAATTTATAACCCTTTAATGAATTCCGCGGTTCTTTTCAGCACCAATTCCGGGGATTCTTTGTGCGGGGTATGTCCTATCCCGGGTATGATGTATCTTTCTGCCGGTCCGCTTACCTGGGTTACTGTTTTTTCAACCTGATCCAGTGTTCCGTATTCATCAGCTTCTCCCTGAATGAATAATAGCGGGCACCGGATATCCTTTAAAAGATATTCTATATTCCAGGCTCTGTAATCGGCTCTTGTCCAGGTTTCTGTCCAGGCTCTGAAGAGTGTTTCTACTTTATCACCGTGGTACTTTTTCAGCCGTTCCGGGAGATTCGTTGTTTTATAGGCTTCCCACGCATCATATACTCCTTTTAGAGTAGTTTCTTCTACAAAAATATGTCCTGCTTCACACACTACGGCTTTTATTTTTTCCGGATATCTGGCAGCTGTGATCAGGGCGATTGTTCCGCCATCGCTGTGACCGAATAAAATAGCGTTGCGGATGTTAAACGCTGTCAATAGTTCATTCAGAAAACCGGCTTCGAGTTCCATATAGTTTACCGGTCTTTCATGAGTAAGCATAGAACCTGATTTTCCGTAACCTGATCTGTCATATGCAAAAACATTACAACCGGTGTGTTCGGACAGCAGGGCTGGAAAATCTCGCCAAAGCTGTACAGAGCCTAAAGAATCGTGAAGAAAAACAATGACCGGCCCGCCCTCAGAACGGTTATGATATTCTATATAAATTTCAGTTCCATTAATGTCTGTTAATTGATTCTGTATCATGATTCCTACTGTAATTTCTTAAAAAACGTTCGCTTCATTTTGTATAACGTCCGGGCAAATGTATTGATTTGTGAAAATAATTTCCATATTAAAAATAAAATATGTAAAAATCCTTAAAATCAATTTAAAATACAGTTTAAATACAAATATGACATCAGTTTTATATCTTTACCGGAAAAAATCCGGATGGAAATACCAGGAAAACAGGAACTGGAACTTTTAAGGATTCTTCAGAAAAGTTCGCGATTTGATATTACCGACCTTACGGAAAAGCTGAATATGTCCAGAACGTCTGTTTATGACAAGATCAAAAAACTGGAAAATGAAGGGTATATTAAAAATTATGTAGCCCTTGTAGATCCTAAAAAAGTTGGGTTGAATTTTACCGTTATTGTGACCGTATCCCTCAACAGCCAGCGAATGGAATATGTGGAGGAATTTTCAAAAAAGATAGCAGAGCTGGATGAAGTGGTTGAAGCGTATGTAACGGGCGGCATTTTTGATTATATCCTGAAAGTTGTGGTACGGAGCCCTGAAGATTTCAGCAGTTTTATTACCGGCAAACTGTCCGTTATTCCCAATATCAGCAAGATTAAAAGTTCTTTTGTGATGAACCATATCAAACATTCCACAGCGTTGCATTTTTAAAATAAAATACCCCTGAAAAACCCAGGGGTAATATTTTAAGGATGATCCATCTTTACAAAGCCGGCGCTTTTGCTTCTTCAAATTCTTTCAACAGGTTACTGAAAACAGTTTCTACCGGAAGAATATCATGAATTAGTGCTGAAACCTGCCCTATTTCAAGTTCTCCGTCTTCCATATCGCCTTCAAACATTCCTCTTTTTGCTCTCGCACGGCCTAAGGATGCTGTCAGGGCCTCTTTATTTCTTCCTGACTGATAGATTTCCTCCAGTTCGCTGAAGAATTTATTTTTCACCATTCTTACAGGAGCCAGTTCTTTTAAGGTAAGATGGGTATCTCCCTCATTCAGTTCCGTAATTTTCTTTTTCCAGTTTTCATGGGCACTTGCTTCTACGGTTGCAGCGAAACGTGACCCGATCTGTACTCCGTCTGCTCCCAGGATCATAGCAGCTTTCATCTGTGAACCTAAAGCTATCCCTCCTGCAGCGATCAATGGTTTGGAAATATGCTGTTTTACATTAGGGATCAGGCAAAAAGTAGTGGTTTCATCTCTTCCGTTGTGTCCTCCGGCTTCAAAACCTTCTGCTACAACTGCATCTACACCGGCTTCTTCACATTTTACGGCAAATTTGGTTGAAGAGACCACATGGGCAACAGTCAGTCCCTCTTTCTGAAGGGTTTCTGTATATGTTTTGGGATTTCCGGCCGAAGTAAAAACTATTTTTACTCCTTCTTCCAGAATGATCTGAATAATTTCTTCGAGGTTGGGATACAGCATCGGAACGTTTACTCCGAAAGGCTTATCCGTAGCCATTTTACATTTCTGAATATTTTCTCTCAGGATATCAGGATACATACTTCCTGCTCCTATTAATCCAAGCCCTCCGCAATTGGAAACGGCTGAAGCAAGCCTCCATCCTGAGTGCCAGATCATACCGGCCTGGATAATGGGATACTGTATATTAAAAAGCTGTGTAATTCTATTCTGCTCTGTCTGCATCTGGTGAAGTTTTTTTGCTGAATTAAAGTCTATAAAATTGCTCATGCGTAAAAATACTAAAAACAGGGATATTCAGGATTTAAAAACGAATAAAAGTAACGGATATTTACTATAATTCAACGCTTCACTTTTCAGTAAGGTGCTTATTACCGGAGCCTGCTTCTGAAATTTACAGACTAAGGGACCATTCCGGACTTTTATGTGTATAAAAAAACCTCCAGAAATTCTGAAGGTTTATGTTTTATTTTTTAATTGATTCTTTATTCCAGTTGGCTTTGAAATTACAGTTTTCGTAACGGCCGTCTATTGACATAAAGATCGTAGGAAGCTTAGAGTTCACGAACTTTTCAACCATCTCGTTCTTTTTCTTATTGAGCGCCATCTGCTTGATTCTGCTGTAATCTGTTTCCAGGGTAATCTGGTGAGCCGGAATTACATCTTCAATTTTGATGATCTTCACTAATTTCTTTTTATTTTCTTCTTCTTCAAAAGCCATAGTGATATCTCCTTTGTTCAGCCCCGCCAATTCATAGCTGACTGTTCCGGGAATACTTTCTCTTTCAATTTTATCAGAACCGTCTGACCCCGGGATAATTCCGGCATTGAATTTTGTTCTTTTATCGTCTGAGAATTTAAATGCGGCATCTTTGAACGTCATTTTACCATCCTGAATCAGTCCTCTGATACTGTCCAGCTTTGCTTTGGTAGTCTTTATTTCATCATCCGTAGGAGTGGCTTTCAGCAGGATATGACGGGCATCATATACTTTACCTGATTTTTTCACCAGCTGAACAATATGATATCCGAATTCAGATTCCACAGGATCTGAGATTTCATTTTCCTGAAGATTCAGAGCCGCAGCTTCAAATGGTTTTACCATCTGCCCTTTGTAAATATTTTTATACAGACCTCCGTTGGCTGCAGAACCTTCGTCCTCAGAGTAAATTCTTGCCTGGCTTTCAAAGGTTTCACCTGCCATAATATCCTGTTTGATCTTCTTCAGACGTTTGATAAGGTCTTCTTTGTGCGCTTCCGTCAGTTTAGGATACAGAACGATCTGAGCAAGAGAAACTTCATCTTTTACCTCCGGGAGCTGCATTTTAAACAGGTTGTAAAAGTCTGTAACCTCGTTTGGAGTTACGTCTGCTTTTTCAGTAATTCTCTGGTACTTTGCCTGTCCGTAATATTGGTCGGTATCGATCTTTTCGATCGCATTTTTCATTTCATATCCGTTTCTGAACTTATAGGCGGCCAGCATTGTTTTTTCGTCCGGAAACTGGGAAAGAAGCTGACGATATTTGGCGTTTGCCTGCTCTTTTATGGCAGCAGAACGGTTTTCGATTAATGTATCTTTTTTTGCTTCGTATACCAAAAGCTTGTTACTGATAAGGTTTTCCAGGAACTCACATTTATCTGCATTGGAAGCTCCCTGCTGTTTTGCGTAGTGCATCTGCTCGATAACATCAGATTCCAGAACAATTTCATCCCCGATTACAGCAGCAATACCATCCACTAATTCTCCCGGCTTTAACTGGGCCTTCATCATGTTTGAAGAGCAGATCATCATGAAAATCCCAAGAAGAAAAGTGATTTTTAGTTTATTTGTCATTTTACTATTTTAAACAAGTTGCAAATTTAGAATTCTTAACGAATTACACTAAATTTTTTATTATAAATATTTCTTAAAAAGACTTATTTACTGCAGTTCAACATCAAATGTTGTTAATTCTTTGAATTGTCTCAATCTGCCGAACATATCAGATTCTTTTACTTCCTGGATTCTTTCTGTTCCGAATTTTTCAACGGTGAAAGATGCCATCGCAGAACCTACGATCAGTGCAGACTTCATCGTTTCGAAATCAAATTTTCCTTTTTTAGCAAGATAAGCCGCAAAACCTCCTGCGAAAGTATCTCCGGCTCCGGTTGGATCGAAAACTTCTTCCAGCGGAAGTGCAGGAATAGCGAATACTTTATTGTCGTGGAAAAGAAGGGCTCCGTGCTCACCTTTTTTGATGATCACATACTGAGGTCCCATTTCGTGAATCTTTTTAGCCGCTTTTACCAGTGAATATTCTCCTGAAAGCTGTCTTGCCTCTTCATCATTGATGGTGATCACATCTGTTTTGGCGATCATATCCATCAGAATATCCCATGCTGTATCCATCCAGAAATTCATGGTATCCAGGATGACAAGTTTAGGACGTTCGTTCATTTTTTCCAATACGGAAAGCTGAACTCCGGGGTGCAGGTTTCCAAGCAGCAGGATTTCTGAATTCTGCATCGAGTCCGGAATTTTCGGATCAAAGTTTTCCAGAACATTCACTTCTGTCGCCAAAGTATCTCTTGTATTCAGATCATTATGGTATTTTCCTGCCCAGAAGAATGTTTTCCCTTCTTTTACGATCTCAATTCCTTCGATATTTACATCTCTTCCTGAGAACATATCAAGATGTTCCTGTGGAAAATCTCCTCCTACTACAGAAACAATACCAGATTTAACGCCTAAAATAGATGAAGTAATACCGATATATGTGGCAGCTCCTCCTAAAATTTTATCTGTTTTACCAAATGGCGTTTCGATTGCATCAAATGCAACACTTCCTACAACTAAAAGTTTCATATATTTTTCAATGTATTTTAAAAGTAATTTATTTTTTCCATTCAAAAGTGTCCAGCAGATGTTTCATATCATTTTTGATATAGTTCACTGCCGGTGCCAGGGAATCCGGCTTTGGTCTTGTATTAAAGTACAGGTAAGCAGTTACAAAGTGTTTTGTACTGTCTGTAATGTAAAACTGAAGATTGGAAGCACTCTGCCCTTTCAGTTCATAAAAGTTTCCGTATACTTTTTTTTCAGGATATTCAAAAGATTTGGTTTCTATGGCACTGGCTTTTACGGTATGTTCGTATACCATTTTTTCGGCTTCCTTGATATGATCTGCAAAATCATTCTGTATCGGGTAATAGGTAACGAATACCTTAGCCTTCATTTGCGGATAATTCAGATAATACCAGCACGGTTTTTTCGCAGGTGAAAGCGATGCAAAATCCGAATACTCAAAGGTATAGGCACAGCTGTTTTCAAATTTCTGATATTGGGGTGCAGGATATTCCAGGCGAAGTTCCCCGTAAGGTTTCGGAACCGGATCTTTTCCACATGAAACGACTAGCAGTGTTATGAAAATAAAAATGACGTTTTTAATCATTTTGCAAAAGTACAAATTAGATTTCAGATTCCGGAAGACAAATTTCAGTCTTTCAATGTGTTTTGAATGTAGTTTTCCAGAGGCTTCGGAAAAGACCTTTCATGATAAGCATCCCCGTCTGTAACGATATACTGATTCTGCTTCAGAAAGCTGTTCCATAGCGTCCCGGAGGTCACCTCCACATCAGTAATTTCAATAGTCAGATTTTTGTGAGTGAGTTTATGGGAAAGTGTTTTTGTGCTTCCGGTAAAGGGTTGCAGTTCCGCCGGGAGTTCTGGTAAAAACTCGAATAATTTCTTCCAGATAAAATCATCTTTTCTCTGCTGAATCAGAAACCGGCCGTTTCTGTGTACAAAATAATACTGTAAAGCAAGGTCTTCTGTTTTTACCTTTTTGGTTTTCACCGGAAAATCAGAGACTTTCTGTAAAGAAAATGCGAGGCAGTCTTCATTTACCGGGCATTCTCCACAAAGCGGATTTTTGGGTTTGCAGACTTCAGAGCCGATGTCCATCATGGCCTGGTTAAAATCACCTGCGCTTTCAGGCATAACGAGAAATGCCAGTTCAGAAAAATAAGTGAAAGCTCTTGAACTGGAGATATCAAAATCATCAGCAAAAATACGGCTCAATACTCTGTAAAAATTGCCGTCAACGGCAGGCATTCCGGCCCCAAAACAAATACTTGAAATAGCTGCTGCTGTATACTTTCCGACTCCTTTCAGTTTTAAAATCTCCTCATACTGCTCCGGAAAAGCGCCGTGGTAATCATTCATGATCTGCTGTGCCGCTTTGTGTATATTAATGGCCCTTGAATAATAGCCCAGTCCTTTCCAGTACAGCAAAACCTCATCTTCTTCAGCTTCAGCCAAAGTTTTTACATCCGGAAATCTTTTAATGAAATTATTATAATGATTCAGCCCCTGACTGATCCTTGTCTGCTGAAAAACAATTTCGCAGATCCAGATTTTATAGGGGTCTTTTGTCTGCCTGAACGGCAGGTCTCTTGCATTCTTTCTGTACCAGTTTAAAAGCTTGTTTCCAATATGGAGAAAGCCTGAACTTTTATGATCTTTTTCCAAAAACCTCAGTCTGTTTAAATGATTGAAGGGAATACGGTACTTTCTTCTGTACATTCCCGTTCTGCAAAGATAAACTTATTTTGATTTATGGAAGCCTGGAATTGGAAGAGGGAAGTTATAAATACCATACTCACTTTTTTATGGTATGTTGATTTTGTAATGACTTTCAATACGTATAACCGGAATTAACTTCCGGCCTCCTTCTTCCATCTGCCGGCCATTGATTATTTATCTTCTTTAATGGAATATACCGGAGCCGACTTCACCCACTGATAATTGAGATTTCTGTCTTCTCTGATAAGCGTATAGCCTTCCAGTCTCTTCAGATAAAGGTACATGGAATCATTTTTAAGCTTAAGTCTCTGGTGTGACAAAAACATGAAAGGATAATTCATGACGGAATCTCTCACTGTTTTCAGAATCTTTCCGTTTTTTACCTGATAAAGAAAGAAAGACTTTCCTCTTCCTGATGAGCTGTCTACCAGTTTTACAGATGAACTTCCGACTACCAGTTCACTGGCATCAAAACATTCTTCTCTGTTCATGATATAAGCTTTCCCCTCCTCGCGTTCATTTTTAAAATAATCTATTTTATAATGATCGGGTCTTTTGTATTTCTCCTCGCAACCTGTGAGGACAAGCATTACAGCTACGGGAAGAGCATATAATTTTAAGGTTACATTAATTTTCATAAGATTTGGCAGTAAAAAACCGATGTAAAAAATGCATCGGTTTTTATTTTTAAAAATTGGGTTGTAATTATTCCTGAGTATACTGTGCATCCCATTCGTTACCGTCATCTCCTTTGTGTCCGTCTAGTTTGATAACGAAACTTTTTGTAGGGAAATAAGGGGTCATACGGATATCAAGCCATACTCTGTCTTTGTTTACTCTGTCCTGTTCAAAACGAACGATCTTGAATTTCTCGATCAGTTTATCCGGACCTTTGATGTTGTCCAGGAATGTTACGATCTGTCTTCTCAGATCATCTTCATTTTTGGCATTCCAGTTTTCAAAGGCTCTTCTGTTCAGGAAGTCCAGCAATACTTTGGTTACATAGTCGAATACACGAACTACGGAATAGGTCTGAAGACCGATATTATCTCCTGTGAATAATGTTTTCGCAGAGAAAGCCATGATCTTTCCGTATTCGTTCACCATTGGTACAAGACCCATTTTTTCAAGCTGAGAGATTTCACTTTTCTTCAGTTCGAATTTTACGGCATCTACCTCGTTGATGTTACCGTGTTTTTTACCTGCTGCTACCTGAGACATCAGTGTTTTGTGGATTTTTCCTGCTAATGAAGTGGAAGGCGGAAGTTCTACGTTTTCTTCTTCTCCTACTTCTTCGGCTCTTCCTCTTCCTACTAACCAGTTACAGGTCATGATCACGTTACTTCTGTGAAGTTCACCCCCTGTAAGGTTGGCGGAGTGGAATAAGTCTACCACATCATCCGGTTTATCAAGGTTGGCAAAATCGGTAACCATCATTACTTTGTTCTCGTTACAGATCTTAGCCCATTTTTCCACCACTTTGTTGGATCCCAGATATCCCGGAATGGCAAGAAGTGAATAATTGTCTCTAAGGTCTAAACGGTCGTAATAGTTTTTGAATTCTTCTGCAATAGCATCAATGAATAAAGGATTATCCAGATCTGATACCTGCTCAAGGCTGGCATTCACGATACTTACGTTATCTACCTTATCCAGTTCTGTATTTTTATAGAACTGTGCTACTGTTCTGTAATTGGTTTCCAGCATACGAACTGCATCAAGCGTATTTTTCAGATTCTTTTTTAAATTCTGATCAGCTGCCTGTGCTTTTGTTTTGCAGGTATCTGCCATTTTATCTGCAGATTCGCTTCCTTCCAGAAGGCTAACCCAGAGGTTTATTTTCTGAAGAAGTTCTTTTCTTTCTTCTGCTTTATTGGAGTCGTTCAGAAAGATTTCTTTTCTTGCCTTTCTTGTCGGGTTCATATTGGCGATACCGTCTACAACGGATTCAACAAAGCCAAAACCTCCCATTTTATTAAGTTCCGCAAGAGGGTTTCCTTTCGGCTGCCCCGAGTGTTGCTGCTGTTGTCCCTGCTGCTGGCTTTCCTGTGCCTGTAATTTGCTATCCATGATTTGATTTAATGTAATTATTTTTCAAGTTCTTGTGCCACTTCTTTCAATACTTCGATAAACGCAGCTCTCGTCTGATCGTTTTCCAGCATATTACGCAGAATCTTATTGGTTTTCAGCTGACGTACGATTTTATTGTACTGCTCCTGCTCCATGCTGAGCTGCTGTAAATAGTCTGATTTCTGGGTAAGAACTTTTGGAGTAAAGTCTGCAAGATTCTGAAAACGGAATTCTTCTTCTACCATACCTCCGTCTTCTGTTTCGTGCTGTACAGCTACGGAAGGCTGGAAATGTCTGAAGACATCTTCCACGGTTTTTAATCCTGTTACGATTTCAGGGGTATACGATTCTTCTGTTGTAAGCTGGCTTACTATCAGCGATTTGTTTTCCTGTATTTCCTGGATAGCTTCATTAGCGTCTACTTTTACCTCGTTTCCGCCAACACCATAATTAAACATTGCCATATTATTATTATTTTGAGATTTCTGATTTTAATTAGGATCTGTTTCAGAGTAATTTACCGGCAAGCCGGATAAGTTACCAATCCAATGTTTAAATTTAAAAAAAAACTGTAACATACAAAATTTTGACGATATTTTTCTTGAAATATTTAATTTAATCGATTATATTATAGCGGAATATCGCTCTTCTATGTTGTCACTAAGCTATGAAAAATAAAATAAAAACGCACCGAAAACGATGCGTTTTTATTGTCTAACAATTTTTGGCAGATTTTACCAAATTTTTATTCTGTCCTGAGGAGCTTTATACATTTTGTCTCCGGGTTTGATGTCAAATGCTTTGATAAATGCATCCTGATTCACCAGCGGGCCAAATGCCCTGAAGATTCCCGGAGAATGCGGATCTGTCTTCACCTGATTGATCATATACTGGTCTGTCGCTTTTGTTCTCCATACGGTTGCCCAGCTCATGAAGAATCTCTGATCCTGGGTAAATCCGCTTATCTTCCCCGGATTTCCTTTATCTTTAAGGTACATCTGAAGGGCATCATAGGCAACGGCTACACCGCCTAAGTCGCCAATATTTTCACCGCTTGTGAATTTACCGTTCACAAAACTTCCTTTTACCGGTTCATAAGCGCTGTACTGGGCTGCCAGCTGTCCTACTTTGGCATCAAAGTTTTTACGGTCTTCATCAGTCCACCAGTTGTTCAGATTACCGTCACCGTCGAAACGGGAACCGCTGTCATCAAACCCGTGAGAGATCTCGTGCCCGATTACAGCACCGATTCCTCCGAAGTTAACTGCTGCATCTGCTTTAGGGTTATAAAAAGGAGGCTGAAGGATTGCCGCAGGGAATACAATTTCGTTGTTCGACCCGCTGTAATAGGCATTTACTGTTTGCGGAGACATTCCCCATTCTGTTTTATCTACGGGTTTTCCTACTTTATCCAGGCTTCTCTGGTACTGCCATGCAGCAACATTCTGAAGATTGGAATACAGGGTAGCACCCTGTTCCGGAGATTCCACTTTCAGCCTGGTATAATCTTTCCATTTATCAGGATAAGCGATTTTAACGGTAAACTTAGAAAGTTTTTCCTGTGCTTTTACTTTGGTAGCCGGAGACATCCAGTCGATATCATTGATATGCTTTTTGAATGATTTTAAAAGGTAATCGATATAGGTCTGCATCTGGGCCTTAGCTTCCGGAGTAAAGTATTTTTCAACATATAATTTTCCAAAGGCTTCTCCCAGCACTCCATTGACAAGGGCCAGCCCTCTTTTGTTCATCGGACGCTGTTCTTTCTGCCCCTGAAGATATTTTGAATAGAAATCAAATCTGATCTGCTCAAGCCTGTCATCAAGATTGCTGGCATTGCCGTTGATCAGGTGGTATTTCAGGTAGTCTTTTAAAAGCGGAAGATTTTTTTCGTTCAGGAACTGATCCATATTCTGATAATATTTCAGTTCACCGATGATCACACGGTCTGTGTTTACTCCTGCGTCTTTAAGGTATTTTGCAAGGTTGATATTCTTAACGATGCCTGACAGTTCGGATACGTTTTTAGGGTTATATCTGAGGTTGGCATCTCTGTTCTGCTCCAGGGTCAGCAGGTAATTGGCCAGCTGTTTTTCAAAAGCCACTACATTCCCGGCAGATTGTGATGAGTTTTTATTGCCCAGTACATCAAACAGCTTTCCTACATAAGTCTGATATTCTGCTAAGGTTTTGGTATTGGCTTCGTTTACTTTCTGGTAGTAATCCCTTCCCAAACCCAGATCAGGACCGCCCAGGTATACGGCATTCATATTGGAGTTCTTCATATCTGCGCCTACTCTCCATCCGTAGAAAGAATTATCTCCCAATCTGGTGGCCTCAAGAAGGTAGCTCTGAAGATCATTAAGATTTTTAATGGCATCAATCTTTGCCAGATCTGCTTTGATCGGAGCCAGTCCGTCTGCATTTCTTTTGTTTACATCCATGAAAGATGCATACAGATTCTGGATTTTCTGTCCTTCCGATCCTTCGGTATAGGTTTCTGATAAAATTTTGTTCAGAATATCCAGGGAAGCATCATCCACATTTTCTCTCAGGGCATTGAAAGATCCCCAGCTTGCTTTATCTGAAGGAATCTGAGTTGTTTTCACCCAATTTCCGTTCACATAGCTAAAAAAATCATCCTGCGGACGGACACTTTTATCCATATAAGACAAATTAATCCCTTCCTCTTTCATTTTTCCTTTTACCGGTTCTCTAACACTAGCCGTAGTTTCAGTTTTGGTTTCTGTTCCGGCAGTTTTAGCCGCACCGCATGAGTTTAGAAATACAATACCCGAAAGGGCCAGTATTCCAATATTTAGCTTTTTCATTAAAGATAATTTTTGATTGTACACAAACTGATCAAATATACGAACTTTAATAATAAATAATAAGCTATAATTGACAAATGGTGGAAAGTTTGCATTCCGGATCTGAAGATTTGTGTATATACAGCCAAGAGTATTATGAAAAATAATGTGAATGCAGGCTTTGGCAAAAGCTGTTATAATGGATGTTTATTTCAAAAGTGAGCAAAACCCAAAATAAGATTAATAATATAGAGTGAGCGGGGTAAATTGTTCCCCAAAATCAGCAGGCCGGCCGGCAGCTACAAATTGATTTCCTCCTAATACCTGATACCTTCAATCTTCTATTAAAAAAACAAAAACCGCCCATTACTGAGCGGCTGAGTATGTTTACCAGATCTTTATTCTGTCTTCCGGAGCTTTGTATAGTTTGTCTCCTTTTTTCACATCGAATGCTTTGTAGAAGGCATCAACGTTGATCAACGGACCGAAGCTTCTGAAATAGCCCGGAGAGTGCGGGTCAGTCTTCACCTGATTGATCATATATTTTTCGCTGGACAGGGTTCTCCACACGGTTGCCCAGCTCAGGAAGAATCTCTGATCCTGAGTAAATCCGCTGATCTTTCCTGGGTTTCCTTTATCTTTAAGATACATCTGAAGGGCATCGTAAGCGATGTTTACTCCTCCCAGGTCGGCAATATTTTCACCGTTGGTAAAGGTACCGTTTACGAAAGTTCCTTTTACAGGCTCATATTTATCGTACTGGGCTGCAAGTGCTTTGGTAGCTTTTTCAAAGTTGGCTTTATCTTCAGGAGTCCACCAGTCCACAAGATTTCCGTCTGCATCAAACTGAGCTCCAGAATCGTCGAATCCGTGGCTCATTTCGTGTCCGATTACGGCACCGATTCCTCCGAAGTTAACTGCTGCATCAGCCTGAGGGTTGAAGAATGGCGGCTGAAGGATAGCTGCGGGGAATACGATCTCGTTATATACCGGGTTGTAATAAGCATTTACCGTTTGCGGAGTCATTCCCCATTCTGTTTTATCAACCGGCTTTCCTACTTTAGCCAGTTCTCTGTTATACTGCCATTCGCTGATGCTCTGAAGGTTTTTGT
Source organism: Chryseobacterium indologenes (assembly GCA_002439165.1). GTDB lineage: Bacteria > Bacteroidota > Bacteroidia > Flavobacteriales > Weeksellaceae > Chryseobacterium > Chryseobacterium indologenes_E. Next base: position 38,265 of record DJTE01000030.1, read on the forward strand.
AAAGTGTACCTCCTTTTGATTCAGGAATGATCTGTAATTTTGAATAGTCTTTCCATTTATCAGGATAAGCCACTTTTACCGTGAATTTGTTAAGCTTCTTAAGTGCTTTTTCTTTGGTTGTGGATGACATCCAGGTTAAGTTGTTGATGTGAATCACAAAACTTTTCTTCAGGTAGTCTATCAGTTCCACCATCTGAGATTTAGCTTCCGCAGGGAAGTATTTTTCTACATACAGTTTACCGAATGCTTCGCCCAGATTACCGTTGATCAGCTCAAAACCTCTTTTATTCAACGCTCTCTGCTCCTGCTGGCCTCTTAAATATTTACCGTAGAAGGCAAATTTCATATCGCCCAGTTTTTCACTCAGATAAGAAGCACTTCCGCTGATCATATGGAATTTCAGATAGTCTTTAATTACCGGAAGATTCTGTGCATTTACCAGTTTATCAAAGTTTTTATAATAACCTAGTTCCCCGATGATTACCCTGTCTGTACTGACACCTACTTTTTTAAGGTAAGAAGGAAGATCAACTCCTTTTACCAGCGTCGAAAGCTCAGTCATGGTCTGAGGGTTGTACTGAAGGGTATTATCGCGGCTCTGTTCGTTTGTTAAATAGGTCTTTGCAATGCTTTTTTCGTAATCAACGATTCCTTTTGCGGCAGCATCGGCGTTTTTATAACCTAATTCTTTTAACATAGAAGCTACATATTTCTGATATTCAGCAATAGCTTCTGTATTTTTTTCGTTTTCTTTCTGATAGTAATCTCTTCCTAAACCAAGAGAAGCTTCCCCTAAGTAAACAGCGTTCATATTAGAGTCTTTCAGATCTGCATACACTCCCCATCCGTAGAAAAGATTTTCACCTTCTTTTGTGGCTGATGCCAGATAATTCTGAAGATCCGTCATATTTTTGATGGCATCAATTTTATTCAGATATTCCTGGATAGGCTTTATTCCGTCTGCATTTCTCTTCTGCATGTTCATATAGCTGGCATACAGATCCTGGATTTTCTTTCCTTCACTTCCTTCTGCAAATTTATCTTTCAGAAGAGAGTTCAGGATCGTCATGGAATTGTTATCCGTATCTTCTCCCAATTTGTTGAAACTTCCCCATGTTGGTTTATCAGAAGGAATTTTCGCAGTTTTCATCCATGTTCCGCTCACATAGTTGTAGAAATCATCCTGAGGACGAACTGAAGTATCCATAAGGCTGATGTCTAAGCCTTTATCCGTGCTGTTTGCTGCTGTTTTAACGGCTTTTGTCTGTGCATTCAGCGTAGTCTGTGAACACACGCCGGCCAGTAAAAACAAAGAAAGCGTTAATTTTTTCATTATGATAACAATTTATGCTATAAGTATATTTTTTTTAAAGTTTGTTACTTATATATGAAACAAATTTAAACAAATCTTACGAAGCAGCCACCTCTTTTACGTTTCCTGTTCTTTTCAGAAATCCCCAAGACTGCATTTCTCCCTTCAGAGCCTTTCTTAAACTTCTGAACAGGACAATATACATCAGCCATCTGTAACCGAAGCGCTGCGGGATCACATACAACAGTCCGGACAGTTTTTCCTTCTGCACAATAAATGAGATCAAAGCTAAGGATGCATCTACCAAAAGGAAGATTAGATAGTAGGTAAAGATTTTCCCTCCATTTCCGGAAAGAATTCCGAGAAACATCATCAGATCCGCCAAAGGTGAAAAAAACGGAATGATATACTGGAACAGTAAAATATTTGGCATAGCCCACAGTCCTAATCCTTTATATTTCGGGTTAAGAAATGTCTGCCGCTGTTTCCAGAACATCTGCATAATTCCGTAAGTCCATCTGAAGCGCTGTTTTAAGAACTGCGGTACGGTTTCAGGAGCTTCTGTAACGGCAACAGCCCTGTTTTCATTAGCTACGGTATACCCTGCTTTTAGAATTTTTACTGTAAGATCACAGTCTTCGGCCAGGGTATCTGAAGAATACCCTCCGGTCTCTGTTATTACGGACTTTTTAAATGCTCCTATGGCTCCCGGGATTACGGTAACCGCATTGATATTTGCATAGGCCAGCCTGTCGAAATTCTGACTGGTGATATATTCTATCGACTGCCATCTGGTGAGCCAGTTTACTTTATTTCCAACTTTTACATTACCCGCTACGGCCGCAATTTTTTCTTCCGGTGATGAATTCAGGAATCTTGCGATCAGATATTTTACGGCATCCTGCTGTAATTGGGTATCGGCATCAATACAGACAACATATTCTGCATCGGTCTGTGCGATCCCAAAATTAAGGGCAGTCGCTTTTCCACCGTTTGTTTTGGTGAAAATTTTCAGCTGCGGATGATCCGGAAATTCTTTTTTTGCTTTTTCATAGGTTGAATCTTTACTTCCGTCATCCACCATAATGATATTGAAATTGGGATAATTTTGTTTCAGTAAATTATTCAGGGAGGAGACAATGTTCACTTCTTCATTATAAGCGGGAACAATAATCGAAACTTCCGGGTATGAATCCAGCACAGGAAATCTGCCCAGTTTTTTTTCTTTTTTCCGTTCTTTCAAAGCCCAATACATCATCAGGATCAGTCTGATAAGTCCCAGAATTATAAAAATGGTAAAAAGTGCGACCAGAAAATGGCTTATTCCATAGATGGCGGTTGCCAGAACAAGATTGAGCTGCATAATGTAATAAGACCGTGTTTTAGGCACTTCAGGCATCAGTTCATTTTTACTTTTATGCAGAATACTGGCGAGATTGGTGAAATGATAGCCCTGTTTCTGCAATGTCGGAATCAAAATTTTAAGGGCTTTTACCGTTTCTGCTCTGGTTTCTCCTCCGGCATCATGCAGCAGGATAATATTTCCCCGCTGCTGTCTGAGCCCGGCCATTACTCTTGTTACAATTTCATCCGCTTTTATTCCCGGCTGCCAGTCTTCAGGATCTATATTTTCACCGATATCCAGATAGTTCTGCTGCCTTGCCAACGCCACAGGAATAATTTCTTCCGGTGTGGTAGGCTCGGAATCCGCGTTATAAGGTGCTCGGAACAGGATCGTACTGTGGCCTGTCACACATTCTATCAGAAGTCTGGTGAGTTTCAGTTCGAGCAATGCTCTTTCAGGGCTTACTCTGGCTACATTTTCGTGGGTAAAGGTATGGTTTCCAATTTCATGGCCTTCCCGGTAAATTCTTTTAACGAGCGGAAGATTCTTTTCGGCATTCAGGCCTACGAGAAAGAACGCAGCAGGAACATGATATTTGGATAAAACATCAAGTATCTGAGGAGTATAGGTTTCATCCGGACCGTCGTCAAAGGTGAGAACAAGCTCTTTCTGGGGTGCTTCCCCGTATTTTTTCACTTCGTAGGAGCTTGGATAGCTTATATAATTTTCATCGGTGATAATCTTTTCTTTCGGATCGGTTTCAAGTGCGATCTTCCCGTCGTGAGGGGTATTCAGTACGTCCAGTACCTCACCGTCCCCGATATAGTCTACCATCGTTTGTCCTTTTACATTTTCCAGTGCCTTCAGATTTATACCTGACAGCCCTGAGAGGGTAAGATCCCTGTCATAAAAATTCCAGATTCTGCTGTCTTCACTTCCCAGCCTCCAGAGTGCTGTTCCTGCCAACGGATATTCTGAGGAATAGCGCATGGTATTGAAAATGGAAGCTGCATCATTAAAAAATACGGTATGGGTATTCTTTTTGGAATCGGTATAGGAATAATTGAGATTAAAGGTATTATCATCAAAATTGATCACAGCTTTACTTGCACTGGCTTTGGTGATTGCCTGCATATAAGTTACGGATGTATTGTCATCTTTATTGGTACTCCAGTCGTAGCCGTAAGCCCCCAATCCGAGGATAATTTTGTCGGGAGATGTTTTCTTTAAGATCTTATCGGTCTGTGCCTCGATCCATTTCTGTGAAGAAACAGGACCTGCATCACTGTCAGCCGAATATTCATCATAAGCCATCAGTACAAAATAATCTACATAAGGATTCAGCTTCTGAATATTATAATCGTCGTTATCCGTCATAATATCCATAGTAACAAGCAGGCTGTTTTTTCTGAAAGTCTCAGAGAGTTCTTTCATAAATGCAATAAGAGGTTCATCAGAATCCAGGTTCATATCTTCAAAATCGATATTGATTCCTTTGAAATGAAATTTTATACACTGCTGTGTTATTTTTTGGATCAGCCGGCTTCTTTTCTGAGGATCTTTCAGAACTTTGCCCAATCCTTCAGCGTGAAATTCCTGCTGAAAATTATTGCTCAGAATGGGCATAGCGGCTACACCGGTTCTTTTGATGACCTTATATCCCTCGGGGTCTATATTGGTTTTTAAATCTCCTGTTTTGGGATCGAGAAAAAACCATTCGGGGAATACAAGATTGATATGTCTGATGTTTCTTTTTAAAGACATCAGCGACTGCGGATCCCAGGCGACATAGAATGCGGAACGGATTCCTCCCGGAAACCGGGACCAGCTGAGATTCTGGCTTTTACGTCTTTCAGCTCCTGCTTTTTCTATTTTAGCAAGGCTGGTATGCATTGTTTTTTCAGAAATAAAACTTCTGAAGCCCTTATATTCTTTAGAAATCCTGTTTTCCTGAAGGTAAGGTTTGCTGGCGGTAATTACTGCTTTATAATCTTCTTTAAAAGGGATCTTCGGACTTTTATCCAGCTTCATCATCAGTGCCAAAGCAAGGAGCAGCAATACCGCAACGAAGATAAAAATACGGCTTCCCCACTGTACGCTTTTCCAGCGTTTTTTACTGTCGGTCTGAAAAATCTGTTTTGAGTTTTCCACGTTTTGAAATTTATTACACAGATCTCAAAAAGCGTGAAAAATGATATTTATTTTAATTAAAAAAAAATTAAAAATTCAGAAGCTGTTTAAATTTCACTCAAACAATCGTACTGAGTTATTTATCAAACACTTACACTATAAAACACAATAAAACCATGTTTGAAATTATTTTTCACTCAAAAGATCATGTCAATTATGTCTTCAACTCTGCAAAAAAAAAATTAACGCAAGTTGATGAATAATTTCGCTTTATTTTAAGCGGGCAAAGTGATGCGACTTCGTTGCTGATGAAGTAATATGCTTATCCATGCACTTTTTCGAATCAATGGAGTTGACTCTATCCTTTGCTTCCTTTAAAATCAACATTGTTAATCATACATTTTGCGTCAGAAAAACAGCACATTAACTTTTTAATCAATACTCAAAGAATATGATTTGGGTAAAAATCTGAATGGTATATAAAAATCAGATTCAGAAATTCAGGCTTTTAGTGGCCGATCAAAAGTCCTACCAAATCCTGGATAATCTTCTGGGAAACGAAATTCATAAAATCAAGTCTTTCCAGATGAGGCATATACAATCTGGAAGTCACCTGCCGGTCATGAATCCGGATGGTATAGTAAACGGTTCCCACTTCTTTGCCATCCTCGCCTTTTCCGGGACCAGCCACTCCTGTTGTAGATAAAGCAATATCTGTATGGAATAACTTCTGACATCCTTCGGCCATTTCCTGAGCCACCTGCTCACTTACCACCGTAAACTGATCCACAGTTTCCTCTGAAACTTTTAAAATTTCAATTTTCTTTCCGGTGGCATAGGTTACGATTCCGCCCGGAAAATAGGCAGAACTTCCGGGATTGGAAGTGATCATTTTTGCCAGTTCTCCTCCGGTACAGCTTTCCGCTGTGGAAATAGTCAGTTTTCTTTCGGTAAGGATCTCTGCCAGGATTTTTTCAATCTTATCTTCAGAAACGGCAATTACATGGTCTCCCACCAAAGTCAGGAGTTTCTGAATTTCATTTTCTGTCTGCTGTTTCAAGGTTTCTTCATGGCTTCCGGAAGCAGTAATTCTCAGTTTTACGCGGGTTCCTACCGGTAAATAAGATAAGGACAGATTTTGAGGAAGGGCCAGTTCCCAGCCTTCGATCATATCTGCAAGAATACTCTCGGGAATCCCCACCACAGAAACAATTCTTGTATGGATATAATCAAGACTGAATTTCTCCTGAAGATAAGGGATGATCTGATCTTTGATGAGTGGTTTTACTTCATAGGGCACTCCGGGCAGGCTGAAGCAAAGCTTTCCGTTCTGCTCCATCATCATGCAGGGAGCGGTTCCGTAATGGTTTTGAAAAACAACTGATTTTGCAGGAACAAACGCCTGTTCTTTATTCCGTTCAAGAATATCAATACGGCCGCGTTTTTCCATATAGGCTTTAAGATGCTCAAATGTCACCTCATCCAGTGCAATTTCATCATTAAAGAATTCAGCCAGTGCTTTTTTGGTTTTATCATCTCTTGTAGGTCCCAGACCGCCTGTTGTAATGATGAGTTCGCCCAGTTCAAAAGCTTGGTTTAATGTATTTTTAATGATATCAATTTCATCGGAGATCGTGAAGATCTGTGAAACCTGTATCCCTATGTTTTTGAGTTCTGTTGCAATAAAATTAGAATTGGTGTCTACCGTATTTCCGGAAAGGATCTCATCGCCGATGGTGATCAGAACAGCTTTTTGCATATCGTATATTCTTGAGAAAAATTGTTCTGCAAATGACGTAAAAATCTGTGGCTGCGGCAATATAAATTGATTTTTTCTATTTTTGGCAAAAATTGGTTATAACTATAATTAAAGACTATGTCAAAATACGATGATGCTTCATGGCATTACGGCGGCGATTTTCCGGAAGGCCTTCCTGAGAAAAACGGAGCAACACATACAGGGATGTTCCTGAACTGGTGCATCAATAATGATTTAATTTCTGATGAACTGAGAGCAGACCACAAAGAAGAAATTGAAAAAGTAAAACGCAGGGAAATCACCGGAGCGGAATTCATCATGGATTTCTGCGACGGAAAATTTTCTGAATACGATCTGAACGACGAGGGAAATCTCTTTGCGGAAGACTATTATGCAGATGAAACGGATTTCGGGAACCGTTACAGTTCATTTGCCGATGACTACGTTAATCTTTTTGATGCCAAAGCGGAGGAAAATGATTACGAATATGAAACGTTTTATCACATTGAAGACACGTATGAAAATTATGACCTGATGAAACAGGTTATTGACCACCGTTTTGAAGAATGGAAAGAGTATATCGGGAATGAATGATAAAGCTGTTTAAACTTTTTATTAAACCACAAACCGAAGGTTCTATGTAGTCAAAAATCACAAAAGTTTTTATTTTAAACACTTTAGAGCAATTTAAGTTTAAAGCTGCCTGCATAGAAGTTCATATAAGCCTCTAAAAATCTTTGATTTTTATTCTTTTGAGAACCTTTATCATCTTTGCAAACAGCTTTTGTTTCTTTGACTACGGGTTTGTGGTTAAGCTTAAAATGAGTTTAAACAGACTTATTTATACATTTAATATCCTGCTAAAAGTTTAGACAGGTTTAAATACATCTGGGATATCTCAGCTTTATTGATTTAACGGTTATGTTTTACCCAGATGAGTTCATCGGTAGCATACCCTATTTTTTTTGCTTTTTCTATAAAACGCTGTCTGATGCTTTCAGGGATTGTGGTCGTTCTGGACAGGATCCAGAGATATTTGAGGCTGCTTCCCGCCACTAATGCATATTGATAGTCTTCATCAATATCAATGACATTGTACCCAGCCCAAATCGGTTTGAAGAATGAAACTTTCAGCCGGGCTTCGTTTTTATTTTTCACAAACCGGGCTTCTCCTACGGATTCTTTCCATTCTTTTTTAAGATAGTTGTAGCCTTTATTGCTTACCCTGATACTGCCATCCGGATTTTCCGAATATTCAGCGGTGACATTGTCCATGTTTTTTTCAAATCTGTAATCGAAACGGGCAATTTCATACCATCTTCCGAGGTATTTTTGAGCATCAAAATTTTTAACTGCCTCTGCTCCTTTCGGAATTTCCACGGAACAGGAATTGAAGATCATCAGCCCTAACACCCCCAGCGAAACGGGAACAGCAATTTTGTAAAACGTTTTCATAATCAGAAATTTTGTGTGATTGTGAAAAAATGCGTCAAAAATAATGCCTTCAGGCTGTTAAGGAACGATAAATTCTAGGAAAACACTTTCAGGAAATTGTCTTTAAAACTTCCGGAAACCTCAATTTCAGTAAGGTCAGCAAGTGTTACGGTTCCGCTTTTATGGTAAGATTTTACAAAACCGGTATTGATGATATGGGAACGGTGAACTCTTACAAACGGATTTTCCAGCAGATCATCAAAATGTTTCAGAAATCTGCAGACCATTTTCTTTGAGCCGTCGGTAAGGTAAACCTGGGTAAAATTTCCGTCCGCCTGCAATCTTACGATATCTTCTGTTTTCACCACATCAAATCCCTGAAGTGTAGGCAGGATAAGCTGCTGTTTTTCCGGTTTTAATTTTAAGTTTTCCAGAAGAATTTTATTTCTGTTAAGTTCTTCTTTCTTTTCAAGGCTTTCCACCACTTTATTTACGGCCAGAATAAGTTCCTGAATATCGATGGGTTTTAAGATGTAGTAGCTTGCAGATTTATTAAGGGCCTGCAGGGAATATTGTGAAAATGCGGTAATAAAAATGGTTTCATAGGAAAATTCTCTGGTGGCTTCCAGCACATCAAAAGCATTCCCGAAAGGCATTTCAACATCGAGGAAAACAAGCTGCGGCTTTGTTTCCGTAATCAGGGGAACGGCTTCTTTTATATTTTCAGCTTCCCCGAGAATTTCCACCTGCGGACAGTATTTGTTGAGATAGCTTCTCAGAACTTCTCTTGCAATGATCTCGTCGTCTACGATTACAGCTTTTATTTTCATTTAAACAGGCAAAGGATTTTGTTTAAAGTAAAATTAGGAATATTTGCCCAACCGTACAATCTGACCGATGGTTTTGTAAGTTACTTAATTTTTATTTTTCACACCTAAGATCAGCAGCCACAGTCCTGTTCCTATTTCTCCTATGGAAGCAGGAAGAGTAATATAACCGGATATGGAATAATCAGAAAAATCCGGAATTAAAGTTCTGGCAAAAACATTGGCCACATAACCCACGCATCCCAGCATTAAGAAAATGCCTAAAAATTTCGGCAGGAAACCAGATCTGTACACCAGATACCCAAACGGTAAAAGCCAGAGTCCCCAAAAGATCTGAACAATTAAAATTCCTTTGTTGTAGCCGTTAAGAAGAAGCATTACCTGAGACTGCAGCTGTTCGGCATTAAACCCTTTCAGATAATCAGCTCCTTCAATCATGGTAAGTACGGAAAACCGGCTCTGAAGATTGAGGAATGATATGGGAACACTGATCAGTGCAAAGATAACCATCAGCCGGGCGTGAGTTTCATTGACATGTTTTAATAAGCTGTACAAAACCAAAGGCAGCAGCATAAATGCAATATAACAGATCATACTGCCTGCAATTCCTGCTCTGAACAGTTGCTGAGAGGAAGAAATATTCTGAAATGTAATCCTCGAATCCTTCCAGTCTATAAGCTGTGAAGGAACATACATCAGGCTGAAAAAACCGGCTGCAATCACTGTAAGATAGATTAATCCGGCCAGCCGGGCTGTTTTGCTTGGAGTATTCATTGGGAGCAAGTTTTATATATAGACAACTTCTGTTTCCGTTTGGTTACAGAAAAGTCCGATTAAATTTTATCCCCTGAAAAAAATAATCTATCGGTATTCCCCATTTCTGAATTTTAAGGTTTTATAGGTTGTTTTGGAAGTTTCTTTTTCATTACAGTCTCCGTTTACCTCGGTATTTACCGTTTTCACTGAAACAGTTTTGATTTTCAGATCTGTAAAATTACCGGTCTTTGTCTTATCCAGAATGATGAAGGAATGCTGATCTTCAAATTCACCGTTGCAACGGGTGTCCCATTCTCCGCGGGTTGAATACATTTCAAACTGATTGAGAACTTTTTTAAGCGTTTTTCCTTCGGGATAATACATTGACATTCTTCCTGAAGCATACGGATTCGGTTTGCTGCTTCCTGCAAAATCGGCGATCACCCCAAATGCGCGGGCGTTGGTATTGATATTATATAATCCTGTATCTATCCCAAAGCTTCTTAAGTAAACGGCATCGGAAGAAATTTCTTCCGGATCTAAATATTTATTTTTTATAACTCCTTTTTCATCGGTAATTAAAATATAGTTCTGTACCGTAAAAACGTAGTCTTCTTCATCCTGTTCCACCAAAACCGGAACAATCATGATATAGGAATTTTCGGCATTCGGCATTTTCTTTTCCGCACAGAACTCTTCTTTGATTCTGGTTTTATCCAGCTGTAAACTTTTAAGAATACGGGCCAGACGGATACTGTCAGGAATCTGATCCTGCCCGGACAGAAATCCGGAATATAGGGAAATGATCAGCGTGAGCAGAAATATATTCTTTTTCATGGTTTTTCAGATTGATGTCAGGTTGATTGTAATGGTTACCACTACTCCGCTGCTGTTCTCTTTATCTCTGATGGAGCAGGTAATGTCTTTTTTATAAAGATCGTTGAGAAGTTTTATTCTTTCGAGGGTATTTTTCATTCCGCGGCCTTCTCTCGTCTTCTGGTGATCGGTTTTCTGTTTTTTGCTTTCTTCAATACCGATTCCGTTATCCTCGATGCTGATCTTTAAATGAGTTCCTTCTTTTTCAAAGCTCAATTTTAAAAATCCTTTTTCAGTTCTGTAACGCAGGCCATGCCATACGGCATTTTCCAGAAACGGCTGAACCAGCATTCCGGGAACTTTAAGGCTCTGCACGTTCAGGTTTCCGTCCGTATCAATTTCATAATCGAATTTATCTGAAAAACGGGTCTTCTCCAGGGCCAGATAGTTCTGAAGCAGGTCGAGTTCCTGTTGAAAAGGGATAAAATCTTCCGCAGAGTTTTCCATCACGCCACGCATCAGCTTTGAAAATCTGGTCAGGTACTGATTGGCTTCCAGCTCATTATTCGTCGCAATAAAGTGATTGACACTATTTAAGCTGTTGAAGATAAAATGAGGATTCATTTCCCGTCTCAACGACTGAAGGGCGATCTTTTTATTTTTGACCTGAACTTTTTTCAGGGTTCTGAAGATTAAGAATACCAGACCCGTAAGCAGGATCAGGGCTCCGATCAGGCTGTAATTGAAAAGATTTTTCTTACGGATCAGCTCATCTTTAAGCTGTTTTTCTTTTTCAAGCTGTGATATCCTCTGTTCTGTATCTTCCAGGATTTTATTATCAATCAGGCTCCGGTCTTTGGAAACCAGATCAGGAAGTCTTCCCAGAAAATCGCGGTAAAGCGTTACTGAAGCATCGGTATTTCCTGATATATTGTAAAGACTGTCCAGTTTTTTAACACTTTTCTGAGCTTCCAGTGTATGCCCTTTATCCAGAGCGATTCCGTAGGCATTTTTCAACAGGGTGATGGCTTCTGCAGGATCATTTTTTTTGATATAAATATCAGCCAGTTCCTGAATCTGGTTTACTTTTTCCTGTGAATTTTCTTTTACAAAATCTTCTTTCAGAACTTCTTTTTTCGCTTCAATGGCTTTGTCGAACTTTCTGTTTTCCACATAAAAATCGGTAAGCTTCTGATTGATCTCCAGGGCCTGCTGCGGAGCTTCCTTTTTAGAAAATACGTAGGCATTATTCAGGTTTTCTTCTGCTTTCGGAATATTATTCTGCTGGATATTGACTTCTGCCATCTGGCTGTATCCTGCGGCCGCAGCGCTTTTATCTTTCTCTTTCAGGCTGATATTGATGTTGCTCTGGATAGCATCTGCCTTCATTTCCGCGGAAGGAGCTGACAGCCTGGCTGCATCGTTTGAATTAACCGTTCTGCTTTTTTCATCAAAACTCATTTCAGCCGCCATGCTGTAATTACTGATGGCCGATACTATTTTTTTCTGCTTTTCCTGTGACTGGGCAATTTTCCGGGTTACGGATTCGAGATTTTTTTTGTCGTTAAGATTTTTATAGATATTTCTGGCTTTAGTCAGAAACTCTTCACTTTTAGCATAATTTCCCTGGTTATAGTAATCATTGGCAATGCCCACATAGCTGTCGGCAACTCCTTTATTATCATTATTATCAACTGCTTTTTTCAGTTTCGAAACCGACCTGGATGCTTTGTTAACCCGCGCAGAATCCTGTGCCTGGCAGATATTACCAACGGCAAGACTCAAGATAAACAGTATATTGAAAACTAATTTCACGGATTTCAGATCTTTACTGCAAAGTAACTAAAACTTTATCTATACTTCTTCATTCTTTACCAAGTGAAAACCTTATTTCACCAAGTCATCACTATAACGTTATTAAATAACCCGGGTTCGGATTAACAATATATTATCAGGCCGCTCCTACGGAGCTCGCCTTAGATCATGCATTAAATGCTATGAACGGGGCACTCATAAGGGACACTTACAAAAATTTATATTTGATCATCAATTTATAACACTCATTGATAAGTCTGATTTTCTTATCCCGAACTGAAATTAAATATTAAAATAAACCTTTTTTCATTTTGGGCCTCCTATTAATTATAATAAAAGACATTCAGCATTTCACCAAGTGAAAACCTACTTTCACCAAGTCTACGGAATTTCCGTTCCGAACTGCTGTAATTTTACCTCAGAATTTAAAACAAGAAATTATGAAATTAAGACATTTTTTATTGATCGGAATCTTTACACTGGGAAGTTTTATGAATGCACAGGAAGTAAAGAAAAATGCAATTGAAGTAACAGGTGTTGCCGAAATGGAAATAGAGCCGGACGAAATTATCTTCAGTATCGGTATAAAAGCGGACAACAAAAATGAGCTTGCAGACACGGAAAAGAAACTGTTTGAAACCTTAAAGAATGCCGGAATCAGAAACGAAGACATTAAGTTTAAGTCGATGTATCAGAATACCTATGCAAAAACCGGAAAATTCACCAAGAATTACCAGTTTAAAGCCAATGCCAAAGCAGATCTCGGCAAAATCTTCGAAGATCTGAACCAGAAATGGGTAAGCAACCTGAATATTGCAGAAGTGAAAAATACCAAAATCGCGGATTTCAGAAAAACAGTAAAGATCAATGCCCTGAAAGCTGCAAAGGAAAAAGCAGATTACCTGTTGGAAAGTATGGGTAAAAAGGCAGGAAGCCCTCTTGAAATTGTAGAAATTGAAGATTACACCAGCGATACGGTTCTTCCGGCAGCTTACAGAGGAAAAATGAACAGCATTCTGGAAATGGCAGATGCAGCAGCTGGAAATTCTTTTGAAAACATCGAAAATATCAAACTGAAATACAGTATCAAAACACGATACGAAATCCTTTAAAATATAAAATAACAGATTTAAGGAAACAGTCCGGAAGGGCTGTTTTTTGTTTTCCAGATATAGCTTCTGAAAGGTATTAGCTGTATAGATTCAGGCTAAAGCCGTTGGATTGTTTCTTATTATTTAGGAGGACTAAAGTCCACCTCTATTGAATAAATTCTACCCATCAGAAAATTTTCATCCGGATTTTTTCTCTCGCAGATTCTACGGATTCAGTAGATTTTTAAAGAACCGGTGTAAACTTCTCTGCATTAAGTTTTTAAACTTAAACATGACATTCTTTTGTGCCTCGTATGTTTGTATTAAAAAATTTCTCACAGATTTCTCAGCTGCCACAAATCAAAAAAAATCTGCATAATCTGCTCTATCTGCGAGAAAATTAAAATTAGCTTCATCAGCGACAAAATCACATAGCTTTGCTCACTCAAAATCAGCAGTATCAAAAATGATCGTTGCGATAATTTTTTTCACATGTTCATCGATCCAATACATCAAAAAAAATCTGCATGATCTGTCGTATCCGTGAGAAAATTAAAACAGATATTTTCCCTTCACCAAGCCAAAGTCCGGTTTCACCAAGTCTTCAGATTTCCGGCCGGAAATACAGATAATTTTACTTCAGGAATTTAAAACAGTAAACTATGAAACGTTATTTATTAATACTCATTACATTTTCGGTGGCTCTTCTCAGGGCTCAGGAAATAAAAAAAGAAATTGAGGTAAAGCAGGCTACGGTGTTTCTTCAGGGAGCTAAAGTTTTCGGAAATGCCAGTGTAATTCTTCAGAAAGGAAGAAATATGGTAAGGATCATCAATCTTCCCAACAATCTGGATGAGAATACCTATAAAATTAATCTTGAAAAGAATACAACCCTTCTGTCCATCACCCCGCAAAACAATTTTCTGGATAACAGCCAGCTGTCTGAAGGAGAAAAAAAACTTGAAGATGAAAGAAAAAAACTTCAGAGACAGGTCAACCTGCTGAATATCCAGATCAAAAACCTGACCGGAGAGCAGAACATCATCAACGACAATCTGAAAGTTTCCGTGAATGATAAATCAACTCCACAGGAACAGCTGATCAGGCTTACAGATTTTTACCGAAAAAGAATGCTGGAAATCGACAACCAGGTTTTCCTGCTGAATGAACAGAAGTCTGTTCTGGATGAAAGTATTGCAAAGATCAATAACCAGTATGCTGAAGAACAGACCCATAAGAATACCAACAGAAAAGAACTGCTCCTGGAAATTCTTGCAGACCGTGAAACCAGCCTGAATCTGGGAGTAAGCTATATCGTTTCCGATGCAGGATGGGTTCCTTCTTACGATTTACGTGCCGAATCTGTAAAGAAGCCTCTTGAAATGGTTTATAAAGGAAAGATCTATCAAAAAACCGGGCAGGACTGGAAAAATGTAAAACTGTTTGTTTCTACTTACCGGCCATCCTACAATCAGGACCGCCCTATCCTTTCTCCATTGTATGTAGCAGAATACACGGCACATAATCCTATGATGGAGGTTGCTGAATATAAGAAGACAAAGGAAACTTCGGCAGTCAATTCCTATCAGATGAGAGCTGATAAAGTGGCAGTACCAAGCCAGATACCTGCGGCTTCCGTTTCTGACAGCCAGATGAACATGATCTATGAGCTTAATTACAATCAGACGATACTGAGCCAGGAGAAAGAACAGTATGTAATTCTTGACAAAAAACAGGTAGATGCCACTTACAAATACCATACGGTTCCAAAGCTTAACAACCAGGTCTTCCTGATGGCTTTTGTAAGAAACTGGCAGAACCTCAACCTTATTTCAGGAGAAGCCAATATCTATTTTGAAGATAATTATATCGGAAAATCCCAGATTACCAGCAATTATGTAAAAGATGAATTCCCGATCTCATTGGGTGTGGATGAAAGAATTACGGTAAAAAGAATAAAACTCGAAGATAAAATGTCCCAAAAGGTCATGAATTCCAATAAATGGAATACAGAATCCTACCAGATCAGCATCAGGAATAATACCAAAGAAAATATTGAACTGGAAATTCTCGACCAGCTTCCGATCAGTGAAAACTCCAAAATTCAGGTAAAAGCTCTGGAAACAGGCGGCGGAAGTTTTGATGAAAAAACGGGAAGTATCCTGTGGAACAGAAACATCGGCAGTGGAGGTTCAGACAAGATCAGCTTCTCTTACGAAGTAAAATATCCGAAAGATATGCAGATCCAGTATTACAGCAGATAACTTTAAAAAATATAGTATGATGACTTCTTTTAAAATTGTAGCAATGGCAGCAGGTGTCGCTTTTTTAAGCTCAGGCAGCCTTACAGACATCCGATGTTCAAAAAATAATACATCCGGCAGAGATCCTTTTATACTGAATGCTTCCTTACCTTCTGTAAATACAAACGCAAAAGACAATAAAATCCAGGTAGCTCTTTTACTGGACACTTCCAACAGTATGGACGGACTGATTGATCAGGCCAAATCAAGGCTCTGGAATATTGTGAATACCCTTACTACCCTAAAGTACAACGGTAAGGCTCCACAGATAGAAATTGCACTTTATGAATACGGAAACGACGGAATCCGGGATGATAATTACATCCGGCAGGTAACCCCGCTCACCCAGGATCTGGATCTTGTTTCTGAAAAACTATTTGCCTTAAGAACCAACGGAGGAAGTGAATATTGCGGGGCCGTGATCCGGGATGCCTCTGCCAACCTGAACTGGGACAATGATGAAAAAAGCATGAAACTGATTTACATTGCCGGTAATGAAGGTTTTAATCAGGGAAGAGTGGATTATAAGGATGTAATCTCAAAAGCTAAGAACAAAAATATTTACACCAGCACTATTTTCTGCGGAAGCAGAGAGGAAGGTATACAGACGTTCTGGCAGAACGGAGCTTCTCTCGGAGGTGGAAAATATTTTAATATCGACAGCGACCGGAAGGTGGTTTATATTGAAACCCCATACGATGTAAGAATCTCAGAATGCAATTCAAAGCTGAACAGCACCTATATCTATTATGGAAGCCACGGTTCGGAATATAAAAACAAGCAGATCATGCAGGATAAGAATGCAGAAGTACAGTCCGCGGCCAACTTTGTGGAAAGAACCGTTGCCAAGTCCAAAAAGAACGCCTATAAAAACGATCACTGGGATCTGGTGGACAAAGCCGAAAAAGACGCAGGTTTTATTTCATCTGTTAAAGAGGAAGAACTTCCTGCCGAACTGAAAGGCAAAAGCAAAGAGGAAATTAAAAAAGCCGTTGCCGCAAAATCTGCAGAGCGTGGAAAAATCCAGAAAGAGATTGAGGAACTTTCCAGAAAACGCCAGGAATACATCGATGCTGAAATGAAAAAAAGAGGGAGCAATGATGCCGATGATCTGGGAAAAGCTATTGAAAAATCTGTTCATGAATTAGCCCAAAAAAACGGATACAGTTTTTAAATCAATCAGGAAAATGCTGTTCAGATCTGTGAACAGCATTTTTGATTTACAGGAAGATTGATTATGGGTAATGAGTAATGGGTAATGGGTAATGGGGTAATAATTTATCTTCCGAATTTGAAGTATGGTGATAATGGATGTTGTTTATTTTTCATAAACAGGGAAGCCATTTCCATTCCTGTTACCGAGAACGTAATACCGTTGCCTCCGAAACCCAGAACAAAATAAGAATTTCTGAATTTCTTATGCTCCCCGATGTAAGGAAGTCCGTCTTTCGTTTCCCCGAATGTTCCGGCCCACACAAAGTCTGTATAGAAATGATAATCCGGTTTTATTTTTTTGAGATTTTTCAGAATTTCCTTTTCTTTTTTTCCCAACAGGGCATCCCGTTTTTCAGCATCGTAAAAATCCTCATCACCTCCTCCGATAAGCATCCGCCCGTCATCTGTCGTTCTCATATAGAGATAAGGATCATCGGTATTCCATACTAATGTGCTGCTGATATTTTTAAATTTATCTTTATCTGTTTCTGAAACAACCGCATAAGTACTTTTTAAGTTCACAAAATTTTCCTTCAGCAGGTTTTTGCTTTCATATCCGATACAGTAAATCACCTTCTTAGCCTTGATCTGATAACCGCTCCGGATGGTTACTGTATTAAAACCTTTATGATATTCCACCCGGGTCATTTCCGTCTTGTCGAATATCCTCAGTCCTTTTTTCACGTTATGGGTAAGCAGTTCGTGAGCAAACCTAAAGGCATCAATGCTTCCTCCCTGTTTTGACAGAATCCCGCCATAGGTATTTTCAAATCCGAACTGTTTCAAAACCTGTTCTTCCTCCAGCCATTTCACCTCAAATCCTGCTGCCTTTCTGGCTTCATATTCTTTTTTGAGCCATACAGTATCTTTTTTCTTTGATGCAAAATACAGCGATTTTTTACGCTTAAACCCTGCATCAGACCTGATCAGTCCGGAGAGTTTGTCAAGGGTATCAATTGCGTCCGAGCAGGCTTTATAACTTCTCACCGCTCCTTTTTCTCCAATTTTTTCTGATAATTCAAAAAGAGGGACATCTATTTCGTACTGAAGCATCGAGGTGGTAGCAGAAGTACTTCCGTTACAGATTTCACGCTTATCAATAAGAACCGTATCATAACCGTCTTTGATCATCTGATGGGCAATAAGGCTTCCGGTAATACCGCCGCCTATGATTAAAACCTCACATTTTTCATCGGATTTCAGTGAAGGATATGAAGTGATCAGTCCGTTTTTTATAAGCCAGAAGGGTTCATTCGATTTAAGATCCATATTGATATTTTACAATAAAAATAATAATATTTATGAGTTATTTAACTATTTCCAACAATTTTATGGTGTAATTATTGTTGTCTGAATTAAAATCAAACCACATTAAAATATTCATTATGATAACAATTATTCCAGAAGCTCCGGAAAATGTTGCTGCATTCAATGCAACGGGAGAAGTAACGAAAGAGGATTTTGAAAACCTGGTTATTCCACGCGTAAAAGAGAAAGTAGACCGGTTTGGAGAGCTGAATTATCTGCTGTATCTGGATACCGATCTGGATAAATTTACTATGGGAGCCTGGCTTGAAGATGTGCTTTTGGGATTGAAGAATCTCGCCAGATGGAATCGTACCGCAATTGTTACGGACAAGGAAGGGGTACAGAACTTCACGGATATTTTCAGTGTTCTGATGCCGGGAGAATTTAAGTCTTTCCCAAAAGAAAATTTATACAATGCGCTCTACTGGTGCAAAAACGGCAATGAAGTAGAGGCATAATCTGTTCCTAAATATCAAAAAGAGCTGTATCCAATGATGAATACAGCTCTTTTTTATTATCTGAAAAACTCTTATTTGTCACAGGAAACACATTCTGCGGGAGCCTCTTCAGCCGGAGTTTCCGCACCGTACAGGTACATATACCGTACACTTACCGCAAGTCCGATGAACGTCATTCCCACACCCACCAGCGAAGGATAGTTATAAGGAAGTTTGTATTCCAGAGGAATTCCTCCCAAAAATGCTCCCATCGCATTGGCAATATTGAATGCTGCCTGCATAAATGCGGCTGCCATCATTTCACTTTTCGGAGCTGCTTTCATCATCATAATGTTGATAGGTGCTGCTACCGACATAGACAGTGCCCCGCATACGAATGTCAGTACAAGAGCAATATTCCGGTATTCCGAAAGGAAAAATACACCTGCAAGAGCAGTCATCATCAGGAAGATCAGAAGTACACATGTCTTTTCCGGACCCAGACGGTCAGAGACAAAACCACCGGCCAGATTCCCAACCACCATTCCTCCGCCTGCAAGGATCATTACATATGCCATCTGGCTGCTTCCGATACCTGCCACAACGGTCATTAAAGGGGTAATATAACTGAACCATGTAAAAAGTCCTCCGAAGCCGATTGCTGTAATAGCCAGCACCAGCCAGGCCTGTTTCCTTTTCAGGAATTTCAGCTCTTCAAGGAAATGCGTATCCTGATTGGCCTCTATTGCCGGGAGCCATAACTTCAGGAACAGCAATGCAAAAATACCGATCAAGGCCACAATAGCAAAGTATAATCTCCAGTGATAAACATGTCCGATGTAGGTAACCAGAGGAACCATGATCAGATTGGCGACCGTAAGCCCGGTAAACATCAGCGATATATAGAATGCCTCCTTCCCTTTTCCGGCCATTCTGGAAGCCACTACCGTTCCCACCCCGAAAAATGCTCCATGCGGAAGCCCGGACATAAATCTGATGATCAGCATGGTGGTATAATCCGGTGCAATTGCAGATAATCCGTTAAATAAAGTGAAAAGGACCATTAAGACCATCAGCACTTTTTTCGGCGGAAATTTTACGGAATAGCCGATCAGAATCGGTGCCCCGATCACCACTCCCATCGCGTAGGCAGAAATCATGTGGCCCGCCTGCGGAATCGTTATCTGTAATGTTCTGGCAATATCCGGCAGCAGTCCCATGACGGTAAACTCCGTTGTTCCTATTCCCAAACCGCCGATAGCCAGCGGTATGATCCTTTTATCAATCTTCATTGTATATTCTTTTAAATTAACCTGTCATCCTGAGAAATATTCTTCCCTTTATTTTGACAGTGCAAAAATCGAAAGAAAGATTGACTTTCACCTCTCCTGAAATGATAAAAATTTGCTCCATATTAACCTTTTTGTTTAATTTTAAATCTCCAAACAATCAAATCAGAACAAAATGAAAATCCAGAAAGAAATTATAGAGTTTGAGAATGGAAAGTCTTTCAAACTTTTTTCACCCTCACTGAAAAACTGTTTTTTCTGGCATTATCACCCTGAAATAGAGCTGGTATATGTAGAAGCCATGAACGGGATCCGGCATGTGGGAAAAGATATATCAGGTTTTACAGACAGTGATCTTTTACTGATCGGGGCCAATGTTCCCCACCTCAACTTTGATTATGGCATCCAGACAGAATGCAGGCAGCTGGTTCTGCAGATGCGGGAAAACTTTCTTCAGGATATGATCCTTCCCGTTCCCGAATTTGAAAATATCAGAATACTTTTAGAAAAATCTTACCTGGGACTTTCTTTTTCCGGAAAAACGAAAGATATCGTGGTTGAAAAACTTCAGATCATCAGAGATAAAAATTCATTTGAATCATTAATGGGCCTGATCGAGATTCTTCAGATCCTTGCAGATTCCACTGAAGTAAGGGAACTGAATAACGAAGACACGAGAATCAAATGGTTTCTGAACGATAAGATCAGAATGGGTACCATTTATGACTATATCCATGAGAATTATGATAAAAAGCCCAATGTCAATGAGATTGCAGCCATCGTCAGCCTGAGTACTCCGGCTTTCTGCCGTTATTTTAAAAAGCAGACGAATATGACGTTTACGGATTTCGTGAATAATTACAGGATCAATCAGGCCAGGATTTTTCTGCTGAAAGACTATTCCGTAAGTGAAGTCTGTTTTCAGGTAGGCTTTGAAAGCCTTTCATATTTTAACAAGCTTTTCAAACAGCATACGGGAGATACTCCGTCAGAATTCAGGAAAAAACATTTCAAAGCGATTGAGATCAACGGCCGGATTGCAGAGATCGCAAGGGATTCGGCGTGTAATAAATGATGAATATCCTGTCTGGGGAATCGCTTTTAGATGGCAGTTCTTCATTCAGTCCCGATTCATCAGAATTCACCATTCACGGTCATTCCCTGTCTCTCATCTCTCCGTCTATTATCTATCCATCTATTATCTATCCGTCTATTATCTCTCCATCTATTATCTCTCCCGCCTTTCACAATATCAAAAAGAAACCGCTCATTGCTGAACGGTTTTTATTTTTTAGTGAATATGTTTTTCTGCGTGGTAAGAACTTCTTACAAGAGGTGAACTCTCCACATGTCTGAAACCTAAGCTTCTTGCAAAATCCCCAAATTCATCAAATTCCTCCGGTGTAATGAATTTCTTTACAGGAAGATGCTTTTTGGTAGGCTGAAGATACTGCCCAAGCGTAATCACATCAACATTGGCATTTCTGATGTCTTCAATGGTCCGGAACACCTCATCTCTGGTTTCTCCCAAGCCAAGCATTACTCCTGTTTTGGTTCTTCTCTGTCCGGCTTCTTTCAGATACCTCAGTACTTCAAGGCTTCTTTCATATTTAGCCTGAATTCTCACTTCTCTCGTTAAACGTTTTACGGTTTCCATATTGTGGGAAATTACTTCCGGAGCCACCTCTACCAAACGGTCTATATGTTTGGTGATTCCCTGAAAATCGGGAATCAGGGTTTCCATAGTGGTTCCCGGAGAAATTCTTCTTACGGCATTCACAGTTTCCCCCCAAAGAATGGAACCCATATCTTTCAAATCGTCACGGTCAACAGAAGTCAGAACCGCATGTTTAATTTTCATTAATTTAATAGAGCGGGCTACTTTTTCGGGTTCATCCCAATTTACGTCAAGCGGTTTTCCTGTTTTTACGCCACAGAACCCACAGCTCCGGGTACAGATATTCCCCAGAATCATAAAGGTTGCCGTACCTTCTCCCCAGCATTCTCCCATATTCGGACAGCTTCCGCTCTGGCATATGGTGTTTAGTTTATATTTGTCTACCAAAGTTCTGAGTTCTCTGTAATTTTTTCCGGTTGGAAGTTTTACACGGATCCACTTTGGTTTTTGAACGGTAGTATCCTGAGCTAAATTCTCCATTTATCTTTCAAATTGAGGTTCAAAGTTAGTGATTTTTTTATCGAAACAATCAAAGATACATATTGATGAAACATATAATTTAGTACTTTTAAAATTCAATATTTTCCTATGAAGGCCATATCTTGTTTTTTATTCGTTGTTTTCGGCATATTTTGTTTTGCTCAAAAAGAATTTCAACCAAAGGGTTCGAAAATTAATGAAACAGTAGACGGTGATTTGGATGGGGATAAAATTGCAGAGAAAGTAATTGTTTATGATATTCCAATCAATGACGAATTAGGAGATGTCCGCGAAATACAAATACTAAAGAAAGTCAATAACAAATGGACAATTCTGGAGAAATCCCGAAAAGTGATCTTAGGAAGTAAAGACGGCGGAGTGATGGGTGATCCGTATATGGGTACAAAGATAAAAACGGTATTTTAATGATAGAACATTACGGAGGAAGCAGCTGGAGATGGTCCGATACTGATAAATACAGGTTTCAGAACGGGCATTTTGAATTGATTGGAAATGTTTCAGAATCAGGAAGGATTTTCGAGTTTTGGGAAACAATAGATTTTAATTTATCTACAGGACAAATTATATATACAAAAGATGTTGAAAATACCAAAGATCCGGAAAACGGTAAAAATGAAACAGAAAAATTGATAAAAAAAGGAGTAAAAGTTAATTTTCAAAACAGAAATATTACTGATCCTAAGCTTAGATTTAAGCTTCCGAAAACAAAGAAGGAAATCTATATTTAAAATATTTAATCTTCTTCAAATTCATTATTCTTCAACAATTCCGCCAATACTTTTTTGGCACGCATCACACGAACTTTTGTATTGGCAACAGAAATCCCAAGTTCTTCAGCAATCTCCTTAATGCTTTTTTCTTCAAAGAACCTCAGCCTGATAATATCCTGATAATTGGCATCCAGAGATTCAATGGTTTTAATGATCTTCTTCTGTTCTTCATCGGAGATCATGAGCTCTTCGGGAGATTTTGCATACTGGTTTTTAACCTCATCAAGATTCTCGGTGGCATCCTGGTTTTCGCGGCTTCTCTTTCTCCAGAAATCGATGACGGTATTCTGGGCAATGGTAAGTATCCAGGTTTTAAACTGGAAATGAGGATCATAAATATCCAGCTTCGACAGCACTTTTGAAAAAACATTCACCGTGATCTCATCTGCATCATTTTCATCTCTTACTTTCTTCATGACAAAAGAGAAGACATCCACCCAAAAAACATTAATGAGTCTGGTCTGGGCCTTCTGGTCTTTTTCTTTTGCCTTCTGGATAAGCAGGAATAGCTGTTCGTCGTTCATCATTAACAAATATAGCTTTTTAGCCCGGAACTGCAAAGAGCGGATTCCATTCGAAATTCACCATTTTATCATTTCCTATCATACTTATGAATTTATTATCTTTGCACCGTAAAATTTTAAACAGAAAATAGAGATGAATTCCTTTATAGAAGAATTAAAGTGGCGTGGTCTTTTTGCCGATATGATGCCGGGAACCGATGAACAACTGAATAAAGAGGTAACTACTGCATATATTGGTTTTGACCCGACTGCAGATTCTTTGCATATCGGAAGTCTTATCCAGATCAAAATACTGGCTCATTTTCAACAGCATGGGCACAAGCCTGTTGCATTGGTAGGCGGAGCTACGGGAATGATCGGAGATCCGTCCGGAAAGTCTGCAGAGAGAAACCTTCTGGATGAAGAGACCCTTCTTCATTATGTAGACTGTCTGAAAAATCAGCTTTCAAGATTTCTGGATTTTGAAGGAAGCGGACCGAACAAAGCTGAACTGGTGAACAACTACGACTGGATGAAAAATATTTCCTTCCTGGATTTTGCCAAAAATGTAGGAAAGAATATCACCGTTAATTACATGATGGCTAAAGACTCTGTAAAGAAGAGATTTTCCGGTGAAGGGGGTGCCGACGGAATGAGCTTTACGGAATTTACTTATCAGCTGATCCAGGGCTATGATTTCCTCCACTTATATCAGAATAACAATGTAAAACTGCAGATGGGAGGATCTGACCAATGGGGAAATATCACCACGGGAACAGAACTGATCCGCAGAAAAGCCCAGGGAGAAGCATTTGCATTAACAGTTCCCCTGATCACCAAAGCGGATGGTTCTAAATTCGGAAAGTCTGAAAGCGGAGAAAATTACTGGCTGGATAAAAAGAAAACTTCCCCTTATAAATTCTACCAGTTCTGGCTGAACGCTACCGATGAAGATGCTGAAAGGTTCATTAAGTTCTATACTTTCTTAGGCAAAGAAGAGATCGAAGCTTTAATTGAAGAACACAAAACTGCAGCTCACGAAAGAAAACTTCAGAAAAAACTGGCGGAAGAAGTAACGGTATGGGTACACGGAAGAGAAGAATATGAAAAAGCACTTAAAGCTTCCGAAATTCTTTTCGGACGTTCAACCGCTGAAGATCTGGTAAGCCTGGACGAGGAAACCTTCCTTGAAGTTTTTGACGGTGTTCCGCAAAAGGAAATTGCAAAATCTGATGTTTTAGGAATAAATATAGTTGATCTTCTTTCTGAAAAATCAGGATTTCTGAAATCGAAAAGTGAAGCTCAGAGAGAAATTAAAGGAAATGCTATCTCTGTAAATAAACAGAAAATAAATGATACCTATACCGCCGGTGAAGCCGATCTTATCGACGGTAAATTCCTGTTGCTTCAAAAAGGTAAAAAAAGCTATTTTATTGTAAAAGTTCAGTAATACGCTTAACAAAATATGATGAAAAGACTGTGTACAACAGTCTTTTTTTGTTTTCTGTTCCTGTAAAAAGAAAACCACGGCATCAAACCGTGGCATTCATGAGAAAGTATCGCTTTTAAAGCTCCGTAATCATCACGGCTCTGTATATAAAAAGATGAAAGACCTGTTATCTATGATTTTTTATCTGTTCCGAAACCTTTACAAAACTATCCGCGGGAGAAACATGTGGCAATCCTTAAAAAAATGTAATTTTTTCTACTGGTTTTTAGGTATTTTTAACAGATAGATTTTTAATTATATTCAGCCTTTAAATTCCGAACCGGACTAATTATGAATAGAATACTGTATCTTTTATGCTTTTTGAGCTGTTTCTCTGTACATGCACAGGAACTGTTCCCGCTTAATGAAAAAAAATATACAGACAGTCTTCAGCAGATCATCAGTGCGCCTGCGGATGGCATTTCCAAAACAGATGCTTATTTTATTTTGTCCGATTATTACAGAAATGCAGACAGCACATTAAGTAAAAAGTATCTGGAAAACGGCAGAATATCGGGAGAAAAAGACCCTTTTACCGCTGCCCGTTATTACTACTATGAAGGCCAGTATTATTTTGACAGGAATAAAGAGAAGGCTGCAGGCTCCTACCAAAAAGCAATACAGGCACTCTCAAAATTCAAAGGAAGAAAGTCTGATTTTTATAAGGCTTTATCATGGTACAGCTACGGAATTACCCGAAAAAATAAAGAAGGCTACCCTTACTGTATCAAAATAATGCTTGAAAATAGCATTCCGGCAGCCGAACCTTACGGAGACACCAAAATGCTTGGCTTTTTATACACTCAGCTGGCTCTCATGCTTACCTATAATGCGGAATTCGGAAAGGCAGACGGGTATAATATCAAAGCGATCGACATTCTTGAACAAAAAGCGCCTCACTCTGCTGAGCTCTTCTATGCCTATCTTGGCAGATCAGGAAATTACTGCTATCAGGCCAAAGGCAGTATTGGTAAAAAATTCCTGAATCAGGCGGAAAATATGATCCTTCCCTACCCGGAATCTTCAGCCAATGCTTCTTATTATTACAGCAGAGCTTTATATTTTATCTCTCAGCAGGAGCATGAAAAAGCACTGGAAGTCATAGAAAAAGGATTGTTTTATACTAAAAAATTCAATATGCAGCTGCTGATGCAGATGTTCTATTTCCAGAAGTACGATACCTACAAAAAACTGAAAAAATATAAAGAAGCGAAAAGCCTGCTGGAAAATGTACTCGCCGAAAAAACTCTGGGTATGGATCTCAACAACAGGAAGACCATATACAGCCATTTGTCCAATCTCAATGAAATTATGGGAGACCCGGTTCAGGCTCTGGTGTGGGAAAGGAGATACTCAAAACTGAGCGACAGTTTACATACCGAAAACGTGAAACTGGAGATCAATAAACTGGAAGCAAAATTCAGCGCATCCGAAAAAGAGAAAAAAATAGCACTCCTCAACGCTGAGAAAAATCAGAAGCAGCTGGAGGTTAATAAAAAGAATTATTATCTGTGGGTATTAAGTCTCGCGCTGTTATTTCTCATCAGTCTGCTTGCCTTTTTATTTGTTATTTACCGGAACAATAAAAAGCTTTCCGAGCAGAAGGAGATCAACCTTCAGCAGAAAATAGAAGATATTAAGCAGAAAGAAGAACTGGCTCTTACCAAAGCCATTCTTGAGGGGGAAGAGAGAGAACGAGAACGTATTGCCAAAGATCTTCATGATGGACTGGGCGGAATGCTGGCGGGAGTAAAAATCAATCTGTCTGCATGGTCTTCGGCACACCTTGATCCCGAGCAGCAGCAGCATTTTTATAAAATTCTGAACCAGCTTGATCATTCTGTAAAGGAACTCAGGCATGTAGCCCGGAATCTGATGCCAGAATCTCTGTTTAACTTCGGACTGGAAACCGCTTTGAACGATCTGTGTGAATTCTACACCCGCACCGATCTTGAAATATGTTTTCAACCCATTAATATTGAAAAAAATATCCCCCTCAACATTCAGCTCAATATTTACAGAATTGTACAGGAATTATTGGCCAATGCTGTAAAACATGCACAGGCCAGCAGTATTCTTCTTCAGTGTTCGCAATCCGGTGAAAATTTCCTGATCACTATTGAAGACAATGGAAAAGGATTTAAAAAAGATCTGAAAAACAATACCAAAAGCATGGGGCTCCGGAATCTCAGAAACCGCGTGAATTACCTGAAAGGAAAAATGGAAGTGAGCTCTGACAGCCAGGGAACAAATATCAACATAGAACTTAACATCAATGGAGAATAAAAGAATAAATATCGTTATTGCAGATGACCACCCCATCGTTATCGAGGGACTGAAAATGATGCTGAACAGCCAGCCTTTTTTTCATATCTCCGAAAGTTTTACTTCCGGCCTGGAGACCATCAGCTTCATCCGCTCCCATGAAGTGGATATCATTCTCCTTGATATTGCTCTGCCGGATGCCAACGGAACAGAACTTTGCCGGGAAATCAAGAAAATATCTCCTGAAACGGCTGTTATCATGTTCAGTAACAGGTCTGAGCGGAGTATCATCATGCAGTCTATACAGAACGGAGCCAGCGGATATCTGCTGAAGAACACTTCTATCGATGAACTGGTTGTGTGTATCAGAGGAGCGCTTTCCGGCAATATCGTTTTCTGCAATGAGACGAAACAGATCATCAGCAGGCCTTCTTCAAATGATTTTCCGGTTCCGAGACTTACCAAAAGAGAGAAACAGATCCTACATATGGTGGCCCAGGGAAAGACGAGTGCCGTTATTGCAGAAGAACTTTTTTTAAGTCCGCTTACCGTAGATACCCACCGGAAAAATCTGTTGCAGAAGTTTCAGGCTAAAAATTCAACGGAGCTGATCAACCGGGCGGTACAGATGCATCTGATGGAGGAATAAAAAAACAAAAAAACCGCTTCTCTGAAAGCGGTTTTTATATTTTATATAAGAATTAAAATTACAATTCCAGGAAGCTATAATCAATAGAAGCTACCATAGGACCTGCTCCTTTTTTCTTATCGGTTCTTACTATTTCTCCGTCTATCCAAAGATTGATGACCAATTCTGAATCCGGCTGTGGAAGGTCTGCTTTAGCATCAAGATTGAGCTGTGCCTGGCTTGAGTTTACAAAAAACTCACCGCTGGTCCAGGTAGTTCCCACTGGATCAAATATATCGGTTTTTACGGTTCCTACCTGTGTTACAATAGCCTTAATCACTCCGCCAGTAGTTGTTTTTACTTCAAACTGAACGACATGATCCTGAAATTCGTCATCATCATCCTTTTTACAGGAATTCACAACGGTAATTACAGAAAATAATAAAACGAATAAAAAAGAAAGTCTAAGTAAACTTTTTGATTTGTAAAATTGCTTCATTTCTCCAAATAGATTTTTTAATGTTTCAAATATAAGTTTTTTATTAATATAAAAATAACTTTTATGAAAATTTTCCAATAAAGATTTGCAAACAATATCAAATCGGCAAAACTGTAAATTTACCGCTGTACAGTGCCTAAAAGGTATGGAAAGGTAAAATCATGGATGATCCGGCCTGTGGAATAAAACCACGGTATTTGAAATCCGGAAAATATGATTTATTAGTTATATTTGCTGTATGAATTTAGATTATCTTGTAAGAGAACCGGAAAATATTACCTCTGCTACTCCTGTGCTTTTTATGCTTCATGGGTATGGCAGCAATGAGCAGGATCTTTTCAGTTTCAGGGAAACTCTTCCCTCCGACTGGCTTATTGTAAGTTTCAGAGCCCCAAGAGAGACACAGTTTGAAGGATATTCCTGGTATGATATTAATTTCAATGATCCGGAAAATTTTATAGATGTTGTTCAGGCCAGAGAGTCTCTGAACAGCGTTTTGGAAAGCATTCTTAAAATCATCAATCATTATGGGGTTACGGACAGTAAAGTTCATTTATGCGGATTCAGCCAGGGAGGTATATTATGTTATGCTCTGGCATTAACGAACCCTGAACTGTTCAGTTACGTAGCCTGCCTGAGCAGTTACCCGGAAGAAAAAATTCTGGACGGCATTGTGAAGGACAAAAAGAAGCTGGAAAGGCTCCGTTTTTTTGTATCGCATGGTACTGATGATGCTGTAATCCCTCTTGAATGGGGAAGAAAGGCTGCAGATCTTCTTTATGACCTGAACTGTTATTTTACTTTCAGAGAATATATGAGCGGTCATGGCGTCAACCAGAAAAATTATATGGATCTGATGGATTTTTTCTCAAAATAAAACAAACTTCCATTAAATATTATTAATCAACACAGCCTTATCAATTGCTGTTTATATAAACATTCCTGCTTTTGGAATGTTTTTTTATTACAAATCGGGATAAATTCACTAAATTCAGTAAATGAAACTGAAGTTTTTTTTACTGGTATTATTTGCAAGCATTTTTATTCATGCCCAGAAAAATTCTTTTGAACTGATCAATGTGCCGAAAGCAGTTATTCCGTTTAAGCTTATTAATAATCTGATCTTTATTCCGGTGAATGTAAACGGGGCAGAGCTTACTTTTCTGCTGGATACCGGCGTTGCGGAGACGCTGCTCTTCAGCCTGGATAATAAAGAGCTTAAGCTGTCTAACGTCGAAAAGATGAAATTTTCAGGTCTTGGGGAAAACCTCAGTGTTGACGGTCTTAAATCAGACCGTAATCTTGCCAGAATTGGGGAACACCTTGTCAATACATCCATGATGCTGTATCTTATTATGGATGAGGAGTTCAATATTTCCTCCCATGTAGGAATCCCTGTGAATGGAGTTATCGGATATCATTTTTTCAAGAACCACCCTGTCTCAATAGATTATATATCAAAAAAAATAACCGTTTATCAGAATTCGGAGAGCGTAAAAAAGAAAGTCAGAAAGTATGAGGAACTCCCGATTACCATAGAACATGACAAGCCTTATCTGGCTGCTGATGTGGAAATGACCAATGAAAAGAAAAGTTCAAAATTGCTGATCGACCTGGGAAACAGCGATGCAATATGGCTCTTCCCCACTCTTATCAAAGATTTTGTGTACAACAGACCTAATATTGACGATTTTCTTGGCCGTGGTTTCAATGGGGATATATTTGGAAAAAGAAGCAGGATTCATTATTTTTATCTCGGAAAGTTTCAGTTTGAAAAACCTCTTACCGCTATGCCGGACGAATATTCCATTCAGCATGTAAAGCTGGTAGCAGACAGAAAAGGTTCCGTAGGGGGAGAGATCATGCGGCGCTTTACGAATGTGTTTGATTACTCCGCAGGCAAGCTTTATCTGAAAAAGAACAAAAACTTCGATGATTCTTTTCATTTCAATATGAGCGGACTGGATTTTAAACAGGATGGGCTGGAATGGCATGAAGACCGTGTAGCTATAAAACCTCAGGGAAATGTAGTCATGAGCAACGGAGTATATACGGAAAGTACGTTTCAGTATAAATTCAGTTTAAAACCCTTATTTTCGATCGCCGGTGTACGAAAGGACTCTCCCGGATACAAAGCCGGTCTAAAGAAAGATGACCGCATACTGAGCATTAACGGAAGAAAAACCGCTGATATGACCCTGGAAAAAATTATTGAGCTGATGAGATCTGATGAAGGGAGAAATATCAACATGGTTATTCAGCGGCAAGACCAGCAGATGACTTTAAGTTTTGTATTAGAAGATCCAATTCCCTATCAAGAGTAATATTTGAAATATGAAAACCGAAGAAACCACATTAGATAAAATAAGGACCCGCCCGAGATTCAAAATGTATACGCATCTTACCAAAGAAGAATATGCGGATAATCTGAAAAAATACCTTGCCGAACACAAAGATGAATTTTCCGGTAACGTCAACAAAGAAGTGGCCACCATCTATGTAGAGACGGAATATGACAGCTACTGGAAGCCTCGGCTTTCTTTAAGGGTGGAGATTGAAGAGGATCATACGGCAATACGGGGTGTTTTTGGCCCCAGCTCGGCAGTATGGACCTTTTTCATGTTCCTTTATTTTTCTTTTTCTATTCTATGGATGACTTTCTTCACGATGTATTATGTAGAAAAACAAATAAAAAGCGCCGAATACCCCTGGGCACTCAGCGCTTCTTTTATAATGCTGTTCTGCATACTTCTTACGTATATCGCTGCAAGATTCGGGCAGCATAAGGGTAAAGATGAAATGCTGAAACTCAGACGATTTGCTGAAGAATCTACTTTACAGTTTGAGAAAAAGATCAGTTAACGGGAAGCTCCTGCGGTTTTTCTGCCGGAGCAGCCATTGCTTTCGCCGTTTTGATAGAATCGGCCACCCTTTCTCTGTTGTCCTGCTCTTTGATCATTTTTTCAACATTCGGCTCCAGAAGTCTGTTCATTTCTTCTACTGAAATATTGTTGGCATTCGGGTCTTCAAGAAGTTTTCTCCAGGGTTTTCTTCCTCCCCATTTATAGTCTCCGAAAACCATTACCGGGGTTCCTTTTGCTTTTGTAGTAGCTCCTCCCGGATTCAGGATCCAGGTATCTGCATAAGAGTACAGCCACTGAGCATCTTTCATTAAGAGACGCAGACAGGAGTGTGATGCAGGATAGCCCGGCAGATCATACTGATGCCATCCGATTCCTCCGATATTGTGAATATTGAAATTGTAGGGAAGCTTCCATTCACTGCTGACTGTGGAAATGGAAAGTTTCTTTTTCCAGTTGGCAAAAGTAAGGCCTCTGGTCGTCTGGGCCGATTTTTTTCCCATACTTGTCGGGCCCCATTTTACAAGGCTTCCATTGGAATATACTCCGTAAGCCTGGATAGGATATGAAAAGATGACAAATTTTTTCACGCCACTTAATACGTCGAGCTGCATGGGAAACGGCGAATAAGCCATGAGGGTTGTATCTATTTTTGCCGGAACCACCAGAGTATCGGCATTCCATTTGTTTTTGGAATCAAGCCTGTTCAGGGCTAAGATCGCATAGCGTTCCCGTTCATTATATTTTTTGCTGAATTCTGCATAGACGGAATCTCTCAGCTTTTTATCTTTCGGAAGGACCAGTGCATTGTAAAAACCATTTTCCTGCATTGCCGGCGGCATGGATTCTTTTTTCACCACAGAATCCTTTTTTACAGAATCTTTTTCTGCAACAGGATTTTCGGATGAGGAAACGGTATCTTTAAAAGTATCGCTGATCTTTTCAATTTCTTTTTTACATGAAACCATCAATACAGCACAAAAACCGGCATATAAGAATGATTTTTTCACAGATATGTTTTTCATAAATAAAATAGGTCACTTAGTTTGGCTACCCAGTGCAAATATCAGACCTAAAATTGAATCAGAAAAGACATTCTGAAAAATACCGTAAAAAAACGGTATTCTGATCCTAATCTGTGTTACAGCAGTTTATTGGTTTTGGCGTATGCAAATGCTTCCGCAATGTTGTTTACCCCTATTTTTTCGAAGAGTTTTTTACGGTGGAACTTTACGGTATCTGCCGTAATAAATAATTTCCCGGCTATTTCGCTGATGGTCATTCCGCTGGTATACAGCCGTAAAATTTCATGTTCCCGCTCTGAAAGTTTTATTTTTTCTTCTTTATTCCACTGATCTGCAGCCGGATCATATTTCCATATTTCATCCGATCCTTCTTTGCTCAGCACAATGTTCCCGGATTCGGTACTGTTGGAAAGGGATACGAAACATAAAGCCTTCCATACCTGTCCGTTTTCAGCGAGAAACATGGGGGTAAGCTTGTGATTGACAAGGATTTCATTCTTTTTACCGTTCATCAGGTGAAAATCGTAGGATATACTGTATTTTTTTCTATCAGAAACCGGGATTTTGTCGTAAAATTCAAATCCTGCCTTATTGATCTTTATCAAAAGTTCCACATCTTCCGGTCTTACGTGCTGAAAATAAAAGGCATATCCAAGCTCCTTTAC
Source organism: Chryseobacterium indologenes (assembly GCA_002439165.1). Classification (GTDB taxonomy): domain Bacteria; phylum Bacteroidota; class Bacteroidia; order Flavobacteriales; family Weeksellaceae; genus Chryseobacterium; species Chryseobacterium indologenes_E. The sequence continues at coordinate 70,986 of DJTE01000030.1, forward strand.
TTCTTCAGAAGATTTTCCGCACAGGAACAGAGGATTATCGGAAACATACTCGAACGATTTAGTCTGGTAATTGATTACATATAGGCTTTGGTACGTAATTCTCGCAAATGCTCTTACTGCTTCCAGATAATCTCCGGACTGCGAAAAATCGATCTCAGCATCTCTGCTCAATTCATTGTTTTCATTAAAGAATCTTTTTATTTCGTCCATATATCCATGAGTATTAAAAAACGGCTACCCAAAAAGGTAGTATTTATTCCGGCAGTACAAATCTACACAAAAGTGTAGCTGTTATCAAAATGGTGTGATCTACATTTGCGAAAAATATATACAGTACTGTACACTTAAGAAAATGAAGAATATCTGTTCCTACTCACGGTTTATTTTATGTACAGCTGTACTTGTGATCCTGTTTTCTTCGTTTCAGATAACCAGAGGACGGCATATTTACCGTAATCACTGGATAATACCGGCTCACAAGGATTTAAAAATAAAGAATTCCTCAAAGGAAAGTCTGGAAACGGTTTTATACAATTCTTCCCAAACCGCTCCGCTTCAGTATGTCATCAATAACCATGAAATAAAGGAACTGCCTATTAACGATTCGGTCACCGTTAAAGTGAATTTCGCCCATGAAGTTTTTATCGTAAATAACTCAAACCATGAGAGTCAATTCAGACTGAAAATTTTAAATAACAGCGGCCGAATTAAAGCAGTCATCCGGGATCAGTCTAAAAAATAAATGCTAAACTGGTCAAAATTATCGATCTGATAATCTCTACTATTACTGTCTTACGGCAGTAATTTTTTTGGAAAATTACCTCAGAGGTGAAAGCTCAGGGCCAGACAAAATGTTCAGTATATCCGGGCCGGAGCCTGAAGATACTTCCCGCAAAGATTCTCATCTCAGACATGCCACAGTTTATTTTAAATCTTCGGCAGATCGGACATATTTTTATTCTGTGGTACCCGATCCGTTTTTATTCGTTCTCTTCTTTGGAAGAGTTCCATCTCAGGATTCCGTTTTTATCAAACCGGTAGGTATCTTTATGCCATGCGGCTCCTCCCCTGCATCCGGTTTCCAATAGTTTTTTTGCCTTATTTACCTTTACATCGCATAAACATGTACATTTTGAACGTGAATAATCCGGCTCTTTTAACCTGATGAAACGTTTTGTTTCAGGATGGTACAGATAAATGGTGTACATCCTGTAAACTCCCATTCCGGCATCCGGTACGGAAAATGCGACATCATCATATCCGTCAGAATTATAATCTTCTATAATGCTCTGCCGGGCGGCATCCGGATTTTCTATGGATAGAAGTTCCAGGTTATCTTTTTTGCCGTTACCATAATCAAAGGTAAGACGGTCATTGTAAAAGTGGTTGAAAGAAATCAATATGCCGTGTATGAGATACTGATCACTGCCGTCGTATTTTTCTGTTTTTTCATCTACGGGTTCCAGCTTAAATACCCTGCCATCTTTTTTCCGGGTATAGCTTACATCAAAAAAAGTATGTTTCATGAGGGAAAGGCGGTAGGTGCCATTCTCTTTTCCATCGATCATTTCATTCCATACATAATGGTCGGTATCCGGCTGCCCGTCGTCTCTTCCGCTGGTATCTCTTGTATAGCTTTTAACCTGTAAAGGAATCGTCCCTTTCTGCCCGGTGTACCGTACAAAAGCTCCTTTACCTCCTGTTCCGTAATAGAATGTTATTCTGAATTCTTTAGCTTCGCCAACCGATTTAAAAGTAAAGGGCTGTGCATGAGCCGCAATTGCCAGCAGTATACTATATAAAAGGAAAAGTTTTTTCATAAGACAGGGTGTTCAAAACCTTTGATAAAAATATTATTTAAATAATACATTCAGCCTGAAATAATAAAATGTCCACAGGATCAGCCAGGGTACATCAAAAATCAGCAGAAGAAATACTCCCTGTTTATCAAAGCCTTCACCTGCCGTTAAAAAAAGGGAATACACCAATGGAATACTGGGAATCAGAAACCAGCAAAGGGCCGTATTCATTTTCCCCTGAAGCGGTTTTAAAAGCGACAAAAGACTGCTCAACGAAAAAACACTCAAAACTAATGTCCAAAAAATAAGAAGAACATATCCTAAACCACTCATATCACACATTCTCCGGTAATCTTCAGGCCTTTTTGTGGCATCCAGATAGATGACCAGCAGAATGGCTGAAATCACCGTAGCCAGGAACCACGTCTTCAGGATCGACCGTAAAATGAACTTTCTTTTAGGCATTGGGCGTATGTATAGTACTAAAGTAGCAATAAACTATGGAATTAACAAAAATCATAACTTTCCTGATGAAGAATATAATCTTCCGGAAAAAGAATGCTATATAAACCAGTGTCCTGCTCTAAGTGTCCACAGATTTTGTTTATTAACTGACATAAGCCATGTGTACAGAACAGAGCCTAAAAAGTGAGAAAAAGACCTGAAGCCAGTACAATTAAACATAAGACTGCCTTTTAATTATTTATATTTGTAAATAATCTACTCCATTTAGTAACCATGCAATTTAAACTGATTATTTTAATTTTAACCCTTTTTATATTTCCTGATTCTTTCGCACAAAAAGGAGCTGCCGACAGTTTACAAACAGTACTGAAAAAACATTCTGAAATTGATGATCAACGGGTAGATCTGTTAAACACAATAGCCGGCAAAATCAGCCGAACAGATCCGGCAAAAGCTATAAAATTGCTTAAAGAGTCGGAAGCACTTGCCGAAAAACTGCAATATAATAAAGGTAAAATGGATTGTTATTTACAATTGGGGCAGCTTTATAATGCAGATGAGCAGTACAAAACAGCAATACATTACGCAGCCCAGGGTTCCATAATAGCCAAAGATCTCAAGCTTACAGACTATAAAAGAGCATTCTTTCTTTTATTGGCGGAAATTTATTATGATAAAAACAACAGTATATATGAAAAGATTTCGGCAAAAGATTTTCAGACAGAAATAAAATATAAAGCTTTTTTAAAAGACAGTCTTCATCAATCTCGGGAAAAGGCAGGTTTTTTAAAAAAGGTAATAGAAAATCAGGAAAGTGAACTGCTGATATCCCGATTACTAATTTTCTTAGGTATTATTACCTTTTTAGGATTGATTCTCCTCGGAGTTTATATATCAACGGTCATAAAATCGAGGAAGATAAAAATGGAAAATAAGCAGCTGCTGACTGAGCAGAAATTACGAAGATCACAGATGAATCCGCATTTTATTTTTAATTCCATACAAAATATCAGAAGCCTGATCAATGACAAAAAAGAAGAGAGGGCAGTAGATTACCTTAACAGATTTTCACAGCTTACACGCCAGATTCTTGAAAGCTCAGACGAAAATTACACTTCCCTGACAGAGGAAGTTGAACTGATAGAAAATTATATAAACCTACAACAACTTTTATATAATAAATCGTTTAACTATACGATTAAAGCGGAAGATGCAATAAATACGGATTCCATATTTTTACCCCCAATGCTTACACAGCCATTTATCGAGAATGCAATTAAGCATGGTTTAAACGGTAAGTCAGCAAACGGGCTGATTGAGATTAAATTCTATTTAAAAGACAGAAAATTATTTTTCGAAATTTCTGACAATGGATGCGGATTCAGTAACGATAAAAAAGCAACCCATCATAAATCTCTGGCAACGATGATCACCAAAGAACGTTTAGCTCATTATACAAAAAACCGGGATGTTATTTTACAGACCCAAAATATACTTGATCCCAATAAAAATATTATAGGAGCCAAAGTAATTTTTGAAATACCTTATATTTACGAAAACTAAACCATATGCTTCGAGCTATTGTAATTGACGATATTGAGTCAGTAAGAAAAGATAATATTGCTGTTATTGAGACCCATTGTTCCAATATTTCCATTATAGGACAGGCTGATTCCGTTGTTTCCGGCATAGATTTGATTAACCGGCTATCACCTGATCTTGTTTTCCTTGATGTAGAAATGCCGGATGGTAACGGATTCGACCTGCTTAAGAAACTAAAGGTCATTAATTTTAAAGTAATCTTTGTTACGGGGTATGAAGATTTTGCCATTAAAGCTTTTCGCTTTTCGGCCATTGATTATCTGCTAAAGCCTCTTAATCCTAATGATTTAAAAGAAGCAGTACAAAAAGCAGAAGAAGCCATCAACAAGGAAGTATTCGATGTAAAGCTTCAGAATTTATTTGCCAACCTTGAAAGACCAAAATCTCTTCAGAAACTGATTTTGAAAACAGCCGACAGAATTTATTCGGTCAACATTCAGGATATTGTAAATTGTGAATCAGATAAAAACTATACAACTTTTTATTTTATCAATGCCCCAAGACTGGTTGTCTCTACAAATCTAAAAGAATATGAAATATTGTTGAAACCATATAATTTTTTCAGGTCACATCAATCTCATCTGATTAATATGGCCTATTTTGACCATTTTATCAGAACAGATGGCGGAAATACAATTATTATGAAAAATAAGACTGCAATACCGCTTTCTGTCCGCAAGAAAGAAGAATTTCTGGAATTGCTTGAAGACCTTTAAAACCTTGTTTCAATAAAAATAATTTCCATCAAAAAGCTGACGGAAAAATTTAATTAGAATATGATGCCGGCGTGACCATTCTTAATCGTTCTGGAAAAGCACCTTCAGATACTTTATTAAAAAATAATATGGAGACAATATGGGGAAAATCATAACAAATTCTTCAGCTTTGCAAACGCCACCTGACCTTGCTGTTTTTTTATTGATTACTAATGAACATGAATACATAAAAAGCTTTTATGCAATACTTCAGAATAACTCAGGAAACCGACTTTGAAATAATTGGCCATTATCCCCAGGTGAAAGAATTAAAGATAGGTTTTCATGAAGCAAGGGCCTCTCAATGGGGTAAAATTACAAGCTGGAAAACGGAGGATGACATACCGGATTTGAATAATTTTATTTTACATTCAAAATCTAAACTAACGGATAATTTATCCAGTAATTTTGTTATTGAAAGCAACGGATTATTCATAAGCCAAAAATGTAAAGAGGTTTTTAATCAATTCATTGTTAATGGTAGTTTTTATCCTTTAACTTTACATAAGCCTGATGAAAAGTATGAGTATAATTTCTTGTGGTATGAAATGGGTGGTAAAAGTACAATAAATTGTAAAGATTCAGATTTTATAGAGTTTAATACCATTGAAAAAGAATACGGAAAAACAATTAAAATATCTGATTTTGAAGACTATAAAATTAAATTCAGAAAATTATATACAGAAAAAGAAGATTGGGACATCATCCCAAAAACATTAAAATTCACAAGGTATTTCGATATTACTCCAGCTTTCAGAATAGGATTAATCTGCAGCGAAAAAGTAAAAAATGCCATTGAAGGCAATCAGCTTACAGGATTTGATTTCAGGTCTTTGGATGTAGAAATTTTGTTTGATTAAATCTTTGCTTTTCTTGCGTTAAGTCAAATAAATATGAATATAAAAGAAAAATCAAGTACAACTCAGAGGAGTAAAGGATAGAACATTTTCCTCTTCAGATTAACCCAGACTTTTTGCTTAGTCTCCAACTTTTGCGCCTGACCGATATAGCTTTGTTTATCAAATAGTTATAAACGAAAAAAGTCGCTAAATTAGCGACTTATACTCTTGCGATCCGGACGGGACTCGAACCCGCGACCTCCGCCGTGACAGGGCGGCATTCTAACCAGCTGAACTACCGGATCAATTTTTAAAGAACTCTCACCTTTGCAGATTTTATTAAAAAAATATCTCTTTGCGTGAAAAATTCTGATGCAAATATATCGAGTTTTTCCTATTCTACAATAAAAAATCAAATTAATTTTCTCGTTTCAGAGCTTATAATAAAAAAAACGCTGATTATCAGGGATAAAAAATTATAAGCTCTTTCATGGTATACTTAATGCTGTAAATATGGAATATTCCCACACTCCAGACGAATTTCACTCTATTCAGAATACCATCACTTATACCGCCGTCTTTTTTGATTTGTGTAATAGAGGGAACCCGTAAATCTATTCTTTAATAAATTTGGAATGATAAGTGTTTTTATCCGTTATTAATTTTAAAATATAATTTCCGGATCTTAATACAGAGACATCTATCCTGTTATCTTTAAAGTCTGATCCAGTTTCTATTAATCTTCCTGACAGGTCGCAGATCTCTATTTTTTTAATTTTTTCCGGAGTTCTGAAATTAATAATATCCTTTACAGGATTCGGATAGATTTGGATTTTTGAACCCTGTACTTCCTGCGTGGCTAAAGAAGAATTACAGCCTGGATCATAGGTATCTCCATCAATCCGCCAATTCTTTGTATTGATGAGATAGTTTCTTGCGGAAACGGCTTCATTGCTCGAGTAAACCATTGGCGTATTCCCGTTAAAAAGGATATTGCTGGGGGTATTGATATTATTTGCCCAGCCAATGAGTGTTTTATTATAATTATTACAATCCATTCCGGAACCATACAGCATAAAATTGTTAATCAGCCCGCTGGTCGTGAGATTTTTCAAATTCCATTTTCCGAGATTCTGATTGAATTTATCAGCTGCTAAGAACATAGCGCCCATACCTCTGACATTGGTCGTATCCCAATTTTCAATATTCTGATTAAAAAGGATTGCAAAGCCAAACATACTGGTCATATCTGTAACGTTAGAAGTATTCCAATTACCGATGGGCTGATTGAATGAAAAAGCTTCATAAAACATAGAAGCCATATTCGTTACATTGGAAGTATTCCAGCTCCCAATAGGTTTGTCAAATCTGAGCGCGTTTAAAAACATATTATACATATTTCTTACTGACGAAGTATCCCAGCCCCCAATATCCCCGTTAAAAATAGTGTTGCTTTGAAACATCGATTCCATATTGGTCACTTTTGAGGTGTTCCAATTATTCAGAGATTGATTAAAAGAATTGGCCACTTCAAACATATGAGACATATTGGTTACATTCAATGTATTCCATTTTCCAATATTCTGGTTGAAAGCAAGTGCACCGCTAAACATATAAGACATGTCTGTAACTTTGGAGGTATCCCAATCGGTTATATCCTGATTAAAAATATTCGCAGAAAAAAACATGGTTGACATATTGGTTACATTCGATGTATTCCAGTTTGCAATTGATTCATTAAATAAATCGGCATTGTAAAAAGCCCAGGACATATTAGTTACATTAGTCGTATCCCAATTATTTATTTGTGAATTAGCTCTCAGTCTCGTACATTGATAAAATAAACGGCTTAAGTCACATCCCGGCAGAAAAACAGGAGTATCTGTGGCCGTACAATCTAAATTGTCACAATGTGTAAACTGTATTTTTTTCCAATTAATATTACCCCATTGTACAATATCCAGTATTTTCTGTGTATCACCATAAGAACTTGTTGGTCCCTCACTCGTAATACCGTGGAAAACCATTTGTGAAAAATTACCGCTTCCGTTGCTGACCTTAACATAATAAGTAGCTTCAGAGGTGTTTGGATTAACAGGAGTCCCAAAATCCAGCAATACCGCATTTCCCACAGTAGATGTTACATGGTTCAATATTCCGTTATGAGAAGGAAAACCTGCTTCTTCCCAATAAATTGTATAATCAGTTCCCACTCCCGGAAAGTATACCTGACTATTAGTCGTGTGCTGCATCTGATTGCCAACCCACATAAGATAACTGGGATTATTGGGTTTCCAAAGAGTAATAAATTCATTTTGGGAAAAGCAATAAATAACGCAAAAAAGCGAAAATAATGTGTATATTTTTTTCATTTGTATTTTTTTATAAAACTAAACAGGTCTGTCTAAACAAATTTAATAATTAAAATTCTATTTTTTTAAGAATTTTAAAAACCTTTTCTTCATTCTCTGTATAAAATTTGAGCAAATAATATCCTGATCATAATCCGGAAATATCAATTTGTAAAATGCTGATCCTTTTTTCATATGTCGACATCTGCTTACTTCAAAAAATAAATGCTGCGTGACTTCCTCATTTATCCTCATAAATACACCTTTAACACAGCAGTAAGAGTATCACAACACTAAAAAAACAAACTGTTCTGCAATTAAGTTGTTTCAAATGATTGGTTCCATATCGAATTACTTTGTCAACTTTCTTTTTGATCAATATTCTATATTATAACTTTACGTTCCAGGATACAAACGAATCACATTCTTTTGCTTTTATCCTCAACACCAAAATCGTTAGCCGGTTAATATTTTTTGTAATTGGTAAAATCCTTTTTAGTAAAATGACAGTGGAAATTGGGATACATTTTCAATAGCTATAAACGAAAAAAAGTCACCAAATTGGTGACTTTTTATTTGAGCGATCCGGACGGGACTCGAACCCGCGACCTCCGCCGTGACAGGGCGGCATTCTAACCAGCTGAACTACCGGATCAATTTTTTTAAAAGAAATTGACAAAACTTCTGCGATCCGGACGGGACTCGAACCCGCGACCTCCGCCGTGACAGGGCGGCATTCTAACCAGCTGAACTACCGGATCAAATTTTGTTTTAAAAGTAAATTGAAAAACTTTTGCGATCCGGACGGGACTCGAACCCGCGACCTCCGCCGTGACAGGGCGGCATTCTAACCAGCTGAACTACCGGATCATTTTCATGTTGTTGTAAAGAACGTTGTTTCTTTTTTGTGATTGCAAAATTACAACTTTTTTTATTCCCTGCAAATTATTTCATAAAAAAAGCCTCCCAAAAACGGAAGGCATTCATTATCAAACTTATTTTTTTTATAAGTGCGCGCTTAATTTCTCAGCGATCACCTCTTTTGGTGTTACACCAACTAATTTATCAACCACTTCACCATTCTTAAAAATAAGAACTGTCGGGATATTTCTGATGCCATACTGCATAGAGATATCCTGGTTGTTGTCTACATCTACTTTTCCTACCACTGCTTTTCCTTCAAAATCTGCTGCTACCTCTTCGATGATTGGTCCCAGCGTTCTGCATGGTCCGCACCATACTGCCCAAAAGTCTACCAATACCGGCTTATCTGATTTTAAAACCGTTTCCTGAAATGAGCTGTCCGTAATTTCTAAAGCCATTTTTGTTTCTTTTATTTAAATTAATATTATTTCCTTTTCAACGCTTAATTGAATATTCAAAATTACACTTTTTAAGCCATAAGACTATCTATGCTCAATATTTGTTTTTTCAATAGCGTAATCTTTTGAAATTTCCTTTAAAGCCTCTGTAAGCGCATCAATCTCTTCTTTAGTCGTCATATGGCTGAAAGAAATACGTAACGGAGTACAGTGGTCCATTTCATCCTCAGAAAGCACCATCATCATCACCATAGAAGGTTTGGATGCTCCGGAAGAACAGGCACTGCCCTGGGATATCGCAATTCCTTTCATATCCAGCTGAAGCCCGATCAAAGGGTTTTTATAAGGAAGCAATGCACTTAAAACCGTATAGAGGCTGTTTTCCTTTTCAGCACTTCTTCCGTTGAATTTAATTCCCGGAATGGCAGCAGAAAGACTTTCTCTTGCATAATCTTTGATCTCCTGCATATGGGCAGTATATTCATCCATATGGTTAAGAGAAAGTTCCAGCGCTTTACCGAGACCAACAATACCGCACACATTCTCGGTTCCGGCTCTTAAACTTCTTTCCTGAGGTCCTCCGGTAATGATTCCCTTCAATCCGCTTGATTTTCTGATAAAAGCAAACCCCACTCCTTTCGGACCATGGAACTTATGGGCACTGCAAGAAGCAAAATCCACCATAATATCGGAGAAATCAAGGTTCATGTGAGCCATAGTCTGCACCGTATCAGAATGGAACAAAGCATTATTTTCCCTGCACAGCTGTGCTATTTTTTTAATATCAGCAATATTTCCGATTTCGTTATTGGCATGCATTAAGCTCACCAGTGTTTTTTTATCGGAAGATTTCAGCAATTCTTCAAGTTTGTTAAGATCAATATCTCCTTTTTCATTAGGACGGATATAGTTTACCTCTACTCCCTTTCTGCTTTTCATATCAAGAATGCTCTCTGAAACACATTTATGTTCCAGCGGAGAACTGATGATCCTCTCTACTCCAAGATGCTCTACACTTGATTTGATGATCATATTGTTCGACTCTGTTCCGCAGGAGGTAAAGATGATCTCCGCAGGTGTTACGTGAAGATAATCCGCCACCTGTCTTCTCACGTTTTCGATAAGAATTTTGGCTTCCTGCCCGAAACTGTGGGTAGAAGAAGGGTTTCCGAAATTCATTTTCATGGTACCCACCATCGCATCGATTACTTCTTCGGAAAGAGGTGTCGTAGCAGCATTATCCAGGTATATTTTATTCATTTTTATTTTGAGTATTTTAATTCTACGGAAGTAAACTGATAATCAGACGGCACAGCAAAGATAAACCAGGGATTGGAAAGCACCTGAATCTCCATTTCTCCGGATTCCTGATAAGGAACCTCTACATACAGGACGTTGTCTTTTACAGAAACATTTTTAATGGCTGTAACGGTATGACTTCCTGATCTGAAACTTCCCAGATGGTACAGGATCACTTTTTTATCTTTCGGAAATGCAGGATATCCGGCCGACGGCTCTTTTCCCAATTCAGCAACAACAAGACCGGCGTTCATTCTGGTTGCTTTCCGGTATTCCTCCTCACTTTTAATCACTGAGAATCCAGGCCGGTCTGCACCACCCTGAGCTTCTGAAACCAGTAATTCTGCATTTTTCTGCATATCTGAAGACTTTTGAGACGGCGTTCCTGCACAGCTCATCAGGATTGCAGTCCATACAACAAGCAGTCTTTTCATTTTTACATTTTTACCTTCCAAAATTAATGAAAAAATTGGTAATGACCCTCATTTGCCCATTTAAGCATCTGACGGTCTCCGGAAGTATCGCCGAAAGCGATTATTTTATCGTATTTAGAATTGTTTATTTCTGCTTTTATCCTCACCAGTTTTTCTTTTCCGTTGCAGTTTTTGCCGATGAAATTTCCTGTAAAAACCCCGTTTTTAAACTCTGCACGGGTAGAAACGAGCTGCATGTTAAGTTCTTCGGCGAAAGGTTTCACCCAGATGTCCAGGGAAGCCGTTACCAATAAACTCTGTGTATTATTCCTATCGATATTTTTAATAAAGTCAAGGGCATTTTCCCTTACAATTTTAGGATAATGCTGTTCAAAAAACTGTTTAGACTTCATTTCAATCTTTTCCCGGGTCTGACCTTTAAGAATAGAACCGATAAAGCTTTTTTTCACTTTCTCAGTTTCTGCCAGCTTCAGTTTCAGCAGGATGAAGAGCGGAACATGTCTTAGAAACTGTATGCGGAATTTGGTGGAATCGTAGAATTTAAGATACATAAACATGGTATCCTTATACGTCAGGGTTCCGTCAAAATCAAAACAATACAATTTTCTCATGTCTCTAAAGCTTTAATTTTTTGAATATAAATTCAGGAATATTCCTGATAATCATCATGATAATACTCCAAACCGGCAAAACATATGCCACATTCTTCTGCTTTTTGAATGCTTTATAAATGCACGCAGCAGCCTGTTTGGGAGTAGCGGTCAGTTTAGGATTCAATGGCAGTCCTTCTGTCATTTTGGTTGCCATAAACCCGGGTTTTATCGTAAGAACATGAACTTTTTTATCAAAAAGATAGTTTCTGAGGCCGCTTAAATAAGCTGTAAAAGCTGCCTTTGCACTTCCATAGATAAAGTTGCTCTGCCTTCCGCGGTCTCCGGCTACGGATGAAAGCCCGATAATCGTTCCGGATCTCCTGCTCTCGAATTTATGGGCAAAATAGTTCATCACCGGAACCAGCTTTGCATAATTGATGTCGATAATCCGTTCCGTATTCCTGTTGTCATAAAGACCTTCTTCTGTTCCTTCACCCAGATATCCTACTGCGCAAAATAATACATTTGAATTGATATAATCAAATTTATTGTAATCGGTCTCTTTCATCAGATCCAGTTCCACTACTTCAGACTGCTGAAGAAATTTCACATCGATATGTCTCGCAAATCTTTCCGTTGTTTCTTTACTTGAAGTGAAAAGATAGATCTTTTCAAATTTTTCTCCTTCCTGGAGGGCTTTTTCCACAAACGCCTGTGCTACTTCAGACGTACTTCCCAGAACTATCATTTATGAGTTGTTGTTTATGATTCTTTTGTGCTGTAAAGACACAAATTTAGGATTTTGAATATTTTTAAGATAATTCGTCAGTGACGAGCGGCTCATGCTGTCTTTGGTGAGATAGATTCTTCCTCCAAACTGCTGAACAATATCATCCAGGCTTTCCACCAGTTTTTTCAGCTTTGAATTGACCTTAAAATCAAGAGCCAGGGTATATCCCTCAAAAGGAAACGAGTTATATGCCTGCGGATTATTTTTTCCGAACAGTTTTAAAACAGCCAGAAAAGAACCGTTTCCGCTCGCGGCTATGGTTTCAAGGATCTTTTTCATTCCCTCCTTACCTGTTTCTTTCGGGATCACCATCTGGTACTGAATAAAACCGGATTTCCCATAGATCTTATTCCAGTCGCTGATGGCATCCAGCGGATAAAAAAATGTTTCGTAATCTATAAAGTTTTTAACTTCTTTTTTGGTCTGTTTTTTATAATACAGCAGATTGAAAATCTTCACAGTAAGCGCATTCAGAACAAATCCGGGAAAATAAAACGGAACGGAAGGCTGTAATTTTCCTTTCAGCCTTAACGGTTGTTTTGCCAGGTTCTGGGGAAGTTCGTGCTGAAAAGCGTGCTCTCCTCTCATCAGGATGCTTCTTCCCAGGTTTTTGCCTTTCTGCAGACAGTCTATCCAGGCTACGGTATACGTCCAGTTTTCACTTTCTTCAAAAAGCCTGAAGATCTCGTCCAGATTTTCCGCCTTAATGCTTTCCTGGCGTATATAGGCAGATTCTATATTTTTAAGTTTGAATTTTGCAGTAAGAATGATCCCCGTAAGTCCCATTCCTCCAATTGTAGCCCAGAATTTATCGGGGTTCTCTTCTCTGGAACAGGTAACGATCTCTCCGTTTTCCGTCATAAGTTTAAACTCAACAACATATTCGGAGAAACAGCCTTCCGCATGATGGTTTTTACCGTGGACATCGGAAGCAATTGCCCCGCCCACCGATACAAATTTCGTTCCCGGAGTTACATATAAAAAGTATCCCTGTGGAACTGCAATTTCAAGCACATCGGAAAGAAGAACACCGGATTCACATTCTATCACCCCGTTGAGGCGGTCGAAACTGATGAATTTATTGAGTTTTTTGGTCGAAAATATGCTCTCTCCCAATGAAGCATCCCCATAACATCTCCCGTTTCCTCTTGCGATCACTTCATTATGACCGAGTACAAAATCTTTGATTTTCCTGAAACTGTCTTCAGATCTCATTTCTTTTTCTACTACCGGGAAATTGCCCCAGTTGGTAACTTTCTGTGTGAAATTCGGCTTCATTTTTTAAAGTAGATTTGAATTAGAAATGCGGCTACCCAAAGTACTAAAGTAACCTGTATATAGCGGTCTCTGTACACAATTTTTGTAGGAGACTCCGTTCTGTTGTATACCAGGGTCTGCTGAAGATACCTCAAAAATGCAAAAACCACAAATATTACGGTATAGAAAACCCTCTGATGAAATCTTCCCTGAACTTCAGGTGAAAGGGTGAACATCAGATAGCATACAATGGCCAGTGTTACGGAAATGGAAAGCGCAATATCTGCAAACTGTACATTGTAGCCGTCCAGCGCCCGTCTTGTTTTTCCTGAAACCTGGGCATTAATAAGTTCTCCCCTTCTTTTTCCGATAGCCAGTACCAGCGCCAGTACAAAAGTAAGCAGAATGGCCCACTGAGAAATATTAATTCCTGTAATATAGCCGCCTGCCAGAACTCTGAATACAAAACCCAGGGCTATAATAAAAATATCGATGATAGGAATATGCTTCAGTTTGAAAGTATATGCGAGGTTCATCACAAAGTAAGATACGATGATCGCACTGAACTTCCATAAAGGTTCATGAAAATAAAGCTGCGCAACACCTACCAGGATAATATCTGTGATAATAAGTACAGTAAGAATTGCTAATGCTTTTGATTTTGAAACTGCACCGCTTGCAAGCGGTCTTCTTCTTTTTTCGGGGTGCTTTCTGTCTGCTTCAATATCATTGTAGTCATTGAGAATATACACCACGCTTGCCGCCAGTGAAAAAATAATGAATGCAAAAACGCTTTTGGTGAGCAGATCTACATTGGTAATGTTTCCTGAAAAGAACAGAGGGACAAAAACAAACAGGTTTTTCACCCATTGCTCCACCCGGAGCAGTTTAAGGTATTTCTTCATTTATGCTATTTCAGATGCAAAAGTAATAAATTCAAAATTCATAGCATAAAAATACAAAAAAAACCGCCGAAGCGGTTTCTTACGAAAATATTTATATATTAAATTAATTACTGCCCCTGTTTGGCATCATTAATCATTTTTTCATTAGCAGTGATAGCAAACTCCACTCTTCTGTTTTTAGCTCTTCCTTCATCTGTATCGTTGGTTGCTACCGGCATTGCTTCACCTTCACCTTTTGTAAACATTCTGGCTGATGCAATTCCTTTTCCTGATAAATAGGCTTTTACAGCATCTGCTCTTCTCTGGGAAAGTGCCAGGTTGTAAGAATCAGATCCTTTGCTGTCTGTATGCCCGTAGATATTGATGTTGGTATCCGGGTTATCTGCAAGAACTTTAGCTAATTTATCAAGGTTGCTCTGGGCAACAGAAGTAAGATTTGAAGAATCGAAAGCAAAGTTGACGATACTTTCGTTCATGGTTACTTTAATTCCGTCTCCTACTCTTTCTACTTCAGCTCCCGGTAAGGTTTCTTTAATATCTTTAGCCTGCTTATCCATTTTGTTACCGATCACGTTACCTGCAACTCCACCGATAATACCGCCTAATACTGCTCCTAAAGCACCGTTTTTACCTTTTCCTACATTATTTCCCAGGATTCCCCCGATTACAGCTCCTGATGCAGCTCCTACGGCAGTACCTCTCTGCTGGTGATTAGAATTCTGAACGGCTTCACAGCTTGTCAGTAACAATGCTGATGATAAGAATAGCACTCCAATATATGTTTTAGTAAATTTCATTTTTTTGATCTTTTATGTTGATAAATTATTTCATACCTGTTCTCTGGAAGTTGTAAACAACTTTTACCGTATTTCCGTCAAAAGGAACATCCTGTACCAGGGAGAACTGATCTGTGGACTGATTAGTGATTGTTAAAGAATATCCTGCAGTATTCTGCTTGGCTTTTGTTCCTGCAACGATTTTTTTGAACATGAAAGTATCGCCGTTTTTAACTTCAAATTTGATAGGTTGTGTCACTGCCGGGCATGCACCTCCTCCGTTTAAAGTATAAGCGCCGCTGTAATTATTCGGGATCAGTCTCCAATGACTGCCTACAAAACACTGGGCATCCGCTCCTTCATCAAAAGGCTTGATCTTGTATCCTTTTTCATAATCCACGCTTACGATCTGCCAGTCACCTTTTAGTTTAAGGTAATCTGCTCTTTGGTTTTGTGATGTTTCTGCTTTTTTCACGGAGGAACAAGACACTGCAAAAAGTGATGTTCCCAACATCCCTGCAAGTAGTAACTTTTTCATTTTGTTGTTTATTATTTTGTTATTATAAAGTTACAAAAAACCGTGCCAAAATTGAAAAATAAAAATAAAAAAGTCCGAAAATTTCGGACTTTTTATGCTTTAACCTTATATACAGGCAGATAAATTATTTTTTAACACCCTTTTTTACGGATTTCGCAGGCTTGGTACCGGTTGATATTTTTCCGTTATAGAAGTTGGTATATGCATATTCTGCGGCTTTCTTTACATCAATCACTCCACCGGACTGGGAATACTCAGAAAACTGGCCTGTTTTATGATTGCTGCTTTTCACCAGCGCCTCTATGATCTGATAAGGCTTGAGATCGGGCATATAAGCCAATAATACCGCTGCTGCACCCGCTGCTACGGGAGATGCCATAGAGGTACCCTGCAGATATTTATATTCATTTTTAGGAACGGTAGAATATATTTCTTCACCCGGAGCAAAAACATTCACCATCTTTTTATTGTAATTGGAGAAGCTTGCTCTCAAGGCATCATTTTTATTGGTACTTGCTCCTACTACCATTACATTGTTTACAAACGGTTTTTCATCTGTTACATTTTTAAAATTGGTAGGGTATGCCAGGTGTTCTGCCACATCTTCATTTTCGTTTCCTGCTGCTTTTACCAAAAGAACTCCTTTATCTTCTGCATATTTGAAAGCGTCCCAAACAACATTTTTCCCCGGAGAAACAGGTTTCCCGAAGCTCATATTCAAAATTTTAGCGCCGTTATCCACGGCATAGCGTATTGCGTTGGCTACGTCTTTATCTCTTTCGTCACCGTTTGGAACGGTTCTTACAGTCATGATTTTCGCTACTTTTGAAGCCACTCCGTACTGAACCACTTTTCCCTGTGGAAGACCGGCAATAATTCCGGCAACGTGTGTCCCATGCTCTGCATCTGCTCCTTCATAATGATTGTTCCCGTAATTTTTCTCTGAATAATCATCATAATTATCGCCTACGATCTCTTTTCTCGGGTCATAGCTCACGTCATACTGCTGGGCCTTCGGGGTATATTCATCAAGCGCTTCTTTCATCTGCTCTTTCATCAGCTTTTCAAATTCAGCTGAAGTTTTCCCGTTGAAATCAGGACTCTGAGATACCTGACTTAAAACCTGAAGAGCAATAGCATCTTTCTGATCTTTCGGCTTAATAGCACTGATTGTTCCTGCCGTTACAGATTTACCGTCTAATAATCTCACCATATCGGGTATAAGATCGTTGATCATGGTATATGTCTGAAAGCTCTGTCTTGCCTCGATACTGTTTTTACTGAACAGTTCTTTAGATTTCATGTACAGCGCAAATTCTTCCGGCATTTTTGCCTGATTGGCTTTATTTTTTGTGGAATCGTTTCCTTCGAAAACGGGCTTATACTTGGCAACAACTCTTGTTACTTCCATATTATCGATTCCGATATCGCCGTTTTTACCACCGATAAAATTCCATCCGTGAACATCGTCGATATAGCCGTTTCCGTCGTCATCTTTACCGTTTCCCGGAACTTCATTGGGGTTTGTCCAGATATTTTTCACCAATCCCGGATGATCTACCTGAACTCCGCTGTCCAGAACGCCTACAATAACCGTTTTAGGCTTCAGCCCTTTCGATTCTAAATATTTGTATGCATTTTCAGTATTTACACCGTATACTTTTGTAGAAGACCAATCTTTATGATACCAGGTCATCAGATCTTTATCTTCATTCGGATCGATTTTTGCCGATTTGGCTTCCTGGGCATAAGAATAACTTAATCCTGCTAAAAAAACAGCCGCTAATAATACCTTTTTCATATATTGATTTATTTTATTGAGGTCACAGACAGCCGCTTTCTCTCTTACGGCAGCCGGTGAATTATTTGATATTTTTAATATACATCAACGATTCAGGACCTTTGTTGCACACGAGATCCAGAACCGAAAGATCTTCTAAAAATCCGTATTTCCCGGAAAAGGTCTGATAATATTCATCCATTCCGAATTCTGAAGGAAGTTTTGCAGAAAACCTATCTCTGAAATTTACCTCCTCCGGATTTTTGATATATTCTTTATTCAAAGAGTGTGCCTTTTCTGTTTTTAATATCTGTTGGATTACTTCCAGGCCTTTAAGGTTAAAATCCAGAAGAAATTTTTCTTTCATATCAAATATTTTTCTGAATTTATCTTCATAATATTCAAAATAAGGTGAGCTCTGGTAAGCAGTTTTTATGGATTTCCAGTGAAGATTTCTCCAGTCTTCCCTGTAAGAGATCTCCATATCTTTAAACGCTCTGTTTCCGTTGTGATTAATCGGAATAATCAATGAAAGTTTCCCGTTGGCTCCGTAGATATTGGCTCTGTTCCTGTAAGTCTGTTTAGGAAAGTTTTCAAACTGTTCAAATATAATTTCGTTTTCAGGGTTCAGAAATACTGAAAACCATGAGATCGGAGGCATATAAAATACCGGCAGTAATGCATTCGTCATATTCATAATACAAAAATGAAGTATTTTTTCAAATACTTCATTCTATTTTGGGGTTAATTTAATTATAATTCGTCTTCTGTTTTTTTCTTTCTGAACAGTTTCATAAAATACTCCCATCCGAAGAATAAGATCAGGATCATGGCAGCAATCCACCAGTAGGACGTTTTGTTGGCTTCTCCTGTATTGGTTGCTTTAAACATTCTTTCCCAGCGGATCTTGAACGGAGCCTGATAAGAAGAACTGCTGTCTTTGAAAGCACCCTGAAGGCTCATCCATGTAAACATGGGCTTTCCTACGATATTCTCTTCCGGAACGAAACCAAAGAATCTGGCATCTAATGAAGCATCTCTGTTATCTCCTACCATCATATAATAATCCTGCTTAATGGTGTAGCTGGATTCCGGCTTACCGTTGATCAGGATCTGATCTCCGTTTACAGATACACTGTTGTGCTCGTATTCGGAAATAATCCATCGGTACATCGGAAGGGTTTCTTTATTGATCGTTACCACATCTCCTTTTTTAGGAATTCTTACCGGTCCGTACCAGTCCTGGTTCCACGGTTTATTTACCGGGAAGATAGATTGTGTTGTATCTATTTTTGTTCTTGCTTCGTTTTTGTATGCAATAGCAGCTTCTCCTTTTGGCATTACATTTTCCTTCATATCGATCACCTGAGGAAGCTCTTTGATTTCTTTGGCGATCTTATCCGTCAGCCCCTGGAAACCATATACAAAGCCTGTTTGCGTCTGCTGTTCCTGTACGGGAAGAAATCCGTAGATGTTATACAGAGCAGGAATATCGAGCTGGCTTCCCGTAGTTACGAGGTAACCGTGCTGTACTTCCTGATCTCCAAGAACTGTTTCCGGTTTTCCGTTGACAAAAAGTCTTCCGGCTCTCATTTCAAAGGTATCTCCTGCGGTAGCCACACATCTTTTAACGTAAGGGTCTTTTCTGTCGATGGCTGTATGTACGGAATCCTGTGGGTAATTGAATACTACCACATCATTTTTCTGGGGTTTCCCGAACTGTAAAATTCTCGTATAAGGCAGCTTTATGGCATCTACATAAGATTTCGGATCATCTTTCGGGTTATTCTTCTGTCCTGTATCCATAATAGTTCCCTGAAGGAAAGGAATGGCAACCGGACGCATCGGCATTCTGTATCCGTAGCTCCATTTATTTACGAAAAGGAAGTCTCCCACCAAAAGGGTTCTTTCCATGGATCCGGTAGGAATCCCGAACGGCTGGGTTACAAAAACGTGGATAATAGTTGCAAAAACTACGGCAAAAGTGATAGATCCGAGGAATGTATCTTTCTTTTTTCCTTCTTCTTCCGAAGAAAAACCGGGAACTTTTGAAGAAACATTTGTTACAAATAAATCAAAAATCTGTGCACTTACATTCAGTATTTTATCATGTTTTTCTTTACGGTTCTTCTGCTCTTCTGTCAAGTATAGCTCATCTTCTATTTCAGTATCTTTAGAATAATTTACTATTGCCATATAAACAAAGGGAAGAAGGACGGTAAGAAGCTTATTCTGGATAAGATTTTTTCCAAATTTATTCATTAAATATAAATGGAATACTGTCATCATAATAGGACCTACAATTGGCAGGTACGATAAAACTGCCCACCATTTCGGATGATCCGTTTCTTTTAGAATAACTAAATAGTTACAGAAAGGTATAAAAGCTAATAAAGGACTATACCCCATTTTCCTGAACAGCTTCCATGTAGAAATCCCCATCAGTAAAGATAAAATGAGGACATAAACTGTATAAGTTAAAAAATAATTCATAATTTTTTGTGCCTATTCTGAATAAATATGATTAATGATGAATAATAAATGATAACCGCTTTGAGCTATTGACAATTCATTATTCATCATTTCTGTTATTGGTATGCAATTTAAAGAATTTGTTACAAACTAAAGCCCCAAAACGTCTTTCATGGTAAAGTTTCCTTTTTTATCCCGGATCCACTCTGCGGCGACTACGGCTCCCAGTGCAAAACCGTTTCTGTTGAAAGCGGTATGTTTGATTTCAATTTCGTCTACTTCACTTCTGTAAAACACGCTGTGGGTACCCGGAACCTCATCCTCACGAACGGCAAAGATTCCCAATTCCTTCCCCTGGGTCTCTTCAAGTTTCCAAGCATCAAATTTCGGATTATTTCTGATAATGCCCTCAGCAATGGAAATCGCGGTTCCGCTGGGTGCATCTTTTTTGTGGATATGATGAATTTCTTCCAGCTGGCAGGAGTATTCATCTACATTCTTCATCACACCGGCTAATTTTTCATTTAAAGCAAAGAATAAATTTACGCCTAAACTGAAGTTTGATCCGTATAGGAACGCCGTACCATTATCTATCGCAAGTTTTTCAATGCCGGCTTTTTTCTCCAGCCATCCTGTTGTTCCGCAGATCACCGGAATTTTGTTTTCAAGGCAGGCTCTGATATTATCATATGCTGCTTCCGGCAGTGAGAATTCGATAACCACATCGGGATTATTAAGATTTTCTGCTGTTGGCGTTTCTTTCAGCCGGGCTACCACTTCATGACCTCTTTTCTGAGCGATCTCATCGATGATTTTCCCCATTTTACCGTATCCAACTAATGCTATTCTCATGTGAAATTCTTTATTTGTATGCCTTTGAAAACTTTTCAGTTCATCAGGCTGTATTATCATCTTTTTTTAAAATCTGTAACTTAAAGTCAAGCCTGTTTTTGGCGGTGAGAATCCGTACTGATCCTGAATCACCGCAGGATTGAACGTAAGGTCGGGATCATGACGGCTTTCGTAAAGGTGCGCATCCACTACTGCGTCCATAATATTCAAAATATAGATCAGGCCAGTGATTGCAATAGCATAGTCCCTCTGTCTTTTGGATCTGTCCTGTGCATTGGCCAATGCTCTTTTATCCAGTCCCGGATTGCTGTCTACGAATTCATTGGGGGTTCCGTTCAGTTTTGCGATATAATATTCCCTGTATTTTTTATACTGGTTGTCGTTCCAGATCGCAATTCCTACTCCGGCTCCTACTGCTCCCCATACAACAGGTATTTTCCAGTATTTTTTGTTGTAATATTGTCCTAATCCGGGAAGCACAGCGGAATAAAGTCCTGCTCTTGTAGGATTAAGTTTTATTGTTTTTCTGGTAGGTCCATTGGCCTGTTCCAGATCTGCTATTATTTTAGCTTCGGTTTTAGACGGTTTCACAGGTTTCACCGATACAATACTGTCTTTCGGACGTTCGTTCATCCTGACAGTATCTATGGGAGTTACCTGTGCACAAACCAGTGCCGTAATGCACAGAAAAAATGTGAAAAATATTTTCTTCATTATTTAATATGGGATAAAATATATTCCAGTTCTTCTTCATTTTTGAAGTCCAGAACAATTTTACCTTTTTTACCGTTTCCTGTGGTCTTGATCTCCACTTTTACATCTAAAATATCAGCGATGGTCTTTTGTGCTCTTTTATAGCTGTTGGAAAGCTCAACGCTTGCCTTTTTCGCTGCGGGTGATTTAGGGTTCTTCAGTGCCGTTGCGGCCTGTTCAGCCTGACGCACATTCAGCTTTTCCTTGATAATCAGGTCAAATAAAGCCTGCTGATGTTCTTCGCTCTCAAGACTGATGATTGCTCTTCCGTGTCCTGCTGAGATCTCACCGCTTCTGATAGCGTTCTGAATATCAGGATTCAGTCTCAGAAGCCTGATAGAGTTGGTGATGGTACTTCTGTCCTTCCCTACTCTCTGGCTGAGATTTTCCTGGGTAAGCCCGATCTCGTCCAAAAGTCTCTGATAGGTTAAAGCGATTTCTATGGCATCAAGATCTTCTCTCTGGATATTTTCCACAAGGGCCATTTCCAGAAGTTCCTGATCATTTACCAGGCGGATATAAGCCGGAATAGTCGGAAGCCCTGCAATTTTACTTGCGCGGTAACGTCTTTCCCCGGATATGATCTCGAATTTCTCACCGTCTTTTCTTAAGGTAACCGGCTGGATTACGCCTAAGTTTTTAATAGACTGGGCAAGTTCGTTTAATGCTTTTTCGTCAAAATAAGTTCTTGGCTGGGTCGGATTCGGGTAAATATCTTCAAGGGCTACCTCTACAATATTTCCTACAAACTTATCTGCTCCTTCATCGGTAGCAGAATTGATCGTCGCTTTGGATTCGGCACTTAAAATAGCGCCCAGCCCGCGTCCCATAGCTCTTTTTTTGTCCTTCATAGATAGTATTGATCAATGATGATTGATAGGTGACGGTAAAGGCCACCCGGAGTTCATTTATGTATTAATTTAATTTTTTACTAAATTTTCGTTCTTCAGCAATACTTCTTCGGCAAGCTGGATATATTGTACGGCTCCTTTGCTTTCGGCATCATAGTTCAGGATACTTTCTCCAAAGCTTGGTGCTTCGCTCAGTCTTACGTTTCTGCTGATAATGGTTTCAAATACCATTTCCGGGAAGTGGGCGTTTACTTCTTCCACCACCTGATTGGATAGTCTCAGACGGCTGTCATACATCGTTAAGAGAAGTCCTTCGATACCAAGATCTTTATTATGGATTTTCTGTACGTTTTTCACGGTATTCAGAAGTTTCCCCAGTCCCTCCAGGGCAAAATACTCACACTGGATCGGGATGATCACTGAATCGGCGGCGGTAAGCGCATTCACGGTAATCAGTCCTAAACTCGGCGCACAGTCGATGATAATATAGTCGTAATCTGCTCTTACTTCTGCCAGAGCTTTTTTCAGCATATATTCACGGTCTTCCTTGTCAACCAGCTCAATTTCGGCTGCTACCAGGTCGATATGAGAAGGGATAATATCCAGATTCGGAGTTGCTGTTCTTTTGATGCAGGCTCTGGTGTCTGCACTGTGTTCCAACAGATTATATGTAGAATACTGAACATCTTCCACCCCAAGACCTGATGTGGCATTGGCCTGCGGATCTGCATCAATGATTAATATTTTCTTTTCCAATACCCCTAATGCTGCGGCTAAATTTACAGCTGTTGTTGTTTTTCCAACTCCTCCTTTTTGATTAGCGATACCTATGATTTTTGCCATTATTCGAACTTTAGGTTTCAAAAATACACTTTTTTCTTTGCTCCCGATAAACGGTGAAATCCAAAATTGAGTTAAAATATTGTTAATAAGCAATTTAACAATAAAAAAAATTATCCACAAAAAAAATTCTTTGTGGATAACTTTTTAATATCTGTTTATTCTGTCCTTTTACTCAAATTTCATTGAGATCGGGAACTTGAAATAACTTCTTACAGCCTCTCTGTTTTTATTCAGTCCAGGCTTCCATTTTCCTTTGATATTTTTTATGGTTCTTACGGCTTCTCTGTTGAAGTCCGCATTTCCTCCCTCTGCTTTAATTCCGGAGATCGTTCCGTTTGTTTCAACAATAAAGGTAACAACCGTTCTCATGGTTTCTCCGCTTCCATCGAATCCTGAACCATCAAAGCTGTTGGTTACTTTATTTCTGAAGGCATTAATCCCTCCTTCAAATGCTGCTTCAGAATCTAATTCATTACCCGTTGCAATATGATCGTCCGAAACTTTCGGAGCCGGTGGTCCCGGCGGAACATAAGGTACAACAGGGCCTTTTCCGGTTCCTTCAAGATTGATGGGTTCTGCTCCTCTTTTTATAGGTTCAGCTGTAAAGTCGTTTTTAAAACCTGCAACTGCATCATCCGGAACCGGTTCTTTTTTGGTATTGTCATCCGGGGCCGTTGATGAAGGGGTTGGAATCGTGCTATCGAACTGTTTCACACTTGGCGGCTGCGTTACCTTTGGGGGTAATGTCTGTGCAGGAGGAGGAGTTACAGGAACATCCGGAATAACCGGATCTACGAGTTCAAGTATTACTCCATCTTGTCCTTCTGACGGCGCATCCGGTTTAAATGCCGAGATAACGAAGGGGGTTACTGAAACTGCGGCCAGTAAGCTTATTCCGATAAAAAGGGCTTTGGTTAATATCCGGTCTGATTCATTTCTTAAAACGTAAGCTCCGTATTCTTTGTTACGATGCTCAAACAGAACTTCGTTGAAACGAAATTCCTGATTTTGATGTATCTGTTTCATCACTATTAAATATTTAAACTGTTAGTACAATCAATTAATTGATTATTAAATCTGTTAGCCTTATCGATAAGCAATGAGTCAATATCAAAATATCTGCCATAATTTTATCAAAACACCAAAATTTTAAAAAATTTTATGACAATGGTTAAAATTTAACATTTTCCAGGAGTGAAGATGTTTATTCTGCATATCTTTAAATACCGTGAATTCACGATTTTTTTATTAGCGTATCCATCATATCCATTTTATCAACAGGAATGATTCAGGTTAATGATTATATTTTGTTATAGACCTATGCAGATTTTAAAATCCGGTTAAATAATTTTGAGTAAAAGCCGTCATCAGTTTCAGAAAAAGTACGCTTAACCGGGTGGTTATAGCCTAAAAAGACAATCTCTTAAAATTCAATTTTTTATAAAAAACGACGTTCAACTTACAAATTGATAATCAATCGGTTATATTTATTATTTTTTAACATTAGTTTAACATTTTTGCTTATCTTTGCTTTTCGTCAAACAATTAAGGATGTCTTTATACCAGAGAATTGCAGAAAAACTACAATATATAAGCCCGGATTTTTATAAGAAAAGGTATTTCAAGACCTTAAATAATCTTAATAAAGATAATTTTTCCGAGCGGAATGTAGAACCGGAATTGGTATGGATTAAGGAATACCTTCCTAAAAACGCCGTGATACTGGACATTGGCGCCAATGTCGGAACTTTCCTTTATCAACTGGAAGACAAGCTGAATCCTGAAAACATTTATGCTTTTGAACCCAACAAAAAGCTCTGCCGCCGCTTAAAAAGGTTATTCCCTACCATGCGGGTACTGCCTTTAGCTCTTTCTGACGAAAACACTATGGCAGAATTTAAAGTTCCGGTGATTAACGGCAAAATGATTGCTTCCCGGGGAACCTTAAATACTTCATATAAAGAAAAAGGGGAAGAAAAAAGCTATACTGAAAAGGTAAAAGTCATCAAGCTGGACGAATGGGCTGCCATAGAACACTTCAGCAGACTGGACTTCATCAAGATAGATGTGGAAGGAAATGAGATGAAGACCCTTTCAGGAGCTAAAGAAACCATCCAGCAGTTCTACCCTACCCTGATGGTAGAAATGGAACAGAGACACCATGAAAGCCCGATATGGAATGATATTTCTGAAGTGAAAAGCTGGGGTTACGAAGCCCGGTACCTCAACAGAAGCAACTTTATGCTGGAAGTTCTTACAGAACAGATCCTGCTGCACAACACCCATGATGAAAAAAACAAAACCAACTATATCAACAATATCATTTTCATCCCTAAAAACCACTAAAAAGACATTATGAGTGTAGTAGCGAGACAAGGCTTCAAATATTCCATCATAGGTTATATTGGTTTTTTGCTGGGTACGGTATCTGCCATTTTCATTTTTCCGAGCGATTTTGAATTTTACGGAAAACTGCGATACAGTATGCAGACCGCAGAAATGCTTGTCCCTTTTGTTGTTTTCGGAATTTCCTATGCGAATGTAAAATATTTCAATTCTTTACAGAAAGACGGTAAAAATCAGAATATGCTGTCTTTATCCCTCGTTACGATACTCATTAATTTTCTGTTATTTTCTGTTGTATTTTTTGTTATTCCTTATTTTTATCCGAAGTTTTTTCATTCGGAAGCCTGGAAGATCAAAGAAATCATCCTTCCCCTGATTTTGATTTTATCGCTCTGTGCGATTTTCAATAAATACGTATCCAATTATAAAAGGATCGTGGTTTCCAATATTTTTGATAACCTTTTTCCGAAAATAGCCAATCTGGGAGCTTTTCTGCTGTTTTCCTACTTTACGTATTTACAGTACGGACAGGTTATTTCACAGCGTATTGCCTTTATCTTTTTTTTCGGGATGTTTGCTCTGATGCTTTTAGGATATGTTTATTATACGAATAAGCTTGAAAAAATACATTTTGATCTTGATACGGGCTATTTTAAAAAGGATAATTTCTGGAAAGAATTTCTCAATTACTGTTTTTTCGGTTTTCTGGGAACCTTTGGGAATTATCTGGCCATCAACAGCTTTATGATCGGAGAATTTATGGGAATGGAGGAAAACGGAATTTATTCTGTTTTATATGCCCTGATCTCACTGATTTCTATCCCGCAGCTGGGGCTGTTCAATATTTCCGCTCCTATTATCAGTAAAAACCTTGCTGACGGTGACATGGAAGCTCTGGATAAGTTCCATAAAAAAACCTCTCTTACGCTGTACTTTTTAGGTGCCGTGCTGTTCTCCTGTATCATGGTAGGATTTCCCTATCTGACGCAATTTATGCCTAAGAACGGAACCATGCTCCGGGAATATGAACCGGTAGTCTGGATATGGGGTTCTGCGGTTTTACTGGATCTTGCCACCGGATTCAACGGAAACATTATTTCTCTTTCGAAATATTACCGTTTCAATATCCTGGTGATGCTTTTGCTGGCAGGCTTAACTATTGGACTGAATTATTATTTTATAAAAAACACGGAACTGAAACTGATCGGAATAGCTCTGTCTACGGCGATTTCACTTACGACTTACAATGTTGTTAAGATCATTTTCAATTATATTGTCTTTAAGGTATCACCCCTTACTATTGAGATGATTTTTGTTTCGATTATCTGCACCCTGGCTATTACCGTAGCTATCGTTCTTCCGAATTTCAACAGCAATTTCATCAACCTGGTCTATAAACCGGCCGTTGTCCTGATCCTGATCTATATCGGAAATTATTTCACCAAGATTTTCCCGATCGAGGACTACCTGAATATGAAATTTATTAAAAGTATTTTTAAGTTTAAATAGGGAGAGAAAAGAAGCCGGAGGAGGGAAGTTTTTGAAATTATAAAGACCAGTGGGTACCTGAAACTGATATTAAAGAAGGTTTTTCAGGATATTTTCCAGGCTTTCCAGAACGGAGTTTTTGCTGTACTTTTTCTGAAAGTCAAACTGTGTGTGTTTTATTTCTGAGAGCTGACTGATTATATCTTCTTTTTCGGGGATAATAAATTCAGGCCCGGAAGGGTAATTTTCCGGAAAGACAGCTATTTTTCCATACCTGACCGCATCGCCAAGATTCCCGGTCATTTTTGTTGACCCATACGTTTCCTCAAGGCTGAAAAACTCGGTTTTCTGCCGGATCGGGCACCATAAAAGATCTGCTCTCTGCATCCATTTTTCAAAATTCTCATGGGAAACCCTGTCCGGAAAATACCGGATGATAATATTTGCAGGAAGCTTTACAGACAGGCTTTCAAGCTGCTCCAATTCTTCATGCTGAGCTTTTCCAAGAAAGACAAATTCGTATTTTTCCTGAGTTTTCAAATTTTGAAGAACATTAAAAACATGGCTGTAATCTCTTCTTTTCTGAGACACTCCCCCCGGAATTACGATTACCGGATGATCATTATCTGTTTTTTCAAAAATTGCGGTATAAAAAAGCGGCAGGAATATGTGCCGGCCTGAAGACAGTTCTTCATCCAGCACCAACAGCCTTTTTGCTTTCTGATAGACCTTTGAGGAATAAAACAGGCCTTCTTTCCACCAAAGCTTCAATCTGTAAATAATATCCGATCTGAAGACGCTCTTCAGCAAAGCCCATTTTGAAGACTGTGAAAAGTTTATATTATGAACAATAACTGCCGTGTTATATTTACGGGTTACTGCCAGGAAAGTATTGAAATAGCGGTGAACGGTTCCTATAATGATGAGATCATATTCTTTTCCTTTCAACTGTTCCAGAAGCATCGAGCTGTCTGACAGAAATACATGTTCACGCTTTCCGCTGATCCGGTCGCTGATTCTTTTTGAGAAATAATAATCTACTACAAAATCTGATGAATCTGCCATGATATCCATGAAAGCCTGAGCTATTTCGGCGTGGGTATCTATTTCGATGTAGGCTATTTTTTTCACTTATAAACGGTAAGATTAGATTGACGACAGGTTTTGGAATTTTGTTTTAAACGGGCCAAAGCCTGTTTTATGGAATACTGTTATGTGTTGACTGTAAATTTCACGCGTTATATTCTACATTTTAAGCCATTTTTTCTTCAGCATTTTCCAACGCTGATCATTGACGGCTTTTTGTTCGTCTTTGGAAAGTTTCAGTTCCAGCTTTGCGGATCTGCAGTTTTCATATGCTCCGGTAATCCTGAAGAAAAAGGTAACCGACCTGCTTTTTGCAGCTTCTTTGGCGGCGGCAATATAGGCGAGAAACCTGTTCAGTCCCAGAAAATAGAAATACCGTCCGTAATAGTCTGCGGGCCTGATGGTGTAATCTGCACCTTTTACTTTGATCAGCTTTACATGAAGTTCGGGGAGAACCACTTCTTTCCAGCCCAGTTTTTCCAACAGAATAGAATCGATATTGTCCCAGCCTAAGGTCTCCCTTAAACCTCCTATCTGAAGAAAACATTCTTTCCGGTAAGCTTTCACGGGACCCCTTACATGATGTCTGTTTGAGTTTCCCTCATACACCCAGTTTCCTTCTTTTTCTACGTATAACAAACCTCCGACGAGCCCATATTCCGGGTTATTTTTAAAAGCTTTTTCTACCGATTCCAGATAGTTTTCAGGAAGGATAATATCTGCATCAAATTTACAGATAATCTCAAAATCTTGTGTATTCTCTGTCTGCAATCCGTTTTTAAAAGCATTCACGACTTTAGATCCGGGCTGATGGGCTGATTTCTGAAGATCAACTGTTTCAAAGCGGGAATCGCTGCCCGTATATTTTCTGATGATCTCAGGGGTACGGTCTGCGGAGCCGTCATTAACAACTATCACTTTAAAATCTTTAAAGCTTTGCTGCTGCAGAGCATCCAGGGTGAAGGGAAGATTTTCCTCTTCGTTATGGGCAGGAATTATAATTAAAAACCTCAAAATTTTATGGATAAGGAGTAATAAGTGATAAACGGCATACCGGCGGTCTCCGCTTATCACTTATTGATTATTTTTCTATTTGTTATGCGGTTTCAGCATATTTTTAGGATCAAGGATCTCATCCAGTTTTTCCTGAGAGAGAATTCCTTTTTCAAGAACAAGGTTGTAAACACTTTTTCCTGTTTCCAGGGCTTCTTTGGCAATAGCCGTAGACTGCTTGTATCCGATGTACGGATTAAGGGCTGTTACGATACCGATGCTGTGTTTTACCATATTAAGGCAGACTTCTTTATTGGCTGTAATTCCTACCACACATTTTTCGCGGAGGGTATCCAGGGCATTGCAAAGGAAATGGATATTTTCCATAATGGCATGGGAAAGTACCGGTTCCATTACATTCAGCTGTAACTGCCCTGCTTCTGCGGCAAAGGTTACGGTAAGATCATTTCCGATCACTTTAAAGCATACCTGATTGACCACTTCCGGAATAACGGGATTTACTTTTCCTGGCATAATTGATGATCCCGGCTGCATCGGCGGAAGGTTGATCTCAAATAATCCGGCTCTCGGTCCTGAAGAAAGCAGTCTTAAATCGTTACATATTTTGGACAGTTTAACGGCCAGACGTTTCATTGCTGAAGAATAGATTACATAGGAACCCGTATCCGGTGTCGCTTCAACAAGATCCGGTGCGGAAATAACCGGGAACCCGGTGATCTGTGCAAGGTTTTTGGCACAGAGAGTAGCGTAGCCTACCGGGGCATTCAGTCCGGTTCCGATGGCGGTTGCTCCCATGTTTACTTCTACAAAAAGTCCGGCATTGTTATTCAGTTTGGAAATATCTTCTTCCAGAGTTGCTGCGAAAGCTTCAAATTCCTGCCCCAAAGTCATCGGAACGGCATCCTGAAGCTGGGTACGCCCCATTTTGATGACATCCTGAAATTCTTTTCCTTTGGCACGGAAAGCCTCTACAATTTTCTCAAGTCTGTCCACCAGACCTGCATTCATCCGAAGCAGTCCCATTTTGATTCCTGTGGGATAGGCATCATTGGTAGACTGGGAAAGGTTGATATGGTCGTTAGGGGAACAGAATTCATATTCTCCTTTATTTTTTCCTAATTTTTCCAGTACGATATTGGCGATTACTTCATTGGCATTCATATTTACTGAAGTACCTGCCCCACCCTGAATCATGTCTACGGGAAACTGTTCGTGGTATTTTCCGGCTGCAATTTCATCACAGGCTTCTGCTATTTTGAAATACAGATTCTCATCCAGCAGTCCCAGTTCATAATTGGTTTTTGCGGCTGCTTTTTTCACGAAAGCCAATCCTTTGATAAAATCCGGATATGAAGACAGAAGCTGTCCTGAGATTTTAAAATTGTCAATTGCTCTTTGGGTCTGAACTCCATAATAAGCGTCTGCCGGCACGTTCAGTTCTCCCAGCAGGTCACTTTCTTTTCTGAAATTTTCCATTACAGATGTTTTAACTTTTTTAGTGTTTAAATATAGCAAAAACGCATCTAACCGATGCGCTTTAATAAATTATTTTGTTGGGTATTTTTGAATTAAAGCCTGAAGTATTGCCCATGTTTCGGCATCCATGATCCCGTCATAATTCTGCGGGCGGAAATGGTACTGGAAAGCTTCTATTGTTTTTTTGGTGGCATCATCCCATTTACCGCTGAATTCCAGCGCATATCCAAACTTCTGAAGTGCTGTCTGAATTCCAAAGATAAATGAAGCATCGTTATATTTAGCCGCCAGGTCGGTCTGGGCCAGGGTAAGGAAGTTCTGTTTGGCCGCTTCATCATACCACATTCCTATCTGGTATTCGTCATAGAGTTTCTTCCAGGGGAACATAGGTCCCGGATCCTGTTTTCTTGTAGGAGCAATATCTGCATGAGCGAGAACGTTGGTTGCCGGGATCTGATACCTTGTCACAATGTCTTTGGCCAAAGCGGCTACTTTTTTCACCTGTTCATCACTGAAAGGAGCAAATACTCTTTTTCCTGTTCCATCGGTTGTAAATCCTGTATTGACGATCTCAATACCTATTGAAGTATCATTAAGGTTTTTATCGTTTCTCCACGCACTTACTCCGGCATGATAGGAACGTTTATTTTCGTCTACCAGCTGATAGATCTGATTGTCTCCGGTATTATTTACGAGGTAATGGGAGCTTACTCCCTGCTGAGTCAATACTGTAACTGACTTATCATCCGGAAGGGCTGTATAATGAAGGATCAGATAACGCTGTCTGAAATTCTGTGCTATGGCGGGGAAATAGGTTTTTACCACTTTATATCCTGCAGGTTTAGCAGTAACGATGGAGCCATAGCTGGCCGTATTATCGTTTTTTGCCGGGTCTGCTAAATTGGTTGTAAAAAACTCTACTCCGTGTTCGTTTATAATTTTAGGTTTGGGAGCTTCGGGAGCCGGAGTTTTAACGGGCGGTTTTGCCTGTACTACGGGTGTTTTCGGCTGGTAAGAACTTTTTTTCACATTTTGCTGAGAAGTACATGAAAAAACAAAAGTGCTTAATCCGATGATATATAATGTTTTACGCATCAGTTTAGTTTTTTAATGATTTATTACCTCAAAAATACACAAATTTTTCTTGAAATTTATTTGGTAAATAAAGAAATCTGTTCTATATTTGCACTCGCAATAACGGAACAGCGGTCATTAAAAAACAAACAAAAAGGAGGGTTGCCGGAGTGGTTAACGGAGCAGTTTGCTAAACTGTCGACGCGAAAGTGTCGCAAGGGTTCGAATCCCTTACCCTCCGCTTAAAATATACTTCGGGGCGTAGCGTAGTCCGGTCATCGCGCCTGGTTTGGGACCAGGAGGTCGCAGGTTCGAATCCTGCCGCCCCGACTTTTAAAGCTTGTTTATTAAGCGGAAACAACTCTTTTAGGGTGCGTAGCTCAGCTGGATAGAGCATCTGCCTTCTAAGCAGACGGTCAAAGGTTCGAATCCTTTCGCGCTCACAAAAAACCTCACAATTTTTATTGTGAGGTTTTTTGTTTATATTAGTTTCATGTGTTTCTGTTATATTCTTTATTCTGAATCATCAGATAAATATTATGTTGGACATTCCTGTGAAGATTTACAGGAAAGACTAAGAAAACATCTTGCACATCACAAAGGTTTTACTGCAAAAACGAAAGACTGGATTATTGTTTATTTTGAAATTTTCAATTCCAAAGTGGAGGCATATAAAAGAGAACGGGAAATAAAAGCATGGAAAAGTAAGTCCAAAATCAAGAAACTTATTAAAGAGTCTATCAGATAGAGCATCCCGATTTTAAATCGGGACGGTCAAAGGTTCGAATCCTTTCGCGCTCACAAAAAACCTCACAATTTTTATTGTGAGGTTTTTTGTTTATATTGGTTTCATGTGTTTCTGTTATACTTATAAAAAAGGTATTACCACAAATGCAGTAATACCCAAAAAAAATACATAATATTCAGACCATGTAATTTAATCTGCAAAATTTTTCAATATGAAAGCCATATAGGAATCATCTTACTATTTTCATATACTCTTCATATGATAAAAATTCATCCGTTGAGACAGAGGTTGAAAGAATAAAGAACCAGCAGTTATAAGGATCCGTATTGATATGAGAAGGCCTTAAAGCTATATTTTTATTGATTTCCGCAACTTTGCCATCACAGGGAATGATAAGCGGGAAAGTTTTATTGACGCCATATACGGCTCCGCAGGAACTTTCTTTTGTTATAAAAATTTCTTCTTTACCGAATTCAATCAGATGTATTTCACCGATCTCTTTCTGGGCAAAATCCGTAATGCCCGTACAGAAGTCATACAGCCCTATTTTTCTTAACCACAAATGGTTTCTGGTATAGTAAAGGTTTTTAGGAACAAGCATAGAATTTGTCAGCCAATAAATTTATCCGGGGTTTCAGTGATCGTTTTTATCCTCAGTATATATTCATACTTTGCGCAGGCGCAGGCATCCCTCACACAATATTTATCTTTTGGAGAACGTTGAAATTGTAAATATTTCATAGGCTGATGCCGGCTGGTTATGTTCACAAAAGTAGGAGCTTTACCATAAAGAAGAAATGACGCATATCGTCTATAAACTTGATTTAAGTCAAATTTATATTGAGATAAAATTCCTTAATTTAGTAATCCATGATTTCAAAGTTTATTTTTAATAATCAATACCTTTTTGAAGAGCTTCCTCCCTTTGATAAAGAGATGCTTCAGAAGGTGATGCAGATTAAAAATTACCGTAAAAAAGAGGCTGTTTTCACTGAAGGAACTATTCCAAACGGAATTTTTTTTTTGAAAGAGGGCAAGGTAAAGAAATATAAAGTTGATAATGACGGCAGAGAACAGATTATCTATATCTATAACGCAGGGGAATTTTTTGGATATTCAGCGGTATTGAGTAATGATTGCTATGGCGATACAACGCAAGCCATAGAAGGCTCTGTTATTGCTTTCATCTCAAAAGAGAACTTTCTGAATATTCTTGATAAGTCAGAGGTATTTTCCAAACTACTTCTCAAAAGTCTCAGTCATGAATTCAGTGTAATGGCTAATCTGATGACGGTTTTATCTCAACGAACAGTCAGGGAACGTGTTGCGCTCAGTTTACTGATCTTACATAAAAAATATAAGGCAGATGCTTTGGAAAATAAAGTTTACATCACCCTTTCCCGTACAGATCTTGCCAGTATGGTGGGAACCGCCGGTGAAACATTAGCCCGGATCCTTCACGATTTCCGGGAAGAACAGCTTATTGTAATGGAAGGAAGAAAAATACATTTAATGGATTTGGAAAAACTGACCCATATAGCCAATATTTACAGATAGCCTACCTGCTTCTAAAATCTTTTTGTTGGATTTCCCAAAGCTCTATGAGAAATGATTTTCCACCATACATTCAACTTTAAATCTGGCATAAAGCAACTATTCATGTTTAGACATCAAGGGAAGGGACGAAAATTTTCCCATAATTTAAAACTGGCTTCTATGTTATCCGGGGTTGCCGGATTAGTCAATATCACAGGAGTACTGTCTGTGAACAGCTTAACCACCAATGTAACGGGGCATTTTGCTTTTTTTTCAGAACAGCTATTCCTAAAGAATTACAAAATGGCATTGATTTATTTGCTGTACATTTTCTTTTTCTTGTCAGGTGCCTTTATTTCAGGCTTAACTACTGAATGGACGGCAAAATATAAACCTCACGGTTCCTATATAATTCCTTTATCCATTGAAATCGTCATTATTATTTTTGTTGGCTTTTCACCTGACTTATTACCTCTTCATTCTCCAATGATGATCTCTTCAGCATTACTTTTTGCTATGGGATTACAAAATGCGCTCGTCACACGTGCTTCACAGTCTGTGGTACGAACCACTCACCTCACAGGACTGTTTACAGATCTGGGAATTGAGTTATCCCTGTTATTTTTTCATCATCAGAAAGCAAAACGAATGCAAGTCAACAAAAGTATTTTTTTAAAATTAATGATCATCTTCTTCTTTTTCATGGGAGGAATCATTGGGGCACTCACCTATCAGCATTTCCAGTTGAAAACTCTTGTTATTCCCGCATGTTTACTTTTAACTGCATTGTGGTATGACAGGTTATCAGTAAGATATTACCATATTAAAAGGAAATTGAGATGAATATAAACTACTCCGAATTTAGTGTTCCGGTAATCCTTAAAACGTATATTCATCATATACTGTACTGATAAGCTGATCAGAATTGATATTTCGCGAAAAAATGGGATAATGAAAACGGTCCAGTTTGTTCAGGATACGGATAAGCTCCATCTTTTCGCGGCGATTAAGATTTCCGGCTACGATATGGGTCGCCTGGCGGATCTTTTCCATCTGGTTTTCCAGGATCTGCAATCCTCTGTCAGTAATACGGATCAGTTTGCTGCGTTTATCCAGATCAGAGTCTGTCTGTTCAATAAGTCCCTGGCGCAGAAGCCTGGCAATAATCAGCATACCCACAGGTTTATCGTGAATATTCTTTTTGATAAGAGCCATCTTGGTCATTTCACCAAAAGCCTTCAGATTAATCAGATAAATAAAGTCTTCCTGAGTAGAGAATTCTGAATCTGAAATGGCAGACTTTGAGTACGTTTTCGCATATCGGTTAAGATGAACAAGCAATGTACTTATGGCACTTTCCGGTGTTCTTCCGTTTTCTTTACCCTCCCAGTAAGGTTCTTCTTCAGAACCCTTTTCCTGTTCAGTCTGCTCCTTATCGGAAATCCATTCTTTAAACCCCTGAACAGTTCCCGGATATAAATCAGGGCAAGCCCGGACTTCGGTTTCAAACTCCTGCAGAAGGTCTATAAAATCTTTAATAAGTGTATAGTTCATATCCGTTAAATAGTTTACAAAAATACCTAATTCCTGAAAAAATCATGCAATATATCACCAAAACTATACTAAATAGAATTGATTGAGCTGTTCTTCACACAGGGTCCGGATGACTTCAATCCAGCGGTCTTCGTCATTCAGACAGGGTATATAGGTGAAATTCCGGCCGCCTACTTCCAGAAACTGCTCTTTTCCTTCAACGGAAATTTCCTCCAGGGTTTCAAGACAGTCTGAAACAAATGCAGGACAGACAATCGCCAGATTTTTAATTCCCTTTTGGGGAATTGTTTCCAAAGTATGATCTGTATAAGGCTCTATCCATTTGTCTTTTCCTAATCTGGACTGAAAGGATACGATGACCTTATCTTTTGGTAATCCCAGTTTTCTGATAACCCGCTCCGTAGTATTATAACACTGGTGCCGGTAGCAAAATGGATGACCGGGGTGACTGTCTTTAAAACAACAGTCGTTCATATTACACGTCTTTGTAGGATCTGTCTTGTAAATATGCCTTTCGGGAACCCCATGATAAGAAAACAATAATGCATCAAAATTTTCAGGAAGTTTCTCCCGGATACTTTCGGCCAGGCAGTCCGTATACAGATCCCGGTTATAAAAAGGCTGCACATAGTTGATTCTTACACCGGGAAATTTTTTCTTTCTGATCTCTTCTGCTTTTTCAATCACCGTTTCGGTGGTACTCATTGCATATTGCGGATAAAGGGGAAACAGCACAATTTCCGTGATGCCTTTCTCAACAAGATTCCTGATGCCTGTCTCAATACCGGGTTCAGCATACCGCATACCAATCTCAACCGGTATATCCACAATCTTCTGCAGCTTTTTCTGTATCTTTTTTGTTATCACAATAAGAGGCGATCCCTCGTCGGTCCATACCGTTTTATAAGCTTCTGCGGATTTTGCCGGGCGGGTCTTTAAAATAATTCCACGCACCAGCAGTGCCCGAAAAATCCACCGGTAATCAATTACCTTTTCATCCATCAGGAATTCATCCAGATATTCTTTTACATCTTCTACCGCCGTGGATCTCGGAGAACCAAGATTGATCAATAAGATTCCTTTTTCAGCCAATGTTATTTATTTTTTATTAATGAATAATTATGATTTATAGCCGGCTATTCTGCCAATGCTTCTCTGTAAGCCTTCAATGCCCTTTCTCTCGCTTTTGTATGTTCTATGATGGGCGATTCACTATAATCTTCAGGAAGCCATTTCCTGATATACCGGGTATCTTTATCGAATTTTTTTGTCTGTTCATAAGGATTGAAGATCCTGAAATAAGGTGCCGCATCACACCCACAGCCTGCTGCCCACTGCCAGTTTCCGTTATTGGCTGCCAGATCATAATCTAAGAGTTTTTCAACAAAATAAGCTTCTCCCCACCGCCAGTCAATGAGTAAATGTTTGGTAAGAAAACCTGCCGTGATCATTCTTACCCTGTTGTGCATCAATCCGGTTTCATTCAGCTGCCTCATTCCGGCATCTACAATGGGATATCCTGTTCTCCCTTCACACCAGGCCTTAAATTCCTGTTCATTGTTTCTCCAGATCACATTTTCATATTTCTTTTTAAAACAATGATGAACAACATCCGGAAAATGACTGAGGATCTGCATGAAAAATTCTCTCCAGATAAGTTCATTAAGCCAGACTTCATTATGCTTAACTGCGTATTGCACGCATTTCCTGATCGAAATGGTTCCGAAACGGAGTGCAGTTCCGAGATGACTGGTATGATCCATTGCCGGGAAGTCTCTGTATTTTCCGTAAGAATCTATGATCTCTTTATTCAGTTCCGGTTTTATGAACTCAAGATCTGTTTTCTCAAAACCGATTTCTTTTAATGAAATGATGTCAGAAGCCCCTTTATAATCTCCCAAATGAGCCGGATTTACTGTAACCGTTTCTATATTTTTCAGATTTTCTTTCCATTTCTTAGAATAGGGAGTAAAAACAGTATAGGGAGTAAGATTATTTTTCAGAATATCATTTTTTTCAAATATGACCTGATCTTTAAAGTCTTTCAGCTGAATATGGTGCCTGGAGAGCAGATCTGCTATATCCCGGTCCCTTTGTATGGCCTGCGGCTCGTAGTCCCTGTTGCAGAAGACCGTATCAACATTAAAATCCTGAATTATTTTTTCAAAGATTTTCAGTGGGGTACCGTGATAAATATAAAGTCCGCTGTTATGATTTTTCAGCTCTTGATGAATCTGCTGTAAAGCCTGATGAATATAATCTACCCTTCTGTCATTTTTATCCTGAAGCCGGTTCAGTATATCAGTATCAAAAATAAAAACGGGAATAACCTTTAAACCTGCATTAAGCGCATGATGGAGCGCTGTATTGTCCTCCAGCCTGAGATCTCGTCTGAACCAAAAAACATTCACTTTATTCATCATCTGTTAAAAAATATAATAAGACCGCTTTACGATATACAAATATACTAATAAATCAATTAAAAAAGAATATTAATGTACTAAATATTTAATACGGCATAAATTTTGTTCAATTAAAACAGGATAAAATAATTGTGATGGACCATACAGAAGCCGAACGATTACATTTGCTGAGAGATCAAAAACTTATTGATGAATATTTCAGACTGGTTATAAAAAGGGATTTAAATTTGGATGTTGATGTCAGCAATGAATATGTTATTGTACATAACATTGTTTCAAAAAAATTAATTATTGCCAGGACATTTTCGGATATTACTTTAGAAAATCCTGAGCTTTATTTTTTATTGTCATCTCTGATTCAGGATGTCAATACCCATTCATTAAGCAAAAGCCGGATCATTACCGTATTAGAAAATAAATAAAAAACCCTCAATTTCTGAGGGTTTTTTAATGCTGACTGATATCCCGGACATTTTCTATGCCCTTCCTTCTATATGTTTGGCGACCATTGCCTCCAGATCATCCAGGTTAAAAGGTTTTGAGACATAATCATCCGCCTGTGCTTCTGACGCTAAAGCTACAATATCATTATTAGCCGTAACGTAGATGACCGGAATATGTCTGAATTCCGCAGTGCTTTTGAGAAGTTTTGTGGCTTCCACACCTCCGATTCTTGGAATCCAGTTATCCATCAAAATAACATCCGGCTGATAATCTGTCACTTTTTCAAGGATATCATGTGACGTTTCTGAGATTCTGACGTCGTATCCGTTTTCTTCAAATATGATGGTGATCACTTCTAAAATAGCGGTGTCATCATCAAAAATTAAAATTCTCTTTTTATTCATATTATTTAGTATTATTTTATTCTGAAATATTATAATTGTTTGATACAGTCCGCTAAGCGATCAGGAGTGATGATCAAATCAAAATCAGTTTCTTCCATAGCTTTTTTGGGCATATATTCTACTTCTGCCGTTTCCGGATCCTGAATCCAGACTTTTCCTTTATATTTTTTTATATAGTGCAAACCTTCCACTCCATCGGCATTGGCACCTGATAAAAGGATGCCGACCA
Organism: Chryseobacterium indologenes; assembly: GCA_002439165.1. Lineage (GTDB taxonomy): Bacteria > Bacteroidota > Bacteroidia > Flavobacteriales > Weeksellaceae > Chryseobacterium > Chryseobacterium indologenes_E. The sequence continues at coordinate 110,084 of DJTE01000030.1, forward strand.
CGCCTTCACCGTAAATCTCTGCAGCAGACCTGAAGGTAACATCTATTGACGGGCGGGAATAATTCATTTTCTCGGAGCTGTCCAGTGACATATTTTTATTATTCTCAAACAATAAATGATAATCGGCAGGAACAATATACAGTGCATGGTCTTCGAGTTCTGTTTTATCCTCGACCTCTATTACCGGTATTTTGGTAAACTGCTGCAGCAAAGTCTTCAGAATATCTCCGGACTGAGCCTTACGATGAATCACCAGTACGATTGGAATATGAATTTCATCATCCAGATTTTTAATCATTTCAATAATGACCTGCAGACTTCCTGCAGATCCTCCGATAACAATTAGCTTTATAGGGCCTGGTGACTTCATTGCGCAATTATTAATGATGATCAATTTTTTTCCAGATTTTCTGATCTTCAACCTGATGATAGTTCCTGTCAATACCGGAAAAACGAAGTGTTTCCTTTGCTCCCAGCGCCAGATACCCCAGATTCTCCAGGCTATTGTCAAAAAGCCTGAATACTCTTTCCTGAAGATCCCGGTCAAAATAAATCAGTACATTTCTACATATAATCAGCTGGAAGCTGTTAAAAGAACTGTCTGACACAAGGTTATGTGTTGACAGAATAAGTTTTTCCTGCAGGCTTTTATCAAACCGTACACTGTCATAATTGGCTGTATAATAATCGGAAAAATCCTTTACCCCGCCGGAAAGTATATAATTTTCAGAATACAGCTTCATCTGCTGTAAAGGAAAAATACCGGCTCTGGCGGTTTCAAGAACTGTGGGATTCAAATCGGTGCCATAAATCAGAGACTTATGATAAAGGCCCGCTTCTTTCAGCAGAATGGCAATGGAGTAAGCTTCTTCCCCGGTTGAGCAGCCTGCAACCCAGATTCTGATCAAAGGATAAGTACCCAACTGAGGTAATATTCTCTCTCTCAGCATTTTAAAAAAGGAAGGATCTCTGAACATTTCTGTAACATTCACGGTAACTTCTTCAACAAAACGCTTGAAGTATTCGGCATCATTGATAATGGTGTATCTCAGTTCTGCAAAACTGGTAAACCTGTCTAAAAGACATATACGGTTAACTCTTCTTTTGAATGAAGCCCTGCTATAACCGGAAAAGTCATAGCCATACAGATCATAGACATCCCTGATGAGATATTCTATTTCTTCATCTTTTATGATACTTGGTTCCAGCATCTATGAAAGTTTTTCTATGGCCGTTATTAAAAAATCCACATCAATGGGTTTTGAAACATAATCATCAGCCCCTGCTTCCAGACATTTCTGGCGGTCTTCGGGCATTGCCTGTGCAGTAACAGCAATCACAGGGACATGCTTGATTTCGGGGGTATTCCTTATCATTCTCACCGCTTCATAGCCGTCTATTCCCGGCATCATCATGTCCATCAGAACAATATAAGGCAGGGTATCGGACCTGAGTATTTCCAGAGCTTCCTGGGCCATTGTGCAGGACTCTACTGCATATCCACGCGCTTTAAGGGTTAATTTCAATGCAAAAATATTGCGTGGGTCATCATCCACAATTAAGATTTTCTTATCCATCAGAATTTTATCTGTTTAACTTTCATACAACCAAACACGGAGGAGTGATAATAACTGATCAATATCCACGGGTTTTGAGATATAATCCGAAGCTCCTGCCGTAATACATTTTTCACGTTCTCCGATCATGGATTTTGCTGTAATTGCAATAATAGGCAGCCTTTTGAACGCCGGCATTTTTCTTATTTCTTTAATTGTTGTATACCCATCCATTTCCGGCATCATCATATCCATCAGAACCACATCTATATCAGGATTCTGATCTATCTGTTCAAGGGCATGCTTTCCATCCATCGCAACAATGACTTCAACTTTATATTTTTCGAGTGCTTTGGTTAATGAAAAAATATTGCGTACATCATCATCAGTAATGAGTATCTTCTTTCCACTCAGGACTTCCGTTAAAGACCCCAGCATTCTCCCCCTGTTGTTTTCGGGTGAATCATTCTTTTCTTCCACCAAATGCAGAAATAAACCTACTTCATCTAAAACCCTCTGATAGGAATGTGCTGTTTTTACAACAATAGAATCTGCATACTGCTTTATTTTAAGCTCTTCTTCTTTGGATAAATGGTGTTCAGTAAAAATAATGATCGGGAGATTCTCCAGCCCCTCATGGCTTTTGATTGATTCTATGACATGGTAATCATTTCCTCTTGCGCTTCCCACATCCAGAATAACACAGTCTACAAGGTCGGAAGTCAGTGCTTTTACACTATCTTCAATAGTATGTTCCACCGATAAGGAAATATTGAAATTACTCAGAAAATAGGACAGTGCGTTGGCATGTTTGGCATTTTCTTCAACAATCAGAACTTTCTGAGGTCCTTTTTGCAGTGCTTCTTCAATTTTCCTGAATACATCAGTCATTTGATCCAGGGCCACGGGTTTATTGATAAAGTCAACAGCCCCTTTCATAAGACTTTCTTTTTTTACATGCAGGGCAGACATCATATGTACCGGAATATGTTTTACATAAGGATCCGATTTCAGTTCGTCCATTACTTCCCATCCGTCTTTTACAGGAAGCTGAACATCCAGTAAAATGGCATGCGGGTGATATTGCAGAGCCGCTGAAAGGCCGTAATCTCCTCTTACGACCACAATACCTTTATAGCCGTTTAAATGGGCATATTTCAATAAAGCTTTTGCGAAATTTGTATCATCTTCTATAATCAGAATGATCTTATCCCCTTCCTGAATACTGTCTCTGTCATCCTCCACATCTTCAGGTATTTCCAAAGTGTTGATCTGAACGGCATCTGCTATATCAAGAATATTCTGAATTTCTTCAACATCTTCACGGATGGTTTCTACCAGATCCTCATCGGTTTCGGAATGAACAATTTCTGTTACCGGGTGTACAGGAATAATGAAGCTGAATTCGCTTCCTTTATTCACTTCACTTTTCAGCGTAAGCTCTCCTCCCAGAAGCCTTGCGATTTCACGGCTTATAGAAAGGCCCAGGCCGGTACCTCCAAATTTTCTTTTTGTAGATCCGTCAGCCTGCTGGAAAGCTTCAAAGATGATTTTCTGCTTGTCTTCTGCGATGCCTATACCGGTATCTTTTACTGAAAATATGATAAAGTCCGGTTTTTCAGAATGCTTACTGAGATGTAAATCAATGCTTCCTTTTGTGGTAAACTTTAAAGCATTGGATAACAGGTTTCTTAATACCTGATCAATCCGCAGCCGGTCACTTTCAATAATTTTCTGTACATCAGGTTCAATTCTGATGTTTAGCGGAAGGGCTTTTTCCTGAAATACAGGACTGAAAAGACTTTTCAGATCTTTTATAATATTTTCAACAGCAACCTCCTGATATTCCAGGGTCATTTTTCCGGATTCTATTTTGGCCAGATCAAGAATCTCATCTATGAGTGTTAAAAGGCTTGTTCCTGAACTTTGAATAACTCTTGCAGATTCTACCTGGTCTTCATTCAGGTTTTCATCGGGATTTTCGGCCATTAACCTGGATAAAAGAAGGATGGAATTAAGCGGTGTACGCAATTCATGAGACATATTGGCTAAAAATTCAGATTTGTATTTGGTGCTGAGTGCCAGCTCCTCTACTTTTTTCTGAATCTCATTGTTACGTTCGGCAATTAAATGATTTTTTTCTTCCAGCAATCGTGAACGTTCTTCCAGCTCTGCATTGGCCTGCATGAGTTCTTCCTGCTGTACTTTTAACTCTTCTTCTGAAGCCTGAAGCTTCTGTGTCTGTGCTTCCAGTTCGGTATTAAGGTTTTCAAGCTCAGAGTGCTGTACCTGTAATTCTTCAGACTGTGCCTGTGTTTCTTCCAGCAGCTGCTGCTCTTTTTCTCTTCCTTTGGCAGCATTCAGAGCTATTCCTATATTCACACAGCATTCTTCAAAATAGCTGATTCTGTCTTCATCAAAATTGGAAGTGGAACCAAGCTCTATAATTCCTATCACCTGTCCGTCTGCAAAAACCGGTATCAGAATGATCCCGTAGATCTTGATGGTGCTGCTGGCAAAGGTTACTACAAAATCATCTTCATGAAGATTATTGTACACCTGTGTTTTTGCATTCGTAAAGGCCTGTCCTACCATTCCTTCACCCGGCTCAAAAGTTCTTTTCATATTGGCCTCCAGCCCAAATGCTTTATTTAGCTTCAGCATACCATCATCAAAAAGATATAATGAGCCGTTGATGCAGTTTCCGTATTCAATCAGCTGACGTAAGGCCTTACCGGAGACTTCCTGTACGGATTTATTTCCTACAAGGGATTCATTCAGCAAAGCGAGTCCTTTCTGCCGCCAGTCGCTTTTATTAATTTTATCAAAAGATGTTTTCAGCGATTCGGTCATGTGATTCAGGGATCCTACGAGATCTCCGAGATCATCCTCAGCGTTATCCTCTGCTTTTTCACTGTAATCACCATTGGCTACCCTGTTTGCAATTTTTTGAATGGCACTTACCCGGCGTGTCATTTCCTGATCTTTATCTCTCAGCATTTTCTCCAGTTCGTCTCTTCTGATAAGATCTGCACGCATTTTAAAATAGAAAAATGCAGTTACCACGATTGCGGCCAGTGCAGAAAAAACAATAAAGATAACCGTTGTTTCTGATGAACGTATTAAATCTTTATTTTTGATCTCAACCTGATTCTCTTCATACCGTACAAAGTCTTTTACAATTTTACGGCATTCATCCATATAAGCTTTACCGGTAACAATTTCCTGTTGGGTCATTACAACACCTCTTCGCCTGTTTTCCACCAGATTTTTCAGATTATCCATCACCTGGCCGACTGCTGTTTTTAATCCGTCAAGTCTTGCCTTCTGGTTGTTATCCTGTACACCCAATGACTCTGCCTGCACCAAAGCTTCGGAATATTCTCTCATTCCGCGTTTGTAAGGTTCCAGAAAATCTTCGCGCCCGGTAAGCTGATAACCTCTGTTTCCTGTTTCTGCATCCAGAAGAGCGACCAGGATATCTTTAACAGCCGTTACAGAACGTCTGCTTTTAGACAGGCTCTCACGGTGATTCATCTGATTTTGGATGCTCCAGTATGAGGCCACTGAACTGGTTATTAAAATCAGAAGTGAAAGGCCTATTCCAAACTGAAGGTTTCGTATAATTTTTCTCGGCATGAAAATTAGTTTAATGGTAGGGTAAAATAAAATGTAGAGCCTTCGTCTACAATACTGGAAACGCCAACGCTTCCGTGGTGCTGTTTGATGATTTCAGCGCATATGAACAGCCCGATTCCCATTCCCTGGAACTGTAATGAAGATTCTTCAACACGATAGAATTTTTTGAATACGGCATCCTGCTTAAAATCGGGAATTCCTATTCCGAAATCCGTGACATTCACTCTCACTTCCTGGGCTTCATCATCTACAAAGGTGGTCACAATCACCTGGTTATTGTCCGGTGAATATTTAATGGCATTCGTAAGGAAATTAATCAGTACCTGTTCTATACGGATCTCATCTAAAGGAATTAAAATATCAGGTTTTGTTCCGTGCCGTTCAATCTTTACCTGCTGTTCATCATGAGTCTGCAGTATTGTTTCAACAGCATTACTGATCACCTTTTCCAGGTTAACCGGTTTTTTATTTATTTTCAGTTTTCCGTTTTCAATTTTAGATACGTCCAGGAGATCTGTAATGAGGCTGTTCAGCTTTTCAATCTGTCCCTGAACTTTTGTAACAAATCCCGCTTCGGGGCTGTCGCTATCTAATTTCAGTTTTCTTTCCAACAGCTGAACATATGCTTTAATACTGGTTAAAGGGGTTTTTAATTCATGACTTGCAATGCTTAAAAATTCATCTTTTTCTTTCTCTACTTTTTTCTGATCGTCAATATCAGTAAATGTTCCCACCCAGTTTTTTATACGGTCTTCCTCATATACAGGTGTTATTCTCAGCAAATGATAACGGTAGTTTCCCGAAATAATATTTTTAATTCTGATCTCCAGTTCAAGTGCCTTTCCTTTTTTCCTGCATCTCTCCCATTCTTCTCTGATATTGTAATCATCGGGATGTGTTTCGGGAAAATTCTGTTCTGTATCGGAATACTGATACCATTTACCATTAACAAAATCTACTGTTCCTTCTTCATTGAGAGTAAATGCAATCTGTGGAAGAGACTCCAGCATAAGATGGAAGTGATCGATCTGGGATTTCATCGTCACCTGGGACTCCCGTCTTCCTTTTACTTCCAGCTCCAGATTCTGCTGTGTTTTTTTCATCGCAATATTCTGCTCCTGGAGGTTATAGAAAGTTTTCACTTTAAGCAAAAGAATCTCAGGATCAACAGGTTTGGTCACATAATCTTTAGCTCCGGAAGCATACCCCCGGGTTATGAATTTTTTATCTGTATTAACAGCGGATAGGAATATAATGGGTACGTCTTTCGTTTTACTGTAATCTGCCAGTGTTTCTGCAACTTCAAAGCCGTCCATATCAGGCATCTGAACATCTAAAATAATTAAAGCATAGTCATTTTTCAGTGCTTTGCCAAGAGCTTCTTCACCGGAGCCGGCGGTTTCAACCTGGAAATCTTTGGATTCAAGTAATTTTTGAAGTGAATAAAGATTACTTTGGTTGTCATCAACAATTAAAATCATAGAAATTAAAATCAATAATTAGTTACAGATACTTTAGTTTCAAAAATACTCACAATATTTGAAAAAACAGTAATTTTTACCGTATTACCTGTAAGGATTCGATACCACATTTTATTTTAAAAATATGAATGGCATAAGGATTGAAATTGTTTTAAATATTCCAGAAAATACTTTTTAATTTTCATAAAAAAAACAAAACTATGAGAAAAACAGTAAGTTGTATGAATATCGATGTGAAAATTCTTTATTCATTCGGAGGTGAGAGTATGAGCTACAAGCCTAAAGAGTTCATTTTCAGGGAAGGTGAGCATTCGCAATATTATTTTCAGATTATCAGTGGAAAAGTAAAGCTGAACACATTCACGGAAAACGGAAAAGAATTTATCCATAACATTCTGGGCAAAAATCAAAGTTTTGGCGATCCGCTTTTATTTATTGAAAAGCTTTATCCTACCAATGCTGTATGCTTACAGGCCACCGAAGTCGTAAGAATGCCTAAAAATAATTTTATAGAAATGCTTAAGCACCATCCTGATCTTTCTCTGGAGATGAATATGTGCCTGTCACAAAGATTATATTATAACAGTTTAATGGTCAGCAATATGGCATCCTCTGATCCTATTCAGCGCCTTAAAGGATTATTGGATTATCTTAAAAGTTATTATGACGGGGACTGCCAACACTGTTTTCCCATAGAACTTACCCGCCAGCAGATTGCTGATCTTACAGGATTGAGGGTTGAAACCGTGATCAGAACAGTAAAAAAAATGGTGAATAAGGAAATGATCAAACTTGAAGGCCGCACCATTCTGTACTGATTCTCCAATTTACCTGATCCCGGATACAATAAAACTGAATTTTTGATTCTAAAAACAAAAAAAGATCACAAGTAAACTATATTATATATATATAAAATCAACGGCCGGAATCTTTAAAGACTCCGGCCGTTGATTAATCTGTGTTAATTTGTTTTTTTGCGCCATTCTGCTTTTACATCTTCAGCGGCATCTTTGGTTTTCTCCCAGGCTTCATCTGCTTTATCCTTAATATCTTCCCAAGCATCGGAAAAATTTGATTTTACTCTTTCGAGCCAGTCTTCCTGAGTAGCCTCCTGATCATTATCTCTTTTTTCACTGATATAATCTTTTGCTCTGTCTGCCAGCTCACCGATTTTCCATTTTGCTTCATCAGCCGCATTTTTCAAAGAATTTTTTGTTTGGTCTACCGCATTTTCCGCTTTGTTGTAATCTGAATTATTCATAATATAATATTTTAGTAATTGGTATATAAATAAACAATCACCATGCCTAAAAAACAATTATTATGTTAAAAAAATCTTAAAAATAGTTATCTCAAATGATTTTGTATGTATTTTTCATTTTCCGGATATTTTTTTAAAGAAATAAATATTCAGCAAAAACTGGCTGTAACCGTAAACAGCATCTTCAATCGGGATCGTTCCCATTCTAATACCCAAAAAGTCATCAGGATTATAGTTAACAACCGGCGAAGGAATTAAAGACCCCGTGAGAATTCCGTTGACTGCAAAAAAGCCAGGCATCAAAATCAGATAAACAAAACTTGCTCTTCCTATCCATTCCTTTTTGGCAATAAAATGCAGATAACCAAGTGTGCATATGGTTACGATCACGGTTAATAAAGTATATATTCTCTCATGGTAAAGAAGCCCTGCAACACCGAGAACAATAAAGGCTGTAAATACAATAAGGTTATTTAAAACATCAGCCCGGTCCGTAGTATAAAACTTTTCGACACAATAGTAAGTGAAAACACAGGCAAAAGGAATACAGTAAAAGAACAGCCATTCTTCAATGGGAAGCCCCGCAATTTTAAATCCTAAGGTATAATTAAGGTCAAACCACCAAACCCCTCTTGCGGTGAACCATATATCCCAGATAATAAAAGGGATCGCCACAATGGTGGATGACAACAGAAACTTTCCGAAGAGTTTATCAAACTGTATCCGTCTGTCAAAAGAGGCTAAAAAACATATAATGACCGTGAAAAAGTTAATCAGGATATAAGTATAAGGCATCATTTTTTATTAAAATACATATTAAAATATTTAACAGGAACCCACAGAAAGCCGAAGCACTCCCCATTTTCTTTTCCCAGATGTTTATGGTGCTGTTTATGAGCCCGCCGGATTGCAAGGAAATACGGATTTTTTGTCCGGGTAAAAACTTTTGCTCTCTGGTGGATAAAAATATCATGTACAAAGAAGTAAGCCATTCCGTAAAGGCTTATTCCCAGGCCGATAAAAAACCAATAACTGAAATCCTGTTTTACTCCCAGGTATAACAGAGCAATAGCGGGGCTTGCAAAAATGAAAAAGAAAAGATCATTTCTTTCAAGTTTCCCGTTATGGCTATGATCATGATGATCCCGGTGCAGATTCCACAAAAAGCCGTGCATAATGTACCGGTGGATCATCCAGGTAGCTCCTTCCATAGAAATAAACACCGCCAGAACGATCAGAAAATTCATTTTACTTATGTTTATGATTAAAAAGATCATCTAAAACCCTGTATCTGAAATCGAAAATACTTTTGAGTTTTTCTTTTATGAATAACGAATGGGTTATTCTTCCTAAAATCCCAAACGGGAGTTCATAATCCACAGTATCTTTCATCAACACTCCATGATCATTAGAAATAAATTCATGAAAATGATTCCAGTATTTATATGGTCCTTTTTTCTGAAAGTCTGTAAAACTTTTATAATCTTCTACCTGGCTGATGATGGTCTTCCACTTCATGGGAATTCCCAACAGGGGAGAAACTTTGTAATCTATTTCCATTCCTTTAAAAATGGGTTCGTCCTGAAATGGTGAAAGAACCACAAAATTCATGCTTTCAGGGGTTATTTCCGATAAATTATGAGGAGATGAAAAAAATGTCCATGCTGTTTCAATGCTGCAATTCAGCTGTTGTTCTCTGTATAATCTGTACATCATTTATTTTTTTATTGATCTTTAAGCCTTCCAAAAATTACTTTTAAAACAGAATTCTGCGATCAGAAATAAGCAGATTTATACCGTATATAGCTTTTAAACGCCAACAACAACTTTTGTGAGTTTGCAATTCTGATTCTCTGCTGCAATATATTCCGGGAACTTGTTTTCTTTATTTTTTCAAACAGAGACAGGTAGTATCTATAAGCCAGATAAACTCCAAAAACGGATGAGCCCGGCAGTTTTTTTATTCCCTGTAATGCTTCTTTAAATTCCTCTTCAATTTCTTTCTCTATGCTTTCTTTTACTGTATTATCGAAAACAGACATATTCAGAGAAGGGAAATAGGTGCGTCCCAAAATCTGATAATCATCTTTCAGGTCCCTTAAAAAATTAACCTTCTGAAAGGCAGATCCCAGCTTCATAGCAAACGGTTTAAGCTTTTCATACTGCTCTTTATTTCCCTCTGTAAATATCTGCAGACACATCAGTCCTACCACTTCCGCAGATCCATATATATATTCTTTGTACAACTCAGAATTATAATCAATTGCATGAAGATCCATTTCCATGCTGTACAAAAACCGGTTGATCAGCTCTGCATCAATATCATACTTACGGACTGTTTCCTGAAATGAATTCAAAATGGGATTAAGTGATATGCCATCTTCCAGGGCATCAAAGGTTTCGTGCTTTAAGCGCTTCAAAAGCTTCTCTTTATCATAGCCATGAAAACTATCTACAATTTCATCCGCAAGACGCACATATCCATAAACAGCATACACAGCAGGTCTGATGGAAGGCTTCAATGCCAGTATTCCCAATGAAAAGCTGGTACTGTATTTTTGAGTAGCATACTTACTGACTTCGTAAGACAATTCATCAAACAATTTTTTCATATTATTTTATTTTAAGTTTACTGACTTCGGATGCTACAATTTTCCCTGAAATTACTGACGGGGGAACTCCCGGTCCCGGAACCGTCAGCTGCCCTGTATAAAAAAGGTTCCTGACTTTCCTGTTTCTTATTTTGGGCTTTAAAACCGCTGTCTGTGACAAAGTATTGGATAATCCGTAGGCATTTCCCTGATAAGCATTATAATCCGAAATAAAATCATTTACACAATAGCTCCTTTTATATTCAATTCTGGAAATAAGATCACGTTCCCCGGTATGTTTTTCAATTCTTCCGAGCATTTCCGCCAGATATTTTTCTCTTACAGATTCTTCATTGTGTATTCCGGGTGCCAGAGGTAACAGTAGAAAAAGATTTTCACAATCCCCGGGAGCAACGTCCGGATCTGTTTTTGAGGGGCAGCAAGAATAGAAAAGCGGTTTAGCAGGCCATTTCTTATTTTTATAGATACAGTCTATATGATTGTCAAGTTCATTTTCAAAGAAGAGGGTATGATGCTTCAGACGAGAAATTTTTCCCCTGATCCCCAGGTAATAAATAAGACATGAAGGGGCAAAGGTTCTGTTTTTCCAATATGTGTTGTTATAGTTTCTGAGTGATTTAGGTATTAATGTTTCTGTATGATGGTAATCTGATGATGCAATGACGGCATCGAATTCATAATCTTTATCCTCTACGGTTAATGAAGCAGCTTTTCCATTGATAATATTAATCCTTTTTACCTCATGGTTAAAATGAAAAATTACCCCCTGTTTTTCTGCCACTTTTTTCATTGCCTGAACAAGCTGATAAAACCCTCCCATAGGATATTTTGTTCCCAAAACATATCCTCCGTAGTTCATAAGGCTGTAAAGAGCGGGAATATGCTGAGGTGAAGCTCCAAGAAATATAACAGGAAATTCCATCAGGGACCTGAGCTTCGGATCAGCAAAATACCCGGAAACATATTTTCTGAAATTAGTTACAAGATTAAGTTTCAGTGCATTTCCTGCTATTTTTAAAGTAGCAAATTCAAGCCAGCTGTAACAAGGTTTTGTTACAAAGTATTTCATTCCGATTTCATACTTAAATTGTGCAGACTTCATAAATTTATCGTACTGTCCGGCTGCTCCCGGCTCTATTTTTTCAAACAGCTTACGGATTTCTTCATTTTTTTCAGGAACTGAAACCTTTTCTTTTGAAAAAACCATTTCAAACTGGGGATCTAAAGAAACCAGATTAAAAAAATCAGATACTTTACAGCCAAAATCAGCGAAAAAGCTTTCGATAATGTCCGGCATCCAGTACCAGCTTGGCCCCATATCAAAAACATATCCTTCATCTGTCTTAAATTGTCTTGCCCTTCCGCCCGGCTGGTCGTGCTTTTCAAATACATGTACTTCATTTCCGGATTTCGCGGCGTATGCAGCAGCAGAGAGACCGGAAAATCCGGACCCAATTACCGCAATTCTCTTCTTTAAGTTTCCCGTATTCATTTTATTTATTTAATAGTTGTAGCTGGTATTTTTAATACTGAATCAGTTTAGTTTCCTATATGCAGCATCCAGCAGATCCCTGGCTTCCAGATTCATACGGTAAAAATAACCGTGGAATTCATCCAGCTTAGAGAGTATGGCTATGAGCAGCATCTGTTCAGAATGAGTCAGGTTTCCTGTTAGAATCCTTGAAGCTTTTCGGATTTCCTGCATGTGTTCTTCCAGTATGGCGAGCCCCTTATCTGTTATCCTGATATATTTTTTTCTTTTATCGTTTTCAGAGACGGTCTGTCTGGCCCAGCCATTACGGATCAGACGGTTAATGATAAGTATGCCTGAAGATTTCTCGTGTACATTATATCTTATCAGTTCCATTTTTGTCATAGCTCCCATCGTTTTAAGGCTTATCAGATAAATAAAATCATTCCGGCCTGAGAAAACGGAATTACCCATTGCCGACCGGGCATAAGTTTTAGCATATCTGCCTATTCTTATCAATAGGGTACTGATGATACTATCAGAGCTTAATCCCGGCTCTTCCGCTGTGCATTCCTCTCTTTCTGCCTCATCATCATCTTCAGATGAAGCATTGATCCATTCTGTAAACCCTTTAAGATCGTTACTGTATATCGCTCTACCTTCGTTTTGTTCCATAAATTGCCGAACAAGTTCCACCACTGCTTTTAGAAGATCAAAATTCATATCGAACAAATTAGAATACAAATATACCTATAAAAGATTATAAATATACTTTTTATTTTATTTTATTTTTGGATTTTCAGAATTCTCTAAATACTTATAATAAGACAATCTCAAAGTGAAAAGAAAGAAAATACCCTGAAATGCAGTAATGAAGCATAAAAAAACCTGCCTTCAGAAAGACAGGTTGGAATGGATTTAATTATTAACAACTATAATTAAATAGAATATTAATAATCCAGTTTTTTTATAAATGAGGCTTATTTTAATACCAAACTTAATAAGTCATAAGAATAAAACCTGACCTCCAATCAGTTGTAATCATTTAAACAGAAGCATAGCAGTACAGACACATCCAGCGTCCTTCACCATTAGCAGCCTCTGCGTCAAATAAATAAAGTCCTTTACTGAGAATGTATTCTCTCTGGCTTTCTGAATTTCCACCGCCGGAAACAGTGGTTATATAGATAATGGTTCCGTCGTGTTCAGCGCCGTACAAATTATTTCCTTTTGCGGTAAGTTCTGCCAGTGTTAATCTTGGCGGCAGTAATCCATCCGCTTTCAGAGCTTCTTTTTTGGCAGTTATGTCCAGAGTAGCCTTTGGAGTATCTGTGTTAATACCGGTTTGAGCAGACAAGCATGATGCTGCAATAATGAAAATAATACTTAAAAAAGTTTTCATGTTGATTATAAATTAATTGTATATAAGTTTTTAATAACTTCAGTTCGGGATCATCCTATTTAACATAAGAAAATCCTGTAAATATAAAACTTTTAAAAATTTACTGGATAAACGTTTAACTAAATTTAATAACCATTATATAATAATGTAACAATATGGTAACATGAAAATAATCATTTCATATTAAATATTTGAAATACAGGTATTTATATATTAACTAAAAATTCCGCGAAATTACATTATTTTATTAAACCACCAAAAAAAAACAGCTATTGTTTTTCTACTATTTTATGAAATACTTTTGCATATTAAATCATGATATGAAAAGACCTTCTATAAAAGATATTGCTTCACTGGCAGGCGTTTCCGTCGCCACGGTATCTTATGTTCTCAACAGAAAAGAAGGACAGCGCATCGGTGAGGAGACGCGGAAAAAAATTTTTGAAATTGCTGAAACGATTAACTATACTCCCAACAAGATCGCAAAAAGCCTTAAAACGAATAGAACTAAACTGCTGGGACTTATTGTTGCAGATATTTCCAATGAGTTCTACTCGCATATGGCAAGAAATCTGGAAGATAAAGCCTTAAAGCTAGGATATACCCTGATCATTGGCAGTTCTGATGAAAATGCAGAAAAATTTAAAAAACTTACAGAACTGTTTTCGGAACAGCAGGTGGACGGGATGATCGTTGCCCCGGTAGCGGGATCTGAACAGACTCTTGAAAACCTGATCAATATCAAATACCCCATTGTAACTATTGACAGGTATCTGAAAGGGGTTGCCATTCCCGGGATCACGATTGATAACCAGGAAATAGCAGAGAGTACAGCCGGCTTACTGATCGGTAAGAATTTTAATAAAATAATCTATGTAGGTTACGAAACTGAACTTTCGCATCTGCTGGACCGTCAGCACGGTTTTGAAAAGGCCGTAAGAGCATCAGAAAACCCGGTGGAAGCACACTATCTTTTGGTAGGGCTTGAGAATATAGCACAGGAAGTACATTTAAAGCTTGGAAAGATGCTGGGTAAGACACCGGAAAACACAGCACTCTATTTTTCCAGTAATAAGCTTGCAGTAGCCGGTCTTTCGTATATCGTCAAAAATAACATAAAGGTCCCGGAACAGGTATCGGTGGTAGCATTTGACGAAACGGATGCCTATGATCTTTTTCCTACTGAGATAACTTATATCCAACAGCCTATTGAAGAGATGGCGGAAGAGGCGATCAAGCTGCTGGATGGGCAGATCAGCAATTATACAGTAACAGGGAAAAAAGTAACCCTGTCGGCAAAGCTGATCTCAAATGCTTCTTTAAAATAACCCAATTACAGCCAATCATTTTTTTTATATATTAACTTAAACGTTTAACCAACTATGAATACAGTAAATAATAACTACGTGGTATGCTTTGGAGAAGTTCTTTGGGATATCTTCCCTTCCGGTTCCAGAGCTGGCGGTGCCCCATTCAATGTAGCTTACCATCTTTTTAAAATGGGAACTGACGCAAAAATGCTCAGCAGAATCGGAAATGATCATTTAGGTTATCAGCTTCTCAGCAAGATTGATCAGTGGGGAATCACAACAGATTTTATACAGGTGGATCAGGAAAGGCCCACAGGAACTGTACTTGCTGATTTTGACGAACATGGGGAGGCTCAATATGAAATTGTAAACGGGACAGCATGGGATTATATTGAGGTGCTTCCAAGCCATACAGATCTGATTCAGGGTTCCAGGGCATTTGTTTTCGGAAGTCTGATTGCCAGAAATGAAGTTTCCCAAAAAACATTACTGGAACTTTTAGAGCATTCAAAATTCAGGGTATTCGATGTGAATTTCCGTCCTCCGTTCATTGATTCTGACTTCATTAAAAAGCTGCTGCATAAAGCCGATCTTGTTAAAATGAATAAGGCAGAACTCAGAACAATTCTGCAATTTCTCGGTGTGGATTATATTGATGAAGATACCAGCATCAGGCATCTTCAGAATTATTTTGACCTGAACGAAATTGTTCTTACCAAAGGGAGTAAAGGAGCGCGATATTTTGTGGGTGACACTTCTTACAATTTCCCTGCAGTTCATATTGAAATTGCAGACACGGTAGGAAGCGGAGATTCATTTCTTGCAGGATTTCTTTCTGAAAGAATCCAGGGAAAATCGCCGGAAGAGATTATGAAACAGGCGACCTCATTAGGAGCTTTTATCACTTCCAAATCCGGAGCCTGCCCGGATTATACGTACGAAGAATTCAAAACATTCCGAGAAATTAACTGCTGTAAAACTTCTTAAAAACAGATCCTATGACTACTCCAAAATTCACAGATAAGAAATATTATATTGTTCTGTCTTTCGTTACATCCCTCTTCTTTTTTTGGGCTATTGCGCTTACAATGGGTGATGTTCTGAATAAGCATTTCCAGAATGTCCTTCACATCTCCAAATCCAAATCCGGGCTGGTACAGCTTTCCATTTTTGGTGCTTATGCACTTATGGGAATTCCTGCGGGCTTGTTCATGAAAAGATTTGGTTATAAACCGGGGGTAATTTTAGGACTGTCCCTGTTTGCCCTCGGCTCTTTCCTATTTATCCCGGCAGCTGACACCTCTTCTTTTGATTGTTTCAGACTGGCTCTTTTTGTTCTTGCGATGGGAATGGCAACCCTTGAAACCGTAGCTCACCCGTTTGTAGCGGCTCTGGGCGATGAAAGAACGAGTGACCAGAGAGTCAATTTCGCCCAGTCTTTCAATGGTCTGGGAGCCATTATCGGTCCTCTTTTAGGCGGATATTTCATTTTCGGAACCCCGGATTCCGGATCAGGATCCCTGGATTCTGTAAAAAATCTTTATACATGGATTGGTATGGTGATTCTGATGATTACGCTTATCTTCAGCTTCATCAGAGTTCCCGATCTCAAAGATCCTCATGCAGAGGATAATAAGGTTTCTGAAAGTGGAAACGGTGAAGATGTTTCTGCTTCAGACCCTGATGCGCCCCTCTATAAACAGCGGCATTTTATATCTGCTGTCATCGCCCAGTTTTTTAATATTGCTGCTCAAGGCGGAACATGGGCTTATTTTATCAATTATGGAGTGGAAAAGATGCACCTTCCTGAAATACAGGCATCCTATTATTTTTCTTTGAGTATGGCCATGATGATGGTGGGAAGATTCATCGGAACCTTTTTAATGAGATTCATTGCTCCGAACAAATTGCTGGCCCTATTTACAGCATGTAATATTGTTCTCTGCCTGGTTATTTCCCAGAGTTTCGGATGGATATCATTTATAAGTCTTATTTTACTCAACCTGTTCCTGAGTGTAATGTATCCTACTATTTTCAGTCTCGGCCTTAAAAGATTGGGATCAAAGGTTCAGCAGGCTTCCTCATTTCTGGTTATGGCGATGTTTGGGGGTGCTGTTTTCCCTCCGGTCATGGGCAGAATTGCAGAGAAAGATATCGCTCATGCTTATCTCCTTCCTATTCTGTGTTATGGGGTCATTTTATTGTTTGCTTTAAAATTCTATAAGTCTAAAACCTTTAAGTAGTTCCTATGAAAACAAAGATTTTATGGATCTGGTGCATTTTGCTTGTATGCATCAGCAGGGAAACGAATGCCCAGATAATCATCACCAACAGGAAGTTTTCGCTGGGTACAACCGGAAGAATCGGGGCAGGATATTCTCCGAATGCGGATGGAAAAACAGGAAGGCAGCTGAACCTGAATAACCAGGGATCTTTGGGAGGAAGGATGGATCAGGGAGATTATGTTGACTTTTTACCTGCTTTCCACTTTAGCCCTGTGATTAACGGCGACAGTAGCAAAACAACAAAGATCGATATGCAGGCAAGGCTGAGCTTTTATTCCGGGGGAACTTTTCTCGGAAATGTAGATTCAAAATCTAATCAGGGGATGATTATAGCCTTACCGGAAGCATTCGTAGAGGCAAGAAATATTATGGGAAGTGACTGGGATGTATGGGCGGGATCAAGATGGCTGAGATACGACGATATCCATATTGCGGATTATTTTTATTTTGACGACCATTCGGCAACGGGCTGGGGAATAAGACACAAAAACACCCGGTTTTCCATGTTCTTTCCTGCGGCAATTGACACGGCAGCCAGTAATTCTACGCCATATTCTTACACCAATGTCATCAGCGGGGCAAAAAACCTGATCTACCGGCAGAGAGAGGTATTCGTTATGGAGCAGGTATTTCCATTTAAAAATTCAGGCCATTCTCTGAAACTGCTCGCAGAGTTTCATCATGTAGAAAAATCAGGAGAAAATTCCATCGAACAGTATCCATCTGACCGGGGCTGGGTTTTCGGGGCTAAATTAAATACCCCGCTGGCTACAAAAATTTCAGGTTCATTCAATCAGCTTTCTGTAAGATACGGAACCGGAATTGCCAATGGCGGCGACAATGGAAATACACAAACCTGGCGGACCTATGGCGCACCTGATGAACTGACAAAAACATACAAAGGGGCTTATTCTCTTACAGTGGTTGAGCATTTCCTCTGGAATATTTCAAACCGATGGTCGCTTAATCCCTACGCCGTTTTCACCAAAAGTAAAGGCGGATCACCGGGTAATGATAAAGCTGAGGATTATTATCACCGTGAAATTTTCAACAGAAAGACAGAATTCAATACAGGAATAAGGGCCACCTATTATTTTAACAACTGGCTTCATCTTCTTTCTGAATTGCATTATGCTTCAAGAAAAAACGGAACACAGGATGCTGCATCAATGGTAAAACTGGTTCTGGCTCCCACCATTGTTCCTACTGCAGAACGAAGTGTATGGGCAAGACCCCACATCCGTTTTATTGCAGAAGTATCCAGATATAATGATGTGGCCATGAACAGCCTTTATTCACCGTTTTTACAACAATCCGGAGCAAAAAGATTCGGAACTTATTTCGGAATACGAACAGAATGGTGGATTTTTTAAAAATAAAATAAAAAAATGAAAATGAATGTAAAATTAGGAGCTTCCCTCCTCTCCTGGATCACTCCGCTATGGAATGCAGAGTCCGGAAAATATGCTATTAAAAAAACCGCACATGCCGGGTTTGATCTTATCGAAATACTGCTGCCAAACTCAATGGACTTTGATGCTGCTACGGTAAAAAAGCAGCTCAGAGAGAACAGCCTGGAAGCCGTATGCTCATTAAACCTTCCCAAAGAAGCACATATTGCTTTTTATCCTGAAACCGCAGAAAAGCTCATTAAAAAAGCAATTGATAAAGCTGATGAACTGGAAACTCCACTGCTGGCCGGGGTACTACATAGCGGAATAGGAGTATTTACCGGAAAACCTATCACAGAAAAGGAAAAAGAGATTATCTGTGAAGTATGGTGCAATGTGGCAGATTATGCCCAAACCAGAAGCATAGATATTGCAATAGAACCTGTTAACCGTTATGAATCTTACGTCTGCAATACGGCAGATAATGTTCTGGAACTTATTAAAAAAGCTGGAAAAAGCAATCTGTTTCTTCATCTTGATACGTTTCATATGAATATTGAGGAAAACAATTTTTATGAGCCGATCATCAATTCCGAGAAAATGCTGAAGCATATTCATGTTACAGAATCTCACCGCGGTATGTTGGGAGAAGGAACCGTTAACTGGGAAGCTTTTTTCTCTGCACTGGAAGAAATCAAGTTTGAAGGGAATCTTGTTCTTGAAAATTTCAGTTCTTCAGTTCCCGGTATTCAGGAAAAAGTTTCATTATGGCAGCAGTCGCCCTATGACGCACAGGAACTTGCCGAAGGGAGTCTTGCCTTTTTAAAGAAACATGTGGGGAGATAGTCATTCAATAATTCACCTTCATTTTCCGGCTGTACTATTAATCAACATGATTCCGGGTTGAGGATAATCAGATTCATCAATTTAAGCCGGCCGCAAGTATAATGTAAAAAATTATACAGCTGTATTTTATTCCGGTTGTATTTGTGAAAGGTCAACCCCTAATTTTGTAAATTCTTTCTGTCCCTTTTCGGTAATGTAATAATGCCGGTCGACAGGAGTATCCTTTGCAATCCAGCCTTTCTCAACAAACTGTTCCAAGAGAAGCTGTCCTAATTTTCCGCCAATATGCTCATAGCAGGTTTTGGCCGGTTTTCTGTTGTCTGATTTGCTCATATGTCTGGGTTTGGGTAAAAAAATACTGTATTATGTTCCAAAACAGGATTTTCTCAAATTTACAGAAAACCGATCAATGACCATATGAAAATGACAAAACATTTTATATTCAGGCTAACTGAAATTTCTGTTCAATCCATAACTTCTGCTTTTAATTCCACGTTTTAAAAAGTTTCAAAACAATAAAATCCGGTCTGATCTGACGACCGGGCCGGATGAGAAGAGTATCCCGCCTATGCAGGATTGAAAATCATAGTGAATGATGAGCTTCTGGACGGGTAATAAGCTTACTCCAGTCCGTGTTTTAAGGCAAAGAGGACAAGGCCTACCCTACTTTTTATTTCCAGTTTCAGAAAAACAGAATCCCTGTACCCGTCAATTGTTTTGGGGCTGAGAAACATTTTGTCTGCAATCTCTTTATAGGTAAGTTCGCTGCATGCCCATTTGATGAATTCTCTTTCCCTGTCTTTAAGATCTGAAAGAAGCGAAACTGTTTTAGAATCCTCTGCTTTTACTTTCAGCAGCTTCTGGGCTACGAAATCGGTATAGAAGCACCCTTTATCAAATACCGTATCAATGGCCTGGAAGAGTATGGAGGGCTGCATATCTTTCAGCAGATAGCCTTTTGCACCGGCTTTCAGCATTTTGATCAGTACTTTTTCATCATCTTCCATAGTAAGTGCAATTACTTTAATATCAGGACGGTGCTCACTCAGCCATTCGGTTGTTTCGATTCCGTTTTTATAGGGCATATTAATGTCCATCAGTACAACGGCTGGCAGTTCGGAAGCCTTTTCCAGCGCAGCGATGAAGTCTTCTCCGTTGGGATGATTCATAATTACGCTGTACTGCGGGTTTTCCACGATCATATTCTCCAATGCCTTAGACATTAAGGTATGGTCATCAACAATTGCTATCGGAATGGTATTCATGGTAAAGATTTGTAATAAGTTATTGAGGTTTTAGTTCCTTTATCCAGTTCTGAACATATGGAAAATTCCGCATGAATAAGCTTTGCTCTCAGCTCCATATTTTTCAGTCCGGAGCCATCCTGTATATTCCGGGTATTAAATCCTTTCCCGTTGTCTGAAATTTTAATGCACAGGATTTCATCGTTATCCTCCAGCTCTATTGTCAGATTTTTAGCCCTTGAGTGTTTCAGGATATTATTGATACTTTCCTGAATAATCCGGAAAAGGATCAGTGCATGTTTCGGCGAAATATCAATGTCCTGTTTCTGGGTAATGAAATCAATTTTCAGTAATTTCAGTTTTTTTATCCTTTCCACTTCTCTTTCAATGGATTCTGTCAGTCCGAAATGAATGATCTGTTCGGTAATCAGTGTTTTAGATAAATTTCTGATATCCTGTATGCATTCTCCAAGCAACTCACTTAATTCGTTTAATTCTTCTTTTTCCCCGTTTTTCAGTTTGGCAATAAGCTGGTTCTGGCGTAACCTGACCACAGAAAGTTTCTGCCCCACATCGTCATGCAGCTCCTGTCCTATATAATTCAGTGTCTGTTCCTTTATTTCCACCTGTGATGTGGCCAGTTCTTTTTCAAACCGCATATCTTTTTCTTTCTGCCTGATCAGAAGGGTTGTTTTCTTTTTGATGAAAACCACGTAAATGAATATCATCGTCAATACAACAATGAGAAGGGTAATGGTAAAGGAAATTACTAAATTATTCTCTTCCATATTTCAAATTCATGTTGATCTGGGTTTGTCCTGCTGATTCCAGAGCAGCCCCAGTATAAATATTCCGTTACTGATCATATTCAGCATAAATAAGATAAAAAAGTAAATATTCTCTGAAACCGTAGTTCTGAAAAAAGAAATCGGAATACAACCGATAAAAAAGATCAGCAGAGCCACCGAGATCCAGAATGGCAGATAATTTTTAATCTCCAGTATTTTATCAGAATTAAAGGTCTGATACAGGAATAAAATAATGGAAAACATCAGCAAAAGAATATTGATATAGAACATATTAAAAGAAAAATATCCCAACAGGTTATCTTCCACAAAAGACATGACCAGAATATTCAGTACAAAAGCAGCCAGGATGCCTATCTGTATTTTCTTAAGCAGGGGCAGATAAAGCAGCCGGTAATAATAGCAGAGGTACAGAAAAAAAACAATGATTAAAAATCCGACCGTATAGAATATGTCTGTGGTTTTTTCCGTCAGCCTGAAATAAAAATAGCAGAATATATCTATGCATGAGGACAGTACATACCCTGCAACAAAAAATAAATTCACTCTTTCTATTTTCCGGTATTTTACTGCCATCAGCAGCATCACTGCTACCGAAACCGCCATAGTTACCTGTTTTCCTATTTCTATGTTCCAGCTCATACTCTTGTTTTATGGCATCGATAAAGAAGAGGTTTTAGGAGGAGGTGCCAGATTGGTCATATTCATGGCTTCTATATCCTGTATGTCTGTATTTTCATCTGCCGTGGTTCTCGACCTTACTTTCCTTGTATCATTTTCAGGCATTCCGGAAGTAGGAACCAGAAATATCGTCTGATAGCCTGCATATTCAGGTTTTGCCATTTTGCTTTCAGGATGGTTTACCGGATATTTTCCCATGTAAATCCTGATTCCTATATTTTGTCTGCCCTGTTTTTTCGCCGTTTCCTTTACATACCGGATGTAACCTTCCATTTCTTCCAGCGAAAACCAGTACCACCTTGAGTCCGGTTCTCCATTTCTGTATTTGGTAAGGATCATGTAGTTGGTTTTGGTGTATTCATCAAACAACACCTTTCTTTCGTCGTAGCTGATCAGTTTCTTTTTATAACTTTCGTTTACAGGAGGTTGTTCCGAGCAGCCGGAGCAGCTTGTCATACAAAGACCCAATATAAGCAGCATGGAAAGCACACTTAAATTTCCAGATAAAAAAGTAGTTTTCATTTCTTGTGGTTTATAATTTTCTATAACAAAATTACTCATCTTCCGTTCCAAAAAAAAGGGGAAAAACACTATTTTTTTGAAAAGAAATTAAAAAACACGCATTTTAATAATGAAATTAATCAATTTCAACACTATCACAACAATATTCCTTAAAAGCACCTCTATGAATAATGCCTGTGTCATTGCCTTATCTTATACTTACTTTAAATTTACCGCTCACTATATGATTCTTCTGATTTAAGAATTTCCCAATCAAAAACTCCCCGAAGTCTGATACTTCAGGGAGTTTCCACAGCTTTATCTTTAATGGCTTATCCGGTTAAAGGCAGCGCATCAGTTTCACAGGTAAAATTCTAAATTTTAAACAGGTCTCAGTATGAGCATCTTAATTATTTCTACCGGATCGTTTTCTGTCTACAAGAGACCAGTATAAATTTTCAAGTTCTTTGGGAGGAATACCGGAATCAAAGCTGGACGATTTATAAACGCCGTCATCAGTTGTAACCGTTATGACAGAAGCCAGCGCCCTGTCCGTAGCACTCCCGTTTGTGGGTGCCTGCAATGAAGCTATTGCAGAAAGATCTATCATTCCCGCCTGCTGTACTATTTTTTTCCAGTCTGAAGCTGCCAGTACAGAGGTTGTTACATTTCCGTTTAAGGAGGTTATTTTAGAACCGGGTATGAAAGTAATGATTCTGTTGGTTCCTCTTGTACGTTCTCTAATTTCCACTTTTTTGACTGTGCTTTTTTTCTGGGCCGTCTCTGTTTTTTCAACATCCGGCTTTTTCTGCTGTGATGTACAGTTTACACTACTCAGAAGAAGAGGGATCAGCAGGATTGACAGGAATTTCATTTTATTCATTTTTTAACAGAGACAAATTACAAAAAAAATGATATTCACCAATCAATTGAAAAAGATAAATAAAGTTTGTACAAAGTCCATCCACTCTAGCGAAGGTTATGGAAATTACTGTGTTTTCAGTGGTAAAACATCCTATATTTGCTTTAAAACAGAAAAAAACAACAATTCACATCTACCCTGCTGTATTTCAGTGAAATAATTTTCAAATCTCATCCAATTTAAAAAAATGCTTTATTTTCAACATTCAGAAAAACAGCAAAATAGTTTTTTGGGGATTCTGTGGCTAAAAATATTTTTTCATAAAATGTTTTTATTATCCAAAAAAAGTTTCTATCTTTGCACTCGCAAAAACGAAGTAAAATTTGTTTAAGATGGCCTTCAATCGGGGCGTAGCGTAGTCCGGTCATCGCGCCTGGTTTGGGACCAGGAGGTCGCAGGTTCGAATCCTGCCGCCCCGACTTATTTTCAAAAACAAGGGTGCGTAGCTCAGCTGGATAGAGCATCTGCCTTCTAAGCAGACGGTCAAAGGTTCGAATCCTTTCGCGCTCACTTAATGACACCATTAGGACAATTTAGGCCAAATGGTGTCATTTTTTTATGCCCCCTTCTTATTCGGCCTGTTTTAAAGTACTTTTCGGATCAAGCGCAAAAGTTGTG
>DJTE01000024.1:0-2102 GCA_002439165.1 Chryseobacterium indologenes
CAATAAGCAATAAGCAATAAGCTATTTCTGCACTGCCGGAACATTCCCGTTAGCCTTCTGAACCCTTTTGTATGTGATATTACACATCATGATACTGAATTCATAAAGGATCAGCAGTGGGAAAGCAGCCATCAGCATACTTAAAACATCGGCCGGAGTGATGATTGCGGCCACTACCATGATCAGTACAATAGCATGACGGCGGTAGGTTTTCATAAACATCGGAGTCAGAATACCTATGCTGGTCAGGAAGTAGATCAGGATAGGGAAAAGGAATATCACACCCATCCCTAAGACAACCTGCAGAAACAGAGTCGTATAATCGCTCAGGTCATACAGCGGGACAATAATATCCGAAATTTTGAAAATAACTCCAAAATTTACCGCGAACGGAAGAATCAGGAAATAACCGCAAAGTACGCCTGTCATAAACAGGATCCACACTGCATTAATGATATAAATAGAATTTTTTCTTTCTTTAGGATGAAGGGCAGGACTGATAAAACGCCACAATTCCCATACAATATAAGGAAATGCAGCCACCATTCCTCCGAAAATAGAAACGGCCATCATCACGTTAAACTGCTGGTAAAGTCTCTGCACACGAACCGGGAAATCCTTCGGAAGATGAATGCTGTCTTCCCCTAAGATCATTCTGGAAAAATGGTTCACCAGCTTAAACGTAGGAAAATCATTTCTTGTAGGCCCGAAAAAAATATGGTCCATGATCCAGTTGATATTGAAGCCGACAGCAAAAGCAGCAATTATAATCGCAATAATCGAGCGGATAAGATGTCCTCTTAATTCTCCAATATGCCCAAGAAAGGACATGTCTTTACCTTCACTCACTGAATATATTTTTTAAAGGCACAAATTTATGAAATATTTGATGAAAAGCCCGAGGTTTGAAACTTAAAATTATTTTGGTCTGTACAAACTGAAATCATATCCTCTTTCCTTCACATTCATTGCAGTTAAAAGTTCCTCTGCTGTCCTGTTGATGAGCTTCCAACGTTCGTCATGATCCACATCAACAGAGTCGAAAAGCCATTCGGATTCTGAAATTCGGGAAGTAACCTCTTTAAAATACAATAACTGAGGTAATAAAGATCTTTCAACCAGCTGATTCCGGAATAAACTTTCCATGCTCTCCTTATGAAAAAGACTTTCCAGATCATCACCAATATCTCCGAAATACAGACTCTCCTCAATAAGTTTGAACTGTCCGGAATTATAAGTACAGAAGATCAGACACTTTACTAAAAGATCATAATGTCCGTGGCTGTATTGGTCATAATAAGCTTCGCTTCCGTACTCATCCGCTCCTTCCCGGGGAATATAGCGCGGTGCGGATCTTCTTATATCATCCTGATGATCCAGATATTTTTTAAGGAAATAGGTGAAGATGACCAGAATATATAAAAAGATCATGATTAGTTTTTAGTTCCCAAAATTAAGTTAATCTTCGGGATAAAAAAGGTCATACACAGCGTATCTGTGCATGACCCTGAGAGATTTCTGATCATAAGCCTGATTTATTTCTCCAGAATTTCCAGAACTTTCTCTCCGACAGCCCCTCCGGACTGTGGATTCTGTCCGGTAACCAAACGTCCGTCCGAAACAGCAAAAGAAACAAAATCCTGATCTGCTTTTACATAATGGGCACCTCTGCTTTTCAAAACGTCTTCAGTAAGGTAAGGCATATGATCGGCCAGTTCCGCGGCAATTTCCTCAGAATTGGAAAAACCGGTCAGCGTTTTTCCTTTAATGAGAAGCTCCCCGTCTGAAAGTTTAATATTGAACAGGCCTACCGCTCCGTGGCAGACAGAAGAAACAACACCTCCGTTTTCATAAATTTTGCGGGCGGTTTCCTGAAGTTCTGCATTTTCCGGGAAATCCCAGACTACACCGTGTCCTCCGGAATAGTAGATCACACTGTAATCTTCCGCGTTGATATCAGCAGGTTTGAATGTATCCGCCAGCTTACCTCTGAATGTTTCATCAGCATAATATTTCCAGTCTGATGGCTGCACAAACATCTGAAGCGAAACAGGGTCAAGTGGAGTATAACCTCCTTTCGGGCTTACAAAATCTATTTCATA
>DJTE01000024.1:2182-2622 GCA_002439165.1 Chryseobacterium indologenes
GGCTTACAAAATCTATTTCATAGCCTTTTTCATGCAGTTTTTCATAAAAATGAACGGCTTCTCCCAGCCATAAGCCGGTAGCTCTGTCCATTTCAGGATATTTTTCTACGCTGGTAACTACGATTAATGCTTTCTTTTTCATTGTATTCGGGATTAAATGTTATTTTTTGGCATTTGTTTTGTTTAGTATGGATTTTTACAATTTAATCAACGGAAGAAAGGATGTTTTTCAAAAAAAAGGTGTGACCTTTATCACATTTTTAGAGTTTATTGCTGTTTAACCTTTAGTTACAGTGCAAATTCAATATTCAACGGATTAATGTAAAATATGGACCTTTAAGTTAATTTGAAAACAGATTTTGTTTCAGAATATTTTAAATAGTCCCTGAATTTAAAAAAAATATTTATTTTCAATACTTTAATGAAAATTGCATAAGTTT
>DJTE01000034.1 GCA_002439165.1 Chryseobacterium indologenes
CAAAAAGTAGCTATCA
Source organism: Chryseobacterium indologenes (assembly GCA_002439165.1). Lineage (GTDB taxonomy): Bacteria > Bacteroidota > Bacteroidia > Flavobacteriales > Weeksellaceae > Chryseobacterium > Chryseobacterium indologenes_E. The sequence goes on from DJTE01000034.1 coordinate 17, forward strand.
CCAATCTTTGCGTTAAAAAAAACAGGATTTTCATCTATCTTTTCAACCTTTATCAGTTAGTTTAAGACTTAAAACAGCCGAAGGCTAATCCATCCCTTTATCGGATCAACGGAGTTGATTCCTCTCTTTGCACCCTTGAAGTATTCATCCACAAAATTCAACTTTGCATTAAAAAAATTAAGATATTATTGATTCCAAACCAAACAATAACTTAGCTTTTCGAAGCCGGGATTCTTCGTTTTCAGAAAGATCCAGAAAATATTCTGTCTGCCATTTTTGTGTAGCTGAAGCCTGTCTGTTTTCGGTTTTATCCCAGACAGGGTACACTCTGAATCCTCTCTTACCTTCCTTTCCTTCGTAAGTTAATATTTCCTTTTTTGCAAGAATTTCCTTTGAAAAAATGAAAATTCCGGTATGGTTTTCTTTAGAAGCAGAAATCAGGTAAAAATCAAAAGGATCCTCGGAATGAAACGGAGTTGTTTCTCCTTTTTCATTCCTTTTCCAGAGTGTCACAAATTGCCCTGTTTTAGTTGGGGTTATTTTGGATGTACGGAATTTTATGCTCAGTGGGTCTAAGTTAAAATTCATTCCTGAATATTCCCTGCATCCGGTATCCTCTTCAGCATTAGATATTTTCAGTCCGAGTGGCTGAAAAATCATTTCATCAACATTTTTCAGATTCATTTATTTTTATTTGAATTTTAAGTTTATTCTTCTCCAAAAAAGGCATTGGAGCTTCCGATCCATATCGCGTCTTTTTTGTTGAAATCTACATTCACCATAGCGGCTTTGGTCATTCTTCCCAGGTTTTCCAGCAATATAGGGCGGTCCTCATTTTCGTGCCACACGTAAAGAAGCCGGATCTCTGCTTTTGAGAAATCTCCGTTGATGTCTTCAAATACAGGCTCATAACTTACTTTTCTCTGAAGAATATAGTTTTCTTTATCCTGAATAGCATCAGTAATTTCCTGAGTTGGATTGAGATTTACTCCGCTTCCTGCAAATGAAAACAGGGGTTTCAGTACAAAGTTTTCCAGGTTTTCATGCTCCGGAAATTCATGCAGGAAATAACTCTTCGGGACAAACTGATGATGGAGCAGTGGGAGGAGAAACTTGGAAATTTTAAAAAACCAGTTGGGATGGGTGATCCATTTTACGTCAACCTCATCGCGGAAATCAAATTCAGTTACCAGATCCGGAATGCGATCCAGTTCATCGAAGATAACGCGGTTGTAAATTCTTTTAATTTCAGTTTTTCTGCCGTCTTTTTCGTAAAACAGTTTCTTTCCGTCTTTTTTTACCTGGGTGAGACAGACTGTTTTTATACCCAATAATTTTTCAGTAAGGGCAAAATCTATGGCTGTCTTTTGTTTTTCGGGGAATATTTCCAGCAGAATGACATTTTCCGGATTTTCATCGCCTACTATAATTCTCTTCAGATGATCCCTGAATTCTTCATCGGGCATTGGGTTTTTAATCTCATTCAGAAAAGGATAAATATCACAGAAGGTTTCTTCAAAGATCCTTTGAAAGGCATATAGAGAAGGGAAGGCCTGAAGTTCAATCAACTGGGGCTCTATCTCTCCGTTCTCATTTCTGCATACTCCAAAGTCAATGGTAAAGAAATGAGGCTGCCCGGTATCATTGGGAACGTAGCAGTTTTCAGGGACAGCTTTCCGAAGAAGGTCGGAAGGAAGTGCTTTGATCTGGTCAATGATACTTTCCGTAGCATCAATAAGTTTATTTTCAAATGCTCTGGTTAGAAAAAGCGGACTTTCCGACACCCTGAATGTTGGAGTTATTCCGCCTTTCTGTGCCAGAATTTCTTTAAGCTGAGTATATTTTTCCTGTGAAAATTCCTGATTGAATTGCTTTCTGTATTTTGGGATCATATTTTTTCTTTGTGATTTTGATTTAAAAAATCGAGCAGTTTTGCCCGATTTGGTATTTGATTAACTTATTTAAAGTTCAGGACTATTGAGTAAAATTTAACAAAAGGCACAAAAAATTTATACTTAAATTACTTTATGAAATAACATTTAAGTGTTCTAAAGGTTTAAAAACACTTCTGTGACTTTTATGGTTTATTGTTAATTTACTTTTTAAGCCAGGGCTTCACATCCTTTCAGAATGTTTTTTTTTGCAAACTGCAGGAATCTCGGAAGAATCTGGTTTCTGGTCAGGATAATTTTGTCTTCATCATCTATTCTGTCCATTGTTTCAAGATACTTTTCCATTCCGAAGCTTTCAATCATAGCGGTCTTGTTCTTTTCGTCTTTCAGGTTTTCAATCATTCCCTGCGGATCTGCTTCCGGGTGGAACTGGGTTCCGAATATCTCTTCAGAAAAACGTACGGCCATTACCGCTCTTTCCAGGTTGATATGCGGACGGAACTTCTCAATCGCTGTGATTTTCATTCCAAGTTCGTCAAGGCGCTCCAGATCAGGCTCAATAAACTGATAGGCTCTTGAGTCTACGGCATAGAAAGGATCCTGAAGATTTTTAAACAGAAATTCTTCTTTTCCTTCATCTGTTTTATGAACCGGCATCACTCCGAAAGAATATGATTTTCTTTTACAGATGTTCCCCAGTTTCCAGTGGATACTGGCCAGCTGAAATGAGTGGCAGATCAGGAAAACGTATTTCTTATCTTCGTTATATCGGTTGTGTTCAAAAACGGAATCCAGAAAACCGGCAAATCGATCTTCCCATTCCAGACCTTCACGGTGCGGATTTCCAGGCCCTCCTGAGGAAATGTAGATGTCAAAATCATGAATGTCAGGCATTTCATTTTTGAACCTTACATCGAAGGTCTGAATCACTACATTTTCATCGGAATTTTGCTGAAAAGCTTCAGAAATCTCTTTAATATTCCTGAAACCCTGATTCGCATGATTGTTGTTCATGTCCAGCAGGGCAATTCGAATATCTTTCATACTACTTCATATTTTTTGCAAAGTTACCAAAAATATTATGAAGCTGTTTCACCATGTGTTATGCCATACTCAGTTTCAGAGATCATATAATCAACGACTTTGGTGAGGTCTCCGGTTTCCTTATAGATCTGAAGCTGGCGGTCTGCACCGGTTCCGTTTTCAATGATCTTCCAGGCATATTGTACTTCTTCCCGGCATCCCAGGTCGTCCACAACGTCATCAATGAATTCCAGAAGTTCTTTCAGCAGATCAGGATAGGGTACGGATTCTTCTTTCCCGAAATCGATCAGATGAGCTTCTATGCCGCTTTTGGAAGCACGCCATTTATTTTCATTCAGCAGCAGCCTGCGGTAGCTTCTGAAGCTCAGATTCTGCTGGTGAAGTTTATAGATCTTGGCAACCAGGCACTGCATGATGGCAGCCAGGCACACGGTTTCATCAATTCTTAAAGGCATATCGCAGATCCTGAACTCAATGGTAGGATAGAACGGGTGTACACGCAAATCCCACCATATTTTTTTGGCGTTGTCGATCGTTCCTGTTTTTACAAGTAAATCAACATAGCTGTCAAATTCAGCCAGAGAGTTGAAATAACTTGGAATGCCGGTTCTCGGGAATTTAACGAAAATTTCCTGTCGGTAAGATTTGAAACCGGTATATCTTCCGATCCAGAACGGGGAATTGGTAGAAAGTGCGTAGACGTGCGGCAGAAAATAGCGCATGACATTCTGGATTCTTACTCCTTCTTCACGGTTCGGAATTCCGATGTGTACGTGGAGTCCGAAAATAAGGTTTTCACGGGCCACGTCTCCCATGTCGTCTACAATTTTGATATACCTTTCGCCCTGGGTGATATTATTGGCAGACCAGTGGGAAAAGGGATGTGTTCCTCCTCCTGAAACTCTCAGCCCCTGTTCGTGGGCTGTATTGATCAGGTGTCTTCTAAGATTGGTGAGCTCAGCTCTCGCTTCCTGGATATTCTGACAGATGCCGGTTTCCATTTCAATCATGGATTCGTGCATTTCATGCTTTAAATTCTCGCTTAAAACGGCCTTCCCGCCTTCAATGATCTTGGAAACATGAGATATTAAGTCTCTGCTTTCAACATCAATGATCTGATATTCTTCTTCGATTCCGATAGTAAATTGATGCATTTTTTTCCGTGTTTTTTATTTTTTCAGTTTTTTATTGTACAGAGTCTTTTACGAAAGTTCCCCATGAAATGTTAGGTTTTCCGGGAACATACTCTTTTGCTTTTTCAATAGCCAGTTTGGCGGCATGCTCTACGATCCAGGCAAAGTTGTCTTCACCTACCGAGTTCCTGTCGGCATCCGGAGCCGGATTGCAGAAGTCAATAGCATATGGAATACCGTCTCTTACGGCAAATTCTACCGTATTGAAATCGTATCCAAGAGCTTCATTCATTTTGATCGTATAATCGTGAATCGTTTTTAACAGTTTTTCCAGTTCTTCTCCCTGCGTCTGATGGGTTGTTGCATACCTTAAATGATGAGGATTACGCGGTTCGTAAGGCATGATATGAACATATTTTTTACCCAGGCAGTATACCCTGTAATAGTCATCAAAAATGATTTCTTCCTGTACCATCATGACCAGCTGTTCTGTTTCACTCAGTTTATTCCAGAGATCATCCGGGTTTTCCACACGGTAAACATTTTTCCATCCGCCGCCGTCATGAGGCTTCATATAAGCCGGAAACCCTACATAATTGAAAATATATTCCCAGTCATGAGGGAATTTCAGGTTTCTGAAAGAGGTTTCAGAAGTGTCTGTCGGTCTTTCGTGCGAAGGAAGCAGTACCGTTTTAGGAAGCGGAATACCCAGCTTGGTCATCAGTGCGTTATTGAAAAACTTTTCATCAGCACTCCACCAGAACGGATTATTGATTACATACGTGCCGTTAAGCGCTGCATTTTTCAGATAAGCCCTGTAGAAAGGAACATTTTGCGAAATTCTGTCGATAATCACTGCATAGCCATAATCAGCCCCCTGTTCCAGTTTGTCGATATTTACCGGTTCAGCAATAATTTCTCCGCCTCCCAGTTCATTAACCTTGTCGATGAACGCCCAGGGAAATGTATCTTCCATACCGAATAGAATTCCCACTTTTTTTGCCATAATTTTTGTTTTTTAGTTGGTGTTTATTAATAAATTATCTTTCACTAATGTACGTTTTTTAAGAAAAGTACGCGCCTATAAATGTCGGAAAAACCATTCTCCATAACGGCCAGTCATGATTGATCCATTTTCTCTCGTCATACCAGAAGTCAATTCCTTTTACCCGCAGGATCTCGGCCATTTCTATATTTTTATCCCGGCAAATATCCTGATCGGAAGTACTGAGGACAATATGCATGTGTTTGTATTTCCAGGCCTCATCATTACGGACAAATTCTCTCGGACAGTTAAAATAAACCAGATCATCCGAATATCCGTCCATAAAATTTCTTATGCTGAATGCTCCTGAAAGACAGAACAGATGAGATACCACATCGGGGAACCTGAAAGCAAAATTAGCTGCATGATACCCCCCGAAACTGGCTCCGGCAATAGCGATGCGGTGTACTTTGTGGAGCTTCTGGATATACGGAACAAATTCTTTGATCAGAAACTGCACGTACAGTTCGTAGTTCTTAATCCTTTTCTGCGGCGGAATCTTTTCGTCATAGAAACTCCAGCTGTCTATGGTCTGGATATTGTAAAGTTTTACCTTTCCCTGTTCTATAAACCAGTTGATACTTCCGTTAAGATGAAAATCGTGATTCTGGGTGTACTGTCCCTGGGAAGTCGGGAACATGATAATCGGATATCCGTGATGCCCGGTAACTTCTACTTTTAAACTTGTTCCTAAGATATTTGAATAGTAATCTGTATGTTCTATATGAGGCATTTTTTATTTGGTTTTTAGTATTTCAGTCATATGAATTTCATAGGTCCGTCTTTTCAGGATAATGTATCATTTTTATCCTGTATACGCCAGATTATGAAGTTAGTTTGCTTTTTGGGGGAAGAATGTTCAGCATTTCTGTCTGTATTTTGTCTGCGGCACTGTCCAGCCTTTCCTGTATCATATCAGGATCTGTGGATTTATATACGATTCCCACATGGTGGTCTATCGGGAGAAATTTTACAGCTTCTTCACATTCAAAAGCTTTATAGTCCGGATGTTTGTCTTTAATAAGAGCAACGATCAGTCCTGAATAATATCCCGTAGGTTTTGGGGCTTCATAGGTTTTTCCGCGGAGTAGGACGTCCTCGATTTTAGCCCACTCGCGCCAGATATTGATATTGCTGGAAGCTTCTACCAGATCCGGAATATGAGCACCGCCGACTCTTGATGATGTTTCCAGGAAATACCATTTGCCATCTTCTTTTCCGCGAATAAATTCCGTATGAGTGGCTCCGTTGAGCAGTCCGAAACTTGAAAGTACCTTTGCATTCACTTCTTCAAGAGCTATGAACTCATCAGAATATCTTCCTAAAGTTTTTGACCTGAATACACCTCCTTCATGGGAAACCTGCATAGGAGGGGCCAGATATTTTGAGGCGGACGTAAATACGATTTCCCTGTTGAAAGTAAGGCTGTCAACATGGTAAACATCCCCGGGCTTAAAACTTTCCAGTAAAAACATATGCCGCTCCTCACCCAGGGTTTCCAGTGCTTCCCAAAGCTGGTCTTTGGAGGTGATCTTTTTAATGCCGGAAGCCGAAGCTTCTGATCTTGGTTTCAGTACCCAGGGAGCCGGAACTCTGTCTGCAAAACTGCTTACCTCATCGTTATTAAAGACCGCTGTAAATTCAGGTACATTAATGCCCGAATCTCTGGCTTTCTGGCGCATGGCCAGTTTATCTCTGAAGTAACGGTGTGTAGTCTGCCCCATTCCCGGAATGCGGAATGTTTCCCTGATAAGGGCTGCTTTCTCTACGTCGTAATCATCCAGTGCAACCACGGCATCTACCTTTCGGGTTTTCATCAGATGGGAAAATCCCTGGACCAGATGCTCCATATTCCAGACGGAAGGCCGTTCTTCGGTCATATAAAACACCTCATCAATGGCATGCCACGGCCAGTTTTTTTCTTTGAGATTCTCTGAAGTAACCAGGATGATTTTATTACCGAGCTTTTTCATTTCATCCATGAAATCATAGCCCTTGTAATAGCACGAAATACATACTATAATTTTCTCCTCCATACAATATTTTTTAATTTTTAGTGAAAATTCAAAAATAAAAGCAAATTTTTGTTGATTGTTTAATGTTAAAAAATCAAAATAAACTGCGTTTTTGAAAATCACTAATCAATTATACAGAGAAATTTTGTAATAAACTAATTTTTAGTGATAATTTTCAATTAAATCAGCTAATAATTGTACCCCAAAACCGGTTGCCGCTTTTTCCTTTGCATATCCCGTATTTCCGAAAGCAACTCCGGCAATGTCGAGATGAGCCCATTTAGGATGGTTTTCAATAAACTGTTCCAGAAATTTGGCTGCCACGATGCAGTCTCCGATCGGTTTCATGGAAATATTTTTCAGATCGGCAACGTCAGACTGAATATCCTCTTTCCATATATCCCATAACGGAAGATTCCATAATCTTTGGTTCGTTTTGTCACCGGTTCTGATCAGCAGGTTTTTAAGATCTTCATTATTGGAGAAAAGGGCTCCACAGGTGTCCCCGAACATTCTTACGGAACTTCCTGTAAGTGTGGCAAGATCGATCAGGAGATCTGTTTTGTAGTTTCCGGCAAGATAAGACAGGGAGTCTGCCAGGATCATTCTGCCTTCTGCGTCTGTATTTAATACCTCAATGGTTTTTCCGTTGTAGGCGGTAATCACATCGCTGGGAAGGAATGCTTTCTCGGAAATCGCATTGTCAGTAACCGGGAGAATGGCAATAATATTCACCGGCAGTTTCATTTCCGCGGCATAAATAAGGGCCCCGATCACTGCGGTTGCTCCGCCCATATCAGACTTCATATAATGCATATTGTCAGGATTCTTTAGAGAAATCCCGCCGGTATCAAAGACCACGCATTTTCCGACCAGACCGATTGTTTTGACATTTTTCGCGGTGGTTTTGTATTCCAGAATTGTGAATGCCGCATCGTAAGCGCTTCCCTGGTTTACCGAAAGATAAGCATTCAGTCCCAGTTCTTCACATTTTTTCCTGTTGAAAGCAGTATACTTCAATTCGTATTTTTTTGCCAGGTTTTTAAGATAGGTACTTAAAATTACAGGGCTCTTCAGGTTGGCAGGCTTGTTGAGCCATTCCTGACAGGCAGTTTGTCCCGCAGTTACAGCTTCCGCTCTTGTATTGATTGTATCCAGCTTTTTCTGGCTCAGGTTTTCGGAATGGATTTCAAATTTCGTATTCCAGAAAGGGTGTTTTTTATCAAAAGGGTAGTTGTAGGTTCCCGTAAGAAGTCCTTTGATGAATTCTTCAAACTGTTTTTCGTTCAGAAATTCAGCGAGAATCAGGGTGGGGACAGGCTGAAGTTTCTCTTTCTGAGTCTGGGAGAATTTAACGGCAGTCTGCTGAATTTCAAAATCCTGCATACCGGATTTACCTAACCCAATGAAATAGATGATGCTTTCTTCGTTGGCATGAATGAAAATCTCATTCTTTTTTCCGGAAAAAAGAGAGGTAATGTTTTTAGGGAAATTTTTACCCGATTTTGTCCATTCTTCTTCAGTAAATAACTGGAAAATCTGGGAATAACTTTTATTTTTTTTATTGATCAGTTTCATAAGTTTAATTTTTAATGCTTTGTTGCTGCGGCTTTACCTCAGCCGGGTTTTCTTTGTTGTCATAGAACAGCCATTCGATAGCCCTGGGGAATTCCTGAGACCAGTAAAATTCACTGTGGGTGCCTTCAGGATTTACGCTGGTTCTGAACTCAAAATCGAATAGGTTTTTCTTTTCCCACCTTTTGAGATATTCTTCAAAAATATGGATCCTTTTGACCATCTTTGAACCTTCCTGACCTCCTCCGTACAGGTAGATCTTTGTTCTGAAGGGGACTCTGAAGTTCATCATCGGGAAATTGTTATTCGGTTCAACCCAAAGAGAAGGGGAGAAGATCAGCAGCTTGGAATACACTTCCGGATAGAGGAATCCACTGTAAATGCTGATGAGGGCACCCAGGGAACTTCCGCCGATTCCGGTATTCTCCCGGTCTTTCTTTGTCCGGTAATTTTCGTCTACAAAAGGCTTTAACGTATCGGTAATAAAACGGATGTATTTTTTGCCTTCCGATCCGTTAGCTATATTGTCATTGTCGAAAATATATTCCTTGATGCGGTCTTCACTTCCGTGTTCTATGGCAATAATGATGACATCGCCCCGGCCGTATTCAGCCAGGATAGAGAGTTTTTTATCGATTTCCCAGTTTCCGTACCCGCTGCCTTCGTTGAATAAGTTCTGGGCATCCTGAAGGTATAGTACAGGGTAGCTTTTGTCAGAAACATAATAATCATAAGGCAGAAGAGCCCATACTTTGCGGTACCGGTCAAGCTGCGGAATATAAAATTCTTCGGAGATGATCTCGGCGATCGGGAAAAATTCCTTTTTGAACGGTCCCCAGTTGAGTCTCCATTTTTCTACGTGATCAGAGGTCTTTTCAGCTGATTTTGCGATTTTCCGGTTGGGGGTAATGCTTCCGTATGGATCCAGCTCTACATTTTCCCAGCCACCTTTTGTAAATTTATATTCAATGGTATCGGGAAGGATCCCGTTGTCGATCTCTATGCAATAACTGTTCGGGGTCAGTTGTTCGAGCTGATAACTGTAATCCCTGGGGTTCCAGCTGTTGAAATTTCCTGTGATGTATACTGTTCTGTCGTCGGTTTCGTCAGTATAAAGTTCAAACCTCATCCTGTGTGTTTTATAAATTGGCAGCTAAATTTATAAAAAAGATTGTTTTGAAACCTTAAAAAAAATAATGAAAAATTTGATATATTTGATAGAAGTGCCGGAGAAGGGAATTAACATAATAATTATTTGACTAATAATTAACGGTTGTTGACCGGAATTTTCGTAGTTTCAGAGAAAAATTAAATACAGTTCAGTCTTGATGAATTCTGTTAAAACATACACGCTGTTCACTGATCATGATGTTTATCTTTTTAAAGAAGGAAAGCATTATAAACTGTATGATAAATTCGGAGCGCATTCAGCAGAAAAAGACGGAATAAAAGGTGTTTATTTTTCAGTCTGGGCTCCCAATGCCAAAAAGGTATCCGTAATCGGAAACTTCAATAACTGGAACCATAAAGACCATATTCTGTTCCCACGCTGGGATGGCTCGGGGATTTGGGAAGGTTTTATTACCGGCCTTACCTGGGGTACTTTATATAAATACGCCATTGAAACCGCAAGAGGTGAAATTCTTGAGAAAAGCGATCCTTATGCCTTAAGCTGGGAACAGAATATTCAGGCAGCATCACTGGTTTCTACCACCTGGTATGAGTGGAATGACCGGCACTGGATGGAGAACCGCAGAAAAAACAACAGCCTTGAAGCTCCTCTGTCAGTATATGAGCTTCACATGGGATCGTGGGTAAGAGATGGAGATACCCCGGACCGGTTCCTCAATTACCGTGATATTGCTGAAAAGCTGGTTCCTTATATCAAAGAAATGGGCTTTACCCATGTGGAATTCATGCCTGTTATGGAATATCCGTACGATCCGAGCTGGGGATACCAGATTACCGGATTTTATGCGGCTACCTCACGCTTCGGCTCTCCGCAGGATCTTATGTTCCTCATCGATGAGCTTCATCAGAATCATATCGGGGTTATTCTGGATTGGGTTCCTTCTCATTTTCCGGGAGATGCCAACGGGCTTTACCGCTTTGACGGCTCTTATCTTTATGAACATGAAGATCCGAGAAAAGGTTTTCATCCCGACTGGAAATCCCACATCTTCAATTACGGCAGAAATGAAGTGAAATCTTTTCTGATCTCCAATGCGATGTTCTGGCTGGAGCGTTATCATGCCGACGGACTCAGGGTAGATGCTGTAACTTCTATGCTTCATTTAGACTATTCAAGAAATGAAGGCGAATGGGAGCCTAATATATACGGCGGAAATGTAAATCTTGAAGCCAAAGCTTTCCTGCAGGAGTTTAATACAGCGGTGTATAAAGAATTCGGAGACGGTATTATGACTATTGCGGAGGAAAGCTCAGATTTCCCTCTGCTTACAAAGCCGGTTCACGAGGGTGGTGTAGGCTTCGGAATGAAATGGATGATGGGCTGGATGCATGATACGCTGGATTACTTCAAAGAAGATTCCGTCAACAGAAAATACCATCATCACAAACTGACCTTTGCTTCCATGTATATGTATAATGAAAATTATATGATGCCGCTGTCACATGACGAAGTGGTGCATGGTAAAGCAAGCCTTATTTATAAAATGCCGGGTGACGAATGGCAGAAATTTGCCAACCTCCGCGCTCTTTACGTATATATGTATACCCATCCGGGAGCCAAGCTGCTTTTTATGGGAGATGAATTCGGGCAAACCGGCGAATGGAACTTTACCAGAAGTCTCGACTGGCATCTGCTGCAGTATCCTGTTCATAAAGGCCTTCAGACATTGGTAAAAGACCTTAATCATTTATATAAAGGAGAAACTTCACTGTATGAAAATCAGTTTAATAAAAACGGCTTTGAATGGGTGGAAGCCGATGATCTGGAAAATTCGGTATATGTTTATCTCAGAAAAGGCAGAAGGAGGGATGATGTGCTGATGATTGTTCTGAATCTCACTCCCCGTATCACAGAATATAAAATCAGAGTGAATGCAGGAACGCATTGGGAAACAGTTCTCAGTTCGGATGACGGAAAGTATGGCGGAAGCGGTGCGCAGGCAGAGATCCTGAATGAAAAATATGAAGAATCGACCAAGTTTCCGAAGTCAATAACGGTAAGACTGCCTCCTCTGGCGGGTATTGTTTTGAGGCAGCATAAAGATAAAAAATACAGACTGCACAGAATTAAGCATAAAAAAGAATAATCTGATCCTCAGTAGAAAGAATACAAATGACATTAAAACTATGGTAATATATCATTTAAGTACAGAATGCTATCCGGTAGCCAAAGTTGGCGGCCTGGCTGATGTGGTGGGAGCCCTGCCCAAATATCAGAATAAAATGAAAGGGATTGATGCCCGGGTCGTCATGCCCTGGTACAATAAGCCTTTTGTTTATGATCATGAATTTGAGACCGTTTTTGACGGATTTATTCACCAGGGAAACAATATGCTGCAGGTTCAGGTGATGAGAGAGAAAACAGATGTACTGGGGTTTGAACTGTATATGGTAAAAATTCCCGGACTTCTGGACAGGGAAAACCCTTACGGTTATCAGGATGAAAGTTTCCAGTTTCTGGCTTTCCAGCATGGCATCCTGCATTGGCTTACTGCAATGGAGATCCGTCCGGATATTCTGCACTGTCACGATTACCATACAGGTCTGGTTCCTTTTATGATTGAACACTGCCCTGAATTTAAGTTCCTGAAAGGGATAAAAACAGTCGGAACCATACATAATGGCGAATACCAGGGAATGATGAGCTGGAATATGGCGAATTATATGCCCTCTTTTGATGCCTATAAATGGGGATTAATGGACTGGAACGGCCTTATGAATCCGCTGGCAAGCATGATCAAATGTTCCAGTGCTTTTACAACAGTTTCCGAAGGCTATCTTGAGGAACTCTTTATAAGCTTCAGAGGTCTGGAGAGCCTGGTGCGGGAAGAATTCGGAAAAGCTTACGGAATCATCAACGGAATCGATACGGAAGTATGGAATCCGGAAACAGATCCGATGCTGGATTTTAATTTTAATATCAAAAATGCGGTAGCCAAAAAGAAGAAAAATAAAGAAAAGCTTTGTAAAGAATACGGACTGAAACCCGAACTTCCGCTGTTTGCCTTTATCGGAAGGTTTGCAACGGAAAAAGGAGCCGATCTTCTTCCGGATGTTGTCTGGAAAAGCATTAAGCAGAGTTATGGTGCTTTGAACATTATGATCCTGGGGTCAGGAAATTCGTATATTGAAAACAAACTTAAAGAATACGAATACACCTATACCAATTTTGCCCTGGATCTCGGATATAAAGAGCATCTTTCCCACAAAATCTATGCCTCCGCAGACTTTCTGCTGATGCCTTCAAGAGTAGAACCCTGCGGGCTGAACCAGATGTATTCCATGAGATACGGAACGGTGCCGGTGGTAAGATATACCGGAGGGCTGAAAGATACCGTGGAGGATATATCAACCGGAGGAGCTGGGCTTAATTTTACCTATCCCGGTGTAGATGATGTTGTGCATACGATGAACAGGGCTCTGGCAGTATATAACCAGAAAGGGGCAATGGAGAATCTCATTCATGCCAATATGAGTTTTGATTTTGCATGGGAGAAATCTGCAGAAAAATACATAGCTTTATATAATAACTGAAAACCGTACGGGTATCCGGCAGCATACCGTGTGGAAACATTAAAAAAGCTGCACAATTAATACATTAAAAAACGCAATATAATTTATGAAACGAAACGTAATCTCCATAGTTTTAGGAGGAGGCAGAGGGACAAGGTTATTCCCGTTAACCTATTCAAGATCGAAACCGGCAGTTCCTATTGCGGGGAAATACAGGCTGGTAGATATTCCTATTTCAAACTGTCTGAACTCAGGGCTGAACAAGATCCTGGTACTGACACAGTTTAATTCAGCATCATTGAATTCCCATATCAAGAATTCCTATCATTTTGATATTTTCAGCAAAGGTTTTGTGGATATTCTTGCCGCAGAACAGAATGTAGAAAACGAAAGCTGGTATCAGGGAACGGCAGATGCCGTACGGCAGTCGATGAAGCATCTTGAGAAGTATGACTACGATTATATCCTGATTCTTTCCGGAGACCAGCTTTATCAGATGGATTTCCGTGAAATGCTGGATTTCCATATCGATAACGGAGGTGATCTGACGATTGCAACCATTCCCGTGATTGCCAAAGATGCCACAGGTTTCGGGATCCTGAAATCAGATGATGACGGTAATATCACTTCCTTCTATGAAAAACCGGATTATGACATGCTGGACGGCTTAAAATCTGAAGTTTCAGAAGAAAATAAACGCAGGGGAAAAGAATACCTGGCTTCTATGGGAATCTATATCTTCACCAAGAATATTCTGAAAAAAATGTTTGAAGAAGGAGCCGGCGATGATTTCGGAAAAGATATTATCCCAAGTTCTATCGGGAAATATAAAACACTGAGCTATCAGTACGAAGGCTACTGGACAGACATCGGAACAATAGAATCTTTCTACGAAGCCAATCTGGATCTGTGTCAGGATCTGCCGCAGTTCAATCTTTTCGGTTCATCGCCTATTTACACCAGGGCAAGAATGCTTCCTCCGTCCAAGATCAACGGTTCTTATGTAAGTAAGGCGGTTTTTGGGGACGGATGTATCATCATGGCCGATAAGATTGAAAATTCAGTGATTGGAAACAGAACCAGAGTGGATAAAGGAAGCTCTATTGTCAATTCTTACGTCATGGGTGCTGATTTCTACCAGAATACCACAGAAATTGTACTGAATGACAGGAGCGGCCGCCCGAATATGGGAATCGGAAAATACTGCTATATTGAAAAAGCAATCCTTGATAAGAACTGCTATATCGGCGATAATGTAAAGATCATCGGCGGAAAACATATTCCGGACGGAGATTACGGAACCCATTCCGTTCAGGATGGCATCGTTGTGGTGAAGAAAGGGGCGGTCCTTCCTCCGGGAACCCATATAGGATAAAGAAAAGGAAGCGGGAAAACGGAAGTTGATGGCATTCGGTAATACAGAATTTTTTTTGACTGCTCAGAATTTAACATGAAATTCAAAAGTCTGTCAGTTATTATAAAAAAAACGATCAAAACTTCCATTTTCCTTCATCCGTCTTTTTTAAAAACAAGCGTGATCAGCATATTGGTCACTTTTTTTATTTGTATTACTTTTGTACGATGCGTTTTTTTAAAATAACAGCCGTAATTCTTGTTCTCCTGGTTGGAGCTTATGCTGCTTCCATGTATTATTTTGTGGATGAAAATAAAGATTTCAAAATTGAAAAAGAGATCGATTATCCCATTGATAAAGTTTTTTCCCAGTTTAATAATCTGCAGCACTTTACCCGCTGGAACAACTTTTTTACCAGTTCACCATCCATTGATATTGATTACTATACCCCTTATGAAGGACAGGGGAGTTCAATGAGCTATGTGGATCCTAAAAACGATACAGACGGAGAGATGTTCATCCGTTACGAAAACCCCAACAAAACTTTGAGGTATCAGCTTTTTGAGGACCGTAATGAAAATCCTACTCTGGTAGATGTAAAATTTAAAGCTGTTTCTGCTGAAAAAACCAAAATTACCTGGTATGTACATACCCCGAAACTTTCCGTGATGAGAAGAGTGGAGAATTTCTGGACCGAGGACCGCTTTGCCGAAAACATCAGCAAAAGTATGGTCAATCTGAAAAACGTACTCGGGAATAAAGTGGAAAAAGATAACCAGATGGCTTCCATTAAATACGACAGCCTGATGGTGGAAAACGAAGAAGATAAAATACTCCTGGGAACCAATGTGAGTGCCGCAAACAAAAAGGATGCGCTATATAAAAATATCGTTATGAATTACAGCAAAGTCTACAATTATGTGACGATGGATCTGGGTAAAAAAGACGATGAATTCGGGTTCCCGGTGCTGATTACCGATGCAGACAATTACAAGGACAAAGAAATATCCTATTTCCTGGGAATCCCGCTTTCCAAGAAGATCGGAGTAACGGATAATAATTTCAATTTCAGAACCGTAAATCCGTCCCGGAATTACGTTATGTATTACAAAGGAAGTTACGAAGGAAGAATAAGGGCAATTCAGCAGCTGATTCAGAAAGCCAAAAAAGATGAGATGCGCTTCGGAGATGTCCGTATAACTTTTATTGAGCGTCCGATAGAAGGACAGGAGGTGAATGTTAAGCTCTCATTATCAGTGTTTAAGTAAATTTGAAAAAATAAATTTTCCGATAATTTTTTTTAATGCCTTCAGGCTGTTCCAAATCGGTTTTTTTTATTAAATTTGAAGATTAATTCTACAAATAAATTTTAATAATAGATAAACTGTAATAATGGACAGATTTTCATTCCTAAACGCAGCTCATTCTCAGTTAATTGAGGATTTATACCAACAGTACTTAAAATTCCCGGATTCTTTAGAGCCTTCATGGAAAGCCTTTTTTCAAGGTTTCGACTTTGCTCTGGAGAATTACGGAGATGACGATAACATCCAATACATCCAGGCTCCGGCCAGCACTGCACCGGCAGTACAGCAGATCTCTCAGGCCGTAGCAGGCGGCGAGGTTCCTGAGCACATCAAAAAAGAATTCAAAGTAGTAAACCTTATCGAGGCTTACAGAACAAGAGGGCATCTTTTTACCAAAACCAATCCGGTAAGAGAAAGAAGACATTATACACCTACTTTAGATATCGAGAACTTCGGTCTTACTAAAGAGGATCTGAATACAAAATTCAACTGTGCTGTTGAAACAGGAATGAAAGAGCCTGCAACACTGGCAGACCTTATCAAACACCTGGAAAATATTTACTGCGATTCTATCGGGGTAGAGTATATGCACATCAACAATGTTGAGGAAAAAGATTTCATCAAGAGATGGCTTCAGGTTAACGAAAACCATCCAAGCCTTTCTGCTAACGAAAAAACAGAAATCTTATTAAAATTAAACCAGGCAGTAGCCTTTGAAAATTACCTTCATACAAAATTTGTAGGACAGAAAAGATTCTCACTGGAAGGAGGAGAAACGTTGATCCCTGCTTTGGATCAGCTGATTTCAAGATCTTCCCAGCTGGGGGTGGATGAAGTGGTTTTAGGAATGGCTCACAGAGGAAGACTGAATGTACTTTCCAATATCTTCGGAAAATCATACAAACAGATCTTCTCGGAATTCGAAGGGAAAGAATTTGAAGAAGACGTATTCTCAGGGGACGTTAAATATCACCTGGGATCTTCTAAAAAAATTAAAACGGCTTCAGGAGAAGAAGTTTGCATCAACCTTACGCCGAACCCGTCTCACCTTGAAACGGTAGCAGCTCTTGTAGAAGGAATCTGCCGTGCAAAAGTGGATGATAAGTATAAAGAGTATTCTAAGGTTTTACCGATCATCATTCATGGTGATGGTGCGATCGCGGGTCAGGGTATTGCTTATGAAGTAGCCCAGATGATGACTTTGGAAGGATACAGAACAGGAGGTACGGTACACATCGTTGTCAACAACCAGGTATCTTTCACCACCAACTTCCATGACGCAAGATCTTCAACCTACTGTACAGACATTGCAAAAGTTACAGAATCTCCCGTAATGCACGTTAATGCGGATGATGCGGAAGCAGTAGTTCATGCGATGCACTTTGCCGCCGATTTCAGAGCGAAATTCGGAAAAGATGTGTATATCGATCTTTTAGGATACAGAAAATACGGTCATAACGAAGGAGATGAACCGAGATTTACACAGCCTAACCTGTACAAAGCTATCTCTAAGCACCCGAACCCAAGAGAAATTTATAAAGATAAATTAATCAACGACAGCGTTATTTCCAACGATATCATCAAAAAGATGGAAGTGGATTTCAAAGCACTTTTAGATAAAGACTTTGATGCTTCCAAAGAGATCGAGAAAAACGTTATGGACGTATTCATGGCTGAAGACTGGACGAATTATCCTATCGGGAAGAGAGGAGCTGTTCAGCTGCCGGTTGATACTAAATATGATTTAGCTAAACTGAAAGAGCTGGCTCTTAAAATGTCAACACTTCCTTCAGATAAAAAATTCATTAACAAGATTACAAGACTTTTCGAAAACCGTATCAAAGCTATTGAAGGAAATTCATTAGACTGGGCGTTAGGAGAGTGGCTGGCTTATGCTACACTTCTTGTGGAAGGTCACAACGTAAGAATTTCCGGAGAAGATGTGGAAAGAGGTACTTTCTCTCACAGACATGCTGTGGTAAAAACAGAAGATACGGAAGAAGAATATATCCCGCTGAGACACGTTTCAGAAAGCAGGTTTGATGTATACAACTCTCACCTTTCAGAATATGGGGTGTTAGGATTTGACTACGGATATGCAATGGCTTCTCCCAATACGCTAACGATCTGGGAAGCTCAGTTCGGGGATTTCGTAAACGGAGCACAGATCATTGTAGATCAGTATCTTGCCGCTGCAGAAGAAAAATGGAAAATTCAGGACGGTTTAGTAATGTTATTGCCTCACGGTTCTGAAGGACAGGGAGCGGAACACTCTTCAGCAAGGCTGGAAAGATTCCTTACCCTTTGTGCCAATGAGAACATGGTGGTAGCCAATATCACTTCACCGGCCAACTATTTCCACTTATTGAGAAGACAGCTGAAATGGGCGTTCAGAAAGCCATTGGTCGTAATGAGTCCTAAATCTCTGTTAAGACATCCTAAAGTGGTTTCTCCGCTTGAAGATTTTGCAGAAGGTTCATTCCAGCCTATCCTGGACGATCCTGCCGCAGATCCTAAAAAAGTTGAAAAATTAGTTCTTTGTTCAGGAAAACTGTACTTCGAATTATTGGCGAAGAAAGAAGAGCTGAACTGTGAAAATATTGCACTGGTAAGATTCGAGCAGTTATATCCGCTTCAAACGGATGCTATCGAAGCGATCTTCAGCAAATATGAGAACAGAAAACAGCTGGTTTGGGCTCAGGAAGAACCTGAAAACATGGGAGCATGGTCTTATATCTTAAGAAACTTCAGAAATACAGGAATTGAAGTTGTTGCTCCGGTACCAAGCGGTGCTCCGGCTCCGGGAAGCCACAAAATGTTCGAAAAGAACCAGAATGCAGTGATCAACAGAGTTTTCGACAGAGACGATGCTCCTGCAAAAAGACCTGTAACAGCCTAATTTAAATAATAATCAATTAAAAAATAAAAAATACTCAATATGTCAGTTTTAGAAATGAAAGTTCCTTCACCGGGCGAATCAATCACAGAAGTTGAAATTGCAACCTGGCTTGTAAAAGATGGTGATTATGTAGAAAAAGATCAACCTATCGCTGAAGTAGACTCAGACAAAGCAACCCTGGAATTGCCTGCAGAACAGAGCGGTGTGATCACTCTGAAAGCAGAAGAAGGTGATGTGGTACAGGTAGGTCAGGTAGTTTGTTTAATTGATATGGATGCTGCAAGACCGGAAGGAGGAAGTGCTCCTGCTGCTGAAGCTCCAAAACAGGAAGAAGCTCCGAAAGCTGCTGAACCCGCTAAACAGGAAGCTCCGAAGCCGGCTGCTCCGGTTGCTGCTCCACAAACTTATGCTACGGGTGCTCCATCTCCTGCGGCTAAGAAAATCCTTGACGAAAAAGGAATTGATGCAGGACAGGTTTCCGGAAGCGGAAGAGACGGAAGAATCACTAAAACTGATGCTGAACTGGCTGCTGTTCCTGCGTTAGGAGGAAATCCTCTTACGGCAACAGGATCAAGATCTACCACAACAACAAAACTTTCTGTTCTTAGAAGAAAAATCGCTCAGAGATTGGTTTCTGTAAAGAATGAAACAGCGATGTTAACCACTTTCAATGAAGTTGACATGTCTGAAATCTTCAGATTAAGAAAGCAGTATAAAGAAGAATTCGCTCAGAAACACGGAGTAGGACTTGGTTTCATGTCTTTCTTTACAAAAGCGGTTACAAGAGCTCTTCAGATGTACCCGGATGTAAATGCATCTATCGACGGAGATTTCAAAGTAAACTACGATTTCTGCGATATTTCAATCGCGGTATCAGGTCCTAAAGGATTGATGGTTCCGGTACTGAGAAACGCAGAAAATATGTCTTTCAGTGCTATTGAAGCAAATATCAAAGATCTTGCTACAAAAGTAAGAGACGGTAAAATTACAGTGGACGAAATGACGGGTGGTACTTTCACCATTACCAACGGTGGTACTTTCGGGTCTATGATGTCTACACCAATCATCAACCCTCCTCAATCTGCAATTCTTGGGATGCACAATATTATCCAGAGACCGGTTGCTGTTGACGGACAGGTAGTGATCAGACCGATGATGTACGTTGCGATGTCTTATGACCACAGAATTATCGACGGAAAAGAATCAGTAGGATTCCTTGTAGCGGTAAAAGAAGGTATCGACAATCCTGTTGGAGTATTAATGGGAGGTGACGAAAGAAAAGGTCTTGGATTATAATTTTGTTAAAAATATAATATAACTTTACAATCTCGCCTAAAAAGGCGAGATTTTTGTATTTATTAAGAAAATACTCAAAATGATGTTTTCAAAAATGACCTCTAATATCAAAGTTTCAGTAATTCCTGAATATGATAGTAAAAACAGTTATCCGTCTGAAAACCGCTATGTCTTTAAATATACGATCACCATTGAAAATGACGGATTGTTCCCGATTAAGGTGCTTAAAAGAAAATGGCTGATCTTTGACGTAGGTTTTGGATATACCGAGATTATAGGAGACGGTGTCATCGGATTGACTCCCGAGATCTCCGTAGGCGAAAGTTTCGCTTATTTTTCCAATGTAATGCTTCGTTCCGGAGTAGGGAATATGAGCGGGAAATACCAGGTTAAAAACCTGGAGACGCAGGAGTTTTTTGAGATTGATATCCCAAAATTCAACCTGCTCTCCGAAGTTTTAAGTAACTAAATTATTCTTTAATAAATTTATGTCTGCTAATACCACTTTGAGATTTTACTTCCATAAAGTAGCCCCCTTTTAGCAGGTTAGAGACATTCATTTTAGCATCGCCGGAGTGATCCTGCATAATAAGCCTTCCTTCCGTACTATATAATTTTATCCATTCAATTCGTTCTGCGTTTTTAAGATATACAGTTCCTTCTTTAACAGGATTGGGATAAACACTTATCGTTTTATCAGACAGATATGGATGAGCTTCTTTTGTTCCCAGTGTTTCGGCCTGGTAGAAGGCCTGGTTTCCTGTGTCGGTGGTTATAACAAGGTTTTTTACTCCATTGGCATAAGTGATCTGATAATTATACAGAGTCGTCATTAAAACACTGTTATACAGGTTAGTGAAAGCAATATTTTCCGGTATTGTACAGGTTAAAGTACCACCAAGACCATTGGCCCAGGGATTAAATCGGTCTGCGTATATTTCAGCATCATAAATTAATGCCCATGCATAGGTTCCGCAAATAGGACTTTTCATGTCACTTGTTGGTGGAGTAGAAGGGTTCGGGGAAGATGTAAAAGTAAGAACAGGAAATCCCATTTCGCTGTTTTGCGGAAGATTGTAGGTAATATTATTCTTTACTACTTTCTTTAAGTTCCATTGCGTGTTGTGAAGTTGTGTCTGAGCCTGTGCAGAAATGCCGGCAATTGCAGTAAGAGACAGTAAGATTTTTTTCATGGTTTTTTGTTTTTTAAGTTAAAATTTTGTCTGAACCTGTGCAGGAATGTCTGCAATTATAGTAAGAGACGGTAATATTGTTTTCATTGTTTTATTTTTTAAGTTAAAGATTTGTCTGAACCTGTGCAGGAATGCCCGCGATTGTAATAAGAGAAAGTAAGATTTTTTTCATGGTTTTTTAAGTTAAAATTTTGTTTTTAAAATTAAACTTTTATTTTTAATGTTACAATTTTTTGATATGTTTTTTTAATACAGATTCATTGATCTCTTCATTTCTTGTGATAAAAAGCTTTTCAAAAGCCAGTAAAGAGATTTTTGCACAGACTTCTGCATCTGCACCCGCCCTGTGATGATTGAACTGAATCTGATGATACTCCGCTAAAGGTTTTAACCCGTATTTCGGAAGATAATTCCAGGATTTTTTAGCCAGCTGTATGCTGCACAGATAGTTCAGTTTGGGAGTAAACATTCCGTAATGCTCAAGACATCCTCTTAAAACGCCGGCATCAAAACCTGCGTTGTGGGCAATCATAAGGCTTCCGTACATCATTTCTTCCGCCTCATACCAGATCTCGTCAAAAGTAGGCGCATCCTTTACATCTTCAGGAGTTATTCCGTGTACATCTATATTGAACCTGCTGAAATAAGGAAAGCTCGGCGGTTTGATCAGCCATGTTCTGGTTTCCACGATTTTAGAATCCTGAACCACACAGATTCCCATCTCACACGCAGAACTCCTGTCGTGGGTTGCCGTTTCAAAATCTATTGCGCAGAAATCCATTGTGTTTGATTTAAAGTTTAATGTCCGGAGTTTCAATTGACCGGTCTTTTATCTGAAATTTTATACCTGTTTTTTCCCTCCCAGAAAATGTTTAAAAATTAACCATTTCGTCTGGTAAAATTCATTCTTCTGATGCTTTTGGCGAAGTTTCCATGTTCCGGCAGCCTGTCCGTAAAAGCCAAAGTGAGCCCTTACAACAGCCCAAAGATGGGGAAACCCCTGTTTTAAACCAAAATAGATCCCGGCAATTCCGTCAAGACAGAGTCTGAAAAAGATCAGCCCTATGAGCTTCGGAAAAGGCAGGTTCTTCAGCATCATGGAAAGATTGTTCCTGATATTGAGATACGTTTTTTGTGCACTCTGTTTGTTCAGGGTTCCGCCACCTACGTGATATACTTTGGATCTTCCCGTATAAAAAATCTTCTTCCCTGAATTGATAAGTCTCCAACAGAGATCAATTTCTTCCTGGTGGGCAAAAAAACGTTCATCAAAACCATTCTGTTCCCAAAAATCCTCTGAGCGGATGAAAAGACAGCAGCCTGATGCCCAGAAGATCTCCGTTTCATCATCATACTGGCCTTTATCTTCTTCCAGATCATCGAAAACACGTCCACGGCAGTAAGGATAGCCTAAATTGTCAATAAGACCGCCTCCGGCTCCGGCAAACTCAAAAAGATTTTTGTTGCTGAAAGATAAGATCTTCGGTTGTACTGCTGCAATGGAAGCATCTTTTTCAAATACTTTCATCACAGGATCAATCCAGTTTCCGGTAACTTCCACATCGGAATTAAGAAGGCAGTAGTATTCGTTCCGGATCTCTTTCAGTCCTGTATTATATCCGCCTGCAAAACCGTAATTTTTATCGTTTCTGATGATCTTTACCTCCGGATAATAAGTCTGAAGAAAGGTAACCGAATCATCAGTCGAGAGATTGTCGATTACATAAATATCAGCTTCCTGAGAAAAACGGATTACACTGGGTAGAAACTGTTCAAGCCATTTTCTGCCGTTCCAGTTCAGTATGGCCACTCCTAATTTTTTCTGCATCTATATTTTTTCAGAATCGAAGGTTTTAATAGAACTCTGATATTTCCATTTCCGGTGTGACCAGAGATAATTGTCCGGTCTTTTATGAAGTGTATTTTCTAACAGTTTATGGAATTTTTTCACTACCTCATGTTCAACGAATTTTTCTCCATCCGGATAGATCCTGTGGTAATTTACCTGATAATATCCCCGTTTTACCTTCTTCATTTCACAGTAGATGAAAACAAGATCCATTCTGGTGGCCAGTTTATCATACCCGATAAAAGCAGGTGTTCTCTGACTTAAAAAATCCAATCCGTAATTGACGTGGGCAATATGAGGAGTCTGATCCGCTACAAACATATAGGCAGAATCACCGTCATTCTTCGATCTGAAGATGTTCATAATCACTTCATTCGCTTCCAGGGCCTCATTTCCGAATTTATTACGGACTTTCTTCATCTGGTTTTCCCAGAAATCATTGTTTACTTTTCTGTATACAGGATGGCAGTGCTGCTGAGGAATGATCCTGGCCAGCGCATTGATCCATTCCCAATTGAAGACATGGCCTGCAAGAAGAATAATGTTTTTCCCCTCTGCCTTAGCTTCATGAAACAGTTCCTGATTGATGTGCTGCATCCTTACCCTTGATTCTGTTTCCGAAATACTGAATGATTTGATGGTTTCTACAAGGTAGTCAGAAAAATTACGGTAAAATTTCTTCCGTATTCTGTTGATTTCCCCTTCAGACTTATCAGGAAAAGAATTGTGTAAATTCTGCGTAATAACCTTCTTTCTGTATCCTACAAAATAATAATTTAGGAAAAACATAACGTCCGAAAAAATATACAATACCTTAAGCGGAAGTTTGGAAATGAAGAATAATATTTTAATTAAGAAATTCATAAAACACGCAAATTTAGTGATAATAAAATTATGGTTCTATTTTTGCTTGCAATAAGTGATATTTTTTTTATTTTTATGTTATGAAAAATTTAGTTGTTATTGCTTTTCTGGGATTGAGCACATTGGCCTTTTCCCAGAACGTTGTAAAGACGAATGAAGACAGAAAGCATGATAATGCTCTTCTGGTAAAGCCTGACCATGCGGAAATGGAAGCCAAGAAGAAGGCAGGAGAGGAAAAAGCAAAACTTCCCAAACCTTATGATCCAAAGGCTGATGCACAGGCTGATCTTGATAAATTAATTGCCCGGGCTAAAAAAGAAGGAAAAAATATTATGATTCAGGCAGGCGGAAACTGGTGTATCTGGTGTCTGCGCTTTAATAATTTTGTACAGACTACTCCTGAACTGAAGGAAATTGTAGATAAAAAATATTTATACTATCATTTAAACTATTCTCCGGATAATAAGAATGAAAAGATTTTCTCTCAATATATTAATATTAATGAACAACAGTTTTATCCTTTCTTTATCATTTTAGACAAAAATGGGAAGAAAATTCATGTTCAGCAGAGTGAAGTATTAGAAGATGGCAAAGGCTACAGCAAGGTGAAAGTAAAAGAGTTTCTGGAAAAAGGAGAAATCTAAAATATTATAAAAAACAGCGCCGATCACAAATTTTATGATCGGCGCTGTTTTAGTTAACAACTAGCTACGTGTATGCTATTATCGCGAGAATCAAAACAAGCTACGCCGTCTCCCTTATAATCTATACATGAAGTACATGTATTTAAAACTACGGATGATCGTTTGAGCAAGAAGAAATACAATATGCCCCTCCTGAGATAGTTTTCAGTTGATTTTTAGTTAATTTTTTTAGATTTTTCATAAATTATTTTTTTAATAGTATAAATAAATTTACAGTAAAAAAAATTATAATTTTTATTTTTGGGAATATTTACAATAACTTTCTGATCCAGCTTAATTTTTTATCAGAATACGGAGGATATTTAATATCCGGTTCACCCCAGGTTGCTTTTTCAAGAACAGATTTTTGGTGTGAAAAGGCTTCAAACCCATATTTTCCGTGATAATTTCCGATGCCTGATGCTCCGGTACCTCCAAATGGAAGATTGTCATTACTTAAATGCATCACAACATCATTGATGCAGCCTCCACCGAAAGAGAGTTTTGCTGTAAATATTTCTTTTTCTTCAGCGTTACCGGTAAAAAGATAGGCGGCAAGCGGTTTTTCCATCTCTGAGATCATATTGAGGGCAGTATTGAAATGGGTAAAACTGATCACAGGCAGAACCGGCCCAAAAATCTCTTCCTGCATAACGGGGTCCTCCCAGGTAACATGATGCAGAACGGTAGGTTCTATATACAGCTTTTCTTCATTGAAACCTCCTCCGAAATATACTTTTTCAGGGTCAATAAGGCGGATCAGCCTCTGGAAATTTCTGACGTTAATAATCCGGGTATACTGCGGAGAATCCGGTTCATACTGAAATTCCCGGATGAATTTACGGAGCATTTCCGTGAACTGTTCTTCTACCGATTCTTCTACAAGCAGATAATCCGGGGCTACACAGGTTTGGCCGGCATTCAGGAATTTGCCCCAGACAATTCTTCTGGCAGCTGTTTCCAGATTGGCATGTTTCGTTACAATAGCGGGTGATTTTCCGCCTAATTCAAGAACAACCGGTGTAAGATGCTCCGCTGCTGCTTTATACACGATTTTTCCTACTCTGGTGCTTCCGGTAAAAAATATTTTATCAAACCTGAATTTCAGCAATTCTGTGGTTTCGTCTATACCGCCCTCATAAGCATACAGATATTCAGGGGGAAAGTGGGTATTGATGATACCGGCCATCGCTTTCATGGTATGGAAGGCAATTTCGCTGGGCTTCAGAATACAGCAGTTTCCGGCTGCCATCGCTGCGATCATAGGTGAAAGTGAAAGCTGGTAAGGATAGTTCCAGGCTCCGATTACCAGAACACATCCTAAAGGCTCGGGATAGATTCTGCTGTTTCCGATCTGATTAACCAGATTGGTCCTGACTTTTTTAGGCTTTGAAAGTGAATTGATATTTTTTAAATAATAATCAATATCGTTCAAGACAAATGAAATTTCTGTTGTTAAGGTATCAAATCTTGATTTGCCGAAATCTTCAGCAATAGCTTCATACAGAAGTTCTTCATTTTTTATGATAAGATCCCGGAGTTTTTCAAGATACATCTTCCTGAATTTGATGCTTTTAGTCTGTTGGGTTCTGAAAAACTCTTTCTGGCTGAATACAATATCCT
Organism: Chryseobacterium indologenes; assembly: GCA_002439165.1. Lineage (GTDB taxonomy): Bacteria > Bacteroidota > Bacteroidia > Flavobacteriales > Weeksellaceae > Chryseobacterium > Chryseobacterium indologenes_E. Next base: position 26,493 of record DJTE01000034.1, read on the forward strand.
GAATTTTCATACGTCACATTTCCCGAAGTACAGCAAATTTTCTGCCTAAAATATCATTTTGTATTTACAGGAAGGCATAATGATGGGAGGTAAAATATTAACAACAAAAAACCACTCCAAAAATTGAAGTGGTTCTGTATGGTGAGAAAATTCTCTTCTGATTAAGCTTCTTCAGTTTTAGCTTCTTCTTTCTTAGGAGCAGGAGCTTCAACCGGAGCATCAGATACGATGTCAAACTCATAGTTGTACTCAACGTTTCTGTGAAGTCTGATAAGAGCTGAGAATTTACCGGTTCTTTTGATCGTGTTACCAGGAATCTTGATGTATTTCTTATCTACTGAAACACCAGCTTTTCCTAAAGCTTCAGCTAAGTCAGCATTGTTGATAGAACCGAAAAGTTTATCACCGGTACCTACTTTTGCAGGGATTGTGATAGAAGTTTTCTTCAATTGCTCAACTACACCGTTTGCAGCAGCGATTAATTTAGCTTCTTCTTCTTTTCTAGCTTCAAGAGTAGCTTCTAAAGCAGCTTTGTTTTTAGGAGTAGCTAAAAGAGCAAATCCCTGAGGGATAAGGAAGTTTCTAGCATAACCTGGTTTTACGTTTACTGTATCAAACTCAAGTCCTAAGTTTTCTACATCTTTTTTTAGGATAATTTCCATTGTTGTTGTCCTTTTTTAGATTTCAGAGGCTGTCTGAAATCAAGTTAGAATTAAATTAGTATTATTCAGCAACAAAAGAAGAGGTTGCCCTCTTCCTTTATTATTTTTTGTCTTATTTCAATAAGTCAGCTACGTACGGCATTAAAGCAAGGTGTCTTGCTCTTTTGATAGCAGCAGAAACTTTTCTTTGGTATTTTAAAGAAGTTCCGGTGTATCTTCTTGGTAAAATTTTACCCTGCTCGTTTACAAACTGTAATAAGAAGTCAGCATCTTTGTAATCTACGTGCTTAATTCCGAATTTTTTGAATCTACAATATTTCTTTTCAGATTTAGTGTTGATATCAAGCGGAGTTAAGAATTTTACTTCTGATTCTCCTCCAGCTGAGGCTTGTTTAGCCATTTCATCTATTGCCATGTCTTGTCTTTTTAAAAAATTGGGTTAATAATTAAGCTTTAGCTGCTTTGATTTTTGTTCTTCTGGTTACAGCGTACTCAACAGCGTGTTTGTCAAGTTTTGTAGTTAAGTAACGAATTACTCTTTCGTCACGTTTGAAAGCTAATTCCAGATCAGCAACTACAGTACCTTCACCTTTAAACTCGATTAAAGTGTAGAATCCGTTCTTTTTCAATTGGATCGGATAAGCTAATTTTTTTAATCCCCAGTTTTCTTTAGCAACGATTTCGCAGTTCTTTTCTTTTAAAAGATCTTCAAATTTTTTCACTGCTTCCTCCACCTGTGCGTCAGATAGAACGGGAGTTAAAATGAAAACAGTTTCGTAATTGTTCATAATGTTAAATAAATTTGTTAATTATTTCGAGGTGCAAAAGTAGAAAATATATTTGTAATATGCAAGATGTTTATAAAAAAAGACCTGCGAGGGCAGGCCTTTCATTCATAAAGACAATATATCTTTTTACTTTTTGATCACTTTTACCGACTGGGCTCCGCTCTCGGTATAAGCGGTTACAATGTAGGTTCCTGCATTCAGCCCGGAAAGATCAATAGTGGATTTACTGCTGTTGATCTCAGTATTCATTACATTTCTTCCGCCTGCATCATATACATTCACTGATTTTATTTTGCCCTTCGATTCAATATTTAGAATATCGGTTACCGGATTAGGATATGCTTTGAATGAAGTATCTTTTTTGGCGATATCATTTACGGCAAGGGTGTTGGTTACGGTTACGGTGTAATCTTCTGCCTGTCCGTAGCTTCCACCAGTACAAGGATCGAGAAGGTTTGTTGTTCCATACATCTTTTTCACCCTCATTCTTGTATTTCCAAGCAGTGCATTGACAGGAACCGAAATTGAGTGTACCGCCTGTAAAGCATCGCTGCCCGTGGAATTCTGAATGGTCTGGGTTACCTGGTACACTTCACCGGCATCATCTAAAATACCGTTCTGATTCCAGTCGATAAAGACAACGAAATTGCTTGCATAATTTCCTCCTGTATTTCCTTTTAAAGTTATATCATAAGACTGTCCGCGGGCAACGGAAGCAGCCTGTTCCAGAAACATTTCATGAGAATCTCCTGTATAGGCGGTGGCACTTGTGGGATTATTGATTCCTGCAAAATTGACCAATGTGATAGGCTCATCTCCCGGCTCTTCGAAAAGAGGATCTAAAAAGCTTACCGGGCCACAATAAAGAGCAGTAAAGACAGGGTCCACTTTAATGTTATCAACAAGCAGCATAAACTTGTCATTACTGTTGTTTACAAAAGCTACTCTTATATTCTGTCCGATATAGGGTGTCAGATCTGCGGATCTTGTTGTCCATGCTCCGTTCTCTCCTGCGGTGGTGTAAAGCTGTACGGTAAAATCTGCTATTGTGTTGCCACCGTTCGGGGCAAGCATTACTTTATAACCATCCCTGTAACTTGGGTCCTGTGCCTTTGCATCCCAATACAGGGTAGGTGAAGCTCCGGAGATAGTGATCTGTGGAGAAATCAGCCAGTCGTTCGAGGTGCCGGCAGGGGTATACCAGGACGTGCTCATTGCAGCATAATTTCCGGCAGGCCCGCCAAAACTTCCATCATCTCCCGCTCTGTCAATACGGTTCCAGCCGTTGGTAATAAAGGAAACATCTTCAGCCGGAGTTAATCCGTCGGCATCTATTACAGTCCATGCAGCCATTCCCGGGCCGCTGCCATCAAAATTTTCTTGAAATATCTGGCTGTATCCAAGCAAAGGAAGAGCAGCCAATACTACACTCAGTAAAGGTCGTTTCATAAGTTATTATTTTTTTTTTATTGATTTATCCAAAAATAGATAAAAAAATCAATAATTCAAAATTTAAGAGCCTTTAACGAGGTTTTTATTGAATGGTTTTAGTTAAAATTGAAAATTTAATGTTTATTTTATATTTTTAGATCTCCTGTTCTAGGGGCTTTGCTGAGATTTGCAGATGAGGTTGAGTGAATGAAATAATTTTTATAAAAAATCTATTTTTAATTTAAAATTTACCTGTTATTTCTAATTTCTGATAAAAAATTAACTTTAATTACATCATATAAAGAATGTCGACTAACTAAAATTGAAGCAATAGAAGAAACCATTCCCGCCAGCATCAGATGAAAAATGAGAGAGTGTCTGTCGGTCATTTCAAGGACAATGATGGCCGAAGTAAAAGGTGCCCGGGTAATTCCGGTAAGGAAAGCTACCATTCCGGCGAGGATAACGACATTGGTTTCATTCGGAGTTAAATGAATTGCTCCTGAAATAACAGATCCTATGCTGGCTCCGGCCGTAAGTGCGGGAGCAAAAATTCCGCCCGCTCCTCCGGATGTAAAGGAAAGGGCAGGACCCAGCATTCTCAGGATGGGAACATACCATTCTTCATGTTTATTCTTTGTGAAAAGAACACGTTCCATGATTTCTTTTCCGGAACCCAGAATTTCCCGGTTGATGAAATAGGCGATACAGGCAATAAAAAGCGCACAGATCACTAAGAAAATCACATTGGATTTATCTGTTGTAAGTTTTCTTTTTTTCCAGTCATTCATTTTCAGCATGCTCACAGAGAGCTGGCTGGCCAGAATTCCAGCTGTTCCTGCCACCAAAATAATAGGAAACATTACCATCAGGGAAACTCCGTTGGTTTTTGGGTAACCCAGATATAAGTAAGATCCGGCTAAGGTCTGAGCTGTTAAGCCGGCTATGATAACCGCTGTAAATAAAGCGGTTTTAAAATAGTTGATATGGGTCTTTGAAAGTTCTTCCACAGCAAACACAATTCCTCCGAGAGGAGTATTAAAGGCAGCTGCAAGACCTGCCGCAGCCCCGGTCATGATCATGTTTTTCTTGGAAATTTTCGGCCACCATTCCGGAAGGTATTCATTAACTTTTCTGAATACAGAGCCGGCAATCTGAATCGTGGGTCCTTCACGGCCTACTGCTCCGCCTCCGATCACCAGAATCACCGATGAAAGGATCTTAAAAACAATGATTTTAATGCTTAAAAGACTTCTGATGTTTTTATGTTCCTTAGGATTGGCCAGTTCCACAGCAGCCATTACCTGTGGGATGCCGCTTCCTTTGGCATTGGGAGCAAATTCTTTCACCAGCCACCAGGAAAGAACGAAACCGACAGGAGCAATAATGAAGATCATCCATGCATGCCAGTCGAGGATGAAATTTAAAAGGTGTTCTCCCCACGCAAATATCTGGGCGTACATTACGGCAAAAAAGCCTGTGATTACCGATCCTATCCAGAAGGGAATAGCCTGAAGAAGGTTATACTTCAGCTGCTCATTCCGGATGTTGTCAAAAGATTTTTTCAGGCTCCTGCGAAGCAGAACAAAAATTTTCAGCATGTGTGTAGATTAGAAATGACCTGTGAAAAATTATGAAAAATATCCGGGATATAAAACCTGTGAGGAAAAAAACAGGTAAGAAGTTTAATTCTGACTTGGTTGTAAGTGAAAATATTGGGAAATAAACGAGGTTGGAATTACTTTTAGTTAAGGTACTGAAAAACCTTATCAAATTAACTTAGAGTGTCTTTAAAAAAATCAAAGATTCTACTGTGTTCTCGCAGATAAAATATCCATTAAGATCCGTGTTATCTGAGAAATCTGTGGGAACTTCTTTTAACGAAGATAAAAGACTCTCTAAAGCCAAAAGATACAATGATTTGATTATGATAAAAGTAAAAAAGCTTCCCTGAGAAGAGAAGCTTTTAATTGATTACTTAAACCAGCCTAAAAACAAGCCGTAAATAAATAAGAGGCCTACAATTAAACCAAAATTTGTATTTCTGAGAATCAGTTTATTATTGCTTTGTAATACCAATGCTTCAATAGTCATAATAACAGCCCAGAGTACGTGGAAAACCAGCATAAACAGCAGGTAACCCACAGCTCCCAAGCCGTACTCATCATTCATGGCAATCCCGAAACCAACTGTTCCGGCAACAAGGACGGCAAGACGGATTAAAACATGTTTAACAACGTTTTGTTCTGGAGTTTTAGGTATTCCTGTTTCCTCTTTTTCGTCTTTCAGCTCAAAAAGTTCCTTTAGTTCAGGATCCATTATTTCTGTTTTTTATAAAGGGTGATAAAAAATGGAAGCAGGCCGGCAAAGGCAATAAGATTTAAAACACCAAATAGCTTGAATACCGATAATGAATAAACCTCGAAGAAACTGAGGACAATCTGAACAAAATCAATAAGAACGATCGCAATCAGTGAGATAATAGCAATTAAAGTTGTATTTTTCATGTCCTTATTGATTTTGTAGGTTATTTAAAGTTGATTTAAATTCTTTTTGAATTGGAATCAGTTCTTAGATCTCTGTATTAAGATCCCAGTTTTCCAGGTAGTCGTGAACATGCTTAAGCATCATTCCTCCCAGGGAACCGTCTACCACTCTGTGATCATAAGAGTGAGACATGAACATCAGGTTTCTGATCGCAATCACATCACCGTCTTTGGTTTCAAGAACAGCAGGTTTTTTAACGATAGCTCCGATGGCTAAAATCGCTACCTGTGGCTGAGGAATGATTGGAGTTCCCATAAGGTTTCCGAAGCTTCCTACGTTAGAGATGGTATACGTTGCTCCCTGAGTGTCCTCAGGTCTCAATTTTTTATTTCTCGCTCTGTAAGCCAGATCGTTGATGGCTTTTGCAAGACCTGAAAGAGACAATTGATCTGCATTCTTGATCACAGGAACAATAAGGTTTCCGTCCGGAAGGGCAGTGGCCATACCGATGTTGATGTTTTTCTTTTTGATGATATTTTCACCGCTTACAGAAACGTTGATCATCGGGAAATCCTGGATTGCTTTCACTACCGCTTTTACGAAAATCGGCATGAAAGTCAGCTTTTCACCTTCCCTTTTTTCGAAAAGAGCTTTGTTCTTATTTCTCCATTTCACTACATTGGTTACATCTGTTTCAATGAAAGAAGTAACGTGTGGAGCGATCTGTTTTGCTTTTACCATGTTTTCAGCGATGATCTTTCTCATTCTGTCCATTGGAATGATCTCATCACCTGCAGCAGCTGTAATTGTTGTAGCTGGTGCTGAAACAGGAGCCGGAGCAGAAACGGTCTGCTGAACCGGAGCTGCCTGTTGTGGCTGACTCCCTCTGTTGGCTACATAAGCCAGTATATCTTCTTTGGTAATTCTTCCCTCTAAACCGCTTCCTTTGATGGTTTTCAGCTCTGCTTCGGAAATGTTTTCCTGCTGTGCGATGGATTTTACCAGTGGAGAAAGGTAAAGATCACCGGAAAATTCTACGTTTGATGCGGCTGCTTGTAACGGCTCTTCAATGGTTTTTAAAGTGTCGGCATCCGGAGCTGCGGCAGGAGTTTCAGTTTTTACTTCTTCTGAAGCTGTATTTCCGCCTTCACCTTCGATTTCTAAAATAGCAATGGCTTCACCAACTTTTGCAACTTCGTCTTTTTGCTTTAAGATTTTTACAATTTTCCCCGAAACTGGTGTCGGAACGTCTGAATCTACCTTATCTGTTGCAATTTCTACTACGGAGTCATCCTCTTTTACATTATCACCTTCATTGAATAACCAAGTGATAATCGTCGCTTCCATAACACCTTCTCCCATTGACGGAAGCAATAATTTGTATTCTGCCATTTTTAATTTTTAGATTTTGACAAATATATAAAAAAAATCGGTTTTTTTATGAAATATATAATTTTAGAAAAATTCAATGTAGATATTCTCCCCTACATTCAGTCCGAACAGGCTTTTCGCGCCGTTTTTCTTACTCCCTTTATAGATGGTAAGCTCCAGCAGCTGGCTGTCGTTGAAGATCGCTGCCGACTGTCCGTGGAATTCCGTTTCCCTGTCCCAGTCCGAGACCACTTCCGTATGGCTGGAAAAGACTTTCGAAAGCGTTAAATTTCTGAATTTGATGATGAAGCCTTCCTGTCCTTTGCTGATGGTTTCAAAAAGATCTTTGCCGATATTCGAGATTATATTTCCGAAATTATCAATATAGGTTACCTCGCCAATGATCATTTTTTCCGATTCGTTATACACCGGTTTAGGGAAAAGAAGCTGCTTGGCAGAGTCTATCTTCCTTCCGATCACTTCGGGAAGTCCGCCTCCTGCTAAATGCACAGCGGCAGGTACAAAAATATCGGTAGAAGTAAAGTCTACTACATCATCAAAACGGCTGTTCAAAGTAATTTCATAAATCGCTTCCGGTTTTATATCGAAGAAGATAAGACTCAGAAGTCCGTTGTCTGCGGCCAGAAAATAAGAGCCGTCCGCCTTGTACAGGATATTTTTTCTGGATCTGTTATAAAAACTGTCAACAGAAAGGATATGAATGCTCCCTTTTGGGAAATATTTATAAGCATTCCGGACAATATAAGAGGTCTGTATAAGGTTGAATGCCTGGATATCGTGGGTTATATCAATAATATTAACCTCAGGATTTAGAGACAGGATTTTGCCCTTTACAGCGGCAACTCTGTAATCTAAATTTCCGAAATCCGAAGTAAGGGTAATAATTGACATGAATTGTTGGTAGAATAAATAGTGTTTCCTGCAAAGTTATTTAAAATAAAAACAAAGCCCGAAAGATTATGGAAAAGAATTTCATATAAATTTGAAAAAAAACGTTAAATTTAAAATCTAAAAATAAAAATACTGCATGTTTGAATTAACCTATGATCTGGAAGATGTTGACGTGAAAATCTTCTATGGTGTTAATAACCAATATTTCAATTTAATAAAATCAAGCTTTCCGACGCTTAAAATTACAGGAAGAGACCATTTTATCTTTGCTATGGGGAATCAGGAAGCTTTAGACATACTTAAACAGAAACTGAATGATATTGTTAAATTTATTTCCAAAAACAATTCCATTGAGCTGAAGGATGTGGAAAATATCCTGAATATTAAAGATGAAAATGAGAAACAGCTGATCTTTGACCAGGATATTATTGTAAAAGGGGTAAACGGTAAAGTTATTAAAGCGAAAACCACCAATCTTAAAAAACTCGTTAAAGAAACCGAGAAAAAAGACATGGTTTTTGCCATTGGCCCTGCCGGAACAGGAAAAACATACACGAGTGTGGCGTTGGCGGCAAAAGCTTTAAGAGATAAGGAGGTGAAAAGAATTATTCTGACCAGACCTGCCGTAGAAGCAGGGGAGAGTCTTGGATTTTTACCGGGAGACCTTAAAGAAAAGCTGGATCCGTATTTGCAGCCTTTATACGATGCGCTCCGGGATATGATTCCCCATGAGAAGCTGGAAGGATTTATGGAGAAAAAAGTTATTGAAGTAGCGCCCCTTGCCTTTATGAGGGGAAGAACGCTGGATGACGCATTTGTAATTCTTGATGAAGCCCAGAATACTACGCATGCCCAGATGAAGATGTTCCTGACAAGAATGGGGATGAATGCCAAATTCATTATTACCGGAGACCCGAGCCAGATCGACCTTCCGAAAAACCAGCAGTCTGGATTGAAAGAAGCGATGAGAATTCTAAAAGACGTTAAAGAAATCGGCTTTGTACACCTTACAGAAGAAGATGTGGTAAGACATCCTGTGGTAAGAAAGATCATTCTGGCGTATAATGATGAAGAAAAAAGACTGAGAGATTAAATTTCTGTTATCTGAAAATTATCTTTAAATGAATAAACAGTGACGGGGAATGCAGATTCCCCGTTTCATGATATATTTGGGATCTGAAACCTCAGATTAACCATGAAAAAAGCACTGTTTACAGCCTTACTTCTTCTTTACGGAGCCGGTATTTCCGGACAGAAATTCAATTTCGGTATCAAAGGAAGCGTTGGACGCACCACATTAGATCCGTCATTTAAAAATCCTGATTTTAACTTTGAATCCAAAGGAAGGCTCGCCATCCGTATTGCGGGATTTGCAGAATATCAGTTCGATGAAAAACTGGCCGTACAGGCCGAAATTGCGGCATCTGTTCTTGGAGGAAAATATGAATATCAGGACGAAGAAACAGGAATGATCAACAAGATCAATCTGAAAACACTTAACTTTCCTCTGTTGTTCAGATATTATCCTGCACGCAGCTTTAATCTTAATGCAGGAGCGGATATTGGATTTCTGATTGAAGCCGAAAGTGCGGTCAGCAGAAACTCAGATCATAAGCTTTTCCTGGCCGGTGATCTGGTTCAGAATCTTTTCAGTGAGAAAAAGAATAGTAAGGACCAGCTGAGAACCTTTTCGGTAAATCCTTTTGCCGGAGCAGAATATCATCTGAATAACGGAATGTTTCTGGATGTAAGATATACTTTCGGAATGTACAATATGGTGAAAAACAGCAGCCAGCAGGACTTTTATACGATGAAGAACAGTTACCTGCTGCTAGGAGTGGGATATAAAATTAAAAAGAAAGACTGACGAATCTGTTGAAATTGTTCTAAAAGGATATTTGAATTCGGAGAAACATGGATTTTGAAAGTTTTCTCTCTCTGATTTGATGGAAGGACTAAACCTTACAGATTGTCAACCTTATACATATTAAATCCTATAAGATCTGATCTGACAATTCCCCGAAGATCTCGGATTCTTATGAGTGGGAAATCTGCTGTATACGCAGGAACAACTGAAATCTTTATGAAGATCTTATAGAGATTTGAACGTCCCACAAAAAATAAATTTATAAATTTAAGTCAAACCTTAATTTATTTCATGGATACTTGCTGATTTGAAAAAAATATCTAGTTTTGTACCGAACTAAAAAATAATCATGAAAAAACTATTACTGGTTGCAGCTATTGCAATGATAGGCACAAAAATAAGTGCTCAGGAAACAAGATTCGGGGTAAAAGCAGGATATTCTCTCTCAACTTTAAAATTTAAAAACGACGGCAAATCTGAAAGTACAGACCCTTCCCATACGTTCTATGTAGGAGGTGTGGTAGAGCACAAACTGAGTGACAAGTTTGCACTTCAGGGAGAAGTTCTCTATTCAAAGCTGGGGGGCAAAATCAGCAGACATGTGGAGGACGCGGATGATCCGGGAACATTTTTCGGTGTAAAATCCAAAAGAATGTTAGGAACCTTACTGGTGCCGGTTTCAGCGAAATATTTTATTACAGAGAATTTTTCAGTATCTGCAGGAGCGAGTTTCGGAATCATCCTTACGGCAGAAGAAAAAACGGTAACGGATTTCGGACTTGGAATGATTCCTGGTTTTGAAATTTCGGGAAGCGATAAAGTAGATGTTAAAGATCAGATGAATACCCTGAATATTGCTCCTTTCTTAGGTGCGGAATATGCTCTTGAAAACGGGTTATTCTTTGATGCCAGATACAATATGGGAGTTTCTAATCTGGCCAAGAATTCAGGAGATGCTAAATTAACAAACAGCTTCCTTCAGGTAGGCGTTGGGTTTAAGTTCGGAGGAAACTAAGCCTTTACCGTAATAAAGATAACAGAAAGCAGGGAAAATTTTTCCTGCTTTTCTTTTGTTTATAGTATTCAATCATGAATATTGCCTGAGTAACGGAAATATTTAGTAATTTTGGGGCATCAATCGAAAACTATTTTAGAAATGAAAAAACTATTATTACTAGGTGCTTTTGCGTTTTTAGGAGGCGCTGCACATGCGCAGGAAGGTTTTAAGCTGGGTGGACACATCGGAGTTCCGGTAGGTGATGCGGGAGATGCTTCTTCATTTACATTAGGAATAGATGCAGCTTATATGTGGAACATTACAAAAGGGCTTGACCTTGGGGTTACCACAGGATATTCTCATTTCTTCGGAAAAGATCATTTTGATGATTTCGGATTTATTCCGGTAGCGGTTTCCGGAAAATATAAATTTTCAGGAGCTCCTATCTTTGTGGGACTTGATTTAGGATACGGGATTTCTACGAAAGACGGAGTAGACGGAGGTTTCTATGCACAGCCGAAATTCGGGTACCAGATGTCTAAAGGTGAGCTTTACATAGGATATCAGTCTATCAGCAACAAGCGTGATTACGGATGGTATACTTCCAGCTGGAACGTAGGTGCTGTAAATATTGGCTATAACTTTTTCCTTAAATAAGGAAACTTAAAAATCGAATCATACAGACTCCGGCTTTTATGGCCGGAGTTTTTTATATGATATTACACTTCATTTCCGGCCAAATAATTTTTTATAAGAAAAAGTCCGGATTTATGTCTTAATTCGTTTGATTTTAATGTGTAATATCTTAAAAATTAACGTTTTAAATCTACGGACAAATGTTAAAAACTAAAATTTATGATGATTTTTCATGAATTGCTGAATTAAATAAAATAATCGATATTATGGTACTATTGAAAAATTGCAATTTTTTTATTCATAATATTGTGAAAACCTCAATGCCTTATTGCGACTAGGTTTTATTTCCGAAAAACGATTAATTTTAACAATGATATTAATCAGGTTAACAAATTTTAATATTAACAGCTCCCACTGTAAATTTGCCCTCAGAAAGTATTAAAATTTTTTAAAATGAAAAAAATATTATTAGCGGGTGCAGTAGCACTTTTCGGTTTATCAAACGCTCAGATTGCTAAAGGTACTGTATATGTATCTGGTCAGGTTGGATTTTCTCAGGAAAGCAATAATAATACAGATAAGAAAGTATCTGAATTCAACATTGTTCCAACAGTGGGATATTTTGTAAATACTAACCTTGCAGTAGGTTTAGGTGTTGGGTACAGAAATGGAAAAACAACAACTGAAACAAACGATTCTCAAACAATTGGTAACATCACTACCACTACTGTTGGAAAAACTAAAGATATCAACAACGCTATCGTAGTTGAGCCTTTCGTAAGAAAATACTGGACTTTAAGCGATAAATTATATTTCTTCGGTCAGTTATCAGTTCCAATGGAATTCGGAAGCGGTAAAGATAAAGTAGAAGGATCTACAACTGTTACCAGCCCTACAGGAACTACAACTTCAAGTGTTTCTACAAGCACTGATAAAGCAAAATCTACTTCTATCGGAGTGAGCATCAAGCCAGGTTTGGATTATTTCCTAAACAAAAACTGGACTATCGAAGCTACTATCGGTGAGTTTGGTTACAACAACAAAAAATATAACACAGACGGTGCAAAAAGCGTAGATAACTACAACTTCGGTGTAAATCTATCTACTGTAACTATCGGAGTTAAATATGTTTTCTCTAAATAATTAGTAAAAACATTAATAAAACAAGAGCCCTAAAGAGTAATTTTTAGGGTTTTTTTTATCTTTATAAATCAAGTTTTTAAATTAATAATCATGAAAAAAATCTTATTAATCGGAGCTCTTGCTCTGTTTACCGGAATAAATGCCCAAACCAGATTTGGAGTAAAAGGAGGTTATGCTTTATCAAAATTAACCTCGAATGAAAATGATTTTGAGCTGGGAGGAATTGAAGGAAGCCTGAAATCTAAATCCGGTTTTTACATCGGCGCTTTGGTGGAACATAAGTTCAATAATAAATTCGCGATCCAGGGAGAGCTTGAATACGCTGGTTTGGGAGGAAAAGCTGAAGTTGGCATGGGAAATATTACTGTAACAGAGAAGTTCAGAATGAACAGGATTGTTATCCCTGTGTCTGCCAGATATTATGCAACGCCCGAACTGGGAATTTACGCAGGTCCTTATGTAAGCATTAAAACAAGTACAGATGCAAAAGTAGAGCTGGAAGGTGCTGTGGGAAATCCTGCCTCTATTGACGCTGCTGAACAGTTCCTTGAAAAACAGCTGAATGACGGACTTAAATCCGCTGATTTCGGACTTTTCTTCGGAGCGGATTATAATGTTTACAAGGGATTGTTTATTGATGCACGTTACAGTTTTGGACTGTCTAATATGATTAAAGATCCGGTAAATAATGAGAAACTGAAGATGAACTTCTTGCAGATCGGAGTAGGATATAAATTTAAATAAAGATCTTTTTTGATAAAATAAAGTTCTGGGGAATAATTCTCAGGACTTTTTCTATATTTGCACCCAAAACTAAATTTTATCTAATAATCATGAAAAAACTAATATTAATGGGTGCTGTCGCACTTTATGGCCTGTCTGATGCTCAAATGACAAAAGGTGACTGGGTGATAAGCGGAAATACAGGCCTGGGTTTCAATAATACCACTACAACCGTAAAGGGAGGCGGTTATTCTGAAGATAATCCTAAAGTAAATAAATTTAATGTAACTCCATCGGTGGGATACTTCGTCATCGATAAACTGGCTGTTGGTATCGATATGGACTTTTCAAATATGGTTACCAAATACAATAAAACAAAGCTGACAACGACAAGCTTTGCCGTAATGCCTACTGCTGCTTATTATTTTGCAAACGACAGTAAGTTTGTTCCTTTTCTGGGGGCAGGTATCGGATATGCAACTGTAAAAGACAAAGGAGAAATGGAGGTTATGGGTTATCCTGTGTCCAGTGAAACTAAAATGGATGGACTGATGTGGAGAGTGAAAGGCGGACTTACCTATATGGCGACACAGTCTCTGGGAATTAATCTTGGTATTTCTTACGACCAGTTCTCAAGTAAAGAAACCTATATGAACACGAAATTTACCACCAATATCAAAAATTTCGGAGTAAATGCCGGCTTCTCTTATTTTATTAAAAGTAAGGCCGGGAAATCAGATAAATAGTCAGCTTTATTTTAAAAATCTGCTGACGGTTGAAAATTATTTTTGCCGTTTCACTGAAATTTCCGGAATTCTGAAGATCTTGAGCAGATTCCTGATGAAAAATTCAGAAACAGACTTTTAACAATTACAATAACGATGAAAAACATACGCTTAGCACTGCTTGATAAATATAAAGACAATCCGGACTACGAGCTGACGGAAGGAAACATTTACAGAGATCCTGAAGAAGATCATTATGTCTTTGCCATCAGCTATGAACTCGAAGGCGGAGAGGACTCGCAGTACCCTCTGGAAGACATCCTCGATAAGTTTTACCTCCATGTATCCGATTTTATTGATGAGGACAGCTATTATATTTCAAGAAATGTGACCCTGGAACTTGCCGGTGAATTGGAGGATGTAAAAACGGCGATAAAGAGCATCATCGGCAAACACGTGTACAATGAAGAATATGATGATGAGGGTGTAACCAAAGTCAGAATGGTGATAGAGTAGCGGAGACAGGAACAAATAAAGATTAAAACGAATACCATGAATGATAATAACGAAAACTACATTGAGTACTACAATCTGAAACAACAGGCCATTGAGGGCATATTGGGAGCTTCAGCAGAAGTAATCGGCCATGCGGTCATTCCTTTCAGGGTAATTGCAGGAATGACGCTGGGAGCTGTGGATATGCATTATTTCCCCAATCATATAGAAGGAACCGGGTTTACAACGATGGAACTCATCACTAAGGAAGGCGAAGGCCCGAAACCCAACCAAAATGGAACATATGAGCTGATTGCTTTTACAAAACAGCCTTTCAGCGATATCAGTCAGGATCCTCCTACCGCATTCAATATTATGGAAAGACGTATGTGTGAAAACTTTACACAAATCGCGGGGGCAGCATATAACAAGGTTTTTAACCCGTATGAGATATGCCGGATATCCGGAAGTGACGGCGAGCCAAGATATATTATTTTTGATGTGTATAAGGAGTTTGAGATCGAAAGCCACACGCATCATCTTCTGCTGTGCATGGAGATTTTTGAAGAAGAACTGGCTACCGTAGAAATGTTTGGCCATGAGGGATTCGTCAATATGCTGAAGATGATAAAAATCTATCCATACAGTGACCTGGACAGGAACTGGGTAGGTGTTAAAAAGTAATTTGTACGGAACAAAAAAAATTTAAAAATGCAGAAAGAACTTATACTGTCCCCTTCAAAAAAGAAATCTGAAATTGAAGGTTTTCCCAGCCTTAAAAGCTGTCTGATTGATATAAAAGGGTTCAAAAAGAAGTTGCTGCCTATTGTAAAGCTGGACGGCAGCGTAGTCAGTGAAAAATGGAAAGGCATTCCGTTTACCTTTATGGTTCAGAATGTAGACGTAAGCCGTATGGACTTCCGCCTGGAGGACCAAAAATACCGGCTGCTTGCCCCGCTTAAACTGGAGAAAATTGATGAATTTGAAGAATATGAGGATTTGGATGAGAAACGTAAATATCTTCAGACTTCGGTAGACAGGATAGAAAAACTTAATTACAAACAGGTGGACCAATACAGCAGTGATGGTCTGCTGGTGCAGTCGGGATCCTATTCGTACAGTCCCCATAAGCGTCTGGTGTACAGTTATGAGAAAATAGGCGGAGCACTCATGCCGGTTACAAAAACAGTACAGTATTACACAGGCAATGGAGAATGGCTGGATTCGGAAATACACGCCTACCGCTATGATGCAGATGGATTCATTGAAAAAGTTACCATACATCAGCCGGGAGGAGATATAAAGATCACCGAAAAGATCCTGTATAAAAAGACCCGAAAGGGCTTCACCGCATCAAAGGAGCTGGCTCCCCACCTTCTTCCTGCAATAGATAAAAAACTGGGGGTTACATACACGAGGGCCCCTTTTTCAGCAGTATTTGAAGAAGAGGAGGATGCATGGTACCTGGGAATTGAGGGACGTTCCATTACTTTAAAAAAGCCGGTAACCAATGCTGATTATGGCAACATGATATATCGGCATGCATTTAATCATTTTTATGATCTGTATTCCGGATTTCTCAGGTATACCTGTAAAATTGAAAGACAGGATGAGATACAGGTCAAAGTCAATGAAAAAGACAGCCTGCCCGATACTATTGAATATACGTTCAGCTTTCCTGAAAAAACCGACGATTTACCTCTGGAGTACACTGAGAAAAGTGATAAGAAAGTGGTCATGCAATGGAAATGGGGTAGTAAATACACCTTTGAGCATTCAGGTAATGAAATACAGGTGACTTCAGAAAGTAAATATGGTACGGGACAATTTGTGCTTCCCGGACAGTATACCCTGCAGCAGGCCATTATGATCGTACACACCCAAAGTTACCTTTGGTACAGCAATTTTGAACAGGAAAGAGTTTCTGAGTGGCCTCAGGATCTGAAAATTACCTATAACAAAACTGAAAACGGTATTGAGCGTATTATACAGGAAGTAGAAATAGAAGATAATATTACTGAAGGCACACTGCGCACAGGCGAACCGGACTGGCTGCAAAGCGATGAAACCCCACGTGATCCTGACGGGCATAAGATGGAATTTGTTGCCCAGCTGGACCACGACGATATGTTCGGCTCGCTGTTTCTGTTCTATTCGGAGAAGCATCAGATGGTATCCCAGGTGTTTCAGTGTACATAATAGTTATTCATAAAATAACGACCTTGAACAATTTGTGCAGGTATTACCGAAATAATTAAAAAATGGGAAAAGATTTCATACTGTCCACCTCGGAAAAGAAAACTAAAATAGAAAGTAATCCCGGTCTGGGGAGCTGTCTGACCAGTATTAAAGGTTTTAAAAATGTATTGAAGCCTATTTTAAAGCTGGACGGTAGTATCGTCAATGAAAAATGGGAAGGCATTCCTTTTATCTTCTTTATCCAGAATGAAGAGGTGGACCGTATAGATTTCCGGCTGGCAGGTGGCAAATATCAGCTGCTTGCTCCGCTTAACCTTAGGAAGCTTGATCGGTATTACCTTAATAAAGAGCGCGAATACCTTCAGACCTCAATAGATTACATTGAAAGCCTGAATTACGAAAGGGTGGATAAGTATAATAACGACGGCCAGCTGATACAGTCAGGTTCGTGTTTATACAGACCCAATGGGCGTGACATCTACGGCTATGAAAGCATCAACGGAATATCCATGCCTGTTACGAAGACTGTACAATATTATCTGGGGAACAGAAAATGGATGAATCTGGAATTTTTCAGATACCATTATGATGCCGATGGCTTTTTGAAAGAAATTACCATGAACATTCCGGAATGTGAGGTGAAGATCACTGAAAAGATGCTGTACAAAAAGACCCGTAAAGGCTTCACTGCCTCCAAGAAAATGGCAAAGCATCTCATTCCATTAAAGAAACTAAGCTTTTACAGCAAATATGATATGTTTTCAGCAGTTTTTAAAGAAGATAAGACCGATTGGAATATCAAAGTAAATTACTGGAACATTCACGGTATACAAGATAAGAATGTAATGGCTGATGCAGGAGAAGTAATCAAAAAATTTGCGGTTGATCATTTTCATAGTTCATACAGCTGGATCAATTACCATAAACGGGATGGGATGCATGTTGAAATCAGTGAAAAGCAAGGTCTGCCTGATACATTTGAGTTTACCCTTAAATGTCTTGAAAAAAATGAGGTATGGAAAAGAAATTACATTGAAAAGAGTGAGAATAAAGTCATTCTGGATAGAGGTAACGGGAAATATACCTTTGAACATTTTGGCGAGAAGATAAAAGTAACAAAAGAAGAATATTCTAAGACTAAACGCTTTAGTCTTTCAGGGAAATATACTCTGCAGCAGGCTGTAATGATGCTTGATACCCAAAGTTATCTGTGGTGGCATGACTTTAATGAGGAAAGAGTACTCGATGGGATAATGCATCCGTACGGCAGTGAACCTGTCTTATTGGATTTCACCAACAATAAAACTAAAAACGGTATTGAGCGCATTGTACAGGTGGTAGGGCATCATTATGAAGATGATGAAGAAGATGGTGAACCTTTCGACAAATTGTGGATAGGCGAAGAAGCGGCATGGGAGAAGAAAGATGAAACCCCATTGGACCCCGATGGGCAGAAAATGGAATTTGTAGCCCAGTTCTACCGTTACGGACTTTGGGGGACACTCTACCTGTTTTATTCGGAAAAACATCAGATGGTATCCCAGATATTTCAACCCTCACCATATTAATATTAAAATTTCGGAAAGATGGAACTTAATGAATTGTATGATCAACTGATAGCAGAAGGCTGTGTCCGGTTTTGTATTGAAGGGATCGGCGCACAGAGTTATGATGATATGGAACGGCTGGAAATGAAAGCCGGGCAATGGCAGGTCAATTATTATGAACGGGGACAGGTAGTGGAAACACTGTTTTCAGGTCCGGATAAACAGGAAGCAATCCGTTTTTATTATGACTATGTGATGAAGATACAGCATTGGCATCTGGTGGTTTTCACGCGCTCACTGGCTGTATTTAATTGGCATAAAGACATATTGGAAAATCTCGGCATCGGTACAATACAGAATGATATTGAGGAAGAGCATGATTATAAATACCGGTTATTTGTAACCAACAAAGATATTTTCAACGCAAAAGAGGCATTGGATGAAATTCCTTATTTTGACGAAGATTTAAAACAACCATAAAAAAATCCGGTTCTGATCTGAACCGGATTCTATATTTTAAATAAAATTTCTTATTATTTTCCGAACATTCCGCCCATTCCAGGCATATTCGGCATTTTGCTCATCATCTGCATCATCTGTTTGCCCTGAGGTCCCTGCATCATCTTCATCATTTTACCCATCTGGTCAAACTGTTTCATCAGCTGGTTCACATCTTCAATCTTTCTTCCTGCACCTTTGGCAATTCTCTGCTTTCTCTGAGTATTGATAATAGAAGGTCTTCTTCTTTCATCCGGAGTCATAGAATAGATAATCGCTTCAATATGTTTGAAAGCATCATCGCTGATCTCAACATCTTTAATTGCTTTTCCAACCCCCGGAATCATTCCCATAAGGTCTTTCATATTACCCATCTTCTTGATCTGGTTGATCTGCTTTAAGAAATCATCAAAACCAAATTCGTTTTTAGCGATTTTCTTGTGAAGTTTCTTAGCTTCCTCTTCGTCAAACTGCTCCTGAGCTCTTTCTACTAAGGAAACAACGTCTCCCATTCCCAGGATTCTGTCTGCCATCCTTTCCGGGTAGAAAAGATCCAGAGCTTCCATTTTTTCACCGGTAGAGATGAATTTGATCGGTTTTTCAACCACAGAACGGATCGTTAATGCAGCACCCCCTCTGGTATCCCCGTCTAATTTGGTAAGAACAACCCCGTCAAAGTTCAGCGCATCGTTGAATGCTTTGGCCGTGTTTACCGCATCCTGGCCGGTCATGGAGTCAACAACGAAAAGCGTTTCATTAGGTTTAATGAAATAATGTACGGATTTGATCTCGTTCATCATCTGCTCATCAATAGCCAAACGCCCGGCAGTATCCACAATCACAACATCGTGGCCGTTTGATTTGGCAAAATTGATTGCATTTTCTGCAATCGTAGAAGGATTGGTTGCTCCTTCTTCCGTATAAACCGGCACATCAATCTGGCCTCCTAATACTTTAAGCTGGTCGATCGCCGCAGGACGGTAAACGTCACAGGCTACCAGTAACGGTTTTTTATTTCTTTTCGTTTTTAAATAATTGGCAAGTTTTCCGGAGAAAGTCGTCTTACCGGAACCCTGAAGACCTGCAATAAGAATTACAGAAGGTTTTCCCGAAAGATTGATTCCTTCCTGAGAACCACCCATCAGATCTACCAGTTCATCATGAACGATTTTTGTCATCAGCTGTCCCGGCGTAAGGGACGTAAGAACATTCTGTCCCAAAGCCTTATCCTGAACTCTTTTTGTAAGATCTTTGGCTACTTTATAGTTAACGTCGGCATCCACCAGCGCTCTACGGATCTCTTTTACGGTTTCCGCTACGTTGATTTCAGTAATTTTTCCCCTTCCGGAAATATTGTGTAATGCCTTGTCTAATTTATCCTGTAAACTATTAAACATATTTATTGTAAATTATAGGTTTGCAAAAATAAGGAATTTTTAAGAAATGCAGGTATAATACACTTAATATTATAAGGATTTTGAACTGGGAATGGAAGATGGAGGCCGGAAGAGGGAAGTTGTGAAGGTTATTTAAACATAATTGTTTGTCTTTTTAAGATGATTTTTTTGAGATTGAAATTCTTTAAAACATAAATCAGAGAAAAATATCCACAAACATCTGTGAGATTTATGGAATCTGTGGAATCTCCGGGAAATTATTTTAACCACAAAAGATTTTTACACTTAAGATCCTTTTTAAGAGACTAGCTTTATGTTGAGAAGAACACTTAGGTTTAAAAATCAAAGATTTTTATGGATTTTGCGGTGTAAAATTTTATCGGAGATAAAATCATTGCGCCCTTTTTTTACACAGCCTGTAAAATAATTCTTGCGGCCTTGCGTATTCCAACAAAAAAATCTGCTCAATCTGCACAATCTGCGGGCAAAAAATTTCCATAACCATCTGAGAAAATCTGTGGAATCTCCGGGAAATTATTTTAGCCACAAACCGAAGGTTCGACGTAGTCAAAAGATTTTTACATTTAAGATCCTTTTTAAGAGACTAGCTTTATGTTGAGAAGAACACTTAAAAATCAAAGATTTTTATGGATTTTGCGGTGTAAAATTTTATCGGAGATAAAATCATTGCGCCCTTTTTTTACACAGCCTGTAAAATAATTCTTGCGGCCTTACGTATTCCAACAAAAAAACTGCAAAATCAGAGACGATGTAACTTCCATTTTGACCATCCTTATTATTTCTTCCGTCTTAAAAAATATAGTTCTATTTTTGCAGCATGAATTTTTTAGAGGGGTTTATTATTATAGCATTGGCAGCGGTTCTTAATACAGCTGTATATATAATATTTAAAAAGTATTTTTATGGCAGAGAGAATGCGGGGCTCAGATTTCTTACGGTAAATATTCCTAAAGATGTGATTTGGCTGCTGATATCTTTACTGATTATTGACAAAACAAACGAAAATTTTCTGTTTTTGCTCGGATGCTTTGTGGTAGCGTCATTCCTTATATATATGCCTATAATAAAACTCATTAATAAATCCTGATTTTTTTGATGATAAAAATCAATTTTTAGTATTGGTAAAGTTTAATAAAATCGATATATTTGCACACGATTAAAAAAGAGATATGAACAGAAAAATTTCTTCATTATTTTTCGCATTTTTGTTTGTGTTTATTAGTGGTTTAGCCACTGCGCAGCATGAAACTGAAGGGGAAAAAGTAGCTGAAAAAGTAGAGCATAAAGAAGACGAGAAGGGCTTCAATGCGACTAAAGTGATCATGGAACACATTGGCGATTCTAACGAATGGCATTTATGGACTACAAAAGATGACAGTGGCGAAGAGCATCATGTTTCAATCCCATTGCCGGTGATCATTAAAGATAATGAAGGATGGCATACTTTTCTTTCAAGCAGCATTGCTCATGGTCTTGAACATGACGGGTACACTTTAGAGCACGGGCAGGTAGTTTCCACTAAAGGAGTTCAGAAAGCAACATTATTCTCTATCATCAGTGGAAAACAAAAATCAAACGAAGTGTTTTTTGATCTGTCAATCACAAAAAATGCAGCTTCAATGTTCTTGTCAGTAATTTTTATGGCAGTAGTGTTCATAGGAATGGCAAGAAATTATAAGAAATCGCAGCTTCCAAAAGGAATCGGTAAAGTAATGGAGCCTGTAATCGTATTCATCAGAGATGAAGTGGCTATCCCAAATATCGGATCAGTGAAATATAAAAGATATATGCCTTACCTGTTAACGGCGTTCTTCTTTATATGGTTCAACAACCTTTTCGGATTGATTCCTTTCTTTCCTTTCGGGGCGAACCTTACAGGTAATATTGCAATCACTGCGGTTTTAGCTATCATTACATTATTAATTACCTTATTCAGTGCCAATAAAGATTACTGGAAACACATCTTTATGCCGCCGGTACCGTTATTGTTATATCCAATTATGGTTCCTATCGAGATCATCGGTATCTTTACCAAGCCGTTTGCATTAATGATGCGACTTTTCGCCAACATCACTGCCGGACACATTATGATTCTTGCGATCATCTCACTGATCTTCATCTTTAAGTCTCCGCTTTTAGGATTTGCATCAGTACCATTAGCGTTATTCGTTTCCGTACTGGAATTATTGGTAGCAGCGCTTCAGGCTTATATCTTTACGGTATTATCTGCATTGTTTATCGGTATTGCAGTTGCAGAGCACGAGCATGATCACCATGAAGAGCACGCTCACTAATCAAAAAGAAAGAATTTAAAAATAATTTTTTAACTAATATAATTTATTTATTATGGATTTATCAACAGGAACAGGTTTAGTTTACGTAGGTATCGGTTTAGCAGTACTAGGTGTAGGTCTAGGTATCGGTAAAATCGGTGGTCACGCAATGGACGCTATCGCTAGACAGCCGGAGCAGGCTGGTAAGATTCAGGGAGCAATGCTTATCGCTGCTGGTCTTATCGAAGGTGCTGGTCTTATCGCGATCATCTTTGGTGCTTTCATCAAGTAATCTATCCTCAAAAAACATTCTTAGCAGTGATGCGGTTGGCAGCTGCTAAGAATTTTAAAAAACAATCCATAAATAACATTTTAAAAAAAAGAATTTACAGATATGGGAATTATTGAACCTGGAATTGGACTTTTGTTTTGGATGACCCTTACGTTTGTTATCCTGTTATTTCTTCTAGCAAAATTCGCTTGGAAACCAATCGTGAATGCAGTTAATGAAAGAGAAACCTCTATCGTTGATGCATTGAACCAAGCTAAACTGGCTAAAAAAGAAATGGAAGAACTTAAGGCTGATAACGAAAGAATTATTCGTGAAGCTAAAATCGAAAGAGATGCTATCCTTAAAGAAGCCAGAGAAATCAAAGACAGAATCGTTGGAGAAGCTAAAGACGCTGCTAAAACTGAAGGAGACAAAATGATCGAAGCGGCTAAGCAGACAATCCAAGCTGAGAAAAATGCTGCTATGGCAGACATCAAAACTCAGATCGGTACTTTATCTGTAAACATCGCTGAGTCTATCTTAAAGCAAAAGCTGGATAACAGCGAAGCTCAGGACGAATTAGTTCAAAATTATTTAAACAAATCTAACCTTAACTAAGAATGCTTACATCTAAAGTAGCTAAAAGATACGCACAGGGTCTTCTGGATTTCACAAACGAATCAGGACAGACAGCTGCCGTATTTTCTGAAATGAAAGAGGTAGTGAAGATCATGGCTCAGTCTGCGGATTTGAACAAATTCTTCCTTACTCCTTACATTGATGCAAAAAAGAAAATAGAGGTAGCAGACCAGATATTCAAAGGTTTATCAGTTTCTTCACAAAATCTGATCAGATTAGTGATCAGACACGGACGTGAAAACCAATTGAAAAACATTGCCCAGGAATTCATCAACAAAGTTGAAGACATCAACGGTGTACAGAGAGTAACCCTTACTACGGCAACACAGCTTTCAAAAGAAAACATCGATCAGATTTTAAAAGCCAGTAATCTTGTAAAAGCAGGCTCAAGCTTTGATCTGAATCTAAATGTAAAACCTGAGATCCTTGGAGGATACATCCTTAGAGTAGGAGATCAGCAGGTAGATGCGTCTGTGAAGACAAAACTTAATCAAGTTAAAAAAGATTTTCAATTAAATTAAGAAAAACAACCATACAATGGCAGAAATAAATCCGGCAGAAGTATCTGCGATCTTAAAACAGCAATTGGCCAACTTCGATACTCAGTCAAACGTTGAGGAAGTAGGTACAGTTTTAACCATCGGTGATGGTATTGCTCGTGTATACGGGTTAGAAAACGTACAATACGGAGAGTTGGTGAAATTTTCTAGTGATGTAGAAGGTATTGTACTTAACCTTGAAGAAGACAACGTAGGTGTTGCTCTACTTGGTGAAAGTAAATTAGTAAAAGAAGGAGATACAGTAAGAAGAACAAACAGAATCTCTTCTATCAAAGTAGGAGAAGGAATGTTAGGAAGAGTAGTGGATACTCTTGGTAACCCAATCGATGGTAAAGGCCCTATTTCAGGAGATTTATACGAAATGCCGTTGGAAAGAAAAGCTCCCGGAGTTATTTACAGACAACCGGTAACTGAACCTTTACAGTCAGGTATCGTTGCGATCGACTCTATGATCCCTGTAGGAAGAGGACAGAGAGAGCTTATCATCGGTGACAGACAGACAGGTAAAACTACTGTTGCTATCGATACGATCATCAACCAAAAAGAATTCTTTGATGCTGGTAAACCAGTATATTGTATATATGTAGCTATCGGTCAGAAAGCTTCTACCGTAGCACAAATCGTTAAAACCCTTTCTGATAAAGGAGCTTTGGCTTATACAGTAATCGTTGCAGCTAACGCATCAGATCCGGTTCCAATGCAGGTATACTCTGCGATGGCAGGTGCTGCTATCGGTGAGTTCTTCAGAGATACGGGTAGACCGGCGCTTATCGTTTATGATGATTTATCTAAACAGGCGGTTGCTTACCGTGAGCTTTCC
The DNA here is from genome assembly GCA_002439165.1 of Chryseobacterium indologenes. GTDB lineage: Bacteria > Bacteroidota > Bacteroidia > Flavobacteriales > Weeksellaceae > Chryseobacterium > Chryseobacterium indologenes_E. Next base: position 50,955 of record DJTE01000034.1, read on the forward strand.
CTGCTTTTAAGAAGACCACCGGGCCGTGAAGCTTACCCTGGAGACGTTTTCTATCTTCACTCCAGACTATTGGAAAGAGCAGCTAAAGTAATTGCTGATGACAATATTGCGAGCCAGATGAACGACTTACCGGAGTCTCTGAGACCAATCGTAAAAGGAGGAGGTTCATTAACAGCTCTTCCGATCATCGAAACTCAGGCAGGTGACGTTTCCGCGTACATCCCAACCAACGTAATCTCTATTACAGACGGACAGATCTTCCTGGAGTCTGATCTATTCAACTCAGGGGTTCGTCCTGCGATCAACGTAGGGATCTCTGTATCAAGGGTAGGAGGTAACGCTCAGATCAAATCAATGAAAAAAGTATCTGGTACTCTTAAATTAGACCAGGCACAATATAAAGAACTTGAAGCGTTCGCTAAGTTCGGTTCTGACCTTGATGCTGCTACATTAGCGGTAATCTCTAAAGGAGAAAGAAACGTAGAGATCCTTAAGCAGCCGGTAAACTCTCCACTTCCGGTGGACAGCCAGGTAGCCATGATCTATGCAGGAACTGAAAACCTTCTTAGAAATGTCCCTATCAGAAAAGTAAAAGAATTCCAGATAGAATACATCGCATTCTTAAGATCTAAGCACCCGGATACAATGGCTGCTATCAAAGCAGGAAAAATTGATGATTCAATTACCAGCGTTCTTAAGCAGGCAGCTAACGATCTAGCTTCTAAATATAACTAAAAATCTCAACGTTTAAGGTTTGAAACATCGTTTTAAACCTTAAACTTCAGACCATAAACTTTGAACCCAAATTAATGGCAAACTTAAAAGAAATACGAGGCAGAATTACGTCAATTTCATCTACGATGCAGATTACACGTGCTATGAAAATGGTTTCCGCGGCGAAGCTTAAAAAAGCACAGGATGCAATCGTAATGTTGAGACCTTATTCTGAAAAACTACAGGAAATCATCCAGAATGTAAATTCTAGCTCAGATCCTGATCAGGTTTCTGTTTATGCTCAAAAAAGAGAAGTGAAGAGAGTTCTTTTCATCGCTGTTACTTCAAACAGAGGTCTTGCAGGAGCTTTCAACTCATCTATTGTAAAAGAACTTAACAGCCAGTTTCAGAATAAATCTCAATACGAAGTTGAAGTTCTTACAATCGGTAAAAAAGCATTTGATGCGGTAAGAAAAAACCGTAAAGTATATGCCAATGAAAGTGCCGTTTTTGATAATTTAAACTTTGATACGGTTGCCCACGTTACAGAAGGTGTAATGGGCAGCTTTAAAGAAGGTAAATTTGACGAGGTTTATCTGATCTATAACAAATTTGTAAATGCTGCCACTCAGGAAGTAATGACTGAGCAGCTTCTTCCGATTTCAATGCCTGAAGCAGATGCATCGCAGGCTTCGGTAGAAACAGATTATATCTTCGAGCCCAACAGAGCTGAAATCCTTGATCATTTGATTCCTAAATCGATCAAAACACAGGTTTTCAAAGCCGTTCTGGATTCAGTAGCATCAGAGCACGGAGCGAGAATGACAGCCATGCATAAAGCGACAGACAACGCTCAGGCTTTAAAGAATGATCTTGTGATCTTCTACAACAAAGCAAGACAGGCTGCCATTACCAACGAGATCCTGGAGATCGTTTCCGGAGCAGAAGCCCTGAAAAATTCATAAGAAATACCTTAACAGTATATCCAAAGCACCGACACGTCGGTGCTTTTTTATTGAAATATGAAGAATTAAGGTCCTATGCTTCTAAAAAAATCGGGGTTACAGAACCTTAAAATAACAGCACCCTTTTGTTATTTCCGGCCATATTTTTCTTCCTCTTCCAGCTTCTATCACCCTTTCCCTAAATTAAAATCCTTAGTTATTTATATTTTCCATATCTTTGTAGAAATAAAAATTACACAATTTCTAAATGGACTCGGACATAGTCAGGCTTTTGCTAGCCTTATTTCTTGTTTTACTCAATGGCTTTTTCGTAGCCGCAGAATTTTCAATTGTTAAAGTTCGTTACTCACAAATTCAGTTAAAAGCCGCAGAAGGAAACTCTATGGCAAAACAGGCGGAACACATCATCAAACACTTAGATGAATATCTTTCTGCCACACAGCTTGGTATTACATTGGCTTCCCTGGCATTAGGTTGGGTAGGGGAAAGTGCGCTTCACCATATTGTTGAAAATATTTTTCACTCCTTAAGCATAGAGATGAGCCAGGCATCGATCACCTCGGTATCACTGATCATCAGTTTTGTATTGATCACCATCATGCATATTGTTTTCGGAGAACTTATTCCTAAGTCAATTGCGATCAGAAAATCAGAGGCAACAACGATGGCTACGGCAGTTCCTCTAAGAGTATTTTACACCGTTTTCAAGCCGTTTATCTGGCTGATGAACTCCATGTCCAATGCTTTTTTAAGAATCGTAAAGATCCATCCCGCTTCAGAACAGGAGATCCACTCCACAGAAGAGCTTCAGTTATTGGTAAAACAGAGCGCCGATAGCGGAGAAATCGAAGAGGAAAATTACGAGATCATCAAAAATGCATTCGATTTTACCGATCATTCTGCCAAACAGATCATGGTTCCCAGACAGAATATTACCTCCATCGATTTTGAAGAAGATATCAATGAGATTATCAATAAGATCATGGACAGCGGGTATTCCCGTATTCCTGTATACCTGGATTCCATTGATAATGTAATCGGTATTTTCTATACCAAAGAGATTATCAGGGAATTTGTTAAGAGAAAAGGAGATCTTAACCATGAAGACCTTAAAGAGCTGATGCGTGACGCCTTTTTCGTAGTGGGAAGCAAAAAGATTTCAGACCTTTTGAAGATCTTCCAGCAGAAAAAACAGCACCTGGCTATCGTTATTGACGAATTTGGGGGAACAGAAGGAATTATTACCCTGGAAGATATTCTGGAAGAACTGGTAGGAGAGATTCAGGATGAAGAAGATGATGAAGATAAACTGGTAGATAAGATCGGGGATAATATTTACTGGGTTCAGGCAACCCAGCCGTTGGATGAAATCAACGAATATCTGCCTAAAAAACTTCCGTTATCAGAAGACAGCGAATACAATTCACTGGCAGGATTCATTCTTCATGAACTGGAAGATATTCCGGAAGAAAATCAGGAATTTGACCTTGATAATTACCATTTCAAGATCCTGAAAATGAATAATAAAAGCGTAGAGCTTGTAGAATTGATATATGAAGGGCCGAATATGATCAACGATCTGGCCGATAAAATAGGAGAAGTTTAAAATTTATTAAAGATGATTTTTTATAACAGTATAAAAGATTATGAAGATCCGAAACGGCAGTATGAAGAAGAAGTACTCGTTCTGGATGATACGGATGAAGTCTACAAACTTGTTTTACACAATGATGATGTTCATACCTTCGATTATGTGATCGACTGTCTGATCGAAATCTGTAAACATACTTTGGAACAGGCCGAACAGTGTACGATATTGGTACATTACAAAGGCAAATGTACCGTAAAAACAGGCTCAATGGATCTTTTGAAGCCTATGCATGAAAAATTGCTTTCAAGGGAATTAACAAGCGAAATCGTATAAAAACAGTAACCGTTTCATGAAAATGAAACGGTTTTTAATATCTGTAAAACAGTTTATCAAATTTTCTATACTTTATGTTGTTTTTTTGTGTTAAAAAAACTTAATATTCAATAATATTTATTATTTTTATAACGATTACAAAAAAACAATATATGAAATTGAAAATTACTTCACTGGTATTAGGCAGTGTTTTATGCTGCAGCACACTAATGGCCCAGCAATCATCTTTTGAAGCTCCCGCTAACAGGTGGATCCAGGACAACTCAAGAAACCTGGGAATTCAAAGTTTTAGTAAACTTACTTTAAAATCTGTACGTAAAGGTAATACCGGAGAAACACTCCGTTTTCAGCAGTTTATAAAAGATGTGCCGGTTTTTCAGTCTGAAATTCTGGTTCATTTCAATAAGGACGGGAAAATAAGTTATACGGGTACGGAAAGTTTCAGGAAAGATCTGAAGGAAGTGGATACAGTGCCTTCTATTTCCGCATCGGAAGCTCTTAAAAAAGCGCATACAGCTTCTAAGACCACAGGAGAGATCACTTATGAAGAAAATAAACTGGTTGTTTATATTACAGATTCAGGAGAAACAAAGCTTGTTTACAGAGTACTGACCAGTTCGTTTGACAATCCTGGAAGTTGGGAGACGATTGTGGATGCAAAAACAGGGGCTGTAATCAGCATGAAAGACATTTCTGTAAAACATCACAACGAAAATGGCCCGTCTAATCATAAAAAAAGTAAAAAAGTAAAGGCGAAAAAAGCTTTTGTAACAGGAACTGCTTATATTTTTGAACCGGACCCCCTGTCTAAAACCGGATCAGACTATGGAGGTAATTTCGTAGATAATAATGATGCTACAAATGCAAGTCTGGATGCGGCCAGAACATTAGTCACTATTCCTGAAATTGATTTTACTGGCGGAATTTATACCTTAAAAGGAAGCTATGTTGAGATTAAAGATATAGAAGCACCTGCTACGGGACTTTTTACACAATCTACCAGCCAATTTCTTTTTAATAGAAACGAGCAGGGATTTGAAGCGGCTAATGCTTATTGGCATCTGGATAATAGCCTTAGATACATCAACGTAACTTTAGGAATAGCATGCAGGCCTTCGCAAAACAGTGGGGTATTAAGATTTGATCCGCATGGCTTTAATGGATCAGATAATTCTCATTACCTGACCGGAAGCGAATCTCTTGGATTTGGAGAAGGAGGGGTAGACGACGCTGAAGACGCTGATGTAATTCTGCACGAATTGGGACATGGTATTCATCACTGGCTGGCTGGAGGAATATCTAATGCAGATGGTCTGAGCGAAGGATGTGGAGATTACTGGGCACACTCCTACAGCAGAAGCTTAAATCAATGGCCTTCATCAGCTCCACAGTATAATTGGATGTTTAACTGGGATGGGCATAACCCTTTCTGGGATGGGAGAATTACTAATACCACAATGACCTATCCCGGATCTGGAAATTATTACGATAAGGCTCAAATCTGGTCTGCTGCTCTGATGAGAATCTATGACAGAATTGGAAAAGAGAAAACAGACAGAGCATTCCTGGAAGGACTTGATTTAACCACTTCAACCACTAACCAGCAAAATGCAGCTATTGCTGTAAGACAGGCTGCTATCGATATGTTGGGGCAGTTTGGATTTAACTGTAATGATATTACCGCAATGACTCAGGAATTTACAGCAGCCGGGTATACGCTTCCTGCCTATACCTGCCAGCTTAGTACAAAAGAGGTTGCTAAAGAACAGCAGATTGTCATTCATCCAAATCCTGTTTCTGATATCTTAAATGTATCACTGAAAGGAAATAAAGAGCAGAAAGCCGAGATTTACAACATGGAAGGCCGAAAAGTAATGGATGCAACAGTAGGAAACGGAAGAAGCCAGATCAATGTTTCATCACTTCAGACAGGCGATTATATTTTAACCATAAAAGAATTGGAAATATCCGCGAAATTTATTAAAAAATAAATATTAAAAGACTTTTTAAATCCGGTGCACAGCATCGGATTTTTTTTGTCCCGAATGGCATATACTGCCGGAAAGGTGCATCATCTTTTTCCCCAGGAGATATCTGCCGTTCTTAATTTGTCAAATTATCTGTCCGTACTGTCATATTTTTATCTAAAATAGTATATTTGTACAAACTATAAAGAAACAAAAAAGAATGCTTGTAATAGGAATTGCAGGAGGTACAGGCTCCGGCAAAACTACAGTTGTTGACAAGATACTCCAGCAGCTTGATATTGAAGGAATGAACATCCTTTCGCAGGATAATTATTATCATGACAATCCGAATCTTACCCTGACAGAGCGGGAAGCGTTAAATTACGACCACCCAAAGTCCATAGATTTCGAACTCATGCTGAAACACGTAAAAGCTCTAAAAAACAATCAGCCCATAGAACAGCCGATTTACAGCTTTGTAACGCATTCCAGAACAGGAGACCATGTCACAGTAGAACCTAAAAACGTATTGGTGGTAGAAGGAATTCTGGTCCTTACCAATAAAGAACTGCTGAAAGAATTTGACCTGAAAGTATTTGTTCATGCCGATTCCGATGAAAGGCTGATCAGAAGGATCAGAAGAGATACACAGGAAAGAGGAAGAGACTTAAACGAAGTTCTTCACCGTTATCAGACCACTTTAAAACCGATGCACCAGGAATTCATTGAACCGTCTAAGAATGAAGCAGATCTTATCATTCCGAATATGAAACAGAATTCCGTAGCGATTGACTTTTTAACTACTGTTATAAAAAATTCGTTGAGAAAACATTAAAAATGAAAGAAAACAAACTTATTAAAGATATCCGGCCGAAGTCTGAAACACTCAGACTCATTCAGAAATATGTGCTGAATAAATATACCATTACCATTGGTCTGTTTCTGGTCTGGATGATTTTCTTTGATAAAACCTCTTTTCTCGTAATCAATGAACTGAACGGCGAAATCAGCCGGTATGAAGAACAGCTGGAATACTATAAAAAGGAATACGAAAAAAATGATACTTTTTATAAAAAGCTGATGAATAATAAATCGGAAAAAGAAAAATACGCAAGAGAAAATTACTTTATGAAAAAACCGGACGAAGAAATCTTCATCCTGGTGGTAGACAGCAGTAATATTGCGAAAAAATAATACAAACTGAACAGAATCCGTCAACAGTGAATTTACATTCAGTTTGAAACTCACTATTGGCGGTTTCACAATTCACAAATACTCCATCTCCAATGTCAGAAACACTTCCAAACTGGGAAAATTTAGTAAAAAAGCAACTTAAAACAGAAGATATTTATTCAATTTTAAAAAAGGAAAACCTGGAAGGAATTGAAGTAAAACCGTTTTACAGTGAGGTCCCGAAACCACTGGCCAACCTGCCGAAAGTTGAAGAAAATACCCATCTTGTGGCAACTTACCACGAAAGTCTGGAAGAAGATGTATTTGCGTTTATTCTGGAACATAATGTAGAGAATCTTGAGCAAAAGACGCTATTTGTCAATAACAGGGATCTTGCAGGGCACATCAGCCCAAAAGAAGAAGATCAGTATTTTTCGCTCATCAGTGTTATTGATGAAAAAATGGCTGTTATAGACGATCAGCTGGCTAAAGAACTTTTAGCAAAAAACTTCAGAAGAAATATCTGCATTGATATTTCCCTTCACCAGAATGCGGGAGCCGCCATTTATCAGCAGCTGGGAGTAGCACTGGCTCAAACAAAGGAACTTACTGAAGTGTATGGTTCCGGAATTTTAAATAAACTGATCTTCAGAATTGCTGTCGGTGGAAACTATTTCTTTGAAATGGCCAAACTGAGAGCTTTTAAAATCGTTTTTAACCAGCTTTCCAAAGAATACGGTCTGGACGAAGTTCCTTACATCTTTGCCGAAACTTCCCTTAGAAACAAAGCCGTTGCTGATCATGAAAACAACCTGATCCGCTCAACCCTGGAACTAGCTTCCGCAATGATCGGAGGAGCAGATGCCGTTTTCAGCAACAACTATCTTGTAGAGAAAAGTACGGAAAATTCCGAAGAAATTTCTTTCAAACAGCAGATTGTTTTAGCTTATGAAAGCATTATCAATGTATTTGAAGATGCTTCAAACGGAAGCTATTACGTAGAAGATATTACCCGCCAGATTGCAGAAAAATCCTGGGACCTTTTTGTAGAAATAGAAGAAGCCGGAGGTTATCTTGAACTTTTAAAACAGGGAACTGTACAGAAAAAGATCTATGATCATGCCGTTGAAGAGCAGAAATGGGTGGAAGAAGGGAAAATAAAGCTCATCGGGGTTAATTTATACCCTAAATTAGACATTAAAAAGTCAGTGGAAGAGCTTTACAGCGAAAATGAAGTAAAAGCCGTACGTTGGGCTGAAATGTTTGAATAACTGTAATTTCCCACAGATTCCTCAGATGTCACAGATTATTCTGTTGAATATCAATGATATTTATATGTAAAAAATCTGCGTGATCTGCCCAGTCTGCGGACTTATATAAAAAATATGAAACCCGAGGGAAACAAAATACTGGACGAACAGGTTCAGAACTTTATCAATACCAATCTGAATACGGATTTACACGCATTACTGCTGAAAAAATCCCCGTTTCCTGATGTTTCTATGCCGGAAATCGTACAGCAGATCAAAGGAAAACAGGTTGCCGGGAAAAAATTTCCTTTCCTGTTAAAAGACGGAATTGTTTTTCCGCCCCAGCTCAATCTGGAGCAGTCTTCTTCAGAAAAGACCGCTGCCTATAAATCAGAAATGTTAAAAGGAAGAAAGTTTGCAGATCTTACGAGCGGATTCGGGATTGATGCCTGCTATCTTTCGCAGAATTTTGAAGAAGTTACACTGGTAGAACAAAATACTGAACTTTTGGAAACCGTAAAACATAACTGGGGCATTATGGAACGTAAAGCTTCATTTATAAACCGGAAGCTGGAAGAATTTCTGGACTCCAATGCAGAACATTTTGATGTGATGTATCTTGATCCGGCAAGAAGGGACAGCAGTAAAAACAAAGTTTTCCTTCTGGAAGATCTCTCACCCAATATTCTTGAAATTCAGGAAAAGCTTATGGCATCTTCAGATCAGGTGATCATAAAACTTTCTCCGCTGATTGATCTTAAATATCTGGTTTCAGTACTTTCCGGTATTTTCCGGATAGAAATTATAGCCCTGAAAAACGATGTGAAAGAAGTCGTTGTTTTCCTTTCAGAAAAAAAATATGACGGAATTATCTGTAATTGCGTTAACCTGGACAGCAATGAACCCGAATTTTCATTCACATTTGGTGGGGAAGACCGTGCAGAAGCTGTATACGGTGAATCCGAAAGGTTCATTTACATTCCCAATAACTCTATTCTGAAAGCCGGAGCATTCAGCCTGGTCTCTGAGCGGTTTACACTGAAAAAACTTCATCCCAATACTCATATTTATACTTCAGATAAAAAAAATGACGGTTTTCCGGGTCGGATCCTGGAAATGGAAACGGTTGAATCTAAGGAGATTAAAAAGAAAGGACAGTTCAATATTATTTCCAAAAACTATCCGCTGAAACCCGAAGAGATCAGGAAGAAATACGGGATAAAAGATGGGGGAGAAAACTATCTTATTTTTACACAATCCAAAAAAGGTAAAATTATTTTAAAATCAGTATAAAAATGTTGCCGAAAAAAGCAGGATTTCTTAATTTTGGGCAATCAAAAATTTAAGCATGAAGCCGCCTGCTGTTTAAACGGTCGGGACAGACTGAAATACTGCGGTTTCATACGACCTTTAAAAAAATAAATTTTGTATATGAAAAAATTAGTTATATGTTTAGCTATTGCTGCTGTAGCTGTAAGCTGTAAAAAGATCCAGGCAGGAGGAAACAAAAATACACTGAAACTGGAAGAAGGAGTAGAAAGATATTCTGATGACGTACAGGGCGGAGGCGAAGCACATGGTCATAACGCTGCTGAAGGTCACAAAGAAGCGGCTCCTGCTGAAAAGCACGAAGCTGAAGCTCCAAAAAAAGACAGTACTGCCGCTGCAAAGCCTGCTGAAGCTGAAAAAGCTCCGAAAGCCGAACATTAATTACGAGTATACCATATAAAATGTCCTGCCACTGTGTGCAGGACATTTTTGTTTATAACTGTCGTCAGGATTTAAGCTCATTTTTCATGAATATGCATATAAAATTCAACAAAATTTGTTGAATTTTATATACATCAATTTAGGAGGTTTATATCTACGTTTGTAGTGTAAACCAAATAAATATTTCAACTATGAAAAAAACAATTTTATTAGCCACTTTTTGTGTTGCTGGAATGGTAAGTGTAAGTGCAAAAGAAACTGAAACTAATAAAGAAAAAGAAACTGTTTCTAAAACTGAGCAATCGGAAAGTTCTCAGAAAGTTTTGATGACCTGCCAGCAAGTAGGCTTATATGTCTGATGTAAGAATACAACATACGATGATACCATTTACTGGGGTGAGGGATCTCATAACGCTACATATCAGCAGGCGCACATTGAAGAGGTTCATAATGCTCAACTTTTAACTGAATCTATTTGTGGAAAGCAGAACCCATAAAATATATATATGCGCTTTTTTATTCTATTTTCTCTGATCGCAGGCAGTTTCCTGTATTCTCAATCAGCTAAATCTGATACTATTACATCACAATATGAGATTATTTATAGGTTAAAAATGGTAAGAGATACATTGGTTAAAGATAATGTTATTGAAGAAGATTTGTCCTTGCTTATAAATGGTAGTACATCTTTATTTAAAAGTAACAAGAAGGCTGTTAAGGATTCGGTTATGATGGCTATTGGAGAGAAAGCTTTTGCTGCCCCTGCAAATGGTAAGGTGATACTGGACATGAGAAATGTTCCTTCAGTCTTTTTTCCTGATGAAGTATTTGCTCAAAACGGAAAGCAAACAGTTTTTAAAGAATTTTTGAGAAATCGTTTTGCATTTCCTCTCGAAGATAAAGTCATTTGGCAACTTGATAAGGAAACAAAAAAGATAGGCTCTTATCTATGTCACAAAGCTTCTGGAAAATACAAAAATCGCAATTATGAAGCATGGTATACGTCTGAGATTCCGATTAATGATGGACCATATATATTTAAAGGCTTACCTGGATTGATCTTGGAAATTTACGATACTAAAACATATAATATCTTTTCAATAATCAGTGTTAAAAAGGTTGCCAAGCCTATGGTCCTGATGAAAGAAGCAATCAATACAACCTATCAGACATTCCAAAAATCCCGCCAGAATTATTTAAATGATCCAGCAGGAACAGTCTTAAGTAGGATAGGTGGTTTTAAACTTACTCCTGAAGATATTGAAAGGATAAACAGTAATGCGAGACGTGACAATAATTTTATAGATTAAATGTAAAGTGTTTATAATATTACCTTTATAGTTTTTAGTTTTACACAGCCTCATCAATTTAGGAGGTTTATATCTACGTTTGTAGTACAAACTGCTCGCTCAGCTTTTCAACAATTTTTTTGTCTGAAAGATTGATGAAAATTCCATTATTTAAATTACCGGAAGAATTGTCATTATTAATCGGAATAATGCTGATGGCGGATGTTTCAAATAAATCTTCAATTTTTACACCCAATATATCTGCCTGCTTAGGATCTGGAAAATTTTGAATAACGTAAAATAATTGCGGGAAATATTAAAAAAATGAGACCGTAGCAAAAAGACGGCCTCATTAAATTAACAAAATGATGAAAAATTATTTTAGTAAAGTTTTGATAAGTTCCTGTATCTGTTTACCCAGTTTTTCTGCTGTTTCCTGATCAGAAACCTTAATGATAATCTGGCCTCCAACCTGAATAACGCTGGTGGAGGGTGGCTCAAACAAGCTTTCGATTTTCACGCCAAATATATTTGCCAGCTTAGGAATATATCTGGATTTTACTTCTGTGGTTTCATTTTCCCAGTTGACATACGTAAGCCTGTCTACCTCCAGCATATCTACAATATCCTGCTGGGAATATTGAGTTCTGCTTCGAAATCTTTTAAGGGTTACTCCTATGCTCATATATCTGCTTTTAAATGGTTTGCTTATTTCCTTAATTTCCTGTATGCTTTAAATGCAGAATAAAGCAATATAAAAACTGAATAAAATCAAAATAAAAACGTCGGTTATTGTAAAATATGGCGTTATTTGTGTAATTCCCTTTAAGGTGTAATAAAATATAAATGTAATCTCTTATTTTCAATTATTTATTTTCACTTACAGGTGATAAATATTAAGTGATTCATACGGAGGATTTGTAAAAGTGATCCGTATGATTTATATGAATTATCTGAATGAATTTTTCACAACGTTCCGAAGCTTATAAAAAGAGACTTTCAGTAGAAGCCTTTCCTTCATGGCAGGAAAAATACAATTTTAGAAATCCCTTTGAAAATTCTTCCTTTTTATTTGCGCCTGCAGGCCATTTTTTTTACTTTTAGCAAAATAAAATTTTACAATGCAAGAGACATTAAATTACATCAGCGAAAACAAACAGCGTTTCGTGGATGAGTTATTTGAGTTATTGAGAATTCCTTCTATTTCTGCAGATCCGGCTTATAAAGATGACGTACTGAAGTGTGCAGAGGTATGTGCAGAACACCTGAAGAATGCAGGCGCAGATAATGTGGAAGTATGCGAAACAAAAGGATATCCTATCGTTTTCGGAGAAAAAATTTTAGATAAAAACCTTCCTACGGTTCTGGTATACGGGCATTACGATGTACAGCCGGCAGATCCGCTGGAGCTGTGGAGAAAACCGCCTTTCGAACCTTATATCGAAAAAACCGAGCTTCACCCTGAAGGAGCTATCTTTGCCAGAGGATCTGCAGATGATAAAGGACAGTTTTTCATGCATGTGAAAGCTTTTGAAGCCATGATGAAAACCAATACGCTTCCGTGCAATGTGAAATTTATTCTGGAAGGAGAAGAAGAAGTAGGGTCGGTAAGCCTGGGTGATTTCGTGAACGAAAACAAAGAAAAACTGGCCTGCGACTGTATCTTAATATCCGATACCCATATTTACAGTAATGAGCAGCCTACCGTAACGACCGGATTAAGAGGTCTGAGCTATGTGGAAGTAGAGGTGGAAGGACCCAACAGAGACCTGCATTCAGGACTTTACGGAGGAGCAGTTCCTAACCCTATTCATGTATTATCCAGAATGATTGCCCAGCTGATTGATGAGAACGGGCATATCACGATTGATGGTTTTTATGACAATGTAGAGGTGGTATCTGATACCGACAGGGCAGAAATGAACAAGCTGAAAGACAATCCTGAAGAATTCAAGAAATCAATCGGGCTGAACGGAGTAGAGGGTGAAAAAGGCTATACTACACTGGAAAGAACCTCTATCCGTCCAACACTGGATTGCAACGGAATCTGGGGCGGATATACGGGCGAAGGGGCCAAAACAGTTATCCCTTCCAAAGCTTCTGCTAAAATTTCCATGCGTCTGGTTCCTTATCAGACTCCGGAAGAGATCACAGAGAAATTTACCAGACATTTCGAAAAAATTGCACCTGAAAGCGTAAAGGTAAAAGTTACCCCTCATCACGGAGGAATGCCTTACGTTCTTCCAAGTGATACAAAAGAATTCTTAGCGGCAAAACAGGCAATGGAAACTGCTTTTGGTAAAGAGGTACTGCCTTACAGAAGCGGCGGAAGTATTCCGATTACGGCAATGTTCGAAAAAGTATTGGGCGCTAAATCTGTATTGATGGGCTTCGGTCTGGATTCTGATGCTATCCACTCTCCCAATGAGCACTATGGATTATTTAATTTTTATAAGGGAATTGAAAGTATTCCATTATTTTTTGAAAATTATTCGAAATAAATAGTTAATTTTTATAAGATATTTTTCTCAAACAAGGCATTTCTTTATGAAATGCCTTATTTTTTTGTTAATAATTATAAATGGTTAAAAATAATCGTTTAAAAATAGACTTTTATGTGATTTTAAGTTTTTTTTTAATTTTTCATTCGTAAAAATTTGTTTTTAATGATACGGAAAATATCTTTGGAATATACTGTAAATCAGTTTTTCAGTACCTGTCTTTAATGTTGAATTTTAAAAAAAACATTTTATGAAAAAATTATTATTTTTTGCCGTATCTGTATTATTTTCTACAGCTTTACAAGTAAATGCCCAAACTATTTTGGAGGAAACCTTTGAATCAGTTACTCAACCTGATCTGCCACCAGGCTGGGTAGTGGTTGACCGGGATGGGGATCTAAACAATTGGGATATTGATGCTTCCAGTGCTCCAATCACTGATCCTTTTGGTTTTTCAGGTAATTTTGTTTATTCTTATTCCATTCTTTCTAATCCGGATAACCTGATCGTAACACCGCCTATTACTTTAGCGACAGGAAGCCCTGCTACATTAACATTTTTAATAGGTGGGCTTAAAGTACCTGGAACAATTGATGATCCAAAGGAACATTATGCAGTTTATGTTCTTCCTTCCGCAAGTACTTTTCAGGGAACAGAGACACCGCTTTTGGAAGAAACACTTCCTGCTGCGGGAGTTGCTTTTAGTAAAAGTATAGATCTGTCAAGCTTTGTAGGACAAAGTATTAAAATTTATTTCAGACATTTCAACAGCGCTAATCAGTTGGCTCTAATTTTAGATACGGTAAAGGTTACTCAGGGAAGCTTAGGAACCTCAGAGATAGATTTAATGCAGGATGAACTCGTTGTGTACCCTAATCCAGCCACAGATTATGTGTTCTTACAGTCTAAATCTAAAATTTTAAAAGCGGAAGTCTTTGATTTAACAGGAAGAAAGGTAAGTACGGAACTGATTGATGATAAAGTTAACTTACAGCAGCTCCCTCCAGGAAATTACCTGATGAAAATTGCCACCGAAAATAAAATCTATTCAAAGAAAATAATTAAGAAATAAAGATTAATAGATTAAAAAAAACGCTTCGTTTGAAGCGTTTTTTTTATTTAAAAATCAGCTTCAAGTTAATAACAATAATTGGATTTCTCCTTGATTCATGATATTTTTTTTACTCCAGGATGTTTTTAATTTCATTCTGACTTAAAAAAATAACTATGAAAAAAATCTACTCCACCGCATTTTGTTTGTTTTCAGTGTTTTATTTCACACAACTGAGGACTTCTTTTGAAGATTTTGAAGGCTTTTATACCGGAAGTATTCATGCGCAGGGACCATGGATCAGCACTCCCACAGGAGATGAGCCTCCCAATATACTCAATCAGACCATTTGTATTGATGATGCCACAGATGGCTATAATTCTCTCCGGATTGTAAAAGAAAATACATACGGAACCCAATCGGTACCAATTATAGGAGCTTTTAATAATGTTCAGATTCAGTTGCCCTCTACGGGATTTTCTGTTTCATTTGATATTACAATGTCTCAGCTCAACGGATCGGTATTTGGCTTCCAGGGAATGAACAATGCGGAAGACAAGTTTGTAATCCGTGTGGACTTTGAGAATACAGGCTCTGTTAAAATCCTTGATCAGTCTTCAGGCTCTGGGATGATCACAGCTTCCGGATCATGGCAGCCCAATATCTGGTACAGATTTAAGGTGGTGGGCACCCTTTCAGATATAAAATATTATCTTGACAATACACTGATCTATACAGGAGCGGCAGCACAGCCGGCCAATATTGATCAGCTTCGCTTTGTTCACAATAATGAAGAAGGCTACGCCTATATTGATAATATCCGGATAAATAACGAAACCGCATTATCTGTAAAAGATATCACGGATACTAAGAAAAGAGTCATGATATATCCTAATCCGGCTACGGATTTTATCCGGCTTTCTGGTTCTCACCCGGTAAAGGCCGTTAAAATTTATAATATGGAAGGAAAAGAAATTCAAATTAAACTGAATAAGGATATGCTGGATATAAAGAGTCTGCCGGCAGGTTTGTATCTGCTTAATATAATAACTGATGATGGGAATTTCACAGAGAAATTCACTAAAAAGTGACCGTTTATGTAGTTGACAGTCAGTTTTTTTTTGTTTTGATGTTGGCAAAGTGTATTTGTGGGATTCCAATATATTTTTTGTGTTTTGTGTATTTTTCAGTAAATGTATTGGCTGTTGGTATTATTTTCAGTTAAAATATTTTTATTATGTGATTTTAGCAAAATAAATGAAATGCTATATATTTATATTTTTAGTTAATATGTTGATTTATGATTTATTTTTTGTTGTATTTTTGTTTTTGATTAGAATAAAAGTTCTATATTTACAACATTAAATAAAAAAATATCATGAAAAGAAATCTACTATTTTGTTTAGCATTAGCGTCAGCAGTTTCTGCTTCAGCTCAGGTTCTGGAATCAGACAACTACAATTCTTATACACTGGGAAATGTTGCAACATCTACTGCAGGTACAACTGCGGGACAGGGAGGTATATACCTGTATAACGGAGCAGTATCCGATTATCAGATTGTAAATGGTAATGCAGCTCATGGAAAATATATTCAGATTATCGGAGGTAATGACGGGGCGGCAACTTCTGCGCGTTATGCCTTCAAAAGTGGAATGGATTTAGCCTGGGCAGCGAGAACACCAGGAAATAATATCATCAGAGGAAAAGCGGATATCTTTACCGGAACTTCTACCAATCAGCATGCATCCGGGATCGCTATCTTTGGAGGTGACGGAAATGGAATTGTAGGAGTGAGATATAACTCACAGACCAAACTGATGACAGGTCTGGCTTATCTTAATACAGGACTGAGTTCAGCTTTTTATACAATTACAGGAATTTCTGCTACTACCTATCCTGCCAATACATGGGTAACAGTTGGGTTCAGCTACAACAAAACAACCGGAGAAATTACCTATACAATCGGTGATGAAGCTCCTCTTACATTGGCAGTTGACGGTGCAGACACTGTGGCAGGGCTTGATCCGGGAGAATTCGATATTTACAGCTCTCCTTACAGAGCTACGGCAACATCTCCGGTAAATGCAGGACCAACAACTTTCGGAATTGATAACTATGCAGTGGTTGCAGCTAATAATGCTACATTGGCAACGACTGAGACAGACAGTAAAAAGAATTCACTGATCGCTATCGGACCAAACCCAACAGCTGATTACTTAAATATTCTTACAGGTTTAAAAATCAATAACCTTGAAATCTATGATATGAGCGGAAAACGAGTTTCTTCTCAGCTGGAAGGAAACAAGGTTGATGTAAAGCATCTTAATCCAGGTAGCTATATCGTGACTTTTGAAACTAAAGACGGTAAAACTACCGAGAAATTCATTAAAAAATAACCTGACAGTTCTCAGAATATATAAAAACGCTCCAATTGGAGCGTTTTTTTGTTTGAAAACAGGGGTGTTACGCGAACAAACTGTTTTTTAATTGTTAAATAAATTATTTAATAATGTTTCAATAATTAATATTTTACACTAACCGGCATGGATTTTTTTTAATATTTAGCGTTTTTTTTAATTGATAATCAGTTAGTTTGTTTTTTTTATGGGAGGTTTTTATTTTTACAATGTATAAAATAATATTTGTAATGAAAAAAACTATACTTTTAAGTGCTGTTCTGGGAATGACCTTCCTAAAGGCACAAACAACAATCCATTCACAGGCAGTGATAGGAACCTATAGAATGATGTCGACCGCTTTATCGGACGGTAACTTTTTTGCAACAACAGATGATTTTACCCTTGCCTCTCAGAGTAAAATAACCAAGGTGAAAGTCATAGGAGTCCAATATGCAGAGACTTTAGAAACAGCAGTAGCCACAGGAGCTATGCTCTATATTTATGCGGATGCTTCAGGAATGCCTGCGGGAATTCCCAATGGATCGGGAACTCCTATTGTGGCAGTTGATATTGCAAAAGGTGCTCCCGGATATAATTTGATAAAGACTCCGAACAGCAACGTCTATACATTTGAAATTGATATGAATGCTGCCCTGGCTACACCTGTAATTTTATCGGCAAATACTAGGTATTGGCTGGTATTTGTTGCAAAAACAAACTTATCAGACTTTGATCCCAGTACCCGGTTTGACTGGCTTATAGGAGAGGCAAATGGCAATCCTGCCAAATTAATAGACCCCTCCGATAGGTTTGGCGGAGGGTTAACTAATTGGACTGATATCAGCAGTTTGCAGGGTTCTGCTTATGATGGCCTTGCATTTTCTATCGAAGGAGATATTTCTTCGTTAGGAACAAAAGAAATATACAGCTCACTGAAAAAAGTAGCCGTATATCCAAATCCTGTTTCTGATTATCTGACCCTTGTTTCCGAAGAAAAGATCACTGCTGCGGAGATCTTTGACAGCAGTGGAAGAAAAGTTCCTGTTGATCTTAAGGACAATAAGGTGAATGTAAAAAATCTGACCCCCGGAAGCTATATCATCAATATGGAAACAAAAGCAGGCAGGATCGCCGAGAAATTCATCAAATACTAACCTGATAAATCTTAGGGTATATAAAACGCTCCAATTGGGGCGTTTTTGCTATTTTAGAGCATTAAAATTCATAGATATGCCAGACGATAAAGTTGCCTATATAACAGGAGGAACCAAAGGAATCGGTTTCGGGATTGCAAAAATATTGCTCGAAAATGGAATTTCTGTTGCATTTTCAGGACGCAAAAGAGATGAGGTGGAGAAAGCCGAGAAAGAACTTAAACAGTATTCGGAAAACGTTCTGGGAATTGTTTCTGATGTGAGAAGCCTCGAAAGTGAAGAAGAAGCGGTGAAATATACTGTGGGAAAATTCGGGAAACTGGATTTTGTTATTGCCAATGCAGGCCTCGGAATATTTAAACCCGTAGATGAACTCACGGCCGGAGAGTGGAATGATATGATTGAAACCAATCTTACCGGAGTTTTCCATACCTTAAAAGCTTCCGTAGGAGAATTAAAGAAAACGGAAGGATACTATATCACCATTTCCAGCCTGGCAGGTGCCAATTTCTTCGAAAACGGAACAGGGTATAATGCTTCAAAATTCGGTGTGGTAGGCTTTACACAGGCTGCAATGATTGATCTCAGAAAATACAACATCAAATCTACGGTAATCATGCCGGGATCGGTGGCCACTCATTTCAACGGTAATATTCCTTCAGAAAAAGACAGTTGGAAGATCCAGCCCGAAGATATGGGGAATCTTGTACTGGATATTTTGAAGATGAATCCCCGTGTTTTGCCGAGTAAAATAGAATTTAGGGCAACGCAGCCGGCTAAATAACTACATTTAATGTATTGAATAATAATTTAATAAGTATTATGCATGCATAATATATTTTTTATTTATATTAGCAAAAATTAATTACAATAAAATCTCTGCATTATTTTTTATGCAAAAAAGGGAAATAATAAAATAGTACACATGAAAATATTAGTTTGTATTAGTAGTGTTCCGGATACTACTTCCAAAATTAACTTTACAGCAGATAAGTCTGCTTTCGACAAAAACGGAATTCAGTGGGTAATCAACCCTTTAGATGAATTTGCGTTAACAAAAGCGGTTAAACTTCAGGAATCTCAGGGAGCAACAGTAACAGTAATCAACGTAGGAGATGCTGCCACAGAGCCGGTAATCAGAAAAGCACTGGCAATTGGGGCCAATGATGCGGTAAGAGTAAATCTTGATCCTAAAGACAGCTATTCAACAGCAAAAGAGATCGCTGCCGTAGCTCAGAACGGAGGATATGACCTGATCCTTTGCGGTAAAGAATCTATCGACTACAACGGAGGTTCCGTTCCGGGAATGGTTGCACAGCTGCTGAACCAGCCTTTCGTAAATGCATCGGTAGGTTTAGATGTAAACGGAAGTGAAGCTACTGCAGTAAGAGAAATTGAAGGAGGTAAAGAAACTATTTCAGTGAAACTTCCGGCAGTTATTGCAGGACAGAAAGGATTAGTAGATGAAAAAGACCTTATCATTCCAAATATGAGAGGGATTATGTCTGCAAGAACAAAACCTTTACAGGTTGTAGAACCTGCTTCTTCAGAAGTAAAAGTTCAGGGAGTATCTTATGACAGCGTACCGCCGAGAGCTGCCGTAAAAATGGTTTCTCCTGACAACCTTGATGAATTGGTGAGATTACTTCATGAAGAAGCTAAAGTGATCTAATTCTTAATCCTTTAATTTTAATCTTTTAAATTTAAAAAAATGGCAGTATTCGTATACGCAGAAAATATAAACGGAGTTTACAAAAAAGCAGCCTTTGAAGCAGTTTCTTACGCTAAAGCTGTTGCAGATAAAGCAGGTGATACCGTTACCGCAATCTCCGTAAACCCAACAGATTCTTCAGATTTATTATACAGATATGGAGCATCAAATGTAATCAACATCAAGGATGAAGGCCTTAAAAATTTCTCCGCAAAAGCTTATGCACAGGCAGTAAACGAAGTAGCAGACGGAAACATCATTGTTTTCCCTCACACTACTGATGCTTCTTCCATTGCTCCTATGCTGGCGGTTATGAAGAACTATTCTTTAATTACCAATGCTTTGGAAGCTCCTGAAAGCCTTTCTCCGTTCCAGGTGAAAAGAAAAGCGTTCTCAGGAAAAGGATTCATGCACGCAAAAGCAGAAGGAACCGGAGTAATTGTTACCGTTTCTCAGAACGCTTTCGGAGTAAAAGAAAATGCAGCTTCAGGTTCAGAAGAAGTGAAAAATCTTTCCGTAGCCAACGAAGATACCAAAGTGATTTCTCACGAGCAGAGCTCCGGTAAATTAGACCTTAAAGAAGCTGAAATCGTTGTATCTGCAGGTAGAGGGATGAAAGGTCCTGAAAACTGGGGAATGATCGAAGATTTGGCTAATGTTCTCGGAGCCGCTACCGCTTGTTCCAAACCGGTTTCTGACATCGGATGGAGACCTCACACAGAACACGTAGGACAGACCGGTAAGGCCATTGCCCCGAATCTTTACATTGCAGTAGGAATTTCCGGAGCCATCCAGCACCTTGCAGGAGTAAACTCTTCCAAGACCATTGTAGTAATCAATAATGATGCAGAAGCACCGTTCTTCAAGTCTGCTGATTACGGAGTAGTAGGAGATGCTTTCCAGATCATTCCGGCTCTAACAGAGAAAATCAAAGCAATCAGAGGATAAAAAAGTTAATGGTTAAAGGTGAGAATTGCCTTCTTCCGTCATTTTTTTGACCGATTGGAAATTCACCTGCAAAGCAAAATTTGCTATTGACCATTAATAATCATACACAATACTATAAAAGCTCGGCTTTCCGGGCTTTTATTTTTGCGTAAAAAAGTGAAAACACAATAAAAAATTAATCTATATTTGTAGCTATGGATTATAAACAGCTAATTATTCGCGGAATATCGTACAGCCAGACCCAATCAGGCGCGTACGCCCTATTACTGGAACATGAAGAGACACACATAAAATTACCTGTTGTCATTGGAAATTTTGAAGCACAGTCCATTTCTCTCGGACTGGAAAAAGATATCCATCCACCGCGCCCTCTTACCCACGATCTATTTACCAAATTTATAGTTTCTGCACATTACGAACTGGTTTCTGTGATTATTTATCAGATTGTAGACGGAGTTTTCTTCTCCAATATCAATTTTAAAAATAAAGCTAACGACGAGGAACTTATTCTTGATGCAAGAACTTCTGATGCCGTTGCAATGGCAGTAAGATTTGATGCACCGATCTTTACTACTCAGCAGGTACTGAATGAAGCAGGAATCCTTCTTGAGCTGGAAGACGTTTCAAAAGAGGATCAGTCATTCTCAGAAACCGTACAGTCAGAAGATAACTTAAAATCAGTGTCTATGGAAGAACTTCAGAAATTACTGGATGAAGCCGTAAGAGAAGAAGATTACGACACTGCTCTTGAAATTCAGGAAGAAATTAAAAGGAGGAAAAAGAAAATTGACTAAAAGAGATACTTTATTATAAACTATGAATTTAAAATTACGACTGACCATCCTCAGTTTTCTTCAGTTTTTTGTCTGGGGAGCATGGCTGATTACGATGGCTAATTTTTGGTTCGGTACAAAACATTGGGATGGAACCCAGTTTGGAGCCGTTTTCGGAACCATGGGGATTGCTTCTATTTTTATGCCAACCATCACCGGGATTATTGCTGACCGATGGGTAAATGCTGAACGAATTTTTTCGGTACTGCACATTCTTTACGGTGCTATTCTTTTCATACTGCCGCATTCCGCAGATCCTAACTCCTTCTTTTCAGTAATGCTTGTTGCCATGTGCTTTTACATGCCTACCATTGCCCTTGCCAATTCTATTTCCTACACTATTCTTAAAAATAGTAACCTGGATGTGGTAAAAGATTTTCCTCCCATCCGTGTGTGGGGAACCATAGGATTTATTGTAGCCATGTGGATTACCAATCTTACCGGAAACAAAGCAACCGAAGGACAGTTTTATATCGCCGGAGCAGTAGCAATTCTGCTCGGGATTTATGCCCTGACCCTTCCGAAATGCCCGCCGCAAAAGCTAATTGACAAAAGCGCTCCGTTATCAGAACAGCTGGGACTCAATGCATTTAAACTGTTCGGAAACTATAAAATGGCCCTGTTCTTTTTGTTTTCAATGCTTTTGGGAGCAGCACTTCAGCTTACCAATGCGTATGGGGACGTTTTCTTAAGTGAATTTTCACATTTCCCGAAATATGCAGACTCATTTGTTGTTCAGAGATCCACCATTATTATGTCGATCTCCCAGGTTTCAGAAACCCTGTTTATATTGGCAATTCCTTTCTTCCTGAAGAAATTCGGTATTAAAAAGGTTATGCTGATGTCTATGCTGGCATGGGTTTTAAGATTTGGATTCTTTGCTTACGGTGTTCCGGACGGATTTGGACTTTCACTCATCATTCTTTCCTGTATTGTATACGGAATGGCATTTGACTTCTTCAATATCTCAGGTTCCCTTTTCGTGGAAACAACAACAGATAAAAAAATACGCTCTTCTGCTCAGGGATTATTTATGATGATGACCAATGGTTTTGGAGCTGTTTTAGGAAGTTATATAGCAGGCTGGGCTATTGATAAATTTTTCACCCATAAATTTACAACCGCTTCAGATCTTTCCACTTACCTGGAAACCACACCGGATAACCCAACATTCCTTGAAATTCTGAAAAGCGGATTTAATGCTGCTGTAAATCCGGATGGTACCCTTTCATCTGTGGTTATGGTAAAAGACTGGCACCAGATATGGCTGTCTTTTGCCATCTATGCCCTGGTTCTGGCCGTATTCTTTGCGGTACTGTTCAGGCATAAGCACAATCCGGAAGAAGTTTCTTCAGTGAATCATTAAATTTATCCTGTTGAAAATTAAAATATTAGACTGCACTTTAGAAAAAAAGTGCAGTTTTTTTTTATTTTCGGGCAACCATTTAAAGAAATGTTCGTCTTATAGATAGAAACCGATACATGAAGAATTTAGAAAAGAATTTTTTACTGGCAAAAAAACGGGAGCGGAAAGCCCAGAAAGCACTGTATGAGATGTTTTCGGCTAAAATGCTGGCCATTGCCAATTCTTATGTCAGTAATCTTCATGATGCGGAGGATATTTTAAGCACTGCATTTCTGAAATGTTTTACAAAACTGGATGAATGCAGAGACTGGAAAAGCTTTCCGTTCTGGCTCAGAAAAATAGTTGTGAATGACGCTGTAAGCTTCCTCAGAAAAAACAGGAATATTCTTTACTCAGATATTGAAATTGCTGAAGACCATCCGGAGGAAGAGCAGGATGAACGCCTGGCGGAAATCAATATTGAAGAAATATTTTCCCGGATGCCGGCAGGATACAGACTGATCTTTAATCTCTATGTATTTGAAGACAGGAAGCACCACGAGATCGCAGAAATGCTCAATATCTCGGAAGGAACCAGCAAAAGCCAGCTGAGTAAGGCAAAAAAATGGCTGACAGAATTTTTAAAAAACCAGGAAAATGAAAAAAGAAATACTGAAACAGCTAAAATCTGATTACGAGGCCCTCGAAATAAAGCCTTCCGGAGATCTTTGGGCAAAACTGGACCAGGAGCTGGACGGAAATTCCGAAGCGGCAGTAAAGCCTTCTTTTCAGTGGTGGAAGTATGCAGCAGTGGCAGTGCTGCTGATTTCAGCAGGAACGCTCATTTATTACAGCAGCCTGGGAAATGTTTCTGATACTAAGAAAACAGACTATGTTATTAAGAAAACTATTGAACAGACAGCAAACCCCGATATCCGGAATCCACAGGTTTATCCTCATAAAGAGCAAATTCAGAAAGAGGAAATAAAAATAGCAGATGAGTTTCATGAAAAAAGAACTGCAGATAAGGCTGCAATTCCTTTGAAAAAGATAAAAACACAGAGTATTGAAACTGTTGAATATAAAGAGTCACAAATAGCTGCAAAACAGCCGGAAAAAATAAATCATATCCCTGAAAAAACAGAAATCAGCGCACCGGATGTTCCTGTTCTCGCAGAAGTAAAGCAGGTGAAAACAAACTACATCAGTACAGATGATCTTCTTCTGGGAAATGAATACGATAAAAACCGCGCAAAAGCAGCAAGAAATGCTAAAAAAATGGGAACCTTCAATTTTGACAGGGTAGTGCCGAATGTAGGAAATGTAACAGTTCTTGGTGTGACGGTTTATATCGATTCAAAATAACATCCTTCTTTTATATGAAAAAATACTGCCCTTGAATAAGGACAGTGAGAAAATATGGTCTGAAAACGAATAAAAATATGAAAACTAAACTCGCCCTAATGGCTGCAATAACAGCTTTTACCTACGGTTTTACCCAGGAAAAGCAACAGGTGAATCCAAGAATAGAACTGTACTCGAAAAAAGTAGACAGTATTGTAATCTCTGAAAAATCAAAGATGAATGCCGAGCTGGATGTAATAGATAAAAGCTTTAGCCAGAATAAGATCACATCCGATGAAAAACAGAAACAGCGCACGGAAATAGCTTCAAAATATCAGCAAATCATCAATGATAAAATAGAGGCTGAAAAATCCGGGCTGGAAGAAGCTACGAAAGAGATGGTAAGAGATGCCGTTTTAGAGGGTAAAAATCCGACACCCCCCAGCAGATATTCGTTACAGCTTGGCTCTAATGGATTCAAAATGGAAATGTTCCCGGCAAGACGAAAAAACCCTAAAGAGCTTTTAAATTCTTTAGCCATGACATTCAGCTTTATCGGTACCAATATGACCTCTAAAGATCAGCCGTTCAGGTTTTACAGTAAAGATTCTGAAGTGAAAAATACAGTGTATAATTCCTATAATTTTGCGCTCAGATACGAAAGCCAGGTCGGTGGTTTTAAAAGCCCGTTGTTTTACAGATTCGGATTAGGATTACGTTCAGATCAGTTTTCTGCAAAATATGGAAAAGTATATTCACAGGAAGGACATACACTGTCTGTACAGGAATTTACCAAAGGTAATCTGAAACAGACCCGATTTAATAATAGCTATATTTTTGTTCCTGTAGATCTTAGGTTTGTTCTGAACCCTAAATATGTTGAATTTGAAGGAAATACTTATTTAGATAACAAGAAAGACCAGCTAAGTATTGTTTTAGGAGTATACGGAGGAGTAAGGGTTGGAACCGTTATCTATAATAAGTATTCCAATGAATTTTCATCAAGGATTGTAGAAAGAGAAAAAGTAGGATACGGAATGAACGATCTTGTAGTTGGAGGAAAATTCGGAATTGGTTACGGAGGCTTCAATTTATTTATTCAGAAGGATTTTACTCCTACATTTAATAATAATGCCCAGCTGACCAAGAAATACGGACTTCAGATCGGGATAGAGCTTGCTAGTATTTATTTTTAATTTAATAATAAAATTGACAATCGTTTGAAATATTCCTAATTTTATTTGTTTTTTTTTAAAACTTATCAGCGTTTGTCCGGTAATAATCTGAATTTGAAACACACTTTTTTTTAGTGTGTTTTTTTTCGTATTTTGGCACTTTAGTAATTATGAGAAATATTCAGTTATTAGGGTTATTATTAGTGGTTGCAGGCAGCTTTATGCCCCTTGTTCATGTTCCCATCATCGGAAACTGGAATTAT
Organism: Chryseobacterium indologenes; assembly: GCA_002439165.1. Lineage (GTDB taxonomy): Bacteria > Bacteroidota > Bacteroidia > Flavobacteriales > Weeksellaceae > Chryseobacterium > Chryseobacterium indologenes_E. The sequence continues at coordinate 76,673 of DJTE01000034.1, forward strand.
TGGAAACTGGATCATTACCTGGCCATTGCATGTTGGATCTTTGCCTCATGCGCCGTATTTGGTATTGTGAATAACAGTGCGAAAATCGTAAGATTTTTTGGGGTGTTGCTTATCATCTTATTCTCATTCACCCTGGTGGCTGTCAAAATGCAGTCGCTGGAGTATTTCAGTTTTTTACCCTTTAAATCCTGGAGAGAAACTTTTGCAGGAATCGTAAAGCTTAAATGGGGGTGGGCCGTAGAATTTCTGGGGGCTTTCATGATGGTTTTTGCCAGAAATCGCAATCAATTAAACAACAGAGCACAGATATGAATTCTTTAAAAATATTTTCTGCCGCAATACTGATGCTGGCAATTTCCAAAACTAAGGCTCAGACTGCGGATTTCAGCAAACCGGATAAGCCGGCTAAATGTAAAAACATGAAGGCAGGTAAATTTCTGCGGGAAAATTATCCGGAAGGAATCTGGTATATGACCGTTAAAGACAATGTTCAGACCGAATATTTCAATAACGGGAAAGATTTTATAAAATCAGCGCTGGTTTTTGTGGACGACTGCAATTATAAAGCAATTGTTACTGAAAAATCCGATAAAAATGATCCTGTACAGGTAGGAGATGTTTTCAGCGTTAAAATTATGGAAACACAGGGCAATTTCCTGAAAGTTCAGACTAAGATTGAAAACAGCGAGTTTGAGCTTACCTATGTAAAAGTTAAATAAAAGAGTAAAAATATGAAGTCTGGAGGCTTCATCAATTAAAAAAAGTAAAATATAATACACATGAAAGAAGTATTCATCGTTTCCGCAGTAAGAACCCCTATGGGAAGTTTTATGGGAAGCCTTTCAACAGTTCCGGCTACAAAACTGGGATCTGCGGCAGTAAAAGGAGCATTAGATAAAATTGGTCTTGATCCTAAAAATGTTCAGGAAATTTATATGGGAAATGTACTGCAGGCAGGAGAAGGCCAGGCACCGGCACGTCAGGTAGCTCTTGGAGCAGGATTATCCATCGAGACTCCGTCTACAACGGTAAATAAAGTATGTGCTTCCGGTATGAAAGCGGTAACTATGGCTGCACAGGCGATCAAAGCCGGTGATGCTGAAGTAATTGTTGCCGGAGGTATGGAAAATATGTCTTCAGTTCCTCATTATTACAATGCGAGAGTGGCTACCAAATTGGGTGACATCAAAATGACGGACGGAATGGTATTGGATGGCCTTACTGACGTATACAACAAAGTACATATGGGAGTATGTGCAGAAAAATGTGCAACAGATTACAGCATTTCAAGAGAAGATCAGGATAATTTTGCCGTAGAATCTTATAAAAGAGCGGCAAAAGCATGGAGCGAAGGGAAATTCAATGATGAGGTTGTTCCTGTTGAAATTCCGCAGAGAAAAGGAGAACCTGTTATTTTTGCAGAAGATGAAGAATACAAAGCTGTCAACTTCGACAGAATTGCAACTCTTCCTACTGTATTCAAAAAAGAAAATGGTACGGTAACTGCTGCTAACGCTTCTACACTGAACGACGGTGCTTCCGCGCTTATCCTTGTATCTAAAGAAAAAATGGAAGAACTGGGATTAAAGCCTTTAGCAAAAATTGTTTCTTATGCAGATGCGGCCCAGGAGCCTGAAAATTTCACCACAGCTCCGGCAAAAGCCCTTCCTGTCGCTCTTAAAAAAGCAGGTCTTGAGATTTCAGATATCGATTTCTTCGAATTTAATGAAGCGTTCTCGGTAGTAGGACTTGCCAACAACCAGATTTTAAAGCTGGATGCTTCCAAAGTAAACGTAAACGGAGGAGCAGTAGCTTTAGGACACCCGCTGGGAAGTTCAGGATCAAGAATCATTGTTACGCTAATCAATGTATTGAAGCAAAACAATGCAAAATATGGTGCTGCAGCGATCTGTAACGGAGGTGGAGGAGCTTCGGCTATCGTCATTGAAAATATGTAATATTCTCTCAGAGAGTATTTTGCCATTAAGGAATCGATAATTTTTTTAAAATCTTATCCATTTCTTAATGGTTTTTTTATTTTTGTGCTACTAATATTTATTTGAAATGTCTGAAATTGAGAATCAACAGCCTCAAAATATAAAAAATAATCCCCGGATTATGAAGGCTTGGGCGGTATATGACTGGGCGAATTCCGTGTATTCACTGGTGATTACCTCTACCATTTTCCCTATTTATTACTCTATCCTTACCACAGCGTATGAGAAAAAAGAATATGTAGAGGAAACCAAAACCTGGATCGATGTCCCCGTAAGGCACATGATTAAGATCTTCGGGGAAGAATATCAGCCAGATGCGGTGTACGGATATTCACTCACCATCTCTTTCTTTATTGTCGTGCTGCTGTCTCCGTTTTTATCGTCATTGGCAGATACCATCGGGAATAAAAAATCATTCCTTCAGTTTTTCTGCTACCTGGGAGCTACTTCATGTATGGGCCTGGCGATGTTTACAGGAATGCATAATGTGTTTTTAGGTCTTCTTTTCAGCATTACGGCCAGCGTCGGATTCTGGGGAAGTCTCGTTTTTTATAACTCCTTTTTACCGGATATTGCGACACAGGACAAACAGGACGCACTCTCTGCCAGAGGATATGTTTATGGATATATCGGATCGGTTGTGCTCGTAGTGATCTGTTTGGTGCTTATTCAGGTATTCGCAAAAGGAGCAGCACAGCAGCTGCTGTTTACTAGAATCAGTTTCTTGCTGACAGGTGCCTGGTGGTTCGGTTTTTCACAGTATACCTTCAAACATCTTCCTCAGTTTGGGGATGTTAAAGACAAACTTCCGAAAGACCTGGTACTTTTGAACTACAAGAATATCTTTAAAAAACACGAAGAACAGGGAGGTTTCTTTGAAGTACTGAAAGATAATTTAAGCTTTTATAAAGATATTGCTAAAGAAAGCTTCCACGAACTGTTCAAAGTGGGAGGAGAGCTTTTCAAAGACAGGAATCTGAAGTTTTTCCTTTCCAGCTTTTTCTTTTACAGCGTTGGAATGCAGACTATTTTCCTGATGGCAACACTATTCGGGAAAAGCGAGATCAACCTGGCTCAGGATAAGCTGATTGCTACACTTCTGGTCATTCAGATAGAAGCGATCATCGGGGCCGTGATCTTTTCAAGACTTTCAAAGAGGATCGGAAACAGAAATGTGATCTCCATTGCAATTATTTTATGGATTGTAGCATGCCTTTGGGCTTATTTTCTGAATAAGGAAAACCCTACGGTAGAATATCAGTTTTATGGGGTAGCAGCCGTTGTAGGGCTTGTAATGGGAGGTCTTCAGGCGATGTCCAGATCAACATATTCCAAGCTGCTTCCGGAAGATTCTATGGAAAATACAACGTTTTTCAGTTTCTATGATGTACTGGAGAAAATTGCCATCATTATCGGAACCTTCATTTTTGCAACATTAATTGAGCATTTCAATAATATGCGTATTGCAGCCCTTTCCATGACGCTTTTCTTCGCGGCAGGACTGGTTCTGATACGGTTCCTGAAAGTCAAAATGCGCAAAGACAGAGAGACTTTGTAAAAAATATAAAAGCTGTTTCATTTTTCTGAAGCAGCTTTTTTTATAGATTTTCTTATCCTGGTTTAACAGAAAAAGGCCTATTTTTATATTAAATGTAGAATTCGGTGTGGATTTTGCTTATATTCAGCAGAATAATTTTTAACTTTGTCAAAAGATTTATTGTCAAAATGACCAACCCTCTATTTTATGCAAAAATAATTCTGTTTGGAGAATATGGAATGATTGAAGATTCCCAGGGGCTTGTAGTACCTTACAGCTTCTATAAAGGGACTTTGAAATTCTCTGATCTGAGTTCTGAATTTGAACTTAACTCCAACAGACATCTGCAGAAATACGCTGATTTCCTTACAACGCTTGACCTTTCCGACGATTTTAAACTGGATATTGAGCGCTTTAAAAGTGATATTGCAGACGGACTTTTCTTTGATTCCAATATTCCTCAGGGATACGGAGTCGGAAGTTCCGGAGCTCTGGTAGCGGCTATCTTCGAAAAATATTCAGTAAGCAAACTGGATTCCGAACATATTTCAAAAGATAATCTGAAGAAATTGAAAACTGTTTTCGGAGAAATGGAAAGCTATTTTCACGGTAAAAGTTCTGGAATGGACCCTCTGATCTGTTATATGAACCTGCCGATTCTCATCGAAAATAAAGAAAATTTAGACAGGGTAAACATTCCGGAGGGAGAAGCCGGAAAAGGAGCTATTTTCCTTATCGACAGCGGAATTACCGGAGAAACAGGGCCTATGATCCAGATCTTCTTTGAAAAAATGAAAACCGAAGGGTTCCGTAAAACACTTAAAGAAGAATTTATCCGTTATAACAATGCCTGCATTGATGCCTTCCTTAAAAAAGACATGAATCCTTTCTTCAGAAACCTGAAAAAGCTTTCCCACTGGGCCTATGAACATTTCCGTCCCATGATTCCTGAAAGTATCTTTAAGATCTGGAAAAAAGGACTGGATTCCAATGCCTACTACCTTAAACTCTGCGGAAGCGGCGGAGGCGGATATATCCTTGGCTTTACCAAAGATTATGAAAAGGCCGAAAAAATGCTTGACGGTTTCCAAAAAGAAGTGATTTACAGATTTTAAACAGCCTGGAATGAATTCTGAAAAAGAAACTTTCCAGTCCAAAAACTATGTCTCTAAATCTATATTTTACAGATTCTCACAACTGGTGGGCTTCCTTCTCGGAGCAAGGTTTTTCGTTGCCGCTCTCCTGACTTTTGCCCTCTATGTTTCAACCTTTTTCCTGTTTAACCAGGATGAAACCTTCAGAAAATTCGTCTTCGATTTCAAAGTGCACGGTATTATTTTCTGCACGGTACTCACGATCCTGGCGGGAGGAATTATCAACCAGTTCTACGATCTGGAAAAAGACCATATTGTAAAACCGTTCCGCACCAGGATCCAGAGTTTTATCAAGCAGAAATATTTCCTGTATGCTTACCTGGCGTTAAGTGCTATTTCTCTGGGTGTAGCGTGGATGATCTCACACAGGGTTTTTGTTTTCTTTCTTGTATACCAGTTTTTTATGTGGTTTTACAGCCATAAACTGAGCCGGATTCTGATCCTCAATAATCTTACCTTCGTAAGTCTTACACTCTATCCTTTCTTCGGAATGATGGTCTATTACGAGACCTTCTCCTGGAAAGTACTGCTGATGGCTGTTTTTCTTTTCCTGATTCTTCTCTGTATAGATATTGTAAAGGATATGCTGACCAAAAGTGTGGATAAGACTTTCGGTTATACCACGATTCCGAATTATTTCAATAACAGAAATACCCGGATCATCATTATTTCGCTACTGCTTGTAACAATGTCCGTATCCGGGAAAATCATTCTTAAAACCGGAGTTTCAGGCTTCATGGCCTATTATTTTGCCGGTGGATTATTTGTAATGATCCTCTGCATTTATTTGCTGCTGAACTTCTCCCGGAGAAGGATTTTCCTTACCCTCAATATTTTAAGATTCTGGGTTTTTGCAGGAATTATTGCCATGCTTCTGAATGGAATTGAGAGCAAATTATAGAAAAAATTTCTTTAAATAAACTGAGGTATTCATTACCTTTGCAGAACTAAATTTAATAAAAAGGAATGCCCATTTTTAACGATACCAAAGTTGCATTTGCAGACAAATCTGATGCACAACTGAAAAAGGCGTACTGGATGTTTAAAATGATTGAACAGCCCGCTCTTACAAGTCTTGGAACTTCTGTCCTTAATTTTACCGTACATCATAACTTTCCTTTCGTTACCGGAATTGTTAAAAACACATTGTTTGAACAGTTTTGCGGAGGTGAAACGCGCGAAGAAAGCATGAAGGTAGTGAAACAGCTTTTCAAAAGAGGAGTTGGAAGTATTTTTGACTATTCCATTGAAGGAAAAGAAGATGAGGAAACCTTTGATGCCGTATGCAGAGAGATTAAGGATATTGTAAGATTTTCAGTGGGAAATCCGGCCATTCCCTTTATTGTATTTAAACCGACTGCATTTGGAAGAATTGATCTCTATGAGGCCGTAGGTAAAAATGCCGAACTGACTTCCAGCCAGAAAGAAGAATGGGATAGAGTGGTAAAAAGATTTGATGAAGTATGCAGTCTGTGCCATGAGAATGACAAAAAAGTAATGGTAGACGCCGAAGAAACCTGGATGCAGGATGCGGCAGATCATCTTTGTGAAGAGATGATGGAAAAATATAATCAGGAAAAGCCTATTGTCTGGAATACCATCCAGATGTACAGAACAGGAAGGCTGGAATATATGGAACAGAACCTTCAGAGAGCCGGGGAAAAGAATTATTTTATCGGTTATAAGATCGTTCGTGGAGCTTATATGGAGAAAGAAAGAGCAAGAGCTGCCGAAAAAGGATATCCGGATCCTATCCAGCCGAACAAAGAGGCTTCTGATAAAAATTACAATGCCGGAATTGATTTTGTTATGAATCATCTGGACAGAGTTTCAGCATTCTTCGGAACACACAATGAGGTATCATCAGAACTGGTAATGGATAAAATGAAGGCTAAATCGCTTGAAAACGGAAATCCTCATGTATATTTCGGGCAGCTGTACGGAATGAGTGATAATATCACCTTCTACCTGTCTGATAAAGGCTATAATGTGGCTAAATATCTTCCCTATGGACCTGTAAAGGATGTTGTGCCTTATCTTACCAGAAGAGCCCGGGAAAATACCTCTGTGGCCGGACAGACCGGAAGAGAACTCGGACTTATTAAAAAGGAACTGGAAAGAAGGAGAAAATAATTCCTTTCAAAAATAAAAAAAGACCTGTATTTTTCTGCAGGTCTTTTTTATGCATTTATTGAAGAAAAACCGTTTTTATTGTCACTCTGTATAGATTTTTACTTTTTTGGAAATTGACAATTATCTATATTGTTGTTTTATATGTTAATTAATTTTTGAATTTATTATAAAATTATTGTTAATTTCATTATGTTTTTCTATATTTGATAAAATCATAAAGATGTTCAGTATTTAACAGACTTCAATATAAAATGACCTTCTTCTGTATGAGTTGAAACAGGAGTAGGATGAGGGTAGATTGATGAACCCGGATTGGCTGTCAAAGAAAAAATGAACAGACTCTTACAATTACAAAACTAAATAAAGCAATAGCTTTAGTTTTCTTCTTCAAATATTTTTTTACCTGGTTATGTTCTTTAGCCAGGTTTTTTTATGGTTCAAAACTCTCGAATTTTCCGTTCTCATAAAACAAAACGATACGTTTTATCTTATTATCCTGGTTTCCAATAGCTTGTGCAATAATTTGTTCATGAGAATTTTCTAATCGCTGAGAATCGGATAAATTTCTGTGAGCCGTACTTCCGGACGGTATAAACGATTCTCGCAGCTCTGATTTTGGGGGTTCAGGATACACTTCCGTATGTTCTGTATCTTCATCACTGCTCATCATAGTGAACAGATCCGGAAGCGGGGTAGGTCTCGGCTGCTCATCCGTTTTTTCTTTCGTTTCTTCTGCGGTTTCCGGCAGTTCCGTTTTCAGCATTTCTCCTTCTCCTGTTATCAGCCAGTCCCAAAGGATCTCCGGGAAACGGGATTTTATTTTTATGATAAATTCCAGGGAAGGTTTATTTCTTCCCGATGTAATATGCGAAATGGAAGAACGCTGCACATCGATCTCATCAGCAAACTCAGAAGGAGTAAAAGCAGAATACTCTATCACTTTGGAAATTCTATCATTCAAACTCATCAAAACAGGTTTTAAATTATTTTACAAATGTAAATAAATAGAATTACAAATGCAAATTACAAAAATAAACAATAAGAACAATTTATTATATACAAATGTAAATAAATGTAATTTATTAATTATCAATATATTAATTTTATTTTGATTTCAATTAAATGCATAACATACGTAAACAGCTTATTTAAACTGATTACAGCAGCTAAATATCCGGTTTTTACTCTGTCTTATACTTGATGCAGCTTAATTTAGGAACGTAAACAGCGTAAATAGCTATATATCAATGATATTAACGGGTAATTTACAATATTAAAATGGGAAGCAGACAGGTAATATTGTGAAATAAAACGAGTGAAAAATCAATATATACAAAAGTAAATTAACCAGTAATATGCTAATTATGAGTTATTTATACTGTTTTTATGGTTAAATTGTCAATTTGTTTTCAAATGTAAATCTTAAAAGATAATATTCTGCTTTCACAGTGCATTATAGTCCGGATTTGGGTAAAATTTCAAAAATTCATTCAGTTTACAATTGTGTATCGCACTATCATGTAAAGTTATCCACATTATTGATGTTTGATAAAATAACTGTCAACAACCGATAAACACCCGTTTCCATACTTAAAGTTATATTGGTATTATCATTGAAGTGAAATTTGTAACTTACTGAAATAAAGTATTTTAAATTATATGTTTTGAATTATTCGCAATTCACAATTTTATCCACAGACAAAATGGCAGTTAAAGATGTTTAGGTAGTTCACATATGTTAATTTTAATTTTTACTCAAAAATGCCTAAATTTGACTCTTGTAAACAACTTCATAATGAACTTTGAACAAATCTATATTCCGAATCCTGATTTCCCAAACCGCTATATTTCCCCTGAAAAATTATTTTCGTACTTACAGACGAATCTCAGCGATTACATTAATGAGATAGGAAGATCCTATTTAGAGAAACCTATTTACCGTTTAAGTATCGGTTCCGGAGATATTAAAGTTCTGGCCTGGTCGCAGATGCACGGAAACGAATCCAATGCTACCCATGCCATGCTCGATTTACTGCTGACTTTGGATAAAGCTCCGGAAATGAAACAGGAACTGTTCAGTAAGATCAGCCTTGATTTTATATTTATGCTCAATCCGGACGGTTCAGAAAAATGGACCAGGCTGAATGCTTCAGATATTGACCTGAACAGGGATTTTCATAATGAAGCCAGCAAAGAAATCAGATACCTCAAAGATGCCGCTGCCGGAAAAAAATATGATTATGCATTAAACCTCCATGAGCAGCGTACTATATTTACCACAGACGGAATTCATCCGGCAACACTCTCATTTCTGGCACCTTCGGAAAATGTAGAACGTACCATTACCGATAACAGAAAAAAATGCATGGCTGTCATTGGTAAAGTATATGAACATTTAAAGGAATTGATTCCCGATCATATTGGCAGATATTCAGATGAATTTTATCCCACTTCTACCGGAGATAATTTTATCAAAGCCGGAATGCCGACTATCTTATTTGAAGGAGGTCATTTTATAGACGATTACACCAGGAAGCAGACGAGAAAATATTACACAATAGCCTTATATTATGCGCTGAAAGCCATAAGCGATCTGAATTCAGATATTGAAGGATGGGAAAAGTACCTTGAAATCCCTGAAAATAAAGAAACCCATTACGATATCATGTACAGGAACGTAAAACTGAATACCGAACATGAATGCATTCTGGATGTGGCGGTTCAGTATAGAGAAATAATTGAAGAGGGGAAAGACGAAATTTCCTTTATCCCTTTCGTTATGGAAGTTGGTGATGTGAAAAAAAGAAAAGGCTGGCAGGAAATAGACTGTACCGGAAAAAAATTCGTAGCTGCGACCAAATATCCTAAACTGGATGCACCTGTTGATTTTACAATAGAAGATTAAGGAGCCGGGGATGCTTTTTTCTCTTTTTATAAGAATATATGAATAGGGCGCTGAAAAGTAAAAGATGTTTAGATCGTTTTTCCGGAGATAAAATCTTTGCGCCTTATGACCATAAAGCTGGTGAAAAAATATCGTCATTGCGCAAATCCAACAAAAGCAAATTTAAAAACTCTGTGCCATCTGTAAAATCAGTAAATCATTCCTGTATCCGTGGTATAAAAATAAAAACATCCTCAAAAAACTTTGAGGATGTTGTTTTATATATTAGAGAAAACTAATTAACCACTTTGATTCCGTTGGCCACAAATCTGATCTCTTCCTTAGGCTTAGTGATCGCATCAATTTCAGCCTGTGGCTTTTTAGCATCTTCCGCATAGTGCTTCTGCTCATCAACAGAAGTCACTTTTCTTTCCGCATTACCTTCCAGCACAACGTTCTTCCCTTTTAGAGCGGTAGGAACAAAGAATGCATAATCTTTCATTTTCACGAAAAACTGAGAATCATCTTCAGTCTGGATCGTAAGCCAGCATCCTTTTTTCTCACATACGTCGGTAACTTTACCTTTAATGGCTACATTTTCTACTTTCTTATTGTCTTTTTTAAGCTTTTTACTTAATTTTTCAACAGATATTGCTTTAGATTCCGAAGAAGAAGCAACTCCCGCTCCGTAAGCATCACCCACAACAGCATTTCCTGCCGGTGGTCCGAATTTTTTCTGTGAGGTCTCCTGTGCAAAAGCCAAAGTAGAAACACTTACAGCTGCCGCGAATAATATAGCTTTGAATTTCATTTTTAATATTTTTTTCAAAAGTACTAATTAAAATTGAATATAATAAGGATAAAAAGTTGATAAAAAACAGGTTATTTCTGAATTTATAAACAAATTTAAAAATCAATAGCATATTTGTTTATATTTGACACCAATACTTGACTATGCACAAAAAACTGAAACTATGGGACGCCGTTATGCTTGTAATGGGGTCTATGATCGGAAGCGGAATCTTTATTGTCAGCGCAGATATGATGCGGAATTTAGGTTCCGGGTTCTGGCTGATTGCCGTATGGGTCATTACAGGAATCATGACGGTAGCAGCAGCAATCAGCTACGGTGAACTTTCCGCCCTGTTTCCAAAAGCCGGAGGGCAGTACACCTATCTCAAGGAAATTTTCGGAAGAAAAATGGGATTTCTTTACGGCTGGGGGCTTTTCACGGTAATTCAGACAGGAACGATTGCAGCGGTAGCTATGGCTTTTGGTAAATTTACAGCCTATCTGGTTCCTTCATTAAATGATGCGGCTCCTATTTTCCAGAGTGGCGAATTTAGAATTACATGGATACAGATTCTGGCCATAGCTGTTATTCTCCTTCTTACTTATATTAATACCAGAGGAGTGGAAAGCGGAAAGATACTTCAGAATGTATTTACAGGATCTAAAATCATCGCTTTGGCGGGACTGATTGCCGCCGGATTTATCCTGGTGGATGTTTCCCGTTTGTCTGAAAATTTCAGTCTGGGCATGGAATCTTTTAATAATCTTAAAAAAGATCTCAGCGGTAATTTTCTTAAAGAAGGTTGGGAATCCATCAGCGGAATGACCCTTCTGGGAGGAATTGCTGCTGCTATGGTAGGTTCTGTTTTCAGTTCGGTAGCCTGGGAAAGCGTAACATTTGTTTCCGGAGAAATTGAAAACCCTAAAAGAAATGTTGTTAAAGCAATGATTTACGGAACTGCTGCCGTAATGACACTGTATCTGGCTGTAAATTTTGTATACCTGAATGCTCTGGACAGAGAGAGTATTGCTTTTGCTGCCAACGACCGGGTGGCAGTAGCTGCCTCTCAGAATATTTTCGGAAGTGCCGGAACAATTATTATAGCCTTGCTGGTAATGGTTTCCACCTTCGGATGCGATAACGGGCTGATCTTAGCAGGAGCCAGGGTTTTTCAGACCATGGCAAAAGACGGAATGTTCTTTAAATCAGCTGTTAAGAATAACAGGAATGAAGTACCGGCAAACGCTTTATGGATGCAGGGAGTCTGGGCTTCATTATTATGTCTGAGCGGGCAGTACGGCAACTTGCTGGATATGATTTCCTTTGTTATTGTCTTATTCTATATGATCACCGTTTTTGGGGTGATTTATTTAAGATTCAAAAAGCCGGAACTGGAGAGACCTTACAAAACGTGGCTGTATCCGGTAACGCCTGTTATTTATCTGCTGATAGGAAGCGGATTTTGTGTACTCCTCCTGATCTATAAACAGCAATATACCTGGCCGGGATTCGTCATGGTATTATTGGGTCTTCCCGTATATTACTTCATCAACCGGAAAAATAAAACGGAAGAACAATAGTCATAATCAACTTGAATGATCATCATATAAGGCTTTTCAGTAAATGAAAGGTCTTAATTTTTTATCCCGTACAACAAGTTTAAGTTCAGATTTTTTCATCTTCCGGGACTTCTCAATAATAATATTTTTAAAATCATGTAACAATTATTTAGTGAAAATGTGTATTTTGGTATTTCATTTTACGTAAACCAGACCATGGAGTAAAAAAATTAAGAAGCTGATTATGGATACACCAAATTACAGAATGCCTTTTGTACCGTCTACATTGATGACGGAAGGCGGAAGCATCGATACATGCGATATGGGAGAAAGTATAGCCCACAATATCATGTTGCTGATCACCACCAAAAAAGGCGAAAACCGATATGACGAAAATTATGGAAACGACGTCTGGAACCTGGAATTCGATAATGGAGTGACCAGCGCCGTTTGGGAAAATGTCTTTATTAAAAGTCTCAGAAAGCAGATCCTGGAATATGAACCGCGGATTGTACAGCCTCAGATCGATGCCCACATCCAGATCGTAGAACACAGCTACGATACCAAAGAACATACAGAAATCAAAAAGAAAGTAAGAATAGCCATAAACGCCAAAATGGAGGAAACAGGAGAGCGCTTCAGCTTTTCAACAGAGCTGTTCCTGAGTCCGATGTCTATTGATTAAATCTACTAACCACCACAAAAACTTATGAACTTAGATCAGAATATATATTCCAAAGAATCTGTAAAAGCCAGGATGCTTCAGAATGCAACCAAAGTATGGGGACTGAAAAGTCCGCAGTCTCTGGATCCCTTTGTAAAACTGCTGATAGATGCATTCAGCACAGAAGTTTTTAAAGCCAATAATGAAATCCAGACCGTTAATGCCAGAATCCTTGAAAAACTGGCCAAACTTCTGACACCCTCCATTTATACCCATCCGATTCCTGCTCACGCAGTAGCCTATACACAGCCTTATGAATCCTCCGAAATCCTTCTGGAACATTCCGAATTCTTCTTCCGCAAGCAAATGACCTCTACGGTAAAATCAGAATCGGATAAACAGCTGAATATTCCTTTTACACCTATCGGAAATGTACGGATCAATAAAGCGCAGACGGCAGTAATGTTTGTAGGAAATACATGTTATAGCATTGATGACCGGCTGAATAAAATTCCGGTGGCAAGATTTCAGGGAAGACCGGAAGATTACCGGAAGGTTACCATAGGAGTGGACGTCAGTAAATATGCCAGTGAAAATTTTCCTAAATACCTGAGTGTATTCTGTTCCAATCCTGCTTTCGAACACCTGGATTTCGTCTATAAGCTGTTGCCTTATATTACCGTTTCCAGTAATGGAAATCCACTGTTTGTAAGAGAGGGATTAAGTTACCTTTCCAATAGCCAGCAGGACGGATATGAACAGATGTTCAGAGAACAGTCTATCCGGAATAAGGTAATTGAAGATATTAAAAGTATTTATCGCCATAAATTCATAGAGATTACTGGTCTTTCGGGCAGTTTATTTTCAGAGCCGGGAAAACTTCCGCAGAATCTTGACTTTCTTGCCGGAAAAGAAGAAATTATAAAACAGATAGGAGACAAGCGTTACTTATGGCTTACCTTCGAATTTCCGCCACAGTTTTCAGCGGAAATCCTTGATAATTTCTCATTTGTAATGAATGCCTTCCCAATCTACAACAGAGGCTGGAAAAAAACAGAATACAGTCTGGATATTATGGGGAATAATATCCCTCTGGTAACAGACGAAGGTGAGCACTTTCTTTATGTGGATGAGGTTCAGGACGGAGACGGAAGGAGATATACCGAAATACCCTTTACCCCGGCAGATGACCTGAAAAAAGGATTGTATACTGTAAGAAAAGGAGGCATGGAACGTTTCACCAACAGAAATGCGGTGGATATGATTGCTAATGTACTGGAACTGACGAGGGATGAAATCGCAGCATTCTCACTTTTAAACAGAGATAATGTAAAAGGAGTGCTGAGCGAAATGTCCGATAAAATGAAGTCGATGGTACAGAAAGTAAACAATGCCAAGAGAAATATCAGGCAGGAACTGAACTATGTGATCATGGAACCGGTAGAAAAAACGGATCATACTTATGCTTCCTTCTGGATCACCCACTGTACGCTGGCCAATCATATGCGTTCCGGAACAGAACTTTCCAACCAGTTAAAATCGCAGACCGTGATCCTGCTTACCGAAACCATCGGAGGTTCTGAAGAGCAGAAAGGAACAGACAGTATCCAGGCTTATAAGTACGCGTTAACGACCAGAGATAAGATTATTTCCCTGGAAGACGTGAAAAACTACTGCAGAATGATTCTTAAGGACGAGCTTAAAGAAGTAAGAGTAAGAAGAGGAACCATGATCAGCAACAGACCGAAAGAAGGTTTTGTAAGAACCGTGGAGGTGGAGATTATCCCTCAGAATTACTCATTCTACGGAAGAGCCTACTGGGAAAATATGGCCAATATCATCAGAAACCAGATCATTGCAAAAGCCATAGACGGGATTGAATATGTTGTGAAGATCAGTAACGAAGATAGCGAGTACCAGGATATGTAAACCTAAATAGAAAAAAATATGAAAAAGATTATTGTACTTGCCCTGGCACTGAGCTTTGCCTCAGCCGGTGTTATAAGCTGCAAGAAAGACATCAGTAAACTGGGCAAATCGGTATTGGATCTTGGCGGAACAGAAAATGCAAATGCTATTATCGATTTCAATAACAATTTTTTGGATTCCTATAAAAGCAGTTCAAAACATATTGATGAAATCCTTAAATATACAGAAGCAGCCGTTACCAAATCGAAAGGCGGGAATGTATTGATTATGCCTCTTGTTATGAGTTCTATGGATTACAGCATTTCAAAAATCAAAGAAATACCTTCCGGCTTTGATAAGGATAAAGCCGCCATAGAAACAGATTTTAATACCTATAAAGCAAAAAAAGAAAGCATAGGAAAAAAATTTGAGGAACTGAAATCTTACATGAATTCGGAGGATTACAAAGACGACAAAGGAGCGAAAGCTGAAGCGATAAAAAAAGATATTGAAACGGATGCCCAGGCTTTCTTTACAGCAGGGGAGAATGTTGTTGCTAAAATTAAACCCGCAACAGATGCCGCAGAAGAAATTGTGCTTAAAGATCATCCGATGAAAGAATACATTATTTCTTCAAAAAGTGTGATGAGTTCTCTGGACGGCGTTCTGGATGTTCTGGAGAAGCAATATGGCGGAAAATTTGATGAAGCCGAAGCACAGAAGAAATATGATGAATTTGCCAAAGTAGCAGAAGCCAATGCAAAACTGGAGTTCAATGTGAAAGACCCGCAGTATTCTTATAAAAAAACACAGTTTGAATACTTCAATAAAAGCGCTTCAGGCTTTCTGGACAACTACCGCAAGCTGATCCGTGATTCCAAAGCCAGCGGGAAAATATCAGACTCAGACATACAGCAGATCGATTCCTCTTATGAATCCGTATTGAATGCTTACAATACATTTGTGAAATAATGAATTGCCCAACATACAAGACTGTCTCCAAAAAGGCAGTCTTTTTTTATGATTTATCTTCATTCGTGAGGTAAAATATTTCAGATTTCTAAAATGATAAAGAACTGAAAATAATTGATTCTTGCAGATACTGCATATTTAAATTTAACTGAAGTTTAAATTTTTTCTACAACTTTTGTGACCGTAATCATTCATAGAATTGCATAAAATTCCGTAATTTTGCACATCGTGATTTTCAGGTAGAATCACTCCAAATTATGAGTAAATCAACAGAATATATAGAAGTTTACGGAGCACGTGAACATAATCTGAAAAATATTAACGTCAAAATTCCGCGCAATGAACTGGTCGTGATTACCGGGCTTTCCGGAAGCGGAAAATCTTCACTGGCTTTTGACACCATATTTGCTGAAGGACAGCGTCGTTATATTGAAACCTTCTCAGCGTATGCAAGACAGTTTCTGGGCGGACTGGAAAGACCCGATGTAGATAAGATTGAAGGACTTTCTCCTGTAATTGCCATTGAGCAGAAAACAACGAATAAAAACCCCCGTTCAACCGTAGGAACGGTTACTGAACTTTACGATTTCCTCCGTCTTTTATATGCCCGGGTTTCGGATGCCTATTCATTATCAACAGGAAAAAAACTGGTAAGCTACACCGAAGAACAGATTCTGGAAACGATCAAAGAAAATTATAAAGGCGAAAAAATAATGCTTCTGGCCCCTGTGGTACGATCCAGAAAAGGACACTACCACGAACTTTTTGTACAGATGGCTAAAAAAGGGTACGGGCAGGCAAGAATTGACGGCGAACTGCAGGATATAGAGTACGACCTGAAGCTGGACCGCTACAAAACCCACGATATTGATATCGTTATAGACCGTTGGATCATTGGAGAAAATGCATCCGAGAACAGAATGGAAAAATCTCTCCGTACCGCTATGGAAATGGGTGAGGGAATCATCGGAATTCAGAAACTGGGAAGTACGGATATCGAATATTTTTCTAAAAACCTGATGGACGCAGAGACAGGCCATTCACTGGCATTGCCGGAACCCAATACGTTCTCGTTCAATTCTCCGAAAGGAAGCTGCCCGGACTGTAAAGGACTGGGAATGATCAAAAAAATTAACACCGATTATTTTGTAGAGAATCCTAAGCTTTCCATTAATCAGGGAGGATTGCTGCCGTTGGAAGATATCAAATCCAATAAATGGATCCTTTCCCAGGTCAAAAATATTCTTGAGATTTTCGGATTGGGAATGACAACACCTATGCAGGATATTCCTGAAGAAGCGTTGGACTATATCTACAACGGATGCCATAAAGAATTCAATAAAGATCTGAAATATGCAGGGATTACCAAGAAGATAAAGATCAGTTTTGATGGTCTTATTCCTTTCATGGAAGAGATTATTGAAGAAAGAGAATCTTACGAAGCCGTATTGCTGGAAAGACATTTTACAACCGAAGAAACCTGCCCGGTTTGCCAGGGAACACGTCTTCAGCCTTCAAGCCTGAGCTTTAAAATAGACGGGAAAAATATAGCCGAAGTAAATGCTTTAAGTTTAGCGGATCTGAAAGACTGGCTGGCAGAAGTAAAAGATAAATTTTCAGAAAAAAACAAGATCATTGCCCACGAGATCTTAAAGGAAATAGAAACCCGCCTTCAGTTTCTTCTGGATGTAGGATTGGATTACCTGAGCTTAAGCCGGAGTTCCAGAACCCTTTCCGGAGGAGAATCTCAGAGAATCCGTCTGGCAACACAGATCGGGTCTCAATTGGTAAATGTTCTGTATATTTTGGATGAACCCAGCATCGGGCTTCATCAGAGGGATAATGAAAGGCTGATCAGTTCACTGAAAAACCTGAGAGATATAGGAAACTCCGTACTGGTGGTAGAGCATGATAAAGATATGATCCTTGAAGCGGATGAGGTACTGGATATCGGTCCCAGAGCCGGAAAATTCGGGGGAGAAATACTCTGGCAGGGGAAACCGGAAGATTTGCTGAAAGCAGATACCATTACCGCGCAGTACATCAACGGGAAAAGAAAGATAGAGATTCCGGCTGAAAGAAGAGCCGGGAGCGGAAAAAATATAGTATTAAAGGGAGCTACCGGAAATAACCTGAAAAATGTCACCTTAGATATCCCTTTAGGAAAACTGGTGGTGGTAACCGGCATTTCAGGAAGCGGAAAGTCATCCCTGATCAACGGAACTTTGTACCCGATTCTGAATAAGCATTTCTACCGAGCCGTTCAGGAACCTCTTCCTTATAAAAAAATTGAAGGCCTTGAAAATATCGACAAGATTGTAGATGTAGACCAGACCCCGATCGGAAGAACCCCCCGTTCAAACCCTGCAACCTATACAGGAATGTTTACCGACATCCGAAACCTTTTTGCAGAACTTCCGGAAAGTAAGATCCGGGGGTATAAACCGGGCAGATTCTCTTTCAATGTAAAAGGCGGAAGATGCGAAACCTGCCAGGGGGGAGGACTTAAAGTCATTGAAATGAATTTCCTTCCGGATGTATATGTACACTGCGAAACCTGCAACGGAAAACGTTTCAACAGAGAGACCCTGGAGGTCCGGTATAAAGGGAAATCCATTTCTGATGTACTGGATATGACAATTGATGAAGCCGTAGAATTCTTCCAGCCGATCCCGAAAATCTTTGCCAAAGTGAAGACTTTACAGGATGTTGGTTTGGGGTATATTACATTGGGACAGCAGTCTACAACACTTTCCGGAGGAGAAGCCCAGCGTATCAAACTGGCTACCGAACTCTCCAAAAGACAGACCGGAAATACATTGTATATCCTTGATGAACCTACAACCGGCCTTCACTTTGAAGATGTAAAGATCCTGATGGATGCTATTAACCGGTTGGTGGAACTGGGAAACTCGTTCATTATTATTGAGCACAATATGGATGTGATCAAGCTGGCAGACCATATTATTGATGTAGGTCCCGAAGGAGGAAAACATGGCGGGCAGATCGTGGCGCAGGGAACTCCTGAGGAAATTGTGAAGTCTAAGAAAAGCTTAACAGGAAAATTCCTGAAAAAAGAATTATAAAAAAATCATTAAAATAAAAGAATCTGCTCAGGAAAAGCAGATTCTTTTTTATATCCAATACTGAAGTTACAGAGAAGAAATATAAACTTCTATTTTTGTACCGTCATAATTAAAAGTTCCGTCTTCAGCATTCCGCTTGCCCAGAACCCATTTCATATCTACCGGTACAGACCATGCCGTTCCCAGTTTAAACCCATTTACAGACCGTATTTCTGCACCGTTTCCGGTACTCAGAGCAGAATGAAACCACGTCCTGTCATGTAACCTGTAAAACCCGATTGCTTTTCCTTTGGGGATAACTGAGTAGCCGTCCCATTTTTCTCCATTGGGATAATCGAATTTTTTCAGCCAGCTCTGTCCGCTGTGCATGGTAAGCTCATCCGGAGAGATGGAGGATCCCAGCATATACATAGCATAGCCTACCGCATCGTGGCATATTCCTTTATTGTAGTGGATGATATCGTCACTGCCTTCAATAAGAGAATTTCCGATCCGTGATTTACTTACAGCATCCATTTGCCCGGTATGGGCTCCCTTAGGTGTAATAATTTCCATATTAATTTTGTATTGATGTGATGATTAGGTGGTTTAAAGATAGGGAATTAAAATCAAATGGTTTTTCTCGCACATCTGTACATTGGAATGTTAATATTTCTCAGGACAACCTGTAAAAATGAAAATTTTAAATATAAAATTATAATAATTGATAAATAAATTCGTTTTAAATTGACAAATCGTAAAATTAAAACAATATGAAAAATTTAAAAAAGCTGACAAAAACAGACCTGAAGGCCGTGTATGGAGGACAGCCTAAGCTTTATTGTTTTTACTGTGAAAGATACAATAGAACCATATGCAGCGAAATTCACCTTTCTCAGTGTCCTTAAAAAAATTAAACCGCTTTTTACAGGCGGTTTTTTTGTGAAGATATCTGTTTATCGGTTACTTTTAATAAATTCATTCAGTGTTGTTTTAAGATCCTTAGAATGAGCAATGGTATCAAAAACAATATTGTCGATCTTCCATCCCTGTTTGGAACTGATCAGGCGAATGTGATCCGTCCATACTATTCTTGGCGGGCTTAGAGCGTATTCAAACTCAACAGCAGCTTCGGCAGCGGTTTTACCGGTATTTATATGAACGGATTTGATCTTATAACCGGTATATCCTTCATATAAACCTGAGAATACGGCACCTTCAAATATCAGAGGTTTTTCATCCGGATGATTACTCTTACTTACTCTCTCAATATCTGCTTTAGATGTATTCACGGCTGTTTCCAGGGTCTTTTTCAGGTCAGGAGAAAACAGGCTGTCGGAAAAGGTCCGGTGGTAAAGAGCTTCATTGGATTTTCCATACCGGATATAGAGGGTATTGATCTTTCCGGTAATCATAGTATGATCATCAGATACAGAAGAGGAAGACCTTTTATTGTTACATGCTGCCAGCATAATGATCGTGCCTAAGGATAAAAAAAGTAATCTTATCATGCTTGGATATATTGTTTAAATTCAGTTTCAAAACCTGTACCAAAGGAAGCACAGCATAAGATTGCTGATTTTTCTCCCGATGATGAATACATTTTGTATGAACACGTCTGTACAATAACAAAAAATCTATACATTTGAATATATAAAAAACTCTCCGTGGATCCCATTCTTAATGTAGTTGTCCGTTCCCTGTGTGTTTACCTTTTCATGGTAATTGCCATACGGCTTTTTGGGAAAAACCAGCTTTCACAGTTGAACGCCGGTGATGTAGTGCTTCTGTTGCTTATTTCCAACGCTGTACAGAATGCGATGGTGGGGCCGGATACCTCTTTGCAGGGAGGCCTTATTGCAGCTTTGGTTCTCTTTGTTGCTAACTTCATTTTAAAACGCCTTATGTTTACCCATCATAAATTTGAAACATTTATGGAAGAAGATCCCGTGATTCTTATTAAAGACGGAATTGTTGATCAGACCGCCCTAAACAGAGTTAAAATCACCCGTGATGAACTTGAAGAAGCAATCCGGGAACATGGAGTTGAAAACATAAAAAATGTGAAGCTTTCTATCTTGGAAGTAGACGGCAATATCAGTGTTATTTCGGAAGATGAACAGCAAAAACAGACCCATTATTCGAGGATCAAAAGAAAAAATAAAAGAAAATACCATTAAAAGATGAATTACGAATTACGAGAAATGCTTCCCGCCGATGAAAAAAGAGTACTGGAAATCTTCAGACAGGGCGTAGATGGCGGTATTGCTACTTTTGAAACAGAAGTGCCCACTGCCGAAGCCTGGAATATGGAATACTTCAATGACTGCCGTTGGGTACTGGAAAACGAAAACAATGAAGTGGTAGGGTGGTGTGCTTTAAAACCTGTGAGTAAAAGAGAATGCTTTAAAGGAGTTGCTGATGTCAGTATTTATTTCGATAATAATTATCAGGGAAAAGGGCTGGGATCGGTGCTGCTGAAAAAACTGATTCTGGACAGTGAAGATCATGGGTTCTGGACCCTTCAGGCCAATATCTTTCCCGAAAATGAAGCCTCTCTCAGATTTCACCAGAAAAACGGATTCAGGACCGTTGGAGTAAGAAAGAAGATCGGAAAACTGAACGGACAGTGGAAAGACCTTATTATGCTGGAAAAGAGAAGTGACAGTATCGCGTAAAAATTGAATTATGAATAAGAAACAGAGAAATTTTAAATGTTAAATATTTCAATCTTTTAATCATATCATTACTTTGGCATCAACATTGTTATTTCCATTGCGAAATTTGAAAAAGTGAGAAAATGAAAAGTCTTATTAAAATGGCTGGTGTAGCGACTGTGATGTTGATGCTTACATCATGTGTAGTTCACGATCACCAGGTCAGAAGGGTTCCTCCGGGACATGCCAAGAAGATGTATGGAGGAAGTGCAAGATACTATGCACCGGGACATGTGAAAAAAAGAGTCTATTACTATGACAATGACGACAGAGGTCACCGTCACAAACACAAAGGTCACAAACGTCACAGAGATTGAAAAAAATAAAAAAGCCCTGAATTTTCAGGGCTTTTGATGTATATTAAAATCTGGATTTCTTAGGATTCAGAAATGTATTGAAGATCATTACTTCCTGCCCGAATTTTTTTTCAACCCTTTCAGCGATATTTACCAGCTCACTTTTGATGAAATCTTCACGAAGATCCTCATTATCAAACATCAGAAGAAGATTGTAATTCTTCCCTTCTTCAATATAATCGGTGTGTACTTCCGACAAGATATATTTATTTACATCCATCAGGTTTTCTGCCATCAGGACCAGGGTTTCGTCGATATAATTTTCCCATTCTTCAATATTGTTTTTCGTACAGTGAAAAGTTATACTTAATAGGCTCATATTTTATGAATTTTTAAGATTTTGTGGATAAATTCTAGGGCAAAAATCGGTAAAAATTTCGTAAATTAGCCCGTTAATAAAAATTGGAAATAAATAATTTTCAGACGCACAGCTAAGGGTCTGACTGTCATTATAATAAAATTTGTTTATGCAAAAAGAAGGAGAAAGACTGATTCCTATCAACATTGTTGATGAAATGAAGTCGTCTTATATCGATTATTCGATGTCCGTTATCGTGTCAAGAGCACTTCCGGATGTAAGAGACGGCCTGAAACCCGTTCATAGAAGAGTACTGTATGGTATGTATGGATTAGGGGTTTTTTCTAATAGAAAATATTTGAAATCTGCGAGAATTGTTGGGGACGTTTTGGGTAAATACCACCCGCACGGAGACTCTTCTGTATACGATGCAATGGTAAGAATGGCTCAGGACTGGAGCTTACGTTATCCGCAGGTAGACGGCCAGGGTAACTTCGGTTCGATGGATGGAGACCCGCCTGCAGCAATGCGTTATACCGAGGCAAGACTGAAAAAAATCTCTGATGAGGTTCTTGCAGATCTTGATAAAGAAACCGTTGATTTTCAGAATAACTTTGACGACAGCTTACAGGAGCCGACCGTGCTTCCTACAAAAGTTCCGAATCTTCTGGTAAACGGTACCTCAGGGATCGCAGTAGGGATGGCAACCAATATGGCACCGCACAACCTTTCCGAATCCATCAATGCAATCTGCGCATACATCGATAATAAGGAAATCACCATCGATGAGCTGATGCACCACATCACCGCCCCGGATTTTCCGACAGGAGGTATTATCTATGGTTACGACGGCGTAAGAGACGCTTTCCATACCGGAAGAGGAAGAGTCGTACTGAGAGCAAAGGTCAATTTCGAAGAAATCGGAAACCGGAATGCAATCATTGTTACAGAAGTTCCTTACCAGGTCAATAAAGCAGATATGATCGCCAGAACTGCCGAATTGGTTAAAGATGACAAAATCCAGGGCATTCATGAGATCAGAGACGAATCGGACAGAAATGGTCTGCGTGTCGTTTATGAACTGAAAAATGACGCAATTCCTAACGTTGTCCTGAACCTTCTTTATAAATATACGGCACTTCAGACCTCTTTCAGTGTTAACAATATTGCTTTGGTTAACGGAAGACCGGAACAGCTGAACTTAAAAGATATCATTCATCATTTTGTAGAGCACAGACATGAAGTAATCGTAAGAAGAACCAGGTACGAGCTTAAAAAAGCAAAAGAAAGAGCCCATATCCTTGAAGGTTTCATGAAAGTAATCGGAACCCAGGATGCATTAGACAAGGCTATTTCAATTATCCGTCACAGTGCCAACCCTCAGGCTGCAAAAGAAGGTCTTATCGAGGCTTTCGAGCTTTCCGATATCCAGGCACAGGCTATCCTTGATCTGAGACTGGCACGTCTTACAGGAATGGAGCTTGATAAGATCCGCGACGAATATGATGCCATCATGAAAGAAATTGCGA
Organism: Chryseobacterium indologenes; assembly: GCA_002439165.1. Lineage (GTDB taxonomy): Bacteria > Bacteroidota > Bacteroidia > Flavobacteriales > Weeksellaceae > Chryseobacterium > Chryseobacterium indologenes_E. The sequence goes on from DJTE01000034.1 coordinate 100,239, forward strand.
ATCTGGAAGACATTCTGGCCAACGAACCGAGAAGATTCCAGATTATTAAAGATGAGCTTATCGAGATCAAAGAAAAATATGGTGACGAAAGAAGAACGGAAATCGACTATTCAGGAGGTGAAATGTCTATTGAAGATATCATCCCGAATGAAGCCGTAGTTCTTACGATTTCCCACGCCGGATACATCAAGAGAACCTCTCTTTCCGAATACAAAGTTCAAAGCAGAGGCGGGGTAGGTAACAAAGCGGCAACAACAAGAGATTCCGATTTCCTTGAATATATCGTTTCTGCAACCAACCACCAGTATATGCTCTTCTTTACAGAAAAAGGAAGATGTTACTGGTTAAGGGTATTCGAAATCCCTGAAGGCTCTAAAACCGCTAAAGGAAGAGCTGTACAGAATCTTATCAACATTGAACCGGATGATAAGATCAAAGCATACATCAGAACCAATAACTTAAAGGATGCTGAATATGTAAATCAGATGAGCGTAGTGATGGTTACCAAAAATGGTACGATCAAGAAAACATCGCTTGAAGCTTACTCAAGACCAAGAGTAAACGGGGTGAATGCCATTGAGATCCGGGATAATGACCAGCTGCTTGGAGCTTATTTAACCAACGGAACTTCCCAGATCATGATTGCCACCAAAAACGGTAAATGTATCCGTTTCCCTGAAGAAAAAGTGAGAGAGGTAGGAAGAGGCTCCATCGGGGTGCGAGGTATCGCTATGGAGGATAATGATGAGGTAATAGGCATGATTGTAGTGAATGACGTAGAAAAAGAAACCGTTCTTGTAGTATCTGAAAAAGGATACGGTAAGAGAACAGCGGTGGAAGATTACAGAATTACCAACAGAGGAGGAAAAGGAGTTATTACCCTTAACATTACCGAAAAAACAGGTAACCTGATCGCTATTCAGAATGTAACAGACGAAGACGGGCTGATGATCATCAACAAATCCGGAGTTGCCATCAGAATGGGTATGGATGAAATGAGAGTGATGGGAAGAAATACCCAGGGCGTAAAACTTATCAACCTTAAAAAGAACGACGAAATTGCAGCGATTGCAAAAGTAGCAATGGATAAGGATGTAGAAGAAGATGAAAATGAAAATGAAGATACTGAAGATATTATAGAAGGCACAGGATCTCTTTTTGATAACCACGAAAACGACAATATAACACCTCAGGCTGAAAATGAAACACCGACAGAGGAAAATGAGAGTTCTGAATCTGAAGAATAAATTGTACAATTAATATAATATAGTTATTATGAAGAAACTCATTTTAGGTATGGCTATCGTTGCCTCGGCTTTTGTTTTCGGACAAAAAGGCGATGATGCCAAATTACAGGCGGCCAATAAAGCGGCTATGGATGCTTACCAGGCAAAGAACTATTCAGCAGCAGCTCCTAAGTTTGTGGAAGTTTATAACTTACTGAAAACAGCAGGGCAGGATGACAAGATTTATATGTATTATGCAGGGCTTAGCTATGCTTTAGCAAACAACAGCGATCAGGCCATTAAAATATATACAGACTTAATTAATTCCGGATTTACCGGGGTTCAGACTACTTATTCTGCCAAAGAGAAAAAGACAGGAAATGTAATACCTTTGGATAAAACAACCTGGGATCTCATGAAGAAAAATGCTGACTATACAGATTTTAAAACAGAGCAGACTCCAAGCGTTGAACCGGAACTGTATGAAACCCTGACTACCCTTCTTATGAATGCCAAAAAATCAAATGAAGCTTTGGCAATTATTGAAAAAGGATTGGCCAAGTTTCCAAACAGCGCTAAACTGAAAGATGCCCAGGGGGCGGCTTATTACGAGTCCGGAAATCATGATAAATATGTAACTACCCTTAAAGAACAGATCGCTAAAAATCCTAATGATGCCACAAACTGGTATAATCTTGGAGTAATGCAGTCTAAAAATCCGGCTTCGAAAGAAGATGCCATTGCTTCCTTCAAAAAAGCAGTAGAACTTAAGCCGGATTTCAATAATGCATACCAGAACCTGGTTTACACTACAATTGGTGATGATTCTAAAATTGTAGAGCAGATCAATGCTCTAAGAAAAGATAATCCGGATGAAGCAACCAAACTTATCGACGAAAGAAGAGAAAGGTTTACAAAGGCTCTTCCATATGCAGAAGCCTGGTATAAAACATCTCCGGAAAACCTTGATGTAATTTCCGCATTAAGGGATATCTACATTGTTACTAAAAATACAGAAAAAGCTAAGGAAATGAAAGCTAAGGAAGCTGAAATTTCTGCAAAGGCAAAACAGTAATTCTTGAGTTTGAATATACATAAACCGGAACAGCAGTGTTCCGGTTTTTTTATTTTTCCGGGCTGGAAACCGTATCTTATTTTTACAGATATTCTCTCCGAATTTCACCCTTAAAATTCTCTGTAATTCCGTATCTTTGAGAAAAATTTTTATAAAATGATTGAGTGGAAAACCGCCAAAGAATACGATGATATTACTTACAAAAAATGTAATGGTGTAGCAAGAATTGCTTTCAACAGACCGGAAGTTCGCAACGCTTTCAGACCTAAGACAACTTCAGAGCTTTACGATGCCTTTTATGATGCCTCAGAAGACCCTTCCATTGGTGTGGTTCTGCTTTCAGGAGAAGGTCCCAGTCCAAAAGACGGAGGCTGGGCGTTCTGCAGTGGCGGAGATCAGAAAGCAAGAGGCCACCAGGGATATGTAGGAGAAGACGGAAGACACCGCCTGAACATTTTAGAAGTTCAGCGTCTGATCCGTTTCATGCCAAAAGTGGTGATTGCAGTGGTTCCGGGATGGGCTGTTGGCGGAGGACATTCTCTACACGTAGTTTGTGACCTTACTTTAGCAAGTAAAGAGCATGCCATTTTTAAACAGACCGATGCTGATGTTACCAGCTTTGACGGTGGCTACGGATCTGCTTACCTGGCTAAAATGGTAGGACAGAAAAAAGCACGCGAAATATTCTTCTTAGGCAGAAATTATTCTGCTCAGGAAGCTTTGGATATGGGAATGGTAAATGCTGTAATCCCACATGCAGAACTGGAAGACACTGCTTATGAATGGGCTCAGGAAATTCTTGCAAAATCCCCGACTTCCATCAGAATGCTGAAATTCGCCATGAACCTTACAGACGACGGAATGGTTGGCCAGCAGGTATTTGCAGGAGAAGCAACCCGTTTAGCCTACATGACGGCAGAAGCACAGGAAGGAAGAAATGCATTCCTTGAAAAAAGAAAACCTGATTTCGGAGAAAACCAGTGGATATCATAACATGAGTGATAAGTAATCAGTAATAAGCAATATTTTCATTACTCATTACTCATTACTCATTACTCATTACTCATTACTCATTACTTATTGTTTATAATAGTATGACTGATTGGATAAAAGCCGCAAGGCTAAGAACTTTACCGCTTTCCCTGAGCGGAATTATTATGGGAGCTTTCATCGCCAAATGGAGACTTTACAGGGAAGGAGGAACCTGGGACTGGAAAATTTTTGCTCTGGCTCTTCTCGTAACCCTTCTGTACCAGATTTTATCAAACTATGCCAATGATTATGGCGACGGCGTAAAAGGAACCGATGCCAAAAGAATCAACGAAGCGGAAGCAAGAGCAGTAGCATCTGGAAAAATTACGGCAAAACAGATGAAAAATGCGGTGATCATTTTTTCTGCATTATCTTTCATCGCTACGGTTGCTCTGTTGTACGTTGCCTTCATTCCGGAGTATATGAATGAATTTTATATCTTCATCGGATTGGGAATAGCAAGTATTCTGGCAGCAATCGGGTATACAGTCGGTAAAAAACCTTACGGATATATGGGACTGGGAGATATTTTTGTATTTATCTTCTTCGGGCTTGTTTCCGTATGCGGAAGCTATTTTCTGTTTACCAAAACCTTCAGCTGGGATATGCTGTTGCCGGGAACAGCTGTGGGAATGATGAGTATGGCAGTTCTTAACCTTAACAATATGAGGGATATTGAAAGCGATAAATTATCAGGAAAAAACAGCTTTGCACTGAGAATAGGCTTCAAAAATGCTATGATCTACGAAATGATCCTGCTGCAGCTTCCTTTAATCCTTATCCTTATATTTTTAGGCGTAAACGGGTTTATACAGGCTCAGAATTATTATGCTTTTGTTGTAATGATTTTATTATTCCCGCTTGCCAAACTGAGAAGGAGCATCATGTCTGTAAAAGAACCCAAAGAATTAGACCAATATCTGAAGCAGGTGGGAATCATGACGTTTGTAATGGCAATTCTTACGGCAGCCGGACTTAATTTATTCAACTAAATCTAAAAAATATTACATCATGAATTCTAATGTCTATGTGGAAGCACAGATGCTTATCAGAAAACCGGTTGAAGATGTCTTTGAAGCTTTTATCAACCCCGAAGTAACTACTCATTTCTGGTTTACCAAATCTACCGGAAAATTAGAAGAAGGTAAAACAGTTACCTGGGAATGGGAAATGTATGGAGTGTCGTCTGATGTAAAGACCCTTCAGATTATCCCGAACCAGCTGATTAAAACCATCTGGGGAGATCCTTCAACAAATGTAGACTACGAATTCAGTGTAATGGAAAAAGGAACCCTTGTTGTGATTAAAAGCTCCGGATTTGGCCAGACCGGCGAAGAACTTCTAAGGCAGGTCAATGACAATACGGGCGGCTTTACAACCGTTTTAGACGGCTGTAAAGCCTATCTGGAATACGGAATTAATCTACGGTTAATTGAAGACAAATTCCCATCCTGATAACACACTCTGTGTTTAATAGAATCAAAAATTAAATTGACAATGAAAATACAATTTTTAGGACAAAACTGTTTTTTGTTTACGTACAAAGACAAAACTATTCTGAGCGATCCTTTTTACAATTATAAAAAATCGGAATCAGGATTCGATATAACCGCTCAGAAGATCGACTATATTCTACTTACCCATGCACATGGCGACCATATTGCAGATGTAGAGGAAGTTCTTCAGCATCATCCGGAAGCAACCGTCATTGCGGTTCCGGAGATCTGCGGCTACTTTAAAACAGCAAAAAATACAGATGATGTGAACCTCGGAGGATCGGCAAAAATCGATGATCTCAAAATTTCTATGGTACCGGCCCACCATACAAGTTCTTTCCCGGATGGAAGCTATGGAGGCGTTCCTGTGGGGTATATTTTCAGATTACCTGAAGGCAAGAACCTCTATCTCGCAGGAGATACCGGTGTAATGGCAGATATGGAACTGTTTCCGAGACTTTTCGGGAATATAGATCTTTCTATCCTTCCTGTCGGAAGCCATTATACGATGTGCCCGAGAAAAGCAGCTTTTGCAGCAGCAGAATTATTAAAGACTCCGAAAGTAATCGGATGTCATTTCGATACATTCCCCGCTATTGAAATCAATCACGAAAGTGCACTGAAGCATTTTGCTGATAAAAATGTAGAACTTGTATTACCAAAGCTGGGAGAGGAGTTCACATTTTAAATAAAAAATAACAGAGGTAATTTGAAAATCAGAAAAATGAATGCAATGCAGAAGGGATTAAAAACAAAAAAAGATAATTATCAAATTACCTCTTCCTTCAGTTTAAAGCAAAAAAAAATGGCAAGCTACCTAAATCACACCGCTACAACCGATTACCTTTGCTGCGTTCCCACCCTGGAGGATTCTCAGGAGCTGGTTGTTTAGGACTTGCCGTTGCAAAGGTAGGAATAATTTATAAACTTCAAAACTTTATTAAAGAAAATTAGTCGAAAAAATGCAGTGGTAAAGCTAAACAGCTGACATTTAAGGGAATAATTTTTCACTTTTTTCTAAAAAATTAAATATGACGAAAAGTCCATCAACACTAGGAATTTTACTTTTTATCGCTACAATGATCATCTTTTTTGTAGCTTATTTCTTCTTTTCAGGAGTCAGTTATTTTGATACATCTCTGAAAATCAATGCTTTTGTTCTTCCTATTTTATATGCAGGAGGAGCCTTCTGGTCGGTAAAATCGTTCTGGAACCAAAACAGGGTAGTGAAATTCAAAGATGCTTTCAAAAGAGCTTTTGTTCCGATGTTTATTGGAGGAATTCTTTCTATTTTCAGCATTTATGCATTCCTGAATTTTGCAGATACAGATGCCAAAAAGCTGCTGAACTATCAGTATGTGCAGAGACAGAAAACAGAACTGGATACGGAATATAATTCTGCAAGAAAGATTCTGAAACATCAGAAAGACATTGACGAACTGGACCAGAAGTACAAAGAAAGACTTCCCAGCTTTTCTCCGGAAGCTGTAAAAGGAAAAGATATGCTTACCGCAAGTCATTTTTCAGGATATTTTGCAGCAATTCTTATATTTTACGTAGTTTTGTCGCTGTTTTTCGGAGCGTTCTTCAGAACAAGAACAGTGTATGAAGAACCAACAATCAAAGAATAATTTTATCAGAAATTAAATGAATTTATCTATCGTTATTCCGTTACTGAATGAAGAAGCCTCTCTGGAAGAGCTTTTTTCAAGAATTGATAATGTCTGCAGAACTGCGTCTCTGTCTTATGAGATCTGGTTTGTAGATGACGGAAGTACAGATTTGTCGTGGAGTATCATTGAGAATTTAAAAATACAGCATCCTCAGATCCACGGCATTAAGTTTTCAAGAAATTACGGAAAATCACAGGCCCTTCATGCAGCTTTTGAAAGAGCCCACGGAGATGTTGTGATCACCATGGATGCTGATCTTCAGGACTTTCCGGAAGAAATTCCTGAGCTTTATAAAATGGTGGTTGAAGACAATTATGATATTGTTTCAGGCTGGAAAAAGAAGCGTTTTGATAATGTAATGACGAAAAACGTACCGTCAAAACTCTTCAATGCTGCAGCCAGAAAAGTTTCCGGAGTGTATCTTCACGACTTTAACTGTGGTCTTAAAGCTTATAAAAAACAGGTAGTAAAATCCATTGATGTATATGGAGATATGCACCGGTATATTCCGGTATTGGCTGCCAATGCGGGATTCAGAAGAATTACCGAGAAAGAGGTACAGCACCAGGCAAGACCTTACGGGACCTCAAAATTCGGGACTGAAAGATTCATCAGAGGATTTCTTGACCTGGTAACACTTTGGTTTGTAAGCCGTTTCGGCGGAAGGCCAATGCACTTTTTCGGAGCGGTAGGAACTTTAATGTTCATCGTAGGGTTTCTTTCTGCGCTCTGGCTGGGCGTTTCAAAACTGATTGATGTAGCCAGAGGAATTTACGGTCATCTGATTACCAATAATCCGTGGTTCTACATCGCACTGACGATGATGTTGATGGGAACGCTATTGTTTATAGCAGGTTTCCTGGGAGAAATGATCATCAGAACGAACAGGGAGCATAAAAACTACAATATTGATGAAGTGATTTAATAAATTTCATATAAATCATTAATTTATAGATACTCTTGAAAGACTTATGTTTTTTAAGAGTATTTTTTTTGATTTCATCAATTCCTTTTCCGATATTCGTCATGATAAATAAATTCCATGGAAAGCATTAAAATAGAGATCAAAGACCTGGTAGATATTGACGTTATCTCAAAAGAATATGATATTTCAAAACATGATCTGATCTCGTTCCACAACAGGAACTGTGCTTTGCATGAACTGCTTCCGGAGCAACTGCCTAAATACATCAGCAGCATTTATATTCCCGTAGAAAAATATAATCAGTGGAAAGAAAAACAGCTTCCCGCTTCCCGCATCCCTCTTCCGGGAGCTTCGGAAAAGCTTACCTATGGAGTTCTGATCAGGCAGCAGCCGTCGGAATTACAGATGGATTACCTTATTGATATTCAGAGACAGGCTGAAAATAAAATCTCAGTTTCCCGGCAGAAACTCTATGTCAATAATAATGAAATAGGAATGATGGTCGAAAAAATGATGGAGTCAGCCGGAGAAGCTCTGTATCCCATAAAAATGTCCCTGAATAAAAGAGGAAAACCGGAACGTATAGACAATGCTGAAGAAATACAGACCCGCTGGACAGAAGTATGCCGTCCCGGGATCAGGCAGTATTATGTAGGTGAGGTTGCAGACGGACTTATTGCCAGATTTGATCATTTCTACGAAAATATAGAGAAAAATATAGAAAGTTTACAGCGGAATATATTTTACCCGCTGTTCTTCATGTCTCTTTATGATTCATACCCGGATTATCAGAAAAAAGAACGGCTGGACTTTTATTTTCCTTCTTTCGGAGAAACCGTTTTCTATGATGCTGTCTTTTCGCTTCAGAAAATTTTTACAGACCGTGGAAGAATGATTGTTCAGATAAAAGGAGAGCAGTATTATGATGAAATAAGCCTGGATGAAGACAAAGGGAAAATAGATATTGTTTATCAGCTGGATAAAGGCGGAAATATATTTTCACTTACCGGAACATTATCAACATTCTATGATAATCAGGAAATAAAGATCGGTATTGAGATGTATAGACAGGAATCTTACGTTTGATAAACCTATAATACACAGACACTTTTTATTCTCTGAAGTCTATTCCGCAATACTATTATATCTGCGGAAAAATAACTCTCCAGTCCCGAATAAATACAGAAAAATATATTAAAGAATGAATATAGCACAAGCTAAGAAAATCCTGGAAAATCGATTTGTAGATCCATCAGGGGAAATGTTATTTGAATTTATCACGGATAAAGAAGTTTTTGAAGCACTGCTGGTGAACGGGATTTCTCCGGATAATTCTGATAATTATTTTAAAAAACCAATACTGAGCCTGGCATATACCAGAAAAGAATATAACTCTTTTAAGCTGTTGCTGGATTATGGAGCTGATCCTAATATAGAAATGGAAACATATTATTCATCTGAGATGAAGTGGCCTCTTGTTTTTTCTATGGTGAGCAGCTATCCTCAGGATAAAAGATTTTTTAAAAAGATCAGTAAACACGGTGTAGATTTTAAAGCGATGGATGTAAACAGAAATAATTCATTACTCCATGCAAGTTTATCAGCGTCATCCCCATCGGTAGAAATGGTCGAATTTTTATTAAGCAAAGGAGTTGACCGTAATCTTAAAAATAATGACGGATATACAGTAATGGATATTGCCCGGAAGCGACATGCATCGTATTCCTCCTGGAGCAAAGAGCTTCAGGAGAAATGTGCTGTTATCATTGAACTCTTAAAAAAATAATTAATGAATACCGGCCATAAAGTTTACTATTCACATCCAAGTATAAGTAAAGACGGATGCTTTGAAGCAGTGGGAGAAAAAACCCTTACAGTTCTGAATGCTGAAACCGGAAAAAAGGTTATTTCCTTTAGCGGACATAGACACGTAATTAATTGCTCGGACTTTTCTCATGATGGTAAATACGTATTGAGCGGATCCGGAGATAACTGGTCTCCATACGACTTTACAGTCAGAATATGGGATATTGACAGTGGCAAAATGTTCGCTAAATTTAAAAGTAATTATGCCGGAATTATTGATGCTAAATTTGCTCCCGATGACAAACATGTATTTATACTGGATCATGATCATATCTTTTACATCTATTCTGTTTCTCAAAAAAAAGTAATTCATACGCAGAGACCCCAATGTTTGGTTTTACCAACAAAAAGCGGCGCGGTTGGCAAAACAGGCAGAATTATTATCCAGAAAGGACTCATAGCATCACTTATTGATAATAATCTTGTATTCTGGGACTGGAGTTCCGGAGTCATTAAACATCAATTGGACGGGGTGTATGGGTTTGGGAAAATAATGTTTAGTGAAAACGAATGTACTGTGATTTTTAATAATGAAAAGTACAGTTTCAGCCTTTAGGATAGCGATGCCGTTGAATGCAGATCAAATAATAAAATAGAGTCAGGTGTTATCAATTTTCTATAATAATCAATAATTTAAAAAATATATTGAAATATATCGCCAGGAATCTTATCTTTGAAATACCAAATTATAAAAAAATATTAATATGCAAGTACTTTTTGATCCCTGAAGTCCCAGCCGGACCTGATGCCTTTTACAGTAATACCTGGCCATATCACTGGCCGGATCCTTACTTCTACAGAAAATAATCCGTATTTTAAAATAAATTCTTTGCAGTTATTGTGAAGAAATTTGAGGTATAAAACTTCTGCAAGTCTGTTTTTTACCGGGTAAATAAGAGCACAGGAGATAAAAGTATTTAAAACACCAAAAAGGATGAGTGAGAAACATTTGGTTTGCCAGGGTGCCATCTGTAAGTGCCAGTTCGGAACAGCTCCGGATAAGCTTATGGTAAAAACCCAGAGCAAGCGCTACATCA
>DJTE01000005.1 GCA_002439165.1 Chryseobacterium indologenes
CACAACTTTTGCGCTTGATCCGTAAAGGCTCTGTAATTTATCGGGAAGCTATAAAAACAAAAAAGGACTTTATAAAAAAGTCCTTTTGTAGCCCGTAGGGGAATCGAACCCCTCTTACCAGAATGAAAATCTGAGGTCCTAACCGATAGACGAACGGGCCCTCTATCTTCCACCGAGTGAAATCAGTGTGTTAGTTTTGTTTTTATAAGTATCAACTCTTAAAATTTGTAGCCCGTAGGGGAATCGAACCCCTCTTACCAGAATGAAAATCTGAGGTCCTAACCGATAGACGAACGGGCCTACTATATTATTACGCTAACTTATTAACGTGTTTTGTTAATTTGCTTTTCAAGTTAGCCGCTTTGTTCTTGTGGATAATGTTTTTCTTAGCCAATTTATCCAATAAAGCAATAACTTTTGGCAGTTGCTCTGTTGCAGCAGCTTTATCTTCCTCATTTCTCAAGACTTTAATTGCAGTTCTTGCAGTCTTGTGATAGTATCTGTTACGAAGTCTTTTAGTTTCGTTTTGTCTAATTCTCTTTAATGCTGATTTATGATTTGCCATATCGTTCAAATGTGAGTGCAAAACTATAAACTTTTTTTTAAACTACCAAATTTATTTTCAGAAATTTTTAATTTTCTTCTGACAGGTACTTTCTGAGTTTATCTATTGCTTGTTCTATTTTTAAATTTTCCTGTTCTTTTTCAATTTTTTTGATCGTGTTTCCCAACATGATCATAGCATTGTTCCATTCTCCAGTAGTATTGGTGAAAGTAAGGTTATCTATTGTCACTTCAAAAGCAACCCTTTCTCCGGTCCTGTAAAGTCTGAAACTTATTTTATCATCCCTGCCTGTAATCCCGTCTTCATTGATTTGTAAATCATAACTTTTTGGGTTAGAGTGGATTTTCTTAAAAAGCAATTTCGCTTCTTGTATTTTTAAATCCGGCATGATATCAAATTTGGTAGCCTATAGGGGAATCGAACCCCTGTTGCAAGAATGAAAATCTTGAGTCCTAACCACTAGACGAATAGGCCAAATTTTGAGGTTGCAAAAGTAATAATTAAGTTCTTAATTTCAAAATTATTTTTAATATTCCTTATGTTTTTTCAGACGTGTAAATTTTAAATAATTGATTACTATATTATTAATGATCCCTCTTTTATGGAGATATTGGGGGCAGCTTCGATGCAGTAAAGAAGCCGGATATTTAATGAAACATAAATTTAGAATGAGTTTGGAATAAAACATGCCCGGTCCGGAAACAAAAAAGCGACTGTAATGTACAGCCGCTTTTTGTATGGTCACCCGATGTCATTATTTGTACACCTTTTGTATTACCGTATTCTTGATACCCTTTGCTTCAAGCTCTTTCTGAAGTTTTACAGCATCTTCCAGCGTGTATACTTTTCCATAAGTATAGTAGAATATACCGCTGTCTTTATTTCTTTCCACATCTTTAAGGGTCTGAAGGATAAATGAATTTCCATTCAGCTTTTCGCCGGTATATACTTCTATGGTGTAGTATCCGGTAAGAAGTTTCTGGTTTGGCATAAATCCTACTGCAAAGGCATTTCTGAAGCCTGCATCTTTAGCCGTTCTCAGGTTGATGTCTTTTACGGAAGCCATATTGGTTACGCCGTAATAATATTTATACTGTCCGTTTTCTTTGAGAGGAAGGATGTAGTTCAGTCCTTTTAACGCCGGATCTCCGTCATTGTATTTGGTAGGAGAACTCATCAGTAATATTCTGAAGTCGTTTTTCAGTGGAGATTCAGCTGGTTTTTCGGGTTCAGGTTTTTTTACCGCAACAGGTCCTCCTGATTTTCTGTCAAGTGCTTTTTTATAATTGATCACTGCATTGTAGATGTTTTCTGCTACTTCATCTTTTCCTTTGTCTGAATTCAGATACTGGGCATCTTCATAATTATTCACGAATCCGGTTTCTATTAGAACAGAAGGCATGGCACTTCTTCTCAGAATGTGAAGATTTTCCTGTTTCACCCCTCTTGAAAAACGGCCGCTTGCCGCAAAATTATTTTCAATAAAGCTTCCGATGGTCAAACTGTTTTCCAGATATTTACTTTGCTGAATTTTAAGGGCAATTAAGGATTCCGGAGAAGAAGCATCATAAGAGGCGAATGTTTCCTTATCTTTTTCGTCAAGGTAGATTACGCTGTTTTCCTGTTTGGCTACCTCTAAATTTTCCCTGTTCTGGGCAGGACCCTGAACAAAGGTTTCTGTTCCTTTCGCTGTGGCGGATCTGCTTGGCGAAGAGTTAACGTGTACAGAGATAAATAAATCCGCCTTATTTCTGTTGGCAATATTGGTTCTGTCCGTCAATGATGGATATTCATCAATCTTACGGGTATAGATTACTTTGAAATCCCTGTTTTTTTCCAGCATGGCTCCCAGTTTCAGAACAATGCCTAAAGTGACATCCTTCTCCATGACCACTCCCAGGTCCGGATAATTCCTGGTCGCCCCATGATCACCACCCCCGTGCCCGGCATCTAAAACGATGATAAATTTCTTTTGGGAAAAAATAAAGGTGCTGGTAAGGATAAGGAGAAATGATAAAATTATTTTAAAATTTTGTTTGCGCATCTTACAGTTTTAAAAATTATATTAATTTTGAGCCTTAATTATATAGAATAAAATTGGCCAAAACCGTCCTCAAAAATATATTACAAATTTTAATTATCCTAATTTTTAACAATTTTTTAGCACAGAAAACCCCTGAAAAATTGCCTAAAAATGCGGTTAATGATACTATTTCCAAAAAGGATACCATTGTTGTAAAGAAAGAAGCTTTAGAAGATGTTCTTCGTACAAAAGCCGATGAGCAGAGAAGGGATGTCCCTAAAAAAATGACATTTCTCATTAAAAGAGCTCAGGTGAAATACCAGGATATGCAGATCGATGCGGATTATATTTCTATTGATGATAATAAAAATGTGATCTACGCACGTGGAAAACTGGATTCATTAGGAAAGATCATTGAGCCTGTAATCACTATGCAGGGCGGAAAAAAGTATGAAACGAACGAGTTCAGCTATAATACCAAAACCAGACAGGCTATTGCTTTCAATGCCAGAACTGAAGAAAGTGAAGGGGTAATTACCGCACAGAAAACCAAAAAGTATAACGATTCCGTTTTTGCCATGAGGAATGCGGATTATACTACCGATGATTATTATATCAAGAAAAAAGATACGGCATCGGATTACTTTATGCGGGCCTCCAACATTAAGCTGATCAAATCCAAAGAAAAATCCCAGATCGTTACGGGACCTATCCAGATGTATATAGAACAGGTTCCCACACCTTTAATCCTTCCGTTTGCCGTTCTTCCGTTTTCAGCTAAAAGAGCTGCCGGAATCCTGATTCCGAGTTTCGGGGAAAGGGAAGATGTAGGGTTCTTCCTCAACGGACTTGGCTATTATCAGCCTATTGGGGAACATTTTGACCTTAAAGTGCTTGCAGATATCTATACCAAAGGAAGCTGGAACTTACGTCCGCAAATGAATTATCTGAAAAAATACAGATATTCGGGAAGTTTTACGGCAGATATCGGAACCATGATCAGAGGTATCAAAGGACTGGAGGATTATACCAAAAACAGTACATACAGAATTACCTGGAATCATTCACAGGATACGAAAGCCAATCCGTTCCTTACCTTCAGTGCTTCTGTGGATATTGTAAGTACTAAATTTTATAACAATCCGCTGAACAACAACTATATTTTCAACCAGAACGTCCTGAATACCCAGCAGAACTCAACGGTAACCCTTACCAAGAGATTCCTGAAGCTGCCTGTGACGATCACCGGAACGGCTTCGTATGCACAGAACTTTGCAACCGGGCTGTCGGACCTTCGTCTTCCTCAGATGAATGTGGCCATTAACCAGTTTTATTTGTTCAAATCCAAAACAGGGGTAAGACAGGGGCTTCTTGAAAATATTACGGTAAATACAGGTTTCAACCTGACCAATTTTGTCAATACCCAGGAAAATGAGCTTTTCACCAAAGCCATGTGGGATAAAATGCAGACAGGCCTTAAAAATAATATTGCTATTGGAACCAATACTACGCTGGCAAAGTATTTTACCTTCAGTTTAAGTGCCAATATTGATAATGCCTTAACGACAAAAACGCTGAACAAGTATTATGATCCTGTGAAAAATGTGGAAGTGGACGAAATACAGAAAAATATAGCCGGATACTCTATTTTCTCTACAACAGCCAGCCTTCAGACAATCCTGTATGGAGGGATGAAGTTTAAAAAAGGATCTGTCATACAGGCGGTAAGACACATGGTGACCCCAAGTATCGGATTCACATATTCTCCGGATTTCGGAAGCCCGAATTTCGGATATTATAAAAACTTCTATAATGCACAGGGAGCGCTTACACCTTATTCAATCTTCGAAAAAGGAATTGTAGGAACACCACCAACTGGAATGCAGGGAGCTTTAGGGTTTAATATCGGTAACAATATTGAAATGAAAGTAAGATCTAAGCAAGATTCTACGGGAGTGAAAAAGGTGAAAATATTCGAATCCCTGAATCTCTCCGGAAGCTATAACTTTGCAGCGAAAACGCACCCGTGGTCTGTATTTTCAATCAGTGGACAGTCCTCTTTCTTCAACAATAAGCTAAGCGTTAATACAAGTCTTGCTCTAGAGCCGTATAGAATTGCTTTTGCTCCAGGGCAGGACGTGGGGGTAAGAACTGAAGACTTCGGACATTTCAGCGTACAGGGCTTCAATGTTCAGTTATCATATCCTCTGAGCAGCGAACTGTTCGGAGAAAAGACAGATTATGCTAAAAAATACGCAGCAAAAGGGGAGGTGAGAAACGAAAATTATTATTTTGACGATGATAATTATGCTCACTTCGACCAGGCATGGACCTTGAATGTAAATGCCAATTATGCCTATTCAAAAGGAACTTCCAGATTGGGAAATAAAATTGCTTCAATAGGGCTGGACGGAAGCATTAAGCTTACCCCTTACTGGAATATCAACGGAAGTACCCACTACGACCTTGTAACCAAAGAACTGGCCTATACAAGGATTGGATTTGCAAGAGATCAGCGAAGTTTTACGATCAATTTCAACTGGGTGCCTTTCGGACAGTATAAAGTATATGACTTCTTTATCGGGATCAAAGCCAATATCTTAAGTGATGCGCTGAAGTATAAAGACAGAAGCTTTACACAGCCTAACGCACCTTTCTAAGATCGGATTGGGATTTGAAAATATAAATTTTATATTTGCATCCAAATAAATTCTAATAAAACAGATTCTAATGAAACAAATAATCAACACAGTGAATGCTCCTGCAGCTATCGGACCTTATTCTCAGGCTAATATGGCCAACGGGGTATTGTATATTTCAGGACAGATTCCTGTAGATCCTGCCACGGGTAAACTGGTAGAAGGAATTGAAAAAGAAACCCATCAGGTAATGAAAAACCTTGAAGCCATCCTTACAGAAGCAGGAATGACCTTTAAAAATGTTGTAAAGGCTACCATCTTTTTGAAAAGTATGGACGATTTTGCTGTAATGAATGATATTTATGCATCATATCTGGATGCAGACAGCTATCCTGCACGTGAAACGGTACAGGTGTCATGTCTGCCAAAGAACGTTGATATTGAAATTTCTATGATTGCACATCAGGATTAATGAACTTTATAAGAAATACAATTGCGGTGCTCGTAGGTCTTGGTATAGCAGGACTTATTATTACTCTTGGTATAAGAGCGTTTCCGCAATGGGTCACTTTCGAAGCTTTTGCTCCTTTTGAGCACTGGCAGCGTTTTCTTTACAGCATGAAGAACGATAATGCCTTTTTTGGGTTCCTTCTGTTTATTTCAGGATTGGGAACCACCATTGGAGGAGTTGCTACGGCACTTATTGTAAAATACGCCAAGGTGGCATATGCTATCCTTATCGGTTTTATTATGCTTTTTATCGCCATGCTGGATGTTATTATATTCCCGTATCACCCTACTTTTTATAAGATCTCTATTTTCCTTACGTTTTTTCCGTTTTCATGGATAGGAGGAAAGATTGTGGAAGTTATTTATGAACGGAATAAAAAGAAAAGGATCGCTGAGAAAATGAACAAAAACAAATAAAAAAACGCTGCAAAAAATGCAGCGTTTTTTGTTAATATGAAAAGACTGTTTCCGGTATTCATTAAGGCATTCTGAATCCTTTGGTATAGATTCTTCCGTAGTCGTCCACAAATTTTACCTGCACATTTCCCTGATACTTCTCCAGGATCTTTTCTATATCTTTTTGTGAATTTACCGGCTTTCCGTTGATCTCTATAATGATGTAGTTGTCTACAATCCCTATTTTCGCCATTTCTCCGCCTTCAGCCACTCCTTTGGCAACCACACCGCTGTTCAGTCCGTATTCTGTTTTGAATCTTTCCGTAAGAGGGTCAAACTCAGCACCGATCTTTTCAGTAACGCTAAGGTCTGCTTTTGTACGGGTAGACGTACCTCCTTTCTGATCTCTGAGGGTTACGGATGTAGTGGCATCTTTTCCGTTTCTGGAGTAGGTTACCTGAACTTTATCACCAGGGCGCTTGCTTCCGATGGACATGGAAAGATCAGCAAAATCACTGATGTCATAGTTGTCTATTTTGGTAATGATATCTCCTTTTTTCAGTCCGGCATCTTCAGCACCGCTGTTTTCTCCAAATCCTGTTACATACACTCCGGCACCTACCTTCAGACTTGTTTTGTTCTGTCTGTTGTAAGCCTGAACCAGCTGGTCATTGGATAAGTCTAAAGACTGGATTCCCAGGAATCCTCTCTGTACAATCCCGAATTTCTTGATATCCTCAACGATCTTTCTGGCCAGATTGGAAGGAACCGCAAATCCGTACCCCTGATAATATCCTGTTGTAGACTGGATGGCAGAGTTGATCCCGATAAGATCGCCGGCTACATTCACCAGCGCACCTCCTGAGTTACCCGGATTGATCGCTGCATCGGTCTGAATAAAGCTTTCAATAGGATTAGCTGCTTTTCCCTGGCTTCCCAGGATTCCGATTCCTCTTCCTTTTGCTGAAACGATCCCTGCCGTTACAGTAGAGTTAAGACCAAGCGGGTTTCCTACGGCAAGTACCCATTGTCCTACCTCAATATTGTCGGAATTGGCGAAATTCAGGTAAGGGAGACCTTTTTCTTCAATTTTCAATAAAGAGATATCTGTATTGGGGTCTGTTCCTACCAGAGTAGCGATATATGATTTTTTGTTGCTTAATACCACTTCCAGTTTATTGGCACCTGCTACAACGTGATTGTTCGAAATAATGTATCCGTCAGGAGAGATTATCACCCCGGAACCCATTCCTGAAGGCATATTATCCGGAGCCTGCTGCTGCCTTTGCCGCTGTTGTCCTCTTCCTCCGAAAGGATCTCCGAAGAAGAAGTCGAACAGATCCTGTTCAGAGGCTCTGCTGGTTGTTCTGCTCTGATAATTTTTGATGGTTACCACAGCCGGAACCGTTGTTTTGGATGCTTTTACAAAGTCATCACCCACAGCTCCCGTATTCATTCCTACAAATGATGCATTAGGTGCTGATGCAGTAAAAAAAGACTGGTCACCATTATTATTATGCTGACCGAAATATTGTATTGTCCCAACGGTAGTAGCTCCTGAGACAACTCCCACTACTGCAAATGGTAATAGTTTTTTTAAAGTACTCTTCATTGTATATCTTTCTTTTTTTATGTATTAATTTCTGTTTTATTGTAAGCAAATTTAATGCTAAATAAGTATGCAATTCATGCTAAGTGTTTCAATTTTAACTAAAATTTAACGGCTATTGTGTGATTTTATATATTATGTCATAATTGCAGCAGTTCCAATTAACAAAACTTAAAAAATTATTAAAAGAATATGGACGATATGTCCTGTACAAGGTACGATGTAAAAATAAAATGACAAAATGTTACCTTATAAGGCTACTTTATTCTTCTGCGGATGTTTTCCCGGAAAATGTTTATCTTTGCAAAAATATTTTTCTCACTTAAAACGTTTATAGCATGCAACTGTATAACACCTTAAGCGCAGAAGAAAGAGCAAAGCTTATTGATGAAGCCGGTAAAGATCGTCTTACCCTGTCTTTCTATGCGTATGCCAAAATTGAAGATCCCAAGAAATTTCGCGATGAACTGTTTATAGCCTGGAACGCCCTTGATGCTCTTGGCCGTATTTATGTTGCCCATGAAGGAATCAATGCTCAGATGAGTGTTCCTGCGGATCAGTTTGAGGCTTTTCGGGATACGCTCGAGGTCTACGATTTTATGAAAGGAATCCGTTTGAACGTAGCTGTGGATCAGGACAACTATTCCTTTTTAAAACTGACTGTAAAAGTCAGAAATAAAATCGTTGCGGATGGTTTGAATGATGATACTTTTGATGTTACCAATAAAGGAATCCACTTAAAAGCACAGGAATTTAATGATCTGCTTGAAGATCCGAATACCATTGTAGTTGATTTCAGAAACCATTACGAAAGTGAAGTGGGCCATTTTGAAGGGGCAATTACTCCTGATGTGGAAAATTTCAGAGAAAGCCTGCCGATTATCAACGACCAGCTGCAGGATTATAAAGAAGATAAAAACCTGTTGATGTACTGTACAGGCGGAATCCGCTGCGAAAAAGCCAGTGCTTACTTCAAACACCAGGGTTTTAAAAACGTATATCAGCTGGAAGGAGGAATCATTGAATATACCCGCCAGATCAAAGAAGAAGGAATCAAAAGCAAATTCATCGGAAAGAATTTTGTGTTTGATCACCGTCTGGGAGAAAGAATTACTGATGATATTATTTCACAGTGCCACCAGTGCGGGAAACCTTGTGATAACCATACCAACTGTGCCAATGATGCCTGTCACCTACTGTTCATCCAGTGTGACGAATGTAAAGCCGCTATGGAAAACTGCTGCTCTACGGAATGTCTGGATATCATTCATCTGCCTTTGGAAGTGCAGGTGAAACTGAGAAAAGGGCTGCAGGTTGGAAATAAAGTCTTCAGAAAAGGAAAATCCGATGCCCTGAAGTTTAAAAATTCAGGAGATTTATCTGCAAAACCTTTGGCCAAAGCGGAAACAAAGAATATCCGGCAGAAAATCGCTGTCAAAAAAACCTTGATCGGTAAAGCGGAACATTATTATTCAAAATCAAAGATTGCCCAGTTTTTAATTGAGAATAATGAACTTTCAGTAGGGGATAAAATCCTGATTTCAGGACCTACTACCGGAGAGCAGGAAATTACTGTTACTGAAATGTATGTACAAGGCGGTCCTTGTGAAACAGCAAAAACAGGAGATCAGATTACTTTTGAGCTTCCGTTCAGAGTTCGCTTGTCTGATAAGTTGTATAAAATTTTATCCTAAAAAATACCTGTCATGTCCGGAATTATTTCTTCAGCTTCCCAATTGGTGGTTTCAGATGTTCAGAATACCATTCGTTTTTATGAGAAAATCGGGTTTACGGTTCTGAATTTTTTAGAGGAAAATGGGCGTAAAGTATATGGAATTGTTGTAAAAGATCATTTCCAGATCCATCTCATTGAATCGAAAAAAGAAAACCTTCACTTTAATGAAGACCTGAATCCTCTGGCGGCTGATCTTATCCTCTGGATTCCGGAGATTGAAGAATTTTACAGGGAAATGATACAGCTTGAAATTGAGATCTCTGAACCGATTACCAAAAGGATATACGGTAATACAGAATTTTCATTTAAAGATATAGACGGTCATAAAATATTAGTCTGCGATTAATTAATACGTCAATTATGCTGAAAGCTGAGCTAAGAAAAAAATATATGCAAAAAAGAAAAGCCTTGTCTTCTGATGAGGCTTTTGTGTTATCTGAGAAAATATTCAGGAACTTTCTGGATTATTTCAATCCCCGGGAAGGGCAGAAAATACATATTTTCATTCCCATTGAGAAATTTAATGAGATTGATACCCGGATCTTTATTGAATATTTTTTTGAGCATCATATCCGCGTGTATGTGCCGAAGATTGTTTCGGATCAGCTTATTGCGGTTGAAATTTCTGAGGATTCGGTTTTTGAAACCAATAACTGGGGAATTTCGGAACCTGTTAACAGTAATGATTCCGGGGAAACCGATTTTGACTTTGTCATTACCCCATTGCTGTACTGCGACCGTCACGGAAACAGAATAGGATACGGAAAAGGCTTTTATGACAGGCTTTTTCAGAATATTTCACAGGAAACAAAAAAAGTCGGGGTCAATTACTTTAACCCCGATGAATATGTGGATGATAGCTGGGAAAATGATATTCCTTTAGACTATTTGGTTACGCCTGTTGAAGTGGTGTCTTTTTTTAGCGGAGCAGAGTAAAAATCAAGGAAGTAGAATTTAAACTCTTTCTGCATTTTAGATGGAGTCAATAAAAGGATATATTGTGCATTTTTTTCAAAGGTTCCCAGAGATTTCTTTTTGTCATCGAAATATTCCACATCGAATCTGGCATAATCTAAGGTGTCTTTTTTATAGAATTCTTTATAAACATTCAGATTATTCACTTTTACCGATTTTACTTTCAGGCTGTCCAGTTCTCTGAACAGTTTTTTGAATGTTAAAGAATCCGGTTTATGAAAATAGCTTTCCATCTGTGAATAAATAGCGGTGTCTATTTCTGTATTTCTGTTCCCGGTCAGGTAAAGGGTGGAGAGATCAAGCAGTTCCTGAACTTTCTGCTGGGTGATGGAATTAATGACCTGCATGCTGTCCATCTGTACGGCAGGGTAGCTTTTGGTGTTGTTGCTGTTTCTCAGTTTTTCGAGATCACTTACAGATTCCGTTTTTTTGTTATTGCAGGCAGCGAATGCAATTATAAGTACTGCCAGAAGTAAAAAGTTATTTATTTTTTTCATCTGTGGATGCAATTTTAAATTTGATAGATACTATTTTTCCTTTTTTATCCTTAATCATTTCAATAAGATTCAGGTTTTTTAAGGAGGTGGTAGGAGTGGTTACCAGTGTGATGTATTTTTGCTTGTCCAGCCTTTCAATTCCATAGATATTGTTATCATAGATCTGATAGATTACGGCTGTATTACTGATCAGGTTTTCCAGCTGGTTTCTTTTCTGTTTAAGGAGTTCCGGATTTCCTTTGGCATCTTTTACCGAAAAATAATAGGCTGCCATCTTATAATCATCCGGCTTCAGTTCTATGCGCTCTTCATCCGGGGCATTTTCAAGACTCCTGGTTACGGTAAGGGGTTCATACAGGGGAGAGGTAATCACCATTTTCAGATTTTTATCTTTGGTGGAATAATAAAAGCATTCATTCGGCTTTATTTTATACAGGATAGGAGACTCATTGTCCTTCATCACCATAATATTAAGGGTATTGATTGCGGAAGTTCCCCTGTCTTTATCCACAAAACAATATTTATAGGTTTTTGAAAAAATTTCATCTTTAAAACCCAGAAGTCCGGTAATCGTAATTAAAACTGAAGTTACAACAGCCCATACATGTTTTTTAAAGAAATTTTTCTTAGGGACAGCGGGTGTTGTTCCAGGATTCTCTGTTAAAGTTGTATTTTGTTTAAGTGTTTGATTATCAGTATTTGATTTTTGTAAATCGGTATTTTCATGCGGCTGATATACTGTTTTTGGAAGCTGGATTTCAGATTTTGGAAGTTCCGGAGCTTCAGCAACTGTTTTTTCCAGTTCATTGATTTCTTCCTCATCAGTTTCTTCATTATCCTGAAGAAGTTCACCGGCAAAAAGGTGCTGTTTCTTGAACTCGTACCATGAGTCGTATCCCGCATAAATACTCAGTAAATTGAGCATATCTATTCTCGGTAATTTGGTGACTGGTGAAGTTTTGAAATAGGTGTAAAATGACTTTTCACTGATGTTGCCTTTCGCTTTTTTGCGCAGGTCTTCCTGGAAATATATAATATCAATCCCCTTCCATTTAGAAATATCATCATGGGAAGGAGTGTATTCTTTTAAATATTGTGCCTGAACGTCCTTTTTAAGCTGTTCAAAGTGCAGTAGATCTAAATCTGTCAATTTTTTTGTTTAATAATTAATTTGTTGATTATCAGTTATGTTTTTTTGTAAAACTATTTTACAAATGTATTACAATTATTTTTCATAAACAACTTTTCTATCTGCTATACCTTTGTCTTGTTCAAATAACAGAACAGAAGAAAATTTTATAAAACAATATTAACAAAATTAAATTTAATTTATTATGAAAAAGTCATTATTCGTAGCTGCTATCGCTGCAATCTCTCTAGTTGCTTGTAAAAAAACTGAAGCTACTGCTACTGAAGGAACTAACGATTCTGCTAACGCTCCTGTTGAAACTGCTGCTAACGTAGCTGATTCTGCTAACAAAGTAATCGATTCTGCTGCTACTGCTGGTGTTCAGGCTACTAAAGATGCTGCTGCTGCTACTACTGCTGCTGGAGCTGAGGCTGCTAAAGATGCTTCTAAAGGAGCTGCTGATGCTGCTAAAGGAGCTGCTGAAGCTGCTAAAGACGCTACAAAAGAAGCTGCTAAAGAAGCTAAGAAATAATTTTAGCTTAAGCTTAAATAATAAAAGAACCGTTTCACCCAGTGAGACGGTTTTTTTATGCTCTTTTTTTATCAATATTCTTATAGTTCGGTTTGAACAAATACTTGCAGGGAAGGGTATCTTTTTGTTCGGGTTTGCCTTCTGAAATTATCCCTTCTTCTGCCTTAAGGATTCATAACAGGTTATAGCTACGGCATTGCTCAGATTCAGGGAATCGATACTTCCGGACATAGGAATGAGGGTGTTTTTTCCTTTTCCGGTCCAGAAATCGCTTAAACCGGAATGTTCTGTACCGAATAATACGGCAGAACGCTGTGTAAAATCTCTTTTATAAAGGTCTTCAGCAGTCTCATCCATAAGAGTGGTGTAAATATTGAATGCATTTTTCCTGAGAAATTCAAAGGTTTCCTGGTTTTCGGCCTGATAAACTTCCATTCCGAAAAGACATCCTACACTGGATCTGATCACATTGGGGTTGTAAAAATCAGTTTTTCCGTCAGAAACAATCAGGGCATCAATGCCGAATGCTTCGCAGCTTCTTAAAATTGCCCCCAGGTTTCCAGGCTTCTCTACACCTTCCACGATGATAACCGTGGCATTTTCTTTAGGTACAAATGACGATAAAGGGTTTTCCTTAGCCCGGTATATACCGATAATTCCCTCGGAACTTTCTCTGTAAGCTATTTTCTCGTATACTTTTTCACTTACATAATGAATTCTGGCATCAGGAAGCTGTCCTTTAAAAATATTTTCACAGATGAAAAACTCTACGGCTTCAAAACTGAAACGTAATGCTCTTTCATTTTCCTGCCGGCCCTCAACTACAAAAACTTTTGATTTTTTACGAAACCTATTGTCAGTAAGGAGTTTAGTGACATTTTTTATTTTATCGTTTTGAAAACTTTCTATCAACATTCTGCAAAATTATGCAAAATTTATGATTGAACTTCTCTGGTCCTGATAAAAGCACTTTTCCAGATCACCTCAAAAGGGATTTTATTTTTTCTTTTAAAATAAATGATAAGTACGATTACAACGACAATTGAGACTATTTTATAAAGATTTCCGTAGAGATTTCCGGAAACATTTTCCGAGACATTAAATATTTCCCAGTACATATTCATAAAGAAATGAAGGAATATAGCTGTCCATAAGTTGTAATCCGTTTCAAAATATGTCCATGCAAAGAATACTGAGCCTAGAAATGTAATGGCAAATATCTCAAACAATTCTGTAATGTTCTGACTTTGATATAAATGTACCTGAGCAAAAAGCAAGGAACCGAATAATGCGGATGATAAAAAACCAAGTCTGGTAAACCGGAATAGTATTCCGATAAGAAAAGACCGGAAAATAATCTCCTCAAAAAATGCTGAAGAAAGTGTGTTGATAAAGAGGGATTCCAGGTTTATTTTGCTTATTGCCTTAAAATGAATCAAATACCCGATGAGCATGGGAAGGGTTCCGGTAAATGCAAGCATAAATCCTCTGCTAATGGGTTTGTTTAATGAAAACAGATCTGCAATATTCCTTTTGGGAAACAATACTTTTAAGGTAACCATCAATGGAATTAATGTCACAGAATAAGCAATTACATGGGCAATAGCCTTGCTTTGAAGGATACTTTTTGTAAAAGTCTGGATCGTTTTAAAATAAAATAAATCGAAGAAATAATAGATGGTAAAGCCTGCAGTAAAGATTAAGAAGAAGCTGATTTTTTTACTCATGTCTGTTAATTTTTGAGCAAAAATGTAGCTTTAAATCCAGACTTTTAAGGTAATGTGATGAATAACAAAGAATAGTGACGAATGACAAAATTATCAATGCTGCTTCTGCAATTGAGGAATAATTGATGGTATGAAACTTCTTGAAACAGGAATTTCAAAATCAATTTCAGGAAGAATTAATTTATAGCCCTGAGCATTTCCTTTGATTTTTTTTACCCTTCCCAGATTGACGATATAAGATCGGTGGCATCTTTTAACAGAATCTGTTCCGATTTGCTGTAAAGCACCGGATAAGCTTATTCTGATCAGTATTTTTCTTAAACTGTCATTCTCTATAAAGTAAAATGTACAGTAATTTTCCATAGACCGAACCAATAAAAAATCATTTTCAGCGATGATAAGTTCTGTATTCTGTGCGGATATTTTCAGGAGATTTTGTTGTTGTCCGGAAATGGGAAGATTGGGATAAATATTGTGAGCTGTATTTTCATGTATATTCTTTAAATAGATATACCGTGATAAAATGTATATGACAGAAACCGGAATTCCGATTGCCAGGGAATACAGTAACATATAAAAATAATTACCGGGATCAAGTTTTACATGGCTTACAAATAATGCATTATAAAAATAGGAAAAAACAGATCCCAGGAATAAAATGAAAATTATTTTTAAGAGCTCGGTGCCGATATTCCAGTTGCTAAAAAGGGAAGTTATAAGGTTGACAATGAAAAAAACAGTTCCGAAAATAATGCAGTAGGGAAAAAGTATCAGGAATTTATTAGGATGCCGGAAGTTTTCCGTACCAAAAGGCTGAAAAATAATCAAAAACAGATATACCGAAATTCCGGCTCCCAGAGAAGAAACCAATATTTCTTTGAGGGATTCGGACTTTGGATAAGGATATGATGCAAAAGAAAACATACAATAAGGGATTTAGCTTTCTGATTGGTCAGTAAAACTGCTGTTGTCAATAAGACTTTGAGGCAGGTCCTTTTTATTTTTGATTCCTAAGGATTTCAGTTTTTGAGTTTGAATCACAAGGTTGTCATTTCCGGTATGAAGCTGTTTATAAGCTTCGTTGTAAACATTTTTAGCCTGGTCAAGATTTCGTCCTACTTTTTCCAGATTTTCTACAAAACCTACGAATTTATCATAAAGCCTGGCACCGCGGTCTGCGATCTCTATTGAGTTTCTGTTCTGGTATTCACGCTTCCAGAGATCAGCAATGAGTTTAAGGGAAGTGATCAGATTGCTTGGATTCAGCAAAAGGATTCTTCTTTCATACGCATAGTTCCAAAGATTCTGATCGGCCTGCATAGCTGCAATATAAGCCGGTTCACTTGGGATAAACATCATTACAAAATCTAAAGATTTTCCATAATCGTCATATGCTTTTTGACTTAATTGATTAATATGGTTCTTGATAGATCCAAGATGCCGGCTCAGTTTTATGGCATAAACGTCAGCATCGGTTTCATCTACCAATTCTGTGAAAGCTGTCAGTGATACTTTGGAATCAATAATCACGTTTCTTTCATCAGGGTATTTTACAACGGCATCGGGACGCATTTTTTTTCCGGAGAATTCTGAGAATAAAGCTTTATTATCTTCATCACGCAATTCATGTTCCAGAAAATATTCTCTTCCTTTTACCAGTCCTGATTTTTCGAGGATGCTTTCCAGGATCATTTCTCCCCAGTTTCCCTGGGTTTTGCTTTCACCTTTTAAAGCACGGGTCAGTTTTTTGGCATCATCAGAGATCTGCTGGTTAAGTTCTGCAAGTTCTTTTACCTTTTCAGCCAGAGAGAAGCGTTCTTTATTTTCTTTTTCATAGGCTTCATTCACTTTGTTCTTCAAATCTGCTATTTTTTCCTGAAAAGGTTCAAGAATGTTTTTTAAATTATTCTGATTCAGCGTAGTAAACTTTTCTGTCTTTTCCTCTAAAATTTTAGTGGCCAGATTTTCAAACTGCAGCCTGGATTCCTCCTGAATCCTGATGATCTCCTCTTTCCGGGTTTGTAAAGACTGTTGCAGGCTTTCGTTCTGAGCGGCAAATTCTGCATTTTTAGCTAAAATATCCTGCTTTTCAATGGTCAGCACTTCCAGTTGGGAAGTCTGTCTGTTGTTTAACTGCTTCAGTTCCTGAAACTGGGTATTCACAGAAGTATACTCTGCCGAAAGTTTTGCAAACTCATTTTTCAGATCATTCAGCAGATCCTGGCTGAGCAGATGCAGTTCTTTTTCTTTGCCATTTTCTTCATTCAGTTCCCTGATCTTCTGAAGAGAGTTGGTAAGATCAGCATTATTTTTAATATGTAAATTATTTAATTCTTCATAGGAACTTCTTGAAACCGAGGATGATTTCAGGGCCAGATATACAATCAGGGCACCCAGCAGGCCCCCGGTAATACATCCGATAATTAGGTAGGTTATCTCCATTTTTCAAAATTATGAAAAAAGGCCGGATGTTGGAGGTGTTTACGGATATGTACGGCTCTAAAATATCTTCTGTCTTTGTTCCCGATTTCTCTTCTAACTACATAATGGCTATATTTATGGGAAATTTCTGAAGCACATGAATATTTTATTGGTTGAAGATGATCAGAGAATTAGCAATTTCCTGATAAAAGGACTTTCAGAAGCGGGATACCATATCGCACTTGCAGAATCCGGAGAAAAAGCAAGAGAGCTTCTTAATACCTATGACTTTGATATTATTCTGATGGATATTATGCTTCCCGGGCTGGATGGGATACAGCTTACACAGATGATCCGGTTTAAAGGAAATTATACCCCGATCCTGGTGCTGAGTGCACTGAACAGTCCGGATGATAAAATTAAAATGCTGGATCTGGGAGCGGATGACTATCTGTCCAAACCTTTTCATTTTGATGAACTTATTTCAAGAGTAAAAGCCTTAACAAGAAGAAATAAACTGAGTTACCAGAAGGAAAACCAGCTTCTGGTATGCGGAAATATCATTATTGATACAGATCTCCATAAGGTAACCCAGGATGATAGGGAAATTGGACTGTCTCCAACGGAATATAAGCTTTTTACCTACCTGATGGAAAATAAGAATAAGGTCCTGAGCAGAACACAGATCCTTCATAAGGTATGGGGAATTGATTTTGATAATGCAACGAATGTAGTGGATGTCTATATTTCCTATATCCGCAATAAAATTGATGAGACCAATCAGAAAATTATTCATACCGTGAAAGGAACCGGATACTTAATTAAAGACTGAAAATGACGCTCAGAAACAGGTTTACCCTTATTTCAAGCCTTTCTTTCGGCATTGTTTCTATCGTTACATTTGTAGTGATATTCTTTGCCTATTATGACAGTACAAAAATTTTTTACTTTGAAAAGCTAAGAAATACGGCCCTTATTTCTGCAATTTATTACCTTGAAAAAGATGAACTGCCCAAAGACAGACATGCACAGATCAAAAAAGAATACAATCATCTTATTCAGAACAACAGGGTAGCTGTTTATAACAAAAATAATGAAGTTACATTTGGTCATAATCTGAATGACCATAACATCAAACTGCGGCATTTAGAAGCTGCCAGAAATAATAAAGGGGTGCAGTTTATGGCCGACAAGAGCTTTTATTCCGGAATCTTCTATCCGGATAACCAGGGTGATTTTGTTGTTTTTGTAAAATATCCGGAAGATTCATTCCGGTCCCAGATGATCAGGCTTTCTGTGATTATGGCTTCCGTACTGGCGCTGGGATTGCTGGCTATTTATTTTCTGAGCCGCTATCTTTCAAAAATTGTTTATAAACCCGTTTCCAATGTTGTGGAACGGATCAGTAATGTGGATTATAATAATATATCCGCAGCAATTACCTCTACCAATACCAATGATGAAATAGAAGAACTGATCAGGTCATATAATAAATTACTGGGCAGGATCTCGGAAAGTATGCTTCTGCAGCAGAATTTTATCAATTATGTTTCTCATGAATTTAAAACCCCTTTGGCCGCTATTTCCGGAAATCTTGAAGTATTCGCCCAAAAAGACAGAAGCCCCGAAGAGTACAGGAAAGTAGCGAAAGAATCTCTGGATAATGTGTACGAGATTGAAAATATTCTTAATAACCTTTTGCTGATGTCCGGAATGGCAAAGCTGGAATCTTCTCATCAACAGGTAAGAATGGATGAACTGATCTGGAAGATCTATGAAAAGCTGGAAGCCAGAGCAAAGGAAAATCATGCATCTGTTAAAATAGATCTGCGGGTTACAAAACCTGCTTTATTAGAGTTTCCTGGAAATGAGACACTTCTTTATCTTGCATTATATAATATTGTAGAAAATGCAATTAAATATTCCTATGATCATCCTGTGCAGATCATTTTATCGGAACAGGAAAATCAATTAAACATTGAAGTGAAAGATCATGGAAAAGGAATTCCTTCGGAAGATCTAGCCAAAATTACGGAGACATTTTACAGAGGGAAAAATGTGGATTCAGTTAAGGGAAGTGGTATTGGATTATCGCTGTCCCGAAGTATTTTTGATCATCATCATATTATCATGAAAATTGATTCTAAAGTAGATGTAGGGACGAATGTTCTGCTTATATTTCCGCCTGATTTTTTGAAACGGTAAGGCTTTTTTCCGAGTGTTTGGCCA
The DNA here is from genome assembly GCA_002439165.1 of Chryseobacterium indologenes. Taxonomy (GTDB): domain Bacteria; phylum Bacteroidota; class Bacteroidia; order Flavobacteriales; family Weeksellaceae; genus Chryseobacterium; species Chryseobacterium indologenes_E. The sequence continues at coordinate 18,988 of DJTE01000005.1, forward strand.
GAGCCTATTAAATTTAATCTTTCGCAGATTTGACAGATTTGACAGATTTTTGCGTTTGTGAAAATCAACGGTTTTCCAAAACTCATGTGTACTTCTTATGCAAATTGCTTTTATCTTGCAATCACTTTAGTATTAAAATCTTTTGTGACTTTTGTGGTTTATTATTTTTTTTAACCTTATTAGGTTTTATTTTTCCACAGAATTCAGTAGAATGTATATGCGTTTTTTCATATAACAAAATTGCAGATAAACTGTTTCCGTCTTTAAACTTGGCTTTTATATCCGCTTTCATGTCAAAAGTAATCATTTAACATCTTAAAAATTAAAAACGAAACTTCTAAAAATAGAAACTTCGCTTTTAATTAAAAATATAGATTTTTTTATTTATCCTTCAAATATTCTTCCAATGAAAAATCATCCCGATTACCCGGCTCAAAATACCTTTCTGCAGAAATAAATTCACCTAATTGATTAATATCTAAATCAGACGGATTATATACACTTGCCTTCCAGCCTTCAACTTTCATCGTTGAGCGGTTTTTATATCTCATCATTGTTCCAATAACTTTTAATTCATTTTCAATTTCATTAATAATAAAAGCTTCAAAAACAGTACCTAATAACGGATCAGGATCAGGATCGGTAGTTATATTTGAAACATAAGCAACAAATACATCTTCATAAATTTCATTTTTATAAGTGCTTATCTTATACAAATGGCGAGGTCTATATATCGTTGGATTCTCTTCTTCAATAAGTTCTTTCTCTTCAAAGATCCCTAAACTTTCGTCAAGATCTTCAATTGCCATATTATATAACTCTTTAACACAGTTATTAAAAGCAATCAAATCATCTGAATGTAATCTAGTCCAGCATTCGGCTTCTTTATCCAAAAATTTTAAAATAAATTCTTTTATTTTTACCACTTTTCTGTCTAATTATCTTTTTTATTATCCCCTTGTCTTCTTTTGCTTTCGCTTCAGCTTTACCATCAATTGACTCTCTATCCGCTTTGAAATTATCCGCTAAATAATTTACAGATTAAGCCCATGTCTATATAGCTCATCTTTTTCCTTCTTAGCAAAATATAATATATAGCATCAACCGTCATATCAAAAGTAATCATTTTATTTGGGGTTTTATCAGCTATTTTATCAGCTTCTTCTTCTATTTTTCTTCTGCTGTAAGCATCGGTCCAAGATTATATTCTGCACTTGTATTGATAATACTTAAGGCTTCCTTATATCCTGAACCTTTAAACCGGTCAGCAATTAAATGCTTCCTATGTGTCACTTTTCCATTGGAGCTGTTTGAAGTGATATAACCTCTTGTACCTGAAGGTTTTACTGATAGCGAATAACCATTTATAATATGATAAAAAAGCCTTCCCTTATCCATTGATATATTATTTTGTGAGATACAAATTTGTCATTTGTGTTAAAAAAATAATCTCTACCTATTCTAATCAAATTCTAATGTTGAACTAACTGAATTCTAATTTCATTCGAAATTGAGTCTAATCTTACGCCGGTAATTTTGTGGTCTTAAATGATAAGACCTTTGAAGAAGATTATTTTTACCCTCCTGTATATTCATGGTTTCAGTTTCTTTTCGGCACAGATTTCCGATACGGTAAGTATTTCCAGGAAAGAAGCAGAAGCAGTTTTTCTTGCTAAAAACCTGGATCTCATTGCGCAGAAGCTGGAAATCTCCCAGGCGGAAGCACGGGCTGTTCAGGCTAAATACTGGCCCAACCCCAAATTAAGCATCAGTGAAGTCAATTTATGGAGAACATATGATATCGAAGAACAGCCGGCACTGATCGGGAACTGGGGAAAAAACAGCCAGATCTCGGCAGAGATTGAACAGGTGATCCAGACCGCCGGAAAGAGACGGAAAAATATCGAGCTTCAGAAAATAGAGGTGGAAGGAGAGAAGTATGAATTACAGGAAGTTCTGCGTGAGCTTAAAAAGACTGTGAGAAATATCATGACTGAGATCCAGTACAGCCAGGAACAGCAAAAGATTTATCAGGGACAGATCTCCTCCATTGAAAAATTAACAAGGTCTTATAACAATCAGCTAAACCTCGGGAATATCAGTAAGGCAGAATATGTCCGCCTGAAAGCGCAGGAAATTGAATTCAGGAAAAAACTGATCTCATTGAAACAGGAAACTGAAGACCGACAGACAGAGCTGAAAGCCCTGTTAATGATGCCTGCCCGCTCTTACCTTATTATTTCAGATGCATTTGTCATGCCGGATAAAGAACTTTCCGAACTGGAACTTTCCCGGTGGCTGGAAAAAGCAAAAGAAAACCGTCCGGATATTCTGATTTCAAAAAATAAAGAAAAACACGCCGAGAAAAACCTGGAAATACAGAATGCTCTTAAAGTTCCGGATATTGCAGTTTCCATTGGGTACGACCGCGGAGGGAATATCATGAAGGATTTTATAGGGCTGGGGATATCTGTCGATCTTCCCGTTTTCGACAGGAATAAAGGAAATATCCAGGAAGCACGGCTGGAAATTCAGAAAATGAAAAATGAGACACAGAAAAACCTGTTGAAATCTGAGAATGAAATCATCTCTGTTTTCAGAAACTATATCCGGACACAGCATGTGTCTGAAGAAATTGATGAAGCCTATGAATCTACACTGGACAGCCTATTGGTAAGCCATGAGAAAAATTTCAGGCTTAGAAACATCAGTATGCTGGAATACATGGATTTCCTGGATACCTATATCGGCAATAAAATGATCATTCTGGACACTAAAAAAGAACTTAATCAATATTACGAAAACCTGCAGTACGTTGTGGGACAGGATTTATAAATACCTACCGATGAGAATGAATACAACCCAATATATTGCTGTTTTTTATCTGTCTGCTTTGGTTACCCTTACAGGCTGTAAAGATCAGCAGGAAAATAAAGAAGAAAATAAAAGCTACTGCATCAGCAAAGAACTTAAAAAAGACATCCGGCTTGTAAAAGCAGAAATCCGCCCTATCGAGGAAAGTATTACGCTGACCGGCGAAGTGGAAAGCAATTCGGATAAAACCGTTCCGTTTGTAAGCCTTGTGGACGGAATAGTCACTGATACCTACTTTTCGCTTGGAAATTATGTGAAAAAAGGGCAGGTACTGGCCAGTGTAAAAAGTACGGCAGTCAATGAAATGCAGGATGATACCCGGACCTTACAGGCTCAGCTGGCTGTGGCCAAAAGAAAGCTTTCCTCTGTGGAAGCCATGTATAAAGATGATATTGCATCCCAAAGAGATTTACAGGAAGCAAAAGCTGAAGTGGCGATCCTGCAGTCCAATATTTCTAAAACACAGAAAAATATGCAGCTGTATTCAGCGGGAGGAAGTACCATTCAGATTAAGGCTCCTGCGGACGGCTATGTGATTTCTAAAAATGTTTCCAGAGGAATGCCGGTTACTGCCGGTGGAGATCAGCTTTTCACCATTTCCAATCTGGATAAGGTATGGGTGATGGCGAATGTATATGCTACAAACATGAGGAATGTATATGTAGATCAGCCTGTTGTCGTAAAGACGCTGGCTTATCCGGATGAAAGTTTTTCAGGAAAGATCAATACGGTTTCACAGGTGTTCAATGAAAATGAACGGGTGCTGAAGGCGAAAATCATTATGGATAATCATGGAATGAAACTACGGCCGGGAATGTCGGCAGACGTGGTTTTACCTCTTAATTCACAAAATAAAAATGCATTGGCAATTCCAGTCAAGGCCTTAATCTTCGACAACAATCAAAGCTATGTTGTGGTGTATAAAAAAGACTGCGAGCTGGAAATAAGGCCTGTAACGGAGATTGCTTCCAACAGCCGGCATATTTATGTAGAAGGAAACTTAAAGCCGGGAGAGACGGTCATCGCTTCCAACGGTCTGCTGATCTATGAGAACCTGAAAAATCAATTAAACAAAGCCGGGAAATAATGCGAAAATTTGTACAGAATATAGTTTCCTTCTCTTTAAAAAACTCACTGATCGTTCTGCTGGGAACTTTCCTTTTGCTGGCCGGAGGAATCTATTCCTATATTCATACGCCTATTGAAGCATTTCCGGATGTTACCAATACCAGGGTACGGGTAATTACCCAGTGGCCGGGAAGAAGTGCCGAGGAAATAGAGAAATTCGTCACCCTGCCGATTTCCAAGGAAATGAATTCTATTCCGAATAAAACTTCGGTAAGGTCTATTTCATTATTCGGATTGTCGGTGGTTACTGTCATTTTTGATGATCATATCAGTGATTTCTATGCCCAGCAGTATGCCTCCAATAAACTGGGAAATGTACAGCTTCCCAATGGTGCGGAATACAGCATTGAGCCTCCTTCCGGCGCAACCGGGGAAATTTACAGGTATATTATCAAAAGTAAACTGCCGATCAAAGAAGTGACGGCCATTCAGGATTGGGTTATTGAAAGAGAACTGCTGGCAGTGCCGGGAGTGGCGGATGTGGTGAGTTTCGGAGGAGAAGAAAAAACATATGAAATAAAAATTAATCCTACGGAACTGCATAATTATGACCTTTCCCCCCTGGATGTGTATGAAGCCGTCTCGAAAAGCAACATTAATGTAGGAGGAGATGTGGTGTCCAAAGGCGATCAGGCCTATGTAGTGAGGGGGATCGGTCTTTTGGAAAGGAAAGAGGATATTGAAAACATACAGATTGAGGTAAAAGGTTCCACACCAATTTTGGTAAAGCATGTTGCCGAAGTAAAAGTATCTGCCAAACCAAGACTGGGGCAGGTAGGATACAATAAGGAGAATGATGTGGTAGAAGGAATTGTGATCATGCTCCGCGGTGAAAATCCAAGTGAAGTGATTGCCCGGCTGAAAGAGAGAATAGAACAGCTGAATGGGGGAGAGCTTCCCGGTGATGTACAGATCGAACCGATTATAGACCGTACAGAGCTGGTGAACACTACCGTTCATACCGTTTCCAAAAACCTGGTTGAAGGGGTAATTCTGGTTTCCGTTATTGTATTTATTTTCCTGTACAACTGGAGAACAACGTTTATTGTCGCTTCAGTGATTCCCCTGGCTTTCCTTTTTGCTATTATCATGCTGAAAATCCAGGGGCTTCCTGCCAATCTGATCTCTATGGGTGCGCTGGATTTCGGCTTGCTGCTGGAGGGAACACTCGTTATTGTTGAACATGTCTTTGTTGCCCTCGAACACAAAGCCCGGAAAATCGGACTGCGCAGATTCAATAAAATTTCAAAGCTGGGAATCATCAAAAAAAGTGCAGGAAGCGTGGCCGGCTATATTTTCTTTGCATTGCTGATCCTTATTGTTGCCCTGATGCCTATTTTCTCTTTCCGGAAAGTTGAAGGGAAAATGTTCTCTCCTTTGGCATTTACATTAGGATATGCATTATTGGGATCATTGATTCTGAGTCTCACATATGTTCCGGCGATGTGCAAACTCCTGCTGACGAAAAATATAGAGGAAAAGGAAAATTTTATTTCCAGATTCTTCAGAGTGAATATCTACCGGATTTATGAGTTCAGCGACCGTCACAAAAAAGGATTTATCATTGGGTTTGTTGCTTTACTCGCTGTTTGCGGCTGGAGATTCTCCAGCTATGGTTCCGAATTTTTACCGAAACTGAACGAAGGCGCAATCTACGTTCGTGCTACCCTTCCCAACAGTGTTAACCTGGATGAATCGGTACGTCTTACCAAAGAAATGAAGGACATCCTGATGAAATATGATGAAGTAAAATTCATCATGACCCAGACCGGGCGTCCTAATGACGGAACAGATCCCACCGGATTCTTTAATATAGAATTCAATATCCAGCTTAAACCGGAAAATGAATGGAAGAAAAAAATATCCAAAGAAGAACTGCTGGAGCAGATGAGGGTTTCCCTTGAAAAATATCCGGGAATCAACTTTGGCTTCAGCCAGCCGATCCAGGATAATGTAGAAGAATATGTAGCAGGGGTAAAGGCTCCGCTGGTGATCAAGATTTTCGGAAACGATTTATTTCAGCTTGAAGATTATGCCAATCAGGTAGCCAATTCCATCAGGACGGTTCCGGGAATTTCAGACGTTAATGTCTTTAAAAATATTGGTCTTCCGGAGCTCAGAATTCAGCTTCATGATTCCAAGATGGCAAAATACGGAGTGTCTACCGCAGATGCACAGGCTGTGATCGAAATGACCATCGGAGGGCAGGCAGCCACCAGATTTTATGAAAACGAAAGAATGTTTGATGTCATGCTGAGATTTGAAAAGCAGTACCGCGATACCCCGGAAAAAATGGGGGATATCCTGATCCCGACTCAGGATAATAAAAAGGTTCCGCTGAAAGAAATTGCAACGATTGATTATCATACCGGGCCATCGTTTATTTACCGTGAAGGAAACAGCCGCTATATCGGAGTTGGATTTAATATTGAAGGCCGCGACCTGGGAAGTACGATCAAAGAAGCAAAAGCAAAGGTGGAAAAAGAGGTGAAGCTTCCGAAAGGGCATAAAATGACCTGGGCAGGAGAGTTTGAAAGTAAAGAAAGAGCAGGAAAACAGCTGGCGATGGTGGTCCCGATTTCACTGGTTCTTATTCTGATGTTGCTGTATTTCAATTTTGGAAATATGAAAGACACCCTGATTTCTTCCATAACCCTTGCATTCGCATTTATCGGAGGATTTCTGTCGCTCTGGTTTACCGGAACTATTTTCGGAATCTCTGCGGGAATCGGGTTTATTATCCTTTTTGGGGTGGCTACCATTGACGGGATCGTTCTGATTGGAGTGATGAAAGAAAACCTGCAGAACAGAATGTCCCTTAAAGAATCCATTGCCCAGGGAGTGCAGAGCAGAATCCGTCCCGTAGTGATGATTGCCCTGATGGGATCAATGGGACTGCTGCCGGCAGCAATGTCTAACGGAATGGGATCGGAAATTCAGAAGCCGCTGGCTATTATGATTGTAGGTGGACTGATCATCTGTATGCTGCTGTCCTTTACCGTATTGCCCGTTGTTTTTCATTACGCTTACCGTAAAAAGCATAAGGAAACCTTATAGTTTCTTTTATTTTGTTCATTCTCTGGCCGGAATCCGTGAGGAAGATTCCGGCCTTTTTATGTTATACATTTTTTGTAGCTCCGAGGATTTCAATATTTTCAGCGACATCACTACTTTCACATTTTTTAAGTTCCTTTAAAAGTGCCGGAGTAAGAATTTCAGGGCTCAGGATCTGTGATGCTACCTTTGCAGCGGCATAATCCACAATGTCAATCACTGATTCTCTCAGGAATAACGGGGTATTGGAAGCGATCACTGCTGTTGCCCAAGATGTTTCTCTTGCCTTTGAGATAGCAAAATCCAGAACCGCATTATCATTTCCATTGGAAATTTTATCAATCAGATTCACGGGATAGCATATTTTATTCAGGGAATCCTGAACTTTCTGATTAATGGAAGCGATGACCGTGTTGATATGGTTAAAATCTTTCTTCAGCGGATTGATTTTCCGGTACGGCATAATTGAGGCTGCTGAAATTCCGAGATCCAGATTGATGTGCGCATTCATTCCCAGGAAAATGTGCTGTAAAATTAAAAGGTTTTTATTCTTACAGGCTTCAAATGCGATATACCAGGCGTTGGTACATTTTCTCCCTTTGCTGTAATTTTCCCATGCTTCCAGATACCTTTGGGCAAAAGCAAGATCGAGAAGGGCCATTCTCGGATTGTCTTCAAATTTTTTCTGCTGAATCCCTTTTAAAACCTGTGCGGTCATAGCCCGGTAGGTGCAGGCAAAATATCCCGCGGGACTCTCTTTTTCCTTACACTGAATGATGATTTCATCCAGCTTTTTCAGAACTTCTTCAATGGTTTTCATGGTGTGGTCTTTGTCTGATTAAAGATAATGAAAAAGAAGAATGAAGAAAATAAAAAAACTCAGTTCGGGATAGGAATATCTGATTTAGACCGGTTGGAAGCCGGGATCCGGAAGAAGAAAGTTATGAAGCCTGCTGATAATAAGTCTTCATTTATTTATAGTAATCTGATTTTGCTGAGACTTTCAGTATCTATAACTGAAAGTAACTTCCAGCCTTTTTATCCTAAAACTCCTTCACCCGGACCCAGATTGAAAAAGCCGTCTCATTCGGGACGGCTTTTGTATGGTTTCATTGATATTTATGGAAACAGAGGTAGCGGATCAAGGGGTTCGATAGGTACAAGAACCTTTGGTTTACAGTATCCGGTGTTGACTTCGCATCTTCCGTTGACGCATATATAATCCGTCATCGTAGTTGATCCGTCAGGACATCTGATCATGGCTTCACCGTGGCATCCGCCGTTACACAATGCAGGGTATAGATTTCCACCTGATATTTCTTTCAGTTCAGTTCTTGAAAGCTTAGATAAGTTCATTTTTTTCATGGGATCATTTTATGAGGTTGTTTTGTATGATGTTGAAAATGAACATCTAATATAATGAAAATAAATCACTATTTTGTTATATAATTTATTTTTTTTGAGTTTTGAAAAAAGAACAAGGCTGTTTTTTTAAGAAAAAACTGTTAGTTGATACTTATTTTATTATTTCCTGTAACTCTGTTTCTAATTCCTGCTTTTCCTTTTCCGTATACAGTTCAGAATTCACTAAAGATGTCTTGAATTTTTTGACTGTCTGAAGGTAATTCTGCTTTAATTGAATCTGAGCTTGTACGATATATAAAAAACCTTGTGAAAAATTGGGATACGAATCCATTAATATCTGCCAGGCCTGAATAGCTTTGTCGTATTGTTTTTCATTATAAAAGAACCATCCCTTGCCATTTAAGACACCAATTGAAAAATTGAGTTTGGTTCCATAGCCGGATATTATTTTTTGCTCAAGAGATTTTTTAATACTTAAATCTTTTTGTTTATTGGATGAATATTCAGCCTGAATACCGGACCATTCTTCAAATAGCTCATACAGTGCAGTGTTTATTACCAAACCAGGCGTTGCATTGTGGTCAGCGGCTTTAAAGCGATACCCTTTAATATCTAAAAAAGGATTGGGAACACTCTTTTTTATAACAGAATCCATCCTGGCAAAATCCTCGGGATAATCGTTCCCAATTCCGAAACGGTAATATTTTTTTGAAGTATAGGAAAGATTGCTCATCTTCCTTACAGAATCCGTTAAATCAATATTTTTCTGAAAGAAAAAAGGACTCATAGAAATAACACCGTTCACATCGTTGATTCTTGAAGTAAACACAGCCGTTGTGAAATAACCATATCTTGAATGACCAATTAATATCCTGAATTTTGAAGCTTTGTAATCTTTTTCGGCAAGAGGGATAAGCTCCTCAAAAATGAATTTTTCATTTTCAAGCGCAAGTCCATTGGGGTCCGAGGTTTTGTACTGGGTTTCATTGTAACGGTAGCGCTGTTCAGATTCCACGCTGATTATTACAGATGAGGGCATCTGTTCAGTACTTGTCAGATAATCAATGGTGTTGATGATATAATTATGGCTTCTTTTGTTTTGTTTGTCAAATACAATAATTAATGGAAAATTGTTTTTTATTCCATTTTGCCACTCTATCGGAACTGTTACCGATATTTTTTTTCCAAATCCCAGGTTTTTTGAGTGTATGGTTGTGTCTTTTAGCTTTTTATATCTTTCGTAGTTTTGTGCGAACAGGGTGGCGGTAAATAGAATAAAGAGTAAAGATAATCTTTTTGACATCTCGGTTTGTTTTTAATAGGGGATGAACCCCATGTTATTATGGATTTTCCTTAGAGATTTCTTTATGATGCTTCAGGTATAAAGGCAGTGCTGCCGAGCCGTACCAGGGAAAGATCTCGTAACTGAAAACCCCGGCCTGTACTGCGGGATCTGTTTTTACCCATTGTTCGGCTTCTTCTTTAGATTTTGTATTGAAAATAAACATACCCCGGTAATTTTCCTTATTTTTTTCTAAGAATGGACCTGCCACAATGATCTTTCCTTCATCCGCAAGTTTTGTAATATTTCCCATATGCCCCTTCATCAGTTCTCCCATCCGGGTTTTATCTTCAATTGTGGTGGCTCCGGTGGTCAGCATAACGATGGTATAGGCCTTCATTCCGTACTGGTCTGCGCCTAAAGATTTTGCCAGTTCCCCGTTAAATACTGAAGATGCAGAGGCAGGTTTAGCAGATTCTCCCTTTTTTCCGTCCTGCCCTTTGGTATAGACAAAACATGAAGACATCAGCAGAGAGATCACAAATAATGAGAGTATTTTTTTCATGGTTTCAGGGATTGATTAATCTTTTATTCTTAAAAACTCTTTGGCCAGTTCGATCATTTTCGGATCTCCGGTATATTTTCCATGTTCATCAGAAAGTTTTACCGTAGGAATCCACTCCTGGTTGGGAGCCTGAACGCCGATAAGCTTCATAACGATATTCATAGGCTTCAGACCTACGTCGTTGGTAAGGTTGGTGCCTATTCCGAAAGAGATTCCTATCTTTCCCCGGCAGTAGTTCGTGATTTCCTCTACTTTTTCAAGGTTCAGGGCATCGGAGAAGATAATGTACTTGAACATCGGGTTGATCCCGTTTTTCTGATAGTGGGCAATCGTTTTATCAGCAAACTCCAGAGGGTCACCGCTGTCATGACGGACTCCATCGAACAGCTTGGCGAATTTTTTGTCAAACTGCTGGAAAAATACATCTGTTGTATAGGTATCAGACAGTGCTACTCCAAGATCACCTCTGTATACATCTACCCAATGTTCCAGTGCCAGCTCGTTGGCCATTTTGAACCCGTATTCTGCGGCATGGAACATAAACCATTCATGAGCGTGAGTCCCGATAGGCTTTACTCCGTACTTCATGGCAAAATGAACGTTTGAACTTCCGATGAATGTAGAATCTTTTTTCTGGGTTAAAGCTTCCATGACCAGATTCTGTACTTTATAAGAGTGTCTTCTCCGTGTTCCGAACTCAGCGAAAGTTACCCCAAGCCTGCCCAATGAATCTGCCTTTTCAATGGTTTTGCTCATTACCACTTCATTGGAATCTCTTTCCATATGATTCATTTCGTAATGCAGTTCACTGATCAGAGCCAGTAACGGAACTTCCCAAAGAATCGTTCTGTACCACAATCCTTCCACAGTTACGCTGAGATCACTTCCTTCCTGGTGAATTTTTACCTCAGACGGATCATAATGATAGCCTTCCAGGAAATCAAGATACGGGAGATCAATATAAGGGCAGGTTCTTGCCATAAATTTCTTTTCATCTTTCGTCAGCTTTAATTCGGCCATTTTATTAACCGCTTCTTTCAGCGCCACATCAAAACCGGGAGGGAAATGGTGCTTTCCTCTGTTGATGAATTCATACTTTACAATAGAATTCGGGAATAATTTTACCACTGCATTCTGCATGGTTATTTTATAGAAATCATTATCGAGGATAGAGTTTAATCGAACGTCGTGCATAATATGTGTAATTTTAACGCAAATATAATCATTAAAAATAAAAATCGCCTAAATGTAAGACGATTTTTTTATTATCAGATGATTTTTACAGGTTACTTCCCTAAATAAGAGTTGTACATCCATACTTCTTTTTCCTGTTCTGTGATGTAATCGCTCATCTGGGAGTTGGTTCCTTCATCTCCTGCTTTATCCGTAATATCCAGAAGTTCCCTCTGAAGATCGATAACCACTTTGAATGAATTAAGAATAAGCTCAACACTTTTGGTGGCATCGCTTACTTCTTTGCTTTCCTTAATGGTAGCTACTTTCAGATAATCAGAATAGTTGTGGGCAGGTGTTGCTCCCAGCGTAAGGATTCTTTCCGCAATTTCATCGATTTTTAATACCAGGCTGTTGTACAGTTCCTCAAATTTCGGGTGAAGGGTAAAGAACTGATCTCCTTTGATATTCCAGTGTGAACCTCTTGTATTCTGGTAAAATACGGAGTAATTCGCCAAAAGGATATTTAGTTTTTCTGAAATGTTTTTACAGTCGGCTTCTTTCAGGCCGATAATGCTTGCATTTTTCATAAGTTTACTTTTTTATACTGACAGAATCAGAAAATATTGTGCCGAAACGGGTTATTGTCAATAGATGATAACTATAAGAATATGTTTTAAAATAGTTTGGAAATATTGATTTTAAATGAAAAACTAAAACCGGAAACCGGATAAAGGTAAACATTTTTCCTGCGCTGCCGGTTTACAGCAGATGATGCTTATCTTTGAGACATTATATTTACCCTTTTAAGATGGATATATCCCGAAATACAGGTTTCCGAAGTTTTTTACTGTCTTCTGCTTTCTTTTTCTCAGTGTGTCTGCTGTATTATATCAGCTCCGTACTGAAAACGGATGGGCATTATGTATATTTTCTGGATGATGCTTACATTCACCTTGCTATGGCTAAGAACTTTGCCCTGCATGAGGTCTGGGGTATGACGGAATACCGGTTTTCCTCTACATCTTCATCACCTCTTTTTACCTATATGCTGAGCGTTCTGATTAAGGTTTTCGGAAATAATGATCAGATTCCTTTATATTTCAATGTTTTCTTCAGTATGGGAACCCTTTACTTTCTCTCCTTATATTATGCTGATGTTTTCAAAGGAGTAAAAAGAACGGTGGTGGCGGTACTCTTCACAGTATTTTTTATTGTGCTTCCCCTGCATCTGCTTTCCGGGATGGAGCACGTTTTTCAGGTGTTCCTTTTCGTGGTAAATATCTTTTGTTTTAACCGTAGGAACCGGAGCAGTCTGGCCGGGTATGGCTTCTGCTTCAGTATTGTACTGATGGGGCTCATCCGTTTCGAGAGTATGTTCTACTTTGTGATCCTGGCTTTTATGCTGGCACTGGTCAGAAAATGGAAAGATGCAGTATTGGTTTTGATCCTCGGATTTGTGCCTGTTGCAGTTTTTTGTGCTTTCAATTACCAGCAGGACGGCTATCTTTTCCCCAATTCGGTAGTGGTAAAAGGAACAAAGCTGAGCCTGGATTCCAATATAGCGCAGCAGCTCAGAGTTATTTTTCTGGATAATTTTCTTTTGAATGTCAGTTTTTACAAAGTTGGCTTATTTCCTGTTTTGCTGTGCCTTGTTTTTATTTGCAGGGATCTCAGGGCGAAAACGGTGAAAGATACACTTGAAGATAATTTCTTACTGATTGTATTCTCCCTGCTGATGTTCTGTCATTCTATGTTTGCCGATCTTAAAGGGCCTTTCCGTTATGAAGCTTATATTCTTGCCGGGTTTTCTATGATTCTGATCCCTAAATTCAAAGGACTGTTTTTTAATTTCAGGGATTATATTAAAAAGGAAACACTCATCAGTCTGTTGGTAGCTGCCAATGCTCTGCTTCTTATATATAAAGGATGGGTTGCCCATAAAGTGATGAATAACGGAGGCAAGAATATTTATGAACAGCAGGTGCAGTCTGCAAAATTTCTGCACAAGTTCTACAACACTTCAGGAGTAGTGGCAAATGATATTGGGGCTATAAGTTATTATACGGATATTCATTTACTGGATATTGCCGGCCTGGGGTCTGTGGAAACAGTTCCTTTTAATGAAAACAAAAAAAAGTTTGATCGGAAATTTGAAGATTTCCTTATAAAATACTGTACAGACAATAGGTATGATCTTGCTGTGGTGTATGAAGGGTGGCTTCAGGGGCATGTTCCGGCCGGATGGAAAAAAGCGGCTGTTCTGAAAATAAAGCAGAAGGTAACTGTGGCAAGACTGGAGGTTTCTATTTATTCCATAGAGGAAAAGAACCTGGAACAGCTGAAAGAGAATATCAGAAAATTTAACTGGAATAAAAATGTTACCGTCACAATCGTTGATTAAATGTAAGTGTCTGTTAATTAATTTTTAATAAAAAAGATTATTTACAGATAACTGCTTGTTAATTAAAAAATAATTACTATTTTTGCACCCTAAAATAAAAAGCAATTAAATGCCTACTATTCAACAATTAGTAAGAAAAGGAAGAGCCACGCTTGCCAAGAAGAGCAAATCGGCTGCCCTAGATTCTTGTCCACAAAGACGTGGTGTATGTACGAGAGTATATACAACTACACCGAAGAAACCTAACTCTGCACTTAGAAAAGTAGCAAGGGTAAGACTTTCTAACGGTAAAGAAGTGAATGCCTACATCCCGGGCGAAGGACACAATCTTCAGGAGCACTCGATAGTATTGGTTAGAGGCGGAAGGGTGAAAGACCTACCGGGAGTACGTTACCACATCGTAAGAGGTGCATTAGACACCGCTGGTGTAAATGGAAGAACACAGAGAAGATCTAAGTACGGAGCTAAGAGACCTAAACCAGGACAAGCAGCAGCTGCTCCTGCAAAAGGAAAGAAAAAATAATCATTAAATAAGGTACAGAAACAATGAGAAAGACAAAAGCGAAAAAAAGACCGTTGTTACCAGATCCGAAATTTAATGATCAATTGGTAACGAGATTCGTAAACAACTTAATGCTTGACGGTAAGAAGTCAATCGCATTCAAAATTTTCTATGATGCACTGGATATCGTAGAAACTAAAAAAGGAGATAACGAAAAAACTGCACTTGAAATCTGGAAAGATGCACTTACAAATGTAATGCCTCACGTAGAAGTACGTTCCAGAAGAGTAGGTGGAGCTAACTTCCAGATCCCTATGCCAATCAGAGCCGACAGAAAAATTTCTATGGCAATGAAATGGTTAATCAAATATTCTAAAGCTAGAAATGATAAGTCTATGGCTTTGAAATTAGCTAACGAAGTTGTAGCTGCTTCAAGAGAAGAAGGTGCTGCTTTCAAAAAGAAATCTGATACTCACAAAATGGCGGAAGCTAACAAAGCTTTCTCACACTTCAAATTCTAATCTGAAATGGGAAGAGATCTTAAATTTACAAGAAATATTGGTATCGCTGCTCACATTGATGCAGGTAAGACTACCACTACAGAAAGGATTCTATTCTATACAGGGGTAAACCACAAAATTGGAGAGGTTCACGACGGTGCTTCTACAATGGACTGGATGGAGCAGGAAGCAGAAAGAGGTATTACCATTACTTCTGCAGCTACCACTTGTTCTTGGAACTTTCCAACAGATCAAGGTAAGCCTGTTGCCGATACTAAACCTTACCACTTCAACATCATCGATACACCGGGACACGTTGACTTCACCGTAGAAGTAAACAGATCTTTAAGAGTATTGGATGGATTGGTATTCTTATTCTCTGCAGTAGATGGAGTAGAGCCTCAGTCTGAAACAAACTGGAGACTTGCTGACAACTACAAAGTAGCGAGAATGGGATTCGTAAACAAAATGGACAGACAGGGTGCTGACTTCCTTAACGTGGTAAACCAGGTTAAAGAAATGTTAGGATCTAACGCAGTTCCAATCGTTTTACCAATCGGTGCTGAAGAAGATTTCAAAGGAGTTGTTGACTTAATTAAAAACAGAGCGATCATCTGGGATGAAGCTGGACAGGGTGCTACTTTCGAGGTAGTTCCAATTCCGGAAGACATGAAAGATGAAGTTCTTGAATACAGAGAGAAATTAGTAGAAGCTGTTTCTGAATATGACGAAACTTTGATGGAGAAATTCTTCGAAGATCCGGATTCAATTACAGAAGAAGAAATCAATGCTGCATTGAGAGCTGCTACTATCGATTTATCTATTATCCCGATGACTTGTGGTTCTTCATTCAAGAACAAAGGAGTACAGTTTATGCTGGATGCAGTATGTAAATACCTTCCTTCTCCACTGGATAAAGATGATATCAAAGGTACTGACCCAAGAACTGACGCTGAAATTACAAGAAAGCCGTCAGTAGACGAACCTTTCTCTGCATTGGCATTTAAGATTGCTACTGACCCGTTCGTGGGAAGATTAGCATTCTTCAGAGCATATTCAGGAAGACTGGATGCAGGTTCTTATATCCTGAACACCCGTTCAGGTGATAAAGAAAGAATCTCCAGAATCTATCAGATGCACGCTAACAAGCAAAACCCGGTAGAATATATTGAAGCTGGTGATATTGGTGCTGCGGTAGGATTCAAGTCTATCAAAACCGGTGATACAATGTGTGACGAGAAAAACCCAATCGTTCTTGAATCGATGGTTTTCCCTGATCCGGTAATTGGTATCGCTGTTGAGCCTAAAACTAAAGCTGACCAGGATAAAATGGGTAACGCTCTAGCTAAACTGGCTGAAGAAGATCCTACGTTTACGGTAAGAACTGACGAAGCTTCTGGACAAACGATCATCTCCGGTATGGGTGAGCTTCACCTTGATATCATCGTTGACCGTATGAAGAGAGAATTCAAAGTTGAAGTAAACCAGGGACAACCTCAGGTAGAGTACAAAGAAAACTTAACAAAAGTTGCCAGCCACAGAGAAGTTTACAAAAAGCAGTCTGGAGGTAAAGGTAAATTTGCTGACATTGTATTTGAACTTGGACCTGCTGACGAAGGTAAAGTTGGTTTAGAATTCATCAACGAGATCAAAGGTGGTAACGTTCCTAGAGAATTTGTTCCTGCTATTGAAAAAGGATTTAAAGCTGCAATGAAGAACGGTCCATTGGCCGGTTTCGAAGTTGAAGGTATTAAAGTTACTCTTAAAGATGGATCTTTCCACGCGGTGGATTCTGACGCTCTTTCTTTCGAAATGGCTGCTAAGCTAGGATTTAAAGAAGCTGGTAAAGCTGCTAAGCCGGTAATTATGGAGCCTATTATGAAACTGGAAGTTGTAACTCCGGAAGAATATATGGGTAACATCATTGGTGACCTTAACAAGAGAAGAGGTACTATCAGTGGTCAGGAAGAGAAAAACGGAGCTATTGTAATCAAAGGTTCTGTTCCACTTTCTGAAATGTTTGGATACGTAACAACTCTAAGAACACTTTCATCAGGAAGAGCTACTTCTTCTATGGAATTAGAGAAATACCAGGCTACTCCACAAAACGTTGCTGAAGAAATCATAGCTAAAGCAAAAGGTTAATTTTTAAATTAAAGAAATGTCACAAAGAATCAGAATAAAACTAAAATCTTACGATTACAACTTGGTAGACAAGTCTGCTGAGAAAATCGTAAAAACGGTAAAGGCTACTGGTGCTGTTGTAAACGGTCCTATTCCATTGCCAACGAATAAGAGAATCTTCACAGTGTTGAGATCTCCGCACGTAAACAAGAAAGCAAGAGAGCAGTTCCAGTTATCAGCTCACAAGAGACTGATGGATATCTACTCTTCTTCTTCTAAAACTGTTGATGCTCTAATGAAATTAGAACTTCCTTCAGGAGTTGACGTTGAAATTAAAGTGTGATAACTGCATACTTTGCAATGATTATACAATCCGTTCCTTTTCAGGGACGGATTTTTTTATGTCCTGCCCCAATAACTATCCATCTGTAAATCTGGAATAAGATGTAAAGTGCTGTGGAGTGAAAAAATTCTGTCGACCTTAATAAATATATTTTGTCATTTACGTATTCATGAAAAAGTTAAATGTGAAGGATTGAAAATAGGTTCTCACAAAAGCGTAAACTTAGCCAACTGATACAATCTCTTTGTATTTCAAAAAAAATAAGCGAAGCGGCCTGGTTTATCTTAAAAACGTGGTTATTATTTATCCTTGTTTAACTCTGCGGTTATTAAAAATATCTTCCAACAGGTTTTTCCCTGTCCTTAAACCTGTTTTTTTAATTTAATTATCCTTAATCATATGAGTGCTTTAGGATGATGTCTTTGCCTTTCAGGTTGATCTGTTAGCTTATTTTGATCGTTTCTAAATTGTGATTAATGATCTGATATTGATTAGTCTTAGCAGGGTGACATATGTCAGTTCTATTTGTTTATTTAGAATTAATAAAAATAATAATTTTGCAAAAAATGATCAGATGAATAAAGTAGTATCCTTTTCTCTGCTTGTACTGGGTGGGGTTTTCGTAAGCGCACAGCAAGTGAACGATTCTATCAAAAAGTCAAAAGAGATTGACGAAGTAGAATTATTTGGTGAAAAAAAGAAACAGCCGGCAGGACTTGAAACGGTAACCAGATTACCTTTGAAGACCAGAGACCAGATCCAGAGTATTTCTGTTATTTCCCATAAAGCCATTGAAGAACTGGGCGCACTTACGGTGACTGATGTTGCCAAAAACGTACCAGGCGTTACCCTGTTTTCAAGCTATGGCGGAGGAAACGAAAGTATGTCGATCAGGGGGTACAGAGGGGTTCCGGTTCTGAAAAACGGAGTTCAGATGGATTCTGACTTCCGTACTGCAGGAATGATCACCGATATGCAGGGAGTTGAAAATATTCAGGTTCTGAAAGGTTCGGCAGCAGTTACCCAGGGAATAGGTGACGGGCTGGGATCAGCAGGAGGAGTAATCAATGTGGTAACAAAGAAACCTAATTTTATCAATAGTGGTAATATCGGTTTCAGATACGGAAGCTGGGATTTTTACAGACCTACTGTGGATGTTCAGAGGGTATTGGATTCTCAGGGAAGAGTGGCCGTAAGATTTAACGGTGCTTATCAGAATAATAATTCCTTCAGATCTCATGTTGAAGGAGAAAGAATTTACATTAATCCATCAGTAGCTTTCCGCCCGGATGATAAAACACAGATTGTTGTTGAGCTAGATTATCTTCACGATAAACGTACACCAGACAGGGGAACCATCAATCTTGCTGATGCTAATGTAGAGGCTCTTTATAAAATGCCTAAAGGAGCCTTCCTGGGATATACTACCGATTTTACAAAAGTTCAGTCATTCAACTTTTCTACAACAGCAGAACGGAAACTTACGGATAAATTGAAGTTGAGAGCCGCTTTTATTTCAGCTGAAAGAGAGGTAAACAGTGAAGCTTCATCTATTGCCCACGCTAAAAATACTCCCTGGACAGAACGTTACAGAACAATAGGTAAAAGCAGAAGTATTGATGCCAATAAAGTTTTCCAGGCAGATTTCATAGGACAGGATATTCAGACCGGATTTATTAAGCATACGTTTCAGGTGGGGATAGACTGGAAGGAAAGTGAAGTGACGACCTATGCTTTTAACGCCTATAAAAACTCTGTAACAACAGCAAATATTATTAATGCAGGTAATCCACTCGATTCTTTTGATGTGATGCAGGGGATTTCAAATACTTTGCCTGTGAATGTGCTGTACCAGCAGTCCAAAGATCCGGGAGTAGTGAAAACACCTACTTTTGGAGCAATGGCACAGGATGTAATGTCCTTTGGTAAATATTTTAAAGCTCATGCGGGTATTCGTTACAGTATGGTAAACGGATCTGATAAAAGTACGAGCAACGCATGGAATCCGTCATTTGGATTAATGTTCTTCCCAATGGAAAATCTTAATGTTTTCGGATCATATACTACAACAACATCATTGAGAACCGTTAATAATGTTCTTTTATCCGGAGGGGTAGTAGGTCCTTCTACAACCAAGCAATGGGAGGCCGGGATTAAATCGGACTGGTTTAATGAGCGTCTTAGATTTAATGTTACCCTGTTTGATATTAAGACGGATCATCTTTCTTTTACCATTCTTGATGAAAACTACAACCCTGTTGTAATCGACAAGCAAACAATGTACGGTCTGGCAGGAAACCTTAGAAGAAAAGGAGTTGAAGTTGAGCTTATCGGAAGAATCTTACCCAATCTTCAGGTGATGTCCGGATGGGCTTATCTGGATGCTCAGTATGAAGACAGCCCGGCTTATGTGAATGGGTCCGCACCAATGAACGCCCCTAAGCATACGGCAAACGGCTGGTTAAATTATAAGTTCAATACGGGAGTTTTAACCGGGCTTGATGTAGGAGCCGGAATTTATTACGTAGGAAAAAGGCCGGTTGACGAGTGGACTCAGAAAACCTTTACAGCAGGTCATGCAAATAGTGTAAAGCCGGGAGAGAAACCTTTTGATATGCCGGAATATACTACCGTAGATGCCCAGGCTGGCTATACCCTTAAAAATGGTGTTGGGATGAGAGTATTCTTCAATAATATCTTCAACGCGGTAGGATACAGCTCTTACTTCAGAGGAGGATACATCGATCAGATCCAGCCGAGAAACTTTGCCGTTCAGGTCAACTATAAATTCTAATCAAAATCATCTATTATGAAAAATATGAAAGCTTTATTATTCGCATTCGTTATCGGAGCAGCAGTGATCTCCTGTTCCGGAGAGAAAAAGAAAGGAATCGATTACAATCAGTTCAAGACAGAGGTAAAACTTAACGCTGAACAGGAAAAGAGTTTCGACGAAATCACTAAAAAATACCAGGACCTTCAGGAGCAGAATTATCAGGCTGCCAAAGCTCAGGGTGGAAATATGGACAGAGTGGCGTTAAGCATCAAAAATGAAGAGCTCAGAGCACAGCAGTCTCTGGAAATGGCTAAAGTTTTAGATGCTCCGCAGATGGAGAAGTTCAATAAATTTGTTGACGAGAATTCCAGAAAAAGACCAAGATATGACAATGCTTTGCTGGAAAGAATAAAAACTGAAGCCCAGCTTTCTGAAGAGGAATTCAAAGTGGTGAATGCTGCCAATGATGCCTTCGAAAAAGCATTCAATGATGCACACGATGTATACCACGGAAATAATGATCTGGCTAAAGAATACTGGGAAAAATTTGATGCCCAGAGAAAAGCGGCCATTGAAAAAGCATTAACACCTGAACATTATACGAAATTCCAGGAAATCGTAAAAGATGTTCAGTTCAAAGGACGAAAGTAATTTCTGAGACTTGAAGCTGGAAGAAGGAAGCTGGAAGTAATATAAAATTAAGGGATCTGATGCCTAAAATTCTATCATTCATCTTCCTTTCTCAAATCAAAAACATTCATTTCAAATTTTAATAAAAAAACATTAAGACGGCATCCCTGTCTTAATGTTTTTGCTGTTAGATGATCATTATGAAGCCATTATTTAAAAGCCTTTACCGGAAAAAGAGAAAGAATGAATCATTCACAAAATACCTGATGTGGATCACCCATCTCTGGCTGGGGCTTTTGTCGAGTATCATAGTTTTTTTAATGTGTCTTACCGGATGTATGTATGCTTTCAAAAACCAGATTTCTGATCTTTATAACAGAGATAAGGTTTATATTACTGCCGGAACAGCAGCTAAAAATCCGGATCATATTCAGGCAGAACTGTTAAGAGAAGGAAAAGAACTGACTTCACTGCTGATCCCGGAAAATAAAAGCAGGAGTTATGTGATTTCCTACCGTGAAGGCCAGCTGGATAAAAGTGCTTATTATAACCAGTATACCGGCAAGATTCTCGGACAGGCAGATACGGGAGCCAATCATTTTTTTGAAGTGGTTCTCGATATTCACCGGAATCTGATGATGGGAAATGCCGGACGCCAGATTGTCGGAGCTTCTGTTCTGATGTTCTGTATCCTCCTGATCTCAGGATTGATTCTCTGGCTCCCCAAAAAACTGAAGTTTCTGAAGCAGGGACTTACGGTTATGTTTAAGGCGAAATTTCAGCGGGTTAACTATGATCTTCATAATACACTTGGATTCTATACCTTTTTAATGCTGTTTTTCATAGCAGTTACCGGACTGTATGTGACATATCCCTGGGTAAAGAACGGTCTTATCGTAAGTCTTGGCGGATCTTCAATAGACCATATTTCAAAAGAAAAAGATAATGCTGATGATCCTTTCGGAGGGCTTCTGGAAGATATGCTTCAGAAACAGGATGAAAAGAAAAATCTCAAAGATGTTTCGTCAGCTTCCATTGATAAAATCATGAAACTGGCAGATCAGCATCTTCCTTACAGGGCGGCTACCAGTGTTGAACTCCCTAATAAAGATAACCCAAGATATGTTGTCATTAAAACCAATACACAGAACTTTTTAGGAATGATGCTTCCGGATGAAGTAACCTTCGACAAAACCGGTGTTTTCAAAACCAAAGAATTATTTTCCGGCAGACCTTTGAACAAACAGTTCACCGCTCTGGCAAAACCGCTCCACACCGGAGAAATTATGGGACTGCCAAGTATTATTCTGTATTTCATCATATCACTTATCGGATGTTCGCTTCCCATTACCGGATTCCTGATCTGGTGGCACAGGTTTAAGAAAACGAAATGATAAGAAAGGAAGGAAGATGGATGCTGGAAGAGGGAAGTTTAAGCAGTCTGTAATATGAAATTTCAGCTTTGGCGATGAATAGTTGAGAGGAATAAATATTAAATATAAATTCAGATTATAGGACCTGTGGCTGTATCTGAAAGTGTATTTTAAACCATCAAGATAGGGCATTAAGCCAGGCTTTTGATTGAAAGACAAACGCAAAGTTGATGAATAATTCCGCTTTAGTTTGAGTGAGCAAAGTGATGCGGCTTCAAAACGCTCGCTTCATCGAATCAACGGAGTTGATTCTACTCTTTGCTCCCTAAAATCAACAGTGTTAATCATGATCTTTGCGTGAAAAAAAGGAATCATAATATTATTTTTTTAATCAAAAAAACTTAAAGAACATGATTTAGATAAAGATTTGAGTGTCATACAAAAAATCAAATTTAGAAATTTAAGCAGGCTCTTAATATTTTAAATAAAGTCATAGCAGGCTCTAAACTTCTGATATTTTTATTGAAAAATGATTATTGCCAGTATGCTTAACCATTTAGATTTCCATCCTACCTCTTCCAGCTTTCATCCCTAAAAATAACTCTCTTCTTAAAATCATCTCTTTGCAGGTTCATACTAATTTTATACATTTATATAGAAAAGAATCCATAGTATGAGCGATAAAAATCATAGTTTTTTTGAAAAATTTTCAGACTGGGCTACCAAATTTACAGGAAGTTCTTATGCTTTCATCGGGGCAGTAGCGGTAGTATTGGCATGGGCAGTTTCAGGGCCTGTTTTTGATTATTCCGAAACGTGGCAGCTCGTCATCAATACCGGAACCACCATCATTACCTTTTTAATGGTTTTCCTGATTCAGAAAGCCCAGAATAAAGATTCAAAAGCAATCCAGATCAAGCTGAATGAGCTCATCGCTGCTCATGGGAAAGCAAGTAACAGGATTGTGGATATTGAAGATCTCACAGAGAAAGAACTGGATCAGCTTCACTGCTTCTATGAAAATCTGGCCCTGCTTGCCAAAGAGGATGCCGATATTCATACTTCGCACTCTATTGATGCAGCCCAGCGGAATCAGAATAGCAAACATGAAGCTTTTAAACTGAAACATGAAGAATGGCTTCAGAAACAGCAACAAAAAAAGGAATCAAAATGATTCCTTTTTTATTTGTCAATGAGAAAAAGAGGTTATTGAAGCCCTGTTTCTGAGACTTCAGGAAACTTCCGGCTTGCTTTCTCATCTATCTTTTCATAAAGTAACCGAAATAGCTGCAGCTTCCCATCAGGTCTCTGGCCGCCTGCGTATCGGCATACTGGGCTTTCAGCTGGGCGAAATAGGTTCTGTATTTCTGATTTTTCAGATTGTCCAGTTCAGTTTGGTGAGCCTGCTCCTTTTCAGACCATTTAGGATCGGAATAATCGATATTAGCCTGGTTTTTCTCCCCGTACTGGTAATATTTCCCCTGTTCTGCGCTGGCCATCTGGAACAGGATTCTGGCTTTTTGTTCTTTATCCGTAGAAAGCTTGAGAGCTTTTTGATAATAGCCGATAGCCAGGTCAAAATTATCAGGTTCAATATAAGAGATATCCGTAAAGTTTTTATAATAATATTGATACGGATTCTTTCTTGCTGTACTCCAGAAATCATATTTTCCTCCGTTGCTGTTGTCGATATCCATCACAAACAGCTGGCGGTAATATCCCAGAATAGAAGTGTTGTAAAGTAAATTTCCGATAAGCTGATCGGCTTTTGCCGCCTTTTCACCGGTTCCGGCTCCGATTTTTTTCAATTGGATAAGGGCATCTGCCAGTTCCACTTTGTTCATGGTACCTTTAATGAAAGGGAATTCTGAGTAATTTTCAGCCTTCATACTTTCGGTATCAGGACTTCCAAAACTTTCCCATACATTATGTCCGAAGACAAGATCTGAAATATTTTTAAAGCCGTCATATTCGCCAGGAGCATATTGTTTCCGGGTGATCTTCTGGCCGTCTTTCTTTGTCCATTCATAGTTTTCTCTTGGGATACCTGTAAAGCTTTGTGCTTTTTCATAGTAGGATTTGGCCTTCTCAAAGTCAGCCTGCCTCATGGCTCTGTCTCCATAGATCGTATTGAAGAAAGCATCAATATTCCCTACGCTGTCCATGTTTTTGGCGATGATCTGCTGTTCAAAACGGGTTTTATCTGTCTTTCTGTAAAAGTCTTCAACACTTTTTACCAGGCTTGAATTCGGGTTGTACTGAAGATCAGAAAGCTTATTGTTCATTAAGTATGATTTTCCGTCTTCTCCCTGAAGGAAATACCTGTTGGCGAGAACATCTTTAAGGAAAGAAGCGGTAGAAGGAGCTTCACCATAATAGTCATAATCCGTATCGGCAGTATCTTTCTTTACTTCTTTTTCCACAAAATACTCTGCGTAATCCTTCATCAGATGATCTTCATAAGCCGCATCAATTTTAGGCTGGGAAACAATATCATTAAGAACCTTCATTCTCTTGATCTGCTCGAGGTATTCAGGATTGGTGGTTTTAATGTCATCCAGGATTTCCGTACTTTCCTTATAATCTTTCTTTAAAAACTTAAGATAGGCATCCGCGATCTGCCAGTATTCATCTTTGGATTTCTCTTTGGTTTTCGCGGTGAATTTTTCAAGATCATCCAGGTAGTTTTTAGCAGCATCATCATAGCCGTAGCCTGTTGTATAAAAAGGAATCCTGTTGGGATTATTCAGTAGTTCATCATCACTCTGGTCTGCTTTGGCATTTCCTGTTTTATCAGATTTGGAACCGCCGAAAAGATTTTTAAAGAACCTTACGATTTTCTGCCAGAAAGAAAGTTTCACTTCTTTTACTTCAGGAGCTGCTGTACCTGCCTGGGCATCCTTGGAATTGCCGTCGGTCTTTCCTCTTGAAACAGCCGGATTTGTGGAGGCATCCGAAGAATAATAATAGGTTGGAAGATAACTTCTTTCCAGTTCGTTGATGCTTCTTACCGCCATTACTTTCAGGATCTCAGAATCGGGGTTGATGTCGTACATCTTTTCCATGATAGGAATAGGATTGTTGAAATCTTCATAACCTAAAAGGAAATAAGCCATATTCTTTTCCTCATTCGTATTCGCTCTTTTCATAATATTACTGAAAGAAGCGGTATCCGAAAGCTTCATCGAAACAAAAGAAGATTCCTTACGGTCTTTCGTGTTCATAAAAACCTGGAAGAAATTCCAGTTGGCATCACTGTTCATCTGCAGTCCTCTCTGAGCTCCGGCCAGCTGGTCAAGGGCCATAAAGTAAACGGCACCTTTCAGTCTGATCGGCTCCACATAGGTTTTAAAAGCCTGTACAGCCGCATCATAATTTCTTGTATAATGGTTGAAGCGCACCAGCTGATAGCCGTAACGCTGTTTGATCTCAGGATTTTTTGCCGCATTATACAGCGAAGTTAAAGCTGCAATGGTTTTAGGATAGTCGAGAGAAGTCGCATTTTCTTTATTGTCACTTCCTCCGTAATAGAAAGAATTCTCACTTTCAACATAATTGATGCTCATATAAGGCTCTAGATATTTAGCCTCAATCAGATAATCAATTCCTTCGCGGTATTTCTGGTAAAACCCGTTTCCTAATTTCTGCAGAAGAGGATTGGTGGGATTTCCGTTTTTTAATGCATTCAGATCATTCATGCTGATCTTGTACACCAGGTTTTGTGTTTCGGCGTAGTTCAGCTGGTT
Organism: Chryseobacterium indologenes; assembly: GCA_002439165.1. Taxonomy (GTDB): domain Bacteria; phylum Bacteroidota; class Bacteroidia; order Flavobacteriales; family Weeksellaceae; genus Chryseobacterium; species Chryseobacterium indologenes_E. The sequence goes on from DJTE01000005.1 coordinate 44,827, forward strand.
GTTGAAGAACTTTTGCCAGGTGTTCAGATTATCATCCGGGATCAGGGCCGCGTTGTATCCGGTATAAAACCGGCTGGAGTAGTTGTGCAGGAACGGAAGATAGGATTTGTCCTTAATAATGCTCTGGGTAAAAAGATTAAAGTAATCATAATCCGGATCCGACCATGCGCAGGCTTCCGATTTCGTGTAGAAAAGAGAAAGTACTGCCAGTGAAAGAATATACTTTTTCATATAGATTCAGGTGTTTTTTAGTGTTGTTTATAATTTTTTTGCTTCCGGAAAGCAGGGGAGGATTAAAAATTCCTTCCAGCTACAAATTTACCATCTAATTGATAATAAATAACAGTAAAATCACGGATTTTTTTCTCCAGGAAATTAACGGTCTCTTTAAGCTGTTCCTCAGAGATCTCCTCAATCTTTATTTTGAAGCCTTTGTTTAAATAGTTCCCGAAATAAAACCCGTCTTTCATGATTTCCACTTCACGCTCTGATATTTTCCTGAAATCGGGATTTTCCAGGTCTTTCTGAGACAGTGCATTGATCAGCCTGTGCTTCCCGAGATGATTGGTAACGATTCCCCAGGAATAAACAGGAAGTGCCACTTCAATTTTTTTGATGGGATAATCTTCAAGCTTTGAAAGATAATTTTTTAAAGTCACCACATCCAGAATAGAATTCTTATCAGAATTTTCCAGAGGAGAAGAAGTAGAGTAGCACATCAGGTAAACTTTATCCACAGGAGGGATTCCCGTATTTTTTTTATCCTTTACCTGATGAAGCCGGAGGGTACAGGTGATCTCTTTTCCGGAAATCTTCTTCAGCTCCTTTAAGAATTTAAAATAATCATCCCGTGTGCCGGCCGTCCAGTCACAGTCGATCTGGATTTCATTATTGACCTTAAGCTGATATTCAGCGGTTTTCTTCTGAATCATCTGATGAACGCTTCCTGCAAGAAACGTAATTTCTTCGGCCGAAATATGCAGCATCGACTGATTGGTGATGAAAACAACAGGGACGATCTGCTTATCAGTCTGGAAACTCATGTCTTTCGTGATGACGGCGACAGGCTGGAATTTTCCCCCTATTTTATCAACATCAAAAAAACGGGTATAGAGAAAAGGAGACTGAGCTTTGTTCAATGCCTTTTTTTCTTCCTGATCCAGCTTCAGATGGGTTTTCCAGTAATAAAACGTGTAAGGGTGAATCTGCTTTTTACTGCATGAGAATATGATGGATAATAAAAAGAAAATGAGGATTTTTTTCATCTCCTAAAAATAAGAAAATATAACAAAATAAAGATGCTGTCTCACTTTTGAGGCAGCATCTTAGCATATCAACGTTCAAAGAATTAATCCTGAATAAGCATTTTTTTGGTATCAATCGTTTTACCGTCAACAGACAGTCTGTATAAGTACATTCCTGATTTTAAACTGTTTACTGCAATGCTGCCTTCGCCGGTTTCTCTTATGGGAAGAGATTTTACCAATTGTCCGGATACGGAGTAAATTTCTAAAGTACTGTTTTTACTGCCATCGGGAAGGTAATATTTGATGTTGGTTTCCCCTTTTGTAGGATTCGGCACATTCTGATAAAGTCTGGCACTGTTTCCCTGTGAAATATCTTTTATTCCCGTTTGTTTCAGTAAAAGGCTTTTTAATTCGTCAACCTGTAATTTAAGATCATCGATCTGATTTTGCAGTTCGGCCACTTTCTGATCGTTAGCCTGTTTTGCCAAAGCGGTAGAAGCTACCATAACATTTCCGTCGGCATCTACTACCAAAGCATTTCCTGATCCGTTGGGAAGATCCTGTAAACGGACAGTGCCTACCGTATGGAAATTAGCTGTTGGATCTGTTGTGCGGACGCCGACCTGCTGGTCTTTGATCAGCATCGTTGAGTTTTTGGAAAGCCCGAACATAATTGAATAGGGAATTGTGTTGGTCAGTTTCGTGGAAGCATGGGTTCCTGATCCAATAACAAAAGAGCGGTTTCCTGTTGCAATGAGATCCACCCCGAACCCGCCGGAATATTCAGATTTCAGATCCACGCCCACTCCAATGGCAAACTGGTTAGAAGCCCGGACGGTATTATTCCATCCCAGTGCTATTGATTTTCCGGCATCGTTTAATACCGTATTGGTCTGTCCTACTACAAGATTAGCACCCCCGCTTGTCTGTAAACTGTTTCCCCAGCCCCCGACGATGGAACTGTTGGCATTTCCTCCAAGCATGTTTTGTGATCCGGTAATAATACTGCCTTTAGCTTTTACTCCGTTAGAACCATTTACTGCATCTACAACAAAGGATCCCGGACTTGTCAGAAAGGCCTGTCCCGGATTGGGAAAGGAACCGCCGGTTCTTAGAAATAAATAAGATTGTTCATTTGTTCCTACGTAATTAGCACTCGTAATACCTGAGTTTCCCGTAATTTCCCATTGTTGGGCATTCATTACTCCAGCGGATAACATCATTGCTCCGGCAATAATATTTTTAATGTTTAATAGATTTCTTTTCATGATAATATATATTTGGTGGTTAATGTGTTACGAATTTATTTAAATGCCGAATCGGATGCAGGTGATAGCTAATAAATGCGTGAGGTCTTCTAATAACTGCATCAGGGATTGCAATAAATGCGTTTTATACTAAGGACTTTTTCGGTAGTTCAGGTTCAGGAGAAAAATATCTGATTGATGCAGGTTTGAAGCAGGAAGTTAAAGGTCATCAATAATAAGTCTTGATCTGTTTTTAAGATAATTTCATTTTACAGTGGCTTTTGATACGTATAACTGAAAATAACTTCCTGTATCCTTTCCTGCATCTTTCAGCTATTAATCTCAGCTTCCTTATCCTGCATTAAGACTACATAATAAAGACCACTTCCGGATTGAAATGGCCTTTGTATTATTAATTAGTTTGAGTCTGAAGTCTTAGGTATACAACATGGAAGCGGGAAGTTGCTTTTGGCTGTAAGTATGGATCAGAGTTCCATACAACTTATTAATCAATGTGATTATCAGGTCGCTCCTACGGAGCTCACCAAAAATTATATATTACATGCTATGAACAGATTACTTCTGCGGAGCACTTAAAAAGCTCATATAACACTTTGTTTTTTTAAAAAAATTATCAATTGATCATCAATTATAACACTTAATATAAGTCTGATTTTCTTATCCGGAACCGAGGTTAATGAAGCTTTTTGATTAAAAAACCGTTGCAGCCAGCTGTATTCTTGCGAATTTATCAGACGGATTCCACATTGCCATCATAGAAACCGGAAGACTGTAATGATCGGTGATCTTAATCGTCTTGCCTGCTTTTACACCTACGTTCACGATGTCAAAGCTGTTTTTCCCGTTTCCGTACAGAAAATGCCTGTCGTTAAGAGCGAATCCGGCTCCGGCAAAAGCATTCAGACTGATTTTCTGACTGGAAATTACCGGATAGCTTACCTGTACATAGGTAGAATATTTATTCCGTCGGTAGCTTCCGTCCTCCTTCAGAACGACTTCCCCGGCATTGGCACCTCCGTAGAGCATAATGTCTGCTTCTATATTTAAAGGAAAAGAAGGTCCGAAGGTATAGTGGGTCCTCAGATCGATAATATGGGCGGTCCTTCTTCGTGAATAACTGAAAATATCATCCGCTGCAACAGCCGTATTGATGTTTCTGGAGTTGTACAGGTCCCAAAGCCCGATATATAGCCGCCCGTCCGAATACTGCACATAATAATTGATTTCCTTATAATGGGTATTGTCTTTGTCATCAGCGAGTGCGGATGCTCCCCAGATTCCGGCTTTCCATTTTTTATCTTTATCTAAAGCGTAGGAAAGGTTTCCCATCACAACAGGTTTATCAGTAATGATCAATCCTCTCCAGAGATGGTTGTTTTGAATATTTACCGTAAAATCCAGCCTGCTGTCTTTATGGTTTTCTGCATTTTCCTGGGCAAAAAGATTCCCTGTGCCCAGTGAAACCAGGCATATATAAAAAAGTTTTTTCATTGGGTAAACTGTTTGGAATTAGCTTAATGCGGTATGCAGTAAAGCGGCAAGGGCTGCTCCGATGATTGGTCCTGCAATAGGGATCCAGGCGTAGCTCCAGTCGCTGCTTCCTTTTACCGGAAGAAGGGCATGCATGATTCTTGGGCCGAGATCTCTTGCCGGATTGATGGCATATCCGGTTGTTCCTCCCAAAGACAGACCAATTGCCCATACCAGTAAGGTTACAGGTAAAGCGCCTACGCTTCCCAATCCGATTTTTGCATTGGGATCATTAAGTAAAGTTACACTCGGATCTGCAAAATGGAAGATCACAAAAACCAGAACGAAAGTTCCGATAATTTCACTGATGATATTGGATACAGGCTTCCTGATAGCCGGACCTGTACTGAAACAGGCCAGTTTTGCACCTTCATCTTCCGTAATGGCAAAATGATCTTTATTGAACAGCCATACCAGGAAAGCTCCCAGCATTGCACCGATCATTTCCCCGGCAATATAAGTGGGAACCAGATCCCAGGAGAATTTACCTGCAAAAGCTAAACCCAGCGTCACTGCGGGATTCAGATGCGCTCCGCTCACGGGTCCTGCAACGGTTACGCCTACAAATACGGCCAAAGCCCAGGCGGTGGTGATCACGATCCATCCGGAATTGTTTCCTTTGGTATCTTTCAGAACGACATTGGCTACTACGCCGTTCCCTAAAAGGATCATCAGCATGGTACCGATGATTTCAGCAACAAATGGAGTCATAGTTTTAATTGTGTTTTTTATATGGAATTAGTCTTCAATCCAGTTTTGGGCACGTGATACGGCTTTGTTCCAGGTGAGGATTATTTTTTCGGTCTTTTCCCTGTCAAGCTGAGGGTGGAAATCTTTATCCACGATCCACTGAGCCTGAATTTCATCAATATCTTTCCAGTATCCTACCGCTAGGCCCGCCAGATAAGCTGCACCCAGTGCAGTAGTTTCCAGTGTTTTGGGTCTGGTAATTTTAAATCCGAAAATGTCAGACTGGATCTGCATCAGAAGATTACTTGCCGAAGCGCCTCCGTCTACTCTCAGCTCAAGACTGGCTCTTCCGGAGTCGGCTTCCATGGATTTTACAATATCATAGACCTGAAACGCGATTCCTTCCAGGGTTGCTCTGGCAATATGCCCGTCAGTGGTTCCGCGGGTAATTCCAACGATGGTTCCTCTTGCGTACTGATCCCAGTAAGGAGCGCCCAGCCCTGTAAGCGCAGGAACGAAATAAACTCCTCCGTTATCCTCAACACTTGCTGCCAGATCATTTACTTCATCTGAAGAATGAATAAGTTTAAGCCCGTCTCTCAGCCATTGGATAGCTGCTCCGCCTACAAACACACTTCCTTCAAGAGCATAGTTTACTTCATTATTGATTTTCCAGGCAACGGTAGTCAGCAGGTTGTTTTTAGATGATACGGCTTCTTTTCCGGTATTCATCAACAGAAAGCATCCCGTTCCATATGTGTTCTTTACCATTCCCGGTGTAATGCACATCTGTCCGAATAAGGCAGCCTGCTGATCTCCTGCAATTCCTGCGATCGGAATTTTGGTGGAGAATAAAGTGGTTGCTGTTTCACCATAAACTTCACTGCTCTGTTTTACTTCAGGAAGAACAGACTTTGGAATATCAAACAGTTCCAGAAGATCTTCATCCCATTCCAGGGTATGGATATTCAGAAGCATGGTTCTGCTGGCATTGGATACATCGGTAATGAACATCTTTCCGCGGGTAAGTTTCCACACCAGCCAGGTATCCACGGTTCCGAAACATAATTTACCTGCCGCTGCTTTTTCCCTGGCCCCTTCCACATGATCCAAAATCCACTTTAATTTGGTGGCTGAGAAATAAGCGTCCAGAACGAGGCCTGTTTTGTTTTTGATGGTTTCGGCATGACCCTGTTCTTTCAGTTCATCACAATATTTGGATGTTCTGCGGTCCTGCCATACAATAGCGTTGTAAACCGGCTCACCGGTTTCTTTATCCCATACCACAGTCGTTTCTCTCTGGTTGGTAATTCCGATAGCAGCGACTTCCAGTCCGGAAATTCCGGCTTTGGCAATGATTTCTGCGGCAACGGAGATCTGGGAGGACCAGATTTCATTAGGATCATGCTCTACCCAGCCCGGAGTGGGGAATATCTGTTCAAAGTTTTTCTGGGAGATATATTCGATAGCACCGCTATGATTGAATAAAATAGCTCTGGAAGAGGTGGTACCCTGATCCAAAGCGAGAATCAGTTTTTCTTTCATATTGAGATCGTTTAATTTTGGTGAAAAGTTTTGGGAGAATAAGGCGTTAACAGATAACCTTTTGCCAGTTCAATAAATTCTTCTGACTGCCGGTGAATCCATTCTTCAGAATATCCTTTTTCTTCAGCGATAAGCTGTGCGATGGAATATGCGCTGTCTATGGCAGCTCTTGCATCTAAGAAAAGAAGACGAACTCTTCGGGCAAGAATATCTTCAATGGTTTCTGCCATTTCGTGTCTGATGGCCCATACCGCTTCAGCAACGGTAAAAGCATGATCCGGATGAATCTTCTGTGCAAATTTCGGATTGCTGTTCTGCAATGCCTTGATGGCAGGAATATCGGATCCGTATACATATAAATGACTGCTGCGGTCAACAAGTTCAGGAGCCATATTGCCGTGGATAGACATATGTTCTGTTTGTGACGGGCCTGCTTTCAGCCGCAGGACTTCGATAGATTTATCAACGGTGTCTTCGGCCATTTTACGGTAAGTGGTCCATTTTCCTCCGATAATGGAAACCAGTCCGGAATCTGAAGCAAGCACTTTATGGCTTCGGGAAACTTCTTTTGTGTTTTTACTGCCGTCTTTTGGAGCGGCAAGAGGTCTCAGTCCTGCAAATACTGATTTTACATCTTCACGGGTTGGTTTCTTTGACAGGTATTGTCTGGCTGTTTCTAAAACGAAATTGATTTCTGATTCCAGGGCGTGGGGTTCAAAGCTAGGGGTATCCAATAGGGTGTCTGTGGTTCCTACAAGTGCCCGGTCATGCCAGGGAACAACAAAAAGAACTCTTCCGTCTGATGTTTTAGGGATCATGATGGCATCATCGCTTTTCAGAAATGATTTATCCAGAACGAGATGGATTCCCTGGCTGGGAACAACAAACTTTCCGTGTCTGGGATTGTTCATATTCAGGATGTCATTGGTAAATACTCCTGTCGCATTGATGACTGCTTTTGCACGAAGTTCATATTTCTTCAGGGAGAACTGGTCTTCTGCCATAACGCCGGATATTTTCCCGAAATCATTCTTCAGAAGTCCGGTTACTTTCATGTAATTAATCGCGCTTCCTCCTTTTTCAATGAGGGTCTGGGTTAAATTGACCGCTAGTCTGGCATCATCAAACTGTCCGTCCTGGTATACTACACCGCTTGCCAGGCCATGTTGCTCAATAGTCGGAAGTTTTTCAATCGTTTTTGATTTGCTGATGTATTTTGTTTTTCCCAGGGTTAGTTTTCCGGCAAGGAAATCATAAACGGAAAGTCCTATTTTATAATAGATTCCTCCCCACCAGGTGTAGTTGGGAATGATGAATGACTGGTTTTTCACAACGTGTGCGGCATTTTTGGCGAGTAATCCTCTTTCCTTCAATGCCTCTTTTACCAGTCCTATATCTCCCTGGGCGAGGTAGCGTACACCGCCATGCACCAGTTTGGTACTGCGGCTGGAAGTAGCTTTAGCGAAATCATGAGATTCAAGAAGTAAGGTTTTGAACCCTCTGCTTGCCGCATCAAGTGCCGAGCCTAAGCCGCTGGCTCCGCCTCCGATGACGATAAAATCCCATTCCTGAACATGGTTTAGTTTACTGAGTTCTTCATTTCGTTTCATAAATGTTTCGTTTATGTTTCGATTTCAAAATTATAAATTAAAAACGAAACTAAAAAGAAAATAATCGAAATTTTAACGGTTTCAGAAAAAAGCGTTACTTTTGATGAAACAATAAGAATGGAAAAGTTGTTGCCCAGGCATGAACAAATATTAAAGGAGCTGGATGAAAAAGGACATGTAGCCGTACAGGATTTGTGCGAGAAGTTTAATGTTTCTTCGGTTACGGTCCGAAAGGATCTGAACTATCTCGAAAGTCTTGGGCTGCTGTTCAGGAACCACGGAGGTGCGAGCAAACATATAAGGTATGCTTACGAAAGGAACGTGAATGAGAAAGAAAACATCAATGTAGAGGCGAAGCAGGGGATTGTGAAAGCGGCCGTGGAACTTATCCAGGAAAACGACTGTATCATACTGGCTTCCGGGACCACCATGCATTATCTGGCGAGAATGCTGGGGAATTTCGGCAGACTTACCGTTCTTACGTCTTCTCTCAGGGTTGCCCTTGAGCTTTGTAATAATCCGGAAATTAATATCATTCAGCTTGGAGGTGAAGTAAGAAAAAGTTCCACTTCTATTGTCGGCTCTATTTCCGAAGGGATTTTAAAGCAGTTTTCCTGCAATAAGCTTTTTCTTGGGGTAGACGGTATTGATCTTGATTTCGGGATCAGTACATCCAATGCGGCGGAAGCTCATCTGAACCAGGTGATGATAGACTGTGCCGATCAGGTGGTCATTCTTGCGGATTCTACAAAGCTGAATAAAAAAGGTTTCGGTAAAATAGCCTCTCTGGATAAAGTGGATTATCTGATCACAGACAGCGAAATCACTGAAGAAGACAGGGCCGGACTGGAAGAAGCGGGAGTTACCGTGATTATAAAATAACCTTCTTTCCGATTTCTTTTTCTAAATTCCAAATAATCGGGGTATAAATTGGGCCCGAAATTTTTCAAAATCATCTAATTGATTAAAAATCAAAATATTTTGCAGTAAATATTTGTCAGTTATAAAATTATTCATAAATTTGCACACTCATTTTAGGAGCGTAGTATGCCTATATCAGAATTAGAAATTACTTCAGACTTCCGAAAAATGGTGATAAATAAAGGATAAATTTTATTATAATATAAACAATGTCAGGTATTATTGGTAAAAAAATCGGTATGACATCTTTGTTTAACGAAGAAGGAAAAAACATTCCTTGTACAGTTATCCAAGCTGGTCCATGCTCGGTTTTACAGGTCAGAACCTTAGAAAAAGACGGATACAAATCTGTGCAATTAGGTTTCGATGACAAGAGTGAAAAGAACGTAGGTAAAGCGTTAGCTGGCCATTTCAAAAAGGCTGGTTCTGCTCCTAAAGCTAAATTGGTAGAATTCTACAGAGAATTCGTTGATGAAGTAAAAGTAGGAGAAGAAGTTACTGTAAACTTATTTGCTGAAGGCGAATTCGTAGATGTTACAGGTACTTCTAAAGGTAAAGGTTTCCAGGGGGTTGTTAAAAGACACGGCTTTGGAGGTGTAATGCAGGCTACTCACGGTCAGCACAACAGATTAAGAGCTCCAGGTTCTATCGGTGCTGGTTCAGATCCTTCAAGAGTATTCAAGGGGATGAGAATGGCAGGTAGAATGGGAGGTAAGCAGGTAACTGTTCAAAACCTTCAGGTATTAAAGGTAGATGAAGGACAAAATCTTTTAGTAGTAAAAGGTGCTGTTCCGGGAGCTAAAAATTCTTATGTAATTATCAGAAAATGGAACTAGTAGTATTAAATACATCAGGAAAAGAGACCGGAAGAAAAGTAACTCTTGACGAAACAGTTTTCGGAATTGAGCCAAATCAGCACGCGGTTTACTTAGAAGTTAAACAGTATCTTGCTGCTCAGAGACAAGGTACTCATAAAGCTAAAGAAAGAAGCGAAATTACTGCTTCTACTAAAAAGCTTAAGAAGCAAAAAGGATCAGGATCTGCAAGATACGGGGATATCAAATCTCCGGTATTCAGAGGTGGAGGTAGAGTATTCGGACCTAAACCAAGAGATTACAGATTCAAATTGAACAAAGCTCTTAAGAGATTAGCTAAAAAATCTGTTTTATCTCAGAAATTAAGAGACAACAGCATTAAAGTTTTGGAAGATATGAGCTTAAACGCTCCTAAAACTAAAGATTTCATCAGCGTATTGAACGCTCTTGAGCTTAACGGTAAAAAATCTTTATTCGTTCTTCCTGAAGCTAACAAGAATGTATATTTATCTTCAAGAAACTTACCTAAAACTAAAGTAATGAACTTCAATGAAGTAAGTTCTTACGACTTAGTAAATGCAGGTGAGATCGTATTCTTCGAAGGTGCAGTTGAAAAATTCCAGGAAAATTTAAAGAAATAAATCATGTCACTAATTATTAAACCAGTTATTTCAGAGAAAGCTAACTATCTTACAGATTTAAGAGGTGCTTATTCTTTCTTAGTGAACCCTAAGGCGAATAAAATCCAGATCAAAAAGGCTGTGGAAGAAGCTTACGGTGTGAAAGTAGCAGACGTTAGAACCATGATTTATGCTCCTAAAGTATCTGCGAAATATACAAAGAAAGGTCTTCAAGTAGGAAAGACAAACAAATTGAAAAAAGCGGTTATCACTCTTGCTGAAGGGGAAGTAATCGATATTTTTGCTGTAAATTAATTATCAATTATAAATAATAGTAATGTCTGTTAGAAAATTAAAACCTATCACCCCGGGACAGAGATTCAGAATTGTAAACAATTTTGAGGAAATTACTACCAACAAACCAGAGAAATCTCTAACCGTTGGTATTAAAAAGTCAGGTGGACGTAACCAAACAGGTAAAATGACCATGCGTTACACCGGAGGTGGACACAAAAAGAAATACAGAATTATCGACTTCAAGAGAAATAAATTCGATGTTGAAGGAACTGTAAAAACTGTAGAGTACGATCCAAACAGAACTGCTTTCATCGCTCTGGTTGAATATGCAGACGGAGAGAAGAGATATATCATCGCTCCAAACGGTATCAAAGTTGATCAGAAAGTTATTTCTGGTGAGAACGTAGAGCCCAATGTAGGTAACGCAATGAAATTGAGAAACATTCCATTGGGTACTGTAATTTCTTGTATCGAAATGAAGCCCGGACAAGGTGCTATTTTAGCAAGAAGTGCTGGTTCTTCAGCTCAATTAACTTCAAGAGACGGTAAATACGCGATCATCAAATTGCCTTCAGGAGAATCCAGAATGATCCTTACTGAATGTATCGCAATGATCGGATCAGTTTCCAACTCAGACCACCAGTTAACTGTATCTGGTAAAGCAGGTAGAAGCAGATGGTTAGGTAGAAGACCAAGAACAAGAGCGGTTGTAATGAACCCGGTAGATCACCCGATGGGTGGTGGTGAAGGACGTTCTTCAGGAGGTCACCCAAGATCTAGAAACGGTAAACCGGCTAAAGGTTACAAAACTAGAAAGAAAAACAAAGTGTCTAACCGTTACATCGTATCTAAAAGAAAATAATTATGGCAAGATCACTTAAAAAAGGACCATTCATTCATCATACTTTAGATAAGAAGGTTCAGGCAAATATAGAGTCTGGTAAGAAGACAGTTATCAAAACTTGGTCTAGAGCATCGATGATCTCTCCGGACTTCGTAGGACAAACTATTGCTGTACACAACGGGAAATCTTTTATCCCTGTATATGTTACAGAAAACATGGTTGGTCACAAGTTAGGCGAATTTTCTCCAACAAGATCTTTCAGAGGTCATGGTGGTAACAAAAACAAAGGAAGCAGATAATCATGGGATCAAGAAAACAAGATAGTTCAATCGCAAGAAAAGAAGCTAACAAAGACGTTGTAAAAGCTTCATTAAACAATTGCCCGTCTTCTCCGAGAAAAATGAGATTAGTTGCTGATATCATTAGAGGAGAGCAGGTAGATAAAGCTCTTTATATCCTAAAATATTCTAAGAAGGATGCATCTAACAAATTAGAGAAATTACTTCTTTCTGCTATGGCAAACTGGCAGGTGAAAAACGAAGGTGCGGATATTGAAGAAGCAAACCTTATCGTTAAAGAAATCTTCGTGGATAGCGCAAGACAATTGAAGAGACTGAGACCGGCTCCACAAGGTAGAGGGTACAGAATCAGAAAAAGATCTAACCACGTTACATTAATCTTAGGTAATAAAGAAAATTAATCAAGGTATGGGACAGAAGACAAATCCAATTGGTAATAGATTAGGTATCATCAGAGGATGGGATTCTAACTGGTTTGGTGGAAACGATTATGGAGACAGAATCGCGGAAGACTACAAAATCAGAAGATACCTTGAGGCTAGATTATCTAAAGGTGGTATTTCAAAAATCTATATTGAAAGAACCCTTAAATTAGTAACAGTTACAATTACTACCGCCAGACCGGGACTTATCATCGGTAAAGGAGGTCAGGAAGTTGATAAACTGAAAGAAGAGTTGAAAAAATTGACTGGAAAGGATATTCAGATCAACATCTTCGAAATCAAAAGACCTGAGCTTGACGCTGTATTGGTAGCAGATAGCATTGCTAAGCAGATTGAAAACAGAATCTCTTACAGAAGAGCTGTTAAGATGGCTATGGCAAGCACAATGAGAATGGGTGCTGAAGGTATCAAAGTTCAGATCTCCGGTAGATTGAACGGTGCTGAAATGGCAAGAAGCGAATCTTTCAAAGACGGAAGAATTCCTTTGTCTACTTTCAGAGCTGATATCGATTACCACTGGGCTGAAGCTCACACTACTTACGGTAGACTAGGGGTAAAAGTTTGGATCATGAAAGGGGAAGTTTACGGTAAAAGAGAGCTTTCTCCACTAGTGGGACAACAGAAAAAAGGAGGTCCTGCAGGAGGAGGAAACAGAGGAGACAGAGATAACAGAAGACCTAGAAAAAACAACAACAATAACAATAATAATTAAAATTTTAGATTAGAAATTTTGAATTTTGAATTACCGTTACTTTTTTAAAATTAAAAAAAATCTAAAATCTAAAATCTAAAATCTAAAATTTAGAAATTATGTTACAACCAAAAAGAACCAAATTCCGTAGAGTTCACAAGATGAAGATGAAGGGGAATGCCCAGAGAGGTAGTCAACTTGCTTACGGAACTTTTGGAATCAAAGCTATTGAAGGAGCTTGGATCACTGCAAGACAGATTGAAGCTGCGCGTATCGCTGCGACAAGATATATGAAGAGAGAGGGTCAGCTATGGATCAAAATTTTCCCGGATAAGCCAATTACTAAAAAGCCAGCGGAAGTACGTATGGGTAAAGGTAAAGGTGCTGTGGAATATTGGGTAGCTGTAGTAAAACCAGGTAAAATTATGTTCGAAGTTGGAGGAGTACCTTACGAAGTTGCGAAAGAAGCTCTTAGACTTGCTGCACAGAAACTACCTGTTGTTACTAAATTCGTAGTTGCTAACGATTTTGTTAAACCTCTTTAATCTTTGAATACAATGAAACAAGCTGATATTAAAAATTTAAGCGCAGGGGATATTCAGGCAAAACTTGCTGAACTGAAAGCTCAATATTCAAAACTGAAATTGGCTCACAAAATCAGCCCAATTGAAAACCCGATCCAAATCAGAGATTTGAGAAAATCAATCGCGAGACTAAACACTGAGTTAACTAACAAACAATAATTTCATTTTACAATGGAAAGAAATTTAAGAAAAGAAAGAATTGGAGTTGTTTCCAGCAATAAAATGGAAAAGACCATTGTTGTTAGTGAAACGATGAGAATGAAACACCCGATGTACGGTAAATTCGTATTAAAGACGAAAAAATATACTGCACACGACGAGAACAACGAATGCAACGAAGGAGATACAGTTCTTATCCAGGAAACTAGACCTTTGAGCAAGAACAAAAGATGGAGATTAGTAAGAATCATTGAAAAAGCTAAGTAATAATGTTACAAACAGAATCAAGATTAAAAGTTGCTGATAACACAGGTGCAAAAGAAGTACTTGTTATCAGAGTTCTGGGAGGAACCAGAAGAAGATATGCTTCAGTTGGTGATAAAATCGTTGTTACTATCAAGGATTCTACACCATCAGGAAACGCTAAAAAAGGTCAGGTATCTAAAGCTGTAGTAGTAAGAACTAAAAAAGCAGTTAGAAGAAAAGATGGTTCATACATCAAATTCGAAGACAATGCTTGTGTATTACTGAACGCAGCGGGAGAAATGAGAGGAACACGTGTTTTCGGACCGGTTGCTCGTGAGTTGAGAGACAAAGAATATATGAAAATCATTTCATTAGCTCCTGAAGTACTTTAATTTTTAAAATTTTTTAAAGAAATGTCAAAGTTAAAAATAAAAAGAGGAGATAACGTAATCGTAACTACCGGAAAGAAAGGTCTTAAAGGCGGTACAGGTGAAGTTATTGAAGTGATCAAAAAAGAAGGAAAAGACCCAAGAGTTGTTGTAGCAGGACTTAACATCGTTAAAAAACACGTTAAGCCTTCAGCTTCAAATCCTCAGGGAGGAATCGTTGAAAGAGAAGCTTCTATTCATATCTCAAACGTAGCTTTAGTTGGAAAAGACGGAAAAGCGATCAAAATCGGTTACAAAATCGAGGGAGATAAGAAAGTAAGAATCAATAAGAAAACGGGTGAAACTTTATAATTTGAATTAACACATGGAATTTATAGCAAGACCCAAAAAAGCATATAAAGAGAAAATTGTTCCTGCAATGATGGAAGAATTTGGGTACAAGTCAATCATGCAAGTACCTAGATTAGAGAAAATCGTTATATCACAAGGTTTAGGTGATGCAACTGCAGACAAGAAAATTATTGATTATGCTGTAGAAGAATTAACAATGATTACTGGCCAGAAAGCAGTAGGTACTATTTCTAAGAAAGACGAAGCGGCTTTCAAACTGAGAAAAGGTATGCCGGTAGGTGCTAAAGTAACTTTGAGAGCTCAAAGAATGTATGAATTCTTAGACAGACTTACTTCTTCTGCTTTACCACGTATCAGAGATTTCTCCGGTATCAAGGCAGATGGTTTCGATGGTAGAGGTAACTACAACTTAGGTATTACTGAGCAGATTATCTTCCCTGAAATCGTAATTGACAAAGTGAAAAAAATCCAGGGGATGGACATCACTTTCGTTACAACTGCGAAAACAGATAAAGAAGCTAAAGCATTATTAACTCACTTCGGTTTACCATTTAAAAAGAACTAAGAAATGGCTAAAGAATCAATGAAAGCGCGTGAGCGCAAAAGAGAAGCACTAGTTGCTAAATACGCTGCTAAAAGACAAGCTCTTAAAGAAGCTGGTGATTATGAAGGACTTCAGAAATTACCTAAAAATGCTTCTCCTGTAAGATTACACAACAGATGTAAACTGACAGGTAGACCAAGAGGGTACATGAGAACGTTCGGTATTTCCAGAGTAACTTTCAGAGAAATGGCAAACAACGGTCTTATCCCAGGAGTAAGAAAAGCCAGTTGGTAATCATTACAAATTAAAACCGGGACAATTAAGTTGTCAGGATACTAAAGATAAAAAATATCAGACCGAAGATTTCTGAAGTCTGATATTTTACTCTTCAAGTCTTTTCAATACTGATTGTTCTTTAACCAATAATTATAAAAGAAAAATGGTAACAGATCCAATTTCAGATTTCCTAACAAGAGTAAGGAACGCACAAAGCGCAGGCCACAAAGTGGTGGAAATTCCTGCATCGAAAATCAAAAAGGAGATTACTAAGATCTTATTTGATCAGGGGTATATCTTAAACTTCAAGTTTGAAGATAACGCCGTTCAGGGTTCGATCAAAATCGCTTTAAAGTATGATAAGCAAACCAATAAACCGGCTATCAAGTCTATTCAGAGAGCTTCTAGACCAGGTTTGAGACAGTACAAAGGTTCAGCTGAACTTCCAAGAGTACTAAACGGTTTGGGTATAGCTATCATCTCTACTTCTAAAGGAGTAATGACTGATAAGAAAGCTAGAGAAGAAAAAGTAGGCGGTGAAGTAATCTGCTATGTTTATTAATTTTTAATCAGAGGAAAATGTCAAGAATTGGTAAAGCAATTATAACAATTCCAGCTGGAGTTACCATCACTGAAAACAACGGTGTAGTAACTGTAAAAGGAGCTAAAGGAGAACTTTCTCAGGAGCTTACAGCAGGAATTACTATAGAACAGAAAGATGGTGAACTGAACGTAAACAGACCATCTGATTCTAAACAACACAAAGCACTTCACGGTCTGTACAGAGCGTTAATCAACAACATGATTGTTGGGGTAAGTGCTGGTTTCGAAAAGAAACTTGAATTAGTAGGGGTAGGATACAGAGCTTCACACGCAGGTCAAAAACTTGAGTTGGCTTTAGGATTCTCTCACGGTATCGTATTGGAACTTCCAAGCGAAGTAAAAGTGGATACATTGACTGAAAAAGGTAAAAACCCAATTATTACTTTAACGTCTCACGACAACCAACTTCTAGGGATGGTAGCTGCAAAGATCCGTTCTTTCAGAAAGCCTGAGCCTTACAAAGGAAAAGGTGTAAGATTCGTAGGAGAAATTGTTAGACGTAAAGCTGGTAAATCTGCTTAATAAATTATAAGTATTATGGCATTAAGTAAATTAGAAAAAAGAATAAGAATCAAAAGAAGAGTAAGAGGAAAAATCTCTGGTTCTTCTGAATTGCCAAGATTATCTGTATACAAAAGTAATAAGGAAATTTACGCTCAGTTAATCGACGATAAAGAAGGTAAAACTTTAGCATCTGCTTCTTCAAGAGAGAAAGGTGTTGACGCTAAAGGAACTAAAACTGAAGTTTCTGTTGCAGTAGGTAAAGCTATCGCTGCTAAAGCTCTTGCTGCAGGAATTGAAAGTATTGTATTTGACAGAAACGGTTTCGTTTACCACGGTAGAGTAAAAGCTCTGGCTGATGGAGCGAGAGAAGGAGGACTTAAATTCTAATCATTAAATTTCGGAAAATATGTTAGGACTAGATAATATAGAAAGAGTAAAACCGGGAGGATTAGAATTAAAAGATCGTCTCGTAGCTGTTAACAGAGTAACAAAAGTAACTAAAGGAGGTAGAGCTTTCGGATTTTCTGCTATCGTGGTAGTAGGTAATGAAGACGGAGTAATCGGTCACGGTCTTGGAAAATCTAAAGAAGTAGCTTCTGCAATCGCTAAAGCTGTTGAAGATGCTAAGAAAAACCTTGTGAAAGTTCCGGTAATGAACCACACTATTCCTCACCAGACTACAGCAAGATACGGAGGTGCAGATATCTTCTTAAGACCTGCTTCTCACGGTACAGGGCTTATCGCCGGTGGTGCGGTAAGAGCGGTATTGGAATCTGCTGGTATTCACGATATCCTTTCAAAATCTAAAGGATCTTCTAACCCTCACAACGTGGTGAAAGCTACTTTCAAAGCGTTATTGGATATCAGAAGACCTGAAGAAATCGCTAGAATGAGAGGAGTTTCTCTAAGTAAAGTGTTTAACGGTTAATAATTAAAACAATGGCAACAATCAAAGTAAAGCAAGTAAGAAGCGCTATTGGAAGAACAAAAACCCAAAAGAGAACGCTTGAAGCATTAGGATTAAAAAAACTTCACCAAGTTGTAGAACATGAAGCTACTCCTTCCATCTTAGGAATGATCGCTGCAGTGAGCCACTTACTTGAAGTTCAAAAATAATTTTAAAAAAGAGAAATTAAAATGAATTTAAATAACATAAAACCTGCTGCAGGATCTACTTTCAACTCAAAAAGAATTGGTAGAGGACAGGGTACCGGAAAAGGAGGTACTTCAACAAAAGGTCACAAAGGTCAGAAATCCAGAGCCGGTTATTCTCAGAAAATCGGTTTCGAAGGTGGACAGATGCCTTTACAAAGAAGATTACCGAAATTCGGATTCAAAAACGTAAACAGAAAAGAGTTTAAAGGAGTGAACCTTGATACGATCCAAACTTTAATCGAGAACAAATCCATCACCGGAGATATTACGAAAGAAGTTTTAGTAGCAAACGGTATCGTTTCTAAAAACGACTTAGTGAAAATTATGGGTAGAGGAGAATTGAAATCTGCGGTTTCAATCTCTGCTGACAAATTCACTAAATCTGCTGAAGAGCTTATTGCCAAAGCAGGTGGAAAAGCAATTACCTTATAATACTTACTAATGAAAGAATTTATACAAACCCTAAAAAATATTTGGAGCCTAAAAGAATTAAGAGAAAAAATTCTCTTTACGTTAGGTATTATCCTTGTGTATAGATTCGCATCTTATATCTCACTTCCTGCAATCAACCTTGCAGAGGTGGGAGATCTCTTAGAGCATTATAAAAATCAAGGCGGTAACAAGCAAGGAGCAGGTCTCCTTGGCTTGCTTTCGTCGTTTACGGGGGGAGCTTTCAGCCACGCTTCCGTAATGGCGTTGGGTATCATGCCTTATATTTCTGCTTCTATTATTGTTCAGTTGATGGGAATGGCAATTCCTTATCTTCAGAAGCTTCAGAAAGATGGAGAGTCAGGTAGAAATACATTGAATCAGATTACAAGATGGTTAACGATTGGAGTTTGTCTCGTACAGGCACCTTCATACCTAACCTCTATTACTCAATTATTCTTACCGTATGCTCAGTTCCAGTCTGCATATTATGTAGAGCCTAATTCAATCATGTTCTGGTTGCCAAGTATCGTTATCCTGGTTGCCGGTTCAGTATTTGCAATGTGGCTTGGTGAAAAGATTACCGATAAAGGAATCGGAAACGGTATCTCTATCCTTATTATGGTGGGGATCCTTTCAAGATTACCTGAGGCATTCGTACAGGAGATGGCCGTGCAGAACGGAAAAGGAGGAATGGGATCTATCATGATCCTTATTGAAGTATTATTCTGGATGTTGGTAGTTCTTTTAGCAGTAATCCTATCGGTTGCTGTTAGAAAAATTCCGATTCAGTATGTAAGCAGAGCTCAAGCAAGAGGAGGTGTAAACAGAAATCTTATGCAGGGAGCAAGACAATGGATCCCGTTGAAAGTGAATGCTGCTGGTGTAATGCCGATTATCTTTGCTCAGGCATTGATGTTCGTACCAGGATTATTAACGAAATTCGATGAGTCCAATACTTTTCTTGCAGGTTTCAAGAATGTTTTTAGCTGGCAGTACAACGTATTGTTTGCGCTATTAATTATTATCTTCTCATTTTTCTATACTGCGATTACTATTCCGGTAAACCAGATGGCTGATGATTTGAAGAGAAACGGAGGTTTAGTACCGAAAGTAAGACCCGGTAAAGAGACCGCTGACTATTTAGATGATATTTTATCAAAAATTACCTTGCCAGGTGCAATTTTTTTATCTATCTTTGCAGTCCTTCCGGCAATTGTGCATGGAAGCTTTGTTCAGACAGACGCGTTTGCCCTGTTTTTCGGGGGAACATCACTATTAATTATGGTGGGAGTAATTTTAGATACAGTTCAACAGATTAATACATATCTGCTGAACCATCACTATGATGGCTTAATGCAGTCTAAATTGTCAAGAACGACTGGATATTAATTTATGGCAAAACAAAAACATATTGAACAAGACGGCGTTATAACGGAAGCTCTTTCGAACGCTCAGTTCCGTGTAGAGCTGGAAAACGGGCATATTCTTATTGCTCATATCTCCGGCAAAATGAGAATGCATTATATTAAACTTTTACCTGGAGACAAGGTAAAACTAGAAATGTCTCCCTATGATTTAACCAAAGGGAGAATCACTTTTAGATATTAAAAAAACAATCGCCAAATGGAATATTTGTTCCATTTGGCTCTTGTTGAAAAATAAATACTATCAAATGAAAGTTAGAGCATCAATTAAAAAAAGAAGTGCTGACTGCAAAATCGTACGCAGAAAAGGTGTACTGTTTGTAATCAACAAAAAGAACCCAAAATTTAAACAAAGACAAGGCTAACATTAAATTATGGCGAGAATTGCAGGTATTGATTTACCAAAAAACAAAAGAGGTGTTATCGGTTTAACTTACATCTACGGAGTAGGAAGAAGTACTTCTTCTGAAATCCTTAAAGCTGCCGGTATCAGCGAAGACAAGAAAGTCAACGAATGGAATGACGATGAATTGGCTGCAATCAGAACCTATATCTCTGAAAACGTAAAAGTAGAAGGAGAATTGAGATCTGAAGTGCAATTGAACATCAAGAGATTGATGGACATAGGATGCCAACGAGGAATACGTCACAGACTAGGATTACCTTTAAGAGGCCAGAGAACGAAAAACAACTCTAGAACACGTAAAGGGAAGAGAAAAACTGTTGCTAACAAGAAAAAAGCTAGTAAATAATCGTTAGGAATTATGGCAAAACAAACTAAAGTAGTTAAAAAAAGAAAAGTAAAAGTTGAAGCTATTGGTGAAGCACATATTCAGGCTTCTTTCAATAACATCATCATTTCTTTAACAAATAAAAACGGAGAGGTTATCTCTTGGGCTTCTGCCGGTAAAATGGGTTTCAGAGGTTCTAAAAAGAATACTCCATTTGCTGCTCAGATGGCAGCTGAAAATTGCTCTGCTGTAGCTCACGAAGCTGGTTTAAGAAGAGTGAAGGTGTTTGTGAAAGGTCCGGGAGCAGGTAGAGAATCTGCAATCAGATCTATCCACAATTCAGGAATTGAAGTTAGCGAAATCATTGACGTGACTCCTATGCCACACAATGGATGTAGACCACCAAAAAGAAGAAGAGTTTAATTTTTAGAATTTACCCATTATGGCAAGATATATTGGACCTAAAACTAAGATTGCTAGAAAGTTTGGTGCTGCAATCTACGGAGATGATAAAAACTTCGAAAAAAGAAAAAACCAACCGCCAGGACAACACGGTCCTAACAAAAGAAGAGGTGCTAAAAAATCAGAATACGCAGTTCAGCTGGCTGAAAAACAAAAAGCTAAATATACTTACGGTATCTTAGAAAGACAGTTCGCTAACTTATTCGAAAAAGCACACAGAAGCAAAGGTGTAACAGGGGAAGTTCTATTACAACTTTGCGAATCTAGACTGGACAACGTAGTATACAGATTAGGTTTTGCTAAAACAAGATCTGCTGCTAGACAATTAGTTTCTCACAGACACATCACTGTGAACGGAGAAATTCTTAACATCCCTTCGTATTTGGTAAAAGCTGGTGATGTAATCGCGGTAAGAGAAAAATCTAAATCTCTTGAAGTGGTTACCAATGCATTAGCTTCTAAAGCAAATTATGAGTGGTTACAATTCAACGATGAGAAGAAAGAAGGTACCTTCATTTCTGCTCCTGAAAGAATCCAGATTCCGGAAGACATCAAGGAGAACCTTATCGTCGAACTTTACTCTAAATAATTTTTTAATCAAATTTTTGCTCAACCCAATAATATGGCAATTTTACAATTCATAAAACCCGATAAAGTAATTTTACTTAACTCTGATGAATTTAAAGGTCAATTTGAATTCAGACCTTTAGAACCAGGTTTCGGGCTTACAATCGGTAATGCTTTGAGAAGAGTGTTGCTTTCTTCTCTGGAAGGA
Organism: Chryseobacterium indologenes; assembly: GCA_002439165.1. Classification (GTDB taxonomy): domain Bacteria; phylum Bacteroidota; class Bacteroidia; order Flavobacteriales; family Weeksellaceae; genus Chryseobacterium; species Chryseobacterium indologenes_E. The sequence goes on from DJTE01000005.1 coordinate 66,282, forward strand.
TACGCTATTTCATCTATCAAAATAGAAGGTGTAGAGCACGAATTTTCAACTATTCCAGGAGTAATCGAAGACGTTACTGAAATCATTCTTAACCTTAAGCAGGTAAGATTAAAAGCTTCAGCAGAAGGCCAGGCTAACGAGCAGGTTGTTGCTAAAGTTTCAGGTCAGACGGTTATTACTGCTGGGGATTTAGGAAAGTCTATCAACGGATTCGAGGTGCTGAACCCGGATCTTGTGATCTGCAACCTAAATACTGATGTAACTTTCGAAATTACTTTCAATATTGAAAAAGGTAGAGGGTATGTTCCTTCTGAACAAAATAAGTCAAACAATGCTCCCGTAGGAACTATTGCTATCGACTCTATTTTCACGCCGATCAAGAAAGTACAATACAGCATTGAAAATTATCGTGTAGAGCAAAAAACAGACTACGAAAAACTTGTATTAGATATAGAAACTGACGGGTCTATCAGCCCTCAGAATGCTTTAACTGAAGCTTCCAAGATATTAATTTATCACTTCATGCTGTTCTCTGATGAGAGAATCACGCTTGAAACTGAAGCCGTAAAAGCATCTATCCAATATGACGAAGAAACTCTTCACACAAGACAATTACTTAAGTCTAAATTAGCAGATATGGATCTTTCCGTAAGAGCCCTTAACTGTCTGAAAGCAGCTGAAGTAGAAACTCTTGGAGAACTGGTTTCTTACAGTAAGTCTGATTTGATGAAATTCAGAAATTTTGGTAAAAAATCTTTGACAGAACTAGAAGAATTAGTGCATTCAAAAGGTCTTAACTTCGGTTTCGACGTTGCAAAATATAAGTTAGACGCTGATAAATAATTAATAATGAGACACGGTAAAAAATTCAATCACTTAGGAAGAACAGCTTCTCACAGAAGTGCTTTACTTTCTAATATGGCTTGTTCTCTAATTGAGCATAAAAGAATCAACACTACTGTTGCTAAAGCTAAAGCTTTAAGAGTATATGTTGAGCCTCTATTAACAAAAGCAAAAGAAGATACTACACACAACAGAAGAGTAGTATTCTCTTACCTTCAAAATAAATTTGCGGTTGCTGAATTATTCAGAACTGTAGCTCCTAAAATCGCTGAAAGAAACGGTGGTTATACAAGAATCATCAAGACAGGATTCAGACCAGGTGATGCTGCTGATACTGCTCTTATCGAATTAGTAGATTTCAACGAGCTTTACAACCCTAATGCTGAAGAGAAAAAGACTACAAGAAGAAGCAGAAGATCTACAACTGCTAAAAAAGCTGAAGCAGTAGTTGCTGAAGCTCCCGCAGTAGAAGAGAAAGTTGAAGAGCCTAAGGCTGAAGCAGCTGACTCTGCTGAAGAGAAAACTGAAGAATAATATTCATTCAGAGATCAGTAAAAAACCATCCGAATTCCGGATGGTTTTTTTATTGCCATCATTCATCGGTAAGATTGTTTATATTAGAGAAACTTATTTCTTACCATGAATAATCAAAACAATATGATAAAAATTACAGAAATCCTGCTTTTCTGTATTGCCGTCTTTTTAATTTTCAGAAGCAATACAGAAAGATCTGTGTCGGATAGAATAATCTGCTGTCAGGATTCTGTAAATATAAAAATTGACGTCCGGTTTATAGATAACGGGACCTTTACTTTAAATACATTAGAAAAACACAGGGCTGCAAACATTTTTATTTCTCCGCGAAAAAAGAATGATATACCCGTAAGCAAAAATGCAGTGTATTCAAAGCCCACAGTATTTGAATCGTACCGGCTGGTAAAAGAAAGTACGCTCATCAAAAGGTTTATCTGTTTTGATAAAGATCTTCTCTCCTTTGATTTCTCTCCTGACAAAACAGCTTACACAGGCAATCCGAAAAATGATATTTTGAATCTGCTGATAAAACATGATAACGATTTAGGCCTTTATAAAGAAAATGATTACAGCAGTTACTTCTCAGAAATGGAATCTGAGCATAAAGACAGAATGGATCTGCTGAAAAATTATGAACAGTTGTTCAGTAATGAGGAGCTGATTGTTCTGAAAAATTATCTGCTTTCCTATTTTTATTCCCGCATTTTCTATATCGATTATTCAAAAGTGAATATTTCTTTACTGGGCAGTACACTTGATGGGTATCAGGAGAAGCTGCTCAAAGATTACCGGAATATTACCTCCGTCAATAGTCTTACAGATAAAAGAATAATGTACGGACTTCTGAAATATTCCGGGGCAAAGAAAAAGCTTTTCCCCAAAAATGATCTGGAACTGCTCCCTTACTTAGACCCGTCACTGTATAAAACAGAATCGCTGGACGGTTTTATACTGGATTATCTGGATACATCAGACCAAATTTCAGAGAAAAGGATAGCTATGGAAAAAGCAAAACCCTATATGCTCCACCCGGAATTCTTCAGTAAAATGTTTAAAAAGACCGATCCTAAGATAGAGGCTTCAGTTTTTTTCAGATCAGATCTAAGAAGATAAATTTTAAAGATCTTATCAGAACAGATAAAGACCTTGTTGTGATAGATGTCTGGGCCAGCTGGTGCGTTCCGTGCATAGAAGAGTTTCCGGCTCTCGTTAAAATGAAGGAAAAGTACGGCCAAAAGGTTGAATTTGTATCTGTCAGTATAGACAAAGACAAAGAGAAATGGAAAAAGGCTGCTGAAAAATATAATCTGGATACGAAACATTCCGCTGTAATTGACAATTTTGAAACCAGTGCTTTTATTTCCGGATTTAAGATCGGCGGAATTCCGAGATTTATTCTGTTGAATAATAAAAATGAAATTCTTTCAGAATATTTTAACAGACCTTCTGATGAGTATTTCGAGAAATTCCTGAACGAAAATTTAAAATAACAAAAACCGTTTGTGATGTACGGTTTAAATACCCCTAAAGTGTAATTGACTGATAATTTAAAATAAAGGAACTTTAATCATCTAAAAATACCGATCATGAAAGTTATCAAAGACAAATTATCGAAAACAGTTTCAGGAGACAGCATCAGCTTTACAGATACCCCAAACAAAGGAGGGAACATCATTCCTGAATATATCATTATACACTTTACTGCCGGAAGAGGGGCAGACAGTTCCGTAAGCTGGTTCAAGGATCCGGCTGCTAAAGCTTCCGCACATCTGGTTATAGACCGGGAAGGGAAGATTACCCAGATGGTAGAGTTTAACAGGAAAGCATGGCACGCAGGGAAAAGCCGCTGGGCGGAACGCTCAGGTTTTAATGATTTTTCCATAGGAATCGAACTGGATAATCCCGGAAGACTTACCAATGTGAACGACAGGTTCTATGCCTGGTTCGGAAAAGAATACCCGAAAGAATTTGTAGTCAGGGCAAAACATAAGCACGAAGAAAACGATTCCTACTGGCATAATTTTACAGAAAAACAGATGGATTCCTGCTTCCGGGTCTGTAAACTGCTGATGGAAACCTATAACATTAAGGATATCCTGGGGCATGATGACATTGCACCTTTCAGGAAAAATGATCCCGGACCTGCATTCCCGATGGAAAGTTTCAGAGCAAAATTATTGGGAAGAGAGGATGATACCGCAGACATCTATATGGTAACAGCAGATCTTGTCAACATAAGAAAAGGAGCCGGAACCGAATATGATTCCATGATGAAGCTTAAAAAAGGTACTCAGGTGGAGTTTATCAAAAGTAAGCTGGGCTGGTTCTACGTCTATGTCTTACTGAAGCCGGTAAATGGGGAAGAACCTGTATATGGCTGGATCAACAGCGACCTGCTGAAGAAAGCATAATTTACATACAGACATAAACAGAAGTCCCTCAATGAAAATTGGGGGACTTTGATGTTGCTATATCTTGGTTCTCTTCAGTTCAATGATATTATTGCCTTGTTCAAGATGAAGGCTGAATAATATCTGTTCGGATATTAATGAAAAGTTATTCAGATTATAGATTATTTTTTTGATAAAAGACTTTAAAATTTAATTGTCAAAAATAAAATTGGCTAAAATTTTCATATTATTTTTGTTTAATTTTTAAATTAAAAGGCTTTTTTATAATTGATATATTTTTACTTGTTTTTATTTTCACACTATGCTAATTTAGGATAGAATTATACAAAATTATTTAATAATTAAGAAGCAAAAACACTATGAAAAAATTACTAATCACATGCGCAGTTATAATAGGAACTCTTGTTAGCGCTTTTCCATTTAGAAGTTCTTGCGGAACAGTTTTTCAAATTAACGATCAATGGGCATCGAACGTTACAATATCATATTTAGAAACAGCATTAAAAGAGCTTAATGCTAATGCTTGTGGAGTATATCCATCAAAAATTATTTTCTATTATTCAAATTAGTCGTAAAGACATATAAAAATTTGGGCTATTTTGACACCAAAATAGCTTTTCTACATTATGAAAAAAAGGATATTATTTTTACTTTTTCCACTTTATATTTTTATGGGGAAAGCCCAGAAAAGTTTTTCCATGGAATATGTAGCTGCCTATACATTAGAGTATAAAAATATAAATACTCCTAATGCGAAAAGCGAACTCACTACTTTTATTTTGTTGATGAACGATAAAGAATCTTATTTTAAAAGTATGAATGTATATGTTGGAGATTCTTTAAAGTATTATAAAAAGCTTAAAGAAACAGGAGACACTTATACTGATTTGAAAACTTTTTCTAGTTATATGAGCGAATACCCAGAAAATATAGGAGTTACTTCCGGAAAGATATATGTAACAACACCTGTTACCACAGCAAATGTTTCTTATGAAGAACCGAATAACATAGAATGGAAATTGATTAATGAGTTTAAGATCATTGGAAATGCAAAATGTCAGAAAGCAATTACGACCAAATATGGAAGAAACTGGATTGCATATTTTAATCCAGGTATTCCATTAAACTTTGGTCCTTATAAATTCAATAAACTTCCGGGTCTTATTATAGAACTCTATGATGAAAAAAACAATTTTCATTACAAATTATACAGATTTAAAAAGCGAAAAGATTTTTGCCCGTTTGCTAATTCATACAAAAATGTTAAGCCTTCAAAAAAAGAAAACGTTTATCAATGGAGAAAAAATTCATTTCTGAAAACGGATTATTCGGAAATTTTGGATAAATCAACAACAGATCCGGAAACCATCCGGCAGCTCAATCAAAAATCAAGAAAAATGTATGATCAGTACAATCCTATAGAGCTTAGCCCAAACTAAATAAAAAAGTCCGTTTCACAAACTGTAAAACGGATTTATTCTTACTTCTATATCTTGGTTCTCTTCAGTTCAATGATATTATTGCCTTGTTCAAGATGAAGGCTGTCTCCTTTTACTCTGGCCGTCATATCATCTTTTTTATAGATGGTCTCTCCATCCTTTGTTTCCGATTTAGGAAGGGTGAATGTCTTTTTATTGCTGGTTATCGCTACCGTGCTTTCTTTAGGATCATTTTTGAAGACTACTTTTACGAGAGTTCCGTCTGTCGCTTTATAGACGAAATCTGTTTTCTCAGTTTTCTGACCGTTTACCTCTGTTGTGGAAGAACTCTGCGTTAGCGAATCAATCTTCCCGTTATTATCGGTAATTACAGTTTCAGAACTGTCTGTTTTGATGATACTCTTGTTTCCGCTTTCGCTTTTTTTGCAGCCCGTTAATGATAATGCAGCTGCTGAAACTGCTATTAAAAGCCCTTTTTTCATGATATTTTATTTTTTAATGGTTCAGTATGATTTGTTTTAGAATCGTAACCAAAAATTGATTAAATTTAATAGAAACAAAAAACAAACCAACAACCATGGATTCAGGCCTTAAAATTACACAAAAGTGTAATTGACTCCACTTTGTTTTCTGCTGAAATTTGTCTTAAACAAAAAAACAATGAGCATCTCAATAGCCATAGTAGAAGACGAAAAAAACTACAACAACGCGTTGAAGAAGGTCATCAATTACCAGGATGACATGAAAGTGACCGCCCAGTTTTTTGATGGAAACGAGGCCCTGAAAAATCTCTCCAGTATTTCTCCGGATGTAGTGATGATGGATATTCAGCTTCAGGATATGCTCGGTATCGAAATTATTGAGAAACTGAAAAAAGATATGCCCAATACCCGGTTTATCATGTGTACCAGCTTTGAAGATGATGAAAAAATCTTCAATTCCCTGAAAGCAGGTGCCATGGGTTACCTGATCAAAGGAGAAAGCATGGACAAGATCCTTTCCTCCATCCGGGATGTCTATAATGGCGGTGCACCCATGAGTTTCTCCATTGCCAGAAGAGTATTAAGCCACTTTGAAAAAAAGCTTCCCGAAATTAAAGGCTTCGATGAACTTACCACACGTGAAAAAGAAATACTGGAACTTCTTTCACAGGGCTTACTGTACAAAGAGATTGCCGATAAAAAATGCATCAGTACAGATACCGTAAAAAAACACGTAGGAAACATCTACCGTAAACTGCACGTCAGCAATAAAGTAGAGGCCATTAATAAATTTAACCAATTTAAAAACTGAAAGATTATGGGAACTAAAAATTTATTGATATTATTGTTCACTTCGGTGTTGATATTATCTTGTCACAAAAAACTGTCTGATAAAGGAGAAAATATTTCTCAATTAAATGAAACTTTATCCATGACAAAGGATACTGTAAAGAATAATTCAGTCGATTCAATAAGTATAGCTAAGCGTGATCCTATATTTCATGATATAACCCCATCTGAACATGAAGACATTAAAAGAAAATATAATAAGATATTTGATGGAACTGATTTAGAAGCAAAAGTATTTGAAATTAATGGGGCTGCTTTTAATAGCCTGGTAAAGAAATATAAAAGCTCTAAAAAATATCTTGATATATATTTTATTTTAGACAGTTCAGGAGAGAGAAATCTTATGCTAAAATTTACCAGTGAACCAAAAGGTGAAAATTTTACTTTAAAAAATGGAGACCATCAATACATAATCAATAAGAAAAACCTACAACTGGCAGACAGTGAAAGTTTATTGGATCTGAGGAATAAATTTGTTCTAAGATACGAAAATGAAATAACGCGTTTGCCTGAAAAACCTCATACGATTTTAACAAGAGATGAGTTAGCTGAAATAAAAGAAGTCTCAGGCATATTAAAACTTTATCCATGTATAGATAGTACAGACAGAGTAAGTCTTACCAGTGAATATAATGATGCATCAGGAAAGACAAACTATGGCAACCGAGGCTCATTATATCCTTAATCATGATACTTTATATATACTTTTTTATCTTTTTTTGCTGTGTGGTATTTTCATTGGCACAAAAGATTAAGGGTATCAATAATGATTATCTTTATATTTATTTAACGTTGATATTTTTAATAGATCTCAACGTTTTACTTTTTGCGAAATTTTTTAAAACTGATATCACAGGAATTTATTTTTTTTCTGATTTAATTAATATCCTTTTTGCCTATTTATATTATGTTCTGCAATTTTCCAAAGAGAGAAAAATACTGGTGCTAACTGTTCTGTGTTTAATTTTTCTGTTTTTAAATATAACGAACTGGTCAAAAAATAATTATGAAGATTCCTGGGGGCTGATAAGTTGTTTTTACACAATTTTTGTATGTCTGTTCGGATTTTATAAAATAATTGAAAGTGGTTCAAGCTCGGATAAAAAAATTCAGGATCTTCCATTTTTTTGGTATGGGGTTGCAATGCTTTTGTGGTGCGTAATTTTTTTATTAAGAATAGTTCCGAGATTCTATTTCCAGGATACAGACAAGCTATTTATGGACGATATAAGAAATTTCTTTGGTATTATAAATATTATTACCTATTGCCTGTTTTTTTACTTATTGCTGAAGTATAATAAAAATAAAAGAAATGTTGTATTTTGATAATCCTATAAAAACAACATATATTGTCACAATAGTTGTGGTACTATTGCTGGTGAGTTTCATCGTTTTTGTAATTGTAACGTATAATAGACGCCAATTATTAAATCTCAAAGAGAAACAGCTCCAACAGGCAGAATATGAAAACCAGCTCCTCCAGAAAGAGCTTGAAAAACAAAAAGCCCTGGAACAGGAACGTGAGCGTATTTCCCACGATATGCATGACGATCTCGGAGCGGGAATCTCAGCATTAAAACTCCAGGCAGAATTCCTTAAACAGAAAGCAGATGATGAAGATCTTCAGAACGATATCAATGAACTCCTGAAAACCTCGGAAGAAATGAACCTCTCTATGCGGGAAATGTTGTGGAGCCTGAACTCGGGTAACGATACGCTCGGAAACTTTATAGACTATGCCGTACAGTATACAGACAGTTTTCTGAAAAAAACCAAAATAAAACTGTGGACAGAAAGCATAGACGTGATCGCAGACACCCCGATTTCTACGGAATTGAGACGCAACATGTTTCTATGCCTGAAAGAAGCGGTAAATAATGCCTATAAGCACAGCCGGGCAGACAGGCTTAAACTCTCTTTTTGTCAGGATAAAAATTTCTTCCTGATGAATATAGAAGACAACGGAACGGGAATTCCGGAAGAACATTCCGAAGGAAACGGTCTCCGGAATATGAAGCGCAGAATGCAGGAGCAGGAAGGAGAGTGTCAGATGATCAGCTCTGAATCAGGAACCCATCTGGTTTTCAGAATTTTATTATATATTTAAATATAGAACCTAAAAACAAATAACATGCAAGCACAAGTAGTATTGAATGATTTGAATAATCATAAAATAAGCACAGAACTGATGACAAAAATGAGAAATGCATTCTTAGAATCGGATTTAGCGCAGAATGAGAGACTCAATAAGCATTTCTCTCTGTCTCCGGAGTGTCTTAAATTTATTCAGTCACAGAAAGAAGGCAGGGAACTTATTTTAGAGATATCCGAAATCAAAGGAGAATTAGAACTCTTGGTAAGTCTGGACAGAGAATCAGAGATAAGGTATAACTTATTCAATGTAGCAGTTCCGGGAGAAATACAGAACAAAGAATATCATACTTATAAAAATGATTTCGAAAAGAATAGTGCGGTGATATTAGATAATTTTATCTCTGAAAAAACTCAGGGATTGAAAAAGAGAAATACAAGAAAAATTTTTCTCCCAAAAGATCTTTTTATAAATGATGCTCAGATCATTTTATTGCCTGCGTTCGTCACTCTTTTTGATATGGGAGATGAATACGAATTAAAATATTTCCAGCAGCTTACCTATGTCATCAATATAAAACCTAATAATAGCTGGGACCCGGAAGAGTGGTTTGACAGAAATGGGTTATGCCCTCCGGGCTGTTAATATTTTCCGGAATTCAATGTGATAATTAAAACTATAACCGCATCATTTCATCAAAGTGATGCGGTTTTTATCTTCAGAATCACCCTTTTGTGTTATTGACATGGAACCTTTTTAAATGGAAATTTGAGTAAACCAAACTAAAGCATGGAAACTCCATGCCGGGATAAACTTTAAAAACCAATACCATGGATTTGTTGTGTATCATTTTGATAATGGCCCTGACCGGTGTTTTAGGAGGTGTCGTTAATTATTATTCGGATGCCAATAAGCAGACTGAAAGCGGATCTTCAGGCAAACTGAGATCAAAAGAAATATGTATCCTTTTTGGAATTGCCGCCACTATCCTTGTCCCCTTATTTCTCAAATTTGCAGAAAGTAAACTTCTTGATGAGATCAGGGTCTCAGACTGGATTTTAAAATGTGAAAATACAACAGTTGGCAGTACTCAAGCAAAACCCGCTGCTCATATCCGGCCAAAACAGGATTCATTACAGTCCGGCCCTCTGATAGCAGAACCGGTGACTTCCAAAAACAATCCAAAACCTGAACAGCCTCAGACCGCTTCGGGAGAGAAAAATTCTTTAGCTTCGGATTACCTTCTCTGGGCAGCTTATTGCCTCCTTGCAGCATGTGCGGGTATGAGATTCATTGATCTTCTGATGTCACGGGTAATTTCTAAAGAGTATATAAAACAGGCAGAAACTACAATTAATGAACAGAATAAAGAGATCAAAGATCTGAAGAAAGAGTCGGCAGTTGCCGAGAATAATTATAAGATAAGTGAGCCTCTCCAGCTTCAGGTGGCATCACAGGCCAGCGTGCTGAAGAGTGGGATCAGCCCGGAAGAACAAAGTAAAATGATGCTTTCCCTGCTTCCGCCGGTTACCCATGCCAACGATCCGCAGAAAGGAAGGTTCGGAGGAAAGAGCACTGTCAACGGGAAAACACTCAGCGTTGAGTATGATTCATACATTATACCGGGATTCCTCAATCTGACGATTAAAGTTGCTGCCGGTGAAGGAGAACTCACCAGCGATGTTTACCTGTTCCTGCACAATTCTTTTGCCAAATCCATTATCCGTCTTGAGGGCTACGGAAAAAAAGAGGTGGAATATAAAATCCCTTCTTACGGTGCATTTACAATAGGAGCCATTGTGGATAACGGAAATACCCTTCTGGAGCTTGATATTGCAGAGCTTGAAAACTTTCCTGAAAAATTCAGAAACAGATAGAACCACAGCCAATTTTTAAAACCTTCAGACTCTCCAATATTCCTCAATATTGGAGAGTTTTTATTTTTTGAAAGACTTTGATTAACATAATATTAAAATTAACTAAAATTTAACTTGGATACAACTGATAAAATACTTTAAGGGTACCTCAGAAAAGTCAAAAAATGATTAAATTTGTAGGAACTATAAAAAATAAAAAATGAGTGCAATTTCTTTCATAGAAGCGAGACAAATTCTGGATTCCAGAGGTAATCCTACCATTGAAGTAGATGTATTTACAGAAAGCGGTGCCATGGGGCGCGCAGCAGTTCCTTCAGGAGCGTCTACCGGTGAACACGAAGCCGTAGAATTACGCGACGGAGGTCCTGAATACATGGGAAAAGGAGTTCTGAAGGCAGTTGAAAACGTAAGAGAGATAATTGCAGAAAACCTTATCGGGCAGCCTGTTTTTGAACAGAATTTTATCGATAAGATCATGATCGATCTTGACGGAACTGCCAATAAAGGAAATCTTGGTGCCAATGCCATTTTAGGAGTTTCTTTAGCGGTTGCAAGAGCTGCTGCTGCTGAACTGGGAATGCCTTTATATAAATATGTGGGAGGAGTAAATGCCAATACGCTTCCTGTTCCTATGATGAATGTTATCAATGGTGGGTCGCATTCAGATGCACCTATCGCATTCCAGGAATTTATGATCATGCCGGTAAAAGCAGATTCTTTCTCTCACGCACTGAGAAAAGGAACTGAAATTTTCCACAATCTGAAATCTATTCTTCATTCAAGAGGTTTATCCACAGCCGTAGGTGATGAAGGAGGTTTTGCTCCAACTTTCAAAGGAACCGAAGATGCTCTGGATACTTTGCTTCAGGCTATCGAAAAAGCAGGATATAAACCTGGTGATGATATTATGCTGGCATTAGACTGTGCTGCTTCAGAATTCTATAAAGACGGAATTTATGATTACAGAAAATTCCAGACTGCTGATGCCGCTCAGTTCTCAAGCAGTGAGCAGGTTTCTTACCTTGCTGAGCTGGCTGCCAAATACCCTATCATCTCTATTGAAGACGGTATGCAGGAAAATGACTGGGAAGGATGGAAAATGCTTACCGATAAAATCGGAGACAGAGTACAGCTTGTAGGGGACGATTTATTCGTAACCAATGTTGAGAGATTGTCAAGAGGAGTAAAAGAAGGTATTGCCAATTCAATCCTTGTAAAAGTAAACCAGATCGGTTCTCTTTCCGAAACAATGGCTGCTGTACAAATGGCTCAGAACAACAAGTTCACTTCCGTAATGTCTCACAGATCAGGAGAAACTGAAGACTCTACCATTGCAGATCTTGCAGTAGCTATGAACTGCGGACAGATCAAAACAGGTTCTGCTTCAAGATCAGACAGAATGGCAAAATACAACCAGCTTTTAAGAATCGAAGAAGCATTGGGGGATACTGCAATTTTCCCGGGTTTAGAAGCATTTAAAGTAAAAAGATAATTGAATTTATAAATAACGGCAAGCGATAATTTTTGTTTGCCGTATTTTATGGAAAGTAGTATATTTAAAAAAAAATAAATAATGTCAGACAACAAAGTAATATTGAATTACGCAGGTAATTCATATGAATATCCTATCGTGGATAGCACTATCGGAGACAGAGGGATTGATATTTCAAAATTAAGAGACCAGACAGGTTTGATCACTCTGGATTTAGGATACAAAAATACCGGAGCTACTATTAGCGATATCACTTATCTGGACGGAGATAAAGGAGAATTATTTTACAGAGGATATCCAATCGAACAGATTGCTGAAAAATCCAACTTTACAGAAGTAATGTACCTTTTATTACACGGTGAATTACCTACTGCCGATCAGTTTACTTCTTTCGAAAACAACATTAAAAAATATAACTTCGTAGCAGAGGAGATGAAAAAAATCATCGATGCTTTCCCTCGTTCTGCTCACCCTATGGGAGTTTTATCTTCTTTAACTTCCGCTTTAACGGCATTCAACCCGAAAGCTGTTAACGTAAACTCCAAAGAAGAAATGGATCACGCTGCCGAGCTGATGATCGCTAAATTCTCTCACCTTTGTGCATGGACTTACAGAAAAACATTAGGTTTACCGCTTAACCACGGTGATAACAGCCTTAACTATGTAGAAAACTTCTACAAAATGGCTTTCAGATTACCTAACGAGGAATTTGAAATTGATCCGGTAGTTGTAGGAGCACTTGATAAACTGTTAATCCTTCACGCAGATCACGAACAAAACTGTTCTACCTCCACCGTAAGAATGGTAGGTTCTGCTCACACAGGTCTTTTCGCGTCTGTCTCTGCAGGGGTTTCTGCACTTTGGGGACCACTTCACGGTGGAGCCAACCAGGCCGTAATCGAAATGCTTGAGCTTATCGAAAAAGATGGAGGAGATGTAAACAAATGGGTAGCAAAAGCTAAAGATAAAAACGATAACTTCCGTCTGATGGGCTTCGGACACAGAGTTTACAAAAACTTCGACCCAAGAGCAAAAATCATCAAAAAAGCTGCTGACGATATCCTTAACGCACTTGGAATTCAGGATAAAGCTCTTGATATTGCAATGCAGCTGGAAAAAGTTGCCCTTGAAGATGACTACTTCGTAGAAAGAAAACTATACCCGAACGTAGACTTCTACTCAGGAATCATTTACAGAGCATTAGGAATTCCTACCGAAATGTTTACTGTAATGTTTGCATTAGGAAGACTTCCGGGATGGATCTCTCAGTGGAAAGAAATGAGACTGAAAGGAGACCCGATCGGAAGACCGAGACAGGTTTACCAGGGTGCTCAGAAAAGAGACTATATCGATATTACAAACAGATAATCACTGTTTTTATCATAATTCAGAATCCCGAAGCTTGCTTTGGGATTTTTTATTTGGTTATTACCAAACATGATAAGTCATTTAAAAAAATAAAACCTGCTTGTTTGATCAGGCAGGCTTTTTCATTTTATGGACACGCACATCTGTCGCAGGTCCAGATATAGCATTTTCCTGTAACATCATTCCATTCACAGCATCTTCTGTTTCCCGGAGGCATTCCTCCCATAACGGATTTCTGTTGTTCTCTTCCTAATTTTTGTGCATTTTTCAGCACCGGATTTTTCTTGTTCATGATTTTGTCTTTTGATGTTAATAATTAAATTTTAAAATGATAATTTCTTCGAAATTATATCACTAAGTTATGAATTTAATTTGAATTCCTTTTGCTTTTTTAATCCGTATGTAGATGGAAAATAGCCGGTTGTAGATAAATAGTCAATGTGATTTTTTATTGGGAATAATAAGAAAAACCCTGCTTGTGAAAACAGAGTTTATTTTTTTGATGAATATTGATTAGTCTTGAAATGATAATAACAGTCAGTTCGCTTAAAGTGGTTTGATAGTGATCTGATAAAGAACATGAGTACCTGAATAGATTGCTTTTAGACGAAATTTTCTGCCTGCTGAGTTTACCTCTGCTTCAGCTCCGCTATTGGCAGCTAATATGTGTGCATTAGTGAAGGTAGTCACATATGAAAAGGGACCTGTTCCATCATTCCATATCGCCTTTAAATGAAAGAGCTCAAAGGTCTGGCCTGTATTCGGGCTCGGAGCAGGAGCAGAAAGATAAGCAACCGTTCCTCCGTTGGCGATATGCTTGCTTTCAAGAACAGGAGTTGTCTGAGTAGAACTGTTAGGAGGGTTGATGATGTGATTATGACGGTCATAATCTGCTTCCACTTTTATAGATATAGGTGCAGAATTAATACCACCTGCCTCTCCAACATATTTGACACTAAAAGAATTTTGGGCAAATAAACCGGTTGCTGATACCAATGTCAATAAAGCGGTTAAAAAAATAGTAAACGTTTTTTCCATAATAAATAAATGTAAGGTTATAAAATTTTGATATTGCTGATGTAGTGGCAGCGGGAAAGTGAAACCGTTAAATTAAATAAGTACTTGCCATTCTGTTATAAGTATATAAAGCAAAAAACAGCTGGAAGTACTTATTCAGTTTATTTTCAATACTGATCGCCCGCCTAAAAGGTTTGAAGGGTAATCTGGTAAGTCATATGTGATCCCGAACTGATTGCTTTCAGACGTATTCTGGCCCCTACTATTGTAAAATCTATTTCATTACCGTCATTGGCAGAAAGGATTTGTAAATCATTGAAGGTATGTACTCTCGAAATAAGATAGCCGTTCTGATAAGCAGTCCATGTTACTTTTAAATGGAAAAGCTCATAAGTCTGAAAAGCACTCGAAGCAGGAGGAGAAAGAAAGGCAACAGTTGTTCCGTTGGTAACATATTTGCTCTCAAGAACGGGAGTGGTCTGGGTATAGCTGTTGGGAGGGGAAATAATGTGGGAATGACGATCATAATCAGCCTCTACTTTTATATGGTTAGGTGGAAAACTGTTAAGGCTTGTTTCCCCGACATATTTGACACTAAAAGTGCTTTGGGCAAATACACACGTGACTGACACCATAGTCAATAAGACAGCTAAAAAAAAGGTAAGCGTTTTTTTCATAATAATAAGATTTAAAATTAGTACTGCTAATGTAGCGGTCGCAGAAAAGTAAAGCCAGCCACATCAAGCAAGTGCGTACACTTCAGATATAAGCGCGTAAAACAAAATTATAAGTGAGTTCGGCAGAGTGGTATTTTCTGTGTTTACTGTTTTATACGGATAAAATAACTGTAAATAAAACCTTCCTTAGAGTAACCTGAATATTGAGTAAAATTATGCGGATAAAGCAATTCAAAAGTTTTCCAGATAGAGACCTTTACTTATATTTGTAGTATTGCATAAATCTTTATGAGACTAAACATTAAAAACGAAACGGGAAGGCTGAAGTCAGTAGTGCTGGGCCAGCCTAATTCAATGGGAGCAGTTCCCACCCTTGAGGAGAGTTATGATGCCAAATCATATTACTCCATTGAACACAACATTTATCCTAAAGAAGAGGATATCATCAGTGAAATGAATGCTTTTGAAGCAGTGCTGAAAAAGTATGATGTAGAAGTGCTCCGCCCAAGTATCATCAAAGATTACAACCAGGTATTTTCCAGAGATGTGGCTTTTGTGATCGATGATAAAATGATTATCTCCAACGTCATCGCAGACAGGGCTGATGAGCAGGATGCCTATAAAAATGTTTTTGAAAAAGTAGCCTGGAGAAAGATCATTAATCTTCCCGAAACAGCACATATTGAAGGTGGCGATGTGATCGTATGGAACGATTTTCTTTTTATCGGAACCTGTTTCAGTGAAGATTACAGAAACTATAAAACGGCAAGAACCAACGAATACGCCATTGAAATTTTAAAAGAATATTTTCCGAAGAAAAGAATCATTGATCTTGAGCTGAAGAAAAACGATAAAATCCCGTTTGAAGGAATCCTTCACCTGGACTGCACTTTCAATCCGGTTGGAGAAGACAAATGCCTGATCTACAAAAACGGTTTTGTGGATGAAAGCGATTACCGTCTCATTATAGATATTTTCGGAGAAGAAAACTGCTTCCATCTAAACGATGAAGAAATGTTTGAAATGTTCCCTAATATTTTCTCCATCTCTCCGGAAGTTGTTGTTTCGGATAAGACATTCACAAGAATGAATAATCACCTCCGAAATGAATGGGGAATGACCGTAGAAGAAATCCCTTACAGAGAAATTTCAAAAATGGGCGGATTGCTGAGGTGTTCCACCATGCCATTAGTAAGAGAATAATTTGACCCGATTATTTTCCATATGGGTGATTCTTTTTTCGGTTATAAAAGCTGATGCCCAGCTTTTTGACTGGAAGATGATCTATTCCGGAGATTTCGGTGCTTATCAAAAGTATAATATTAAGACGGCCGTTTTAAAGAAAAACGGAGAAGTGATCAACAGAGTTGAGATTCTGGCAGATAAAAATGAAATCATCACTTCAAATAGTAGGGGAACTTCCTGGCTTATGTATGACAGGCAGAACAGGCTATCCCGTATCCTGTCTAAGAATGGGGAATATAGAGTTTCCTATTCCGCTAACGGAATGATACAGGCGGTAGAGAGGGAAAACAAAACCGAATACCGGAGTAGTATTGTAAAAAACTACCGTCCGGATCTCAATAACCCTGAAAGTATCAATTATGAAGGAAATTTCCTGGATATCAAAACCGGGAAGAATGAGTTTTATAAGAAACGTTTTGTTTTTAATTCAAAAGATACATTAAAGAGTTTTAATGAAAATGTTTATGAAGGAGGATATTACAGGATGTATCAGAACGGAACAAAGGTGAGAAAAACACCCCGTGAAGGCGGCTTTGAAATAGACTCTTCATATTATGTAGCCCCGGATAGGCTGAACGGTTATCACCTGATCCGAAATAAAGACAGAGACAGTATCACCAGAAGCCGGGATTCCATTTATATTGAAACCTATGTAAGGGGTAAAATAGAAAGCAGGACAGTAAAGCATAACGATTTGCTGTACAGTGAAGAGTTTTTTATGCCTGATCATATAAAGAACAGATATATCTATTATACGGCCGATGATGAAAGATATGTTCTTTGGGAAATAAGAACAGCCCATGCCGGCGGAAGAACAAAAAGCAAATATCCGTTAAAAAAATACTATGACCTGATTGACGGAAAATTAATCAGAAATAAAAAGAAGATTAAAAATGAGGTCATCAGAATGCGGGAATGTGGCGGAGCAGCTCCTTATAGCAGAAAGGGAGGACTGATGGCAGAATATGATATTTTTTCACCATCTGTTTTATTTTCAAAGGAAGTCAGCCGCCGTACCTCAGATAACCTTGATTTTTTTGATGTCATTTCGGACGAAATGGAGATATTCTATAATAAAATGAAATCAGAAGAACCCGTAAAAAAGGAAAATTATTTAGGTCAACGGATCTCTTTATCTCCGCGGTTTTATGATTTTCTGACACAGTTTATCTGCAGAGAAGATTATACCGTTGAAATCACGGACGGAAACGGAAAAACTTATACCAGAAGATTCCTTGAACATCCGGATGAGTTTTCAATTATTTTAAATATTTTTAGTAAACCAGAATAAAAAATGCAAACAACAGATACCGTACTCATGATAGAGCCGATTGCTTTCGGCTACAATGCAGAAACAGCAAAAAATAATTACTTTCAGGTAGAACAGACAGGCTCTGATATCCAGTCAAAGGCTTTGGCAGAATTCAATACTTTTGTCGGCAAACTGAGAGGAAAAGGTATTAATGTGATCACTATTAAAGATACGCTGGATCCTCATACACCGGATTCCATTTTCCCGAACAACTGGGTGAGCTTCCATAAAGACGGAAAAGTGGTGCTTTATCCAATGTTCGCTTCCAACAGAAGAGTAGAGCGTAGAGAAGATATTATTGAAAATATCGGAAACCGCGGATTTGAAGTGGCAGAAATTGATGACTGGTCGTTTTCCGAAACCCAGGGACATTTCCTGGAAGGAACAGGAAGTATGATCTTTGACCATGATAATAAAATCGCTTACGGCTCGGTTTCTTTGAGACTGGATGAAAACCTGTTCAGGGAATTCTGTTCAAAATACGGATTCACCCCGGTTGTTTTCCATTCTTACCAGACCGTGGGTACAGAAAGGCTTCCTATTTACCATACCAACGTAATGATGTGTGTGGCAGACAGATTTGTGGTCATCTGTTTAGACTGTATCGATGATGAACTGGAAAGGGAAAAGGTGATTGAAACCATCAAAAATTCAGGAAAAGAAATCATTGAAATTTCTGAAGATCAGATGCAGCAGTTTGCCGGGAATATGCTCCAGGTTCAGAATACGGACGGTGAAAAGTTCCTGGTGATGAGCCAGACCGCTTATCAGTCTTTAAATCCTGATCAGGTAGCTGCCATAGAAAAATACTGTGAGATCATTTATTCGGATCTGAATACCATTGAGGTGAACGGTGGAGGAAGTGCCAGATGTATGCTGGCTGAGGTTTTCCTGCCAAAAAAATAATATATTTCAACAAATACTATTATTCAAAATACTCTTCCGGTCTGGTTTCAGTCCGGAAGTTTTTTATGAAACATGTTCTGTATAAATAAGTTTAGCATTGAGAAAACCAAAAAAAGTTAATTAACTTTGCCCTGAATGTTTAAAATCTTAAAATGAGACAATATTTTCTGTCATTGGCAATTTTCCTGGGAATATGGATAGGAGCACAGCAGAAGACGTTCTGTAACCCGATCAATATCGATTATGGATACACGCCTTTTGAAGTCTTTTCAAAACAGGGAAAACACCGGGCAACAGCCGATCCGGTGATCGTTAATTTTAAAAACAAACTATTCCTTTTTTCCACCAACCAGGAAGGATACTGGTACAGTGATGATATGCTGGACTGGAAATTCGTAAAAAGGAAATTCCTCAGAGACAGTAAATACACCCACGATCTGAACGCACCGGCAGTCTGGGCAATGAAAGATACCCTTTATGTTTATGGCTCTACCTGGGAGCAGGACTTCCCGATCTGGAAAAGTACCAACCCTACTAAAGACGACTGGAAGATAGCTGTGGATACCTTAAAGGTTGGAGCCTGGGATCCGGCCTTCCATTATGATGAAGATAAAAATAAACTTTACCTGTACTGGGGGTCCAGCAACGAATGGCCGCTTTTGGGAACCGAAGTAAAAGTGAAAAACCTTCAGTCTGAAGGCTTCGTAAAACCCATCATCAAATTAAAACCTGAAGATCACGGGTGGGAAAGATTCGGTGAATACAACGATAATGTTTTTCTGCAGCCCTTTGTGGAAGGAGCCTGGATGACCAGACATAACGGAAAATACTATATGCAGTACGGAGCCCCGGCTACTGAATTCAGCGGGTATTCCGATGGAGTTTACGTCAGTAAAAACCCGCTGGAGGGCTTTGAATACCAGCAGCATAATCCGTTTTCCTATAAACCCGGCGGTTTTGCAAGAGGAGCCGGACATGGTGCCACCTTTGAGGATAACTATAAAAACTGGTGGCATATCTCAACCATCTTTATTTCCACTAAAAATAACTTTGAACGGAGACTGGGGATCTGGCCCGCCGGTTTTGATAAAGATGATGTCATGTATACCAATACAGCTTATGGAGATTATCCTACCTTTCTTCCGCAATATGCACAGGGCAGAGATTTCACCAAAGGACTTTTTGCCGGATGGATGCTGCTGAATTACAATAAGCCTGTTCAGGTTTCATCAGTTCTGGGCGGATATCAGCCGAATTTTGCCGTAGATGAAGACATTAAAACCTATTGGAGCGCAAAAACCGGAAATTCCGGAGAATGGTTTCAGACCGATCTGGGTGAGATTTCCACCATCAATGCCATCCAGATCAATTATGCAGATCAGGATGCAGAATTTATGGGTAAAACCTTAGGGAAAATGCACCAATATAAAATCTACGGCTCCAATGACGGTAAAAAGTGGAATGTAATTGTGGATAAAAGTAAAAATACCAAAGATGTACCTCATGATTATGTTGAACTGGAAAAACCGGCAAAAGCAAGATTCCTGAAAATGGAAAACCTGAAAATGCCGACCGGAAAGTTTGCCCTCAGCGGCTTCAGGGTATTCGGAAAAGGAGCCGGTGAAAAGCCTGAGAAAGTAAAAGGATTTGTACCGCTGAGGGCAGATCCTAAAAAATACGGTGAAAGAAGAAGTATCTGGATGAAATGGCAACAGAATCAGGACGCTGACGGCTACGTGATCTACTGGGGTAAATCTCCGGATAAACTGTACGGAAGCATCATGGTATACGGAAAAAATGAATACTTCTTTACAGGTGCCGACAGAACAGATGCCTATTATTTCCAGATCGAAGCCTTTAATGCCAACGGTATTTCCGACAGAACAGAAACTGTAAAATCCGAATAAAATGTTGAGGTCATAATAAGGAAATGTTCTGTTTATAAAAAATAAACAACTTGTCAATAAACGTTCTGAAACCCGGGACGTTTATTTTTTATCCAATTGTAAGAAACTGATCAATGGCACTGATCAGGAATGTACCGTTCGGTGCTTGATCCCAATCCAGGTGTCCGCCGTTAAATTCGTAGGATTCATGTTTTACCCGGTGCCTACTTAGCACAGAATCCAGAATATTCTTCTGGCTGAGAGGAACAACACGGTCCGTATTTCCATAATAAGAGAATGTAGGGGCTGAGGCCGAATCAATCCAATGAATTGGACTGGCATAATCCGTAAGAGAGATATCCAGCGTCGGAGTTTTTGGATCAACAAGCCTTTTTTCCACAAATGAATATTCCTGATATCTTTTAAATCCGGCATCCGACAGATCTGCCGGGCCAACAATATTAATAACTGCTTTTACTTTTTTCTGAAGATCTGCCTGGTAGGCATACAGCATCGATAAATGCCCGCCGGCACTGTTGCCAAGTAGAATAAGTTTAGGACTGTATCCGAGCTTTTTCTCTAAAAACATTGCAGCATCTTTAATATCAGAAATCTGGCCGGGCAGGGCATACCGCTCCTGTGAAGCCAGTCTGTAATTCATATTCACAAAAATATGATCCGGAAATCTCTGCATCAGGGAAAGAGTAAAGAAAGTGAGCTGGGATTTATCCCCGGCACGCCAGCCTCCGCCATGAATAATAATGAATACCTCTCTTTCTTTCGCAGATTTTTTTTCCGGAATATAGAGATCCATGATCTTTTCCGGATCATCTCCATAGTGAATATTCTGTTCTTTATTGAAATCCACACCTTTGCCAAGCGTAACCTTTTTCTCTTTACATCCGGTCCAGAGAAGAAATGCGGATAAACAAAGGAGGATAATTTTAAAATTCTTTTTCATAGGGATAAAGATAAAAAATGGATCAGTTTCAAAAGTTTGGAATTTTTTTTAATCGTAAAGGCATACAAAGAATGAATAGTATGGGAGTGTTTTAAGATAAACAAAGCCGCTTCGCTTATCTTTGAAATACAAAGACCTTGTATTACTTTACAAAGTTTACACCCTTGTTTACCTTATTTATAAGTTGCATCAATATTTTTTGCCCATCCTTGCGCGAACTCTCTAATTTATTCCTCTTATTCAAACCTACTGAACCTTTTGCTCTGCTCCAATTTTTGTATGGGTCAAAGAAGCTGTGATATTTTTGCTGCACTTATAAAAACTCCCGCGGGCGAAGCCCGCGGGAGTTCCGGTCTGTAAAAAATATAATTGAGTTGATTATGAATTCTAAAAAAAACCGCCGGCCTTTCCGGCGGTCACATCACAAAAAAAATAATTGATATGAAGAAAGATAACTCTTATCTTGTTCTGCTTTTAATGGCATCTGATGCCCCTTCAATATTCCTTACCTTTTTCAGCTTCTGGTTTCCGAAATTATAGGTAAGACTTACCGTTACACTTCTTCGGTACTGGTCATTCCTGATGTAATTGTAGTTTCCGTTGGGCTGATAATCCTCAATTTCCACCACATTGGTTCTCAGTACGTCATTAAGGTTTACCGCAAACGTCCAGTCGTTCCAGTTTTTCTTGATGCTCAGGTCAAGGCTCATCAGGTTTTTCAGCATTCCAAGCTCAATCTGCTGTTTATCCACAAAGAAATAATTGACTCCCAGAAACCATGTTTTCTTTTTGTCCAGCCGAAGCGTATTGTTGCTCGTCACAATTAAGCTTGTCGATTTTATAGTATTGGTGTATACCAGTGGCTTTCCGTCTTTATCCACAAAAGTTTCACCCGTTGTTGGGTCTCCGGCAAGAGAACCGTTATTGATATTGTGCTGAATTCCTGCATTAAAATTCAGGGTCAGGTACTGCTTGAAAAAGGTCTTTTGAATTCCGACCATCGCAGACATTTCCTGCTTATCCCCGAAATTGGTTCTGATATAGCGCAGTACACTCTGATCGCTTATTGTTCCGTCTACCGATCTGGTATATCCCTGCAGAGGAACCTGTGTGATCTGGTCTTTGAAGTAGGAATGGTTCAGGATCAGGAAATAGGAATTTTTATACATATACGTCAGTTCCTGATTGTAGGTGGATGATGCCTTTACAAAAGGATTGTTCTGGGTATAATTATATTCCGTGATGTAATTTCTTACCGGGTTCAGTTCCCAGAAACTGGGCCTCCTCATTCTGCTTGAAAATGAATAGGATATATTGTTCTTATCATTAATGGCATAGTTGAAGCTCAGGTAAGGTAAAAGATTATTGTAATTTCTTTCGATGACCTGATGCCTTTGTGATTCTATTTTATGATACGGGCTGTCTGCCGTTCCCAGACTGTTGGTAATCTCATATCTTGCACCTATTTTTCCGGAAAACTTATCAGAAAATTTCTTTTCAAAAGTTAAGTAGAGCCCGTAGATATTCTCATCATAAACAAAATGGTTAAGCTCAGGGGTAGTCATTACCTTTTCCAGGTCCTGGTTCGTGTTGTATATGTAATCGTAGGTAAGATTCTTGGTATCATTATCCGTTTTTGTTTTATTGAAATTTCCTCCTGCAGAAAATGTGAAATCATTTTTAAATTTCTGGATATAATCAACTGTTCCTGAGAAGTTGTTGATGATCTGCGGAATATCCTGGATAATGGTTTTACCGGTTCTTGAAAAATCGCCCCAGTTATTTTTACCGGGAAGCATTGTATTGTTATCGGAAAACTGGAATCTTTTATAGATCAGATAAGCAGCATTTACATTCAGTTTACTTCCAAGAGAGTCGATTTTCAATTCATAGTTCAGGTTCACCGAATTATTATAATTCCGGGCATCTTCTTTATTTTTAGTTCTGGTATAGCTGGTTATTATATTTCCTTTATCATCCGGCTGGGTAAGGGTATTAAACAGATCAATCGTTGAATTGTAGCTTTTGTTGGCCCAGGAGTTCCAGGATAATGCCAAATTGTTCTTTTCATTCAGCTGGTAATCAATATTTAAATAGCCGCCTATATTCTTGTTCGGATCATCAATATCCCCAACAGATTCATTTTTCAGCTGATCTGTTCCATTCCTCAGAATATAGGTTTGAGGCTGGATATTTTCTCCGCCGTTCAGATTGGCGCTGATTCCCAGTTTATCCTTCCGGTAGTTGACAGAGAAGCTTGCCTGGCTACTGTTGAATTTATTCTGAGTATTGGACATCCTCATATTTCCATTGGTTCCGTTACTCATTTTTTTCTTCAGAACAATGTTGATGATTCCGTCTGAGGATTCCACCTGGTATTCACTTCCCGGAACAGTAATCACTTCAATTCTCTGAATATTTTCCGCAGGAGTATTTTTCAGAAACTGTGCCAGCGATTCGGCATCCATATTCGTTTTCCTTCCGTTGATGTAGATCAGGGCATTGTTTTTACCGGCAATCTTCAGCGTTTTATCATCTGTTGTAGATAAAAGCGGGGTCTGTTTCAGTAAATCAAAAGTAGTATTTCCTTTGGCAACAGGAGAAGCAGCCACATCATATACAAAACGGTCACTCTGTTTTTTGAAAACCTGTTTGGTCAGTGTGATTCCCTCTATCGATCTGGTTTTTACGGTATCGGATTTCTTTTCCTGTGCGAAAACAATACTTCCGGATATGGCGGCTGCCAATATGATGATCTTTTTCATGTTTTTATTATTTAAGCTGTGATTGAATTAAATTTTCATGATGGTTTAAGTTCTTGATTTTACAGCATCATTAGCTGATTTCATCTCCCTTGCTTTTTTCAGTTTCTGGTTTCCGAAATTGTATGTAACCCCGATATTCAGAAGTCTCGAATACCCGAAATTGGTCACATTATTATAGCTTCCGTTAGGCTGTATACCATTTATTCTGTTATAGTTCTGGTTGAAGAGATCATATACTTCCGCTACTACCGTCCATTCGCCGATGATCTTTTTCAGGCTGATATCAAAGCTCTGTCTGATGCCTAAAGTTCCGCTCTCAACCTTTACTTTACTGCCATAATAGTAGTTGATTCCTAAAAACCAGTCTTTTTTGGACGATAACCGGATCGTATTGTTGATATTGGCAGACATATTGAAGTTTTTGATATCAATCACATAAGGCTCCAGTGTTTCGGTGTATCCGGCAGCAGGAACAGAAGTAGGATCTTTCGTTATGGTACCGCTATACATACTGTATCCGAGATTAACGGAATAGTTGGTCGTCCAGATCTCTTTAAACCAGGGTTTATTCATTCCTAAGGTCAGACCAAACTGCTTGTTATTGCCATAATTGGTTCTGATGTAGCGCAGGAATCTGGTGGTTTCTATAACCGGATCTCCGTTTTCATCAGGAACAGTATTTCCTTCTTCATCTTTTTTAGGACCCGTTATCGTTCCCTGCAGAGGCATCTGGTTAGAAGCATCTTCCACATAGCTGAAACTCAGATTGGCATAGAAAGCATTCTTATACATATAGCTGATCTCCTGGTTATAATGCTTGGAAGCCTGGATAAACGGATTATTCTGAGTATAATTATTGGGAGTAAAATACGTTCTTGAAGGATTCAGTTCCCAGAATCGCGGTCTCTTGATTCTGCTGGAAAAAGTATAGCTGATATTATGATCTGAACTGATTGCATAATTGATATTCAGATAAGGAAGAAGATTATTGTAATTTCTGTCGAAACTGTCTTTCCCCAGAATATCTCCGCTGCTTCGGGTCATTTCATAGCGGGTTCCTATTTTTCCGGATAACTTCTCGTTCAGTTTTCTTTCATACGTAAGATAAGCCCCGAGAATTCTTTCTTTATAGATGAAATGGTTCGTCAGGTCAACATCAGGAACCGGCTTGCCCTGGATAATATCATCCTGTCTGGTATCATTATCCGTATTGGTGTGATTATAACTGATCCCCATCAGCCACGTATTTCCGGAAGCTGTTTTTTTAATGTAATCAATATTCCCTGCGAAATTATTGATGATCTGCGGCACAGACTGCTGAAGAGCAGAATAGGTATTTCCTTTCTTATCATTCAGAGGAAAGCTCTCATTCGTACTTATCTTATCCCTGTTGAACCATAAATAAGAAAGATTAGAGGTAAGCCTGCTTCCGATGCTGTCTGTTTTTATTTCATAATTTAAATTGAAAGAATGATTTCTCGTCTGTGCATCCTCATGGTTAACCGTCCTGTTATGAAGAACCCCGTTCTGCAGATTGGTGACATCAAGAATAGAGTTGAAACTCTTATTGTATCTCATATTATAGGTAAACCCCAGACTCTGCTTAGAATTGATCTCGTAATCCATATTGATGTTACCCCCGTAATATTTATTGGGATCATCATTAAATCCGTAAGATTCATTTCTGAAGGTAGCGTCACCGTTGGAAAGCGTATATCTCTCCCTGTCGGTCCAGCTCCCCATATTGAAATTGGAACTGAGCGATATTTTACCTTTTCTCATATTAAAAGAAGCTCCGGCAGAAGGGTTGTTGTAATAGCCCTGTTCATTGTTCATCTTCATTGTTCCGTTATAGCCGTCACTTTTCTTTTTCTTCATGACAATGTTGATTACCCCCTCATTGGATTCTACCTGAAATTCGCTTCCCGGTACCGTAATCACTTCAATCTTCTGAATGTCTTCAGACGGAGTTCCTTTAAGCATCTCAATTAATGCCTGGGAATCCATATTGGTTTTCTTGTTGTTGATGTAGATCACCACATCAGATTTTCCCATGATTTTGAGCGATTTTCCATCGATGCTGGAAAGCATAGGGGTCTGCTTCAGAAGATTAAAAGAGTTGGTTCCTTTGGCAATAGGAGAGGACGCTACGTCATAAATAAAACGGTCGCTCTGTTTTTTGAAAACCTGTTTTCTGATATTGACAGCTTCAATATTTTTTACTTTCACGGTATCTTTCGACTGCTGGGCAGACACAAATCCACTGAAAAATAGGGCGGCAATAAGAATTTGAGTTTTCATGATCATTATTTTTTTAGTGTTAATAGCTTGTATGATTAGTTATTTAACATTACAAAGATATATAATAAATTTAGTATCATGCAATACAAAGTACTTAAAAATAATTTTAATTAATTTTAACTTGTTGATTTTCAGTTAATAAAAATTATGTTGGAAAATTGAATTGCCTGACTTTTCTGTATAATAAGACAACTGTAACAATAATTTTGTTACAACAAAACAAGAAATTTTATGAAAATTAATTTTATTCTCTGTCGAATTGTGCCAGTTTTTTATCTACCCATACCGTAGCAAAAGGGAAAAATGCAGCCAGTAAAGCGAACACAAAATCCTCATCATCCCAGGTGTAAATTTTTCTTGCAGGAAGACAGAGTAAGAGATAAAGTGTAAAAAATAATCCGTGTAAACTACCTACTACACTTATGAAAATAATAGAATACAGATTTTCATCATACCGGATCCAGATCATCGCCACACAATATAATAAAACACAAGAAATAGCCTCTGCAAGACAAATCTGTTTAAACCATTTGATAAGCTTTTCCCGGGAATATTTTGAGAAAAATTTTTCGATGAAATCCATACTTTAATTATATATGATGATAAGCAGCAGACCCCTCATAAGTCTTATTTTTCCGCCCTTGTTTTCTGAAAGGCAAAATTACTTATAAAAACTGCTTCCGTCCAAATATTCAAACACCTCCGGCGGAAGCATCGGACGTACATTTTTACCGGTTTTGATCATATTTCTGATCTCTGTTGCAGAAAGTTCTATCACCGGAGCCTGCACCATAGAGATGTTTTCGTGCTGCGGGTATTCAGTGTCTTTTTTCTCTCCGTCAAAAATTCTCGGATAAACAATGATATGATGGTTTTTGATCAGAATATCAGAATTTTTCCATTTATGAAGACCTTCCAGATTATCTTCCCCCATGATCAGGCTGAAAGAATGGTCAGGATATTTTTCGTGAAGATAAGTGAGGGTGTCTATGGTATAACTCGGCTGCGGAAGAGAAAATTCTACATTGGAAGCTCTCATTTTCGGATAATTTTTTACGGCAAGCTGTACCATATCCAGCCTGTTGTGGTCTTTCAGCAGCGATTTCTTATCCTTGAACGGGTTTTGCGGGCTTACCACGAACCACAGCTCATTCATATCCGAATTTTCCAGTATATAATTGGCAAGGATAAGATGACCGATGTGGATAGGATTGAATGATCCGAAAAATAAACCGATTTTTTTCATTTTGTTTCAGTAGCACACGATAAACTTCAGCGAATGGTTTAATCCCTGAATTTCACGTCTTTTATGTTGAGATAATGAGTGACATTTCCTTTCCAGTGATTTTCCTCCAGCGTAAATGCCAGGTCAAAATTCCTGGTTTTAAAATCTTCAGCGAACTGCCCGAGTTTGAAACCTACACATTCTATATTTCTTCCCGTGGATTCCTGTTTGATATAAAACTTCAGGTGGTTATTGTCTTTACCCATTGTTTTAACATAGCCGGAAAGCTTCTGATTGGTCAGGGTAAAGATCGGTTTCATATTATGAGGTCCGAAAGGAGCCAGTTTTCTGTGGAAGTTGATGAACTCTCTGTTGATTTCATCAATTTTAATTTCGGTATCAATAGAAATGGAAGGCTCTTTCTGGTGTTCCCGGATCTTCTCGGAAACGATACGTTCAAATTTCTCCTTAAATGCATCAAACTTGTCTTTTTCCATGGAAAGTCCGGCAGCAGCATGATGTCCTCCGAATTTCAGAAAATATTCAGAACACATATCAAGGGCCTCGTGAACGTCAAAATCAGAAACTGATCTGGCAGAAGCCACCATTTCCCCGTTATTTCCGTCTGTAAATACAAGGGTGGGTTTATAGTAGGTCTCAATCAGTCTTGAGGCGACAATCCCGATAACACCTTTGTTCCATTCAGGATGATATACAATGGTGGTATGTTTCGTTTCCTGTTGGGATTCGATGATCTGGTTAAGCGCAGAAAGCGTGGAATTCATGTCCAGTTCACGTCTTTCGTCGTTGAGGTTCATAATATCGCTCACAATCTGGTTGGCATGCTTCAGATTATCTGAAACCATAAGTTCCACAGCAGCCTTACCGTGGGAAATTCTTCCGGCGGCGTTGATTTTCGGAGCAATTTCAAAGACAATATTCGAAATTTCAAAATGAGAAAGCTTATCCTCGGGAATTAATAATCTTAATCCCATGTTCCGGGTTTTTCTCAGGATTTTTAATCCCATTTTGGCAAGCACCCTGTTCTCACCGGTCATAGAAACAATATCTGCCGCAATGGAAATCGCAAGCAGGTCCGTAAGTTCAAATAATTCAGCTTCCGGAATTTTATAGATCGTATTCAGCCCCTGGCAGAGCTTAAAACCTACTCCACATCCTGAGAGTTCTTTGAACGGATACCGGCAGTCGCTTCTTTTAGGATCGAGAACGGCAGCTGCATTGGGAATTTCCTCTCCCGGAAGGTGATGATCGCAGATAATAAAATCAATGCCGCGGTCAGCAGCATATTTTACCATATCAATGGCTTTAATACCGCAGTCTAAAGCTATAATTAATGAAAATCCGTTTTCTTTGGCAAAATCAATACCCTCTGTGGAAATACCGTATCCTTCGGAATTTCTGTCGGGGATGTAATAATCAAGGTATTTTTTCTCAACAATCTTGCTGAGGTAAAGGTACATCAGGGCTACGGCTGTGGTTCCGTCTACATCGTAATCTCCGTATACCAGTATTTTATCTCCGTTTTCAATGGCAGTTGCAATGCGCTCTACCGCTTTCTGCATATCAGCCATTAAAAAAGGATTGTGAATATCGTTAAGGTTGGGTTTAAAAAATTCTCTGGCCTTTTGATAATTGTCAATTCCTCTTAAAACGAGAAGTTTAGATTCAAAAGTACCAAAACCAAGTGACGAACTTAGTCTGTCCACAACTTCCTCATCGGGTTCGGGCTTGTAAATCCATTTTTGACTCATTTCACAAAAATAAGGAAAAAAAATAGCATTCTGAAATGATTGTAAATGAAGTTTCATCTTGATGATTGTTAAAAAATATCTATCTTCGCAGTCCAAATTAAATGATTATGAAAAAAATTACAATCTGTCTCCTTGTTTTAGGAGCAATGTATTCAGTTTCAGCCCAGAAGATCAATCTCGGAAAAGCGGCAGGAGTGGTTTCCAAAGGAGCAAAAGCACTTACTTTTACCAATGAGGATGCAATTAAACTTTCAAAAGAATCTGTGGAATGGATGGATAAAAATAATCCGGTTGCAGGTCCTAAAGATCCTTATACCGTTCGTTTGAATAAGCTTTTCGGAAAGCACAAATCACAGGATGGGCTTAATCTGAACTATAAAGTTTATAAAGTAAAGGATATCAATGCATTTGCCTGTGCAGACGGAAGTGTGCGTGTATTCTCTTCATTAATGGATATCATGACGGACGATGAGATTCTTGCCGTAATCGGACATGAGATCGGTCACGTGAAAAACCAGGATACCAAAGATGCAATCAAAGCAGCCTATATGAAAGCGGCTGCACTGGATGCGGCTTCATCTGCTTCAGGTACGGTAGCTACTTTAAATGAGAGCCAGATCGGGCAGATGGCCAATGCATTCCTTGATGCTTCGCACAGTAAAAAGCAGGAATCTGAAGCAGATACCTATTCCTATGATTTTATGAAAGCCAACAATTATAATGTTGTAGGCGCTTATACAGCGTTCAAAAAACTGGCACTTCTTTCTGAAGGAAGCACACAGACCGGTTTCGAGAAAATGTTCAACTCTCACCCTGACAGTGAAAAAAGAGCTCAGGCAATAAAGAAAAGAGCAGAGAAAGACGGTTTGTGGAAAGATCCGGGAACAGTATCTATCCCTAAAACAAAACTGACTAAATAATATATTTAACAGTTAAATATAAATAAAAATACCCTCAATTGCCTTTGAGGGTATTTTTTATCATTCCGGAGATTATTTTTTGCTGATTGACAACGCATATTGTTCCCACATATTATACTATAATAACACTTACTCAAATAATGGCTACACTTACTAATTGGTAATAATAATCTTTGGCAGGAATATTTAAATTAGTTGAAATAAAAAATACAAATATGAAAACAAAATTATTACTTCTTGTTTCCCTGGTTGTTTCACTAGGGATCAGAGCCCAGATTGTACAAATTCCTGATGCCAGTTTTAAAGCCAAGTTATTATCTTCTTCCCCGGCTAACTCAATTGCTAAAAACCTGTCCGGAAATTATTTTTCGATAGATGCTAACAACGATGGAGAAATACAGGTAAGCGAAGCACTGCAGGTAGGAGGAATAGAGATTATTGATCCGGATACAGATGTTCCTATTCATGACTATGAAGGAATTTTATCATTTACTAATCTTACAAGTATAAAAATCGATTATTGGAACGTGCCCGGTAATCCTTTTACCATTTCCGGTCTCAGTTCTTTACAGAACCTGGATGTTAAATTTGAATCTTATGACCCTGGAAGTGTAAGTTTAAGCAATTGTATGCTGCTGAAAAATGTGAAAATTTATGGGATTACCCTTACTGCACTCAGCAATACTCCGGTTATTGAGAATCTGTCGATCAACGGTTTTTCCATGCCTTCAACGGTCATGAATTCCATTGAAGGACTGAACAATCTGAAGAATCTGGAATTACTGGGTTTTATGGATTTAATATCAGGTTTAACATTGGATTTAAGCGGTCATAATAATTTACAGAGCCTGTCCGTTATAGGCACCAGCTTAGCGAATGTGGATGTGTCCGGATGCGGATTGCTGCATACGATCACATTAAATTCACCAAATTCATTACAGTTTATAAACATTAATTCCAGTAACTGTCCTAATTTAGTCAACTATTTAATAGGGCAGGATGCATCTGTTTCTGCTCATATCATTTCAGATAATTGCCCGGGGCTGACTCAGTTTATCTGTAATTCCGGAGAAGTATCATTATCACTGAATAACTGTGTAAAATTAGAGACCATAGATGTCCGGAATCTGATCAGTCTTTCAGTAAATAACGATATAAAGCTGCATACAATTAAGGCCCTCCGGTTCCGGGATACTGCTCTGGACCTGTCAGGCAGTGGCTTACAAAACTTAAAACATCTTGAAATCAGTTATATTCCACCTTTTTTTCCCAGTATGGATGATCAGGGGAGCTTAACATCTCTTAATATACAGGGAATTACAAGTTTAGAAAAATTATACTGTGCCAACCATCAGATATCCGCTTTGAATATCCAGGGCTGTACAAATTTACTTACCCTGGACTGCCGCAAAAATAAACTTACCGGCCTGGATGTAAGAGGGCAGACCCATCTTCAGGAATTACACTGTGGTAATAATTTACTTACTTCATTGCTGATGAAAAACGGAAAGAATGAAATAGCAGACTTCCCCGATAATCCTGATCTGCAGTATATATGCTGCGACGGCAGCCAGGTGGAAGATATTCAGTCTCTTGTTAATGAATATGCATACACCAGCTGTGTGATCAACACGGCCTGTACTGCGGTTTTAGCTAATGATGAAGCTGTATCCGGGCCGCAGGATGAAGATGCTGTTAAAATATATCCGATTCCTGTAAAAAAAGAAATAATGATAGAGGCTTTGTCTGCTATTCATTCAGCAGAATTATATGATGCACAGGGAAGAATTATTCAGAAACAGATTTATAATTCTAAAAATGTAAAGATGAATATTGAAGGTAATCCTTCCGGAGTATATTATTTGAAAATCAATACGGAGAAAGGAAGCCTGATGAAGAAAATCCTTAAAAATTAAAGTTTATATATTTAAAATCCCCTTTCAGCTTCTGAAAGGGGATTTTTGTATGTAATTGAATGTATTTTAAGAATACATTTTTTCTCTTAATTCTTTTACTTTCTTATCTGCAAGATATTCATCGTAAGTCATTTCTCTGTCGATGATTCCGTTAGGAGTCAGTTCAATGATCCTGTTACAGACAGTCTGAAGCATTTCGTGGTCATGGGAAGCCAGAAGAAGGTTTCCTTTGAAATTGGACAGGGAGTTGTTCAGTGTCGTAATACTTTCAAGGTCCAGGTGGTTGGTCGGCTCATCCAGAAGAAGGATATTGGCTTTCTGAAGCATCATTCTGCTGAACATACATCTCATTTTCTCACCTCCGGAAAGGACTTTACATGATTTCAGAGCTTCATCACCGGAGAAAAGCATTCTGCCTAAGAAACCTCTTACAAATTCCTCATGACGTTCTTCATCGTTTTTGGTGAACTGTCTCAGCCAGTCAACAAGATTCAGGTCCTCCTGGAAAAAATCGGTGTTGTCCAATGGCATATAAGACTGGTTGGTAGTCACACCCCAGGCAAAAGTACCTTTGTCGGCTTCTGCATTTCCGGCAAGAATCTGGAAGAATTCCGTAATTGCCAGTGAGTTTTTAGAAAGTACGGCCACTTTATCTCCTTTTTTCAGATTCAGGTCGATATTAGAGAATAAAAGTTCTCCGTCTTTTGTTTTTTCAAGACCTTTTACATCCAGGATCTGATCTCCGGCTTCTCTTTCCATTTCGAAAATAATGGCAGGATATCTTCTGGAAGAAGGTTTGATATCGTCAATATTCAATTTGTCGATCATTTTCTTTCTTGCCGTAGCCTGTTTTGCTTTGGCCACGTTGGAACTGAATCTGGCGATAAAATCCTGAAGTTCCTTTTTCTTTTCTTCTGCTTTCTTGTTAGCCTGAGCTCTCTGTCTTGTTGCTAACTGTGAAGCCTGGTACCAGAAAGAGTAGTTACCGGTATAAAGGTTAAGTTTAGCATAATCAAGGTCACCGATGTGCGTACACACCGTATCCAGGAAGTGACGGTCGTGAGAAACCACAATTACAGTGTTTTCATAATCAGCCAGGAAATCTTCCAGCCAGGAAATCGTATCGATATCCAGGTCGTTCGTAGGCTCATCCAGAATCAGTACATCCGGGTTTCCGAACAGGGCCTGTGCCAGAAGAACCTTTACTTTGTCTTTATTCTCAAGCTCACCCATCATCTGCCAGTGCATATCATCCTTGATTCCTACATTGGAAAGCATCGTCTGCGCGTCTGATTCTGCAGTCCATCCTCCCATTTCATCATAGATTACACCCAATTCTCCCGCCTTGATTCCGTCTTCATCCGAGAAGTCTTCTTTAGCGTATAAAGCGTCCATCTCTTCTTTTATATCGAATAATTTCTTATTTCCTCTCAAAACAGCCTCAAGAACAGTATACTGATCATAAGCAAAGTGGTCCTGCTCCAGTACAGACATTCTTTTCCCTGGTTCCAGAGATACATGTCCTGTTGTAGGATCCTGCTTTCCTGTTAATATTTTAAGGAATGTAGACTTTCCTGCACCGTTTGCTCCGATAATCCCGTAGCAGTTTCCTTTGGTAAACATAATATTTACCTCGTCAAAAAGAACTCTTTTCCCGAATTGTAAAGATAAGTTAGATACTGTTAACATATAGTTTTGTAAATTTGGCGCAAAAATACGAAAAGAATTTGGGTATTTCGTAATAATGTAATAGTCAAGTTTTTAATTATGAAGTATTTTTTATATATTTCATTAACGAATATTTTAAAATGATGAAGATTGAGAAAACAGTCAGTATATTAAACAGAAGAGCCCGTTTTGAATATGAAATCCTTGAAGAATTTGAGGCAGGGATGGTTCTGACGGGTACCGAAATAAAATCTTTACGTTCTTCCAAAGCATCTATTACAGAATCCTTCTGTCAGTTTATTGATGGGGAATTATACATCATCAACATGATGATTGACGAGTATAAATTAGGAACTTTTTACAACCATAAAACAAAAAGGGAACGGAAATTGCTGTTGCACAAAAAAGAATTGATTAAACTTGAAAAAAAGTTAAAGGATGCCGGGAATACCATTATACCTTTAAAACTTTATATTACTGATAAAGGGAAAGCAAAGGTGCTTATAGCGCTTGGAAGAGGGAAAAAACTCTTTGATAAAAGGGAAGCGATAAAAGATAGAGAAAATAAACGAAACCTGGACAGAATATTAAAGAAAAGTTAAAAATCATTTAAAAAACTTTGTATATAAAGAAAAATTATATTTATTTTGCATTATCAATTATTTAATCATTTAATTCTATGAAAAATCTAAAATTAGGAATTTCAGCATTGGCGCTTACTGTTGCCTCTACTGTCTTTGCTCAGACTACCAACAACCCGTGGTTGATCGGAGTTGGTGCTCATGGAGAGAACCACAAGGCAGTACAGAACAAATTCAGTAATACGTTTGCTGCTAATAATCTTACGAAGAGAATGTTCAATTTGAACAATTTCTCTATTACACCTCCATTATCTAAATTAACAGTTGCTAGAAACATCGGTAAAGGTTTAGTTATCGACTGGCAGACTACAGTAGGTAATGTAGATAATAAGAGATTCGGCATGGGGAAAGAATTTTTCCTAATGACAGGTCTTGGTTTCCAAGCTAAGGCAGCTGGTCTTTTATGGAATGAAGAGTCTTGGTTTGATCCATACTTAAGAGTTGGTGCAAACTACCTGAGACATGACTA
Source organism: Chryseobacterium indologenes (assembly GCA_002439165.1). Lineage (GTDB taxonomy): Bacteria > Bacteroidota > Bacteroidia > Flavobacteriales > Weeksellaceae > Chryseobacterium > Chryseobacterium indologenes_E. Next base: position 101,350 of record DJTE01000005.1, read on the forward strand.
TACTGCACTTACATTCCCAAGAAACGATTACAAAGGAGAATCTGTTGCTAACGGTGAAAACGGTAACGAAAACGGTAAAGCTAATCACTTTACAGTAGCTACCGGTGCTGGTGTTAACTTCTGGGTAACTAAGAACTTCGGTCTTGGTGTTCAGGGAGACTACGTGTCAACTCCAGGTGATAAATCAACAGTTGCTAACTTCTGGCAAGCTTCTGCTTCCATCTTATTCAGATTCGGAAACAGAGACAGAGATAAAGATGGTATCCTAGATAAAGACGATGCTTGTCCTGATACTCCAGGTCTACCAGAATTCCAGGGATGTCCTGATACAGACGGAGACGGAGTTCCAGATAAAGACGATCAGTGTCCTGATGTAGCCGGACCAGTTGAAAACAACGGTTGTCCTTGGCCAGATACAGATGGTGACGGTGTTATCGACAAAGATGATGCTTGTCCTTCAGTAGCAGGTCCTGCTGAAAACAACGGTTGTCCTTGGCCAGATCAGGATGGTGACGGTATCTTAGATAAAGATGACGCTTGTCCTACAGTTCCAGGTGTTCCGGAATTCCAAGGATGTCCTCCTCCACCGAAAAAACCAGACGTAGTAGTTGTGAATGAAAAACTAAGAGATATCTTATTCGATTTCAACAAAGCTACGATCAGACCGGAATCTAGTGATAAATTAGATGCTGCTGCTAAGATCATCAAAGATGCTGAAGAAACTAACTTCCTGGTAGTAGGTATGACAGATAAGAAAGGTTCTGTTGCTTACAACTTAAACCTGTCTAGACAAAGAGCTGCTGCAGTAGTTGCTGCGTTAGAAACAAGAGGAATCAACCCGAATACGCTTAAGTCTATCGGTATCGGTTCTCAAGAAGCTGTTGAACCAGCTACTGCTTCTGATGCTGTAAGACAGAAAGACAGAAAAGTTATTGTAAGAGCTATCTCAGGATCTGAGTGGGAAACTTACAAGAAAAATGACATCACTGTAGCTAAGCCAGTTAAAAAGGCTGTTAAAAAAGCTCCAGCTAAAAAAGCTCCGGCTAAAAAGAAAAAATAATTAATTTTTCTAAATAATAAATACCTCCAATTTTTTGGGGGTATTTTTTTTTCGTTCACTTTTAATTAATTTTGTTGAAAATTTAAAAATAAAAATGGGAAGAGCATTTGAATATAGAAAAGCTTCTAAAATGGCCAGATGGGATAAAATGGCCAAAACTTTCTCTAAAATCGGAAAAGATATAGCCTTAGCCGTAAAAGCCGGAGGATCAGATCCTGAAGCCAATCCAGCTTTAAGAAGATGTATCCAGAATGCAAAAGGGGCCAACATGCCGAAAGACAATGTAGAAAGAGCCATTAAAAAAGCAAGCGGTGCCGATGCAGAAAACTATGAAGAAATCACTTATGAAGGATACGGACAGGGAGGTGTGGCATTTTTTGTGGAATGTACCACGAATAATCCCACAAGAACAGTAGCCAATGTAAGAGCTGTTTTCAATAAGTTTGACGGAAACCTCGGAAAGAACGGCGAATTGGCATTTATCTTCGACAGAAAAGGAATTTTTACCATCGATCTGGCTCAGGTGAAAATGGAATGGGACGATTTCGAAATGGAAATGATAGACGGAGGAGCAGAAGATGTTGAAAAAGATGAGGAAGAAGTGATGATCACAACTGCTTTTGAGGATTTCGGTTCTCTGTCCCATAAACTGGACGAATTGGGTATTGAAGCCAAAAGTGCGGAACTTCAGAGAATTCCGAACAATACAAAAGAAGTAAATGAAGAACAGTTCAAGGCCAATATGAAAATGCTTGAGCGTTTTGAAGATGACGATGATGTACAGAACGTTTATCATAATATGGAAATCACCGAAGAACTGATGGACACATTATAAAAATAATATAGCATTCATATACAGTTAACTTTCAATTAGTTTCTTTGTATAAAATGATGCAATGCCTGTTAAATGAAAATTTAAGGCATTCCATCCGGCAATTAAAAAGCTGAAAATATACGGATGAAAAGAAACGTTGAATTAGTGGTTATATCGGATGTTCATTTGGGAACTTATGGATGTAAGGCTAAAGAGCTGCTGAGATATCTTAACTCTATCCAGCCTAAAACCTTGGTTTTAAACGGCGATATTATTGATATATGGCAATTCAAAAAGTCTTACTTCCCTAAACCTCACCTGAAAGTGATCAGAAAGATCCTTTCATTGGCGACCAAAAATACAGATGTATATTACATCACAGGAAACCATGATGAAATGTTCCGCAAGTTTACCGATTTTGAACTGGGTAAGCTGAAGGTCTGTAATAAGATCTGCCTGAATATAGATCATAAAAAAACATGGATCTTTCACGGAGATGTTTTTGATGCTTCCGTTCAGCATTCCAAATGGATTGCCAAACTTGGAGGGAAAGGCTATGATCTTTTAATCGTGATCAATAACGTGGTCAACTGGTTTCTGGAAAAGATGGGCCGGGAAAAATATTCATTTTCCAAAAAAATCAAGAATAATGTGAAAAAAGCAGTAAAGTACATCGGAGATTTCGAACTGACTGCTTCTGAACTGGCTATTGATAATCATTACGATTATGTGATCTGCGGACATATTCATCAGCCTCAGATGCGTGAAGTGGTCAATAAAAAAGGATCCTGCATCTATCTGAATTCCGGAGACTGGATAGAAAATTTATCCGCACTGGAGTATCATAATAAAGAATGGAAGATCTTTTACTATGATGAACACAAACATCTGCTTAAAGATGATGAAGCTGAAGAAATTCCGGATATGGACAGTTCTGAACTCCTGAAAATAGTAACCAACTTTTCCTAGATGAAGATTTTATATGCATTTCAGGGAACCGGGAACGGTCACATGGCCAGAGCCCAGGAGATCATTCCTGTCCTCAAAAAATATGCTTCCGTAGATACTCTGATCAGTGGTCACCAGTCCCAGTTAAAAGCTGATTTTGATATTGATTTCCGGCATAAAGGGATTTCTCTTCTCTATAACAAAACAGGTGGGTTATCCTATCGCAAAACATTCACTGAAAATCATTTCCTGAAAGCCATAAAAACAATCCGGGAACTGGAACTTTCACAGTACGATCTTATCATCAATGACTATGAACCTTTAACCGGCTGGGCCGGCAAAATGAATACGCTCCCGATGATTGAACTGAGCCACCAGGCTTCCATGAGTTTTCCGGAAACCCCAAAACCCCAGAAGGGAGATTTTTTAGGGGAGCTGGTCCTGAAATATTATGTTCCTGTTAAAGAAAAAATAGGCTTTCATTTTGAAAGTTATCATCCAAAGATCAAAAAACCGGTAATCAGAAAAAAGATCAGAAATTTAAACCCTGATAAAAAAGGATATTACCTGGTATACCTTCCCAGTTTTGCGGATGAAAATATTATTAAAATCCTGAAACAGATTCCTGTTGAATGGAAAGTATTCTCAAAATACAGCAAGGTAAAGGTTAAAGTAAAAAACGTAGAAGTTTTTCCTATTGACGAAATACAGTACCTCAGATATTTTGAAAACTGCGACGGTATTTTATGCAATGCAGGCTTTGAAAGTCCCGCTGAAGCACTCTTTATGGATAAAAAACTGTTTGTTATCCCTATTCACAATCAGTATGAGCAGGAATGCAATGCCTGTGCTCTGGATCTCATGGGAATTCCCAATTCTAAAATTCTGAATCCCCCGGAAATTATAGAATGGGTGGCTTCAGACCATCACTTAAAAGTAAGCTATCCCGACGATATTGAGGAAATTCTTGTAAATGAAGTATTAACTTCTTTTAAAAAGTAAAAATATTATTCTCTATTTATTTTATTTGTGTTAAAAAAATAGTTTTATTATTTGGTAGATTATTTGTTTTTTCAACCATATTTTAAATATGTAAGTATGTTTTATTAATTTTTATTTAAATAAATAAAAAAATGCAAATTGCAGATAAAATGTAGAGAATGAAAAAAATCAGAAAAACGAAGAAAGAGGCAGACAAGCCCATCAGAAATAAGGAACTTACCAAAAAGAAACTCATCGACTCATTTGGAGAGCTTATAGAAAAAGAAGGCTTCTCATTTATCAACCATATGAGAGTTGCCAGGGCTGCGGGCTGCGACAAAAAACTGATTTATGAGTATTTTGGAAATATCAGCGGGCTTGCGAAGGAATACCTTAAAGAACGCAATTTCTGCGAAAAATTATTCAGCGGAAGTAACCGTACCGGTAAAGATACGTCTTATCAGCGTTTGAAAAACCAGTTTGACAGGCTGATGAAAGACGGAGAAATGCGTGGAGTGATCGCCTGGGAATTGGCAGAAGAACTTCCATTACTGAAAGAGCAGGCTCAGACAAGAGAAAACCTGATAGAAAAGGCTTTTGAAAATAAAGATGAAAATAACAGAGCGATAGAAGCTGTTTTAATGAGCAGTATTTATTATCTTACCATACATTCCCATACCAATGAAACTTCTTTTCTGGGTATTGATCTTAAACAGGAAGAAGGACAGCAGCAGATTAAACGGGCTATTAAGCAGATTGTTGAATGGGCTTATAAATGAACTTAACGCTATGGATCCGGGACAGTATTAAATATGAACTGCATTTTCAGGAGGCAATATATCGGTCCATGAGTAGGATTTTAATAATTAACGGATATAAAAAAGACTGCATTTCGGAAAGCAGTCTTTTTTATATTGTATTTCCGCAATAATAAGAGAATCCTCCTGAAAAAGAAGTGATGCCTTTATTTTTTCTAGCTCTTCAGAAAAATATCTTCCACATCATTCATTCTCATCATCACAGACCGTGCGTATGAGCAGTGCGGATAAACATTCCAGCTATTTTCTCTGGCAAATTTTATGGCTTCCTCCACAAGATATTTTCCCATTCCTCTGCCTTCAAACTCAGGATGAACCAGAACAAAAGAAATAATCAGCTTATTTTCTTCCGGGAAAATGGTGTAGGTAAGTCTTCCTACTTCTTTTATCTCATTATTCAGGGTAAGGACGCCGCCGTTACCTGATCTGTTGTTTTCGAATCTCATAATCTAAACTTTGTTCTGAAAGTACAAAAAATGCACCGTCTTTGAAGTAACAAATGACAGATAATGTCAATATAACGGATTGATATTTAATAAATTTGTCCGCAAAGCAAAATTTCACTGCTTAACTGTCCTTCCCGGTATAATAATTATAATCTTTAATAATCACACCGATAAACTGTCTCTCCGTCATTTTCACCGGATCTATTTCCAGTTTCAGAATGCTTTTGATTTTATCGGAAAGCCTGGTGATGATCTGCCGGTCATCTGTTTTTAAGGCTTTGGTGTAATTATCTTTGATGATTCTCATATCATTATCAGAAAGTGCAATGACCTGTGGAAATGACGGAACATAGTCCTCATGAATATTTTCCAGGATGGTATGGGAAATATTGATGTTGTTTTTCAGCGAAATAACAGCCGTACCGGAGGCAATGTCTCCCAAACGCTGGTTGTTTTTGGAAACAATCATGGAGATTACCCCTACCGTTCCTACGAAGGTCGTATCGATGAGCCTGAAGACCCACCGGATCAGATAATCACCGAAACCGGCCTGGTATCCGTCAATCTTTACAACCTTTATTTTCATAAGCTTTTTGCCGGGAGTCTGTCCTTCCATCAGGCTTTCCAGCACAACCGGGTAGATGTAGACCGGGAAAGTAATAACGGTATAGATGGCGATTACAGACCACTGGTCTAGCCCGTTCAGAAGATAGCCCAGATCAAGAATATTGAAAAAAAGATAAAAAATAAAGATAACATAGGCTACCTTGATCAGCAGATCGATGATAAACGCAAGCATTCTTTCACCTATGCTGGCAATATTGAAATTAATATTTACATTTTGAGAAGTATTTATCGCAATTTGAGACATAATTTTTATTATTTTAGCCTATACAATTATGAGAGAAGTTTATTTCATCAAACAAAATAAAGAAAAATGGTTGGGAATTGAACAGGTTATTCAAGGGAAAATAAAAAAAAATCCGGATGACCTGTCTTCACTGTATATCAACCTGATCAACGATCTTTCTTTTGCACAGACCTATTATCCGAAAAGCAACACGACGGTGTACCTGAATCACCTGTCTTCACAGATCTTTCAGAAAATCTACAAAACCAAAAGGGTAGAGGAGAACAGGCTGCTTTATTTTTTCAGAACAGAGGTTCCGTTGTTGGTGTATCAGTACAGAAGATATCTGATGTATGCTTTTCTGTTTTTTATTCTCTTTACTTCCATAGGAGTACTTTCTGCGGTATATGATAAGGATTTTGCCAATATCATTCTTGGAGAAAGCTATGTGAACGAAACCATTGAAAATATTAAAAAAGGAAATGCAGTAGGAGTTTACCAGAGCGGTTCTACCTGGGGAAGTACTATCGGTATTATTTTCAATAACATCAATGTAGGGGCAAAGCTCTATATTTACGGAATTACAGGCGGGGTAGGAACTCTCTTTGCCCTTCTGTCCAATAGCGTAATGCTGGGTTCCTTTCAGTATTTTTTCTATGATTACGGAGCATTGAAAGACAGTGCAAGAGGAATATGGCTCCACGGAGTTTTTGAGATCTTTGCAATGGTAGTGGAAGCCATGTGCGGATTGATTCTTGGGGCAAGTATCCTTTTCCCGAGAACCTTCTCAAGGTTCAATTCTTTTAAAAAGGGTTTCAAAGACTCATTCAAAATATTTCTGAGTACCATTCCATTTACGGTTTGTGCCGGAATTATAGAAGGATATGTAACAAGACATGCCTTAAAGATGCCGTTGGCCCTGAACCTTGTAATTATTTTAAGTTCACTGGCCGTTATAGGATTTTACTATTTTGTATATCCTTCGGTAGTTTATAAACAAACCAATAACCGGATCAATGATACAGTTCTATAAAAAAAGAGAATTTGGAAGTTTTATCAGCGACAGCTTCAACTTTTTCAAGCTCTATGGTAAAAATTATTTTAAAAACTATTTTCTGATCAACGGATTACTGCTGATTCTGGCCGTTGCGGTCATTATTTTTGGTTTCAGGGAAATCTTCGGGCAGATAGTTGGCTCTAATCTGAGTGGAGAAACCTATTACTTTGAAAGATATTTTTCCGAAAATCCAGGAATACTGATCGTAGCCGGTTTACTGGTATTTATTCTCTTTGCCGTTCTCACCATTGTCAATTATCTGTTCCCGGTCTTCTATATGAAGAGAATTGCTGAAGGAGCTCAAAAGATAAAAACAGACGAGATCCTGGGAGATTTTAAAAGAAATGCAGGACGGATTTTTAAGATGTGTATCGGAATGATTTTTATTGTACTGCCTGTAATGCTGATCGTATTGGGATTTTCGTATGCACTCCTGCTTGTTTTTATCGGGATCTTCCTCATACTGCTGGTTTATCCCACAGCATTCAATGTATCCTCATTTCTGATGTATGATTATTTTAATGCAGACAGACGCTTTTTAGACAGCCTCAGTTATTCTGTAAGAGCACAGTTCTCTTATCCGAATGGCAATGAAAAATCTCCCTACTGGAAATATTGGGGCGGAACTTTGATCATGTTCATCATTATGTATGCTGTGATGATGATATTTACCTTTGTGCCTGTCTTTTTTCTGTATGGATCATTGCTTACCTCTGCTCCGGACGGAAACTTTGAAGACAACCCTTTTGCAGGCGGATTCATAGGAATTATTGTCTTTGTATTATATGGATTATCAACGCTGCTTTCCCTTTTTCTTTCGAACCTGATGTATGTAAATGCAGGTCTGATGTACTACGACAGCAGAACAGATCTTCATCAGAAAGTGGAACTCGCAGAAATAGATACAATTGGTCTCAATGAATAAAGTGCTTCTTTTTCTTTTCCTGTTTTTTTCACTTGGTTCCGTTCATGCACAGGATGATGAAACAGAACCTGTGGCGGAAGTTTATCCGGCAGACTCTTTGTATACCGGTCATTACAGGAATATGCTGCGCGCAGATTCTGTCCTGATCCGCAAGCCGGTTTCAGAAAATACAGTCTATCCCAGGAGCTTTAAGGAAAACCTGAAGTCAAGATACAAAGGCAATGAATTCGATTATTCTGCCTCCAAACCGCGGGAATCTTTCTTCCAGAAGCTGATGAGGAAAATAAGTAAAATCCTTGAGAGCCTTTTCGGGGAAACCGTTTTCAGTAAATCCGCGAAAGCGACTGATATTTTTATCCGTCTGTTTGCCATTGTTCTCGTAGGATTTCTGCTTTATTTTATTATTAAATACCTGATGGGGAAAGAAGGGAACTTCTTCTTCGGCAAAAAAAATAAAAAATTAAATATTGAAGCTGAAGAGCTGCATGAAAATATCCATGAAATCAATTTTCCGGAAAGTATTGCCCGGTTTGAAAGAGAAGGAGATTACCGTTCAGCAGTCCGCTATCAGTTTTTACAGGTCCTTAAAAAGCTGAGTGATAAAAAACTGATCCACTGGAATCCCGAAAAAACAAATAAAGATTATGCTGCCGAGCTGAAAGCCCCTCATCTGAAAGACGGATTCTCAGAACTCTCTTATATCTTTGATTATGTGTGGTATGGAGAATTCAGTATCGATGAACAGAGCTATGTGAAATTTAAAGACCGCTATCAGGCATTTAAACCGTAACTAAACGAATTAATCATGAGTAAAACCTTCAAAATATATGCTGTCATATTCATCATTGTGATGATTATCCTGGCATTGCTTGAAGTCAATAAAAAAGAAACAACAGACTGGCGGAAAAACTTCGATGTCAACGAAAAATCTCCGTTCGGACTCTTTGTTTTTAATAATGAGGCTAAAGATTTATTTAAAGGAAAACTGAAAAAGATCGATCAGGCACCTTATGACTATTATAGCGGGCATAAAGAAAATGGTCTTCATAATATTGTGGTCATCGAACACAGGATTGATAAAGAATCGTGGAACAAAATACTTGATCAGGTATCAAAAGGCTCCGACGCAATGCTTATCGTAAGCAATATGCCTAAAGAAATATCAGATACAATAGGCTATTTTGATTCCGATATTTCCTTTGCCGAAGAAAATGTATTGAAATTTACAGATAAAAAATATCAGAATGATTTCATTCATTTAGATAAATTTCCTTCCGGAAGAGGTTTCTCCTATATAAAACCAAATATTGAAGTCCTGGGAAAAACAGTGGAAAAAAATAATACGGACCAGGTTAATTTTATAAAGACCAAATTTGGAAAAGGAACCGTTTATGTACACTGCGAGCCGCTATTTCTTACCAACTATTACCTTCTGAAACCGGGAAATACCCGCTATGCACAGGATGTTTTTTCTTATCTTCAGGATAAAGAAACCCTTTGGTTTGTAGATGGCAACAGAAAGGTATCACGCTTTTTTATGAGGTTTGTTTTATCCAATCCGGCTCTCAAATATGCATGGTGGGTATTTTTGGGAGGTCTTGTATTGTTCATCTTTTTCAATGCCAAAAGAAAACAGCGTATAGTGCCTGTCATTGAACCCTTGAGAAATACTTCAGTAGATTTTGTGAAAAGTATAGGAAATCTTTATCTTCAGGAAGGAGACTTCCATGATATGATGGCCAAAAAATCCCAGTATTTCCTGAATAGAATACGAATGGACCTGTTGATAGATACCCAAACCCTGGATATGGAATTTGCAAAAAAACTGCAGCTGAAAACCGGGAAAAGTATAGAAATGATTGAGGAAGCCATCACCCTTATCAGAAAAGCCCAGGACCCATACGCCATTGTGATGAAAGAAGACCTCGAAAGGATGAATAAACTCCTTGATGGGATATTGAAATAATAAAAATCTACCAATGGATTAGCTGGTGAGGAATCAATAATGTATCACAATCCTGATTATTGCCATACTCTTCATTGCTGATTGATTGAATGAGAAAAAAGAGTCCCAACGGGACGATTTAGCAAAAGATAGGATGAAGTCCTGTCAGAACAGCCATAGGAATAAACCTGTCAGAAAAAACAAAAAAATATGGAAAACTTAGATAATGAAAACTTAGAAATTAAAAGTTCTATTAATCTTAATAAAAGTGAAGACCAGTTTCAGTCCAGAATAGATATGATTGAACTTCGCGCAAGCCTGGATAAAGTAAAAACGGAGATCGGAAAAGTCATTGTAGGACAGGAAAACATGATTGAACACCTTCTGGCTGCACTTTTATCAAACGGACACGTTCTGATCGAAGGGGTTCCGGGAGTGGCAAAAACAATTACAGCAAAATTATTGGCAAAAACCATCGATGTGGGATTCAGCAGGATTCAGTTTACTCCTGATCTTATGCCTTCAGATATTTTGGGAACTTCAGTTTTCAGTGTGAAAAACTCTGAATTCGAATTCAAAAAAGGACCCATCTTCTCCAATTTTATCCTAATTGATGAGATCAACCGTTCTCCGGCGAAAACCCAGGCTGCACTGTTTGAAGTGATGGAAGAAAGACAGATTACAATGGACGGTACCCGATACATTATGGATGAACCTTTCCTGGTCGTTGCTACCCAAAACCCGATTGAACATGAAGGAACTTACAGACTTCCTGAAGCCCAGCTGGATCGTTTCCTGTTTAAAATCAATGTAGGCTATCCTAATCTGGAACAGGAAATCGCCATCATTAAGAATCAGCACGAAAGCAAAAAAGAAGACAAAACAGAAGGCGTTAACCGTGTAATTACCGCTGAACAGCTGAAAAATTACCAGCATCTCGTAAAAGAGATCATTGTAGAATCCCAGCTGATGGAATATATTGCTAAAATTATCATCAATACCAGGGAAAATCAGTTCCTCTATCTCGGTGCCTCTCCGAGAGCCTCTCTTGCTCTGCTTACCGCTTCAAAAGCCTTTGCTGCATTAAGGGGAAGAGATTTCGTAACGCCGGAAGATATTAAAGAAGCCAGTTATGCCGTATTGAGACACAGAGTGATCGTTTCTCCGGAAAGAGAAATGGAAGGTCTTACCGCCGATGAAATTATCCGCCAGATTTTAGAAGGAATAGAAATTCCTAGATAGGCAGCAGGTAATAGTTAGCAGACAGCAGTTGATGGAGAGCCCTGATTTAATTAAAGTACAAAATATTACATATGACAAATTTTAAAGAGCTTTTGGTTTGGAAGAAGTCTGTTCATTTTGTTACTGAAATTTATAGAATTACTGATGCTTTTTCCAAAACTGAAATCTACGGATTACTATCACCAATAAGAAGAGCGGCAGTTTCTGTACCTTCCAATATTGCAGAGGAAAATTCGAGACAAAGTAAACCTGATTATTTACAATTTTTAAAATATCAAGAGCAAGTTGTGCAGAAATAGAAACCCAATTAATAATTTCAAAAAATCTCAATAATGTTAAACGGGTTAACCAATTCCTTAAACCAATAATATATATTTATCTATAACCTATAACCTGCAATCTGCTTCCTGTAAACTAATGAAGAACCTATACATCAATACCCGTTTTTTCTTTGCACTCATCGGAGTGGGGATCCTGTATGTTCTGGCATTTTTCTTTCCTTTTCTGATGACCATTGCCCATGTTGCGCTGGTGATTTGTTTTCTTGCAGCTATGGTAGATTATCTGCTGTTGTTTAATCAGAAAAACGGGCTTCAGGCACAAAGAATACTTCCGGAAAAACTGTCAAACGGTGATGAAAACTTCGTCAAAATCGATATTAAAAACAATTACGGTTTTAAGATCAGTACCAAAATTATTGACGAAATCCCTTTCCAGTTCCAGAAAAGAGACTTTTTAATCCGGAAAACAATCGATCCCGGCAGAAATACCTATTTTCAGTACAGCCTGGAACCCAAAGAAAGAGGGGAGTACCACTTTGGAGGTCTGAATATATACGCATCTTCACCTCTGGGGCTGGTGGCTAAAAGATTCAGTTTCCAGAAAGACGCCATGCTGCCTTCTTATCCCTCTTTTGTACACCTTAGAAAATATGAACTGATGGCTTTGCAGAGCGAATTTATGCTGGGTGGAATCAAAAAAATCAGAAAACTGGGGCATACTATGGAATTTGAGCAGATCAAAGAATATGTTCCCGGAGATGATATAAGAACCATCAACTGGAAAGCCACTTCCAAAGCGAACCGATTAATGGTCAACCAGTTTCAGGATGAAAAATCACAGCGTATATTCATCCTTATTGATAAAGGACGGACGATGAAAATGCCGTTCAACGGACTGAGTCTGCTGGATTATTCCATCAATGCGGCAATGGCTTTGTCACACATCATTCTCAGGAAAGGAGACCGTGCCGGAATGATGACCTTTTCAAAGAAAACCGAAAATAAAGTGGCTGCGGAAAACAAATCAGGACAGCTGAGAAAAATATCAGAAGCACTTTACAACATCAAAACAGATTTTTTTGAAAGTGATTTCAACCGTCTTTATCAGGACGTAAAATATTCCCTTAACCAGAGAAGTCTCATACTGCTTTTTACAAACTTTGAAACACTGGACGGCCTGAACCGCCAGTTGAAATACCTCCGTGGAATTGCCAAAAATCACCTGCTGGTAGTCGTCTTCTTCAAAAACTCAGAACTTCAGACCCTGATCCATAAAAATCCTGAAAACATGCAGGAAATCTATGATGAGGTTATCGCCGAAAAATTTGAATTCGAAAAAAAACTCATCATCCAGGAATTACGCAAATACGGAATCTATACCGTTTATACTCTTCCTGAAAATTTAAATATCGATGTTATCAATAAATATCTGGAGATAAAAGCGAGAGGAATTTTATAACTTTGCAATAAGCAATAAGCAATAAGCAATAAGCAATAATGAAGATAACACTGAACAGAATAAACGACGATTTTCTATTTGAATGTACCAACTCCCAGGGAAATTCCATCCTTCTGGACAATACTTCACAACCCGGAGCAAAAGGAGTTTCTCCGATGGAAAGTGTTCTGATGGCCGTTGCCGGATGCAGCGGTATTGATGTAGTATCCATCCTGAAAAAACAGCGTCAGGAAATTACAGGATTCCAGGCAGAAGTAGAAGGGGAAAGAGTTCCCGTAGAAGATGCCAAACCATTCAAAGCCATCAAAGTAAAATTTCTTCTGGAAGGAAATATAGATCCTAAAAAAGCTTTAAAAGCAGCCCAGCTGTCTTTTGAAAAATACTGTTCCGTATCCAAAACACTTGAGCCGAATGTAGAAATCGGATACGAAGTTCTTGTAAACGGAGAAAAAATATAATTTAATATTCTAAACACAAAAAACCGGACAATCTATCCGGTTTTTTTATTACTCATCACCCATTACTGATTGCTCATTAAAAAGTAAGTCTCGGCTTGAGCAGTTTGGCTACCGTGGCAGTCCATCCCGTCTGATGCGAAGCACCTACACCCCGGCCGTTGTCCCCGTGGAAATATTCAAAGAAAGTAATATAATCCTTAAAATGTTCATCATAATTGAACTTGGCATTTCCACCGTTGAAGGCGCGCTGCCCGTTTTCATCCTTTAAAAATATAGAACAGAGCCTGTGACTGATGTTTTGGGCCACTTCATCCAGGTTTCTCTTATCTCCGCTTCCGGTAGGGAATTCCACCTTTAGGCTGTTGCCATAATAAAAATGGAAACGCTGTAAACTTTCCACGATCAGGAAGTTGATCGGGAACCAGATCGGCCCTCTCCAGTTACTGTTGCCGCCAAACATCCTGCTGTCACTTTCTGCCGGAGTATAATACACCACATTTTCAGATCCGTGTACAGAAAATACAAACGGGTTTTCCTCGTAAACTTTAGACATCGCCCGGATTCCGTAAGTACTCAGAAATTCCTTCTCGTCAAGCATCCGGGTTAAAACTTTCGTCAGCCTGTTCTTACGCAGAATACTCATCAGGTGCTTTCTGCCATGCCCTTCCTCATCCCAGTGCGAAACGAGTTTGGTAAGTTCCGGCTTATTCTTTAAGATCCACTCCATTCTGCTTCTGAAATTAGGCATCTTCTCCAATAATCTGTGATCAACAATCTCCACAGCAAACAAAGGAATCAGGCCCACGATGCTTCTTAACCGTAATGAAACACTTTCCCCGTTGCCAAGCTGAAGCACGTCATAAAAGAAACCGTCTTCCTCATTCCACAGACCTTCTTTGCCGTCTCCGAGGTTTTCCATCGCTTCAGCGATATACAGATAATGTTCAAAAAATTTAATGGCCATATCTTCATAAACCTGATAATATTGGGCAAGTTCCATCGCAATCCGCATCATATTCAGCGCATACATCGCCATCCAGCTTGTTCCGTCCGCCTGCTCAAGATGCTGACCGTCTTTCAGTTCCATATTTCTGTCGAAAGCTCCGATATTATCAAGTCCCAGAAATCCACCCCCGAAAATATTATTCCCGCTTTTATCCTTCCGGTTTACCCACCAGGTAAAATTAAGGAGCAGTTTCTGGAATACCTTCTCAAGGAATAAAAGATCGGGTTTACCGTTTTGTTTTTCATCAATTTTGAAAACCCTGAAACAGGACCAGGCATGTACCGGGGGATTTACATCACTCATATTCCATTCGTAGGCAGGAAGCTGCCCGTTCGGATGCATATACCATTCCTTCGTAAGCAGAAGAAGCTGTCCTTTTGCAAACTCAGCATCGATAATAGAAAACGGAACACAGTGAAACGCCAGATCCCAGGTTGCATACCACGGATATTCCCATTTATCAGGCATCGAAATAATATCCTTATTGTGAAGATGATTCCACTCCGTATTCCTTACATATTCATTAAAATTTCTCGGAGCATCAAAATTGGGATCACCTTTCAGCCACTTTCCGATGTTGTAATGATAAAACTGCTTGTTCCATAAAAGCCCGGCAAAAGCCTGTCTCTGTACATTTCTTTCATCTTCATCAGTGGTATCATTCTGAATTTCATTATAAAATTCATGGGTTTCCGCAATCCTTGTATTGAAAATTTCATCAAATAATTCAAAAGGTTCATCCGTTTCCTCCGGACACAGTCTGAAGTCAAAAGTTTTGGACTTTCCCGCTTCGATGATTTCATCAATTAAAAAAGAAGCTTTGGTTCCCTTCTTTTCCGGATTTACAGTATTGCTTCCATAGATAACAAAATCATTAATGCCATCTTTAAAATAGGTATTTTCAGCATGAGGAGCGCCATACAGTTTGGAAGTGTTGGTTTCATTATCACAGAAAACACTCTGTGCATCCGTATTTCTTGAATAAAACTTTTTAATTGAAATACTGTCGTGCCCAATATCAATAGATCCGTCACCGGATGCATTCAACTGGCCTTTGTAGGTATTATAGCCCCATTTCCAGTTATTTCTGAACCAGGCGGTAGGCATTATTACAATCGGGGCAGCATGCCGGCTTCTGTTACAAACCGTTACCCTCGCAAGAATATTATTGTGATCAGCCTTACAGTATTCAATAAAAATATCAAAATACTCATCATTATCAAAGATTCCCGTATCAAAAATTTCATATTCAGGCTCCTTCTTACTGCGTCTTCCATTCTCTGTAACAAGCTCGTCATACGGAAACGCATTGATCGGGTACTTATACACCATCTTCATATAGCTGTGAGTAGGCGTATTGTCCAGGTAATAAAAAATTTCCTTAATATCCTCCCCGTGATTTCCCTGAGGATTACTCAGCCCGAAAAAACGTTCCTTAACGATCTTATCTTTCTTATTCCAGAAAGAAAATGCAAAACAGAAAAGCTGCTTTACATCAGAAATTCCGGCAATACCTTCTTCCCCCCACCGGTAAGCATAGCTTTCGGCATTGTCATGGTTGGTGAAATTCCAGGCATTTCCGTTAGGGCTATAATCTTCCCGTACATTTCCCCATTGCCGGTTGCTTACGTATGGACCCCAGTTTTTCCATTGTATATTTTGTAATCTTTCCTTTTCAACAGTCATATCTCATCATTTTTTTTCAGCACGAAGGTAGTTTTTTTGAAAAATAATTCCAATTTTTTTCATCTGAACAATCCTTAACACATCCCTGAAACTCTTCTGTTTATAGGCTTTTTTAATATTAAATAAAATTTTTTTAAATATTTAAAAGAAAAGAACTACCTTTGCACCATTCGATCATTCAAATATTGAAAATGTTATCAAGAAAGGTTGAGGGATTAGACCCGATGAAACCTTAGCAACCCTTTGCGCAAGCAGAGAAGGTGCTACGTTCTACCAAGATTATTTTGGACAGATAACTTACTGAAGTTCTTTTCAGCCATTTCCTGTGGCATTTTCAATTGTATTAAAATAATAGAATTGAAAACAGAACTAAACTATATTAATCTTTCGTATCAGACATATTCCCAAAAAGAATACAATATCCCGCTGACCTATCAGATCTTCGGGAAAGACCTGTTTACAGCCCCGATTATTCTTATCAATCATGCCCTTACCGGAAACTCAGATGTATCCGGTGAAAAAGGCTGGTGGAAACAGCTGGTAGGAGAAAATCAGGTGGTTGATACCCGTCAGTATACTGTTCTGTGCTTCAATATTCCCGGAAACGGATATGATGATTTTTTAATTGACGATTATGAAGACTTTACACCATCAGATATAGCCAATATATTCCTGAAAGGGCTGGAAGCTTTACAGATCAGAAAACTATATGCCATTATCGGAGGTTCACTTGGTGGAGGAATTGCCTGGGAAATGCTTGCCAAGAGGCCTGAGCTGGCTGAAATATGTATTCCCATAGCCTGCGATTACAGAACCCACGACTGGCTTCATGCGCAGTGCCTCGTCCAGAAATTCTTATTGAACAGCCAGGATGAACCTTTACAAAAAGCAAGAATTCATGCCATGTTGTGTTACAGAACTCCACAGTCATTGAACAGCAGATTTCAAAACCACTATGATCAGGAAAAACAAAGACTGAAATCAGAAGATTGGTTAATATATCATGGGAATGTATTAAACGAAAGATTTAGTTTAAAAGCTTATAAACTGATGAATCATTTACTGATGAATATTAATGCAGATGAAACCGCACTGGAGAAAATACAGGCACGAATGCACATGATCTCCGTAGATACAGACCTCTTCTTTCCAGCTTCCGAAATCCGGACGTGCTTTGAAAATTTAAAAAAGACAAAGAAGAATATTTCTTATCACGAGATCCGGTCTATACACGGGCACGATGCCTTCCTGATGGAATATCAACAATTAAATAATATCATTAAAAACATTTTATAGAGAAATGAAAAATGCTAACGAAATAAAATTTTTAAAAAACAGATCAATCGTCAAATTTGAAGGAGAAGATTTCCTGGGAGAAATAGGAATTGACGGACGAATTTTTAAAGCGCTTACCTTAGCACGCATCAGTGTAGGCGTAATCTCTCAGCAAGCCATAGAAAACGGGATTTCTATTCTTGTTCACGAAAGTGACGCTGAAAAAGCAGTAGCCTGCCTTATCGATGAATTTGAAGCAGAAAGAAAATCAGGAAAAGTCTCACAGATTTATAGTATCAATAACGTTTCTGTAATAGGATTTGTAGCGGAAGACTTCAACAAGGTCTTTGCAGAACTGGCGAGAAACAACGTCTTTCCGTTACTTTTAAATCAGGTGGCAGGCGAAAATAGGGTGAACATTGTCGTAACTTCTTCACAGGATGAAAAAACCAAAAATATTATAGAATCTGAAATATTCAAAAAACCAAAGACCGTTCATCTGGCAATTATTGGTCACGGTAACGTTGGGAAAACCCTGATAGAACAGGTTCTGGAATCTTCAGATGAAATTAAAAGACGCAAAAAAATAGATCTTAAAGTAGTTGCTGTTGCCAACTCAAAGAAAATAGCTTTCAATAAAAAAGGTTTTGATGCGAACTGGAGAGATGAGGTCCTTGCCGCAGAACATTCGTCAGACGTTCAGGAGCTGATCAGTTTTTCCAGAGAAAACCAGCTGGAAAACCTTATTGTTGTGGATAATACAGCAAGTAAGGATTTCGTTAAAAACTATCATACCCTTGCTGAAAACGGTTTCGATCTGGTTTCTTCCAATAAAATATTCAATACCCTTCCCATCGAAGAATACCGTAAACTAAGATATACGTTAAGCAAAAACAACAGACGTTATCTGTACGAAACCAATGTAGGGGCAGGCCTTCCATTAATTGATACCATCAAGCTGCTGCACCTTTCAGGAGAAAATATCACAAGAATAAAAGGAGTATTCTCCGGAACACTGAGCTACGTCTTTAATAATTTTTCTTTGAGAAACGATAAGTTTTCAACAATTATCAGCGAAGCGTTGGAAAAAGGTTACACAGAACCGGACCCGAGAGAAGATTTATCAGGAAATGATGTAGCAAGAAAACTACTGATCTTGGCAAGAGAATTAGATTTAATCAACGAATTTGAAGATATCAGTATTCAGAACCTGGTGCCGGAAAGCTTACTTTCAGTTTCAAAAACAGAATTCCTTTCGAGACTTGACGAACTGGATGAAGAATATCAGAAGATCAAAGAAAATCAGGAACCCGGCCATGTATTGAGATATGTCGGTGATTTGCACGGTGACCTGCAGAAAGATAAAGGCGAATTGGATGTAAAACTGATCTCTGTTCCTGCCACTTCAGCATTGGGACAGTTAAAAGGCTCAGATTCCATCTTCGAAATCTACACAGAAAGCTATGGCGAAAATCCTATCGTCATCATGGGGGCCGGAGCCGGAGCACAGGTAACCGCAAGAGGCGTCTTCGGAGATATTTTAAGAGTAAGTGAAACCAAATAATTAATGTAATAATAGATCAATGTAACAATGTAGCAATGTAACAGTTTACCAATATAATGATCGTTACCGTTGTCGTTATTTTGAGCCAAATGCAGAGTTTGTATCATCCATTATTACACTGCTATAACCGATATATTAATTACCAGGAAGAGTCCCGAAGGGACGATTTAGCCGGATAGAACGCAGTCCTATCTATCAAAATTACCCAAATTATTAAAATTGTCAAACAATCCCAATATATATAATGCAGCACCATTCGTGCTACACGACCAAAATTAAAACTATATGGAGAATTTCGAAACATCAGCCATAAGAACCCAGACCGAAAGGTCCCAGTTTGATGAACATTCCACGCCGTTATACCTTACATCCAGCTTTATTTTTCAGGATGCGGAAGATATGAGAGCGAGCTTTGCCGAAGAAAAACCAAAAAACCTATATAGCCGTTTCTCGAACCCTAACGTCAGTGAATTCACAGAAAAGATCGCTAAAATGGAAGGTGCAGAAGCAGGATATGCATTCGCAACAGGAATGGCAGCTATATACTCCACATTTGCAGCCTTGCTGAACGCTGGAGATCATATTGTAAGCTGTCAGTCTGTTTTCGGATCTACTCACACATTGTTTACAAAGTATTTCCCGAAATGGAATATCGAGACCACCTATTTTAAAGCAGAAGATGCAGAAAATGTAGAACAGTACATACAGCCTAATACAAAGATCCTGTACCTTGAAACCCCTACCAATCCGGCTATTGAGATTCTTGATCTCGAATTCTTCGGACAGATTGCCAAAAAACACAATCTGATTTTCATTGTAGATAATTGTTTTGCAACACCTTATCTTCAGCAGCCTGTCAAATATGGTGCAGATATTGTTGTACATTCTGCAACGAAGCTGATTGACGGACAGGGAAGAGTATTGGGGGGTGTAGCAGTAGGGAGAGAAGATCTGATCAGGGAAATCTATCTTTTTGCAAGAAATACAGGGCCGGCAATGTCACCTTTCAATGCATGGGTATTGTCAAAAAGTTTGGAAACATTGGCGATCCGCGTAGAAAAACATTGTGAGAATGCATTGAAAGTGGCAGCGTTTTTAGAAAGCCACGCCAATGTAGAATTAGTAAAATATCCTTTCCTGCCATCTCACCCAAGCTATGAAATTGCAAAAAAACAGATGAAGCTGGGCGGAAATATCGTAGCATTTGAAATTAAAGGAGGAATTGAGGGCGGAAGAAACTTCCTGGATAAGATAAAAATGTGCTCTCTTTCTGCCAATCTTGGTGATACAAGAACGATCGTAACACACCCTGCATCAACCACTCACTCAAAACTGACAGATGAAGAACGGAACGAAGTGGGAATCACCGCAGGCCTGGTACGCTGTTCAGTAGGTCTGGAATATGTAGATGATATTATCGCAGATTTAAAGCAGGCATTAGACTAATTCAATAAACAGAGCCCCGAAGGGGCGATTTAACAAAGTATAGGACGCAATCCTATGCTCTATCAAAAAAATATGAAAAATTCAGAACAATTATATAAAGCCCTATCCGAAAGAATATTAATTCTCGACGGAGCTATGGGAACCATGCTTCAGCGGTACAGATTCGAAGAAGAAGACTATCGTGGAGAACGTTTCAGAGACTGGGAACATCCTGTAAAAGGAAACAATGACCTTCTTTCCCTTACACAGCCTCAGGCCATTGAAGAAGTACACAGAAAATACCTGGAAGCAGGAGCAGATATTATTGAAACCAATACCTTCTCCGGAACAACCATTGCGATGGCAGATTATCATATGGAAGAACTGGTATATGATCTTAATTATGAATCAGCAAAAATTGCCAGAAAAGTATGTGATGAATTTACCGCCCGTAATCCTGATAAACCAAGATTTGTTGCAGGATCCATTGGTCCTACCAACAGAACGGCAAGCTTAAGCCCGGATGTGAATGATCCCGGTTACAGGGCAATTACTTTTGAAGAGCTTAGACTAGCCTATAAACAGCAGTGTGAAGCCTTACTGGACGGAGGTTCGGATATTCTGCTGGTAGAAACCATTTTCGATACCCTGAATGCAAAAGCCGCATTATTTGCAATTGACGAGATTCAGGAAGAAAGAAACATTGAAATCCCGATCATGGTTTCAGGAACGATTACTGATGCTTCCGGGAGAACACTGAGCGGTCAGACGGCAGATGCATTCCTGATTTCAGTATCACACCTGAACCTGTTGAGCGTAGGATTCAATTGTGCACTGGGAGCCGACCAGCTGACACCTTACCTGGAAACACTGGCTCATAATTCAGAATTCTATGTTTCGGCCTATCCCAATGCAGGACTCCCGAATGCTTTCGGGAAATATGACGAAACACCGGAAGATATGGCCCGCCAGATCAGAGAATATACAGAAAAAGGATTAATCAATATTATAGGAGGATGCTGTGGAACAACTCCCGATCATATCAAAGCAATTGCAGAGCTGGTGGCAGAATATCCGCCAAGAAAATTGAAGAAAGTTGTTTGATTTAATAGATTTTTTAAATTAAAACAAGGAATGGAGGCTAGGTTATAAATATTATCTTTAAATAAACCACAAAATTTAATATAATGGAAAAGCCGGGTTACCTAAAAGATTCAGAAGATGCCAAACTATTTAATGAACTGAGAAAGAAAGTGAACCAAAGAGTAGAAGCCATTCCGGAGAACCGGGATATCTATATTAAGATCAAAGCGGTAGTACTGCCTTTGATCTATTTTGGGCTGTACCTTTTTGCTGTATTCAATGCAGATAAACCCTGGATCTATATTTCAGGTTTTATCTTAATGGGAATTTCCTTAGTTCTGATCTATCTGAATTTAATTCATGAAGCCGCCCATAATAATATCTACAAAAGCAAAAAACTCAATTCACTGGTATTGCATCTGTTTGATTTTGTAGGAGCCAATTCATACATCTGGAAAAAAAGACATATTGCAAGTCATCATGCCTATCCGAATGTGGACGGATGGGATACCGATATCGAGCAGAGCGGTTTATTGCTAATCGTTCCGTGGATCAAGGCAAAAGGAGTTCAGAAATACCAGCATAGGTTTTTCTTTCTGGTATATCCGCTTTATCTCTTCAACTGGATGTTTATCAGGGATTTCAGAGACTTTTTTGATAAAGAAAGAGTAATTCTGAAAACGCAGGGCTCTATTCCGGCCATAGAAAAAATAAAAATGGTGAGTTACAAGCTGTTTTACTTCTTTTATCAGATTGCAGTTCCTATCATGTTCTTTAAAGTATCAGTAGGTTTGGCTTTGGGAGCATGGTTTCTGCAGGTAATTGCCGCAAGTATTTTCGCACTGTTTGTATTATTGCCCCTGCATCCGCTTCCGGACAATGCCTTTCCGAAACTGGATCAGAAAAACGGACTTCCTTTCAGCTGGCTCCGTCATCAGTTGGAGGTCACCAATGACCTGAAAGAAAATAACTGGCTGGTGAGAAATGTACTGGGAAATTTTAACTTCCATGTCGCCCATCATCTCTTTCCCAATTACAGTTATATGTATTATAACGAAATAACAGAAGAGATTGAGGCTTTTGCAAAAGAACATGATCTGACCTATAAAAGGTTTCCGATTTTTAAAGCATTAGGCAAACATGTAGACCTGCTGAAGCAGAATGCAAACAACGCCTACTATATTTTAGAAGAATAAAAATTAATGAAATATTTAAGATTATCAGGCCTTGAGCCTCTTATCATAACACCGGAAAGCAACTTCATCAATGTTGGTGAAAGAACCAATGTGGCCGGTTCCAAAAAATTTTTAAGACTGATCAAAGAGGAGAAATTCTCTGAAGCACTCGATATTGCCCGCCATCAGGTAGAAGGAGGGGCACAGATCCTTGATGTGAATTTCGATGACGGACTCATCGACGGAAAAGCATCCATGATTAAATTTCTTAATCTGATCGCCTCGGAACCGGATATTGCAAGAATCCCGATTATGGTAGACTCTTCCAAATGGGAAATCCTTGAAGCCGGACTTCAGGTTGCGCAGGGAAAATGCGTAGTAAACTCCATCAGTCTGAAAGGAGGAGAAGAAGAATTCATCAAACAGGCTAAAGCAATTAAAAGATATGGTGCAGCAGTTATCGTAATGGCATTTGATGAGGTAGGACAGGCAGATAATCTGGAACGGAGAATTGAAATTTCAAAAAGATCTTATGACATTCTTGTTAATCAGGTAGGATTTCCGGCGGAAGATATTATTTTCGACTTAAATATTTTCCCGGTAGCCACCGGAATGGAAGAACACAGAAAAAATGCACTCGATTTTATTGAAGCTACAAGATGGGTAAGACAAAATCTGCCTTACGCTTCAGTGAGTGGAGGAGTAAGTAATGTTTCCTTTTCCTTTCGTGGAAATGATACCGTAAGAGAAGCGATGCACTCCGTATTCCTTTATCATGCAATTCAGGCAGGAATGAATATCGGTATCGTAAATCCCGCGATGCTGGAAGTTTATGATGAAATCAACAAAGAATTGCTGGAACTGGTAGAAGATGTAATCCTCGACAGAAGAGAAGATGCCACAGAAAGACTTCTGGATTATTCCGAAAAACATAAATCGGTAAAAAAAGAAAAAACAGAAGACCTTGAATGGAGAACGCATCCGCTGCAGGAGAGAATTACGCATGCTTTGGTTAAAGGAATCGACCGTTTCATTGAAGAAGATGTGGAAGAAGCCAGACAGCAGGCAGAAAAACCCCTCCATGTTATTGAAATCAATCTGATGACCGGAATGGGAGTTGTTGGTGATCTGTTCGGGAGCGGAAAAATGTTCCTTCCCCAGGTCGTAAAATCAGCACGGGTAATGAAAAAGGCAGTTGCTTATCTGCAGCCATTCATCGAGGCCGAAAAAGACAGTACAAGACCTGCCAATGGTAAAATTCTGATGGCTACCGTAAAAGGAGATGTTCATGATATCGGAAAAAATATCGTAAGTGTGGTATTGGGCTGCAACAATTATGAAATTGTGGATCTCGGAGTCATGGTGCCTGCCGAAAAGATTATTCAGACAGCCATTGAAGAAAAAGTAGATGTGATCGGGTTAAGCGGGCTGATTACACCAAGCCTGGATGAAATGGTATACATCGCTTCCGAATTAGAAAGACAGAATCTGGATTTCCCTTTACTCATCGGTGGTGCTACCACCTCAAAGGCACATACTGCTGTGAAAATAGATTTAAAATATAAAAATGCAGTCGTTCACGTCAATGATGCCTCAAGAGCTGTCAACGTGGTGAGCTCATTATTGGGAGACAGAAATAAAGAATATGTTTCTGATCTGAAGAACGACTATTCAGACTTTAGAGAGAAGTTCCTGAACAGACAGGTCGATAAAGATTACGTTTCCATTGAGGAAGCAAGAGACAGTCATTTTACCATTGATTGGGAAAACGAAGAAATTTTTACACCGAATAATTTAGGTATTACCGTAATCGAAAATCAGGATTTGAGAGAATTATTACCTTTCATCGACTGGTCTCCATTCTTCAGAAGCTGGGATCTTCACGGTAAATATCCGGATATTTTAGAAGATGAGGTAGTGGGAGTACAGGCTAAGGAACTGTTCCAGGATGCACAGATTATTTTAAAGAGAATTCTGGATGAAAAACTGTTAACAGCAAAAGCAGTCTTTGGGATTTTTAAGGCCAACTCCAACGAAACCGATGATATTCTGATTTTTGATGAAAACAATAACGAACAGGCCAGATTTTTAACCCTGAGACAACAGGCCCAGAGATCAAAAGGAAAAGAATATCTGGCATTAAGTGATTTCATCGCCCCACAAAATACAGGAAAGACAGATTATATGGGCGCATTCTGTGTAACCACAGGTTTTGGAACCGATGAACTGGCGGAAGAATATGAAAAAGCCAACGACGATTATAATGCGATCATGGTAAAAGCACTTGCCGACAGGTTCGCAGAAGCCTACGCCGAATTTTTACACAAAAAAGTAAGAACGGAATACTGGGGATATGCTATTCAGGAAGATCTGAGCAATGAAGACCTGATCGCAGAAAAGTATAAAGGGATGCGCCCTGCCCCCGGATATCCTGCCTGCCCCGACCATCTGGAGAAGAAAACGATCTGGGATCTTTTAAAAGTGGAAGAAAATACAGGCGTTTTTCTTACCGAAAGCCTGGCAATGTTTCCTACGGCTTCCGTTTCAGGATACTATTTCGGAAGTCCGCATGCCAAATATTTCGGTCTCGGAAAAATTACGGAAGATCAACTGGCAGACTATGCCGTAAGAAGAGGTTGTAGCATAGAAAATGCAAAAAAATGGCTGTCCCCCAATTTAGCTTAATACAATTGTCGGTTAGTTAAAAATATAAACCGTAAGCCGGAAACAGCAAAAATAACTGAAAAGAAAAATGAAGATAACAGATCATATAAAAAATGCAAATGGAAAAACTTTATTCTCCCTCGAAGTTGTTCCACCCCAGAAAGGAATCGGGATCGAAGACCTCTACACCAATATAGATCCCTTAATGGAATTCAAACCGCCTTTCATTGATGTAACGACTTCCAGAGAAGAATATATTTATATCGATAAAGGAAACGGGCTGATGGAACGCCGTATTACAAGAATGCGGCCGGGAACTTTGGGAATCTGTGCTGCCATTCAGCACAAATACAATGTGGATACCGTTCCCCATCTGCTGTGTGGAGGATTTACCAAAGAAGAGACAGAATACCTTCTCGTTGACTGTATGTATCTTGGAATTGACAACGTAATGGCCCTCAGAGGAGATGCAATGAAAGGACATCAGTACTTCGAGCCTACGCAGGGAGGGCATGCCAGCGCAATGGACCTCGTTCATCAGATCAACGATTTGGGAAGAGGTAAATATCTGCATAACGAAGATACCGTTTGTGATGAACTCAACAAATTCTGCATAGGAGTAGCAGGATATCCCGAAAAACATATGGAAGCTCCTTCCATGAATTATGACCTGAAATGGCTCAAACAGAAAGTAGATGCAGGAGCCGATTATATCGTTACCCAGATGTTCTTCGATAATAAAAAGTTCATAGAATTTGTACAGAAAGCCAGAGAAATGGGAATCACGGTACCCATCATTCCGGGAATCAAACCGATTGCCACCAAAAAACATTTGAAAATACTTCCTCAGGTTTTCAAAATCGATCTTCCCGAAGAATTGATCAGTGAAGTGGAAAATGCGAAAAATAATGAAGCCGTAAAACAGATCGGAATAGAATGGGCAGTTTCTCAGTGTCGGGAACTCCTGGATTTCGGAGTTCCGGTATTGCATTTTTATTCTATGGGAAAAAGTGATAACATTAAAAAAGTAGCCGGTGAGCTATTCTGATAAAAGTACCAAAATGAAAGAACCCCTGTCATCAACAGGGGTATTTTTTATATTTATAAGGTATACCATTAAGACTTCCCGTTTAAAAAATTAACGAGGTTAGTTAGGTCTTCCTGCTTGTCAAATTTCGTCTTGTTCGACTTGAAATAAGTCTCCAGATCATCTTTCCTGTCGGATAGTTCCTTAATTATATCTTTCGCATTTTTTGGCTTTTTAATATATCCGTTTGGCGTTTTGATATAATACATAGGCTCATAGGTTTTAAACATAGCCGGCTTTTCACTGTCGTAAGAATCTTTGGCAGGAACCATATCTATAAACTTGGTTTTTATCTTTTTGTATAGAGAATATTTACCGGTAACTATTTCATAGAAATATCCGGATAATTCATCATTGGTATCCATGAATACCATAACATCTTTAGGATTCGTAAACTCTATTTTAGGAAAAACATTGTTTTTAGGTAAAACATAAACCTTGTCATCCTTTTTATACTCTATTTCGTCATTAAAGGTATTATATCTTGCAGGAGCAGCTTCATAATTATCTCCAAACTTAGCCATAACAAATGATTTGTTGATATATGGGCTTCCCTTTATCTCGTCATAGGATAGCGACCTGCTGGAATTTTTGGAATTGATATGATTAAATACATTGATATCAGCAGGAAGTAACGTGTTATTGGACGTTAATGTACTCTGTGCATAAACGGCCACTGTGCATACAGATAAAACGGTGATGAATATTTTTTTCATGGTGGTGAATAAATTTTTAAGTAAAGTCAAAAATATAAATAAATTTAATACTTATACTATTAAGTCAGTTATATTTTACATTATAACGTTGGATGTCTTTCAAAATCTTTATTACGGTCAAATAAATAACGGTAAGTAGCTAGTTTTCTGGTTACCATCGTATTAAGGCTTTCCGCAATTTTGATCATCTTAGGATTAAAATCTCCGATCCACTGAAGTTCCGTTGTCTTAAAATCCGTGTGTTTCCTTAAATGCTGGGTACCTTCCCAGATCATATAACCATCGATTCCTTTTTTCTGCCATTCAGGAACTACTCCAAATACCAGGCCAACCATCTTTTCATTCCTTTTGAAATTTTTCAGCCACAGAAACCTGAGCTTTTCTGTAATACCGAATTTTCCGTGCAGATATTTGAACCATTGGTTTACATCCGGAAGATTGATCCACATGGCAATAGGCTTTCCGTTTTCATAAACAAACCAGGAAATATGCTCATTAATGATAGGCTTCATGAGTTTGAACATTTTCAGAACCTTAGCTTCTTCCATCTGCTTGCCCTCTCCATGTGCGGCCCATGCACGGTTATAAATTTCTGTGAAATCCTTTGCAAATTTCGGGAGATCATTCTTTTTCAGTGGTTGGGCGGAAATCTCAGGATTCCGGCTGTGTTTCGCATGCATAACCGTAAAAACCCTTGAAACTTCTGCAAAAATAGGTCTGGAAAAACATAACTGCTCAAAATAGACCCGGAAGCCATAGCTTTCAAAAAAATCTTTATAATACGGGAAATTATAATTCATTCCATACAGCGGTTCATTAAACCCTTCCGTTAATAATCCCCAGAACTTATCCCGTTCACCGAAATTGATCGGTCCGTCCATCGCCTCCATACCTCTTTCCTGAAGCCATTCCTTACAATGATCAAAAATAAAATCAGCCGTCTGCTGATTGTTGACACAGTCAAAAAAACCAATACCTCCGGTAGGCTGCTTCTGATGATAATCATGATGAATAAAAACAGCAACTTTTCCTACAGTTTCGGATTGACTGTTTTTGAACAGAAACCGGGCACATTCGCCGTGGTTAAAGAATTTATTTTTTTCCGGATCAAAGATTTCTTTAATCGTTTTATCTAAAGGCCGGATATAATTGGGATCATGCTGGTAAAGCCTTGCAGGAAATTCTAAAAACTCCTTTTTCTGTTTCTCGTTCTGTACTTCTTCTGCAATAATCATAGGCTTGGCTGACAAATAAGATGAAAGATAATGTTTTTCGTTTAAATTAAAATAGATGAACAGATATTATCCGTATTTTTGTGCAAATTAAATAAAAATGGTTGATTTTACTGATAACGACGATGATATTTTCACTGGAAAAGAACATACGCCTATAAGGAAAGATGCTTTTGATAAATCGCCACAGCAAAAAATAGAAAAGATTACACAGCTTTTCGGAGAAATTATGGAGACACTCGGGCTGGATATGACAGACGATTCTTTAAAAGATTCCCCAAAGCGTGTGGCTAAAATGTATGTAAACGAAATTTTCGGAGGACTTCTCCCTGAAAACAAACCCGGAATTTCCACATTCTCCAACAAATATAAGTACCGCCAGATGCTGGTAGAAAAGGATATTACAGTATATTCTTTCTGCGAACATCACTTTCTGCCGATCATTGGAAGAGCCCATGTGGCCTACATTTCAAACGGTGAAGTGATTGGCCTTTCGAAGATCAACAGGATTGTGGATTACTATGCCAAAAGACCTCAGGTTCAGGAAAGGCTTACCATGCAGATTGTAGATGCACTGAAAGAAGCACTTGGCACAAAAGATGTAGCATGTATCATCGATGCAAAACACCTTTGCGTCAATTGCAGAGGAATAAAAGATACGGCAAGCTCTACCATTACGGCAGAATTAAGCGGGATTTTCAGAACAAATCCTATTACAAGACAGGAATTTCTGCATTATGTAGGAAGCCATGCCAAACTTGATTAAAGAATAGATGATGAATTATCAGATCCTGAAAAATATAATAGAGGCTGAACTTTTGAGATTCAGAAATATTTCAGAAGAAGAATGGTCTCGTAAAATTTCACCTGAAAAATGGTCGAAAAAAGAAATTTTAGGCCATCTTTGCGATAGTGCATTAACCAATGTCAGAAGGTTTGTCGTAACCCAATATAAAGAAAACGAAAATATCGTTTATGATCAGGATTTTTGGATCAAAGCACAGAACTATCAGAATATTCCGGCAGAAGAGATCATCAGCCTTTGGAAATTTCTGAATCTGCAGATCGTTCATACAGTAGAAAATATGCCGGACGAAGCGCTGCAGAGAACCTGTGATACAACCAAGACAACTCCGCAGGTGTTCACACTGGAATATATCATTCAGGATTATATCCATCATCTGAAGTATCATTTAAAAGCAATTTAATTATGATAAAATTTAAAAAAGTCTCACATAAAATCTTCATCACAACCATTATCTGTTGTGGCTGAAGCTATTTTGACTAATTTTTGAATCTTAATCATTAAATCTTTTAATTAAAAAACAAATGCAGCTAAAAATATACAACTCGCTTACAGCGGAAAAAGAAATATTCAAACCAATTTTAGAAGGAAACGTTGGAATGTACGTCTGCGGGCCCACCGTGTACAGCAATGTACACTTGGGAAATGTGAGGACTTTCCTTTCCTTTGATTTTATTTACCGTACCCTGATGCATCTGGGGTATAAAGTAAGATACGTAAGAAACATTACAGATGCAGGCCACCTTACCGATGACGGAAATGTTGAAAACGACAGATTTGTAAAACAGACCCGCCTTGAAAAACTGGAGCCTATGGAAATCGTGCAGAAATATACCGTAGATTTCCATAAAGTATTGGATATGTTCAATCTGCTTCCTCCTAATATCGAACCTACCGCTACGGGACATATTGTAGAGCAGATCGAACTGACTCAAAAACTTATTGAAAGAGGCTTCGCTTACGAAAGTAACGGTTCCGTTTATTTCGATGTGCTGGAATATAATAAAAGAGGACTGAACTATGGAGAACTTTCAAAACGTAATATAGAAGAACTTTTTGCCAATACCCGGGATTTGGATGGGCAGGGAGAAAAGAAAAATCCACAGGATTTCGCCCTTTGGAAAAAAGCTTCCCCCGCACACATTATGAGATGGAATTCTCCCTGGGGTGAAGGGTTTCCGGGATGGCACCTTGAATGTACAGCAATGAGTACAAAGTATCTGGGAGAAACTTTCGATATCCACGGAGGAGGAATGGATTTAAAATTCCCACACCATGAATGTGAAATTGCTCAGGGCAAAGCTTGCAATGATGCTGCTCCGGTAAACTATTGGATGCATGCCAATATGCTGACGATGAATTCTCAGCGTATGAGCAAATCTACCGGAAATTATATCCTTCCGATGCAGCTGGTAACCGGAGAAAACGACTTCTTCGAAAAACCTTTCCATCCGTCAATCGTTCGTTTCTGCTTCCTGCAGGCACATTACAGAAGTGTGCTGGATATTTCCAACGATGCAATGATTGCCAGTGAAAAAGGTTTTATCAGATTAATGGAAGCCCTTAAAGTATTGAATTCTATTATTCCGGATGATGAGAAACAGTCAGGATTCAGCCTTCAGGATTGGAAAAATAAAGCATATGAAGCACTGACCGATGATTTCAATTCCCCGGTGCTTATTGCTCACCTTTTTGAAGCCGTGAAGTACATCTTTGCGTTGAAAGATGAGAAAGAAACCATTTCATCCGAAGATCTTGAAGATTTGAAATCTACCCTGAATGCTTTTGTTTTTGACGTATTAGGATTGCAGGCAGTAGAAGAGAACAACTATGAAAAACTGGATCAGACCCTGAAAGTTTTAATAGAACTTAGAAATCAGGCCAGAAAATCCAAAAACTTCGAACTTTCAGATCAGATCAGAGATAAGTTGCTTGCTGAAGGAATAGAGTTAAAAGACGGAAGAGAAGGAACAACCTATGTTCTGAATTAAAAACTGCAAAATTTCAATTTGATATAATTCCGTAGGAATTCAGATGGGGTATTCATCAGGATTCTTACGGAATCTTTTTTATATGAAATCTGTCAAACTACTTTCAGATCATCTGTCCTGTCTCTTCATCTGAAACTTTTCCGCTTTCATATTCATCAGGAGCTTTTTCCCGCTCTCCGCTCTTACTCCTCACGCCAGGCTTTGTCCCTTCATTCCTTTTGCTTTTCCGGTTCCGGCTGCGGGGTAACCGCTGCGATCGGGGCTAGGGTAGGGTATATTGTATCATAATCAGTCTGCCTGCACCTCTTTTCTCAATTATTTTTCAATAGCAGCTATGCCTATCCTCCAGCCTTCTTATCATAAAGTCGTTTCACACAGACATAAAAATTCTGCTTCATAGCCTATACCTTATATATATAATATGAGCACCAAAGAACATTCATAGAATATTATCCTTAATCAATATTGAATATTATCCTCCTTTATTCAATAGAGAACGTGCTTTAACCCATTTAAAAAATATTCCTCCCTTCATCCGGTCTCCGTAAAACCCCCTGCATTAAAAATCTTCCGCATATACTGACTCCGAAAAACACACCT
>DJTE01000033.1 GCA_002439165.1 Chryseobacterium indologenes
TCAGCAGAATGTAGATAATGTGCGTCCTGAAGTGGCTGCACAGTTATTGCCAGCGGAAGA
The DNA here is from genome assembly GCA_002439165.1 of Chryseobacterium indologenes. Lineage (GTDB taxonomy): Bacteria > Bacteroidota > Bacteroidia > Flavobacteriales > Weeksellaceae > Chryseobacterium > Chryseobacterium indologenes_E. The sequence continues at coordinate 61 of DJTE01000033.1, forward strand.
AGATCATACCGAATATATTTATTATACCAAAGAAGGTTTATATCTGGGCGGCTTGGAGAAAAGCGCCAAAATATATCTGGCTACTCAGGAAGAATATGATAAAGTAAAGGCAGATAAAAAATGGTCGGGAATTAATATTGAAAAAAATCTGTTAAAAGAGAAAGACCGTATAATTTCTAATAATGAATTTAGTAATAACGCTTATTTGGTTTGGCACGAAGCGTCACTGACAGGAAATAAAACAACTGCTTTTTGGATCGCACATACAGTGAATAATGCATTAAATTCAAAATATAAAAGAGGAAAGAAAAACTTTAATGAATTATTCAAAACAGGTTATTCTTCTGTAAGTAGTTCTGATAAACTCAAAGTTATTAGTATAAAAGCTACATCGGATAATGAGGTGTATTCTAGAGCTGCTATAATAGACGTTTTTCTGAATAATCAGGATCCCACTGGAAAAGCTTATTTCTGGGATGGGCTAGATTTATTTACAAGAAAGGGGGAACTGGATCATCCCAAGTTTAAACAGTATAAATCAGTTTTAATATACGCTGATCATTTAAAAAATGCTATAACATTTTGGAGTGATATTAATAATAAAAAGAAAGTAAATCCAAAAGCAACAATAAATTCAGTTTTTGAAACAAGCACTGAATTAAAAAAGGTAGCTGATGGTACAATTAAAAATGACAGTAGTTTTTTTGTTGGTGCCAGGACCGACTCTCAGAAAAATCCATTAGTTCATGAAGACTTAGTTTCAACCGGATTTCATGGTGGAACTATGTTCTGGACAACTTCTAAATAAAAGTATTTATGAAAAGTTTATTTTTTTATCTGGTAATGGGCCTTTTATTTTATTATTGTAAGGATAATAGGATGGCTTATCAAGTTTCCAAATATAATGATACCATTGCGCCCCCTTCTGGATATGGTATACAAGAGAAAAACTGCAAAAAAGCAATGCAGGGCTTTACTAAAAAATATAATGTAAATCTTTCAAAATTCTATATATCAGATAAAGGATCAGCTTTTAATAAAAAAGACAGTGTATCAATTGCTAAACCTTTTTATACACAAATAAATTCTTTTGAAAATTGTTTTCCAGAAGAATCTTTTCCAAATTTATTGTTGGTATATAATCATATTGATACTAAAACAAAAGTTTATAGAAATGCTTTGTATGTAGATGAACCAAATACATTTCAGGAGATCATTCCAGATAAGAATGGCTTTGTTATTTCGACGGAAAGGGGAAATTCTTCCAAAGTTATTTCCAAAGTAAAGGTATCTTATAAGTCAGGGGTATTGTATGTAAATAATATTGATCTTGAATCGTCAGGCTTCAATCAGTATAGAAAAAAATATAATTTTAATAATTTAAAGTTGGAAAGTTATTCAGTAAAAATGATAGACTCTCTACAAAGTATAAATGAAGTAAAATAATATTTTGAGTTTGAATAATGTAAAATATGATGATAAGACTTTCCTGTATAAAAGAAATTATTATTACGATAATAAAAGAATAAAAAAAATAATTACCTCTGTAAAAGACAATAGTTCCACGGATTCTTATGAAGATACGTATTCTGTGAAGAATTGAATGAAGGTAAGTAACGGACTTTTAATTGCTGAAATGTACGTACATCCGGCAATTACGGTCGGCAAAAGAAATAAAGCAACGATGAAAAACTAATTAAAAACTGAATTATCATGGTTATTACAGGAGATACACGCCCGGTTGCCGGTACAAGCTGTACCTATGCCCTTACTTCAGGAGGTAAAAAAATTACCGTAAAAGAATGGAAAATAGAATATGGCGGCAATGTGCTGGCTACCAGTGCAAGCGGTTCATTCAAATTCAATATCAGTCTGGCCGGGAAAACCGTGAAACTGATTGCAGTTGCCATACAAAATGGTAAACAGAATGCTTATTCCACTACCCTGACCATCCTCGCAGAAAAACCTAAAATAGTATCCGTAGAATGGCAGGACTCCAATGGAAAAGCCATTGGAAAACGGAAAGTGGGCTATCTGGATAAAATAAAACTCAGCATCAAAACAGCCAATATCCCCAAAGGGGATACCCTTAAAATCACTGTTTACGAAGACGATACCACCGGTGACCGTATTATGGGAACCTATACCAGCAGTGCCGTTAACGAAAGAGGATACGCGTTTTTATATTTCAACCAAATAAGCTTATACCAGACCAAGCTGAACGACTCCGACTGGATAGACGAAAGTGAACATGAATACTTTGTAAAAATAGTATACAAAAACCATATAGACCAGGCAGAAGAAAAAACTCAGCTGGTCGTAGAAAATGAACTGAAAAAACATATCGATCAGCCCAAGCCAACCAATAACCCCTTAGTGGTGGGAAAAACTGAGGCTCAGGTAAAACCTAAAAAAAGTCCTGTTAATTTTACATTCGGCGTATTTATAGATGGTACGCTGAATAATATGTATAATACAGAGCTCAGAAAAAAAGCGGAAGGACAAGCACAGTCTGATACAACAGGCCTAAGCAGGGTTATTTTGGCAAGTACTGTGTATGATAAACATGGGGATGCTGATGATCAGGAAAGCAGCTACGAAAATGACCTCTCAAATCCTGCAATTTTATTTAAAAAGTATAAGGAAGACAAAGGAAATAAATTATTTAAAGTTTATACGGAAGGAATAGGAACAAATAGTGCTCCAAAAACCCAAGGTGCAGATCTTGCTGCTGGTGATTATAAAGATGATGACGTTATGCAGGGGCCTGGCTTTGGTATGGGAAGTGCAGGAATAAAAGATCGTGTAAGAAAAGCTATTCAAGATGTTAAAAAATATATATCTACGAATATTGATAAGGACTTTGAGGTTGTAGGTACAATCGTTTTTGATGTATTTGGGTTTAGCAGAGGAGCAGCAGCAGCTCGCCATTTTGTACATGTAGTTACACAGGGAGCTTATAAACCTAAAGTAACCCACGGAAAAGAAACAATCTACGCAAGAGATATGTTTGGCTATACCTTGGATCAGTCTTATGCCTATAAAATGATGCCTGCATATGGATATTTAGGCCAGCTACTTGATGAAGCAAAGCTTATGGACGAACAGATGAAAGTCGTAATCCGTTTTGTTGGTATTTATGATACGGTACCGCATTACGGCCTTGCCCAGTCAAATGATATCAGACAGCTTGGATTGGATGATGTTAACAGGGCGAACTATGTGGTGCACATGGTCGCAGCAGATGAACATCGTGCTAATTTTAGCTTAGTTAATATTTCATCTGTTGCCAAAACATCTCCTGAAAGTTGTAAAAAAGGAGGAATAGAATTATTCTATCCGGGAGTTCACTGCGATGTAGGGGGTGCTTATGAAGAAGGCCGTCCGGATAATCCTAAAAGAATAGATGCTACTATATTTGCGAGCAGCCTGGAACCGTTACGGACTGAACTGATCAGACAGGGCTGGTTTAAGGAAAGTGAACTTACTATTATTCAGGATCCTTTTTACAGGCCCACCATTAATAATTTCCGTCTGGAAGGGAACAGGAGAAAAATCAGTAACCAGTACAGCTATATTCCCCTACATATCATGGCTGATTTCTGCAATAAAAAAGCAGTTCCGATCAATACAACGGCTTTATTGGAATTTAAGAATTTCAAAGGAAACTGGATCAGTGGAAATGTCCAGTTTTTAGAAGCGATTAAGACCAGATTGGAAAACTATTCTTTCAAAGGTGGAGAACCTTTTACATTTGTTGAACCACGTGTTCATGTTGAACCGCCTATTGTATATGCAACCAACAGTCCGGATGCAGGCAGATACCAAATGGAAAGAAAGATGCGTGAATATGAAGGGCAGGCAAGACTGAATGCAGAAGCGGACAAAAAGAATGAATGGATTAAATTCCTTCGTAATAATTATTTACACTGGAACTCTAGATATGGACAAAAAGCCTCTGAAATACCTGTCCAGAAAGATCACCCTAATATCGAAAATGGAAAAAGGAAAAGAATTGTATACTAATGAAAATATTATTAATCAATCTGCTGTGTGGAATACTCTTATTACAAAGCTGCAGCAAAGGAGACAAACAAATGAATACAGAAAATAAAAAAGATTTTTCCTATGCCGTAACATTTTCCGCTGCCACAGGCTTTACAGCAGAAGTACATGAAGGCTATTTAGCCGATGAAAATAAAAAGTTAATTTGTGGAGTTCCAAAGGCTGGAATGGAAGATGGACCGTGGCAATACGATGGTGCAAAAGGAGGGCAGGGAGGAAGTATTATTCCAGCTTACATTGATCTTACGTATGTTGCTTATGCTGAGAAGAAATTTTATAGAGTAGAAGGATCTTTACCTAAGGATAAGATATTAGCTGCTTTTCAAAAAGGATTTAAGGTGAAAGGAATCGAAGCTGAAAATGAAAAATCAGTATGGGAAGATGCGACATATGATCAGATAACAATTGGTGCCGCTCCGGGAGGTGTGGTTGTTGTATGGCTTTCGGGCAACCATCACAGAACAGAGATCTGTCGTCTACAAGCAAAAGAAACGACCGTAGATGTTAATGATTTTTATGATAATCCCCACAATAGAACCCAGCAAGGATTCTTTGACGAACTATACAGAATTTCAATTCCTGATAATGTGAAAACTGAAATTGAAAAAAATGGAATTCCATATGGTTTATGGGACAAGTACAGAGAAAAATATAATTACCGTTTCAGGCTTCATCCTTATGATGAAAAAGATACTTTTGATCAGATCTACCGGTTAAATTATAATGGCGATTCAGAATATTTAATAGACGCAAAGGCTACGGAAGCTTATAAAAGAGATGCAATTCCTTATAATGTCATGTTCATCATGCAGAAATATAGGGCCGAGATAGAATTTAATGATTCTGAGTTAATGAAAATATTTGAAAACTTCAAAGAAAAACATCCTGAAAAACCAATAGATATTGTTTTAGTGCCTTCATTTATGTACAAAGAAATTAAGACGTATGCAGAGTGTGATGGTGAGAAAATAGAGTTGCAAAAATCTTTAGTGAAAAGAATCTGGGGAGGATAAACCGTTATGATTAGGCCAATCCCATTATTTCTGCTTAGTTTATTTTCTTTACTCATCAATTGTAGTAAAGAAAACAAAGATGCTAACGAAGGTTTTTCCTATTCTGTGACGTTTTCCGCTGCCAAAGGTTTTACAGCAGAAGTACATGAAGGCTATCTGGCCGACGAAAATAAAAAACTAATTTGTGGAGTTCCAAAGGCCGGAATGGAAAAAGGGCCTTGGCAGTATGATGGAACAGCAGCAGGGCAGGGAGGAAATATTATTCCGTCTTACATTGATCTTACTTATGTTGCCTATGGAGAGAAAAAATTTTATAGAGTAGAAGGGGCGTTGCCTAAAGATAAGATTTTAGCAGCTTTTCAAAAAGGGTTTAAAATTAAAGGAAATGAAATTGAAAATGGAAAATCAGTATGGGAGGATGCGACCTATGACCATATAACAATCGGAGCGGCACCTGGCGGTATTATAGTCGTGTGGCTTTCGGGTAACCATCATAGAAAAGAAATTTGTCGTTTACAGGCAAAAGAGACTACCGTAGATGTCAATGATTTTTATGATAATCCACATAACAGAACCCAACAGGGATTTTTTGATGAACTATACAAGATCTCCATTTCCGACAGTATAAAAACTGAAATTGAGAAAAATGGAATTCCCTATGGTCTGTGGGATAAATACAGGGAAAAGTATAATTACCGCTTCAGACTTCATCCTTATGATGAAAAAGATACTTTTGATCAGATTTACCGTTTGAATTATAATGGTGAATCAGAATATTTAATAGACACAAAGGCTACTGAAATTTATAAAAAAGACGCAATACCTTATAATGTTATTTTTATGATGCAGAAGTATAGTGCAGAAATAGATTTAACGATGAGGAACTGATGAAAATATTTGAAGACTTCAAAGAAAAGCATTCTGAAAAACCAATAGATCTTGTATTGGTTCCTTCATTCATGTATAAGGATATTAAGGTCTATGCAGAATGTGATGGTGAAAAAGTAGAACTGAAAAAAGTAAAGATTGTTGAAATCTGGGGAGGGTAAAATATACAGACCATAAAACATAAAAAAGCATCTGAAAATGGTGCTTTTTTCTTTATATTTGTAGAAGAGCAGGGTTCAAAAACCAGAATGCTGCCGTAAATTTTTAAAAAGATATTGAAAATAAAATTGGCCAGATTTTTTTTAACATGCTTTGTTCTGTTGCTGCTGTTTTCCTGCAAAACACAGAAACTGGAGGGGACCTGGGAGTTTATAGAAGTGTATGACGGAATAGTAAGTAACGTAGACACCCTGAAAAATAAAGAAAATCACTCTGAAGCAGGAACCGGAACTTTGGTTTTTCATAAAGACGGAACATTCAGCTCCCTTGAAAATAAAGGGAATTACCGGAAAGAAAGAGAAGTCCTGAAAATGAAATACAGCCAGGATAATGATACACTGATGATGAAAATTGCCTATGTAAGCCGGGATTACCTTCTCCTGTCCGATAGAAAAGGTTTCAAAACCTGGTTTTACAGAAAAAAATAAAGTGAGTACCAATTTTGACTGATAGACGATGAATAAAAAAAACTGTCTCAATTGCGGTCACAGAATCTCCGGTGAGTTTTGCCCTCAATGCGGACAGAAATCTGATACAGGCAGAATAACAGCACGCTCACTCATCAAAAGTGACATTCTGGGCTCAATCTGGCATGTGGAAACCCGTTTCTTCAATACGGTAAAAGACATTATGTTCAGACCCGGAAAAACTGCAATGGATTATATCTCAGGAAAAAGAATCAGGTACTATAATTTTCTTTCCCTGCTGCTTATTCTGTTCAGTTTCAATGTGATCGGGCTTCATTTTTATGAAAAATTAGCTCCTCCGGAAACCCTGGCTCAGGATACTGAAATCAAAAAATTCTTCTCAAAGTATTCCAAAACAATCCTGTTTGTGATCATTCCGATGTTGGCCGTTAATGCTTTTTACCTTTTCAAAAGAATAAAATTGAACCTTGCCGAGCATTTTATCATTGGAACAGTAAGTCTTTTAGGAATTTTAATCCTATTTTTGTTAAATGATATTGTCAGTCTGATCGGGCTGTGGAAGCCTGTGACTAAGATTTTCGATGTTCTGGACAAGATTTTATTCGCTCTTTTTATTCTGTTTCCGGCAGTTACCTATTGGAATGCTTTCAAAAATTCATATTCAAAACCAGGTCTGCTATGGAGAACAGCAGTTCTTTATGTACTGATGGGAGTGGAAAGTCTGGTCATTATAATGATTTATATAGAATATTTTAAATAAATATGAAAAAAATATGGTATGCATCCCTGCTTGTTGTGGCAGTTTCCTGCGGAAAGGTTTCTCCGAAAGGAACCATTGAAAAGAAAGATGTGGATGTTTCAGAATTTGTAAATCTCGATCTTGAAGGGAAATTCCGTGTATTTTATGCCAGAGGACCCAAAAACTTCGTAGAGATAGAAACTTATCCCAATGTAGCCTCCAATCTGGATGTGGATGTAAAGGACAAAACCCTTTTCATTAAAGAAAAAAGAGGAACAAAAGGAGTGGATTTTTATAACGTAACCATTTACTCCAAATATAACCTTGAAAAAGTAGCAGTTTCAGACTCCGTTGAAATGAATATTTCCAGCGAAATTAAGACTGATAATTTCAGGCTTAATATGAAAAATAATGCTACATTTATGGGTTCGGTGAATGCAAGAAGGGCAGAAGTGGAAATGCAGAACAGAAGCCGGGCCAACTTTATCGGCCTGACTAAAGAAGCAGTGATAAAAATTTCAGATACCGCAAGCTTAATCGCTCCTTACTGGAAGATCACCAACCTGAATATCGATTCCAAAAACGGAAACTATGCTGAGGTGAATGTAAAAGATTCCCTGAAAGGACATATTCAGAACACCGCAAAATTTATCTATTACAACGACCCGATCAGGGCATTTAAAATTGATAAGACCACCCGCGTGGAAAACAAAAAATTAGAGTAAAATTGGAAGGTAAAAAATATACAATAGACGATATTCAGACACTGGACTTAACTGAGCATGTGAGAATGCGTCCTCAGATGTATTTTTATGAATGCTTCAGTAAAAAGAATCTGAATCCTCTTGTTACCGATATGCTGTGTCATGCTGTGGATGAATATTTGGATAACAATTGCAATAAGATTATCATCGGAATAAATGATAATCTGTTATTGATGGAATACAATGCAGGAATGTCACTGAAAGAATCTCAGGGACTTACCTCGGCAGAATGTATCATGACAAAAGTATGGGCCTGCAGTAATCAAAAGAAACACCTGGAAATAGGTGCTGAGTTTTGCCTTTTAGGAATGGCAACAATCAATGCAGCAGCAGAAAGATGTGAATTAAAAACCATCTGGAATAAACAGCATGGCCATTTTATTTTTGAAAACAGGTCTGTGGTTTTTAATGAAATCTATCCGGATGATGTCTCTGAAGAATCTACAAAGATCAGTTTCAGGATGAACCGTGAAATTTTTGGAGAATTAAAATTTGAATGGACTGATCTGCAGCAAAGATTGGATATATTAAGCGAAAAATTACCCAATTTAAAAATAGAACTTTACAAACTATAAAAGAACGAAATACAAATATGACAACATTAGAAAAGGCGAAACTTTGGTTAAGCGATACATTCGATAAAGAAACAAGAGATGCGGTACAGCTGTTAATTGACAGCAATTCTCCGGATCTGGAAGATTCTTTTTACAGAGAACTTGAATTCGGAACAGGAGGAATGAGAGGAATTATGGGGGTAGGAACCAACCGTTTAAACAAATATACATTAGGTCAGGCAACTCAGGGATTGGCAAATTATATGCTGGCCCAGTTTAAAGGCGAAGAAATTAAAGTGGCTATTGCCTATGATGTCCGTAACAATTCAAAAGAATTCGGAAAGCTGGTGGCAGATGTTTTAACGGCAAACGGAATCAAAGTACTGCTTTTCAAAGATCACAGACCGACTCCGGAACTTTCCTTTACCGTACGTGATAAAAAATGTAACGGAGGAATCGTACTGACGGCTTCTCACAACCCGCCTGAATACAACGGTTATAAAGTATACTGGAATGACGGGGCACAGATCGTACCGCCTAATGATGAAGCGATTATCAGTGAAGTATATTCCGTGAAATTCGACGAAATCAAATTCAACGGAAATGATGACCTGATCGAATGGATCGGAGAAGAACAGGACGACGTTTACATCGACGCCTGTATTGAAAATTCAACCTATCAGAATGTAGGAAAAGAAAACCTGAATATTGTTTTCACTTCCATCCACGGAACAACCTATACAACCATTCCTAAGGCTCTGGAAAAAGCAGGATTCAAAAAAATTGACCTGGTAAGAGAACAGATGATCCCGAGCGGAAATTTCCCTACCGTAGACTCTCCGAACCCGGAAGAACCGGCTGCGCTGGAAATGGCGATGGATCTTGCGAGAATTACCAATGCCGATATCGTGATCGGAACAGATCCTGATGGCGACAGACTGGGAATTGCCGTAAGAAACCTTGATGGTGAAATGCAGCTGCTGAACGGGAATCAAACCAATACCATTCTTACCTATTACATACTGAACGAATGGAGAAAGCAGGGAAGAATTACCGGAAAAGAATTCATTGGCTCTACCATTGTAACTTCCGATATTTTCTTTGATATTGCCCAGAAATTCGGCGTTGAATGTAAAGTGGGACTTACAGGATTCAAATGGATCGGAAAAATGATCCGTGAAGCAGAAGGAACCCAGAAATTTGTCTGCGGAGGGGAAGAAAGCTTCGGATTCATGACCGGAGACTTTGTCCGGGATAAAGATTCTTGCGGAAGTATCCTTTTAGCATGTGAAATCGCCGCATGGTGTAAAGCTAACGGAAAAACAATGTACCAGTATATGATCGAGATCTATGAAGACCTGGGAATGTATTACGAAGGACTGATTAATATCGTAAGAAAAGGAAAAGAAGGTGCTGAAGAAATTCAGAATATGATGAAAGACTTCCGTGAAAACCCTCCGAAAGAACTTGCCGGTTCATTGGTAGAAGAGATCAAAGACTTTAAAGAGCAGACCAGCTTCAGCGTTTCCAGAAATGAAACCAAAGTAATGAACGATATTCCGAAGTCCAATGTATTGATTTATTATACACAGGACGGCACAAAAGTCTGCATAAGACCATCAGGAACCGAGCCGAAAATTAAATTTTATGTTTCGGTAAAAGATTCCATCAATTCCGAAGCAGACTTCAGGGATAAATTAACATCCCTGGAAGCCAAGATCGGAGCTGTTAAAACAGATTTAAAACTGGATTAGCAGATTGATGATAAAACAAATTATAGCAGTTTGCATACTGTCTGTGGCTGTGGTTTCCTGCAAAAAGGAAGCTGCAGTTTCTGATGTAAAACCGGTAAACGACTCAATTGTTAAAAGCGAAGTCCGGGAAGATCAGTATAAGCCTGTTGATACTGCCTGTTCTCCTTCCCGCAAAACGGAAGATTATATTACAGCACTTCAGTGGTATCAGGCTAAAGTTGAGAAAGACCTTACCGCAGGTACTCCGGAACAGAATGACAAAACGTATGAGGACTTTGTTAAAATAAGAGAAAAGTATACGGAATGTCTTACTACCTTACACAGTGATATTTTGGACAAATATGTCAATTACTATAACTCTGATAAAGACCGCTACGATCTTCCGGATAATGTAAAGAAAGTAGCCGCTGAACTGAAAAAAGCAGGGCTGGAGTTCAGGGAAGTAGGGGAAGGAATTACCGAGATCTGGAGCGTTCCGGGATATTACCTTCCTGTTTTTAAAGGAAAGGTAACCCCGGACTATGAGGCATATATCACGCAGATAGCAAAAGAAAACGAAAGCAATTATGCCGCGGACGCAGGGCTGATCATTACCTGGGAAGAATTGGGTGAAAGACTGATATTCTGGGAGAATTTTATTAATAAATATCCTAAAAGCAAGCTTTTGAAAACAGTAAGGGAGGACTATCACAATTACCTGTACGACTACCTTTTCGGAATGGATAATACAATGACCTACGAAAGCGCAGACGGAAAACTATACGATGAAAACATAAAGGAATTCAACAGGATCATAAAAAAATATCCCAATTCCAACACGGCAAAAAAAGCCAGAGAACTAATGACCCTTTTTGAAGCACAGATGCCGGCAGATCAGATCCGTGAGAAGATCAATATAGAAAGACAATATTAGTAAATTTTAAATAAAAATAAAGTGAAAGTTTCAAAATTAGCGGCGAACCTGATCGGTTCAGAAATTGTAAAAATTGGTAATGAAGTAAATGATTTAAAGGCAAAAGGAGCAGAAATAGCCAATCTTACTATTGGTGACCTCAATTCTAATCTCTATCCTATTCCGGCCCTGCTGAAGGAAGAGATTCAGAAAGCGTATCAGAATAATCTGACAAATTATCCGCCTGCCAACGGACTTTTATCTTTAAGAAAAGAAGTTTCAAAAGACCTGAAAAGCAGATGGAACCTGGATTATACACCAAACGACATCCTGATTACCGCAGGATCAAGACCGTTGATCTATGCCGTTTATAAAACGATCGTAGATGAAGGGGATAAAGTAGTATATCCAACTCCGTCATGGAACAACAACCATTATGCTTACCTTACTTCCGCCAATGCCGTAGAAGTAAAAACAAAACCTGAAACCAACTTCCTTCCGACAGCAGATGATCTGAGACCGCATCTGGACGGAGCAGTTCTTCTGGCCCTCTGTTCTCCACTGAATCCTACGGGAACCATGTTTACAAAAGAGCAGCTTTCAGAAATCTGTGAACTGGTGATCGCTGAAAATAAAAAAAGAGGAGCAGACGAAAAACCTTTATACTTAATGTATGATCAGATCTATTCCAACCTTACTTTTGGGGCAGAACACGTAGATCCGGTTTCTCTTTTCCCTGAAATGAAAGAATATACCATATACATCGACGGAATCTCCAAATGCCTTGCTGCAACAGGAGTACGTGTAGGATGGGGATTCGGTCCGGCACACATCATCGATAAGATGAAAGCACTTCTTACGCACGTTGGAGCCTGGGCACCGAAACCGGAGCAGGAAGCAACCGCAAAATTCTATGAAAACCCTGAAAACGTAAATGTATTCGTAGAAGATTTCAAAGCAAAGCTGGAAGACAGCCTGAAAGTTCTTCACGGAGGAATCCAGGATTTAAAAGCCAAAGGCCTTAATGTAGACAGCATCGAACCGATGGGCGCTCTTTATCTTACCATTAAACTGGATTACATCGGAAAAACAAAACCGGACGGATCTGTCATTGAAAACTCTTCTGATCTCGTATTTTACCTGATCAATGATGCAGGAGTGGCATTAGTTCCATTCTCAGCATTCGGAGAAGAGAAATCAGAGCCGTGGTTCCGGGCTTCCGTAGGCGGGCTTGCCATTGATGAAATCAAAGTAATGCTTCCGAAACTGGAAAACGCATTGAATAATCTTAAATAGAACCTCCCATACAACAGTGTAATAGTTCATTAAGAAGGGTTACACTGTTGTATTGCTATATTGTTACATTAAACCATGAATTACCTTAGAAAAGGTTTTATTATACTCACAGGAACCCTTCTGATCTCCTGTAAAAAAGAAAATTATGTGCTTTACTCTGTTGATAATGCATGTGATTCGGTAGTGATTAACCAGACAGGATATAAGAAGTATCAATTTATCTCCGAAGACAGGGCATTTGATGCCCGTATTATTAAAGATAAAGACAGCGTGAGAATAATGGAATTGGATAGAGGTCCCAATTCAAAACTCAATAAACTCATTCTGAAAAATGAACGTGCTTATTATCCGGGATTGATAGACGTAGATTATTTTATCGTCAGAAAAACCGGCGAAAAAGATATAACCCTTTCAGATTCAAAATGGGCCTTGCTGCCGCACTGCGGAAGTAGTATGGAATTCTTTAAAAGCTTTACATTCAATAAAAAGGAGCACTTATTTGAATTTGACAATGGATATACATATGTTTTTACCTGTAAAACCAAAGATTCCCTTCATTATAAACTCTATTTAAAAACAATTATAACGGAGAATCCTGAAGTTGAAAGAAAAATGGTCTATGATCCGGATTTCGTTTCGGCAGAAGTACAGCTTATCGCATCGAATATGGTGAAAGCTCAGTTTTATGGTATGAAAGTAAAAGACAGTACGCGGATTTATCCTTTCGATTACAAATCAGATAAGCCTCAGAATGTATATTTTTACAAATATGAAAAATAATTAAAAGAGTTGAAATTGGTTAATATTGTTTAAACCTTTTTGCAGGATCAAAAGTAAATAAGCCTTTTAAACTTAACTACAAAAGCTATTTAACCACTTTAGTGTTTTAAGTGAAAAGGTTGTACAGGTAAAGAACATTACAAAAAACAGACAATTAGAAGAATATGAAAATAATCGCTGTTATTCCCGCAAGATATGAAGCCAGCCGCTTTCCGGGAAAATTGATGCAGAAATTAGGGGAAAGAACCGTAATCACCACCACTTATCAGAATGTGATAGAAACAGGATTGTTTGATGAGGTTTTTGTAGCCACAGATTCCGGAATTATTTTTGATGAAATTGCTGAAAACGGCGGAAAAGCTGTAATGACCGGCCAGCACGAAACAGGTAGCGACCGTATTGCAGAAGCCGTTCAGAATATTGATTGTGATATTGTGATCAATGTACAGGGAGACGAACCTTTCCTGAAGCTGGAGCCTTTAAAACAGCTGATCGGAGTCTTCCGGGAAGACCATAACCAGGAAATTTCACTGGCTTCCCTAAAAATAAAGCTGACTGAAAAAGAAGAGATCGATAATCCGAATAACGTAAAAGTAATTACCGATAACAATGGTTTTGCCCTTTATTTTAGCCGCTCTGCCATTCCTTTTCACAGGGAAATTTCTTATCAGGTAGATTATTTCAAGCACATTGGTGTTTATGCTTTCAGGAAACACGCGCTTCTTCAGTTTTCGAAACTTGAAATGAAACCCCTGGAAATATCAGAAAAAATTGAATGCATCCGATACCTGGAATACGGTATGAAGATCAAAATGATAGAAACCAGTTTTGTAGGCGTAGGAATAGATACTCCGGAAGATCTGGAAAAAGCAAGAAAATTAATCTGAAAAACAGGAAAAATTCCCCGTTTCTGATCATAAATCTCTTTCCCTTTCCTTCCCATCTTTTGCTTTTTTAGTCAATTCCTCTTATATTTGAATGGATAAATAAGTTTATAGGTGAAAACCTTATTTTTAACAGGAATATTATTTTGCTGTTCACATCTGCAAGGACAGGATCTGAATGATAAAAAATTCTATGCCCGGCTCAGGCACAGCTGTATAGCCACAACGAACGGAGTATTGGACAGATACACCTTCATCGTTCTGGAATTTAAAAATAATCAGCTTTATCCGTCCTATTTAGAGATACCGTCAAAAAAAGAAACCAAAGAAGAGCCGGTAAATTATAGATTTGAAAATAAAATAGTATATCTTGCAAAGCCAACAGGGGTTAGAGAGGTCCCGGAATTGATTTTTAAGTATGAGAACGGAAATCTTGTACCTCAAAAGAAAAAAGGAGAACCGGATCTGGTATTCAGACCTTCTCTGAAATATTACTTTAAAAAAAATAAATGAAAAAAATAATATATTTAGTCTTTTTAATCGTTGCCACTTCACTGTATTCCCAGACTGCAAAGGAAATTATAGATAAAAATATAGAGCTTTCCGGGGGATTAACGAACTGGAAACTTTTAAATTCAGTATTGCTGCAGGGAAAAGTGGTGTTAGGCATCAAAGATGAATATCCTATAAAAATATACCAGCAGCGCCCGAATCTTACCAAAACAGTTATTACCATCAACGGAAAAGATACAGCGATTGAAGGGTTTGACGGAACAAAAGGCTATGCAATGAATTATGCCGCCAATAAACTTCAGGAATATGCGGAATATGTACCGGAAAGTTTTGATAACGACTTCATCGACTGGGAAAGCAAAGGTTTTGAAGCAAAATATCTCGGAAAAGAAAAAGTGGGAGAGATCTACTGCCATAAAGTAGAACTCACAAAAAATGTGAATAAGAACATATACTATTTCGACACTAAAACCTATATGCTTTTAAAAGAGGTGAAAAAAGACGAAACACTGGTATATGCTGATTATAAAAAAGTGGGAAATCTTCTGATGCCTTTCAAAATAGAATCCTCAAGTACTAAAAAAGACGGAGATTATGTGATGCTTTTGAACAGGATAGATGTCAATAAAGTGTTTCCGGCAAATATTTTTAAGTTTTAACGGAAGAAATAACGCAGCCCGGCTGCTTAAAATCGATAAAAATGAAAAAGATGTTCTTGCTGCTGCTTTCATTTGTAGCATTTTTACAAAACTGCACCAATCAGAAAAGTGAAATTTCTCAGGCTAAAACCAAAGAACTTATGGGAAAAACAATATATGATTTCAAGGTGGAAAGCCTTGACGGAAACGAAATCAACTTTGCCGATTTCAAAGGAAAGAAGATCCTTATTGTAAATACAGCTTCAGAGTGCGGGTTTACCCCTCAATACGCAGATCTGGAGAAAGTATATGAAGAGCATAAAGAAAAACTGGTGATTGTAGGTTTTCCTGCCAACAATTTCGGAGGTCAGGAACCGGGAACCAATACTGAAATCGGGGCTTTCTGCCAGAAAAATTATGGAGTAACATTCCCGATGGCTGCAAAAGTTTCCGTAAAAGGGGACGATACAGCTCCTATCTTTAAATACCTTACGGAAAAAGAACTCAATGGGGTAAAAAACACCACCATTCTCTGGAACTTTACCAAATTCCTGATCGATGAAAACGGAAAACTGGTGGATACATTCGTCAGCACCACAAAACCGACAGACGAAGCTATTACAAAGTATCTGAAATAACAGAAAAAATAAACGTTTAGTTCAATTCAGACTCCGCTCAGTATGACAAACTACAATACACTTAGTATTAGAAATGTCATATTGAGCGGAGTTAATTATTTTCAGATTTAGATCACTAAATATTTCCGAAAATACATCTCTGAAACACAGTTTCTTAGTATTACTTTGCTAAGTTTACGGCCTTGTTTCTCTTAAAAACACTTTGTTGTTATTCATCTTTGTATAGCATTGCGATTTAAAAAAAAACGCTCAACTTTCACACCGGATTTTTAAATATCATAACTTATAAAACTTCCCCCCTCCCTTTTCCAGCTTCCAACTCATAGCATCACTCCGCTTTCTTTTCCGCAAAGCAAAAAATATTCCCCAGCTTAATACTGGAATATCCATTACTCTTTATTTTGGAAGAATTAATCATCGCTTTGGCCAGAATATCAGTAGGAAGCGGTTTCTGGCTTTCCAGAAGGCCTAATTTATTGGCAAATTTAATGATCCTGCTGCCTAATACTTCACCGGTTCTCGCCGAATCTTTCCGTTCAAGCATTCCGGGTTTAAAAATAGTGATCTTGGTAAAATGCAGCTGTTTTACAGCCTCTTCCAGCTCTCCCTTCATTCTGGAATAGAAAATTTTAGAATCCGGACTGGCTCCGTAAGCTGAAACCAGAATATAATCTTCCACCTCATTTTCTTTGGCGGCTTTGGCAAATTCGTATTGATAATTAAAATCCACTTTCCGTTGGGCTTCCTTGCTGCCGGCATCTTTCAGGGTAGTTCCCAAACAGGAAAAAACGACATCGCCTTTTACCTGATCCTTCCATTCCCCGGGATTTTCAAAATTCACAACATGTACTTTTAATTTATCATTCTGAATATCAACAGGTTTTCTTACGAAAATATCAACTTCTTCAAAATCTTTATCACTGAGTAACTGATTGACCAGATCTTTTCCTGTGGCACCCGTAGCACCGATTACTAAAGCTTTCATAACAATGTGGTTTGATGAAACGATATTTTCTTTCTTAAATTTACTAAATTTGGATCAATAAAAGATCATAAGAAACGGTAAATATCATTATATATTACTCATTGCTAATTACCCATTACTCATAAATAATATGGATGCCAACGAAATTCTGGACTACTGTCTTGCCAAAAAAGGAGTTACTGAAACATTTCCTTTTGATAATGAAACTCTCGTTATGAAAGTCGGAACCAAAATGTTCCTGCTGATGCCCCTGGAAAAACAGCCTTTGAGTATTAATGTGAAAACAGATCCCGAGTGGAGCGCTGAACTCCGCGAGCAGTATCCGCAGATTACCGGAGCATTTCATATGAATAAAACCCACTGGAATTCTGTAATGACAGACGGGCTGAAAAGAGAGCTGGTCTTTAAAATGATAGATCAGTCCTACGAGCTGGTATTTAAGTCCTTAACCAAAAAAGATCAGAACATAATAAATAATTCTTAAAAAAAACGAAACTGATACCATGAAAAAAATATTGATTTCGGCTGTTTATTTCCTGTCAGTCGGAGCATTTGCTCAGTCAAAGGATCATGCCAGAACCTGGGAACTTTTGCTGAACAACAAAAGAGATGAAGCCAGAACTTTCTACGATAAAACATTACAGTCCCAAAAATTTAAAAACTTTGAAAGCCTTTTTCTGGATGCAATGATTGATCAGGAAATGGGTAAATTCATTTTTGATGAAACCTTTGTGAGCCATTTTGTAAACAGTACCGATGAAGAAGCTTATCTGTATCCTGTTTTCAAGGAGAAATGTATGCTGGGCGATATGGATGAAAGCGGAATTGATGATTACACTTACAAAAAAGTAGATATCCTGTATGACAGTAAAAATTTCGGAAAGGTAAACGGCATTATAGAGCTTAAGACTTATTTTGATTATATGAGAGGTAATTTTGCCGGATCTGCTGATGCGCTTTCAAAACTCGGAAAAATTGATAAATGGCAGTATGCCGGAGTATTTGAAAACCTTAACGGAAGCGGTATGGACAACGAATATGAGCCGGAGACCTATGCTAAAAACGACAGATTATTCAATACCGGAAGTTTTGGAAATGTAGGCTGGTACAACAAAAAACATAAAGATAACGGAGGATTCAGTTTTTTCATCAATGAGCTTGAGTATGGACGGGGAATTGTTTATGCACAAACATTTATAGATAATCCGGAAGAAAGAAAAGTATGGTTTGAAGTCAATGCAAATAATGAACTGAAGGTCTTCCTGAATGATACCGAAATACTGTCAAGCACAAAAGACGGTTATACCTCTACGGGTTCACATCTTGTGGAAGTGATATTGCCCAAAGGAATGAACCGTCTGCTCATTAAAAATGATTCACAGCTTGATAAGACGGCAGGGTTTATGGTTGTGCCTTTTGATACAAATTACAGCAAAATCAGTGATCTGGCTTATTTTGATACTTATCAGGAGTATAATAAAAGTACACTTGCCCAGCTTCAGCCCAAAGAATTAGAATTGAAATTTGAACACAGGCTCAAGGAGAAAATCATGCAGTCTCCCAATGATTTTATTTATGATTACCTTCTGACTCTGGGTTATCTTAACAATCAGCAGAATGACAAAGCAAAGGAAAAAATAGACCTTTTTACTCAGAAATATCCGAAATCTTCTCTCGTTCAGATGCTCCTTTCCCGGTATTATAACAATCTGGAAGATCACGTGAAAATCACAGAAATTCTTAAGAATATAGAAGTGAATGATCCTGAATATTACCAGGTCCCGGTTATGAAAATTGCTGATGACAATATTACCAAGAATATGAGCATTCAGGAACTGGAAAAATATAAGGCGCTCCTGAAAAAAACAAAGGCAGGAGCTGTTACGGAACTTTTTGATGTGATTATATCCGCAAGAAATCATGATATCGAAAAGATGAAGTCCCATGTAACCAGCCTGAAAAAAGCTTTTGCCAATAATGAAAAATATACTATTTCTTTAACTTCCCTTGAAGAAGCTGATAAAAAAGATCAGAGCGGCATCATTAAAAAGCTGGAAGACTTTATTGCCACAAGAAATAATCTTGATATCATGTCTTCATTATTTAATTATTATGAAAAGGCTAACAGGATAGAGGATGAAAAGAAACTGATCAGAAAATTCATTGAAATATATCCGTCTTTAAATGTGCTGAGAACCAAATATATTTCTCTTTTACAGGAAGATCCCAAAGATCCGGAAATTATGAAACAGATTAATGAAGGACTTGAAAATTTTCCGTATTCCTATTCTCTGATGGCATTAAAGGCTGAAATCCTGGCACTGCAGAAAAATAAGGATGAAGCTGTGAAGTATGCCCGGGAATCCCTTTCTCATTTTGCAGAGAATGAACGGATGTATAAGCTTATCAAAGATCTGGGGCAGACCGAAGATGAAATTGACCAGGTTTCTGTAAAAGATCTGAAAAAGCTGGCTTCGGAAAGAAAAAACAAAGGAGTAAAAGGAAAAAAAGGAGTTACCACATTGTGGGATGAATATATTGTAAATGTATATCCTGAAGGAGGATTCAAAAAAAGAAGTACCTATATCTATGAAATTACTTCAGAAAGCGGAATAGAAGAACTGAAAGAGTACTATATCAGCTATTACGACAATGTGCTGAAATCTGAAATCGTAAAACCGAACGGCAGTATTGTGCCGGGAGAAAAATCCGATGACCAGATCGTCTTCACCGGTCTTGAAGTGGGAGATGTGGTTCTTATACAAAAAGAAAGTATAGAAAGAAGAGGCGGGCGATTCTACAAAGATTTTAATATTAGTTCTTATTTTAATTCCGAATATCCTGTTGTAGAATCCGTCTTTACGGTCATCACTCCTGAAAATATGCCTTATCAGGTAAAGAGCCATAACGCAGAAGTGGCTTCCACAAAGAAAAAAGTGGGAAATAAACTGTTTCAGACCTGGAGACTTAATAATCTTCCGGAGATAAATCTGGATGAAAATTACAGGCCCACATATTATGATGCCACTATTTCGGTAACGGCCAATTCTATAAAAACCTGGCAGGAAATATCCAACTGGTATTCGGATCTGATCAGAAAAAGCATGGTATCAGACAGGGTAGTGGATAAAGCCTTCAGGGAGATATTCCCCAACGGAACTTCAGGAATGAACGATACTGAAAAAGCTGAAAAAATTTATAATTATATTGAGAAAAATGTATCTTACAGTTCTGTGGATTTTCGCCAGAGCGGATTTATCCCTCAAAAACCATCCAAAACATTGGTGACAAAGCTTGGAGACTGCAAAGATTTATCTACATTATTTTTAATTCTGGGAAATCAGGCAGGGCTGAAATCCAATCTCGTGCTGGTACAGACCAATGATAACTCTCCACAACGTCTTCTTTTGCCTAATTTAAGTTTCAATCACTGCATTGTAAAGGTAAATCTCGACGGAAAGGAAACTTTCCTTGAAATGACAGACAAGTATTTACCCTTTAATGCCATTGTTAAAAGCAATTATAAGGCAAAAGGTCTGGTGATTTCCACAGATAAGAACAGCGGGAATGCTGCCCGGCTTATTGATATACCGGCAGATAATAATACAAAAAGCCTGTTCAGGTCAGTAAGTGAAGTTCAGATTAACGGAGATGATCAGAGCTTTGTAACCAGGCAATATACAATGGGAGAAACCAAAAGTTATTATAATACTTTCTTCCAGAGTTCACAGACGGAAGAAAACCGTAAAAAAAATATGGAAAAGGAATATGGTGGAATTTTAGATAAGGTAATCAACGTAAAATCAGTAAAATTGCTGGATGGGAAAGATCTTACTGCAACCCCTTTATCCTATGAAGTTCAGTTTAATATCAGTGATAAACCTCAATCCGTTGGCAATCTGAAAATTATGAAGATTCCTTTTATTACAAAACCATTTACAAAGGATGTGGTTGCTACTGAAAACAGAAATACAGATATTCTGTACACCCAATATGAACGGCAAAATGAATATTTTGAAGAAGTATATCTTAATATTCCTGAGGGAATGAAGTTTATTGAAATTCCTGAAAGTAAAACTATGGCGTATAACAATTTCAACTATTCAATCAGTTATGAGCTGGAAAAAAATAACAGATTAAAAATAACAAGGAAATCCCAAACTCCGTGGGATAATATCAGAAAAGAACAATATCCGGAATTTAAAAAATTTGTAGAAGAAGCGATCAACGCAGAAAATCAGATTTTGGGATATAAATAACAGAATAAACATGGAAAAGGCTACTCATCAATGAATAGCCTTTTTTAATATCTTAAAACGGAAACGCTTCCGTCAGCCTTTTATCTTCATCCAGCCGTTCTGTCAGTTTTTCAAGCCCTTCGAATTTAATCTCATCATGAAGGAAATCCCTGAACTTTACCGTAATCTTTTCACCGTAAATATCATCATCAAAATCAAGGATATAAACTTCAACGGTTAATTGCTCACCGTTCACCGTAGGATTGGTTCCAATGCTTAACATTCCTTTGTATGACCGGCCTTTTACGTCCACTTCAACAATATAAGCCCCCTTTTTAGGAAGGAGTTTAAGGGATTCCGTCTCAATATTGGCGGTAGGATATCCAATTGTTCTTCCGATTTTCTTCCCGTGAACCACCGTACCCGAAACAGAATAAGCGTAGCCCAGCATTTCATTGGCATCTTTGATATTGCCTGCCAGAAGTGCGTTGCGGACTTTCGTAGAGCTGATGTTATTCTCATGAATATTGATCGCTTCCATCTGTTCTACCTCAAAATCAAGCTCTTTGGACAGCTTCTGAAGAAGTTCAAAATTGCCGCTTTTATTTTTTCCGAAAGAATGATCATAACCAATGATCAGGTATTTTACATTTAATTTTTCGATCAGGATCTGACGGACAAATTCTTCTCCGGTAAGGTTTCTGAACTCTTCATCAAATTCTTTCAGGAATAAATGATCAATACCGTATTTTTCAACCAGCTGTTTCTTTTCCTCAAGAGTATTAAGAAGTTTAAGATTCTCATCAGGATTGAAAACAAAACGGGGATGTGGCCAGAAAGTAAGAATGGCAGTCTCCAGGTGGTTGTCTTTACCAGATTTTATAAGTTCATCAATGATGCTTTTGTGACCCAGATGCACTCCGTCAAACATGCCTAAAGACAATGCCAGAGGTCTTTGAGAAGAGTAATCTTTAAAATTCTTGAACACTTTCAAAACGGAAAAAATTTTGACTGCAAATATAGATATAATGTAACAATCTATCAAGATAACAGCAGACCAATATTTTCAGCCGGGAAATGCGGCTGACAGATCAATCAACTGCCGGATGAATAAATTTATAAAAAGCATGATAAAAATCTTTTTTTTACCAATTGCGGGTTTATGAAGAATCATTATATTTGCACCAAGAAAAAATTTAGCAATGGCAAACCAAATTAAAGGTAAAATTTCTCAAATTATTGGTCCGGTAATCGACGTTGTCTTTACAGATGTAGAAGCAGTTCCTGCAATCTACGACGCGTTGGAAATTACAAAGGAAAACGGTGAAAAGGTAGTCTTAGAAGTAGAACAGCATATTGGAGAAGATACAGTAAGATGTATCGCAATGGATGCAACTGATGGTCTTAAAAGAGGTCAGGATGTAATCGGATACGGAAATCCTATTACAATGCCTATTGGTGAAGCTGTGAACGGAAGACTATTCAACGTTGTTGGGGATGCTATCGACGGGCTTCAGAATATTTCTAAGGATGGCGGGCTGCCAATCCACAGAGAAGCTCCAAAATTTGATCAACTTTCAACTTCTGCAGAAGTTTTATTTACAGGGATTAAAGTAATCGATCTTATCGAGCCTTACGCAAAAGGAGGTAAAATCGGTTTGTTCGGTGGTGCCGGTGTAGGTAAAACAGTATTGATCCAGGAGTTGATTAACAATATTGCAAAAGGACACGGAGGTCTTTCTGTATTCGCCGGAGTAGGTGAAAGAACGAGAGAAGGAAATGACCTTTTGAGAGAGATGTTGGAATCAGGAATTATCAAGTATGGTGACGATTTCATGCATTCTATGGAAAATGGAGGATGGGATCTTTCCAAAGTAGATCTTGAAGTAATGAAAGATTCTAAAGCTGCATTCGTGTTCGGTCAGATGAACGAGCCGCCAGGTGCAAGAGCGAGAGTAGCACTTTCCGGTCTTACATTAGCTGAGTATTACAGAGATGGTGGTGAAAGCGGACAGGGTAGAGACGTACTTTTCTTCGTAGACAACATCTTCCGTTTTACACAGGCTGGTTCTGAGGTGTCTGCACTTCTTGGACGTATGCCTTCAGCGGTAGGTTACCAACCGACACTTGCTTCTGAAATGGGAGCGATGCAGGAAAGAATTACTTCCACTAAAAACGGATCCATTACTTCTGTACAGGCAGTTTATGTACCTGCGGATGACTTAACTGACCCGGCTCCTGCAACTACCTTTGCCCACCTTGATGCAACTACGGTACTTGACAGAAAGATCGCTTCATTAGGTATCTATCCGGCGGTAGATCCATTGGCTTCTACTTCAAGAATCCTTGCTCCTGAAGTTATTGGTGAAGATCACTACAACTGTGCTCAGAGAGTAAAAGAGATTCTTCAGAGATATAAAGCTCTTCAGGATATCATTGCCATTCTTGGTATGGAAGAACTTTCAGAAGAAGATAAAGCAGTAGTTTACCGTGCAAGAAAAGTTCAGAGATTCTTATCTCAGCCTTTCCACGTAGCAGAGCAGTTTACAGGTATCCCTGGATCTCTGGTAGACATTAAAGATACCATCAAAGGGTTCAACATGATCATCGACGGTGAATTAGACCACCTTCCGGAAGCTGCTTTCAACCTGAAAGGAACCATCGAAGAAGCTATCGAAGCCGGACAAAAAATGTTAGCTGAAAACGCATAAATTATTAACAATTTGAGATTTGAAATTTGAGATTCGATGAGTAATTTCAAATTTCAAACATCAAATTTCAAATTTGTTTCTATGAATATAAAAATTTTAACACCAGAATATGTAGTTTTTGAAGGAGAAGTAGACTCTGTACTGCTGCCGGGGAAAAATGGTGAATTCCACATCATGAAAAACCACGCAGGTATTGTTTCTTCTTTAATCGGAGGTAAAGTAAAGCTTTTTGCCAAATCTATTGATGAAGCATATACCAAAAACTTAACCAAAGAAAACGAAAAGGATTCAGCTTTTTCTTATCCTATCAAAAGCGGTGTTGTAGAATTTAATAATAATAAAGGAATCATCCTTTGTGAATAATTAAATGAAAAGCTAAATATATTTTCAAGAAAGTGTAACTTTGTTACACTTTTTTTTATGACATAAAATCTGATTATATGAGGAATGGGATGATCATATTTTTTGCCGTTTTGGGGACCTTTTTCAATGCTCAGAACTTCAAAACCAAAAGAGGTATTATAAGCCTTGACGGGATACATGTAGCCAAAATATCAAACAAATCCAATGTTTATACATTCATGGATTTGAAAGAAACCCCGATATACACCATAGAATTCATAGATAAAAGTGTTGTGGATTCCGTAAGAGACAGCTATATCCGGCTGAACAGGGTATATAACAGGGATAAAACCATAGACATGGACTACATTTCTCCGTCAGCATTCTCAGGAGAAGAAAAATCAGCGGTTTATACCTCTATAAAAGGCTTAAAAGTTATCGATAACAAAGGGATAAACATCAGAAATCTGGATGAAATCTTTAAAAATGTTCCGAAAAGGAAGCTTGACACGAAAACAAAAGATGCCTATACCACCAGAAGCAAAATAGATAAACTGAATATAGAAGTCAATAAAGTTGGAGAGATTTTAAGCAATGGGGTTCCGGTAGGATATTTTACCAATTTACCCGTAAGTTTTGGCTCGGAAGATACCATTACCGATAAAACTTTTGTAGATATTGAAGTATATGATGCAAAAAGCAAATTTATCGGGCGTTACATCACCACAACAAAGCAGATTAAAACTGCCAACGGGAAAATCTTTACTATTTACAGGGAAATGTCCGGAAGAGCAGCGCTCCTGAAATTTCCTACCTATAAAGCAATAGCAGAAAGAATGGCTATTATGGATCCGAATTTTATCAAAATACAGGAAAAGGTATCTGTTGGCCCTGTTGAAAAACAAGTCTCACAATAATAAAATACAGTCTATGAAAGTTTTGCTTTTTCTGTTATTATTTTCATTCTTGTCAGCACAAAAATTTCAGATCTGAATAGTTATCGGGCTACCCAATGTGAAAAATACGGCTGCATAATGATAAAGGGAAGATTATAGAATCCGGAAAATATACCTTCGAAGAAATCGCAGAAAAAAATTAAATGGGAACAGGATTACTCAGATGATATTCCATAAAAATCTGTGAGAAAAAGTATTAAAATCGTTAAAATTAAATTTCCTGTCCAATTTTAGTTCAAAAATTAAAGCGATAAAATCACGCCGTTTTCCTTCAGCTGCTGCATGGGTTTCGAGAACCAGAACAATTCAAAATCTTCAAAATTTTCCTCAAACTGAACTTTAAGTTGCTGAACAGTAGGTTTTTTCTGATTCTCAATTGAATTTTCCCGCAGGACATTCATCAGCCATTCTGCTTTTTCCTGTTCCAGTTCTACCTTTACAATATTCGTTTTCAGGTGGAATGTAAGGAGTGTAAACGTACCTGAGTATTTCTTTTTATTTTTTACGCGATTCTCAGCAATTACGTTCTGGGCTAAAAAAATAACTTTTGAATTGTTTTTCAGTTTAAAAATTTCATCATCCAGAAGACAGTCATGAATATGATCCGGATGTATAGTTGTTCGTGGAATTTTAAAATCGAACCATTCCTGAAGAGGAAGTTCAAAGTTGATTCCGTGCATATAATTGAAAAGAGATTTTTTCAGACCGAAACTGAACCGGCCATGATCGATTCCTGTTTTATCTTTGAAGTCGATATCATTATGGGCAAACATAATTTTTTCCTTTACGGGAACCACTCCGAATTCTTCAGGATGAAGCCCGACAGGTGAGTGGGCAGTCATAGCGAACTGATGCCAGAATCCGCTCTGGAGAATTCCCATTTCAAACATCTGTCTTACCATTTCCAGGGAATCTACGGTTTCCTGAACCGTCTGGGTAGGGTAGCCATACATCAGATAGGCATGAACCATAATTCCGGCTTCGGTAAAATTTCTGGTCACCCGGGCTACCTGTTCTACGGAAACTCCTTTATCTATTAATTTCAAAAGCCTGTCGCTGGCCACCTCCAGACCTCCGGAAACAGCAACACATCCTGAAAGTTTCAGCAGATAGCAGAGATCTCTGGTGAAACTTTTCTCAAAGCGGATATTGGTCCACCAGGTCACAACGAGATTTCTCCGCAGAATCTCCAGGGCTACTTCCCGCATCAATGCCGGCGGAGCAGCTTCATCCACAAAATGAAATCCTGTTTCACCGGTGGTTCTGATCAGTTCTTCCATTCTGTCAACCAGAATTTTTGCAGAGATAGGTTCATATATTTTAATATAGTCCAGGGAAATATCACAGAAAGTACATTTTCCCCAATAGCATCCATGAGCCATCGTCAGTTTATTCCATCTTCCGTCACTCCATAAGCTGTGCATCGGATTGGCAATTTCAATCACTGAAATATATTGGTCCAGCTGAAGATCCGTATAATCAGGAGTTCCTATGTCGGCCTGCTTATAATCGTGTCTTTTGGAATTATTTTTATAAACGACTTCCCGGCCTTCAAGCAGAAAGGTTCTCTTATATTCCTGATGTTCTTCAGGATCGGTTATATGATCGTGAAGAAGTTCAAGGGGAAGCTCACCGTCATCCAGCGTAATAAAATCAAAAAACTCAAATACCCTCTGATCTTTGATTTCCCTTAACTCCGTATTGGGAAAACCACCGCCCATTGCCGTTTTGATGTGCGGGTAATTCTTTTTGATAAACCGGGCACATCTGAATCCGGAATATAAATTTCCGGGAAAAGGAATCGAAAAACATACCAGCTTCGGCTGTACTGTCTCCAGCTTTTCCTTTAGAATCTCTAAAGTAAAATCATCAATAAAGGTTTGATGATCTGTTAGTTTTGAATATAATTCATCAAATGAATTGGCACTTTTTCCCAGACGTTCCGCATACCTGCTGAAACCGAAATCAGGGTCGATATTTTCTACGATATAATCGGAAATATCCTCAAGATATAAAGTAGCAAGATGCTTGGCTTTATCCAGAAGCCCCATATTTCCGAAAGCAAATTCCATATCATCCAGCTGGTTGAAACGGGAAGCTTCGGGCAGGAAATTCATACTGCAGATCTGCCTTGCCAGCGTTGGTGTTTTCCCCTGAAGAAAAGGAATTACCTGATCTATGGTTTTCAGATACTCATCTTTCAAAGCAAAAATTCTCTGTGAATTTTCAGAAACAGACAGGAGGTCCATCTTCTGATCAAAAACCTTCCGGATGCCGTCTTTTGAAAAAAGTTTTAAAATAACATCAATTCCTAAGTCAACCTGATAACTGGAAATTTTTTTGGTATTCAGAAATCCCTTAATATAAGCGGTTGCCGGATAAGGGGTATTGAGCTGGGTAAAAGGCGGAGTGATAAGAAGAAGATCTTTCAACAGGAGTTTTTTACAGATTTATTTATAAATTCAGTTTAACAGAAGAAATAACAATGTGTTTTCATTTGAAAAACAAGCGGTTATGATTTGTAATTTCTTTTTCTAACTGCCCGCTAAAGATAGACAATTTGTGCTTTATATTGCAAACCCGGAATTTGATTTATTGGCAGACCGGCTGACCGGGATAGAACAATTTTAAGCATCCTGCTGCTCATTATTAAATTTTTTCTGCTCGCAGATTCAGCAGATTTTTATATTTAGAGGAATAGAAATTTACCTCTTAAAAGAAGTATAACAGGTAAAAGACTTTTACCATAACATTTTTCAACAAAAATATTTCCCGGGTTTAATTAATCTACGATAAAGTTTAATAAAATAAAGCCTCTACACTGTGATGGCTGATAAAATGCAGAAAAGCTTCCTCATCAAAATATCCGTTTTGGTCCAGAACCTTATGATGAAGTCTGGCTGCTTCTGTATCACTGTCAATTAAAGCATTTTCAATAAATCTTCCTGATTTTCCATCGATTTCATTATGGAAACTGATCAGGTATCTGGCATATATCCTGCCTTCTGAAACGGTGTACTGCCCGTTTTCTGCAACAAGGGAAGCATAGATATTACCTACGGTATACGTTTCATGATCATTGGACGATGCTCCGAACAAAACATTACAGGAAATACTGCCTGAGGAATAAAGAGAACCGTTAACAATTATATTTTTAGCTTTGACCTGACCTGTTACAATAAGAGTAACATAATCTTCAACGAATAAATTGCCGCTTAAGTTCAGGTCTCCTTCAATAAGCATAATTTTGAAACCTTCACCTTCTTCTGTAATCAGATTCAGGGAAGTGGAACATTCATTTTTCATCAGCAGGATTTCAGGTTCCTCATCATCATTATCCATCTGCAAAGAGGCTTCTCTTATTTTTTCGGCTGTTTCAGCGTCCAGCATTTCAAGAAACTCTGAAAAACTGTCATCATCCGGATCATTTTCGCTGAGAAAAGTAAAATCGAGGGCGGCCTGAACAGCAGAATATAGTTTTTCAGATGCTATTTTTATCCTGCCATTGAGCTGTTCTTTTGTGAGTCTTTCTGTTTTCATTTGTGGTGTTTATTGATAACATAAAACTGCGTCTCTGTAAACAGGTTCTGCAGCTGAGGGATTGTTACACAAATATACATGGAAAAACTGAAAAATTTTACGCCAGAATATCAAATTTGCTTTTAAAAATTCTATGGAGTAAATAGATATATCTTTTTTTATTCGTACCTGACCTGAGGATTTCAAGATCAGGAGAAGCAGCCATTATATAAGACTGAAGAAAATCTTTGTCTGATTATCCTTAAGCATGGCTTATCCTTTTTTTATCCCCAATTACATTAAGGATAACTCCCAGAAGAATCAGCGTGATCCCGATAAAAAGATTACCTGTGAATTTCTCATGAAAGATCAATACGCTTACCATTACAGCTACTACGGGCTCCAGTGCTCCTAAAATGGCTGTTGGTGTGGAACCAATGTATTTAATAGCGTATACAAGGCATAAACTGGAAATAACAGTGGTAAGAAATGCAAAGACTATAAAACTGAAAAATACAGACAGGGAAGGAACAGCAAATGACTCGCCGTCTGCGGAGGCTTTAAGCATAAAAAATGCTGAAGTAAACAGCATAGAATAGAAGGAAAGTTTAAATCCTGATACTTTAAGCTCTGATTTGTTGACAATCACCATATAAAGTGCATAAAACAGGGAACTTAACATCACAACTCCCAGACCCGCAAAATTGATTTCCAGGCCTTCTCCCTTTAAACATAAAACAATAACTCCTGCAAAAGCCAGTAACAGCGAAATTACAGATAGTTTTGTAAGTCTTTCCTTATAAAAGAAAAACATGATGAGTGCTACAATGACCGGATAAATGAAAAGCACGGTGGACGCAATTCCCGGCGTGAGGAAATCGTAACCTATAAAGAGAAACTCAGAAGAAAGGGCATAGCAGATCCCCAGTACGGCAAGGATTAAAGTTTCCTTTTTGCTGATTCTGAAACGCTCTCCGGAATAAAGCAGGTACCCGCCTACCATCATCGCTGAAAACAGAAAGCGGTAAAACAAAGTAATATCCATAGAAAATCTGGCCTGTTTCAGCGGCAGGATAAAAATAGGGATCAACCCATATGAAACGGATGATAAAACACCCAGCATATAACCCTTGAATTTCATTTTCTTTATATCAGTTTTTAAAGATGGCATAAAAAAACCACTGAATTTTCAGTGGTTTTTTTTAATTTTTTATTATCAGATCGGCTTGAAACTTAAACCCTGCTCCTGCAGAAGTTTCTGTTCCTGCTCTTTATAGTAACCACTTACTAATTTATCGTGAATTGCTTCAAATGCAGCCAGCGTTTCATTAATTTCCGCATCTGTATGAGAAGCAGTAGGAATTAGTCTCAGAAGGATCATTCCTTTCGGAATTACCGGATACACTACTACTGAAGTAAAGATTCCGTAGATCTCTCTTAAATCTTTTACCAGAAGAGTGGCTTCTACCGGCGTTCCCTGCATCATCACCGGAGTTACACAGGTATTGGTATCACCAATATTGAATCCTCTTTCTCTAAGTCCGTTTTGTAATTTATTTACATTTTCCCAAAGTTTGGCTTTGATTTCGGGTCTTGTTCTCAGTAGCTCAAGTCTCTTTAAACCTCCTATTACCATTGGCATAGTAAGCGATTTGGCAAAAATCTGGGATCTTAAATTGAATTTCAGGTATCTGATGATTTCTTTATCTCCGGCTAAAAATGCTCCGAATCCTGCCATTGATTTGGCAAAAGTAGAGAAATAAACATCGATCTGATCCTGGCATCCCTGCTCTTCACCAGCTCCGGCTCCTGTTTTTCCAAGTGTCCCGAATCCGTGGGCATCGTCTACCAGAAGTCTGAAACTGTATTTGGATTTCAGCTCGCAGATCTCTTTAATTTTCCCCTGCTGGCCTCTCATCCCGAAAACACCTTCCGTGATCACCAGGATACCTCCTCCTGTTTCTTCTGCAACTTTAGTCGCTCTCTGAAGGTTTTTCTCAAGGCTGGCAATATCGTTGTGTCTGTATGTAAATCTTTTTCCGGCATGAAGTCTTACACCGTCTACAATACAGGCGTGAGAGTCTACATCATAAACAATTACGTCGTTTCTGTTCACCAGGGCATCAATGGTAGAAACCATTCCCTGATAACCGAAGTTTAATAAATATGCTGATTCCTTCTGTACAAAATCTGCCAGTTCTCTTTCCAGCTGAAGGTGCTGCTCTGTTTCCCCGGACATTGCTCTCGCTCCCATCGGGTAAAACATCCCGTATTCTGCTGCTGCTTTGGCATCAGCCTCAATTACTTCAGGGTGATTACATAATCCTAAATAATCATTGGCACTCCAGAAAATTACTTCTCTTCCCTGGAACTGCATCCTCGGACCGATAGGCCCCTCTAATCTCGGGAATATAAAATAGCCTTCTCCGTAATCTGCAAACTGTCCAAGAGGTCCTGGATTTTCTTTTATTCTTTCAAAAATATCCAACATTTTGTATCGTAATTTTTAAGTAAAAAAGCCTTTCCTGTAGAACACAAAAGGCTTTATTTGTATCGTGGTTTATATTATCTCTATTTAATAAATTCGGTTTTGAAAACTTCGTCGTAATTATGTACGCAGTTGTTGACAAACCCCTGTTCAGCCATCCATTTATCGCTGTATACTTTGGTAATATACCTTGAGCCATGATCAGGATAGATCAGAACAATCATATCGTCCTTAGTCAGCTCATGAGACTGTGCATACTGAATTAACGCCTGGGTTACAGCTCCGGTAGTATATCCGCCCATAATAGCTTCTTTTAAAGCAATTTCACGGGTTCTGTAAGCCGACATTTCATCGTTTACTCTTACAAATTCATCTACTTTATCAAAAAGAAGGGCAGAAGGGATCAGGTTTTTTCCCATTCCTTCAATCTGATAGGGATGAACGTCTTCTTTATGAATTTCTCCTGTTTCGTGGTAACTCTTCAGAATAGATCCGTCGGCATCCACACCGATAATCTTGATCGCCGGATTCTTCTCTTTTAAAAATTTTGCCGAACCTGATAATGTTCCACCTGTTCCAGTGCAGGCAAAAAGGTGTGTGATTTTACCTTCCGTCTGCTCCCAAATTTCAGGACCGGTAGTCTGGTAATGTGCATCAATATTCAGCTCGTTGAAATACTGATTGATGTAAACTGAATTGGGCGTTTCTGAAGCAATTCTTTTGGCAACTTCATAATATGATCTCGGATCATCTGCGGGAACATTGGCCGGACATATGTATACAGTAGCCCCAAGTGCTTTTAAATAAGCAATTTTCTCAGGCTTTGTCTTGTCACTTACGGCAAGAATACACTGGTATCCTTTAATGATACAAACCATTGCTATAGAAAAACCGGTGTTTCCTGAAGTGGTCTCAACAACAACGGAACCTTCCTTCAATAAACCTTTCTGTTCTGCATTTTCTATAATATGAAGTGCAATTCTATCTTTTGTGGAATGTCCAGGATTATATGATTCTAACTTGGCATAAACGGTTGCAGGAATATCTTTTGTAACAGTATTTAGCTTCACCATAGGAGTATTTCCTACAAGGCCAAGAATATTATCGTAAACATTACTCATTATTTGTTATTTTCAATAAAAATCTGACCGCAAAAATACAAAAAAATAAATAATTTCTAAACTTTTGTTTGAATTCTAGACAGCGATTTAGGAAAATCTATTTTCTTATTTGCAATCTTAGCAGAAGTATCATCACAAATACTACGCCATTTTTTTTAAATTTTGTTAAAAACAACATAAAATAATTTAAAAGCCTTACTTTCGCGTAATTGATTTAATACTATGAAAAATTGGACTTTTAGGCGATGGAACACCGTTTTAGGATGGGTGATTTTTGTCATTGCTTTTTTCACGTACTTGTCTACCATAGAACCCAACTTCAGTTTCTGGGACTGTGGTGAGTACATTTCTTCTGCAGTAAAACTTGAAGTAACACATGCTCCCGGAGCGGCATTATTCCAGATTGTGGGGGCTGTGGCCGCCATTTTTGCATTAGGAAAAGGCGAAAATTATTCAATCGTAATCAACGCGATGTCGGCCCTGTTCAGTGCACTGACGATTTTGTTTTTGTTCTGGACCATTACTCATTTTGTAAGAAGACTGCTGAACAAAGATTTTGATGAAATTACAAAACATCAGGAAATCTCCATTCTCTTTGCGGGAGCAGTGGGAGCTTTGTGTTTTACTTTTTCAGATACCTTCTGGTTCTCGGCGGTAGAAGGAGAAGTATATTCAATGGCCTCCATGTTTATCGCTCTGCTGGTGTGGCTGATCACAAAATGGGAAAATGAATACCAGGCAACGGACAGCGAAAGATGGATCATCCTTATTTTCTTTGTATTGGGACTTTCTGTGGGAGTTCACATGATGTGTATGCTGGCTGTTCCTGCTGTATGTCTGGTTTATTATGCCAGAAATTATAAGTTTACCTGGAAAAATTTTATCTGGGCTAACGTGATTACTCTGGGAATCCTGATTATTGTTTTCAAAATTATCTTCCCTCTGATCATGACGATGTTCGGAAAACTGGAGATCTTCTTTGTAAACGGACTGGGACTTCCTTTCCACTCGGGAACGATTGCTGCATTCATCTTAATGACGGCTGCATGCTATTTCCTTATTAAGTATGCCAGAAAAGCAAAAAGAAATATTTTCCAGACGGCGGCTTTATCCGTTGTGTATATGATTATCGGTTTCTCATGCTGGATGGTAATCCCGATCAGGGCAAATGCCAACCCTCCGATGAACCTTAACGATCCCGATACTGCGATCGGTATGCTTGATTATTACAACAGAGAGCAGTACGGAGACTGGCCAACGATCTACGGACAGAACTATACCGCCTTCCTTGATGCCAAAGGAATTGAGAAAAATGAAGACGGAAGTTTCAAGACCACAAAAACCGGAGAAGTATACGAAAAAGACGAAAAGACCGGAACATACAGAAAGACGAACGACCGTTTCAACTATGTATTCAATAAGTCCCAGGTAAGTCTGATGCCCAGGATGTTCAATGAAGATAAAGACGTAATGGCCAACTACATTTCGATGTACGGAGCTCCTGATTTTACCTTCAACTATGCCAATGAAGATGTGGCGGATAATCCTCAGGCCAAACAGATCTTTGATGAGCTGAGAGCCAAATATGAAGATAAAACCATCACGGCTGCCGATTATTTAAAAGTAAAACCCTACGATCTGATCAATGTTCAGAAACCTTCATTGGCTCAGAATCTTGATTATTTTATTTCCTTCCAGAACGGGTATTATTTTGTACGATACCTGATGTGGAACTTTGTAGGAAGACAGAACGACCTTGAAGGAAACATGGAAAATACAAAAGGAAACTGGATCTCCGGAATTTCATTCATCGACAATGCTTTATTAGGAAACCAGGATAAAATGCCTGCCAAGTTCCAGAATGAAAGTACCGTGAAATTCTTTTTCCTTCCGCTGATTTTAGGACTTATCGGGTTCTTTTTCCAGCTGAACAGGGATTTCGGCAGATTCTATGCCCTGCTTTCATTATTTGTTCTTACCAGTGTGGGGATTATTTTCTATACAGGAGTAAAACCTTTTGAACCGAGAGAAAGAGATTATGCAATGGTAGGCTCTTTCTATGCCTTTGCCATCTGGATAGGGATGGGGGCCGGAGCTATTCTTTGGTTCCTTCAGTCTAAAGTAAAGTCCAGCGGAGCGAATATTGCCTTAGGCGTTATTTTGCTGGGAGTTCCTTTTATGATGGGATTCCAGAACTATAATGTACACGACAGAAGCAACAGATATACCGCCTATGATTATGCTTATTCCGTATTGAAATCACTTCCGAAAAACGATATCTTATTTGTTTACGGAGATAATGATACTTATCCGGTTTGGGCCATCCAGGAAACCGAAAGATTCAGAGATGATGTGAAAGTGGTTAATTTCACGCTTGCTTCAACACCGTGGAACCTTGATCAGATCAAAAGAAAAACATATAATGCCGAAGGAATTCCAAGTCAGCTGACTCACGAAGATTACAGGGAAGGTTCAAATGACCAGATCTATATGATGAAAAAAGAGGACTGGGAAAGTGTATTCTCCATGCTTAAAGAGCAGGGAGTTCCTGATACCGAATTCCAGGCGTTCAGAAAATACCTTACCCAGGATTCTTTAACCCTGAAAGAAGCGATCAACTTCATCAAGTTCAAATCTCCTGAAAAAGATGAGCTTCTGAAA
This sequence comes from Chryseobacterium indologenes, assembly GCA_002439165.1. Lineage (GTDB taxonomy): Bacteria > Bacteroidota > Bacteroidia > Flavobacteriales > Weeksellaceae > Chryseobacterium > Chryseobacterium indologenes_E. The sequence goes on from DJTE01000033.1 coordinate 35,147, forward strand.
ATGTATTTCGGGGAAGAAAAGTATGAGAAATACAACATCCTTCCGGTAAATAAATTCATCCTTCCTGTTAATAAAGAAAATGCATTAAAAGCAGGAATCATTACCCAGGCAGACCTTCCGAATGTAGTGAACCAGATCATGATCAGTTACAAAGGAAATACACTTTACAAAAACAACCTGATCATGATGGACCTTCTGGCGAATTTCGACTGGAAACGCCCGATCAACTTCTCGTCAGGAGGGATTTATGACAGCGAAAATATCTTCTATCTGAACGAATATCTTCAGTTTGACGGATTCAGTTACAGGCTGGTTCCTGTACACACGGTACAGACTCCGGACGGAGATATGGGTAAAGTAGATGCCAATTCTCTTTATAATGTAGTAAAAAACTTCAGATGGGGGAACTTTAAAAACTTAAATGTTCATTTTGATGAAACGGCTACGTCAAACATTATGAGTTACAGAATGTCAGCAAGCAGGGCTGCTTCGGCACTGGCTTTAAGCGGACAGAAAGCTAAAGCGGTTGAGATCCTTGATCTTGCTGCAAGAGAAATTCCGGCTGAAAAATACAATGATCCGCGTTCATTAAGTGCGATGATTACAGGATATATTGTGGCAGGACAGGAGCAGAAAGGCCTTCAGCTGGCAGAAATCCTTAAAAAAGGAATCTTTGAAGAATATGATTATTATTTAAGTCTTGACCCGGTTGACCAGACCTATGTACGCAGACAAATGAGAACAAAACCGATGGAATATTCTCTTGTGGTTTCTGCCGTAACCGATGCTTACAGAAAAATCGGCCAGAATGAAAAAGCTTATGCTTATCTGGTGAAATCTATTGAACCTATTGATAAGAAATTCAATGTCTTCATCAAAGAACTTCAGCAGATGGGGAAAGAAAAGGCATTAAAAGAATCTGAAAACGTACAGAAGATCACTCCTTTTTACCAGTATTTATTTGATGTGATGGAACCTTTTGATTCCACTTATTCAAAAGAAAAAGAAGAACAGATCACAACAGCGATCATTAAAGTAACCCAATAACAGCTTTAAACTTCATATTTTAAAAACGGAACTTCGGTTCCGTTTTTTTATTATTGGGATTCCTGATTTTTAAGGTTATATTTGTGACGCTAAAAATACACGATGACCGAAACCAAGAACAGCCAGCTTCCCATTTATGCCGCCGCTTTTACGGTAGTTATTAAACTCTTCTTTTTACTCACCCATTACATTCAGGAGGATGCTTTTATTACCTGGAGAGTCGCCCAGAATTTATTGGATTACGGGGTAATAGGTTTTAACGGAAATACAAAAATATCAGCTTCTACCACACACCTGTATGTTTTTGTGTCCTATTTCTTCAACCTGATCTTCGGTAAAGAAAACTTCATTGAACCGCTTCTGATGTTCAATTCTCTGCTCTTCACCATTGGGACGGTGCTGCTTTCCCATCTGGTTCTTAAAAATCCGTGGCATAAGGCTATTTTCATATTTCTGATCGGTATTCTGCCTCCGGCCATAAAGATTTCAATCTTAGGAATGGAATACGGGATCCTGTTCTTTCTTGAAATGGCACTCCTGTATTATGGCTTCAGTAAAAACAAAAAATGGGCACTGATCCTTCTCCCGGTACTGATTATGTTTACAAGAATCGATACGGTGATCTTCCTGGGAATTGTATTTCTGGTGGATGTCTTCTGGAACAGAAAGATCAGATGGCGCTATGTGCTGGGAGGGATTCTGGGACTTGCCTCTGTATTGTCTTTCAACTGGTTTTATTTTGGTGAACTGGTAAATAATACGATTGTTGCCAAAAAACTTCTGTATGAACATCATTTCACATTCCGGCAGCATATGGAATACTTCTGGTCCAGCTTCGGAAATTTCTGGGGAATGCTTAAACTGCCCGGAAACTTCAATCCGATAACCGTTGTTATCCTGATTTTTGAGCTGCTGTGCTTTATTTACCTGATCAGACAAAAAGAAAAAAGAAACTATTTTCTATGGATGATCTTTGTTTTCGGATGGGTAAAACAGATTATTTTTATTTCTCAAAAAAGTTTATTCGACTGGTATTACTGGGTTCCGCAGCTGCTTCTTTTTGTGCCTGTTCTTATTTTTGTACTGGAGCAGAAGGAAAGAAAAAAACTTTGGCTGTCCCTGCTTATTATATTTTATATCCTTCCGATGCTTGCTTTCCAGACGGTACATTCTATCGCAACAGGAAACGGGGAATGGTATTACCGCAGATCTATCGGTCTGTTTTTAGGGACATTGGAAAAAGATAAAAAACAGTGGATCCTTCTGGAGCCTGCTGGATATATTCCTTATTTTTCGGGGCTGAGAACCATTGACGAAGTAGGGCTGGTAGATAAACAGATTCAGGAAGAAGTAAAAAAAGACAGGGCCAACTACTGGATCAATACGGTTAAAAAAAGAAAACCAAAATATCTTCTTGCCTATAAAAACCTGTTTGAAGGAAAAGATGCCGCTTATTACCAGGCTCATTATAAGCTGATACAGGAATTCAGAATAAAAGACCATCTGAAAAGCCGGAGTAAAATCCTGGAAAAGATATACAGGCTAAAACCTTCCGGAACAGACTATAATTTATATATTAGAATAGATTAAGATTTTTTAAAACAGGGGAGAAACCTTATGTATATGCTCGGGCTTTTAAGACCTTTCTCCCGTATTAATACTGTCAAAAAACGATGAAATACTGTGCTTTTCTCCGTGGTGTCAACGTAAAAGGAACCAATATGAAAATGGCTGATGTATGCCAGGTCTTTCAAAAAGCGGGTGTAACAGATGTGAGCTCTGTGCTGGCTTCAGGCAATATTGTTTTTTCTTCTGATAAAGATGCCGCAGAACTGAAACAGGTACTGGAAAAAGCCATGTCTGATCACTTTTCCTACGAAGCTTTTTTATTTGTAAGATCTTCTGAAGAAACAGAAACTTTCTGGAACGGGAAGCCTTTTGAAAAAAATGATGATTTTCATTTGTATGCATTTGTCGGAAATCCGGGGGTTGAAAATATCCTGATGGAGGAGTTTGAAAAAGCTTCAAAAGCCGAAAATGAAAAAGCTGAAATAGTGAATGGTGTTTTTTACTGGCAGGTTCAGAAAGGCAATACTCTGGATTCCACGTTTGGGAAAGTGTTGGGAAAGAAAAGCCTGAAAGATCAGTTTACGAGCAGGAATATCAATACGTTTGAGAAGGTACTGAAGAAGATGAAATAATCTTTGTATTTGTTGTGGTTAAAATAATTTCCCACAGATTCCACAGATTCCACAGATTTTCGCAAATGGTTATGGATATTTTTTGCCCGCAGATTGTGCAGATTGTGCAGATTTTTTTGTTGGGATACGCAAGGTCGCAAGAATTATTTTACGGACTGTATAAAAAAGGCGCAATGATTTTATCTCCGATAAAATTTCAAGCCGCAAAATCCATAAAAATCTTTGATTTGTGGTTAAAATAATTTCCCACGGATCTGAGGAATCCGCAGGATTAAAATAAAGTATATTTCCAGACTCTTTGGTACAACAGCATAATACTTCATTGTTGTATATTCCGGTCTCAAAAAATGAGTTATTGATTATTACTCATTACTCATTACCTATGATTAAACCGTCAGTGCTCCCCGAAATCCCCGTGCAGCATAATAAGAATCTGCTCCGTTGTGGTACATGAAAACCGTATTGTAGCGCCGGTCGCAGAAGATGGCTCCTCCCAATTCCCTGATATGAGGTGGTGTTTGTACCCAGCTGGATGTTTTCAGGTCAAATTTTCCAAGTTCCTGAAGGTTGCGGTACTGTTCTTCGGTAAGGATTTCGATGCCCATTTCTGCGGCTTTATCAATGGCGTTGCTTTCCGGTTTATTGGCTTTTCTGGATTCCCAGGCAGGGTAGTCGTAGCACAGGCTTCTCCGTTTCGGGCTTTCCGGGGAGCAGTCTGCGAACAGGTATTCATCCGTTTTTTTGTCATAGCCTATTACGTCAGGTTCACCTTCTGTTTCTTCCATTTCGTTTAAAGACCATAGTTTTTCGGGATGGGATTCCAGTTTGGCCTGAATTTTTTCCCATTTCAGACCTTTGTGGCGGCTCATATTTTTTTCAAAACGGGATTGCAGTACTTTTAAAAGAATTTCGCTTTGTTCAGGAGTTAATGGTTTCTTTTTCATATCAGGATTTTTAAGTGGTTGATTTTATATAAAATTACTAAGATTGAATGGAAATTTTTCTATCTGCAGGTCTAAAATACCAGGAAATAATAACCAGAGCACATAATAAAACAGCAGGGAAGGTTCTTCCGGCAGTATCGCCAACAATAAGATGCGAAATAACGGCTCCGTACATCACGAAGAAAAAACCTGCATAAGCCCATTCTTTTATTAATAAACGTTTCGGAATGAGGATGGCTATAACGCCCAGAAGCTTCCAGACTCCGATGATGACCATCAGGTAGGCAGGATATCCGAGGGTGGTAAAATTGGCCAGTTCGTCTTTGTTTTTCATGAGCTGTACAATGGCCGTAGAAACCATTCCCAGCGCCATCCAGATGGTAAAGATCCAGTAGATGATTCTTTTTGTTTTTTGTGATTGGGATGATGTTTGCATTGTTTTGGTTTTTAATTTTCAGTCATTAAGTCCTTTTCCGTTAAGGATCTGCGGAATGCATTTTTCAATTCTTGCTTCCCTGGTTTTGGACTGTTTGGGAGAGGAAAAGTGGAGCAGGTAAGCCCTTTGTCTTCCCGGAGTAAGAGATTCAAAGGCTTCTTTTAAGGGGCTGTTATGGTCCAGTCTTGCCTGAAACTCTTCTGCCATGTCGAATTCTCCGGTCTTTTTCATTTCAACTTTAGCGCCGGATTCTTCAATTTCAACCGCTTCAAACATATAGGCCTGAAGTTCTTTTTCCAGATCAGTGATTTGCTGTACTTCTGTAAAGCGGATCTGTCTTGCGGCCTGTACATTTTTACTTTGCTGAATTAAAATATGATCCGGATCTTTCATCAGTGCTCCTTTAAAAAAGAGTAGGGCGCAGTATTCTTTAAACCCGTGGATCAGGAAAATATTTTTTCCTTCATAGGTGTAACAGGGGCATCCCCATTTCAGGTCTTCTGCCAGTTCGGTACTCAGGGCAATGGCTCTTAATTTTTCAAATTCTTCCTGCCACTGTCCGGCGTTTTCGAAGAAAAAATTAACTTTTGGATTCATTGGAAGTCAAAATTTCAAGTTTAATGTTTAATGTTCATGGCTGTTATCTTTTCACGGATAATTGACGATTCACCTGCAAAACAAAATCTGCCATTGCTATTCACAATCCAAACTTTGGTATCTCCCGTCTCTCATCTCTTCGTCTATTATCTATTATCTATTATCTATTACCTCCCTCTCCCCAAACATCTCCTGCAAACGGTTATGCGCCATATTAATTCCCTGTGCGAATGGCATTTTCAGGTGCTGATCCCGGAATTCTACGGATTTATATATGGTCTGGATGGTGATTTTGCTGGTGGTATCGGTTAATCTTTCAAATTCCAAAAATTCGATCTGTACCGGGAAAGGTGTGTTTTCCATCTGGAAAGTCCTTATAATTTTCTCATTCTGAATAATATCATGAATGGTTCCATTGGCGCTGAAGACTATCTCTCCGTGAGGATTTAAAGTTTCAAAACGGTAGCTTCCGTGCTGTTTGTTTTCAAATTTGGTCACTTGGGTTCCCATCCACTGTTCGAAAAGTTCCGCTTCTGTATACGCTTTGAAAAGCAGTTCTACGGGAAGATCAAATTCCCTGGTGATGAAGATTTCCTGCTTTCCGTCTTCTGCATGAATTTTTGTTTTAAGTTCCATATTCTGTTTTGGTGTTTAGGGTTTGAGAGTAAAAGAGCTTAAGGTTGTTATTCTCTCACTAATGGTTGACGATTCACTTACGTAGTAAAATTGACTATTGACATTCACAAATTAAATTTTGAAGTCATTGTTTATTATCTATCCGTCTATCATCTTTTATGTCTTATTATTCACATTCTGATACGCTTTCATCACACTTTCCAACTTATTGAATTTCTCATCCCACATTTTGCGGAACGGCTCTATAAAGTCGGCTATTTCTTTCATTTTATTGGGATTGAGGTGGTAAATAATTTCACGGCCGTTCTGTTCAGATCTCAACAGTTCGCACTCGGTGAGGATCTGAATATGCTTGGAAACGGTAGGTCTTGCGGTATCGAAATTGGAAGCAATGGCCCCAGCAGTCATAGATTGGGCAGCCACCAGCATCAGTATGGATCTTCTGGTAGGATCTGCAATCGCCTGAAAAACATCTCTTCTTAAATTCATTGTGTAGTTATTTGACTACAAATATAATTGTAGTTATTTGGCTACGCAAATTTTTTGAATATTTTGATAAATATAAAACATTACAGGTCTTAATTAAATTTTTCTAATTAAGGCCTGTAAGATGATACTAAAAAAGTTTTTAAAGGAATTTATCCATTTAAATACTCATATACTGATGCTGTTGCTGCGCTTTTTACTAACCTTGCTCTCTTATCTCCAACATAGTAAGCTTTTTTTAATTGTGCTTCTGTAGTATTTAATATGTCCTTAACAGTATTTATTTCTAAGCCGTTAAGTGTATCTTTAATCCAGACAGTTAAATCTAAAACATCGATAGATTTATTTAATTCCTTTTCCAAAATTTCTGTCATATCATTTTCTTCGAAATCTGGTATCCTGTCGATTAGTCCTTTAAAATTGGGATTATTCATTCCATATTCGGTCATCCTTTTTAAAGTGATATTTCTTGCAATTGGTAAAGAAGAACTGGAAGGTGAAGATTCTTGCGCAAAAATACATCCTAAATTAATTAAGTATCTTGTTCCTACTTCTGCATTTGTTGCTTTTATCCCCTTACCGCTCTCTTGAATAATTCCTGTATATTCCAATAATCTAAAAGACTCTTTTACAGTTTGGGGAACATCTTTATGTATCCATATATAACAGGAAGTCTGTTTATCGTCTTGAAGATAATTGATATTTTTCCTTTGAATTTCAGGAAGAATATTACCTTCTATAAAATCTCTTCCCCAATCTATTAATCCAATATGTCCAGGATATTTTTCGCTCAAATTACTATGTTCAGCAAGAAGCTCAACTTTATAAAATTCTCTTATAGTTTCATTTAATTGAGATGAATTCATTTTAGATGTTCTACCAATAGTCTTTAAAAGAAATCTAGGATTACCCGATGCTGCGTACGCTAGAATGTCAAAGTTATTTTTATTTTTAGATATTTCAGTTAAAAGCTTACTGTCCGAGTCTGCCTGCTTTTCAACAATTTCTCTCATTCTTTCTAGATATGTTGGGGAAAATATGTCTCGATTAATATTGATAAAAGTAGCATCTTGAGTATATTGAAATATATCCCCATATGAAGTCACGCCGGGATAAACAGCTGCATTACAAGATAAGTAAGGGCTTCTTAAATCTCTATATAATGTAAAAAATTGTCTTTGTTGTTCTGGGCGGAAAATGTGAGCGGCCTCATCTATTAATAAATTTATTCTTTTTACTCCTAAATCTTCACATAATTCCTCAATTGCATCTTTAAAATTATCAATTGTAGGGATATTTTCTGTGGAAATTTCTGTGTTAGAATTTCTCCATGAATTTTCATAGTTTTTAGCCACTTCTTCTATTTTAAGATATTCATCGGAGTATTCACCTCCACTAAGAACGTTAATGGAAGAAGGTATATTTGCTAATAAACCTTTTCTTTTTAATTGACGAATTATCTTTGAGCAAATTAATGATAACATCCAATGTGTAAATTGCTGTTTATCCGTGGAATGTATTAAGGAACTTTTACTAAAAGTTAAATAAACAGGAAGTATTTTTTCTTTAGTAAAACTTTTACTCAGTTCTTCTTCTGCTACTTTCATCAAAAATGATTTTCCTACACCACGACTTCCCACTAAAATTATAGGAGATATTGATTTTAATTTTTCAATGACTTCTCTGTCCTGTGTTGTTTCTACAAATAGATTTAATATATCTTCATTTGCTATATCTTCTGTTCTAAATAATAATTCTGACATTATATTTATTAATTTATTAATTCTGAAATTTGGTGAATAGATTTAAATTCTTCGTTAATACTACTTTCTATTTTTTTTATTTTTTCAGGATTAGAAATACTGAAAACTTTTAAATATCGTAAGCAAAAAGTAAAAAGCACAATTCTTTTAATTATGTCTGCTTTAGAATTCCATTCATAGAATAAATCTTTTGAGTAAACTATGTTTTTAGGAATTTTACTTATAACAGAATGATTACCATGTACATATTCTGAACATTCTCTATAAACCTTCAAAGTAATAGCATTAAAATGCTTAATCTCATTTTTTAATTCGGGGAAAAATGCTTTACAAAATTTATTAGAAAAAACTCCTTTATCTTCATCCATAAGTTCATTCCAATATGTGTCTCTTTCTCCAATTTTCCATAAATTTAATTCAATTTCATTTGCAGAAAAAAGTAACGCAACAAGTGCTCGTTCGAGAAAAAATCGTAACCCCATAAATGCTTGTTGATAAAGCCCCAAAGTATTACTTAATATTGCTATTTGATACTCTTTTATAGCATTTTGTAAAATATCAAATTCAGGACGTCCTTCAATAATTTCGAGCCATAAGGCAAAATCATTAAGAAAACAATGATTTGATGATAGTAATTCTAAGTCTTCATTATTTAATGACTCTTCTAGTATTTTATTGGTTTTTTTACCTAATTCATTATAATGATCTGAAACTGTCATAAATTAATTTATATAAATAGATTTTATTTGAAGTAATGTATCACTTATTTTCAATTACCCTCTCCAACTTCTCAATCATCTCCCTCTGCTGCTCAAGCATACGCTCATAAAGCTCAACCATCTTATCAATAGGATTAAAGCTTGGTTGAATATTTACTGCGTTTAATGTTGATGTATCGTTGCTTGTAAAAGTATTTGAAATAACATTCACCGCCTGTTCCTCATCAAAATTCTCAATCGCTTCTGCCGGCACTTTCAGAATCTTCGCTACCTGCGCCAGAATATCAGATTCTACGATTTCTTTCTGTTCTAAAAGAGAGACTTTCTTCTGGTTCCAGTCATCGCCTAATTCAAAAGCTAAGGCTTCCTGTTTGATGCCCAGCATTTCGCGGAAACGTTTGATATTTCTGCCCTGATGTATTTTTTTATTCTGCATATCTGTGTAACTCATAATAACAAATATAAAGTTTTTACCATAGAAAAAGAAGTCCGTTTCTAAAATAAATTATCTGCTAAAATAGCTGTTTTTTAGCGTAAAATATCCTATTAATAACTGGTACAGCCTGCCGGATATTTCTTCCTTTGTTGAAAAAACAACGATATGAAAGAAATAACCATCCGGGGCAAATATAAAATAGTGTCCGTTCGTAACCTTACGGTTTCCCATAAAGCATTTGAAAGAGCATACCGAAGACTGGTTTTCTTCCCGGAAATCCGGTTGGCAGGGAAGTGGCTGCTGGAATGTGGTTTTGAACCGGGAGACAAAGTAATAGCAACGGTATGCAAAAACAAAATCGTTTTGGAAAAGGAAATGATTTATAAGTAAATCTATGGCTGTAAAGAATGTTTTGTGCAGACAGAAAATTTGTTGTGATTTGTAGAAATCTGTGCGAACCCAGGTGGATAAAATTCCCACAGATAACGCAGATCTCATAGATTACTAAAACTAAAAATTGAAATAAGAGTTTTATATGAGGTTTTAGGATACAGGTTTGTATTTTTAAGGCAGGAAAGAACTGGAAGGGACTTTACCTGATGAAATGGGAAAAGATAGGTTTCGGCGGCCTCCGGCCGCCGAAACCCAAATCCAAATAATTTCAGATAATACTTGAGCTTTAAGCCTTTATTTCATCTTCTTCATCGGAAACTGCTGTTTCATTTCCCGGCCGTTTTTACTTCCTGAAATTTCCGCCAGAAGAGAGTCTTTTCCTGTTTTTCTGTAAGAAATGGCTTGTGGAAAATCATGATGCGGATTTTCAAATACAACAGCTTTATTTTCAGAGATATTTTCTGCAGCAAAACTTACAGGCAGTCCGCCGTTCTGTTTTTTTACCGAAACCGTATAATGCAGTTTTTTATCTTTTTCTATGAGCCGGACAGTCTCGAACAGCAGCGTATCTTTATTTTTCAGAAAATAGCTTTTTCCCTGAAATTCGGTATTGTTTTTCCTTGTCCATGTTTCATATAAGCTTCCTTTGGGAGTTTTGGTTTCCCAGGTTCCGAGAAGCCATTCCATTTTTTTGAGTTCACTTTGCTGTTGTGCCCAGCTTCCTGCTGTCCATATTCCGATTACGGCAAGGATTAGTTTTGCTTTCATTGTCGTTCTGTTTTTTGTACTCACAAAATTCAGGGATGTGGCAGACTTAAAATTGTAAAAATGCGACAGGATATTTTTTGAGTATAGAAGAGGGTATAGGGGAGCTCCGTAGGAGCGACCTGATAATTATTCCATTAATATGTTGTTCTGTCAGAACCTTAACAGGGACAACATTTGAAAACAGTTTTACAGACCCTCAGTTTGGGATAAGAATATTTTAACCCAGGCTCAGGTTGTTTAAGCATTTGAAAACAGTTTCAGATCATCATTCTGTTCCATAAAAAAGGAACGTCATCTTCAGGTTTTCACCATAGAATTCTTTGGGAGTAAGCCCTGTAAATTCCTTGAAATCTTTGATAAAATGAGCCTGGTCATAATATTCAGACTCATGAGCCAGGGCAGTGAGACTGGAATATTCTTTATGGAGAAGAAGTTTAAGGGTGGTTTGCAGTCTTATCGTTTTGGAAAGCTGTTTGGGGCTTAAACCTATTGTGGAGGAAAATTTGCGTTCCAGCTGTCTCCGGTTGATATTGGTCTGCCTGGAAAGTTCATTCACTGAAATTTGTCCGTTCACGCTCAAAAGCAGGTCAACTGTACACTGTACAATCCTGTCAATGGTCTGTGTGTTAAGTCTTTCCAACAAAAATGCTTCAGCCACAGCTATTTTATCTTCCGTTTTTTTGGCAGAAAGAATCTTACGTTCAAGTTCGGTTCCGGAATTTCCAAAGATTTCGTCCAGTGAAACCGCTCTGTTATCCATTTCTTTTATAGGAAGTGTAGCAAACGGAATAAAGCCATTGTGATGAAAACGGACAGAAAATATTCCTGTAATTCCTGTTGGGATGATCTTTAAAGGTTCGGTAAGCTGACCGAAAACACAACTTCTTGGCTGCACAATCAATTCATTGCCAACATATTGCTTATACAGATCCCCATAGTGAAAGATCATTTCCATGCATCCGTCCGGAACGATGGTTTGGACCTGAGGGATGTCTTCTCCGGGACTGTCCAGGGTCCAGTAGCATTTGATAAGGTCTGCCAGATCAGGATGTGGCTGGAATGTCTGATAATCCATAGGTATGTCAATATTCTGAACTTATAAAACTATAAAATAAAACGGAAATATCCCGGATTCTGTACAAATCATAAAAATGAAACTTTCTGTATAAGGAAAACGTTTAAAAGCCCGTATGAGACGTTGTTTTTCATCCGTTACCTATGCTATGTACCTGATAAATAACACGTTAAATAGGGCGGAATACTTTCCGGTTTATTATCCGGATTTTTACATGTGAAATACATTAAATTTATGTCCGTCCGGATCTGCAAAGACAAAACCGTAATAGTGGGGTCCAAAACTTTCAGGGGGTGAAATAACTGTTCCTCCGGCTTTTTCAACTTCTTCAGCCCAACGGTCTGCCTGATCTCTGCTTTCGGCGGACAGAGTAAAGATAATTTCATTGGCTGTATGAGGATCGCCAAATTCCATCATCTTTAAATTGTTTCTGATCACTTCTTTAAGGAAAAAATGGATTACAAAATCATTTTCGCCGAAGAAAAAGCTGACCAATTCATTGGAACTGTGAGGATGATTAGGCTTAAATCCCAATTCTGTATAAAATTTCTGTGTGCGGTCCAGATCGGCTACTGCCAGGTTGGCCCAGATCATTTTAGGTTTCATATTATTTTATTTTATTGATTAGAATAAAGGTAAAACGTTTTGTTATGAGAAAGCTTGCCATGTGGCAAGATTTTGTATTTTTATCCGGCGGTTAAACACAGGAAAACATCATTTGAATTTAACATAATATAGCATCAAAAAAGAAAATAATGCAGCTAAGAAAGGAGTTAGAACCTGATTTTAAAACAGCAGAAAAGCTTTATCCGGAGATTCTGAGACTTATCCTGGAATATACAGCCTATTGTGATGAAAACGGCGATGAAGACCTGCATGAATATAAAAAGCTGGAAAACACACTTCATCAGATGACAGGCAAAGAGATGTCACAGTTTGATCTCTGGGAATGGTGGGAAAGTGATGGGGCTGAAAATCTGGCATTCAGTATAAGTTTACCGGTTCCTCAACGGGTTGACCATATGACTAAAGATGAACTGGATGAAATTGTAAGACGAATGAAAACCTTTGAACTTCCTGATCCGGAAGACAATACCTTTAAAGCACAATTTTATACTTATCTGTCTTTTGGTCATGATTTTTATCCGGAATTACTGAAAATAAACGGTATCCCATACGATATCAGATTATTTCAAAGACATAAGGACAAATCCGGAAATTACTTTGAATACAGCCAGGAAGAAATCACAGATCAACTGTGGAACAGAAAATAATTCACTAACAGATGTAAAAAAAAGAAGTAAATGAATGAACAGATTGTAAAGAAACTTCGCATTCTGGGAGGAAATGTAGAGACCATAAGTGCTGATAAAAGTTTCGCCGAAAACTGGCAGACTGTACAGTTTAGCCATCATCTTTATGACAGGGATTGGGATGTGTACGGGATTGATCAGTTTTATGAACAGCATAAAGATCTGTATACCCATGACAGGGATCAGTTTTACGATGATCTGCGGGAGCATTACTTTTCTGATCATGAACTGCCGTACGGGCAATATTTTTTCAGGAACTGGAAGTTTACGCCTTTTAAAGCAGGCTCAGAGGATGAAGAAGAAGTAAAAGCTATTGTAGAAGGATCGGAAATGGAATTTATCTGTCTGTTTTATTTTTACGGATATCCTGATCATTTTTTTGTCTGCACAACAGATCCTGATCAATCCAACCCGAAAGTTTACAGTACGGATCATGAAGTTTATTTCAGTGAAATAGAATGTGAAGGCAGTCTGGAAGATTTTCTGGACAGATTTATGACGAAAGACGAATTTGTTGAAGTTGTGAAAGAATATTTGGAAAATAGAAAATAATGAATAAAATGGGCCAACCTTCTTCTCTTCATCAGGAATTATAAAATTCCTATAATTTATATTATGTTAAATTGTATTATTGCAGCATCAACTGAACAAATGATCTTCCAGTTGTACAGCTAACCTGGAAATCCTTGTCAAACTTCTGAAATAAGGCCCGTTCAGAATTGATTATATTACCTCGGATAAGGCTTGGGAAATTTTATTCGATTCTCGGCAATTAGAATTTTATGGATTCTAAAATTAAAACTGAGTTTTATTTTAATGTATCTGGCTATTGTTGAAAAAACACCTGATTTTATTATTCAATTAAGCTTATTGTTTAAATTAATTTCAAGGCCTGGTTTCATCTGTTCAGGCTGCTATTTTCGGGAACTTTGTAAAATAATCTTCAAAAGCAGTAATCCTATAACAATTAACAGGAATATCACCAGATAATTTTCCCAGGATTTGCTGATCTCAGAATCCGGAGCATCCTGGTAGAAACTTTTCTTTTCAGATAGGTTCATTGGTGAATGACGGTCTTCCCGGTCGCCACCGCCACAAATTCCACAGCTTCCTCCGTTTTTAGCACAATGCTTACAGTAATTGCAGGTTTCACAGACTCTGCAGGATGCACTGCCGGTACATCTTCCGCGTCCGTATGCCGGTTGCAAATTGAGAATCAGTGTTATAAAAATTAAAAATATGGACCTCATGTAAGCACGGTGATTATTATTTCAAAAATAGGAATATAAAAACACTGCTGCTAACGGGAACCCGTAAAAAAACCGCCCTGAAAAGAGCGGTATAATTTTTAATGTCAGTGCTTTTTGCTTCTTAGCAGGTAGATCCGCACTCAAGTAATTTGATGTGAACCACACCATTGATTACACACTGAGTCTGGCACAGAGCATTTCCTACAACGGTTCCTACACCGCCAACAACTCCACCAACGGTAGAGCCTACTCCGCCTACTACTCCGCCTACGATGTTACCCACACCGCCAACTACTCCACCTACTACTCCGCCTAATCCGCCAAGTAGTCCTCCGATTGGATCAAGAAGTCCGTTTCCTGAAATAGCCTTTAATTCGTTTCTGTCTAGTTTTTTTAGATTTTTCATGATATAATTTTATATGATTAATACATCACTAAAATATGAAAAATAATAATACGCTAAAATAATTTTCAATAAAATAATTATATTTTTTTATTATTTAATATTCCATTAATATAACTCATATTTATTGAATTATTCATTTTATGATTTATCTGTTTGATTTTATTTATGTTAAATGCCAACTTGTGCTTATTGAAATGTTGAATTAATATTAAGGGCTTTGTAACAGGGATGTAAATTTTATACTTTTAAGGTATCATTTCACCCTGATATGACTTTTTTTAGCCCTCATTTTATCACCAGAATTGAATGCCGGTGTCAGAATTCTTAAATTTTATTGAAAAAAATGTTTTTTAGAACCATATGAAGAAACCCTCTCCGGATAAGGAAAGGGTTAAATGAATATGGGCTTAAAGTATTTATTTTTCTTTTAAAAGCAGATCTATCTGATTATAAAATGAATTCCTACTGTAATCCGCCATCCCCGTATGATGCAGCCTTATTCTACCCTGCCTGTCCAAAACAACAGTAGTAGGAAGTGATCCGCTGTAATATTCTTTTGGAATAGTTTGCACAGCGGTAAGAAATGGAATAGTAAAATGATTATCAGACAAATATACTTTTCCAAGTTCAGGATTATCATCCAGATTTACTGTCAGAAATATCAGATCCGGATGAGTTCTGTATTTATCGTATAATTTTTGAATGGAAGGAAACTCGGCACGGCACGGCGGACACCAGGAAGCCCAGAAATTAATAAAAACAACCTTACCTTTCAGCTGGGCGGTATTTATTATTGTTCCGTTCTCATCCATTATTTCAAAGGGCATGGCATCAGAGGTCTTTTCACCGGCTCCCGCAGGAGCTTCAATGCTGGAATTGAATATTCCCGTGGCTATCATTTGCCGCATCAGCCAGGCTTTGGCATCCGGACTTACCAGAAGAACAATAAGTAAAGCTGCTAAAATAAGAGTAGACCAGTTTTTCCTGATCCATAACTGTATATCTTTCATACTGTATTTTATTGATCAGACAATTCTTTTAATGCACGATAAATCTCATCATCTCCAAAATCTCTCATTCCCTGGATGTTAGCCGCCAGTTTTCCCTGTTTATCATATATCAGGGTGGTTGGCACCACATTTTTGAACAGTGATGATGAAACACGGCTTCCCGCTATGTGAACAGGAAGATTGAGATTACGCTGTTTCATAAACTTTTTTGCTTTAGTAAGATTGGCTTCGATGTTCAGCATGATAAAAACAATCTCATCATTGCTGAATTTATTTTTGAGCTGCTGTATAGACGGCATCTCTTCAATACACGGTCTGCACCAGGTTGCCCAGAAATTAATAAATACTACTTTACCTTTTAAATCACTTAAAGATATTTTCTTTCCGTCTTCCTGTATAAAAATAAGATCATCTTCCGAATATACAGATGTTTCCTCAGGTAAGAGATTTTCAGGAACTGTCTTACTTTTTCCTGAAACAAAATAGGATGAAGCAAAAAAAGCAACAGTTACAGTAACTGCTTTTATAATATGAATATTTTTCATTTTTTAATGGTTTGATTTCTTTTGATTAATGAATTATGTACCGGACCACTGCTCAGTAAGCAGGTCTGGAAATAAAAAGGATTCCGGAGAATCTGTCCGCTTACGGACCTGTTCTCAGGTAAAATAATCGGAGTCAGCAAAGCTGAATGTAAACTGACCGGTTATTTCAAACAGATCATTAAATAAAGAAATCAAATGATAAGCTTACGGTACTGCAGAAAAATAGGAAGCCGGTTTCCTGTTTTTACAGTACTGTAAAAAGGATGTTTTAGAAGTTTAGACCATAGAAAAGCTCCGGAGAAAACGATGAAACTGAAAACGGCTAACTCCGGAATATCGGAGAAACTGAAATCTTTATAACTTTGTTCTTTAACAACGAGAACCTCTTTTTCTTTACAGATCTTGCATACAGAAGGTCCTGAAGTACGAAAGCTTTTTTCTTTGGAAGCTGAAGATTGGGAAACAGAAGTACATCCGGAATTCAGCCATTGCCTGATACTGTTTTTTACAGCACACGAAGAAATAAGGACACAGAAAGTAAAGACCATTGCTAAAATGGTTCTGAACTTTTGAGGTGTATGCTGTCTTACGGAAATCATCAGGCAAATATTGTATTATTTGCTGCAATAGCCAAAATATTAACAAATTTTATCACAGGTTTTTATATGACGTGCTTCGGTTCATTTATTTTCGGATAAAATTTCTTTATATCCTTTGGTAAAACCTGCCTTAATCATTGATAAACGGAAGCAAATTTTGTATTTTTGCCGACATACTTATACCAATGTCAGTTTTTTCAAATAATATACGCTTTTTAAGAGCCAGAAGAAAGCTCTCCCAGCAGAATGTAGCCGATGAATTAACAATTTCCAGAGTCCGGTACTCCAAATATGAAAACGGAATATCTGAACCACCTATCGGGTTGCTGATAAAAATATCCAAATACTTTCATGTAAGCATAGACCTGCTGCTGTCGGTAGATATCGGGAAATATCCAATGGATGAAATGCTGAAACTCCCGGATAACAGGATTGTTCTTCCTGTGGCAGTAGATACTCATGGAAACGACACCATCGAAATTATTCCTCAAAAAGCATCTATGGGATATCTGGAGGGTTACAGCGATGTAGAATATATTGAAAGTCTCCAGCGTATCGCACTCCCCTTTCTCACCAACGGAAAATACAGGGCTTTTCCGGCAGATGGAGACTCCATGCCACCCTTCAGAAACGGTTCTTATATTGTAGGGAAATATGTAGAAGGAATCAATGAACTGAAACCGGGGAAAACTTATGTCTTTGTAACATTAAATGATGGAATCACTTATAAGCGCTTTAAAGAAAAGAAAGAAAATTCTATCTGTGTAAGCGCAGACAACTCGTTTTATGAACCTTATGATATTCCTTTTGAGGAAGTGGTAGAAATATGGCAGTATGCTTCAGGAATTTTTCCGGAAGATTTTGAGCCCGGGGATTATGAAAGCTATAATTTTAAAGAAATGTTCCGGGAGCTGAGACAGGACATCAGAGAACTGGACCGTAAGGTTTCTGTGCGCCGCCGGAAGACTTCATCATAATAATGTACAAAACCGGCTCTTCAAAAAACAATTGATTTTGGAGAGCCGGTTTTAATTTTAATCTCATCAGTAATAAAAATGATGAGTGAAAAAATAAATATAACCGCCTTCAGTTTCAAGCATAAAGCAGATCTCAGAATCGTAATCGGTCCTAATGCTATCGGTAACCTGATAAATATGCCTTATTTCTTCTTTAATATATTTTTCAATTTCCAAATCTAATTTCCACAGGTACTGAAAATCAGAGATTGTTTCCAGCATGGCTTTCTTATTTGTAGGAACCAAATGCATTTTACTCATATCATATTCGTCCAGACCGGATGTTCCCATTGCTGAAATAAGGAAGGAAACCAGGTCCGGAATATCTTTTTTCTGTGCCCGGATCACATTGAAAATAATTTCATCCCGGTTAAAAATAACCTCAGTAATATCCTTTTTAGGGATAAAAAAATCATAATCACGGTTCTGAAGTCTTTCAGACATCACAGCAGGATCAAACGGCATGAGGAGAAGATTTATAATTTCTTAAATCCGCAAAACTGGAAATTCTGTACAGTATTGAAAGGAGTAATATGATCTTCTGTGAAACATTTTACAGCTTCAAAATCACGGTTGAACTTTTCTTTCATGGCTGCTTCGGAATATTGCCTGATTTCCAGTCCGCTGCACTTCTGAGGTCCGTTTTCCGAAAATGTTCCTAATAAAAAATGCCCGTTTTCCGCAATGGAACGGCTTAAAAGAACCTTGTATCTTTCAATATCATCTTCGTTGGTAAGAAAATGGAAAACAGCCCTGTCATACCAGAAATCAAAAGAAATATCATTCCTGAATTCCGTAATATCCGAGACTACCCAGTGTATTCTCTCCGCTTTTTTTCCTAACCGCTTTTTTGCTTTTTCCAGAGCGTTTGCGGAAATGTCAAGCACCCAGATGTTTTCATACCCTTTTTCAAGCAATGCGTCTGCAAAATTACTTTCACCACCGCCAACATCAATGATATAAGCTGTTTTGGGCAACTGAATTTCTTCTAAATACTTCATGACGGTTTCAGGATATTCCTGCGTCCAGCTTACTTCCTGAGGTGATTTTTCGGAGAATACCTTTTCCCAGTGCTCTTTATTTTTCATTTCTAAGGAATTTGTTGGTAAATAACTGTGCAATATTAAGCTTAAAAAAGGCCGGATACAACGTTTTTCTGTTGGAATATGAAGCTTATTTGTGAAACATTGCACGATCATTTGGAATACAAGTAATAAAAATATTATTTTTGACACAAGAAAAGACCAATTATGCTGAATGACGCTTCCCACAAGCTGATTCCGATGACCGATTTTGTCATTGAGTACTACTCAAATGAAGGATATGCCGATCTTCAGACATTGAAAATGATGAAAAACTATGCCGGTTTTTTGCGCCAGCGTCTCTCTCTTGGGATGTTTGTACCCGTAGATACTCAGGGAAATGTACTGAAAGAACCTAAAAATTATGCCGACTGGAAATCTCTTGAGCATAATGACGGGAAAAGAAGTGATACGGCAGGATTTGAAGAGCAGGCAGAATATCAGGCAGCAGAAGAAAAATGCCTGTTTGAAGGGTTTAAAGTGGATTATAACGGATATTCAAAGGTCAGAATTATTGCCGTATACGACCCTTCCATAGAATTATCCTTTAATAAAACCGATCTGCTCCCTTCAGGATTCAATGATGTTGAATCACTGACTGTTTTTGATGATATTTACCTTACCGGCAGCGCTTTAAAATTGATCGGGATAAAAAAATAACTCATGTTCCGGTTTATATAGTACAAAAACCTCTATCTGTTCCGATAAAGGTTTTTTATGCATCGTTTAGCTGACACATGCCCGCTTTATTGAAAAACAATCCCTGTTGATACAGGTCAAATCCGCTCATCTGCACGGTAATGTGTTCAGCCTTTTTCCGGTTAATTTTTTTAGGTTTCGGTAGTTGGAGTCTTCGTTAAGGATTTAGAAGAGACCTTCTACTGACAGATACCTTTCTCCGGTATCATAGTTGATGGTAAGGATTTTTGCGTTAGTTTGTATTTCCGGAAGATGTTTTGCAATGGCTGCAAGAGCGGCTCCTGTTGAAACGCCAACAAAAAGCCCTTCTTTTTTCGCTGCATTGATTGTATATTCATAAGCTTCGTCTTTCCCTACCGTGATAACACCATCCAGAAGACTAATATCAAGAATGGAAGGTACAAATCCGGCTCCCAGCCCCTGTAATGGATGGGGTGCAGGGCTTCCTCCGCTTAATACCGGGGATAATTCCGGTTCCACGGCAATGACTTTAACGTTGGGATATTTTTCTTTTACGGTTTTGGCAATCCCGGTAATATGTCCTCCTGTTCCTACTCCGGTAATGATGTAATCCAGTCCGTCCGGGAAATCTTTTAAAATTTCCTGAGCAGTGGTTTCGGTATGGATTTTTACGTTGGCCGGATTGTCAAACTGTCTCGGAATCCATGAGTTTGGAGTTTCTTCTGCCAGTTCATTGGCTTTTTCAATGGCTCCTTTCATTCCTTTCTCCCTGGGGGTCAGCACAAATTCAGCTCCATAGGCTTCCATGATCTTACGGCGTTCGATACTCATGCTTTCAGGCATTACAAGTATAAGTTTATAGCCTTTCACAGCAGCTGCCAGAGCCAGTCCGATTCCTGTATTTCCGCTGGTAGGTTCTATAATGGTGCTGTCCTTATGTAATAAACCTTTGGCTTCAGCATCTTCAATCATGGCCAGGGCAATTCTGTCTTTAATGCTTCCGCCGGGGTTGCTTTTTTCCAGCTTGATCCATATTTCATGATCTGTATTGAAAAGGTGGTTGATCTTTACGACGGGGGTATTTCCGATCGTTTCTAGTACGTTCTGAAATTTCATATCAATGTAATTTTTTTGTTTTTTATATCACAAAGGTTAACGATTCAGGTAATGAACTGTTGTCCTTTATTTTGATTTCACTTTTATGGTAAACCAGAGAATGGGCAGGGACATCCTGGGTAACCCAGACGTTTCCTCCAATGATGCTTTCTCTTCCTATGGTTGTATTTCCGCCCAGAATAGTGGCTCCGGAATAAATAATGACATCATCTTCAATATTGGGATGTCTTTTCTGGTTGGCTTTTTCTTTGGAAACATTCAAAGCTCCGAGAGTTACGCCCTGATAGATTTTGACATGGTTTCCTATCACGGTTGTTTCACCGATCACAATTCCGGTTCCGTGATCTATAAAGAAAGATTTTCCTATTACTGCACCCGGATGGATGTCAATTCCCGTTTTACTGTGTGCATATTCTGAAATGACACGGGGTAATATCTTGACTTCCTGTATCCAAAGCTGGTGCGAAATGCGGTATACATAGGTGGCGAAAAATCCGGGATATGCCAGATAAACTTCCTCCAGAGAATCCGCAGCAGGGTCAAACTCTAAAATAGATTCTGCATCCAGAACCAGCTGCTCATACAGTTCAGGTAAAGCTCCAAAGAACCGGTCGGCATGATCTTCTGCTTTTCCTTTATTTTCCGTTACCGTACTGATCAGGTCAAAAAGTGTTTTCTGCAGGGCATCAAAGTTTTTTCTCAACAGATCTTCCGTATTGTCATTCTGCGGAAGGAAAAGGGTTTCATACAAATCCTTAACCCATTTTTTAGTTTTTATTTTATCAAAGAATCCATTGGGATTATTCTGTTTGGTCTGATGAATTCTTTCAATTAAATGATTGGAAATGGCCATTTTTTCTACTGAATTATACAGGCGGCAACCGTTGAGTTGGAAGTTTCATCCACCAGAATGGCTGCTCCTGTGGTTTTATTATTGCTAAAGCTATCATAAACCAAAGGCTGTGCCGTACGGAGTGTAACTTTCACAATTTCATTGAGTTTTATTTCGTTCTCAATCTGTTCCCGGTTCAGCGTATTCACATTGATCTTATATTCAATATCTTTAACAATGGTTTTAACCTGTCTGCTGTTTTGCTGAAGGATATATTTATTACCGGGCTGCAGAGGTTTCTGATCGAGCCAGCATAACAGGACTTTCAGATCTTTTTCTATGTAAGGAAGCTCTTCTTCAGCGGTAAAAACGTCTCCTCTGCTGATATCCAGATCATGCGCAATGTGGATCACTGCCGGCTGGCCTTCAAAGACTTCTTCTTTTTCTGCTCCATTAACCTCAATTTTAGAGATCAGGCTCGTTAAACCTGCCGGAAGAATATGAATCCGGTCTCCTTTTTTGAACTGTCCGCTCAGTATTTGCCCTGCATAGCCCCTGTAATCATGAAGTTCTTCGGTCTGAGGACGGATCACATACTGAACCTGAAAACGGTTTCCTTTATTTTTTTCTTCATTCAGCGTTACCTGTTCCAGATATCACAGAAGGGAACTTCCTTGGTACCAGTCTGTTCTGGATGAAGTGGTGACAATATTATCTCCTTTCAGTGCAGAGATCGGAAAATAAGTAACGTCATTCAGTCCCAGGTTTTCTGCAATTTTGGAATAGTCTGATTTAATGGATTCAAAAACATCTTCAGAATAATCCACCATATCCATTTTATTGATGGTGACCGCTACTTTCTTTAACTGTAAAAGTGAGGCAATGATGGAATGCCTTCTGGTCTGCTCTATCACTCCTTTTCTGGCATCAATCAGAATAACCATCAGATCGGAATTGGATGCCCCGGTGATCATATTCCGGGTATACTGTACATGGCCCGGAGCATCGGCAATAATAAATTTCCTTTTGGGTGTTGAAAAATAACGGTAGGCTACATCAATAGTGATCCCCTGTTCTCTTTCTGCCCTCAGCCCGTCGGTTAAAAGAGCCAGGTCTACACCATCTTCATTTTTGTTTTTAGAATGTTTTTCAAGCACTTCCAGCTGATCCTGTAAAATACTTTTGCTATCGTAAAGCAGTCTTCCGATAAGTGTACTTTTACCATCATCTACGCTTCCTGCTGTTATAAATCTTAATATATCCATCGGGTTTTGTTTATAAGTAATGGGTAATGAGTAATTTTAAATTGTATTCCAGTATCCTTACCCTTAAAAATGAAAGCTTTCTGTAAAAAAAATAAGGGTATAATAATTTTCACAGGCTCTCCGTAAGAATAAGTAAACTGTCCGTTTATTACTTATTATCCATTGCTGATCGTTTATCTAAAAATAACCTCCTTTTTTTCTGTCTTCCATCGCAGCTTCCGTTACCCTGTCGTCAATACGGGTTTCTCCACGTTCTGAAATTCTGGTGGCCACGATTTCTTCGATGACGGCATCAATGGTTTCGGCCCGGGATTCTACTGCTGCAGTACAGGTCATGTCGCCTACGGTTCTGTACCGTATCTTCCTGGTTGTGACAATATCGTCAGGTTCTAAAAATACATGTTCGGAATTGGCAAGCCATTGCCCGTTAAAGTCTACCACTTCTCTTTCATGCGAAAAATAAATGGATGGCAGCGCTATCTTTTCTCTCCGGATATAGTTCCAGATATCAAGTTCTGTCCAGTTACTGATCGGGAATACCCGTACATTTTCTCCTTTGTGGATTTTTCCGTTGAAAATATTCCACAGTTCGGGACGCTGAAGTTTAGGGTCCCACTGTCCGAATTCGTCGCGGACAGAGAATATTCTTTCTTTGGCACGCGCTTTTTCTTCATCTCTTCTTGCTCCTCCGATACAGGCATCAAATTCAAACTCTTCAATGGTATCCAGCAAAGTATAGGTCTGCAGCCAGTTCCTGCTTGGGAATTTTCCTCTGGCTTCAGTAAGCTTCCTGCTTTTGATGGTATCTTCCACATTTCTTGCAACCAGCTCCACATTCAGCTGATTTACCAGCTGGTCCCGGAATTCCAGTACCTCCGGAAAGTTGTGCCCGGTATCTACATGAACAAATTTAAAGGGGATCTTTCCGTGGAAGAATGCTTTTCTTGCCAGGTGAGCCAGAACAATACTGTCTTTTCCGCCGCTGAATAATAAAGCCGGTCGTTCAAACTGTCCCGCAACTTCTCTTAATATGTAAATAGATTCGGCCTCCAGCTGATCTAAATAATTTAATTGGTGTATTGACATTTTTCTCTTTTTTATTGATGAATATGCAGACCGCATTCTTTTTTACCGGCATCTTCCCACCACCAGCGTCCTGCTCTGAAGTCTTCCCCTTCTTTAACCGCTCTGGTACAGGGGGCACATCCTATGCTGACAAAGCCTTTTTTATGAAGCCGGTTGTAAGGTAAGTGATGGTCCTGTACGTAATCTGCCACCTGTTCTGAAGTCCAGTGAAGAATAGGGTGAAACTTAATGATCCTGTTATCAGGATCCCACTCCAGTTCGGGCATATTTTGCCGGTTCGCCGAATGTCCGGCTCTCAGTCCTGTGATCCATACCCGGTATCCTTCCAGTGCTTTTTTCAAAGGATGTACCTTACGGATGGTACAGCATGCTTTCCTTTGCTCTACGGACTGATAGAATGAATCCGGTCCGTTTTCTGTTACAAATTTTTTTAATTCTCCGGTATCAGGATAATAGGCTTTAATATTCTTTTTAAAAAAAGCTTTGGTATTGGTCCACGTCTCATAGGTTTCCTCGAAAAGACGCCCTGTGTCTAAGGTGAAAATATCGATATCCAGATCTTTGATCAGATGAGTGATCACCTGGTCTTCATAGCTGAAACTGGTGGAAAAGATAACCCGCCCCGGAAATCTGTTGACCAGTATCTGTAATCCATTATCCTGAAAAGTACTTTCAGAAGCCTCTGCCAGAAGCTTTTCAAATTCATGTTTCAGATTGTTTTCCATATTCCTTTGAAATTAAGTCTTGCAAAGATATACAAAATACTATAAGTCCTATCAAAATAGTAGAATTTAAATAAAAAAATTAATCCTTACTGATGAACTTGGTCAGAGTGGCCTCCATCATGCTTTTTCTTGTTTTCTCACGAACGATCATCAGTTCTTTTCTGAGGTAGCAGACCGCTTCATCTGTACAATCATCACATGCTTCATAGAAATTTAAAGAAACGCAGGGTGTAAGAGCAATTGGACCGTCAAAAATGCGGTAAATGTCGGCTAATGAAACTTCATCGGGGGATTTCAGTAAATAATACCCTCCTACCTTGCCCTGCTTGCTGTTGACCAGTTTGGCTCTTTTAAGTTCCAGAAGGATCTGTTCTAAAAACTTTTTCGGGATGTTCTCATCCTGCGCAATAACTGAGGTGGGCAGAAAGCCCTGACTGTAATTTCTTGCCAGTCTGACCATTGCTTTTAACGCGTATTTGCACCTTTTGGACATCATAATTGCTGCAAGTTATAACAAATTATCTGATAAATGAAATACAGGATCTGAATTGGTGATTATTCAGATAAAGGAAAGTATGGCGCAGCACTTCTCATCTATTCTGAATCTGTAAGATTTAATTATTCCGCAACAGAAAATAAGCCAGTTCTTCATCTTCACGGATCAGGTTTTCTATTCTTCTGAATCCGCATTTAAGAAGTACTTTCTGTGATCCGGTATTTTCCAGATCCGTGACTGCAACAATCTCTTTTTCTTTGTTCAAAGAATGGCAGTAGCTGACAAGAGCTTTACAGACTTCGGTTCCGATACCTTTTCCCCAAAAATTTTCTCCCAGGGTATACCCTATTTCTATCTGATCCGGATTATGGAAAAAAGTTCTGGCCAGGCACATTCCGATAAAATCACTGCTTTGTGCATGAAATATACCCCATCTGCTGAAAGGGCTCTCCCGGTAATCTGATAATGCTTTATCAAACATCTCTTTATACTCTTCTGAGGTTTTGTAGGGAAGATAACGGGTCACATTTTCATTTTCAAAAAGTGCGCTGAACAAAGCAAATTCCCCAGGATCAAATTCACGGATGATGAGGGTTTCATTTTTATAATGCATAAGAATTTTGGACATATAATGGTTGAACACATAAAGGTACATCAATAAACCGAGAACTAATAAACTTTATACTGGATTTTATTTTATCCTATAAAAGAGTTTTCAATCCCACAAAACCGTAACTTTAAACGTCTAAAATAAAAAGTATCCAACCTCTATGTTTTCAGCACAGACTTATCAGAACAGAAGAACAGTATTACAGAATAATATATCCGGCGGAGTTTTATTATTTCCGGGCAATATAGAAAACCCTGTGAATTTTGAACATAATCCCTATTATTTCCGTCAGGACAGTACTTTCTTATATTATTTCGGGATCCGGGAACCTAAAATTGCAGCCATAATTGATATTGATGAAAATAAGACAATCGTTTTCGGAGATGAATTAAGTATTGATGATATTGTATGGATGGGCAGACAGGAAACCCTGGAAGAGAAAAGTCTGAAATCCGGTGTACAGGATACATTACCTTACGCAGAACTTTCTCAGTATCTTCTGAAAGCACAGGCTTCCGGCAGAAAAGTACATTATCTTCCTCCTTACCAGCCTTCCAACAAGATTTTGCTGGCTGATCTTCTCGGGACTAAAATAGCAGAATTACAGCCTTCGGAAGAGATGATCAGAGCGATTGTCAAACAGCGCTCCATCAAAGAACCTCAGGAAATAGTACAGATAGAACAGGCTGTGAATGTCTCCAATGAAATGCACCTGTTGGCGATGCGTATGGCAAAACCAGGCGTTAAAGAATATGAAATTGCCAATGCTATTCAGTATCTGGCGGCGAATAAAGAATGCCAGATGTCCTATCCTCCCATTGTCACGATAAACGGAGGGATACTTCACAATCATTACCGTCTCAATACGCTGAAAGAAGGAGATCTTTTCCTTAATGATTCCGGAGCGGAAACAGCAATGGGATATGCGGGAGATCTTACCAGAACATTCCCTGTCAGTAAGACATTTTCGACGAAACAAAAGGAAATGTACGAAGTGGTTCTGAATGCATTCAATAATGCCCAACGCATGCTGAAACCGGGAATCAGATTCAAAGATATACACCTGAAAGCTTCCCAACACCTGGTAGAAGGACTTATTGATCTCGGGCTGATGAAAGGCAGTCCGGAAGAAGCCGTGAAAAACCACGCACATACCCTGTTTTTCCAATGCGGATTGGGACATATGATGGGACTTGACGTGCATGATATGGAAGATCTCGGAGAACAGTATATCGGCTATACTGACGAAGAGCCAAAGGATACCAAAACATTCGGGCTAAAATCTTTACGTCTGGGAAAGGCTTTAGAATCAGGATTTGTATTGACGGTAGAACCCGGCATTTATATGATCCCGGAACTGATTGATATATGGCAGTCTGAAAACAAAAATGCAGACTTTATAAGATACGACAAAGTGAATGAATACAGGAATTTCGGAGGGATCCGTATTGAAGATGATTTTCTGATCACTGAGGACGGATACAGGCTTTTAGGGAACGGATTGATTAAAACAGCTGAAGAAATTGAAAATTACAGGGCTGAACATCAGGATTGATTCGGTAAAAAGATAAAAAAAATCCCCGGATCGCTCCGGGAATAAAAATGTCAAAACCTATATTTTTATAGTGGTGTGAAATGATGTTGAAATAAAAATAACAATGGGTGTGCCAAAT
Organism: Chryseobacterium indologenes; assembly: GCA_002439165.1. Classification (GTDB taxonomy): domain Bacteria; phylum Bacteroidota; class Bacteroidia; order Flavobacteriales; family Weeksellaceae; genus Chryseobacterium; species Chryseobacterium indologenes_E. The sequence goes on from DJTE01000033.1 coordinate 62,332, forward strand.
TAGTCACTGTTTAATGAAAAGTGAATTTTTGTGGTATCTTTTTCCTTATTCCCGTTTTTCAGCTTTTCACAGGATTGCACCATTAAAGCAAAAACTACTAAAATCATTAATTTTGAAACTATCACTCTCCTACTATTCCAGTGAAGATGTTCTTTTCCTGGCCCGGGATCTTTTGGGAAAAGTTCTTTATACAGCGATCAACGGCGAAATAACGGCCGGAATTATCGTAGAAACGGAAGCCTATGCCGGAGTAAAGGATAAGGCATCCCATGCTTATGGTGGCAGGCGTACTCACCGTACAGAAGCCCTGTACGGTCCCGGAGGAATTTCCTATGTTTATTTATGCTACGGAATTCACCATCTTTTCAATGTGGTAACCTCGGTAGAAAACGATCCCCATGCGGTTCTGATCAGGGCCGTTGAACCTTTTACCGGTAAAGAGATTATGGAATCCAGAAGAAATATGCCCGCTTCCAGAGCTGCTATTTCCTCAGGTCCGGGTTCTGCTGCTAAAGCTCTGGGAATTGATCGGTCTTTTAATAAAAGAGACCTCACGGGAGACGAAATATGGATTGAAGACCACGGAATTCAGTATAGTCCCGTTGAAATTGCAGCCGGACCCCGTATTGGTGTTGCCTACGCTCAGGAGGATGCCCTTTTGCCCTGGCGCTTTTTTGTGAAAAACAACAAATACGTAAGTAAACCGAATAAAATTCAGTAGGAAACACCTGTAAATATTCTCTTAAAAAGAAAGTCGGATTAAACCCTGATTTCGATTTTTTTAAGCATCATTTTCAATAAAGGCATAAAATATGTACTATTCATAATAAATAACTTTAAAATTTACAGTCATGAGAAATTTATTATGGTTAGTAGCTGTTATCTGTATCGTTGTTTGGCTTCTGGGAATGCTGAATATTGTTCCGGGAATAAGTACGGGTTATCTCGTACATGTCTTACTGGTTATTGCAATTATTGTGATCCTGTATAATATTATCTCCGGCAGAAAGCCTTTATGACCCGGCTGGGCAGGTAAAAATATGATGAAAGAAATATTTCAGAATTAAAATAAAAAGAGCAGTATCTCCACTGCTCTTTTTTATTGGTTTTTGCTAAAATACCCGGAGATAAATTCTTCCAGTTCTTTTCCGTGAAGATTTTTTGCGATAATTGTTCCCTGTCCGTCTATAATAACATTAAAAGGAAGTTCATCAACCTCATACGATTTCGCGACCGGACTTTTCCAGAATTTAAGATCGCTTACCTGTACCCAATTGATATTGAAACGGGTAATTGCTTTTTCCCAGCTCTCTTTATTCCGGTCCAGAGAAACACCCAGAATCTCGAATTTCTTATCTTTTACCTGTTCGGAAAACGTTTCGTACAGGGTTTTGAGTTCCGGCTGCTCATCCATACAGGGAGCGCACCAGGTGGCCCAGAAATCAATCAGGACAAGTCTGTTTTTCAATGATGAAAGTGAAAAAGAACTCCCGTCAGGTTTGGCGAGTGTAATTTCCGGAGCTTTCTTTCCGGTTTCTATATTTTTCTGTGCAGTAATATATCCGGTAAAAACACTTAAAAATAATAAGCTAAAAAGAACTTTCATATTAATCATTTGTAGGATAATCTTTGTCCAGCCAGTCCGTTTTGATATTTTTCGGAAGATTGAGAAGTTTTGCGTTTTTAAAGCCCATATCCTGTAAAAGCTGAAATCCCGGGCGGATATTAGGACATTTTACAAAAGGGCAGCATCCGCAGTAGATCACTACTTCCTTACCTTTTGGAACCTTTTTAAGGTAATTTTTTAATTTTTCCAGATTTTCCGGTTCATGGGTAGGGCCTATATCTATGGAGCCTTTAATGATGGCCTCCGGTCCTACTGAAATGATCTCCAGATCTTTTGTTTTGTGCTGAGTGATTCTGGAAGCCAGTAATGCGGGATCCATCAGCTGGCTTTCATTCCACGGATCCTGCTTCTGCTGTGCAGAAACCTGACTGAAAACCGAACAGATAAAACACATCATGATCAATACATATCTCATATTTTCTATTTTTAACAAAGATACTATGTTTTATTGATTGGATGTCCCGTATAAGTCTTTAGAATTATATAAACGGGAAATTTATATATAATGAGATTTTCAGAAATTAAAAATGATCTAATTCAACCTCCGATGTTTTTGAAAATGAAATTGTTTAAACTTTTCTGTGATGTTCTCTTTTCAGAATGATGATCAGCCTTCAATAAAGCTCCTCAAACTTTTATGTCTTTTGTGATTATGATAAAAAAGTTTAAACTGCTTTAATAAAACGGAATAATTTCCGGTTTATATGTATTCAAGTGTAAATATTTTATACATTTATGTACAGTATTAATCAACAGGAAATCCTTTTAACGAATGGAAACAATATTCCAGCCTGATGCTATCATCATCGGATCCGGACTGGCAGGGCTTACTGCTGCGATGGAGATTACCAACGCCGGAAAGAAAGTACTTTTAATTGATCAGGAAACCGAACAGAACATTGGCGGACAGGCATTCTGGTCTTTTGGCGGATTATTTCTGATCAATTCGCCCCAACAGCGCAGAATGGGAATCCGCGATTCTTATGAACTGGCTCTTCAGGACTGGATGGGAACAGCCGGATTTGACCGCCAGGAAGATTACTGGCCCCGCAAATGGGCGGAAGCTTATCTTAAATTTGCAGCTCATGAAAAGTATCAATACATTTCTAAACTCGGCATCAGGCTGATGTTTATGGTAGGTTGGGCTGAACGTGGAGACGGCTCTGCAAACGGCCACGGAAACTCAGTTCCCCGTTTTCATGTAAGTTGGGGAACGGGTACCGGAGTGGTAAAACCTTTTGTGGAAAAAGCTTATGAAGCTCAAACAAAAGGACTGCTCCGTATGAAATTCAGGCACAGAGTTACTGAATTACTTCTTGAAAATGGAAAAATCAGAGGTTTAAAAGGTGATATCCTGGAAAGCGACGATAAAGTAAGAGGTGCGGAAACCAACAGAAACGTAATTTCACAGTTTGAATATACTGCATCCCATATCATCATTGCATCAGGAGGTATTGGAGCCAATCACGAATTGGTGAGGCAAAACTGGCCGGAACGGCTGGGAAAAGCTCCGGAAAATATGGTATGCGGAGTTCCCGCCTATGTAGACGGAAAAATGATTGGTATTGCAGAAAATGCCGGAGCGCACATCATCAACCGAGACAGAATGTGGCATTATACGGAAGGACTTCAGAACTGGGATCCCATATGGCCTGAACATGGTATCCGGATACTTCCCGGACCTTCTTCCCTATGGTTTGATGCAAAAGGAAACCGTCTTCCTGCTCCATTGTTTCCCGGATTTGATACTTTAGGTACCTTAAAATATATTCAGGATACAGGATTTTCCTACTCCTGGTTTATCCTCACCCAGAAGATCATAAAAAAAGAATTTGTCCTTTCCGGCTCTGAGCAGAACCCGGATATCACCAACAAAGATTATGCTTTGTTTCTGAAAAGAATATTCGGTAAAAAAGCACCGGGACCTGTTGAAGCTTTTAAAGAACACGGAAAAGATTTTATAGTGTCTGATCAGCTTGAAGACCTTATCAAAAGAATGAACGGACTTTCCGGGGACCATCTTCTGGATTATGAAAAAATAAAATTACAGATAGAAGCCCGAGACCGGGAACTGGACAATCAGTTTTCAAAAGATACCCAAGTAAATTACATACGCAGTACCCGGAAATATCTTGGAGATAAACTGGGACGTGTAGCTGCCCCTCATAAGATCCTTGATCCGGAAAACGGACCTCTGATTGCCGTTCGGCTGAATATACTTACCCGGAAAACACTGGGAGGAATCAAGACCAATCTGAACGGACAGGTTCTGAAGGAAGATGAAAGCATCATTGAAGGATTGTACGCTGCGGGTGAAGCAGCAGGATTTGGCGGTGGCGGTATGCATGGCTACCGTGCCCTGGAAGGAACCTTTCTCGGAGGCTGTATTTTCTCCGGAATGAAAGCTGGAAAATATATAGCAGAACTTAAAGCAGATAATTCCACTACATAAAATAGCAGAATGAACACGTATTTTAATGATAAAGTAATCTGGATTACAGGAGCCTCTTCAGGAATCGGGGAAACGTTAGTGAAAGAACTCGCAATGAAAAGCACAGCAACCATCATCCTTTCATCCAGACATGAGGATCAGCTATACGCTGTTGCTGAAAAAGCAGGACTTTCTACTGACCGTTTTACCGTAGTTCCCCTGGATCTTGCCGGTTATCAGAATATGAATGATAAAGCTTCGGAAGCGGTAGAGAAATTTGGAAGAATTGATATACTCATCAACAACGCGGGTTTATCACAACGTTCTCTGGCGATGGATACCGATATTCAGGTAGATAAACGGCTGATGGATATTAATTTTCTCGGGACCGTTGCACTTACCAAAGCAGTAACTCCTTATATGATCAGAAATGGTGGCGGACATATTGTTGTAGTATCCAGTCTGATGGGAATTTTCGGCGCTCCGATGAGAAGTGGTTATGCTGCCGCCAAACATGCCCTCCATGGCTTTTTCGATTCATTCAGAGCAGAGCTGTATGAAAAAAAGATCCTGGTTACCATGATCTGTCCGGGATTTGTTCAGACCGCTATATCTGTGAACGCGGTAACAGGTGACGGCTCTCTCCAGGGAACAATGGATGATGCCACAATGAAAGGAATGCCCGCGGAAGTATTCGCAAAAAAGATGCTTACCGCCATCCGGCAAAAGAAAAACCAGAAATCCATAGGAGGACGTGAAGTGGCCGGTGCTTATCTGAAAAGGTTTTTCCCTGCCCTTCTTGCAAAAATAATAAGAAAGGCAAAGGTGGTATAACCGCAGATTATTTTTAGTTTATTTTCCTTTGAAATGCTGACCGGCAGACTTTCTGATCAGGAAAACAGCTGTGGCAGTAAATTTTCTTACATCCTTTCTATGGGTCATACAGAGCCTTTTAATCCGGGACCTGTGCTTTTTCATAAATCAATCCCTCCGCTTTCAGCTCATTCCAGAATTCTGATGGGATGATATTATTAAGCCCTTTTATATTATCCCTCACCTGCTCGGGCCGGCCTGCTCCGGGAATAATAGAAGCAAACTCATCTGAAGCAAGTACAAAATGCAATGCGGCATACACAATATCCGTATGGTGCCTTTTTGCAATTTCTGCTATTCTGGCACGTTTTTCAGCCATACCTTTCGGAATTACATCCTTGTAGTTATAACGTTCTCTCCCTGCCATATACCCGGAATTGTATCCGGCTCCGGAAACCAGCTTAACTCCTGCTTTTTTAACGGCAGGCAGTAACCGGTCCACAGCATCTTCATGCTCCAGTAATGAATATTGGGTAGCAGACAGGCAGATGTCAGGATCTGAGATTTCAATGCAGTCCAGTATCGGTTCAATTTTGTTTACTCCCATTCCCCAGGCTTTGATCACGCCCTGGTCCCTTAGCTCGGAAAGCGCTCTGAAAGCTCCTTTTTCAGCCTGTTTCAAAAAATAAGGATACCGGTCTCCTACCTGGTCTTCCGAAAGATCGTGAACATATACAATATCAATATGATGTAAACCCGTCCTCTGCAGACTGTCTGCAATAGATCTTTTAACGGCATCGGCCGTATAGTCATGTCTGAAATCGTAATTCAGCGGTTTTTTCCACATGGTGGGCGGAACCTCAGATTCCGGAACTTCAGTAAACAGCCTTCCGACTTTGGTAGAAAACACAAAATCCTCCCTGTTTTTATCTTTTAAAAACTGTCCGAACCTCCTTTCACTTTTCGTAAGCCCATACCACGGTGATGTGTCATAATACCGGATTCCCAGATCCCAGGCAGTTCTCAGGATTTCATAAGATTCTTCGTCCGTTATATTTTCAAAGGCGGTTCCTATTGCAACTCCACCAATTCCCAAACGGTGTTTCTCTGTTAAAATGTCAGATTTCATATGTATATTTTTAAGTGATGGCAGTTAAAACTGAAGCAAACATCGTGCAGACATTTTTTTGAAGATGTAAGGTTTAACAATTATTTGTCTGGATAAAGGTTAAAAAATGAAAATTAAAAATCCTGAAAATCAAATAACTGTTGCTGATCATACTTCCCACCTGAAATCATAAGTTTTTATTCCGGACTGTACGTTATTTTATGTTAAATATTTGTTTTACAGCATGGTTGGTCCTGTTCTTGAATGAAAAGAGATACACCACATCAATACTTTTAATATGAAAAAGCACATTCTAATCGTAGGAGGAGGATTTGCCGGTATCAATCTTATCAAATCACTCAGGAACGACAGCCGGTTCAGAATTACTCTGGTTGATCAAAACAATTATCATTTTTTTCCCCCTCTGATCTATCAGGTAGCAACAGCATTTATTGAGGCCTCAAATATAAGCTATCCTTTCCGCAAACTTTTTTCCGGCAATAAGAATGTCAGTTTCCATATGGGCCGTCTTCAGAAGATTATCCCCGAAAGAAAAACTGTTGAAACAGATACCGGTGAACTGCATTATGATTATCTGGTACTGGCTTTGGGAACAGAATCCAATTTCTTTGGAATGGAAAATGTCCGGAAATGCGCCCTGCCGATGAAAAATATAGAAGAGGCCCTTTATCTGAGGAACCACATCCTGTTTACGCTGGAGGAAGCATCCCGTAATAAAGACATTACCCAGGCCGAAAAGCTTCAGAATATCGTTATTGCCGGCGGCGGTCCCACCGGAGTGGAACTGGCAGGAATGCTTGCTGAAATGGGGCGGTATATTGCGCAGAAAGAATACCCGGAGATCAAGCTGATACTCTCAAGCATCTATCTGATTGATGCATTGCCCACCCTCCTTTCTCCTATGAGCGAAATGGCTCAGAAAACAGCTTATGAAAAACTGGACAAACTGGGAGTTAAGATCCTTTTGAATGTTTCTGTAAAAGATTACCGGGACTGCCGGGTAATTTTAAGCGACGGCAATACCATTGAAACAGAAACCCTGATCTGGACTTCAGGTGTTATAGGCAGAGAAGCTCCCGGTATTCCGGAAGAAAGTATCGGTAAAGGAAGACGTATTCTGGTGGATGCTTATAATAAGGTCCGGGAAACTGAAAATATTTATGCCGTAGGTGATATCTGCCTGATGCAGATAGAAGAAGAATACCCAAAAGGACATCCGCAGCTTGCCCAGGTGGCTATCCAGCAGGGAAAAAATCTTGCTGCCAATTTCAGGCGTATTGAAGATGAAAAGGTTCTTATCCCGTTTCATTATAATGATAAAGGAAGTATGGCTATTATTTCTAAGTTTAATGCAGTAGTAGACCTTCCGAAACTTTCCTTTAAAGGATTTACGGCATGGCTTACCTGGCTGTTTATTCATATTATTCCACTTGTAGGTTTCAGAAGCAAGCTGCAGCTGGCCCTGGACTGGTTCAGGCTTTTTATTACCAATAATCCTTCCATAAGACTTATTCTTCTTCCCAAACGGAATACAGAAAACGGGTAATGACAGGATGGGAAATTTATTAATACATATCATTTAAAATATAGAATCATGAAAAATAGCAGAAAACCTTATTTCTTTGGAAAAACAGTAGTCATCACGGGAGCCTCCAGTGGTATCGGAAAAGCTACTGCTGAGGCCTTTGCTGCCGAAGGGGCAGATCTTGTCCTGACAGCACGCAACAGTGATGCATTGAATGAAACAGCTGAGATATGCAGACAGGCAGGAGCTGAAGTATTGACTGTTCCGGCTGATATTTCAGTGCCTGAAGAGGTATCCGGGATTGCAGAAAAAGCTTTTGATTTTAAAGGGCGTATCGACTGCTGGGTAAACAATGCCGGAGTTCTGGCTTTCGGAAAGTTCGAGGAAATACCTGTGCAAGTAGCGGATCAGATTATCAGGACCAATCTTTTAGGGTATATGTATTCGGCACATGCAGTATTACCTGTCTTCAAGAAGCAGAAAAAAGGAATACTTATTAATAATATTTCCATTGGCGGATGGATGCCGGCGCCTTACGGAACAGCTTATACCGCTTCCAAGTACGGAATACGCGGAATGACAGAAACTTTGCAGGGAGAAGTGTCGGATTTTCCGGATATCCATATCTGTGCATTGTATCCGGGATTTCAGAAGTCTTCAGGAATAGAGCATGCGGCCAATTATTCAGGAATAAAACTAAGCACCCCCCCGCCCGCTTTTGATCCGAAGAAACTTGCCGCTGAAATAGTAAAAACAGCTAAAAATCCTGAAGATGCCGTATATCCCGACTGGTTCGGATCTGTTTTCAAAAATATATACGAAATGTTTCCGGGAACCGTCCGCTACCTTTCCTCTGCGGCGATGAGGCTGGTGATGAAAAAAGCCGGTAAAGATGAAAATACATCAGGAAATGTACTGGAAGCTTCACATGGAAATATGGGTATTCATGGAAAAACCCTGCTTCCGGAGCCTTCCAAAACTATGAAAACTGTATGGACAGGTATCGCGGGTTTATTGGCGGCAGGTGTACTGATTTATTCACTCAGAAACACAGATAAAGCGCAATCATAAAACTGTTTTCCCCCTCAAAGAGGGCCGGGACAATTATCCTGTCCCGGCTATATAAAGGCATTTGTGCTTTATAGGGATAAGCTGTTGAATCTATTGTTCAACAATCGTTAAAACATTATATCCGCCTGTATTAAGCAGAGCCCGCTTATCCGGATCCCAAGCCACGTTAATCCAGACAAAAGGCCTGAGTTTATCTCCTGCATTCAGATAAACACTTACCGTACAGGCAGAGCCGGCAATTACGGCATTCGGTGGATTTCCGGTATCCTGAGGGTAACCGTTATTGGTTTTAACTCTTTGTGTTACCACATTGGAAGAATCCCTTACCTCCCAGATCGCTTCCGTCTGGTTTTGTCCGAAACTGGTATTGATCTGGCTTGGGGCAAGCGCAAACGTAAATGTGGCAAAATAAACACCTGCCCTGGGAGCTATAAACTCTCCTGTTACGGGATTAAAATTGGTTCTGGGCTGTCCGGAATCCGAATCCAGCTTCTCTGTCCATGAAGTAAGATAGGTAGAGGATCTACCGGGAATTCCGTCTGTATAATCTCCGACAGGCCATAATCCCGCTTCAAAAACAGTACAGTTGTTGTCTGTTTTTTCTGCCATTACCACAATTCTGGGTTTTCCATAAGGAAGAATGGGGATCCAGGAATTTCCGTCAGAATATTCTATATATCCCCGAACACCGATAGCCGGACTTGGATTATACCGGATCGCTCCTGCTCCTGCCCCGGTAGCCGTCTGGTCGGTCATTCCTACTGCCATAGCTCCGTTGGTTCCGTTTCTCAGATCGACAGCTGTTTTAGGAAGGGCTACTCCGGCTCCTATTTTCCCGGTTTTATCAATGATGAATTTTTCAGCAGTATTTATTTCCACTGCATTATCCTGACTGGGATTAGAAATACCAATGCCAATCTGGGACTGAAGGACGGCCGGAAAAATTCCCAGGCTTAAGAATAGTATATTTTTGTTCAGTTTCATATGTTCAGTTTTTTATAATTCATAAATACTAATGCTGTTATTGGTTCCTCCGTTGCCTGTATCAATATTTCTTGTACCTCCGAAATTATGATAGACTTTAAACTGAATGGTATTTCCGGCTGATAAATTGAAAATGGCAATACAGTTACCGCCTACAATATTGCTCACGGTATTGATATCCCATGCCGGATAAGAATTTACACTCCTGTAAACCTGAATATTGCCGGTGGAAGTACTGCTCTCAATAATTGTTTCTATTCGGGAGTTCTGGGCAATATTGGCATCCGCCAGGCTGATATTAAACGAAACGATGTAAAAACCTGCCCTGGGGGCTGTAAAAGTCCCGGAACCCGCGTTAAAATTAGACTGTGAATCTGTTATTACAGACCATCCGTCTACGGTTGTAACGGTGTTATTTCCGAAAGTTCGTGCAGTACCTTTATTGGCCAGGACCAATGCTTTTGGAGGAAGTACCATCGGAAGATTGTGCCAGGCTACACCATCAGAATACTGAATGATATTTCCGGTACTGTACCGTATAGCACCGGCCTTAGCATCAGTGGCAGTCTGAGAGCTGGTTCCCAGTCCAATGATGCCTTTCTGGTCAGCAGAACGCAGGTCTACTCTGGTTTTAGGATCTGTAACTCCTACCCCTACCCGGCCTTCGGAAGTCACGACTATATCATTCAGTATCTGTGGTGCTGTGGGTGATATTCCTGTGTTGTCTTTCCCTGCATCTATATGAAAAGACTGTAAGGGATCTTTGGTAAAGATACCGGTTTGTGCATGCCCGGAAAAGAATAAGGTAAGGAAGAGCATACTGTATATCAGGTTAATTTTCATTTTTATTATTTCTTTAATGTTCTATAATGGTGAGATTGTTAAAACCCGCATCGGGATGCATAAGGTCTGAATTTACCCTTAAGGCCCTTGAAGAGGTTGTGATATTCTGCCGCAGTTGAGGACGTACGGTCTGGCCGGCTGTCAGGTTTGCAGTAATGGCGGCAGAACCTCCGATCTGGGCATCTTCATTGGCTCTGGCAAATGTTTTGAAAGACCGTGCCAGGATGGATGTGCTGCTGGGGCTGAAAAACTGGCTGGTTACTTCAGAAGAATTGGCTACCGGTCCTGAAACAAAATTATAAGTCATCAGAAAAGTATATACGCCGGCCCTGGGTGCGGTAAAAATCCCGGAGCCCGGTTCGAAGCTGTTCGTCAGATCCCTTACTTCAGTCCATCCGGTAACATTTACATCCGTATTATAGGCAACAGAAAATGTATTGGTCATCCTTGCTACAACTACTGCTTTAGCAGGAAGAATAATTGCGGTTTCCCAGGTATTGCCATCAGAAACCTGGATCTTTGAGGATGTGGGTTCATATCTTACGGCACCTGCTCCTGCGGCATTGGCTGTCATTGTTGTGGAACCAAGCCCTAAAGCATTCTGCGTACCTGCTGATCTCATATCCAGTTTCACTAAAGGAAGATCTGTCCCTGCTCCTATAAAACCTGATTGGGTAACAATAAGATCATTACTGATCTGATGTTGGGTGACAGGAGTTACATTATCTTTTGCTCCGTCTATATGCAGAGCTCCGAGGGGTTCTTTTGTATGGATTCCTATCTGCGCGGCGGCAGACATCGAAATCAGAAGTGCTGTTGGCAGTAGATTTTTTTTCATTGTATATTGTTTAAATTAATATTGAAGTATCAATCAGGAAATATCTTAAATTACTTAAAATGAATCAATTAAATTTGATTGATATTGATAAAAGAACTCTATTTACAGATACTTCTTTTTCCATTGGGCAATTGTATTTCTGCTTAATTTGAAATGACGGGAAAGCTGGGTATTGTTGTATCCGTTCTTTTTCTGAAAATCCAGGATCTGAAGGATAGATTCCCGGTCAAAAAAACGGTGTTTCTGGTTAAAAGTAAATGTGCTTTGATCTTCTCTTCCTGAAATAATACTGCTGCAGGTAATCACATCCAGCATTGAAAGATTCTTTTTGGAAAGTATGTCTTTAATTTCCTCTTTTTTATCAGGATATTTTTCATTGATCATATCGGTGTAGATCCTTCTGTAATCAGGAATATTTTTCATCATTTCAGTGTTTAAGAGTTTATTTTTGTGTCATCGTATTTATTAATCCATTTATAAAGTGTGCTCTTGGGAATTTTGTATTCGGCAACCACGCCGGATTGGGTCATTTCCCCTTTCCGGATCTTATCCAGAACAAATTCTATAATTTCCTTTGTGTAAAGGTTTTTTCTGAAGGCTGGAAGTGAAGACGGTAGTTTTATCTTCCGGATATAATCTGTGGAAGACTGTGGTGCATATAAGATCAGATGCTGTGAGTAGAGTCTGAAGAAATCATATTCAAGAAGTTTGCACCATCGTAGCAGTACATCCGTATTCAATGACGCAGAACGGTACATCCCGTTAATTTCTTCTTCTGAGGCATCGAGAAACCGGGAGATACGCTGTATATCAATGCCATTTTTTTCTACGCATTCTTTAATCAGCAGTCCGATATTTAAATTTTTCAGATCCATATGTGTTTTTTAATTGATTTTTTTCTGTTTTGTTGAACCTACGAGCTTTCATTAAAACCAGAATGAAACACGGGAAAAGCAATAGGATAAAGCTTCGGATTGAGGGAACTGGAAGTTTTTGCCCTTAACATTGCTTTTCATAATCCGTATTTTAAAAGGCCTGAAATTTTATGCTTTTTGTTAAGCTCAGTCCTGAATGCAACATTAGCAGTTTATGAAGAGACCGTAAAATGAACCGTGTTGTAATTTCAGAATATGTTACATCTTTTAGGTTCAATATTTTAATCTGAATTCTGAAACGGTTATCTTCATAAAAAATGACTCCCCCAAATGATTTAATTTTTTTTACTGTAATAGCAATTACTGTAAGAATTTTTGCAAAAAGTGTTATTTCTGCGAAAGCTGACTATATATTATATTTCTGAGGCGATTTTGAATTTAAATCATTTTAAACCAATCTATTAAATTTATTATACGATACAATAAATTCGGAAAAACTAACACTATTTTTATGTAATAATAGTTAATTTTACACTTAATTTGTGGACTGAAAAACACAACCACATGAAAAAATTAACTCTCTTTTTTGTCTCTTTTATTTTCGGATTTTATTACGCACAGGTTGATATGGAATCTGTCAGCCGGATTGAATCAAAAATTAAAAAAGCCGAAGCACTGGCCAAAGACAAACCCTCTCAATCCATAGAACTTTTTCATGAGATCTACACCATTTCAAAAAAACAGGGGTACAGAAAAGGAATGCTGGAAAGCAGCACTATGCTTATGGCTAGGTATTTTGATCTTGGAAATCACAAAAAAGTAATTAATTTAAGCAGTGAGGCTGAAAAACTGGCACTGGAATTAAAAGATGAAGCCATTCTGGCCAATGTTTACAGACTCAGGGCTTCATCCTATACGGAACTCGGCTTCAATGATGAAAGTATTAAAGAACTCAGAAAAGCTCTGAAAATAACTGATAAAGTAACATCCAATGATAAAAGAAAATATTTGGAGGCTTTAACGTATATTGGTTTTGCCACCTATTCAGCCCATGTGAACGCACCTTTGGACAGTGTTATTTATTACCAGAAAAAAAGCATGGAAAGCGCCGTCAGAATTGGAAATGATCCGGATTTTATATCAAAAAAATATCACCTGCTGGCTTTGGCTAATATCAATTTAGGAATGACAAGCGTTGCTGCCGGCCGGATAAATGATGCGGAAGACCATTTTGGAAAAGCTCTGGAGATATGCAGAAATGATCATTACGGTGTTTCGAAAAACCTGGAGATAACCGTCCTGAATGAATATGCCTGGCTTTACTACGATCAGAAGAAATATAATAAAGCAGTATATTATGCTTCCCGCGCCGAAGAATTTGAAAAAATAATCAGTATCCCGTATATACGCAGAGACCTGTACGAAGTATCCTTTAAATCATATGTGGAACTGGGAGAAAAAACGGCTTCAAAAAAGTATATGAACCTTTATGCAAAGCTTAATGACAGTCTGGTAAATGCAGAAAAGAAGGCTATCAGTATTCCTGTAAAGCAGATAATAGATAAACAGGGGCAGGCTCATACAGGCGATATGCGGAAGGTGCTGATGGCTGCTCTGGCTGTTTTTGTCTGTATTGCTGTGGCAGGCTGGGGAGTATGGAAGATAACCCGGAAAAAGCTTCAGGACCGGTATGATCTTGCCATCAGAAACCTGAAAAACAATCCTGTTTCCATAACAAATAATCAGGAAACGGCAGAGACTTCGGAAAAAAGCATCTACATTACAGATGATACCGTGAATATGATCCTGATGAAACTGGATAAATTTGAAAAATCCCAGAAATTCATTAAAAAAGATCTCAGCCTTACTTCTCTTGCCAATGAACTGAACACCAATACCAGATATCTTTCTGAAATCATAAAACAGCATAAAGAAAAAAATTACAACCACTATATCAACAGCCTGCGCATCGATTATATTACCAAAAAGCTCTATGAAAATCCTATTTACCGGGAGTATAAGATCAGTTATCTGGCGGAAGCCTGTGGCTTTTCTTCCCGGGAGGTTTTTGCAGTTATATTTAAAAAAGAAACCGGAGTAAGTCCCTCCTATTTTATCAGCAATCTGAAGAAAGACCATTCCGAATCCAGCTGAATCATATGATTAAGCATTTCGTAAAAAAAATATTTTCACCCTGATTGACAGTATATTACATGTATTTCCTTGAACTCCGGTTAACCTGTTTATAAAGATATGCTTACCTTTACCTAACCTTTTGAGGTCAAAATTATTCCCGGTGAAGATTCACAATAAAAAAAGATACCTAAGTTTTCTAAAATTTAAAAGAGACTTCCAGAACTATGGACTGGAAAAAGCCCGAAGCTATGAGCTTGTTCTCCACTGGCTGAACAACAGACTCAGCCGGAACCAGTTTCTGGTGCTTTCCGGGATTCTTGTAGGCTGTACCGCAGGTCTTGCAGGAGTAATCCTGAAAACTCTGGTTCATAATATCCATTACTTCATTACCCATAAGGTTCATTTCGAATACCAGATCCTGTTTTATATTGTCTTTCCTTTTCTGGGAATTGTGCTTACATCATTGATTGTGCTTACTTTATTTAAAGGTCAGGACCGGAAAGGAATCGGAGCTATTCTGTATGAGATCGCCCAGAATTCAAGTATTGTAGCTTCAGTAAAAATGTATTCCCAGGTTATTCAGAGTGCTGTAACAGTAGGACTGGGAGGGTCTGCCGGTCTGGAAAGCCCGATTGCGGTAACAGGAGCTGCCATTGGTTCCAATTATGCACAAACATACAGACTGAGCTATAAAGAACGTACCCTGCTGCTGGCTGCGGGGGCTACTGCCGGAATTGCTTCTGCATTCAATGCACCCATTGCCGGAATTATGTTTGCCTTTGAAATTCTTCTTACCGGAGTAGTTTTCACAGATTTTATTCCTTTGGTGGTTGCAGCGGTCTGCGGAAGTCTTTTATCCAGGATATTGCTCCAGGAAGATGTGCTTTTCAGGTTTTATACCCGGGAAGCCTTTAACTATAAAAATGTTCCTTATTATCTTATTTTAGGGGTGGTAACGGGACTTTATGCACGTTATTTTGTTGTTATTTCACAAAAAGCAGAACATTTTATCACCGGGCTTAAGCTTTCCAAAATGCGAAAGGCTATGTTTGGAGGCGCGGTACTCTCCTTTCTTTGTGTTCTCTTTCCGCCCTTATTCGGGGAAGGATATGAAACGGTAAAAGCTTTTACCGGAGGTGAAATTCAGGAAGTCATCAGAAACAGTTTTTTCAGATATTTTGAAATCGGAGACTGGACAGTGATTATTTTCCTTGTTCTGGTATGCCTTTTAAAGGCTTTTGCCACTTCTTTCACCATATTCAGCGGAGGAAACGGAGGGAATTTCGCTCCCTCTCTTTTTGCCGGGGGGACCGTCGGCTATTTATTTGCGTTGATCTGCCAGCGCATCGGTTTCACGGAAGTTCCTGTGACGAATCTTGTTCTGGTGGGAATGGCCGGAGCTATGAGCGGTGTACTTTATGCACCTCTTACCGCTATTTTCCTGATTGCAGAATCCAGTTTCGGGTATGACCTGTTCATTCCGCTGATGATTGTTTCGGTAATGTCTTACCTCATAGCAAAATGGTTCTCTCCTATTTCCCCGGAGCTGAAATCATTAGCCGATGAGGGAAAAATTTTCACCAACAAACATGATAAGAACATACTTTTTGCTCTCCGCACAGAAGACTTTATCGATAAATATCCTGAAACCATCCGGGAAACGGCTTCTGTTTCCGAACTTTTTGAACTGGTAAAAAGCGGAAACAAAAACATCTTTGCAGCAGTAGACCAGGAAGGAAAACTGAAAGGAATTCTTACCCTGGATGATATCCGGCCTTATCTTTTCAATTTTGAAACAGACAGTTCCCTTACGGTTGCCCAGATCATGAAAACCCCTCCTGCGGTATTACAGCGAGAGAATAAACCGCTGGAAATTCTTCAAATATTTGATGATACCGGGATGTGGAACCTTCCGGTAGTAAATGCTGATAACGGTTTTATCGGGTTTATTTCAAAATCATCCATTCTGATGAGTTACAGGCAGCTACTGAAAGAATATTCTGATTAAACCAGATGTGGTAAGATTTAAAGTTTGCAGAGTTTTGAACCATTATACTGCTAAAACAGAGGTCTTCAGGAAATAAGAAAAAATACTTATTTCAGTCTCACTGATTAAGCTGATCCGCCAGATTTAAAGTCCCTACAAAAAAGTAAAAACTTGCGTTGACCGATAAATACGCTCTATTTTGTCGGAAGGCTCCCCGTAAGCTCCACCATAAGTCTAATAAGATATTTAGCCTTTTTATATTTTATTTTCTTTCATATTGAAATACTATTGCTAATTTAGTACGCTGAAATTTGAATTTAACAATTAAGGTATGAAAAAGTTAATCTTACTGGGATCATTATCCGTTTTTATGATCAACTGTAATAAGAAAGCAGAAGCCCCGGCTCCCAAACCTGAAAAAGATACTGTGGCCACAGCCGAACCTGTAATGGATACCCTGGGTCCAAAATCGTTCTGTTATATGGGAATTACCGGAAAAGACACCGTTTTTGCGTCCATTGATGATAATCTGGGCACCATTACCGGAAAAATGGCTTATAAAAACAGTGAAAAAGACAGTTCAAAGGGAGAGGTAACCGGTTTCAAATCAGGAGATACATTAAAGCTTACGTATGAGTTTCAGTCTGAAGGAACGAAAAGCAAAAGAGATATTTACTTCCTGCAGCAGGATGGCACTTTAGTTGAAGGAATCGGAGGTCATAAAGAAGAGGATGGACAGATGAAATATGCAGATGAGAAAAAAATCAGCTATAAAGATGGACAAAAATTAAGAACGGCAGATTGCCAAGCCATTACCAAAGCTTTAAAATAAAAAAAATAAACTTTGCCAGCCAGGCTGTTTTCAATTACCGGAAACAGCTTTTATTTTTGCAGTAATTCAGAATACCCTTTTTCCCAATGATTTTCGGCTATATTTTTCAGAAATCCGGTATATAATTTCACATGTGCCGGCTGGCTGAAAACATAGAACTGATCATGCGTGGTATGGAAGTTCATATAAAAAAGCCAGAATCCGAAAGCCAGATAAGGAATCATCATCAGCTCCTGTTCACTTACAGAACGGTATTCGCGATACCCTTTTAAAAAAGTATCAAATGCTTCACCTGCCGCTTCAGTTTTCATTCTTCCCATGTATACATCCAGAATGAGATGCTGCCAGAAGGTCATAAGATCATTGGCCAGCCAGCCATACCCCATAAAATCAAAATCAAAAAAGGTAACTGAGTCATTTTCAAAGTGAAAGTTTTTAGGAAGAAAATCAAAATGGCAGTATCCATTTGAAAAACCGGAAGTGTCAGTCTGGGCCAGTTTACTCTTTATCCGGGCGGCTTTGGTCTGTAACCAGAGGTAATCTTCAGGATTTTCGCTAAAAACAGGCTTTAAATTTTCCAGAGGTTTCAGAATGGTTGTTTCAAAATCAAAGCTCCAGCGGGAATTCCCTGTCGGAAGACCGGAAGATATATTATGAAAACGGGCCATTTCATTTCCCAATGCATGGAGCTGGTTTTCGTTCAGTATTCTTTCCACCTTTCCCGGAGCATAAGAAAATAATACGGCGTACCGGTATCCCTCAGCTGCATTTATCCGCTGGATCACTTCCGCCGAAAGATCTCTTACAGGATATGAAACCGAAACCCCGCCTTCCTTCAGTGCCAGCAATAATGTAACTTCCTCTTCTATCTGCGGAAGGCTCCGGTGGGAAGAGCGGTAAACACGCAATATAAAACGGCTTTCAGCAGTTTCGATCAGATAAGTATCTCCAACTCCCCGAACCAGTAACCTGGACTGAACATTCTTCAGTCCGTATTTTCCGGAGATCAAAGACGATAAGGCAGTTGGGCAGAGTGTTGAGTAAACTGCGGGAAAAGTAGGCTCCATAAGCAAATTTTAAGACAATTCTTTTGTGATGATATCAATAAAACGGTTTACGGCATCGTCACCTGTATTCCAGGAGGTTATCAGTCGTATTGCGGATGTTTTTCCGTCTGTTTTTTTCCAGACATAAAATTCAAAGCTCTCAGATAAGATTCCGATCAGCTCATTGCTTAGAATTGGGAATATCTGATTGGTATATGTATCTGAAAGGAATTGTACGCCTCTTTCTTTCAGGGCATTTTTCATTCTCATTGCCTGCTTATTGGCATGTCTGGCCAGATCGAAATACAGGTCATCCTTCATGAGTTCCAGAAACTGAATTCCGAGAAGTCTTCCTTTGGCTAGTAATGCTCCTTTTTGCTTGATGTTGAATGCAAAATCCGTTTTCAGATCAGCATTCGTAATGACAACGGCTTCTCCTATCAGTGCCCCGTTCTTTGTTCCGCCCAGATAAAAAACATCGGTAAGTTCAGCAACCTTTTCCAGCGTCAGATCACTGATTTCCGAAGTAATGCCATGTCCCATCCTGGCACCATCCATAAAAAGATATAAACCGTGCTGTCTACAGAAAGAAGAAAGTTTTTCAAGCTCTTCTGCCAGGTAAACCGTTCCAAGTTCCGTAGAGTTGGAAATATAAACCAGCTTCGGCATTACCTGATGTGGGATATTTTTATGGTTTTCCAGAACGGGAAGAATATCTTCAGGCCGGAGTTTTCCGTCTTTCGTTTCAATACTTAAAACTTTATGTCCTGTGGCTTCAACAGCACCGGTTTCATTATTCAGAATATGTCCGGAAGCAGCAGATACAACACACTGATAAGGTCTTAAAGCTGAGGAGATAACAATAAGATTAGCCTGTGTTCCGCCTGAAATAAAGTAAATATCAGCATCCTGATTTTTAATTTTTTCTTTAATTAGCTCTTTTGCTTTTCCGGAATATTCATCTTCACCATAGCCAGCCTGCTGATCCGAATTATGCTGTAAAAGCGCCTGTAAAATATTGGGATGACATCCTTCTGAATAGTCGTTTCTGAATGAAAATTTCATTGAGTAAAATTAAAAAAAGTTAAAATAACAAGAGTGAATTTTTAATTTTATTTTGTTAGATTTGTAATGAAAATCATCTAACATTTTGAAAACAACATTAACAGAAGAAAATTATCTGAAGGCCTTGTTTCATTTAGTTGACAATGAAGGGAAAGTGACGATCAATGAACTCAGCAAATTTTTAAACGTAAAGATGCCGAGTGTGAATAACATGATGAAGAAATTTGCAGAAAAAAAGTGGGTCATCTATGAAACCTATAAACCTTTGCTCATTACTGAGAACGGAAAACGCGAAGCGGCTTTGGTGGTGAGAAAACACAGGCTTACCGAAATGTTCCTCGTTAAAAAAATGAACTTCGGCTGGGAAAATGTTCATGAGATCGCCGAGCAGCTGGAACACGTGCATTCTCAGATCTTTTTTGATAAAATGGATGAAATTCTGGACTATCCTAAATTTGATCCGCATGGAGAACCCATTCCCGATAAGGATGGAAATATCATTGCCCAGGACCTTCAGAAATTAAGCAGCTGTGAAGTCGGGGAATCCGTTGTTTTTGCTTCGGTTACTCTTTCTGATGATGCTTTTTTAACTTACCTGAATGACAGAAAACTTCTCCTCAATACCAAAGTAAAGGTGATTAAAATTGAAAACTTTGATAAATCTATGACCATAGAGATCGGCGGCAGAAAAGAAATTCTCAGCAAAAAAGCCACAGAAAAAATATTAATTAAAAAATAGTATTTCCAGCCACGGATTCCTGTTTTTTTATTGATGAATTCGTGGCTCATCATTCATTGTATTCAACCGGCTTAACCACTAAAATTGACAATTAAATCTCTTCGGAGATAAAATCTTACTGTATTTTACATATTCCAACAAAACTTCTGCGCTATCTTCCCAATCAGTAAGAGAAAAACATCAACAAACACCCGTGAAATTTGCGGGAAATTATTTTTAAACCACAAACCGTGGGTTCGGCATCGTCAAAAAGGGACAATTTTTTTACACTTTATTGGTTTCAGGTTTAAATACTTTGCGCATAAAAATGCAATCAAAGACTCTTATGGGTTTATCGATTAACTATTTTTAATCCATCAGCAACTGTTAAAAAACGGTTAAACTTGCATCAAACAAAAGCCGGGAATTTTAATTATCCCTAGCTTTGCAAAACTTTCTGATCAGAAAGACCTTCTGATCAATACTGAACTTTTTAATGTCCCCCCTGAAAATTATGAAAAAAAGCATCCGGTTTTTTATCCTCTCTATGTTATTAAGCCCTTTTGCAGGCGCGCAGGTAAGAGATTTTATTATCGAACCTCCCATAAAGCCCAACCTTTATATTTATAAAACTTTTGGTGTATTCGGAGGAAAAGAATATTCCACCAATGCAATGTATCTTATTACCAGAAAAGGAGTGGTATTATTTGATGTCCCGTGGCAGAAAACACAGTACCAGAGTTTAATGGATACGATTAAAGAACGCCATCATATGCCTGTTATTGCTGTATTTGCCACCCATTCGCATTCAGACAGGGCCGGAGACCTGAGTTTCTACAATAATAAGGGAATCAAAACCTATGCTACCGCAAAAACCAATGAACTGCTGAAGAAAGAGGGAAAAGCAACCTCCAGTGAGATTATTAAAACAGGAAAAACGTACCGTATAGGCGGAGAGGAATTTATTGTGGACTTTCTTGGTGAAGGACATACGGCTGATAATGTAGTGGTATGGTTTCCCAAATACCATATTCTGGACGGGGGATGTCTCGTTAAAAGTAAAGCGGCCACAGATCTGGGATATACCGGAGAAGCGAATGTAGAACAATGGCCGCATACCATGAAAAAGCTGCAGGCCAGATATCCGCAGGCTACTTTGATCGTTCCCGGCCACGATGAATGGAAAGGTGGCGGACATGTGGAGCATACACTGGAACTGCTGAATAAAAAATAAATTAAAAAAAGACCTGAAATCCCTGTCAGGTCTTTTTTTATACCGCTGAAATCTATAAATAGGCATCATGATCTGATCATAAAAAAATCCCGGAATTTCCATCCGGGATATATATTTTTCAAATCTTCTAATTATTAATCTAAAACGCTCCAGCCTCTCTTCGGATTATTGTTTGAGGATACTTCCTGCTCATTAACAATAATGTTTTCTTTCTTCTGACCGATGTAATCCAGTTCGCTCAGTTTGGAGAAAATCGTTTCCAGGCTTCTCAGCATCTGCTGAATATAAAGAAGCGGTTCTCCGCAGTTGTGATGGTCATAATTGGTTTCTGCGACAATAGAAAGCTGATTGAGTAACGTATGCGGGGCAATTTCACTCCATTCCAAACTGTAATTAAGCATTTCCTCCAGTTCGGCAGGTACCAGAACCTGTGTGGCATTGTAAAGATGAAGCGCAAGCTTGGCAAAAACTTCAATCAAAAATACAGGCGGCTGCCACGGGATCACATTTCTGAACTGGAAATAAACATCACCAAAAGTATTGACCATAGTGGTACACAGATATTTTACATTCTGTGCCAGTGCTGTATTCTGATTTTTGTGGGATGCTTTCTGGATGATCTTGAAGGCATATTGCTGCAGGTTTCCGATAGATTTGGCAAAACTGCTGTAATAGTCTACCAAAGACGGGTGACTTTGAATGGATGTACAAGGCGGAATAAAATTGGAGTCTACCTGGGCAATGTTTGCTCTCAGGTCCACCTTCCCGATGATCAGATAATTTCCTCCCGAATAGCTGCTGTTCAGAGAAGTTACAGGAAGCAGTTCTATAAAATGGTTAGGCTGTGCATTCGGATGGCGCGGCGGGATCTCTTCCGGATCGATATCTCCGAAAGGAACCTTATCAAACGGGTTTACAGAGATCAGAATATAATATTCTCCGTCTGCCTGTTCCTCATTCATTGATTTTGCCAGCGATTTTACACTCACTCTCCTGTCGTTCAGATCAATACGGTATCCTGCCATTGTAATTGCACTGCAATGCCTGATTACAAGCTGTACATCATTGGTTGCCGTGTTGTGAACATCAAAAATGGTTTTGTCCGTATATTCTTTGGAAATCGGTAAAAGCCCGTAATTATAAGTGGAAATTCCCAGTGAATTGGAATCTCTGATAGTATCGATTAAAAAATTATCCTGATCATTAAGGTGTCTCTGGGATACTTTCATCCCGTCTACCCAATTGATCGCAAAATGTTTGATAGGCTGTATCATAGTTAATACTTTTTAAAATTTGTGTGATTATGATCTTCTTATAGCTCCTTCTTCCTCATGCTGGATCACTCTTTTGCAGATCACCACTTCATTTTCGGAAATGCCGTTCGTAGAGATATCCTGGTCGAAATCGATATATTTTCTAAAGCTGAAAAACGATTTTTTAGTATAAAAGATCCAGTAATAAGGTTCTTTTTCAACATCTGAAAGGTGGATGATAGAGCCCGGGTTTTTGTGGTTGTAATCATCTACTACCCTGTAAAACCAATCTCCGAAGGTAATTCCCGTAGGAAGTGTTTTTGCTTTAATTCTGAAGCGGTTGGCATCTTCCAGGTTTTTGCTCAGTTCCACATTCAGAACCATTAAACGGTCAAAGTCGGCCCCCTCAAAATCAGGAAGTCTCTGATCCGGCGAATATTTCCATGTTTTATAAATATCAAAAGGAATACTGATGAACTGAATATAGCAGTAATAAAATACCAGAGGTACCACAAAGATCACCATACTGGTGGCAGACATTACCGCATTACCGTTTCCTTTACCGATCAGGTTGAAGATCAGTGTAAAAAGATAACCTCCGAATGCAATACACGTTAATGAGAGAATCGATTCAAATAAAATACTCATTCCCACAGAATCAATATGCTTTCTGAAGTAATTGTGCATTAAGTTCACATGAATAATTCCCAGAATAAGAAAAATCACCTGTGCCACAAGATACCAGTACGGATTAAAAAGATTTCCTGCAAATCCGAAAACTCCGGGAATAGCCAGACATAAACTGCACAGAAGAACGTAAACAATAATTACTTTAATTTTGATAGCAGGTTTGTTTCTTCTGATCACCCCGAGTATGGCCATCATAATAACTGCTATTAAAGGCATTAATATATACCTTAAAAAAATACCTTTTACTGAAGAAATTTCCATTTGTTTCTTTTCGAATTTATACTTTGTTGGTAGCTGTAAATATAATAAATAATTTTAGAGGAAGGTGGAGTATCCGAGACGGCTGGCATTTCTTTCATTGTCTTCCAGACTGAATGAGTATTCCTGTTTCTCTGTAATAAAATGCTCCTCCACATCTACGGTTACGGGAAGAAAATAATCATAAAGAGCCTGAAGCACTTTTCTGAAAGGATTCCCCGGGATATACTTCTCCATATCCTGATAAGGAATCGGGCCGATATTTATCACCCAGTTCCGCTGCCCGTCCATATGTCTTCCGCTCGGAATATACGTAACGCCCAGTCTCGAATTTCCAAGAAGCATGGAATCGTCATTCTTTTCGATACGGTCTATCACATTAGGAGTGAAAGTTACTTCTACCGGAACCTGAAGAAAAGCAGTCATACACCTTTCAAACCATCTTTTATCACCTCTTATCTGGTGGAAGAATGGCAGAATATGAATAAAAATATAGGCATTCTGCTGGTCAAGCATTCTTACCAGTGGCCAGAGTTCGCTCACGGTTTCCAGCAGAGCATCCGTATTGCTGGTGATGTCAAACTCGGATTCTTTCAGCAAAGCACTGATTTCCGTAAAAAACACTTCCAGTTCAAAAGGTCTGAAAAATTTACGGGCATCCTCTTCTACTCTTTTCTGTTTACGGATCTCACGGACTACGGTATCCACATTCTTCCGGGAAGCTCCCAGTGAAGGCGGATGAAACAGCCCTTCGGGAAGATAGTCATAAACCCCTTCCCTGTAAGTTTCAATCGTAAAAACCTCTTCATCAAATCCTAAATAACTGCTCGAAATACTTTTGATATCTTTCAGGTAGGCACGGTCGTTAATTCCGATCCGCTCAATAAATATATTGCTTACCGCCCGGTGGTATTTCAAAAGGTTTACTGCCACCGCTTCTGCTTTGAAGTCCGTCTGCAGTTTATTGTAATGCATGTCTACAATATTATTCTCATACATAGTGTTTCCTGTGATTATGACTGGTAAAGATAATATATCTCGTAAGTTTGAAAAAATATTTTCCCAATAATTTTATCCTAAAAATACTAATTTATTGACATTAAACAGAATAATCTGTAACAAAATCCGTAAAAATACGGTAAACAGCTTCCTGGCAGAACTTTCCGGCACAAACCTTATCTTCAAAGTTTCAGTCTGATATTGAAGAGCTTACAGAGTAAAAATTCACAAAAACAGAAGATCCCCTGAATTTTATATTTTCACTTTTTTATTTAGATTAAATTTTATTAACATCCTTCCGGGCAATAATCAGGCTATAATTGATGATGATTCCGAAACCGGGCCGTATCTTTGCAGCTTGTAAAATGTTATTTATAATGAAAAGTATTTATTCTAAAATTCTGATTTTAGCATTCATCTCCTCTTCGCTTTATTCTTATGCATGGGGGCTTACGGGACACAGGGTGATCGCGGAGATCGCAGAAAACCATCTGTCGGGAAAAGCAAGAAGGGAGATCAAAAAAATAATGGGAAAGGAAAGACTGGCGTACTGGGCCAACTGGCCGGATTTCATTAAATCCGATACGACCGGGGTATGGAAGCAGGCTTCATCATGGCATTATGTAAATATTGATCCACAGGCTGATTTTAAAGCTTTCGGACAAAACCTGAAGCATCAGGCCGGCCCGAGTCTTTATACCCAGATCAATACCCTGTCCAGCCAGATCAAAGATGCCAAAACCTCTGAAAAAGACAGAAAAATTGCACTGATTTTTCTTATTCACATCATGGGAGATCTTGCACAGCCTCTGCACGTAGGAAGAGCTGATGATCTTGGAGGAAACAAAATCAATGTAACCTATTTCGGAGATAAGACCAACCTGCACTCCGTATGGGACGGCAAACTGGTAGATTCCCAGAAATACAGCTATACGGAATATGCAAAACTTTTAGACATCAAGTCTAAGGATGAAGTGAAACAGATCCAGACCGGAACTGTGGAAGACTGGCTGTATGATTCCCATCAGATTGCCAATAAAATTTATGCACAGACGCCAGATGGTTCAAAATTATCGTACGACTATCAGTACAAATTCAATGATACAATGGAAAGACAGCTTCTGTACGGAGGTCTGAGACTGGCTAAACTGTTGAATGACTTATTTTAATCGATAATTAAGATTAATACTCTATCATGATAAAAAGCGGAACTTCGGTTTCGTTTTTTTTTGTTTAGGCTTAAAAGAGATTGAAGCCGGCAGCTGGAAGGGGAAGTTATAATTGTCTTCAATACCATAAGTGTTGATCTGTTTTTACTCTTTTATACCAGTAAAATTTTATAATGACTTGTAATACTTTATAACTAAAAGTAACCTGCAGTTCGCTTCTTTCCTCCTTTAATATCAACTGCCTGATACAATAATTTCATAAAAAAGTAAAACTGGTGTAACCTTTGTATCATTTCATACGTATAATATATAGTAACTCTTTTTTGAGGATAAAAATAGATGAGACAATTAAAAATCACTAAGCAGGTTACCAACAGGGAAACTGCTTCATTAGACAAGTATTTGCAGGAAATTGGTAAAGTGGAACTGATCACTGCGGACGAAGAAGTAGAACTGGCACAAAGAATACGTGCGGGCGACAGAGCAGCACTGGAGAAATTAATCAAAGCCAACCTTCGTTTCGTGGTTTCCGTATCCAAGCAGTACCAGAATCAAGGTCTTTCTTTACCCGATTTGATTAATGAAGGTAACTTAGGACTGATGAAAGCAGCAAAAAGGTACGATGAAACTAGAGGTTTCAAATTTATCTCTTACGCGGTTTGGTGGATTCGTCAGTCAATTTTGCAGGCGTTAGCAGAACAATCCAGAATTGTAAGGCTTCCGCTGAATAAAATCGGCTCCATCAATAAAATCAACAAAGCATACGCTCACCTGGAGCAGGAAAATGAAAGACCACCTTCTCCGGAAGAATTGGCTGAAGTTCTTGACATGAGCGAGGAAGATATCAAAGAATCGATGAAAAACTCCGGAAGACACCTGTCTATGGATGCACCTTTAGTAGAAGGTGAAGATTCTAATCTTTATGATGTCTTGCGTTCAGGAGAATCTCCAAGCCCGGATAAAGACCTGATGCTTGAATCTCTTCAGATTGAAATTGAAAGAGCTTTAAATACCCTGACTCCAAGAGAGGCTGACCTGGTAAGACTTTACTTCGGACTGAACGGAAAACATCCGATGACCTTAGAGGAAATCGGGGAAACTTTCGATCTTACCAGAGAAAGAGTGCGTCAGATCAAAGAAAAAGCGATCAAGAGACTAAAACACAATACCAGAAGCAAGATCTTAAAATCTTATTTAGGTAAATAATTTTAACGTAACAACGTATTCAACGGAGTCTGTTTTTCAGGCTCCGTTTTTTTGTAACAAACCCTGAATAAATTTCAACTAATAGAGAAAATTTAAGTTCCGGACACAATAAACAGTTCTTTTCAGAACGGGAACTTCTTACCCAATACAAAAACGATTATGAAAAAAATACTTTTCGCCTCTGCCATGGCTCTGTCTTTCATCGCCTGTAAAGATAACCGCACTGAAAATGCTCCGGCCGTTGCCAATGCAGTAGACAACGCTGAAGAATCATCAGTTTCCCGTTCTCTAAAAGAAAGCTACCGTTCTGATGATATGATTGATCAGATTTATGCTGAACTTCTCAAAACCGACACCAATCTCAAGGCTTTGGATGAAAGGATAGCCGGAATTTATGATAAAAGCGGAAAAGTCCTTGCCTCCTATGAACCTATTATCTATAAATCCGAATCTTATTATCAGAATGCCCGTGAGAAAACAATGGCCATTAAAGATTCACTCTTAAAAAAAGAAGTTGAACAACAGATTAAGATAAGTGAGGATGAGTACAGTCTTAAAATCAGGAGCATAAAGGAACTGATTAAAAAAATCAATGCCAATACCGGGGTAATTACAGACCAATATACTGCTTTTAAAATCAGGAAAACACTTCCGGAAATTCAGAAATATCAGAATGCCCATCCGCTGAAAACCGACAGCCTTGAGCATTTTATTGTCAAACAGCAGAATCTGCTGAACCAGTTAAAAAATATGAAGTAATATAAATAAAATGATGAAGTATACTACCCAATGGCTTTCAGATAAAACAAGGATTAAAGAACTCATCAGATTCTTTATCACTCATAAAACTGATTCTTATATTTCACACGGTGAGATCATTTCCGGAAGAGCTTTGGACTCCGGCCACTGGAATCCCGATCTTGAAACGATACTACTTTCCCAGTTTTCTGATGATTTTAAGGATTCAGGGACTGAACTGAAGATTCTGATTGCTGAAAATGAGAATGGAGAAATAATCGGGATGCTTGTTTTTCATCTTATCTGTGGATTTAGAAAATATGCAGTCCTGGAAGATATGCTGCTCGATCAGTCTTACAGAGGACAATCCATCGGAAGCATGCTGTTGGAAAAAGCAATAGAAGAATCCGGAAACTGGGATATCGGTTTTATCATGCTGGAAAGCGGTGTACATAATACGGGAGCCCACCATTTCTTCGGAAAATACGGCTTTAAAAAGGTATCTGAAAATTATATATTAAATCTGTAAGGATCTTATGGACAGTATTTCAATCATAGGAGCAGGAATCGGCGGCCTGACACTGGGAAATATCCTGAAACAGCAGGGGTATGATTTTACCATTTATGAGTCTGCCCCGGAGATAAAACCTGTGGGAGCAGGAATTATGATGGCGGTGAATGCCATGCAGATCTTTGACAGACTGGGGCTTAAAGAAAAGATTGGAAAAGCGGGAAATAAAATTCACGGGATTTCTATTACCGATCCCTTTTTTAAAACCATTTCAAAAACAGATATTACGGAATTTGAAAAAAAATACAATTCCTGTAATGTAGCGATTCACAGGGCCGATCTTCAGAAGATACTCGCTGATCATGCAGGTTCTGAGCATATTCAGCTTAACCATTCCCTTCGGCAGATCGAAAAAAAAGAAAACTATATTCTGCATTTTGATGGTCATTCACAGGAAAGTAAAATTGTTTTCGGAGCAGACGGGATAAAGTCCGGAGTGCGGGAACAGATCCTTCAAACCGGAACCATAAGAAATGCCGGGCAAAAATGCTGGCGAGGAGTTACAGATTTTGATCTTTCCGGAAAATTTTATCACGAAGCTTTTGAAATGTGGGGAAAAGGAAAACGTTTCGGATTTGTGCGGATTTCTGATAAAAAAGTCTACTGGTATGCATGTATCAATGAAAAACAGTTGAACCGGGCAACAGATGTTTCAGCTATTTTCAAAGATTTTGATCCTCTGATTACACAGCTTATTGAAGCAACTCCCAAAGAGAACATCATCTGTAACGAAATTGCTGACCTCTCTCCTATTCCCCAATGGTATTCTGAAAACCTCTGCCTGATTGGAGATGCTGCCCACGCTACCACTCCTAATATGGGACAGGGCGCCTGCCAGGCTATTGAAGATGCTTATGTAATCGGCAGACTGCTTGAAAAAAATAAAGATTTCAATTCTGTTTTTGAGGAATTTCAAAAGATCAGAAGGAAAAAAGTAGATTATATCGTCGGTACAAGCCGGATGATCGGAAACCTGTCACAATGGGAATATGGAAACACTGTCCGTAATATTCTGATGCGGATGATACCGGACAGAATGAGCCAAAAGACGGTTGAAAAAGTGATTAAACTGGAGTTATAAAGAAAATAAGCAAACAGCTTTCAATAAAAACTAAATAATAGAAACAATGAAAAAAATCATTTATCTGGCACTGCTCCTGACCATAGGAATGCCAATGACACGGGCCCAGCAGGTTCCTTTACTGGACAGACAGTTGTTTTTTGGAAACCCTGAAATCTCCGGCGGACAGCTGAGTCCGGATGGAAAATGGATCTCATTTACCAAAGAATATGAAGGAATCATGAACATCTGGGTGAAGAAAATTGACGACCCCTTTGATAAAGCGCGTCCACTAACAGACAGTAAACGCCCGCTAAACGGCTATTTCTGGTCGGAGGACGGAAAATACATCCTGTTTGTGAAAGACAACAACGGGGATGAAAACATGAATATTTTCGCAGTAGATCCAATGGCAAAAGTAACCGGCGGAGTTCCTGAAGCAAGAAATATCACGCCGCTTAAAGATATCACGGCACAGATCTATATGGTCAGCAGAAAAGATCCTGATCTGTTGATGATAGGTCTGAACAACCGTGATAAAGCATGGCACGATCTGTATTCCCTAAAAATATCTACCGGGGAACTGAAAAAAATCTTCGAAAATACAGACCGTATCACAAGTTATAATTTCGACTGGGACGAAAAACTCAGGGTTTTATACCGCACGGATGAAAAGGGAACAACGCAGTTCCTGTATAAAGACGGGGATAAACTGACTCCAGTTTATGAAACTCTGGTAACGGAAGAAGCCTATATTTCTGACTGGAATGAAGATAACTCGAAATTTTATCTGGTAACCGATAAAGGAAATCTGGATAAATCAGCCTTATTCCTGATGGATCCGAAAGCCAGACAGCTCACCAAAGTAGAAGGAGATCCTAAGGGAAAAGTTGATTTCGGTGGATTATTTATCGACAGAAATACCAGAAAAATGATTTCCACGTCTTACACAGGTGATAAAACGGAAACGTACTGGAAAGATAAAACCTGGGAAGCCAATTATAAGTTCCTGCAAAGCAAATTTCCGGGAAGAGAGGTGAATTTTGCCAGCCCAACCAAAGATTATTCAAAATTTCTGATCTCGGTATGGGGTGATAAATATGCTCCTGAAGCCTACTTCTTCGATGCTAAAACCAAACAGCTGATCTTCCAGTATACCCCGAGAACCGAATTAAAGAAAGTGGAACAGTATCTTGCTCCAATGACTCCCATTTCTTATAAAAGCAGTGACGGCCTTGAAATCCCCGCTTATCTCACATTACCCACAGGCTCTTCAGGAAAGAATATGCCGGTTGTGGTACTTGTACACGGAGGACCGAAAGGACCGAGAGATTACTGGGGATACAATTCAATAGTACAGTTTTTGGCCAACAGAGGATATGCTGTACTGCAGCCTAATTTCAGAGCCAGTGGCGGCTATGGCAAAAAATTCAAGAATGACGGGGACCTTCAGTGGGGAAAACTGATGCAGGATGATATTACCTGGGGAGTAAAATATCTTATTGATAAAGGAATCGCTGATAAAAATAAAGTTGTGATCATGGGAGGAAGCTACGGCGGTTATGCCACGCTGGCAGGTCTAGCCTTTACTCCTGATCTGTATGCCGGAGGTGTGGATATTGTAGGACCGAGCAACTTATTTACACTTTTAGCCTCCGTTCCTGCCTATTGGGAAGCTGCCCGTGCTTCACTGTACGGAATGATCGGTAATCCTGATACGGAGGAAGGTAAAAAAGCCATCCGTGAAGCAAGTCCGTTATTCAGTGTGGATAAAATTGTAAAGCCTCTTCTGATCATTCAGGGAGCCAACGATCCGAGAGTTAAACAGGCTGAGGCAGATCAGATTGTCATTGCCCTGCGTGACAAAGGCAAAAAAGTAAACTATATTCTGGCTGATGATGAAGGGCACGGATTCAGAAAACCGGTCAACAGTATGGCAATGTATGCTGAAACAGAAAAATTCCTTTCTGAAGTTATCGGAGGAAGATACCAGAAAGAAATGCCTGAAAATGTAGCCAGGCGTCTGAAAGAAATGACGGTTGATATTAAGAAAGTGACTTATACACCGGCAGCAAAAACTGATGAAGCTAAAAAATAAAAGCTGATTGGGTTCATAAAAATCGTCTCATTTTAAAATGGGACGGTTTTGTTTTGTAAAAAATAAAGAAAAAAATTAAGGTGGATATTATTCAGACCTTATAATTTTTTTGAAACCTAACGTTTGCAAAATACAACGCAAACACCTACATATCAACAATATAATAAAAATACACCTTCAGATTCTCCATCTGCAGGGTATTTATCCAAATAATAAAGGCTATCTATCAGACAGCCTTTATTTTTATAGTTAGTAAGTCAGGGTAACACCGGCACCCCAGCCCATTTCATTATCATAATTTCCGGAAACGGATAACCATTTCTGCAGGATATACCGTAATCCTGTGGTAAACTCTCCGTCGGAATTGATGCTGAAATTTCCTCTTATTCTTCTGGAAATGGGGATATCTTCCCTGCTCAGCTCCAGCAGAACCTTTCCGTTCTGGTCTACACTTGCATCAGCCGTGATGAGCATCGGTAAAACGTACTGCATTCCGACAATGAAAGAAGCTTTCGATTTAGAGGCTTTTTGCTGTCCGAACCATGATTTTTTACCGTGAAAATCCATTCCCATATCCTCAGCCATCTGTCTTTCCATGATCTCGTGGTTTTTCTGGAATCTGAATCCGGCATATGGAAGTGCCCACTGGAATTTTCCTAAGAATCTTCCCACTTTTACATTTCCTTCAAAATGATCGAAATTCCAGTTGGAGTGGAACTCATTCAGATTAGCCCATCTCGGCCCGAACATCGTCATCGTTTCAGCATGCATTTTATTGCTGGCCACATCAAGCATCGCCATAGAACTGATCATCCTGTTGTCCTGTAAAAAGTTTTTCCAGGCAAGCTTTCTGTTGGGCAGCTGAGGATTGGGTCTGGAGTTTTCATAACTGAAAATTCTTCCCATCCCGGCCATCATATGATATAAGATATGACAGTGGAAAAACCAGTCTCCGTCCTGATTTGCCGCAAATTCTATTGTTACCGTTTCCATAGGCATAATGTCCACCACATTTTTCAATGGAGCATATTCTCCTTTTGAATTGATCAGTCTGAAATCATGGCCGTGAAGGTGCATCGGGTGACGCATCATAGAATTGTTATACAGCCTGATTCTTAGAATTTCTCCTTTTTTCACCAGAATTTTATCTGTTTCTGTTACCGTTTTATTATCCAGTGTCCACAGATAATGGTTCATGTTTCCTTCCAGGGTAAACTTCATTTCACGGATGCTGTCTGTTGGAAGAATGGTTTTTTCAGGAGATTTTAACAAATTATAAGACAGTCTCTTGATTGTTTTTTCCTCCTTCATATTCATTCCTGCATGCTGTGAGTGATCTTCTTCTGTCTGTTCTTTTTCTTTCGTTTTCACCCCCATCATTTCATTCATGTGCTTTGCTGTCGTTTTACGCTGGCTTTCAGGAATTTCCGGATACATTACTTCATTCATATCCATCATCTGGTTGCCCATCGTCATGTTCATAGGTTTCATATTCCCGCTCATTTCCATCATTCCGTTCATCATTTTCATACCTTCGAACAGCATCAGTCTTGGCAGATTGGGAGCTTCAACCTTATCGCCGGAGCCCAGCCATAAAGAAGCATGGCCGATCCTGTCTTCAGAAGTGGCACGGAACTCAAAGCTTTTATTTTCAGGAACCGTCACTTCAATATCATAGGTTTCGGAAACTCCGATGATCAGGCGGTCTACTTCCACAGGAACCACATCATTTCCGTCGTTTCCTACGACTTTTATTTTCCCGCCGCCGTAATTCAGCCAGAAATACGTGGATGATCCTCCGTTGGCCACTCTTAATCTTACCTTGTCACCTGCTTTTAAACTGGAATAATCAGAACTTGGAAGCCCATTGATCAGGAACTTATCGTAATATACATCACTTACGTCCATCGCTTCCATTCTTTTCCATTCATTCAGGGCTTTTGTTCCGAAATGTCCGGATTTTATCGCTTCCCAGTAACTCTGAACTGCATTTTTCTTTATCGCATACCAGTCTGTATTGGCCATGTGAAGCCTTCTGGCGATCTGCATGGGATCCTCGTCACTCCAGTCGCCCAGAAGAACAGGAATTTCAGCATTGTATTGAGGAGCCGGTTCTCCCTCTCTTTTTTTGAATACAAGGATACCGTTCATCCCGATCTGCTCCTGAAGAGCTTCATGGGAATGATACCAGTACGTTCCGTTCTGGGAGATCTTAAATTTATATAAATGCGTTTCTCCCGGTTTTACAGGTTTTGTTGTAAGGTAGGGAACACCGTCATGTTCATTGGGAAGAATAACGCCATGCCAATGCAGTCCGGTATTTTCTTTCAGCATATTGTGAAGATAAATCTCTGCGGTATCTCCTTCTGTAAAATATAAGGTAGGTGCCTGCAGTTTGCCGTTGATTGCCAGCGCTCTCCTGTTTTTTCCTGTAAAATTAACGATTGTATCTTTCACATAAAGGTCGTATCTGACGGTTTTTCCTCCGAAAGTTACTCTTCCGTTCTCAGAATTTCTCTTTAAAACAGATTTCGCTTCTTTCGGTTCTTCAACAGCTCCATGCTGATGATCTTCTTTTTCTACCAGCTCCATTCCGCACTTCGGGCATTTTCCCGGCTGATCCGAAGTTACTTCAGGGTGCATCGGACAGGTGTATGTGGAATGAGAATGATTCTGAGCTTTAGGCTGAGAAGTTATTGAGGGGCTGACGGTCTGAACCGGTTTAGAAAGTTTGGTTTTTTCTGCTTCCTTTACCGTTTTTACCTTTTTAGCTTCAGACTTTGCTTTATTGGCTTTAGCTTCTGTCGGTTTTGTTTTTGTTTCAGACTTCTTTAAGGGGGTTTCCTGAGGTTGGGCTGTTACTTTGGGCTTTATTACCACTGTTTTCTTTACCAGTGTCATTTTGCATTTCGGGCAGTCTCCGGGTTTTGAGGAGACCACTTCAGGATGCATCGGACAGGTATAGTATGTTTTCGTTGTTTGCGCGAAGGTAAAAACAGAGAATAAAAGCACCAGAAATATGATCATTTTTTTCATAATATTCCGAACTTTTTTTAATTGTACGGCTTAAAGCTAAATATAACCTAAACCGCACAACTTATTATTTTAAAGATAGATACAATACTTATTTAATCTCCGACTTTACACTTCCGCATGAAAGCATAGAGCTGCCGTAATACGGATTAGTGATCTTTTTTTCATCGCTTAGCCAGCTTCCGTCGGCCATTGGGCAGTATTGTACATAAACGGGCTTATCGGAAAGTTTGAATTCTTTCGTCAAAGCGATCATATTCTCTGAAAGGTTTAGGAAAGTTTCTCTCTGCGCAGCAATATTTCTGGCATCAGAAATTACCGTAGCATCTTTTCTCAGGATATTAAGGTTTCCTTCTGAAACTAATTTATAATCAACCGTAGAAGCAGTTTTAATGAACTCTGCTGCTGCTTTTGAGGTCTTATCAGCATCATCGGAAGCCAGGGCAGATTTGATGGCGATATAATTCTGGTAAAGTCTGGATACCTGCGCATCTTTTTTAGACTGTGCTGAAACTGAAAGGATTGAAAATAAAGACAGTGCTGCTGTAATGATATATTTTTTCATTGTTTTAAATTTTAGAATTAATTTTTAATAAGGAATTGCTGAATAACGCACGTAATGCGCCGAACCGTGTTGTCCGCGAAAGCATTATCACCCGGATAATACCAGACAACAGACGGATTCTAAATTCTAAAATTACAATGATTGATGTAGATAGGAACCGGCCTGTATTCAGGTGGGGCATTGATCCTTATCTGGGTAAATTTTGAAGCCGAAAAAGACCGGTCTGTAACGAAAAACTGATGGTCAGGTGCTTTTTCCGGAATCTGATTCAAAAAATTAATCTTCAGAAAATCCGATTTTTGGGAATCATCCACTTTTACGACCTTGATCTCTGTTTTGCAGCAGCTTTTTTTATTTTTAACACCGCATTTTCCACAGATATCATCTGTTTTCTGGCTTACGGAAACCAATTCCTGCATACAGTAATGAACACTGAAAGCCGCTCCGGAAGAAAACCCGAAGTAGAAAACAGAAAACAGTATGGCAAGAATCTTTTTCATTGATAGGGCAAAGTTAAAAATATCTCTGAAATCATTGTTATAAAATTCGGTATACTTGTTATAAAATTCTGCACAATAAATACGAGGACAGGAATTCTTCCTATCCCAGGTTAAAGCGTCCCTTCGGGACTTTGTGTTTTATATGAACTGTTATACTCTACAATATCAATCTTTAAAAGAAATAAAAAAAATCTGCAGGATGATCTGCAGACTTTCTTTTTATTGTATAGCTGATTTTATATCATATTTACAGCTTAAATTCAAGCTTTACATTGAAGAAACGTCCTGTAAGACGAACAGGAACCGGATACATCTGATTCGAATTATAATCCGTGATCCATTGATTGGCCACTGTATTGTTGATATTGAACGCATTGAAAACCTGTACCCCTAAGGTAAGTTCTTCAAAATTACCCCAGAAGCCATATCTCTTTTTCTTGTCTTTGGAATCTATAAATACTTTGGAAAGTCCTAAATCCACTCTTTTATAGGCAGGTAAGGTTTTCTGGTACTGATAAGGGTCGGTAAATACAGGAGCCCCGTTAGGAAGTCCCATGGAATAAACCAAAGTAAGGTTTACTCTCATCGACGGGAATTTCGGCATATAATCCTGATAGAACATGGCAAACCTGAATCTCTGGTCAGTAGGTCTTGGGATGTTTCCTCTTCCGTCTATATTTTCGTAGATCCTGGAATAGCTTGCAGACAGCCATGAATCAACTCCGGGAACAAATTCCCCGAAAAGTCTGGTATCAATTCCGTATGCATATCCAGAAGCATTGTTTTTTCCGGAATAACGGATCCTTACATTATCCATATAATAAGGGATCAGGTTGTCCATTTTCTTGTAATAGGCTTCCGTAGTCAGCTTAAATGGTCTGTCATACATATAGAATTCATAGTCGTTGGCAAGGATTACCTGGATGGAACGCTGTGATTTTATATCAGAATTGAAATTACCGTCAAGATCTTTGATCTCTTTGTAGAAAGGAGCCTGGTAATAAATTCCTCCCGAAAGCTTGAAAGTCATATCAGATTCCCAGTCCGGCTTTATGGCGAACTGAGCTCTCGGTGAGAATATGGTTTCTTTATTGAAGCTCCAGTTGGATACTCTTGCTCCGGCATTTAAAAATACTTTACTTGCTCCCCAGTAGAATTTCTGGGAATACTGTGCATAAGCCGAAAGTCTTGATGGTTCAATATTATTTTTCCCTGCAATCTGGTAAAACAGTCTGAGATCCCCTGTTCCACCGGTTCTCGGGTCTACAATTGCTACCGGAAGGCTGTATCCTGCCGAGTCTACCAGTTTCCATTCGTTGGTAAGATCTTTCAGGTTTTCTTTTTCATATTTGAAGCCTAATTCGATATTGGTATTTACATTCGGTGAAAAACGGGCTCTGAACTGGGTTCCGTAGGTTTTCACAAACAGGTCATTTCTTGCGTGCTCTATCTGTCCGCCTACATCAAAGCTGGATACAGGGGCCTGCGTTACAGGATCAAAGGTCTGAAGTTCATAGCTTGAAGCGATGGAATAGTATTCTTTTTCCCTGTTCTGATAGGCAAAGCTGTCTAATGTAAACCTCCATTTGTCTGAAGGCTTATAGTTCAGCGAGAATGTTCCCATCATGTTCTTGTACATATCCTGCTCTTTACCGCCATATCCGATATTGACCGTAATAGGCTGCTGAAGGCTTCCGAAAGTAACGCTTTTGGCTTTGGGAATCATTTCGTAGTCAT
Source organism: Chryseobacterium indologenes (assembly GCA_002439165.1). Lineage (GTDB taxonomy): Bacteria > Bacteroidota > Bacteroidia > Flavobacteriales > Weeksellaceae > Chryseobacterium > Chryseobacterium indologenes_E. The sequence goes on from DJTE01000033.1 coordinate 99,363, forward strand.
TCTTGGAATAATATCCGATGAATGACATGGAAAATTTATCACTGACATGATAGTTGATATACGACTGGAAATCCCAGTAGGTAGGATTGAAATCTGTATCTTCATTCAGGGTGTTCAGCACAAGATTGGTATTCCTGTATCTCCCGGAGAATAAAGCAGTCAGCTTTTTGTTCTTTGAAGCCAGACCGGTTGTCAGTCTCCCCCCGATCAGACTTGCTTCTCCTGAAACTTCAAATTTTTCAGGTTCACGGTAATATACATTTAAGGCTGAGGACATTTTATCGCCGTATTTGGCTTCAAAACCTCCCGGGGAGAAGTTTACGATGGACACCATGTCCGGATTGATGATACTCATCCCTTCCTGCTGAGAGTTTCTGATCAGGAAAGGACGGTAGATCTCAATATCATTGATATAGATAAGGTTTTCGTCATAGTTTCCGCCACGTACCATATATTGTGAAGAAAGCTCGGTATTGGAACTTACGGAAGGCAGCGTTTTAAGCAGCCCTTCAATTCCTCCTCCTATGGAAGGAACACCTTTGGTATCTTTTGCTGAGAGCTTTATATTGGTAATATCAGAGGTTCTTCCGACTACTTTTTTCTGGAAAACAACTTCCTCAATATCGGTTACTCTTGTGGTTGTGTCTTTTTTTCTGTTTTGGGAGAAAATCAGTACAGGAACCATAAGGCTTAGTGGTAAAACTAGTTTTTTCAAAAGAAATATTTTAAGAATTTCTAAAATTAATTATTTTTTAACAATTACAAAATCGATTCTCTGATTCTTGTTAATTTTTGTAATAAATCTTCTAATAAATCCAGTCTTAGCATGTTGGCACCGTCTGATAAGGCGGTTTCCGGTGTTGGATGGGTTTCGATAAAAATTCCGTCTGCTCCTACCGCAATTCCTGCTTTGGCTACCGTTTCGATCAGGTCCGGCCGTCCTCCTGTAACTCCGGAGCTCTGATTCGGCTGCTGTAATGAATGGGTAACATCAAGAATAACAGGTGCATACTCTCTCATTGTAGGAATTCCTCTGTAATCCACAATCAGATCTGTATATCCGAAAGAATTTCCTCTCTCAATAATGGCTACTTTCTGATTATCGGAATCCGTTATTTTCTGAACGGCAAATTTCATGGCTTCCGGAGAAAGGAACTGTCCTTTTTTCAGGGTTACACATTTTCCGGTTTTTGCTGCCGCTACCAGAAGATCGGTCTGACGTACCAAAAATGCCGGGATCTGCAGGACATCCACATACTGTGCCGCCAGAGCAGCATGTTCATTTTCATGAATATCCGTAGTAGTAGGGATATTAAAGGTCTCTCCTACTTTTTTAAGAATTTCCAGAGATTTTTCTTCACCGATGGTTGTAAAAGAATCTACACGGCTTCTGTTGGCTTTCTTAAAGCTTCCTTTGAAAATATAAGGAATATTATATTTGTCCGTAATACTGATTACTTTTTCGGCAATTCTTAAAGCCATATCTTCCCCTTCAATAATACAAGGGCCGGCAATAAGGAAAAAGTTTTTTGAATCTTTGTGACGGATATTATCTAAATACTGAATCATTTTTTATTTGAATTAAAAGTTCAGTAAAAATACTGAGAAAGTTTCAGAATAGGAAATTCTTTTATACAGTATCTTCTGATAAAATCCATTAATGATGATAAAAGTCTCTTTTAGAGTCTGAATTATAAATCCTGAACTTAAAAATATAGGCTGCAACCGATGTCTGTGGGGAATAAAAGTATGCCGGAAAACGCCAGATAGCGGTGTTTAAACCATTATGATATCTGCCAATAAAAGTGCTCTATCACCTCATATCAAAAAATTAAAAACCCGTCCTGATACAGAACGGATTTTCGTATAATCAAAAGGTTAATTTTAATACCTGCTTGCCTGATTAAGCAAATCTATATCTTCTTTATCTAAAACAAGTTCCGGGGCACTGAACAGGGTTTCAAGCTGTGATGCACTGGTAGCACTTACGATAGGTGCGGTGATCAGAGGGTTGGAAAGAAGCCAGGCCAATGCAGCCGTGCTCTGTGAAGTCTGATGCTTTTCACTGACCTGATCGAGAGCTTTCAAGACTTCAAGGCCTTTCGGATTCAGGTATTTGCGGACACCTTCTCCTCTCTGGCTTTTTGAAAGATCTGCTTCCGTACGGTACTTTCCGGTCAGAAAACCTGCGGCCAGCGACCAGTATGGAAATACACTCAGATCATATTGTTCAGCCAACGGGGCATAATTTTTTTCAAATCCTTCCCTTTCCATCAGATTATAATGAGGCTGAAGGGCAACATATTTCGGGAGATTTTCTCTTTCGGAAGCATCAAATGAAGCTTTCAGCCGTTCAGGAGAGAGATTGGACGCTGCTATATAGCGTACTTTTCCGGCTTTGATGATTTCATCGTACGCTGAAAGGGTTTCTTCTACCGGAGTGGTGTTATCATCAAAATGGGTGTAATACAGATCAATATGATCCGTCTGAAGACGCTTCAGGGACTCATCCACAGATTTCAGGATGTGCTTTTTACTGATGTCATACCCATGTTCCTGGGTTTCAGATCCAACTTTGGTTGCAAGAACAATATTGTTCCGGCTGGCACGGCTTTTCATCCATTTTCCGATAATTTCTTCGGACTGCCCTCCTTTTCCGTTCACCCACCATGAATAGGTATCTGCGGTATCTATAAAGTTGAATCCTGCATCTGTAAACTGATCCAGGATATCAAAAGACTGCTTTTCGTCCAGGGTCCATCCGAAAACATTTCCTCCGAAATTAACCGGGGCAACTGTCAGATCTGTATTTCTGATCTTTCTTTTTTCCATAAGAATAATTTTACTAAAGAGATACTAAGGTAAGGAATATCAGGAAGGATCACTTATTCAAAATAGGCATTTCGCTTATAGTTTTTATTCATGAAAAAGCTGATGAATTCTTTAAATTAAATGATACCGACAATGGAAAGTCTGCATCACAAAAACAGTCCTCCCGAAAGAAGACTGTTTTAATCTATCAATTAAAAAGAGCTGTTACTTTGAAGCCTGAGGAATCTCAATGGCTGTAAGTTCCAGTTTATGTTTCTGCAGCTGCAGGTTTATGGTATCCCGTGTATTTTTAAAGAAAGAAGATTTTTTAAAAAGTTCATGGTAATATTCTATGCCTTCCAGCAGATTCTTTTTGAATGCATTCCACTTTTTGGTTTGAGCATGGGTAACAGATACAGAAGATGTTTCCATTTCTTTTTTTAAATAATCAATGTACATTTTGAGTTCACTGATGAACATATTCGGGCGGTGGTTATCCGGAAGGATGTTGGCATTGCCGTAAATATGCTGTACCATTTCAGTTAGGGAGACTTCTTTATCAAAAAAAGCAAGATTAGGCCCCGGACATATCACAACTCCCTGTTTTTCTCCTTTGATCCGGATATTCTGCTCCATATAAGCTGAATTGACCAGCCCCACACACAGGCAGGCTTTATCTGTAATCTGCGCTTTTCTCCGGTTAAATTCCTCTGCGGATAATGTTTCTTTTTCCGACTGAAGCTCTTCCAGTTTTATATCCTGATATTTTTTAGATGCCGTACAGGTACCTTCCGGAGAATATTCTTTATTCAGTGCCAGAAGCTTTTTCGGACATGAACTTCCGTATCTTCCGGCTGTTTCTTTCTGATATTTCAGTATTTCGTTGGAGGTTCCCCGAACGGTATTGAAAGGAACGCCTAAAGGTGATATATTGCTCGTATAATAGTCCCGTTCTTTCGCTTTCAGAAGGAGTTTTCTGGTATCAGGATCTACGGAGGTCGCTTCCGGAACCAGCAGGAACGGAGATCCCCATCCTACGCTGTCCACATTGTAGTTTTCAAGAAGGAATTCATGTTCTTCCGAAGTTCCTACCCCGCCCTGAACGGTAATTTTTATCTCCAAAGGCTGAGAAACAGTAGATTTTCCTTTCTGTTCCAGCGCGGCTGTCATTAAAGTATGAGCCGACTGAATCAGATCATTCTTTTTTTGCTTAAATTCTTCCATAATAGGCCCCAGCAGCAGCCCTTCCGTAGCAAATGCGTGTCCGCCGCAGTTAAGCCCCGATTCTATTCTGTATTCAGAAACCCAAAGCCCTTTTTTAGCCAGAAAATTCCCCTGGATCATGGCTGAACGGAAATCACTTACTTTTAAGATAATTTTCTTTTTTATCATTCCGTTCTGATCAGGAAAGAAATCGTCAAATTCTTCAAGATAGCTGTATAAACGAGGATTCATCCCGGCAGATAAGACCACGGAAGAAGACAGTTTGCTGTTGGCAAAACCCCGCAATGAAGCATGCGCATCATTGTAGATCACCGGAAGCTGCTCCCCTTTTTTATAGTTATCCTTATCTACTTTTGTCATGATATTGACATCTATATTTCCGGGCATTAAATTGGTTTCAATAAAATTTCTGACCACACACCCAAAATGATCCTTCTGACTGATAAGCTGCTGAAGTCCGGCTTTTAAATCTGAACTGTTGGGAAGAATCGAGATAAAGTTTTTTAATGCCTCTCTGTTTTTACTGATCTCCTGCTTGAACGATTCAAATTTTTCATTTACGATATCATCTACCATATCCAGGTAAGCCGTAATTCTTTTGGCTCTGTAATCCTCTGTTTTCACAGGGATTCCCAGATAATTGAGATTGAATTTTTTGTTATAAAAATCTTTCATTTTCTCCAGGATCTCATCATCAATAATAGAGATCACGGAAGATATTCCATATTGCGCGACACGAATCGGGCTGTCTATCGTATAGGCAAGCCCCATTACCGGAATATGGAAATTGTGCAAAGGTTTTTTTGTCATATTTTTTAATAAAAGTTCTTCATTAATAATACACTAAAATCCTTTTTAAACTAATTCACTGCTTAAATATATTACTTTAACATGAATTATGCACCGAATACTATTTTTAAAATTAAAAACCTGCGAAATATCATTCTTTTGCCACAGATCCTGAGTTTTTATTTTTCAGTTACCGCCAATTTTTATGCTTATGTTTACTTTCCTGTTTTATCTTTGTCTGTGAGTTCATGACTTCAGTTCTTTTTCACAAGTCCGGATTGCCGGTTTTCGGGAAACTCTTTTTCTAAAAAAGACTAAAAAGGTCCGCCACAGCCAACGATTGTAAGGTTTAAAATTTTCTATTCATTTCATAAGGCACAACCGGATATTTTATACAGTCGATAATAATTAACACCATCTGCCGTTCTTTAGATCATTAAACTTATCCTACCATGAAAAACCTGAAAACACTCTTCACATTTTTAGTATTCTTATTTTTTAATTTCAGCAGTGCACAGAAAACAGGGTATGTAGATATTCAGTACATTTTGGAGAAAATGCCCCAATATAAGGAAGCAGAAGCAAGATTAAATGCTCAGATTAAGACATGGGAACTGGAACTCCAGCGTTTACAGTCTGAGTATGAAATCAAAAAATCAAACTTTGACAGCGAAAAGGTTTTACTGGTTGGAAATCAACTGAAGATAAGAGAAAAAGAAATAGAGGAACTTGAGAAAAGCATTAAAAATACAACCAGCTTAAGATTCGGATCTAACGGAGAAATTACGACTCTCAGAAAAAACCTGATTGTCCCCTTTGAAGACCAGATCCATAATGCAATCACAATAATTGCTGAAAAGAATGGATTGAGCACGGTTCACAATAAAGACAGCAATATTCTTTATCTTCAAAAAAGATTCGATTATACAGAAAAAGTACTGGAGTTTCTTTTAAAAGGAGCATCAGTAAAAAAATGATAACACGAAATGAGCACCATAAAAGTATCAATAAAAAAAGCAAAAAAGACAGCCGGAAACTGTTTCTCTTTTGCTTTATGAGGATAAGAAATAGATGAAGTATTTCTACTCTGCCTTGTTTTTAAGCATCATCAGCAGGCTGTAAGCACCTTTCTGCACTATTTTTTTATTCTTCAGATGTTCTGCCTTTAAGATTTCCGTAAACTGATCATCTGAAATTCCGGCAGCCACCGGGATCATTTTATACTGCGATTTTCCGAGGTCTTCAAAAACATAGTTTTTATTCTCAAAAGATACTACGGATTCATTAGGCAGCCCTTCTGTATAACGGCTGCTGATAATCACTTCAGCATTGATATACATTCCTTTTACAAACTCGGAATTGGTGGTTGACAGCCTGGCTATTGCCGTAGCGGAACCTCCGTTTTCGATATTCGGAACAACGCTTATGATCTTCGCATTGGATTTCAGTTCAGGATTCTGGTTGCTGTACACCAGGATTTCCTGCCCTGTTCTGATATCATTCACATCATTTTCAAATACTTTTAATTCCAGCAATAGTCCGGCCGGGTTGATCAGCTCAAACAAGGTATCGGAAGGATTTACATACTGACCGTTATTCACCAGGATTTTGCTTACAAAACCACTGAAAGGGGCATACACATTAATTTTGCTTCTGATATTTCCGGAATTCAGCCCTTTGGCACTGATCCCGATAATTCTGAGCTTTTCCTCCAGCCCTTTTAAAGTTGCATTAAGCGTGGAATAATCTGCCTGAGCCGTCTGTAAAGTTTTATCGCTGCTGGCTTTGCTTGTATTAAGGTCTTTCTGGCGGTTCAGGTTCAGTCTTGCCGACTCCAGCTGGGCTCTGGTTACCAGATAATCCTGCTGAAGCTGGATAAACTGTGGATCTTCCACTACCGCGAGAACCTGCCCTTTACTGAAACGGCTTCCGCTGATCACATTAATCGATTGGATATGTCCGCCCATAATACTGGAAACCGAGCTGATATGCGACGGGGCGATTTCTGCTTTTCCGTTCAGCCTTACCAGCTTTTCCATATTCCTGTTCTGAATGGAAGTAGTCGTTAATCCTACGGACTGAAGCTGTTTTTCCGAAAGATGAACCGTATTTTCGCTGCTTTGGGCAAATTTATTGTTTTCATACACTGTTTTTTCTTCTTCCTTTTTCCCGGAGCATGAAGATAAAACCAGAGTTAAGCAAAGACTGTATATTGATATTTTTTTGAATTGCATTCCGCTGTTATTTTGAAATTAAAAAATTGAGTTCTGCACCGGTTTGGTTCAGCTTTTCCAGCTGGTCGATATAATCTGCCTTGATCTTCACCGCCTGATTGACTAAAATCACCCAATCCAGGTAATCGATTTCCCCAACTTCCATCTGTTTCAGTGCTGCATTCAGAATGGTTTCGGATTTGGGAAGCTGTTTCTGTTCATAGTTTTCAATGATTTTTTCCAGGTTCATGTATTGGCTGATCTGCTGTGAAAGCCTGTTTTTAAGCTCAATTTCTTTACGCTGATACTGGTTTTCGGTAACGGCCATTTTAGCTTCGGCAGCCTTAGCCAGAGCACGCTGACCTTTCGTAAATACAGGAATTCCCACGCCCACCTGAACAGAATTGAAACGGCTGTTATTGATATTTTTCATACTCTGGTTGGTATATCCCACCATAAGTTCCGGTAAAAGCCTGCTTTTTTCCAGCTGAACTTCCGCTTCATTTGCTTTGATCTGCTGCTGAAGATACAGCAGTTCCGGATGCTGCTTTACTTTATCATCAGAAAGCTGAAGATTCACATCCATGAGTGCTTTGTCTGCTACCGGCTGGTAAGGTGTTTCAGACTGAAGCAGTAACTGAAGCTGGAGTTTGGCAATATTAAGGTCGTTTTCAAGAGAATTAAGCTGTATACCTGCCTGCTCTTTCTGTAAAGCGGCTGTTGATTCTTCCAGAATATTGGCTTCTCCTTTTTTCAGTCTGAGGCCCGCTTTTTCTGAAAACTGACTGTACAGCCCGCTGATGTATTCCAGAACTTTCTTTTTTTCCTGGAGGGTTAAAATCCTGTAAAACACATCAGAAACTTCTTTCGTAAGCTGGGCTTTTGTAAGTTTCTGGTTGATTATACCGGCATTCCATTCCGCATCCAGAAGCTGTTTTCTTTTGGAATATACCGTAGGAAAACTGAACCTCTGTGATACGGTAAATGAATTATCGGTTTCCTGCCCCTGAATCTGTCCCACGGCTCCTGAAAGCTCAAGCTGTGGAATATCCAGATAACTGGCCTTCAGTTTTTCCTGATAATCGGAAATTAATTGTGTGTTTTTTAAAGTTCCGTTCTGCTGATAAGCCTTTTCCAGGGCCTGTTCAAAGGTAATGCTCTCCTGTGCGCTGATGCCCCCGAATGAAAGCAGTAAAGCCAGTACAGACAGTTTTTTATAGTTTGTTTTTTTTGAAAATTTCATTTTATCTTTATTAATATGTTCAAACAGGACGTAGAGAATGGGAAGGACAAATAAAGTAAGCAGTGTTGCCAGCATAAGACCGCCGATCACTACGGTTGCCAGTGGCCGCTGTACTTCTGCTCCCGCTCCGTTGCTTAATGCCATCGGAAGGAAGCCCAGGGAAGCCACAAAAGCAGTCATCAGAACCGGACGGAGCCTGATTCTTGTCCCCATCAGTACAATTCTGCTGGTATTGCGTATCCCGTTGCTTTTTAAACGGTTGAATTCTGATATCAAAACAATTCCGTTAAGTACCGCAACCCCGAAAAGCGCAATAAATCCAACTCCGGCACTGATGCTGAAAGGCATTCCTCTCAAAGCAAGAAAATAAACACCGCCAATCGCCGACAACGGAATCGCTGTATAGATCAGAAGACTGTGTTTTACCGAACCGAATGCAAAGAACAGCAACAGGAAGATCATAACCAGGGATATAGGAACAGCGATTCCAAGTCTTGCTTTGGCCTCATTCAGATTCTCGAAAGCCCCGCCGTAAGAAATAGTATAGCCTGATGAAAGCTTAAGATCTTTGCCGGCTTTCTGCTGAAGTTCTTCCACAATACTCTGAACATCTCTTCCTCGTACATTGAACCCTACCACAATTCTTCTTTTGGTATCTTCTCTCTGGATCTGGTTCGGGCTGTCTTTAAGCTCCACTCTGGCCAGTTGGGATAAAGGAATCTGTTCGCCGGAAGCCGTAGGAACCAGAAGATTCTGAATGCTTGAAATATCTTTCTTATGCTCATTATCCATACGCACAACGATATCAAACTTCTTTTCTCCTTCATACAAAGCTCCGGCCGTCTGTCCCGCGAATGCAATATTGATCACCCTGTTGATTTCTGCAACAGAAATATTGTAACGGGAAAGCTCTGCCCGGTTATAGTCAATCACTACCTGCGGAGCCCCTACAACAGGTTCCAGATAAAGATCCTGAGCTCCTTTTACGGTGTTGATAATGCTTCCGAGTTTTTTCGCATACACAGCCAGACTGTCCAGGTCTTCACCGTAAATCTTGCATACCACATCCTGACGTGCTCCGGTCATCAGCTCATTAAAACGCATCTGTACCGGGAACTGGAACCCGGTGGTAAGTCCCGGAATAACCTGAAGGGATTTGCTCATTTTTTCAGAAAGTTCAGGGAAAGATTCTGCAGAGGTCCATTCTTTTTTAGGTTTTAAAACAATAATCATATCGCCGGCATCCATTGGCATCGGCTCTGTGGGTATTTCAGCACTTCCGATTTTGGTTACCACTTTCTCTATTTCCGGAAACTCTTTTAATAAAATTCCGGCGGCCTGGGTTGTTATCTTTTTAGTTTCATTGATATTACTTCCCTGAAGAATCCTCATTTCAACAGCAAAGTCTCCTTCTTCCAGTGACGGAATAAATTCTCCTCCCATTCTGGAAAGCGTAAACACAGCACCTGCAAATAGAACCAATACTCCCAGAATGATTGATTTTTTATATTTTAGAGCTCTGATCAGCAGTTTCTGATGCCCTGCTTCTGCTTTGGCCATTACCTTATCTGAGATATTATCCTTAACTTTTTTCTTTCTGCTCAGTACCAGAGAGCTCATCATCGGAATATACGTCAGCGAAAGAAGAAACGCTCCAACCAGGGCAAATGCAACAGTCTGGGCCATAGGCTTGAACATCTTGCCTTCAATTCCCTGTAAGGTAAAGATCGGAAGGTATACGATCAGGATGATGATCTGCCCGAATACAGCACTGTTAACCATTTTTGCAGCAGAACCGGAAACCTGGGCATCCATTTCTTTTTTGCTGAGCATATTGTCTTTTCCGAAATGCTTTTTATGGGCCAGCTGGTGAAGGACAGCTTCCACAATAATGACGGCTCCGTCCACAATAAGCCCGAAATCAAGAGCTCCGAGACTCATCAGATTCCCTCCCACGCCAAAAATATTCATCATAATGATGGCAAAAAGCATGGATAAAGGGATTACCGACGCTACTAATAATCCTGCCCTGAAATTTCCTAAAAACAGAACGAGAATGAAAACTACAATTAAAGCCCCTTCCATTAAGTTTGTTTTTACTGTACTGATGGTATTGTTTACCATTTTGGCACGGTCCAGGAAAGGTTCTATAACCACTCCTTCAGGAAGTGATTCCTGGATTTTTTCAAGCCTCTGCTTGATGTTTCCGATTACTTCGTTGGCGTTTTCACCTTTCAGCATCAGAACGATGGCTCCGGATACCTCTCCTGTATCGTTGTAGGTCATCGCACCGTACCGGGTTGCAAATCCAATTTTTACAGAAGCAACGTCTTTGATGTGTACCGGAATTCCTTCTTTCGTATCTGCTACCTGAATATTTCCTATATCCTCCGTACTTCCCAGAAGTCCTTCGCTACGGATAAAAAGTACCGTTTCTTTTTTCTCGATATAGGCGCCTCCCGTATTCTGATTGTTCTTTTCCAATGCCGCGAATACATCGTTGATATTAATGTTGAAGGCCTGAAGTTGATTCGGATTGATGGCAATCTCATACTGCTTCAGTTTTCCTCCAAAGCTGCTGACATCCGCCACTCCTTTTGTTCCTAAAAGCTGACGTCTGATTACCCAGTCCTGAATGGTTCTGAGCTCGGTTTCATCGTACACATGCTCATACCCTTTTTTGGCGCGTACAACATACTGAAAAATTTCACCGAGACCTGTTGAGATAGGTCCCAGTTCCGGTTTTCCGATACCTTCCGGGATATTTTCCTGAACAAGCTGGAGACGTTCCTGAACCTGTTGCCTTGCCCAGTAAACATCCGTATCGTCATCGAAAACTACCGTTACCAGGGAAAGCCCGAAACGTGAAAAACTTCGCAGTTCGGTAATTCCGCTGATATTGCTGGTAGCCTGTTCAATAGGAAATGTCACCAGTCTTTCAATGTCTGCGGCTCCGTAAGACGGTGCTGTGGTAATAACCTGCACCTGATTATTGGTAATATCCGGCTGGGCATCGATAGGGAGTTTCGTGGTTTCATAAACCCCGAAAAGGATAAGCCCGATGGTAAAAAGAGCAATGATGAGTTTATTCTTTACAGAGAACTCAATAATTTTGTTTAACATGAAAATAATGAATTAGATAATCCGGAGTAGTTCGTAAAACACTTTTCAGGCTTTTGTTCTTCTTTTGGTTTTTAAAAACAAACATGGTATATAAGAAATAAAATATAAATTTCTTTTACAAACACCTGCCATTCAGTGTTTAAAACATAAAAACACTGTTGTATACAACGGATTAATTAATGATAAGTAAGAACCGACTGCTTAAAGGCTTAAGCACTCATTTTTAATATAGAATATCTTTAAGACTGCCGTGGTGGCTGGAAAATTCTGGAAAGGTAAAGGCTTGGAAAATCTTTTTCCTGATAAGATGTTTTCTTCTGCGAAACAATGATTTCTTTGGGTTTCTCGATCTGAAAGCTGAGTTCGGGAATCTGGGCATGTACCATCAGTACAACCGGAGGATTGATGAAGGGCAGTTTCTGATCTGTATCCCAGTCTGCATCTTTTTTGTGATTGTCATAGTGTTCCATGACAAATTCAGCAAAATTACCTTCGTATTCCATAAGATGCTCTACGAAGACAGGTACTTTGAGTACTTCCGCCGCATTGGTGGTAGCAAACACATACATCATTGAACATACTATGGAAAACCATTTTAACATTGCCCTGCAAATATAAGGCTTAAATTTTTCCGGAAAGAACGTCTTACATTAATTTTTTGAGAATTTTTCTTTATTATTAAGCTTTTCCAGAATAAATTGAATCGGATTAAGAAACCGGAAGCAAGACAATCTATGGGTTGAAAACGCAACAGGGCAAAAATTTTGATTATGCTGATATTTTTAAGAAGCAAGAAAATCATAGATTTCCAGCAGATAATTTTTGTACTTACTAAAAATATTTCCCACAGGTTGCACAGATTTCACAGAAAAAAAATCAGTGGGAACTAAATTTATGTGGTTTTTGAAAAAAATCCTGTAAAAATCTGCCCGATCTGCAAAATCCGCGAGAGAATATTAAATCAATATTTTTGTTGGATTTTCGCAAAGGGCAGCAAGGCTTTGTTTAATGTTGATATGGATTTTAAGGCGTAAGAAGTACAGCATCAAATATTATCGGAGATAAAATCTTTGCACCCTTACACCCACGATGCTGGTAAAAAAATAGCGCCCTTGCGCAAATCCAACTTCCATACCCCAACTTCAAAACCTGTTTCCTATAAATTAGTATCCTAAGCTAAGGTCAATATATTTTCAAAATTCCGGAAGAAAAATTCTTTCTGATGTACCTGGAAACAGCTTCTGTAACTGATGCATTCCCTAAAATATAAGCGATGGTATTTTTTGCATTTCACGGGAAATGATTCCGGATATGCTCAATGATTTCTTCTGACCGGATAGGATTTGAAATAAAGAAATTCAGAGGAAAACTGTGATCCAGATCGGGGAAAAGGTCTTCCTCCTGTTCCGCATAAATCAGGCTGCTGACCGTTTTACTCACGGATAACATCCTGTTGATCTCATATAACCGGGATAGTGAAGCGGAATCACCAATCAGGAAATAATGCTCTCCCGTCTGATCTGTAAGAGGTTCGTCCGGGTTCTGCCTGAAAAATACAGTATCTCCTTTCTGAACGGTTTCTATCCACCGGGCAGCTTCTTCCGAAAAGGTATCAACAGCAAAATCAGCAATGTGATAAACAGGTTCATAATTCCAGAGGGCATATTGAAGAACTTTACTCTGAGGATCATAATAAGGATTGGAAAAGAAAAATTCTGCCATATTTTCCTGCTGAAAATCTGAGCTTTGTATCTTTAAATGATAGGTACAGGCTGCAATTTTAGTTTTCAGCAGGACCGTTCCTGTGAAAATATCTGATTTGTTCATGATTGGAGTATTAAGAATTACAAGGCCGGACTGTTCTGAAATAGTTCCGGCCGGGAAAATTTAAAGCCTGGATTTCAGTCTGCTTAAGGTCTCCTGAGAAATATTGAGATAGGAAGCTACCATTTTATTGGAGAGCCTGCGTACAATAACCGGATTTTCATCCAGCAGCTGGCGGTATTTTTCAAGCGCATCCTGAACCAGAAAAGACATCAGCCGTTTGGTATTGGTAACATAGGCAATTTCAAGATATATCCTGTAAAACTTTTCCCACTGCGGAATAATATCCAGCAGATGATAAAAGTTCTGATGGGTTATATAATACACTTCCGAATCTTCCACAGCCTGAATAAACTCCTCGGAAGGCTCCGAAGTAATAAAGCTGACAAGCGCAGTGGCAAACTGATTTTCAAAAGCAAAATACCGAGTAGAGTCCTGCCCTTCTTCATTGATGAAGAATATCCGGAGACAGCCCTTCACCACGAAAAAAGTACGCTGGCTGGTCTGCCCGTTAGTGAGCAGAAGTTCGTTCTTTTTCAGGACGATAGGTTTGAAGTAAGAAAGAATGGTATTCATTTCTTCATCCGTTACCGATATTTTGCTTTTAATATATGAGCTTAACAGTTCTTCCATTGATCTGAATCAGTTATCAGCAAATGTAGCAATAAATGTGTAATAAGGCTGTATTTCTGCGTTTCCTTATGGTTTTCCCCCGTCTTCAGACTGCCCGGATTTCCAGTATGAACAGGCATATAATCCATGAGGGTCCCAGCTCAGTTCTGTTTTGAAATAGTCTTTCACAGCCTTTACCGTTGAATATTCCGCGGCAGCATAGATGTATTTTTTCAGTATTCCTGCGGGAAATTCAATGGTTCTGGCTGTATCTGCAAGTCTGCTTCCATTTTCAGGTTCCGCATTATGCAGCCAGTGTACGGATACATCCGCGGCGGAGCACAGGATCATTTCATCTTCTTTCCCGTATACTTCCAGCAGGACTTTTGCTGTAACGTAAGACGGAAGTTCTTCTACAATGGCACAGATCACCGGAAGAGCTGTCGCGTCTCCTATGAAAAGATAGAAATCTGCATCAGGAACCAGGGGCCTTGAACTTTGTTTCATTCCTATTTCAAGAATGTCACCCGGAACTGCTTTTAACGCCCATGCTGAAGCCGGCCCGTTGTCTCCGTGAGCGACAAAATCAATCAGCAATTCTTTATTTTCCATATCAATTTTACGGTTGGTATAAGTTCTTGTGATCATTTCCTGTTCAGCATTGATTCCATTTTCGCCCGACGGAATAAAAAGTTTATTATTGGAACCTGATTTCACATAAGCCAGCCATTCTGTCTGCTGATCATCTATTTCAAAAAACAGACGGATAAAATGAGGGGTCAAGAATTTTTTATCTTTAACAGTAAATGCTGAACGTATTTTTTCTGTTTTTATAGAATTTGCAGTCATATCTGTTTTATTTTTTGTTAAGCATCAGGATAATTAATGAAAGAACACAGCTGATTCCGCCAAACAGATACACGGCCTGATAGCTGAATCCGCTGGCAACAAGTCCTGCCACAGGACCGGCAAGTCCGAGGGAAAGATCTACAAAAGCGACATAAGCCCCCAAAGCTGTTCCTCTCATCTGGGGTTTTACTTTTTGAATGGCCAGTACGCCCAATGCCGGAAAGACCAGTGAAAATCCTACTCCCGTTAATCCGCATCCGATAACAGCACCTGTTTTGGAAGCCGAGGTCCAGATCAGAAGCTGTCCGATAACTTCGATGATCAAAGAAATGAAAGCAATTCTGAAGCCTCCGTATTTGTCCGGAAAAGAAGCGAAGAAGATCCGGGTGAGAACATAGCAGGCTCCGAAAGTCATGAAAGCAAGAGAAGCATCGCCCCAGTTCTTTTCTGTAAAGAATAAGGCGATAAAAGAGGCAATACATCCGAATGCCAGGGAAGAAAATGCCAGACTGAGCCCCTGCCCGGAAATAGCTCCGATAACTTTATAGAAAGGGGGTCTCACATGATCTTTATCCACCGGGATTGAGGGTAACTTCACCGTTGCGATCCAGCTTACAAAAGGCAGCAGGATAATAAGCAGAAATGCGGAAAAATTCCCATATCCTTTACTGAGCCATATACTCAACGGAGCTCCGATAGCAATCCCTGCATACATGGCAATTCCGTTCCACGTCATTACTTTTCCTGAACTGGAAGGACCTGCCAGCCCTATTCCCCAAGTTAAAGCACCGGTAACCAGGAAGCTTTCGCCTACCCCATGAATCATCCTTGCCAGCAACAGAAAAGAAAGCGCCAAAACCGGATTTTCCTGAAGTGATACAGCCAGTATATAAGCGATTCCGGCAATAACGGCCAGGACCACCCCTGTCATTTTACTGTTCTTAGCTCCTTTCGTATCGGTGATTTTACCGGAATAAGCCCGCGTTAAAAGAGTTGACAATGACTGCAGCCCGATAACGAGACCTACCACAATACTGTCAAAGCCCAGGTTCTTCTGAACAAACTCCGGCAGCACTCCCAGCACTGTTCCAATGGTAAGATAAACCCCGAACACTGATATGATGATGGGTGCGACAGCCTGATAAAAACTGAGGGTCTGTCCTTTTTCTAATGTTGTACTCATAAATGTGTGTGTGTAAAAATATTCGGATGCAAATGTCCTGTACGCGGCAATGCAAAACTTTGATTTAAGTCAAAAAAGGAAAAAATCATTTTTTGGAAGAGGGGTTGCCGGTGTTCACGGCTTCCATTTCATGACGGATGGTGGCTGTCCAGAAATCCAGTTCCCATTCTTTTTTGCGGATCACATCAAGAGAAAATTCACCGGAGTGATAACTTTTGATAAGCTCTTTTCTCTGATGTCCGGCAAGCTGAAGTTCCAGATCATAATACACTTTTTTCAGGAAAGCCTGATCTCCGGAAGAGGCAGATTCTTTTTCACTGTTAAAGATTTCACTTTCTTCTTTTTCCAGTTTTTCTGTCATTTTTTTTACGGCATAGTCTGAAGCGGTGCTTTCGCTTTTAAAATTTTTCAGAAATGATATTGATTTTTCAAGAAGCTTTCTGTTCAGGATTTCTTCATTCTGTATGTTCTGTGCTGCCGGTTTTATCATCCTGATGAGCTTCGGGAGGGTAAGCCCTTGTATCAGAAGCGTAAAAAGAATCACAACAAAAGTGATGAAAAGCAGAGTGCTTCTCTGTCCGATGCTGATATTATGATGGAGAGGCAGGGCCAATGCGGCTGCCAGTGAAACGACTCCCCTCATTCCCGACCATGATAGAATAAGGTATTCTTTTTTGGTCTGGTTCATAAAAAGGGTCCGGTTTTCCGGATTCTTATCGGAAAAAACAGGAAATACAGCCAAAACAAAGAGCCTGATAACAACCAGAATAATGAATATCAGAAATCCGTACACGATGAGAACCGGCAGCCCGGAAACCGGAATATCTGCTATAATCCCGGGCAGCTGCATTCCCAGAATAAGAAATACCAGCCCGTTCAGTACAAAAATGATCACCTCCCAGAAATTTCCCATCTGTATTCTGCTGTCTGCACTAAAGATGAAAAATGAATTCCAGGAAAGGAACATTCCGAGGGTGACCACAGCCAGTACCCCGGAGCAGTGTAAATGTTCCGCCAGGCTGTACACGGCAAAAGGCAGAAGCAGAACGGCAAATGTTTCGGCATTGCTGTGACCGTTAAAATATCTGTGAAGTTTCAGAAAGAGAAAACCAGGCAGCAGCCCGGCTATAATCCCGCCCAGGCTGGCTGTTATAAACTGAGTTCCTGCATCCCGGAAAGAAAAAACGCCACTGGTAATCGCGACAACAGCACATTTATAGGCAATGAGTGCCGAAGCATCATTCAGCAGGCTTTCTCCTTCAAGGATGGTGACCAGCTTTTGAGGAATCGGAAGATTTTTGGTAATGCTGGTAGCGGCAACTGCATCGGGAGGAGAAACAACAGCACCAAGAATAAATGCGAGCGGCCAACTAAACCCCGGAATCATGCTGTGAACAGCAAAAGCAATTATGGTCGTGGTAAGAAATACCAGCCCCACAGCCAGAACAGATATTTTTGAAAATTCTTTTTTAAAATCCGGAACAGAAGTATTCCAGGCAGCGTCAAACAGAATTGGAGGCAATACCACATAAAAGATCATTTCCGGACTCATTTCAATGGAGGGAACTAATCCTGTAAGACTAAGTATAAGTCCTGCCGATACAAGAAGGACAGGAAGAGCCAGTTTAATTCTGTCTTTTACCGAAATAATAACGATTAAAATAACGGATATCCATATGATTTTTTCAAGTTCTGCCATAGCTTATTTTTTAAGCCGCGAAAATAGGCAGAAGGCATTTCCGGAACTTTGATGTAAGTCAAAAAAGGACGATTCGGCTATCAGTCGAAATCAAGAAAGCCGTCAGCAAGCTGCTTCCACTGGATTTTGGAAATACCCATTATTCCTCCGGCAGCCACCATGAGATTTCTGACTACATCAATGAAACCGGCTTTAAAATTAGGAGTTTCGTTTCTTCCGTACACCGCGGCTTTTAAGTAACCGGGAGTTCTGGATATCATAAATGTAGAGGTAGCTTCGTTGCTGTAAAAATGAGCAATGTGACCGTTATTTGTTATTTGGGGATCTCTGGAAGGTCTGCAGGTCATCTGTATGCTTTCCGAAGTATTGTCCTGATAATAGCAGATGTCTGTAACTTCTACCCAGTCATATCCCCTGGCTTCACTTTCTCCAGGTCCCGGAATATCAATCCTCATATAATCTCCTTTCCGGGGATCGCGGCCGGCTTCTTTTCCTGATGAGTCATAAAGCCTAAAATCAGCAAAGCCTTTGCCGCAGTAGCTTTTCCATTTGTTGACTGAGAAAAATCTTTTTTTCAGTATTTCAAACTTTAACGGAAGAAGGGCTTCTTCATATTGCTTCCGGCTTTCTGTATCATGAAATCCACCTGAATGCTGCTGTGGGACTCCTTTAATCAATTTTGGCTTCATATTACTGTGGTTTGACAGAATAAATTAACGAAAAAAAAATACCGTTCTTTTATGAGCATAGTCACAAATGATTGATTTTCTTTCCGGCTATATCATCTTAAATCCTGCATATAAAAAGAAAGTCTGTAAAACAGATCAGTTTGCTTCACTTCATCCTTTATCTCCCGGCAATTTCTTATCAGAAATCTGTAATCATCATCTGTACATTACAAATAAATAATTGATAACAGAAATTACTTATTGAATCATTATTTTTATCTGGAATGAATATTTTTTAAAATTTTATATTGAAACAATGTTTTGCATAATGTAATTTTTACTTATATTTGTGGATCGAAATAATTTTTTTTCATCATTTGTGTTTTTTTAAGGTCTCCCTTTTACGGGGACCTTTTTTATTTCTTTAAATGTAATTGTTTATCTTACCATTAAATGAAAACAGGCTCTCAGGGTTATATAACGATGATTTTTACCTGGAATCATGTTTTTAATCTCAATTTTGTATCCCGTTTAGGTGAAAATACGCAGTTAAATATTTGGTATTTTTCACGGTAGTATATCTCTCTTTAAAGTGACAACTTTGTAATGTTAAATAACCACAAAAACTTTACATCATGTCAAAATTTAAAATCAACATCGTTGCCGGCCCTCTCTGGAGCAACGATGAGGCACAAAAATTAGGAGGCCGTATTGCTGCGGCTCATTTAGGAAAATTTACCGGACAATGGAGCACCGTTGTCGAAGAGGCCATGAGTGTTATTGAAGTTGAATATGATACGGAAGCATCCGGAAGCACGGAGTATAAACTGAATGTTCTTGCCGGGCCTATCTGGAGCAATGAAGATGCTAAAGAGGTATGTCCTGCGATATGTGCTTCTTACGGGGGAACCTGGACCGGGGCCTGGAGTACGGTTGTAGAAGGTAAAATGAGTGTTTGCGAATGCTTGTTTAAGTTCTGAAAAATTAATAATTAACCTGATTGCAGGTCAATGAATTTGGTATCTCCGGAAATCTCCGGAGATTTTTTAATATTTTACTTCATATTCTTAATAAAATCTGAAGGCCGGAACTGCATGACCGCCTGAAAACTTCTTGTAAAGGCCTGAACGCTTTTATAGCCTGTTTCATAAGCAATCTCGGAAATGGTAAGATTTCCTGAGCTCAGCAGTTCCATACTTTTGATGATCCGGAGAATTTGCTGGTATCTGTTCAGGGTAATACCCGTTTCTTTTTTGAAGATGCGTTCCAGGGTACGCAGGGAAAGCATGGAAATCTCACTCAGTTCTTCAATTCTTATATCTTCTCTGTAATGGCTGTGAAGATAGCTGATGGCTTTTGTGAGACGCTTATCTTCCGGAAGGCTGATATGAAGTCTGATGGCATGCTCTACAAAATATGGAAGTTCATTGAAAAGCGCTTTCAGGAAAATCTGTTCGTGAGGATCTTCGGATTGATTTTTTGACCATTTTTCAGCGTATCTGATCATCTCTTTCAGTGCCGGAGGAACAGAGAACACACTGATTTCCTGATCGAACCCTCTTCCCTGTTCCGCATCCGCAAACATAATCATCAGTTTGATTTTTTCAGAGTGCGAATTGGTCTTGTGAATGGCTCCGGGAGGAATCCAGACAGCATGATTCTGAGGAAGTAAGTAGATTTTCCCTTCTATTGTAATATACTGGAACCCACTTTCTACGTATACGAGCTGGCCTTTCCGGTGAGAATGAAGGATATCATCATGTTTCCAGTCTTCTTCAAACCATACAAAATAAGGTTTTTTCAATTCATCAATATCTATACTGTCGTGAGGGTTCATGTCGTTTTATGTTAAAACTTTGGCAAAATTAAACAAAAATACTAAAGTAAATTTGCAGTAAATATTTCCATCATGAATAACGAAACAGGAAAAAACGCTTCCTATGCTCTTCTGATCATCAATATACTTGTTGTAATTCTTATTTCCGGTAACCTCAGGTCTCCTATCATTTCTGTTGCTCCTGTACTCGGTGATATAAAAGCTGCTATGAAGCTGGATAGCTTTCAGGTCAGTCTTCTTACTTCTATTCCGTTGTTTATGTTTGCCACCTGTTCTGTATTGGTAAGCCGTTTTTCCCATCAGTTCAGTATCAGCCGTTTTTTACTGTATTCTTTAATTATTCTGAGTTTCGGGCTGTTTCTCCGCATTACAGGATCGGTGTGGATGTTATTTCTGGGCTCTGTATTTATCGGGTTGGGAATCTGTATCGGAAATGTGGTAACCCCGGGATATATTAAAAATAATTTCCCTAAACAAATCGGTCTGATGACCGGAATTTTTGCGGTGGCAATGAATCTTACGGCTGCGCTGGCTTCCGGGTTCAGTGTAAAAATCGGGGAATGGACAGGATTCGGATGGCGCGGTTCTCTGGGCATATGGCTGGTTATTGCCGGACTGGGACTGTTTGTACTGGTCCTGGAACTGATTTTTAACAAAAAAAATCCTGATCAGGCAAAAAGCTCTTTAAGCAGTTCGGATTTTAATATGTTCAGATCTGCACAGGCCTGGAATATCAGTATATTCATGGGATTGCAGTCGCTGTTCTATTATTGTATGGTGGCGTGGCTTCCGTCATTTCTCACGGATTATCATATGCAGGGCGACAGCACGGGCTGGGTGCTTTTTATGATCCAGATCACTATGATTCCGGTTACCTTCTGCAGCCCGATCATTGCCCATAAAATGAAGGACCAGAGAATACTGATCGTACTGATCTGTGTTCTGATGATGGCGAGCACGATGATGTTTGCGGGATTAAAATCACAATGGATCTATGTGAATGCGGTCATTATAGGTATTTCCAATGGTCTGTCTTTCAGTCTGTCTATCCTGTTTTTTTCCACCCGGACAAAGAACAGTGCCAATGCGGTGAAAATATCCGGAATGGCTCAGTCTGTGGGTTATCTGATCGCAGCATTCGGCCCTCCGGTTTTTGGGAAGCTGCATGACTGGGATCTTTCATGGAAAAGTTCTTTCTATTTTTTAAGTATTGCGGTGGCCCTGATGTTTTATTTTGGAATGAAAGCAGCGAGAAACAGGTATGTTGAGGATTAAAAGAGTTTTCCACAGATTTTGCAGATTTTATGGTTTTAAAATCCCGCTGATTTTGCAGATTGAGCAGATTTTTTTGTTGGAATACGCAAGGTCGCAATAATTATTTTACAGGCTGTATAAAAAAGGCGCAATGATTTTATCTCCGATAAAATTTCACACCGCAAAATCAATAAAAGTTTTTGATTTTTAAGCTTAAGTATTCTTCTCAACACAGAGTTTGTTTCTTAAAAGAATCTTTGTGTAAAAATCTTTTGACTACGTCGACCTTCGGTTTGTGGTTAAAATAATTTTCCGCGGATTTTCTCATATGGTTATGGATTTTTTTGCCCGCTGATTTTGCAGATTGAGCAGATTTTTTTGTTGGGATACGCAAGGCCGCAAGAATTATTTTACAGCTGTATAAAAAAGGCGCAATGATTTTATCTCCGATAAAATTTCACACCGCAAGATCTATAAAAATCTTTGATCTTTAAGCTTAAGTATTCTTCTCAACATAAAGTTTGTTTCTTAAAAGAATCTTTTGTCTAAAAATCTTTTGACTACGTCTAACCTTCGGTTTGTAGTTAAAATAATTTCCCACAGATTTTATGGTTTTAAAATCCCGCTGATTTTGCAGATTGAGCAGATTTTTTTTAGTGGAGAATTGTAATGCTGCAAGGATTTTAATGATTAAGATTAAAGAATTTAAGCTGAAAAGACAGAATGCTTTGAAATGTTCTGTCAATAAGTATAAAATGATAATGAGGGGTACCGGAACCGGGATAGAGTTATTGATTCTTCCGCAGACCGGCAGATATTACAACATGGTGTCTGGCCTGCGGAAAGAATACAATATTATAGCATAAAGAATCTGAGACTCTCTATGAACACATTTAAAATGAGTAGTATCATGGTTTGATTTAAAATCGGATTAAATTTATTCTTCCGCAGACCGGCATATTACTGATGAAACCACAACCATATTCGTTTTTTGCCAAATCTGCGTGAAGAATAAAAAATATTAACATAAAAGATCTTTGCTTTTAAATCTTTCTCCCACAGACGAGCAGATTACTGACAAACCACAACCATCAGTGCAATCTGCAGGGTCTGCGAGAGAAAAATCATATAAAAAAGGATTAGAAGCATTATAAAATACTTGTAATCTATGAAAAACTGGCTCATTTTATGTGATCCAGTATTTTTCCTGTTGCTTTGCTGAAGGTCAGTGTTTGATCCGGACCTCCGTAAAACAGAATCAACGTAATGGTGCTGTCTGTTTCTTTTTCAAAAATAATATCCTTTGAATTCCGGATCTTCGCATCTATGTGATGATCCTGTAACTGTGAATCGCTGCATTGCAGGATCTGTTTTTCAAAAGGTCCGTTTTTTTCTGTGATCTGAAGCCAGGGCGGAACCATCACACTGTATGATACGATCTGTGCACGGTAACTTCCATTCAGATCTCTGTCCATCCATAATCCGGCAGGTGTAGTGGCAAAGACCAGCGCATAAAATGGCAGTCCCATCGGCAGCATACTCAATATTAAAGCGGTAAACATGGCCGCCAGTAATAATTTTGCCCCTATTTTTTTCCAGAACACAACGATTACCGATATGCATCCAAAGAACCATAGCCAGAAAAGAATAATATCTGCATAATATCCTCTCAGACTTACTCTGAAGAAAAAACAGGCAGTAATATCTGCGGCCAGAAGCAGAGACAGTACCAGATATATTTTTAATAAAATTTTTGCCATTAGGGTTATTTTGACAGCAGTATGTTAATTGTAATTATCAGGAAGTTAAAGCAGCATTACAGCCTGTGTAGTGCTGCTTTTTTTAATTTGTTAAAATTTAGAGTTTTCATGGTTATTAGTTTTTAACTCTACACTTCCTTTATATATTATTCACAGTCTTATTCATGTGATCATCAACAGATTGTTGCAGTAAAAACAACACCGGCACGTCCCCCTTTGTGCCGATGCTGTATATTTTTTCTGCTCTACCGTCAACAGTTATAAAAATAGAAGAAAAACAGCAGGAAAATTACGAACAGGATCCTGTTGTAAAAATGGCAGAGCAGTTATTCCTGTTAAAAAAACAAAGTTGTCATGGTTACTAATTCTTCAGCCCTGGATATTCTTTTCTTCTTTTTTATAAATGATCGCTCAGTACAGCTTTTATCAGCTGTTTACTGAGAGTTTTCATGTTTATCGTTATTATAGTTTTATAGTTTTTACTGTATCAGGTGTTTTGTCGGGAAGTAAAAAAGCGGTACGTCTCTTACATCAGGTTTACTGTTGCAACTGACAGTACCACTCTTTTTATTGCTCTGTTTAAAACTAAAAGTTTTCATGGTTATTATTATTCCAGCTCCAGACATCCTTCTTCCTTTTATAAATTATATGCAGTATAATGATTATGTCATTATCCCGATCAGCCAATAGCCGATCCATTGAAAGAAAATCAGAGAAAACTCCTCATCATCCCCAATACAGTCTATTGTGTATCCCCAGATGGTTTTTCCCTTTCCGTTTTCAGAGGTATTCCTGCAGGCACAGTATTCGGGAAGTACCAGCAGAAAATCTACTGCCAGCAACAGGATCCAGAATACAGACAGAATGTTCCGTAAAACTTTAATGGCCATCATAGGGTCAATAGTATGTTTCTGTTTATATTATTATCGTTTTGTACTTATTTCAAAGAGCGTAAACATTGGTCTGTAAAACCGTTCAGAACAGGTGTTTCATTCGACAGATACGGAGAAATAATTTCCGGGGTTTTATGAATTATCCCTGTTTCTTATTTCAAAAGTAGATAATATTTTCATCCCTTCCCTCTTTCATTTACAATCCGCATGATGCCGTTTACAATTCGCAAAAAAAGGTCTTATACCTATGAATAAAAGACCTCAGAATTTCTTAGCAGGTGAGTCTTACGGCACTTTCTTATGGTCAACGGCTTCTTTTGCCATTGCTTCTGAATAAGAAGTATTGCCGGTCTGTTTCCCTGTTTTATCATAAGTAAGGATCCGCTTTTCTCCGTTGATGTTTTTAACGGTTTCTTTTTTATCAAGGTTACCGTTCTTATAGTATTCTGTCACGTCATTCCCTTCTTTATTGGTGTAGGCATGCGTTGCGAGTTTTCCGTCGTAGTAATAGTCGTTGTACCGGACGTTATTTTTGGTGTATTGTCTGTTATACAGGGTCCCGTTTTCGGCGTAGCTTTCAAAGATGTTCTGTCCGGATCTCTGTTTTTTATTCCCGTTGGGGTAAAATTCGGTATAGGTTTCGGTAACATCGTCTGAAATGCTGCTTACATTTCCGTTTTCAAAATAATGCTTTGAGCCTCCTCTTCCGTAATGTTTATTTTTGTCCAGAGAAACCCATCCGTCGGATTTAAGGACTTTATTGGGATCATATTCCTTAAAGTAAGCATTTTTTGCATCCCGCCAGGCGTTGATGACAGTTCCGTCACTGTGTATATTATAAGCCTTTACATAGGAATTTTCAATGGTAAAATCGGTTTTTATGCCTTCCCGCAATTCTGTAAAAGTACCGCTGATCATCTTATTTTTCACCGATATATCTGCTTTCCGGCGATCGTTGCCCAATATATAACGGCCGTCTTCAAGCTGGACACTTTTAGTACCGGAACTATCGGTAACCTTTACTTTATCGAAAAAAGCATGGTCTGCATTTCCCACATGAATCATAAGATTTTCTCTTTGCTGCTGGGAAAAAACAACACCGGATGCTAATATAAAAATACTGAACAATATCCTTTTCATATGTTTTTTACTATTCTTTTCGCGGTTTTCAACCTGAATAAGTTAAATGAAGAATAATTACCGGCAGTCTTTCATAGGCTTTTCCACCAGTTTCTGTTTTTTATCATTCCAGCGGTAGCAGTGCTGATTAAGGGGAATCAAACTGTCGTTCAACACTTTATATTCAACTGTTGTGACCACTGTTCCGGCACAGCATTGATTTCTTTCATACACTCTTTTCTTAACAGGATCGAATTCCAGAGAAATCCCGCTGAAGCTGCTTTCGTAATATTTATGAGTTTTTTTATTATACAGAAAGTAAATACTGGATGTATTGGGACCCGCATAACTGGATTCGAAGACAGAAAAATCTTCAGCTCCGTCAAAATTATAGTCTCCGGTACTGATATTATTTAATCCCCAAAGCTGACAGCTGACATCAAGCTCCTGCAGCAGTTTGTCCGTACGTTTTTCAAATATTTTCACGGAGGTAACCATTGGGTAATACTGTTCTCTTTCTTTGGAAGCAACTACCTTGAAATAATGATTGCCTGCAGAAGCGGACTGTAATAATTCCCGGTTTTTCCACTCAATATTTTCACCGTTTTCAATGGAATACTTTTTTGATAAATTAATTTTTAGCTCTTTATTGGTTTTAATATTTTTCCACGTCCCGGATAAGGTATTTTTATCTTCAGCAAAGTGATCCAGTGTAAAAATCGCTTTGGTCTGCTTCTTTCCGGCTTCTTCTTCAAAAGTAAGTTTACCATTGCTGAGAGTTCCATTATGCAGTGAAATGGGTTCATCAAAATCGGTATAGGAGTACACGGCATCTGCTGTTTTAGCGGCCGGATAAATAACCATTTCAATGGGATAATCCCCGATAGTTCCTGTATAAACGGTCTGTGCACTGATCTGGCCGACCGTAAGGATTAAAACCGGAAGCAGAATTGTTTTCATAGTTAAAAAAATTATTTTAATTCCTGAATGGCTTTCTGTACATATTCGTTATTCATATTGTCTTCTGAGATCCGGTCTCCCCATTGCAGATATCCGTGCCGGTCTTTTGCAAAGCAGCCTGCCAGCGTACTTTTGGTCCTGAATGTTGTATAATCTACACTATCCAGTATTCCCTGCCGTGATTCATAAATATGGTTTTTATCTTTTGCATAGCACCCGCTCAATACCTCAAAGGTCTGCGGGTCTGCTTCCGGGAAAACGGAAAAACTTCCTCCGTATGCCATTCCATAATATCTGTATACATGATTTTTATCTTTATAAAAGCTGCTATTCAGTTTTTGGAAAGTGGCCGTATCAATGATCTGCCTGAGAGGTTCATGATCGTTAAATCCCATCCGGGTAATATAATTGTCAGCCTGCTTCATTCCTTCCGGCCCTACCGCAATAATTTCCTTTACCGCCCAGTCACCTTTTCTGCTGATCCACAATCCGTTCTTCTGAAGTTTCCATCCTGAAGCCCGGTTCGCACTGTCTATCGACTTTACAACGGTCTCAAAATGCTGCTTTTCTATCTCTTCAGGGCATATCACCGGCTGAATCCCTAAGAACATGAATAAACCGCCTATTTTCTTATATTCTTTTTTTTCTGCAGTACCGGAGCTGATCTGATATATTCCCGTTTTGTAACGGTATATATTCCCATCACGGCAACTGCCGTTATATTTTACAGGATAGAAATAAGTACCTGTACACAGAAGTACAAAGATCACGGTACCCAAAATCAGTATAAATCTGAATACTTTCATATTTCTCTCTTTATTTCAGTTTTTTAAAAATACGGATGAAAATCACAACACAACCGGATTTCACTGGAAATTTCAGTCGTTCCATTACAGCAGCATCTGCCAGGTATCTTCTTTTTTATATACCCAGGCATCATTTTCTGATTGTACGGATACTTTTGTTTTCCGCTGGATAATCTGTTCTGCAGAAGGATAGGTATGTCCTCCCTCAGATATTACAAGGCTGTCTCTTTTTTCACCGTTAAAATAGTCAGGAATATAAATTCCATACGCTTTTTCTTTAGAGGCTGCCCATAAAAAGAAACAGATCATTGCTCCCAATAAGAGGAGTATGGCGATGAGTATTGCTTTAGGTGAGCGTTTAAAGTAGGTAAGCCCGCCTATTACAATACAGATTAACATGGCTACAATTAATATCATATTTTATCAATAATATTGGTAAGCCAGTTACAGAAACCGTCTCCGCCGGACCATAAACAGCTTAAGTAAAGAATGGGAACAATAAAAACCAGAAGAAACGGTACATCGGTAAGAGCTACTTTATAGTCCTTCTTTATCAATCTGGTGATAAAATCCGTTATAAATCCGAAAAACAAAGCGCTTAACACAAAGATCAGCATCAATGCCACTCCCATCCCCACATCGGTAGGATGTTCTTTTTGTCTGTTGGCCCTGAATGCCATTTCTGCCCAGAAGTATAACCCTATGAGGGGAGCAGCAGTAATCAGCAGTCTTATCAGAAGATGTTTAACGATTTTCATGGTTTGTTCAAATATAAATATATTAAAAGTTATTCTTTTATTTTTCTTAAAATATTATGGATTATGATGGGAAAAAGTACCATCAATGCCAGACAGGCACAGGTGAGTGGAAGGTTTCTTCCGTTATCTGCAAAAAAAACGATAACAACTCCCAAAACGGGCACCGGAGAAAAGATGATGAGCTTGTTAAGATAAAACCGGTTTTCTTTTCTGCGGTTTTCATCCATAACCCCGGTATTCTGTAAAAGATCGGGAAAATACTGCTGTACATAATCCCGGATCAAATGAAGGTCGTCCGGCGAAAGTTCTTTTGGCCGCACCAGCAGGTCCCCCACAGCAATTGTCATGCTTTTCCCGGTAAAAGAAACGGCTTTGACTGATGATGAGGAAAATTCTTTCAAATAGTTTTTGGGATCAAACATATAGCCTTTATAATCGGAATCGGCCATTGTTACCAGGCATCTGAGTTTTCTTTTATCAAAATAAAAAACTTCAAAATCTGATGCTTTTTTATATTCTCCGTAACAGGGCTTTATAAAGAAAATAAAGGAGAGAAACAGTGATGTAACGGCAAAGAAAGCAAATTCTATATCCAACAGCATCTGCCCCAGCCAGTATGCTACCGCGAATATGACTGCAACAGCCCATAACAGATATCTGTTCCCTGATATTTTCTGAAAGAGACAGACTAATGTGAGAGCACCTGCTGCACAAAGTCCGCTTTTCAGGTTTGTAAAGACAGAGAGAATTCCTGTAAGAGAGAGAACAGAAACAAAAATCAGAGAAACAATGGTGCTTTTTTTTCCGAAATATTGCTTTATAATACTTATAGAAGCAGTCTTTTTTTCCATCATCGTCTCTCTGATAGGTTATTATTTTTTACCCGAATAACAGTAGATTCCTATATACTTTTCCCGAAATCAATAAAATTAATTCCAGATTTGTTATCATTGCTGATATGGTTCATGATAACGGCAAGATCCTGTTCCAGCATCAGAGCCTGTTTGTCGTTATTATTGATAATATAAAAATAATCTCTGTCTGCCGTTTTTATCCGGAGCCGGTAATGCCCTCCTCCCCGGCTGTGTATTTTTTCAAGATTATACTTAATTATGCTGCTTCCTTTAATACAGCTGACCTTCCCCAGCTTAAAGATATGCAGCATATCTTTCTGAAAAATGAATGAAATATGATACTTATTGATAAAAGTCTGGCTTTCATTATATTCTTTCAGTTTTTTAATGTCATTACTGTCCAGCGATTTCAGTACCGGAACATAGCTTTCTAAAAACCGGTTAAGCAGAAAAGCCAGCGGCAATATCATTACAGCCAGAAGACCTGTCATGGCCAAAGCATATTTTACAGCATCTTCTATTCTTTCATTATATCTTGTTTTCCCCAACAGATCTTTTCCGAGGTCATTCGTTTCTTTATATGCAACAATAAAAAAGATAAACGGGACTATAAAAACGGCCAAAACCAGCAGAAGAATCAAGATTCTTTTTCTTAATCGAAGCTGGCTTATAAAATGGCTTATATATTTTGTATTCGTCATTTGTGCAGCACATTTTATACTCTTTTGCTTGGTCTGGCTGTCAGGTCAAAGGTAGAAAGTATATTCTGCAGGCGAAAGTCCCGTTTACAATTCGCAGGAAACGGTTTACAATTCGCGGTATTTTTCACTCAATACAGATTTAATAAATTACCGATACTGATAAACAAGATGTTGTATCCATTATTTTTTACAGGTAAAAATAATACCTGACGCGATTATGAGAAAAAATACTCCTATTAAAACAGCAAATGCATACAACCCTGAACCCTGTGGGTAGAAAAGCTGCCGGGAAAGAAAAAATCTGCTTTCTGACGGATGATCAGGATTGTACAGAACAATGAATTTTTTGTCATCAATCCGTTGTCTGGTTTTCTGAAGAACTTCTTTTTTCAGTTTCTGAATCCTTTTTTTATTTTCCCAGACCGGGTAATATAACTTTTCAGCTTTGTGTTCAGTACGGGTGAAATGATGATTCCCGGCTTTGTAACTGTATGTGATATCTGAATACGCATATCCGCTGGATTTGCGGTAAGGTTTATCCCATCCTGACTGATAAAACACAATCTTAGCATCTGTGGTATTCCATGATAAATGCGTCCATTGAAACTCTTTAAACCTTAAAAACGGAGAAACCGAAAAAAGAATCAGCAAAAAAGCATAACTGATTCCCAGCAGTATCAGAAAATATTCGCCTTTTTTCCTCCAGCCTTTCCTCTGTGTTTTTTTCAGTATAAAAATAAAACCCGTGATAACCAGTGCATAAATAAAATAATGATAAGTGTTGACAACGAATATAAAGACTAAGAGCATTGCTGTCATGATAACAGCTCCGAGGTATTCGAAAAAACAATCGGTGATATGTTTAAAGCCTTTTTTCAATACTATTTAAATTAAGATATTGACGGGTTTATTCTCCCGTGGTGGTGGTTTTGAATTTCTGGGAATCCGGGTCATAAAGAACAGAAAGTTCAATATCTTCTCCTGTAACGATGATTCCGCTCCGGGATACGGGAGCATAGTCTGTCTGGTCCAGGCGAATCTTCATCTTATCCGAATAATTTTCAGCAAAAGCAATATAAGGCAGCCTGGTCACCTCATTGGAACAGATGATCAGTAACCGGCTGATCTGCTTTTCATTATTATCCATCAGTACAGCTGCGTCACGGATGCCATCACCGTCAAAATCCCCCAGTACTACTGAAGATTTCGCTCTTTCTTTATTTTGTGTAATACTGTATTTATTTCCGTCACTGTAATTTTCATTCATCAGGATCTTCTTCACCCCGGTAGGCAGCGAAACAAAGGGTGGCAGTGAAAAATTATTTTTATATTCATCAAAACGGTAATCTTCAATAAACAGCCCGGCATCTGCATCATAGCCTGGCGTACCGGGAAATTTATACGGATTTTGAAGAAGAATTACTTTCCTGCTTTCCGTAGATTTACTGTCATCCGCAAACACTCTGTCTCCAAAGTTCAGCTTATCTGAAGGCAGGTTTACAGAACCGGCAATAACCCTGTATTCGCTGTAAGGAGATTCCTCTCCTTCATATTCCGCACTCTTCAAGGTGTCTTTCACGGTAGAAACAGAGTCTTTTTTAGCTATGGAAAGGCTGTCTTTAGGCGCTTTTCCGGGAACATGCGGCAATGGTTTGGTTTTATTGATGTAGATAAAAATTCCGGCCGCTATAAGAACAGCAGATAAGCCCGCTGCAATATATATCTTCTTTTTTCTGTCCGGGTTGGATGTTGGTGTAGGCTTGTTTCCCATTATTTTGTGATTTAATTGCTTATATATCCGGCTTTAAGGATCTTCATCACTTCTGTTTTAGCTCTTTCATCCGGTAGATTCTCCATAATTACGATCAGTAAAGCAGCAGCTTCTCTCTGTTCTTCCCTGCTCTTAAAATATTCATTAAATATCCTGAACGTCTCCATAGCTGTTTCATCATCTTCTACCCGTGGAGGAAGTCCGCTGTCAGTATCATTTTTTTTGCTGATAACACCTTTGAACAGTCCGGCGATCATATCCAGCTTTTTGAGATCTGCTTTCCGGCTGTTCTGAAAATAATCATCCAGGAAAAGCCGGAGTGAGCTGAGGTAATATATTTCTTTAGCCTTTTGATTTTCACCGGAACGTATCAGATGCTCAGATTGTCTGAAAGCCGACGGGTAATCCTTTAAAGCATAGTAGGTAAACTGCATCTGCTCTCCGGCGGTAGGATTATCGATCCAGATTTTAAAGATTTTTGCACATGTACCGGCAGAAAAACTGTATTTACTGCAGATATTGTCAGGCTGTGCAAAGCCTTTCATGATATTTTCCCTGGAAACTTTTGTCCCGGATTTTCCGATTATCTTTTTTATCTCTGCAATTGCTGTATCAATCTTTTTTTCATCTGTTTCGGCAGCAACATTAAAAAGGCAAGCATAAAGAAAATAATTGGCCTCGGTTTCTGTATCCAGAGTTACAAATTCATCGCGGGGATCATATTCACTGAAGAAACGCCTGTAACTGTCTGCCGCTTCTCTGTATCGTTTTGTATGGTAATAGCACCTGCCGTATAACGTCTGGTATGCAATATGAAGGTTGTCTTTTCCGGCCTTATCCATCAGCTTGAGGCATTCCTCATATTTCCCGGCGTTCTGAGCCATAGAGGCGGCATTCCAGAGGTTATTATTATCCAGCTGATAAGCTTTTAAGGCATTTTCATAGGCTTTTTCACCGTTCCCGGTATGATCATAACTTGCTGAAAGATTGGAATAGTAAAGCCCCATGTTGGTCTTATCACCCGGAGGGCAGTATAATGTTGCCAGACGGAATTTATCCCGGGCCTTTTCATATTTTCCCTGCTGAAAATAACTTAAACCACACTGATTGAGAAGGTAGGTATTCTTATAATCATCTTTCAGCAATTTCTCACAGAATGCGGCTGCTTCTTCATATTTTTTACTGTCATAAAGCTCACGGGCCCTGTCCATCTGAACTTCGGAAGCTGCCTGTGCAGCTGCCGGATGATTCACCAGGGTGACAAGAATAAAAAAGATATATTTTGTGACGGATTGTAATTTCATTTTTAACTGGCTTCATTAGCATTAACCCCGGAATTGTACAATTCCGGGGTTAAAAATATAAAAGTATTGATAACAGAACAGACCTGATTTACAATCCGTCCTGAATTATTTACAATCCGTAAACTAAGGGTATACCACAGGGATTAATAAGGTTACCATAGTTCCGCTGCCGGCATTTTTGGATATATTCACACTGGCTTTTTTACCCAGCAGCTGCATTCTTTCCCTGCTGATCGTTCCTGATAATGAGCGGTGGGAAGTATCTGCCTGATGCGCCTGGCTTCGTCCGGTATCGGTAACGGTTACCTGTAAAATGTCTTCGTCCAGTTTAAAGGTCACTTCAATATTTCCGGTATGGGAATCCAGATTAATTCCGTGAAGAATTGCATTTTCCACATAAGGCTGTATGAGCATCGGTGGCAGCATGGCAGCCCCGGGATCCTGTTCGTCCGGTTGAGTGATATGATAGGTAAAAGCATTATCATAACGCATCTGCTGCAGACAAAGGTAATTTTCCAGGGTTTCAATTTCTTCATTCAGAGGGACAAGATTTTCCCGGCTCAGCTCCAGGCTGCTTCGGAGAAGACGGCTGAAGCGGTTAAGATACTTAATGGCATCTTCTTTTTTATCCAGCCTTACAAAACTCTGTACAGCAGATAAGGTATTAAAGATAAAATGAGGTTCCATCTGGGTACGGAGTAATTGCTGCTGAAGCAGGAGCTTTTCCTTTTCCTGGCTTGTACGGCGCTGGCGGAAGCTGTAATATAAAAACAGCAGTACAATACCCAAAAGAACAGTTCCCAGTACGGAAATAATAAGCCATAACTGGTTCTGCTCAAGTTCCAGCCTGTTGATCTGAATATTTTCGTTCAGGGTGCGAATGGAACGGTCTTTGGTCTGAAGCTGGTAAAGCGCGCTCATTTCAGCAACCGCCTGAGTGTTTTCTGTTTCGTAGACTTCTTCTTTAAGTTTTGAAGCCTCTTTCATCAGATCGATCGCCTCATCAGGTTTTCCCTGTAAATGATACAGCCCGGCAAGGCTGTTCAGGTATAATGCCTCATTAAATTTAAAGATCAGTTTGGCGTGCTGTTCCTTCAGTTTTTTGGTTTTTTTCAGAAACTCCTGAGCTTTTTCCGGCTGCTTAAGTGCAATATAAGTGGATGCAATATCACTGTAATCTACGAAAAGATTATTGACTTCAACGGCTAATGTCTTTTCATGGTAATGACCTTCGTCATTCTTTGCTTTCAGGAGCTGGTAATGAAGGAGGGAGTCCTTTTGCTTCTGGGTATCAAAATATTTCATTTTGGCATCATACAGATAGCTGATATCATACTGATCAGGACTTTGCGCATGCAGTGCTTCCAGATCGCGGAGATAAGGTTTGATGCTGTCCGCCGGTTTATGCAGGGTACTGAGCGTAAATATCATCTGTACCAAAACCCGTTGCTTGTTGATATGGCCTTTGGGCAGTGAAACCGTCCAGGGCATAGCAGCACGGTTCATTTTTTCGGCAAGATTATACTGATAGGCACTCAGATTACTCTGTGCTGCCGAAAGCAGAATTGCTGAACGGGCTTCATCGGTAAGATGAACAGTGGTATCTGAAACAATAGCTGCTGCTTTGTTGTAGTAATAGCCTGACTCCCGCTGTTTGGCTTCCATACTCCGGATATTCCCTATCCCGTTGTATATAAGCGTCTTGTACTGAAGGTTTCCGGAAGTAGGCTCTATAAGTTCCAGTGCCTGCTCTATAAAATAACGGGCAGAATCCTTACCACGCATAGCATACAGTCTGGCCATATTATACTTTACAATGGCAGACATGGTAGTGTCTTTTACTACCACAGGATCTTTGTCATATTTGCGCCATAAGGCAACCAAAGAATCTGCATTTTTAGGTTGTATGGGTGCTTTTTCCAATGCATAGATCTGTTTCAGCAGAGCAGAATCTTCTTTGGGAGCATTCTTTTTTTTACTGCATCCTGAAGCCAGCAAAGCGGCTGTTGCAAGGCAGGTTATCCGAAATATAGGTTTCATTTATTTATTCAAAAGCTGGGTTAAAATGGCATTCTTGCGTCTCAGGGAAATAGGAATTTCTTCTTTATTTTTAAGGACAATATATTCTGAACGGTTAAGTCCTGAAATGTACTGGCGGTTGACCAGATAAGACTGATGGGTACGCAGAAAATGCGGTGCGGGTAAAAGCTCTTCGTAATATTTAAGCGGTTTGGAGATAAGTTCTTTGGTTCCGTTATTCAGGAAGAAAAAGGTATAGGGTCCATCACCTTTGCAGTAAACAATATCCTGAACTTTAATGATCTGCGTACTGTGAACGGTATTAAGGGCAATACTTTCAGGAACGTCTGAAACTCCCATAGACTGTTGGGTCAGCATAAGCTGCTGCATCCACTGCGGGTTGTTTTCACTTCTCCGGCGGTATCTTCCCAAAGATTCTCTCAGTTCGCCCTGGTCAACAGGTTTCAGAAGATAATCCAGAGCTCCGTATTTAATGGCTTTGATCGCAAAATGATTATAAGCTGTAACAAATATGATATTCTGGGGGATTGGGTTGAGCTGTTTCAGAAGGTCAAAAGCCGTCCCGTCCCGAAGCTGAATATCCATCAGGATAACATCGGGCTGTTTTTCCTGAATGAGTTGTATGGCGGTCTGTACACTATCGCTCCATCCGATAATTTCCGTATCGGGTTCCTGCTGGATAAGAAAGCTTATTTCTTTGCGTACTGCCGGTTCATCTTCTATGATCGCAATGCTTATCATTTCTACATTTTTTAGCACGGTAAAAATAATGATTGTAAACTAAGAAATCAGATACATTTACAATTCGCTGCTAATTTTTTATAAAACGTGATCAAATAAAACCGCGAATATCTGAAAATCATCTTTTTAAGAACAGTATTTTCAATATGTTTTTTTCTATTCTTTGTTTTTATTCATTCATTTTTTATGAATTACAAAGAAACCCGGAGCAAAACCAGGACCTTCATGAACTGAAACCTCTGATTTTCCTCCGGATCCTATGATTTATCCTGCGGGATTATTTTTAAAAAACAAAAAGATGGTCTGCCTGTTCCAGTACATTAAGTATGCCCGTATAGACAAGCTCCAGTTCCTCTGAAGTAATGCAATACGGAGGAACCATATACATAATATTTCCCAACGGACGCAAAATGATCCCATGCTCCAGAAATCTGTCATACAGAACCTTCCCTATTTCATTGAAGTAGGAAGTACTTCCATTGGTTTTGAGTTCAAAAGCAAGAATAGTCCCGGTCTGCCGTACCTTTTCAACGTTACGGTGGCTCTTAAGAACTGATGAAAATTCTGAATGCTGCCGACATATGCGGTTTATAGCAGCCTGAGTCTCTGCGCTCAGAAGCAGCTCCATACTTGCCAGAGCGGCAGTACAGGCCAAAGGATTCGCTGTAAAAGAATGTCCGTGGAACAGGGTTTTGTATTTATCATCAGACAGAAATGCATTGAAAACATCCTCCGAACATGATGTAATTCCCATAGGCATAGTTCCTCCTGTAAGTCCTTTTGAAAAGCACATGATGTCCGGCATTTCAGACAGATGGTCTGCTGCAAAAAGCTTTCCGGTTCTTCCAAACCCAGTAAATACTTCATCCTGGATCATTAAAATTCCTGATTTTCTGCAGTAATTCATCAGTTCACTAAGATCTTCAGCATTATACATCAGCATTCCCGCTGCTCCCTGTACCAGAGGTTCATAAATAAAGCAGGCCGTTTCAGATGCAATATCTTTAATCCGGGCTTTTAAATCATCAAGATTTTCACGGGTCGGGGTATCTATAAAGATCACTTCGAAGAGCATATTTCCGAAAGGCCGGGTCCATGCACTTCTCCCACTCACAGACATCGCTCCGAAAGTATCCCCGTGATATGCATTTCTGAATGCGAGAATTTTTGTCTTTTCCTCCCCTTTGTTCCAGGCGTACTGAACACACATTTTCAGTGCCGCTTCCACAGCCGTGGAACCGTTATCTGAATAGAAAATCTTTTCCTGATTTCCGGGAAGTAATTTTAAAAGGTTCTCTGACAGCCTGACTGCCGGCTCGTGGGTGAAACCTGCAAAAATAACCTGTTCCAGGGTATTCAGCTGGTGGAATACCTGTTCAGCAATATACGGATGGGCATGGCCGTGTAAAGTTACCCACCATGATGATACGGCATCAATATATTGTTTTCCTTTGTCATCATAGAGATAGACTCCTTTCCCGTTCACAATGGGAATCGCATCCCCGGCTGTCTTCATCTGGGTATAGGGATGCCAGTTCACCGCCCGGTCTCTTTCCCCGAGACCTGGTATTGATGTATTCATGTACAAAATGTATATTTATAATTTGAAAAGAAAACAACCGGTAATCTTTTAAACAGTATCCGGTTGTTTTTACTCTGTATCCGGTAAGACTGGTTTATCATATTACATCAAGGCTGACAGTAATTTTTTAATCAGTTTCAGAAGAATGATAACCAGAAGCCAGAAATTCATATCTTTTATTTTTAACAGGATTAACAGCAGGTTTCTGTTTTTTTATCTGATTTCATAGGTTTAAGCCCCAGGGTCTCCAGCATCTGCATATCTTCCGACACCCCCGGATTAGGTGTTATCAGAAGGGTTTCTCTTTCTCCTGTGAATATGGAATTGGCCCCTGCCATAAAACACCATGCCTGTTCAGATTCAGTCATTTCAATTCTTCCGGCGCTTAGTCTCACCATAGACGAAGGCATTACAATTCTTGCGGTAGCAATCATTCTTACCATTTCCCAGGAATCTACTTTTTCATTATTTTCAAGGGGAGTCCCTTCCACTCTTGCCAGTGCATTGATAGGTACAGATTCCGGGTGTTTAGGCATTGTAGCTAAAGTCAGTAACATTGAAATCCGGTCACCATGAGTTTCTCCCAATCCGATAATTCCTCCTGAACAAACCGTAATACCGGCTTTTCTTACATTGTTGATCGTATTGATCCTGTTATCAAAAGTTCTGGTAGAAATGATCTCTTCGTAATACTGTTCCGAAGTATCCAGATTATGGTTATAGGCATACAGCCCTGCTTCCTGAAGGCGTACGGCCTGTTCTTCGGTAAGCATTCCCAGGGTACAGCATACTTCCATTCCCAGTTCATTGACCCCTTTTACCATATCGATAACCCTGTCGAAATCCCTGTTATTCCTCACTTCACGCCATGCTGCGGCCATACAGAAACGGGAAGATCCGCTGTCTTTTGCTTTCTGGGCATGAGCGATCACGGTTTCGGTAGGCAGCAGTGCCTGTACTTTGATATTGGTGTGATAGCGGGCTGCCTGTCCGCAGTAAGAGCAATCTTCCGGACATCCCCCTGTTTTGATCGATAACAGCGTGGAAACCTGCACTTCTGAAGGATCATGCCATTCACGGTGTATGGTGGCTGCCCTGTAAATAAGTTCCAACAGCGGCAGATGGTAAATATCTTCTATCTCTTTTTTGGTCCAGTTATTTCTGATTTCAGTTTTTTTATCCATTATCATAAATTTGTTATTGTTAATTGTTCTGCGACAGCTTTAATGCTGTCTTTTGTGAGCTGTCCGATCTCGGGAATCCTGATGATCTTTGTTTCTGTTTTAATAAATCCGGCAATCACCCGTTCGGTATCAGGAGGAAAAGGTCCGTTGAAAATGAGATATTCCACCTTTATTCCTTTCTGATGAAGCGCCATAAGGGAAAGTAAGGTATGATTGATGCATCCTAAATAATTTCTGACGACCAATACAACGGGAATGGCCAGTTTTTCAATCAGATCGATCATCAGCTCATGGTCAGAAAGGGGAACCATCAGTCCTCCTGCACCTTCCACGATCAGGCTGTTATCTGTTTCCGGAAGCTTAAAGTCGTTCACACGGATCTGTACATTTTCTTCCCCTGCGGATTGATGGGGAGAAGCAGCCAGCTTCAGACGGTACGTTTCCGGATGACATTGGGTATTGTCTGTCCATGCTGAAATTTTATGACTGTCTGTACAATCCAGGTCTCCTGACTGAACAGGTTTCCAGTAATCAGCTTTAAAATATTGGGTTAAAATGGCAGAACATATGGTTTTTCCCACTTCTGTTCCGATCCCGGTGATGAATAGTTTCATGTAATCAGGTGAAAAATTTCAAATTTTTGAAGTTGTTTATCTTTTTAAATATTTTTTTTAATAATTTCTGAAAGGTTTATAATTTCCTCTTCCGTATTGAAGGTGTGCAGACATATCCTCAGTCTTTCTGTTCCCATTTTTACGGTGGGACTGTATACTGCGTAGACTGAGAATCCACTTTCTGACAGGGTATCCTGCATGATTTTAAGTCGTTCATTATCAGATATCAACACTGCCTGAACAGGACTTTTTTCCGAAGAAGGTGTGGTAACATCCTGCTTCCTGAACAGCTGAATATTCTTCTGAAGTTTTTCCGGTAATTCCGGAGATTCTTTCAAAAAATCATATCCTGTTTTTATAGCAGCCCACTGGAAATCCTGAGCTGCAGTACTGTAAATGAAAGGTGAAGAAAAATTGATCAGATAGGATTTCACCCGGTTATCACATAATACCGCTGCACCGTGGGCTCCCAGAGCTTTTCCGTAAGTAATTACCGTGGCGCAAACCTTTTCCTGAAGCCGGTATTTCCAGATCAGACCATATCCAAATACTCCGAAAGCATGGGCTTCGTCTACAATCAGTGATGCACTGTATTTTTCCGCTAATGCTGCCATCTCCATAAGCGGAGCAAGGTCTCCTTCCATCGAGTACAGACTTTCTGCAGCAATAAAACAATGTGCGTTCTGTTTTTTCAGCAAGTGTTCCAGGTGATTCAGATCATTATGCCTGAATTTCAGCTTCCGGGCATGGGACATTCTGCAGGCATCATGAACCGACCGGTGTATCTGTTCGTCCACAATAATGGTGTCACGACGGTCCGGAAGTGCAGAGAATAAAGCAAGATTGGCGCTGTACCCTGAAGGAAACAATAAAGCAGCGGAAGACTGATGTTCTTCAGCAATATATTCTTCGGTTTCCGATACTATACGGCTGTTTCCGCTGATCAGTCTGGAACCTGTGCTTCCTGAGAGTAGTTCAGGTTTACTGATAACCTGTTCCAGAAGTCTGTTCCGAAGTTCCCTGTTTCCTGCCAGTCCCAGATAATCATTAGAATAAAAGTCAATGCCTTCCCTTCGCGTTTTCAGACTTCTTAATATTCCCGATTCCTTCCTTTTGTTAAGGTTTTCCTGAAGCCTGTTAAGCATATTGCAATCTTGATACTTCTTCACCTATTGCGCCTACCCATTGCTCATGAAGCTCTTTTTCCATCATCAGAATATTTTCTGCATGGAACTGCCAGTCTTCAGAAAAACCGTTCAGCTGACTGATCATTTCTTCCAGATGGCCTTCTTCTTCCAGGATAATAGATTTTACCATAATTTTGGAAGATTCCCTGGTAAGAATGTCCTGATAAACGGGATACAATTCATCAGCACGAACTTCTATGGCATAAGTCACAAAAAGGTAAGCAGCATATTTCAATTCTTCTCTGGTAAGCCGGAAAACATTCTGAAGGTAGCGGCAGGCCCTGATGTCTAAAGAGTGAAGATATTGTCTTGTAGCTATTGCAGCGAGCAGTTCATGATCTTCGTAGCCGGGGCAGTATTGCGGATTAATTTTTCCGATCTGTTTTTTCAGATAGTAAGCGTGGCGGTGTTCTTCTGCGGCGTGTTTCAGTTGAATCAGGCTTACAGAGACAGGGTGTTCACATTTTGAAATTTTTCTGGCTCCTGCGTTTTCCATAAAAGAAAGGGTGTTGAGCCATCGGGCATGCGTTCTGCCATCCTTTACGATCTTTTCGAGCATACGGTGAAATTCCATAGATTTTTATTTTGAGCCAAAATTAGTATATTGCCGGACCATCAAAAGGTGCCAGTTTTAATATTATGGATAGTCCGGTTAAAATTCCTTATCAAAGCTTTATAGAAATCAACAGACATTCAGAGACTCCGATCTATCTGCAGGTTGCCAATCAGCTGATCAATGCCATCCAGAGAGGATTTCTTCCTTTCGGTACGAAACTGCCCGGAACCAGGCTGTTCAGTGAAATTTTAGAGGTTCACCGGAATACTGCAGTAGCCGTTTATGATGAGCTGTATGCACAGGGATGGGTAGAAAGCCTTCCGAACAAAGGAACTTTCGTTATCGGATCCCCTCATGAAAAACCGGTTGAGGTAAAAAATTTTGAAAAGAACAGCCTTCAGAATTATCCGGAAACCACAGGATTTTCTTTTAAAACATCCAATATTCTGGATAATCCTTTTGAACATTCGGACTGTGAATATATTTTCAACGACGGTATTCCCGACATCAGGCTCACACAGATCGGCCAGCATTCAAGATTTTACAGTTCTATTCTTAAACGGAAATCCAACCAGAAAATGCTCGGCCATTACAATCACGACGGAAGTGAGTTCTTTAAACAGCATTTATCGCATTATCTGAATCTTTCCCGCGGTCTTCCGATCTCCAAAAATAACCTGCTCATCACCCGAAGCACAGAAATGAGTATTTATATTGTTTCACAGATCTTGCTTTCCGAAGGAGATACGGTTCTGATTGGAGCTTTAAGTTACTTCTCGGTGAATATGATCTTCCAGAAATCAGGGGTTGATATTGTATCCCTGCCCATAGATGATGAAGGAATTATCGTAGAAAGCGTAAGGGAAGCCTGTAAAAAACAGCGTATAAGAATGCTGTATCTTACCCCGCATCACCACTATCCTACGACGGTTGCTCTAAGTGCACAGAGAAGGATGGAACTGCTGGAACTGGCCAATGAATACGGCTTTATCATACTGGAAGATGATTATGACTATGAATTTCACTATGATAAAAGCCCTATTCTTCCGCTTGCGAGTGCTGATACAAACGGCATGGTTATTTATATCGGTTCTTTCGGGAAATCTCTTGCTCCGGGATTCAGAACCGGGTTTATTGTGGCTCCGGAAAATCTGATGACAGAAATGAGAAAATATCTCGGGATTATAGATCGTCAGGGAGATATTCTGATGGAAAGGGCTTTGGGAGAAATGATTGAGGAAGGAGAAATACACCGCTATCTGAAAAAGTCTTTAAAAGTTTATCAGGAAAGAAGAGATCATTTCGCCTTGTTACTCGATGAACACCTGAAGGGGCTTATTGAATTTCGGAAACCTTCCGGAGGGCTTGCTTTCTGGATGGAATGGAAAGTTCCTGTTAATCTGATGCGGCTAAGCCGAAACTGCGCTCAACACAATCTTTTTATTCCTAAAACACTGCTTTATCAGAACAGAGATCTTACGGCTATGAGAATAGGTTTTGGAAACCTCAATGCTGAAGAAATGGAAAGGGGAATTGAAATTCTTTCGAAGAATGTAAGTGATTTGATGTAAATTCTGATCCCGCTGAATATATGAAAATATTGGCATATTTTGTGTTTAAAAAAGGCTCCCACAGATCCCACATCTGTACTTAAAAGGGATACTGAAATATAAAAAGCTGAGGTTGAAAAGTTATGTTTTAGTTTAATGCAATTTCATCAACCTCTCTTTCTTTGCTCAAAACTTCGGCATTCATTGATATATTTTTCAGCACAATCACAGCTTTTAATTTATATTTGCAACGATTAAACTAATATTACATGACAAAGTCAATGATG
This sequence comes from Chryseobacterium indologenes, assembly GCA_002439165.1. Taxonomy (GTDB): domain Bacteria; phylum Bacteroidota; class Bacteroidia; order Flavobacteriales; family Weeksellaceae; genus Chryseobacterium; species Chryseobacterium indologenes_E. The sequence goes on from DJTE01000033.1 coordinate 141,359, forward strand.
ACATCAACCGTAAAAAAAGCAGTTTGTGTGAATCTCTTTTTATTATCGATCGGGATAACTGCGCAGGACAAAACTAAAATTCTGGACAGTATCTTTACTTCTCTTTATAATCAAAAAAAATTCAACGGAAATGTACTGATCGCTGATAAGGGTAAACCTATCTTTGAAAAGAGTTACGGGATAGCCGAAGAAGCCACCCAACGGAAACTGGATCCGAAAACAACCTTTGAACTGGCCTCTGTTTCTAAACAGTTTACCGCAATGGGTATCGTTCTTCTGCAGAAACAGGGAAAACTTAATTATGACGATAAGATTTCGAAATATATCCCTGAACTTTCTTTCTATGATAAAATCACGGTAAGAAATCTTCTGAATCATACAAGCGGGCTTCCTGATTATATGGAACTTTTCGAAAAAAACTGGGATGCAAGCCAATTTGCAGTGAATGAGGATATCATCAAAGAATTTGCAAAATATAAACCGGCTCCTGGATTTGAACCCAATCAGAAATATGAATACAGCAATACCGGTTATGCTTTGCTGGGCAGTATTATTGAGAGGGTTTCCAAACAGTCTTTCGGAGATTTTCTGAAAGCCCATATCTTTAAACCCCTCGGAATGGACCATACGCTGGTATACAGGAGCCGTTACAAACCGCAGGCTATCGCCAATTATGCATTAGGCTATGAAGAGGATGCTTCCGGAAAAAAAGTTCTCCTGGACAGCTATGGAAAGGATTTTTACACCTATTATCTGGATGGAATTGTAGGGGACGGTATGGTAAATTCTACCGTTGAAGACCTTTTGAAATGGGACAGAGCTTTATATACGGACAAACTTGTGAATGACAACGATAAAAAGTTAATCTTTAACGAGGTGACAACGGGTGACGGCAAACAGAGCGGTTACGGTTTCGGATGGAAAGTAAATAACAGCCCGAAATACGGGAAAATAGCTAACCACTCAGGCGGATGGGCAGGATATGTTACTTATATAGAACGGCATATGGATAACGATAAAACGTTTATTCTGCTTCAGAATAATCTGACCCGGAAAACAGCTATTCCGATAGACGAAATCCGGAAAGTTCTGTATAACGAAAAACTGGAAGTGGAAAGGCCTCTGAAAGCTGCCACACCCACCGATGCACAGCTGAATGCTTATACAGGAATTTACAGCGCTCCTGGTTTCCCTATGAAACTGAAGGTATTTGTACAGGACCATACGCTCTATGTACAGGCAATAGCCGAAGGACAGGGACCGGTAAAGCTGTCTGCTTATGAAAACCATACCTTTAAAAATGAAGATGTTGAAATTAAAATGACCTTTAATCCGGAACAGAAAACCATAGATTTCAGCCAGGGAAAATCGCTGAAATTAAAGTTCACAAAAGACAAAGAATAACAGCTGTAAAAAAGCCTTCCGGAACCGGGAGGCTTTTTTATTATTAGAACTGACCGTTAATGTCTGAAAAAATCATTAAACAGAACCAACTGTTCAGACAGTGACCTGCTCCAGTACTGATCGTCATGCCCCCCTAAGGATTCGCTATAAAGATGCTGGATTTTAAGATCCGTAAGCTTTTTATGAAAATTCCTGTTCATTTCAATCATCTGGGTATCTTCTGTACCACAATCAAAAATGTAGCGTTGTCCGGCAGAAACCATCAGTTTTATTTTACTGTCTGTCAGAAAGTTTTTATTTAATGAAGCCACAGGTCCCAGCACTTTATCTACGCCGTATTTATTGTATCCCGGCCCGAATGATGCCAGATCCAGGGCACCGCAGGAACTCCCCACAATACCGAAGGTTTTATTGTAAACGGTTCCGATATTCACAGCTCCGTAGCCGCCCATGCTCCATCCCAGAACTCCCCGGAATTTCTTTTCCGCTTTTACCGGATAATTTTTATCGATGAACTCTACAAGCTCTTTTCCAATGAAGGTCTGATACTGTGAATCTCTGATAATCGGACTGTCCACATACCAGGAATTGAAATTTCCGTCCGGCAGTACATAAACGGTTTTATTTTCCTGTGCTTTCTTAGCCAGATCCGGAATATCCTGCTTCAGAATCCTGTCCGGATTTCCGCTGTACCCATGAAGAATATAAACTGCCGGATAAGTGGCTCCCTGCTGAGGATCCGGTGTGATAATCACGGTTTTTATTTTCTTATTCATTCCGGAACTGAAAACTTCCTGGTGAATGATTTTCTGGGCAGACACCGGAATGTATGCTGTTGCCACAACGATAAGACTTATTAGCTTTTTCATACGATAAAAATAATTAATTACTGAATAATTTCCTGATACAAAGATGCCCATGATCTCATAAAAAAGCCTCAACATATGTTGAAGCTTTTGTTATTATATTTCTTTTTTTATACGGCTGAGCTGGGTGGGTGTAATCCCCAGACAGGAAGCAATATGATGCTGTTTCAGGCGGCTGTATAAAGATTTATTCTCCAGAAGCTTCAGGTAACGTTCCTTCGCGGTCTGATGTTTTAAAGATATTTCCAGGGGTTCTTTTTTTACCACCCAGTTTTTTTCCAGGTAATGCAGATGAAATAATGCCAGATCATGGTATTTTAAAAGCAATTCTCTGTATTCCCGGGCCGGATATCTGATTACCTTGCAGTCTTCCAGAGCTGTAATATTAAAATCGCTCACCCTGTTTTCAACAATTGCCGATGTGGAAGCAACGAAGCTGTTTTCTTCAAAAAAGATCTTATACACAGCACCTCCCTGTTCATCTAAAGTATAATATCCTACCAGCCCGGATTTTATAAAATAATAATACCTGGCGGCCCTTCCTGCCTCCTGCAGAAAATCATTTTTCATGAACCTATCTTCTGTACAGATATTGAGTAATGCTGCTGCTGTTTCTTCGGACAGAGGATAATAGCTATGGATATGTTCTAAAAACTCTTTCAAACCTTACAGAACTTTTTTCATCATCAGATCGGTCTGTTCATCATCTCCCAGCCTGAAAATGTGGGTTCCGAATGTTTCAAAACCATTCTTTTTATAAAAATTGAGTGCCCTCAGGTTTTCTTCCCAGACTCCTAACCACAGATACTCCTTTCGCAGGTTTTCTGCCATTTCCATAGCTTTATCATAGAGTAACTGTCCTGCTTTTCTGCCATGATGGCTTTTTTTCACATAGATCCGTTCAATTTCCAGAGCATCACCATTCTGGGGTTCCGTCTGTGCAGGGCCGGAGTTCAGTTTAAGATAACCTACCGGATCATCATTCTCCCAGGCAAGGAAGAAATAAGAATCCGGATTATTCAGTTCAGATTTTATTTTTTCTGTGCTGAAACTATCTTCCAGGTACTGCTTCATTGCTTCATCAGAATTGCTGTCGGAAAAGGTTTCGGAAAAGGTCTGTCTGCCAATGGTCTGTACTATTTCAAGATCTTCAGCAGTCGCTTTTTTGATTATAATTTGGATCATTTTTAAGTTTTTAAGAACCTGTTTAAATTGCTAATTTGATTTTTGTACCATTGAAATCTTAATATCAATCACATTCTTTGAGTATTTTTTGATTAAAAATATAATATGCTGATCATTATTTTTTTTAAATGCAAAGGATTTTATTCTTAAAACCGTTGATTTTAAGGGACCAAAGGATACTGCTTCATCAGCGACGAAGTCGCATCCCTTTGCCACTCAGACTAAAGCGGAATTATTGATAAACTTTGCATCATTTTTTTTGTAGACCTGAAGAAATGTGAAATAATAAAGAAATAATTTCAAACATGACCCCATTGATTTTAATCAATAAAAACACCTGATAATCAAAAATATAAAAGCGGATAAATACAATTTAAACAGGTTTTAAGATTAAAATAATATTCTCTTAAACGCTTCCGCCGCCAGATGTACCTGTACGCTCCAGTCATCTGCCGCATCGCTTCCGGCATCATCCGAAATATATTTCAGACACAGAAACGGAATATTTTCTTTTTTAGCGATCAGGGCCAACGGGTAGGCTTCCATATCTACAATATTGTAATCGGTTTCAGCATGATTCATTTCAAAACTGTCGCCGCTGCCACAGATACCTTCTTTCAGGCCGTTCATCTTCATTCCGTATTCCAGTACAGGTGGTATTCCGGACAGTGGGGTTTCATATAAACTAAAGCCAAGTCCCCTTACATCCATATCACGCTGAATAAATTTCGTACAGCATACCACTTCACCTTTACCAAAGCTTTGACTTCCTGCCGACCCCAGATTCACAATCAGTTCAGGCTTACGTAAATGGATCTCACGGGTAAGTTCTATGGCCGCATTTACCTTTCCTATCCCGGTTATTAATTTATTTTTTCCTTCAAAAGCTTTTCCCGCTTCTGAATCCAGAGCAAATACAAAAAGGGTTTCTGATAACGGAAAGCGAAATTCGTCGTTAATTTTTATCATAGATATTCAAAAATATTAAATGCTGCATCCGTCTGCATCACATGAAGCCCCTCCCTGTGAAAGATCTTTGAAAGGACTTACCGTTTCCTTATAAGTCTGCTGAAGAGCCTCTTCAAAAACCTGAGGCGGCTGCGCCCCGGATACGGCATATTTTCCGTTCAGAACAAAGAAAGGAACGCTGGAAATTCCATTATTTTTGGCTTCCATAATATCCTGATTCACTTCATAATCGAATTCATCAGAAGTTAAAGCCGGTCTTGCTTCCAGATGATTAATGCCCAGATCTTCAGCCAGGGCAACTAAAGTATCAGCATCCCCCACATTTTTACCGTCAATAAAGTGAGCTTTAAAAAGAGCCTCTTCCATTTCAGAGGAAACCCCGTGTTTTTTAGCCAGATGAAGCAGCCTGTGTGCCATAAAGGTATTGGTGATGAGTGCTTTTTCAAAATCGAAATCTATTCCCGCTCCTTTTCCTACCTGGGCAACATGACTGATCATCTGTGCAGCCTGTGCTTCAGGAAAACCCTTTTTCTCCTTAAAATATTGAATGGTATTTTGGGTAGACGCAGGATCAAGGGAAGGATCAAGCTGAAAACTCTTCCACTCTACTTCCACTTCATCTTTAAACGGCAGTTTTTCCAGTGCCTGTTCAAAGTTGTGCTTTCCTATATAACAAAACGGACACATTACATCCGACCATATTTCTATTTTCATATTCTGATAAAATTTACTTCTTCAAATTTAACGCATCCTGTCAATGTAACAAAATTTATTACAATATATATTATCGACTGCTGAAACTGATTTTCTCTATTGGTGGCTTGATTTTAACGGTCAGAAGTTTTTACTTTATTACAGAAAAGCACATGGGCAATAATGGCTAAAAGACCAAATAAGGCCCCCACAAAACATACCCCGCTCCATTCCGCATACTGCCACGCCACAGAAGCCAGCCAGGTTCCCAGTGAACCGCCGATAAAATAAGAAACCATATAAACGGTATTCAGCCTGTTGACCGCATTGGATTTTATCAGGAAATAATTGGTCTGGTTCATAATGTGACTCGACTGTACACCGAGGTCCACAAGGATTACCCCCACAATCAGTCCCCAATAAGTTTCTCCTGCAAAATACGTAAAACCCCAGCTTCCCACCACAATGAGAAGAGAATAGAGAATAATACGGTTAATATCCAGATATTTCTGAAGCTTACCGACTTTAGCCGCAGCCAAAGCTCCGACAGCTCCTGCAAGCCCGAAACTTCCCACAACTGAAGACCCAGCATTAAAGGGCGGCTTTTCCATGTGAAATACCAATGTGGTAAATAAAGCACACATAGATCCGAATGCCATCGCTCCCCTGAATGAAGCCAGCTGCAAAATCGGCTGCGTTTTGGCCAGATGGGCAACGGAACCCATGAGCTCTTTGTAAGTTCCTTTGAAATTGGGGTGCAGCTCCGGAAGCATTTTGTAAACAGCAATCCAGACCAGAATCATAAGCCCGGCCGCAATCCCGAACATGGCTCTCCAGCCCCAGATTTCTCCTACAATTCCGCCGATGAAGCGGGAAAGAAGGATTCCCAGAAGCAAACCGGACATCACCGTGCCTATATTGGAAGATTTTTCCTGATCCGATGAAAGTTCTGCTGCAATAGGAACGAACAGCTGCGGAATTACAGAAGTAGCCCCTATCAGAAGACTGGCTGCATACAGCATCCACAACTCATTGGCAAAAGTCATCCACAGCAAAGACCCAAATACCAGAAACAGATCAAATAAAATTAATTTTTTACGGTAAAATTTATCTCCCAGCGGTACGATCAGCAATAACCCCAGCGCATATCCAATCTGGGTAAGAACGGAAATCCTGCCGGCTGCACTTTCAGAAACCTTCAGATCGTCTGAAATAAGGGCCAGAAGCGGCTGGTTATAATAATTATTAGCGACCACGAGGCCCGAAATAACAGCCATCAGCCAGATTACAGTACGGGAAATACCGTTTGATGAATGTACCTGCATCATAAATTAAAATTTTATGTCAAACCTGGTTATAGAACGAATGGAGGAAGACTGATGATGATGATTCATAGATCAACAGAAATACAGTCTTCTTTTGACGTGCAAAGATAATCAATAAAAAAGAGACCGCTCCGGAAAACGGTCTCTTCTCAATCATTCTATGGTATTTTAATCTTAAAATTTTTCCGGTCAGGAAAACAGGAAGCATTTTTGCATCAGTACAGTTTCTGCGGAATGCCTTAAGACGTTGTGTATTTTTTTAACGGAAAAAGATCTGTTAATATTTTATAAAATCTTTTATATTGATCTTCAGTGTACAAAAAACTGATTGTTTTTACCAATGGCCTGCATTGAGAAAAAAGCTTTCATATCCTGAAAATATTGGGGAAATTTGCATCATGAGAATTATTCCGCTTAAAGAAGGCAATTTTTCGGCCAGCAGAACAAAAGACTTTACCCTTTTAACTGCTGAGAATTCGGGTACGGCAAAAGGGATCAGAATGTCTGTACAGCCGTTTCTGGTTATTACAGCTCAGGATTATATCCTTCTGGATGCCGGCATCGGATGGAAAACACCGGATGGCAGAACCGTAATTTCTGAAATTCTGGAAAAGGAAAACATAAGACCGGAACAGATGACCAAACTTCTTTTGTCCCACCTTCACAAAGACCATATTGACGGCAGTATACGCCGTACAGAAAACGGATTTGAGCCTGTATTTCCCAATGCACAGATTTTTATCCAGAAACGGGAACTGGATTTCGCCATGAAAAACGTTGATAATCCCTCTTTTGATTTTGATACCCTTCAGAAACTGATTTCGTTACCCAACATGATCTGGATGGATGAAGATAAAGGCAGCATCTCGGATGAAATCTCTTTTGAAGTTGTGGGCGGCCATACCCCTTTTATGCAGGTATTCTGGATCAGGGAAAATAATGAAACGGTATTTTACGGAGCAGATGATCTTCCGCAGGAGTCTTATCTGAAATACCACCTGGCCTATAAAAGCGATTTTGACGGAAGAAAAGCTATGGAATTAAGACTGAAATGGCAGAAGGAAGCGATAGAAAACCGCTGGAAAATACTGCTTTACCATGATCTGGATAAAGCAGTAATCCAAATGTAGCCCCAGACAAGCGTCTAAAGGTCGTTAAACCATTGGTAGATATCGACTTCGGAACGGATATTGAGCTTTTTCCGGAGCCTGTTTTTCCTGTTCTGAATGGCTTTTGGCGTCACAAAAGTATACGTTGCGATTTCTTTAGTGGTAAAGTTGAGCTTCAGATAGATACAGAAAGTCAGTTCAGAATTTTTGAGATTGGGCTGTATGGCTCCTATTTTACTGAAGAAATCCGGATATACCAATCTGAATTTGTTCAGAAGGCGGGGGGAATTTTCTTTAGCGAGCGCTACAATTTCATCCTGTACTAAAATTTTTTGACTTAAATCTTCTAAATCGGGTTCAGGTTTTTTGTTTTTCATAATCGTTTTCTCATCTCTACTTATTTTCTGCCTTCATGTGGTATGGCAGTACAATGCTTCTGTTTCACTTGGCTTCAATAACTGTTTTGTCAGCTTTTTATTGAAGTGCTTTATAATGGTTTTAAAATTTCATATGTCAAAGAATATCATACGGACCGTATCCGGATTTCAGCACTGTTTTAAAGTTTCCGGGAAAGAAAATTTAAAACAAAAACAAAGAAATAAAAAATGATTAGATTTTTCCGGAATTGAAATACCACATACATACCACGTAACTCTGTTGGACCATATAATTACCTTAATTTGAAGTAAAGTTTTTTTTAAATAAGGCTGTTTGTTTTATCAGCAAAGCAAATGTAGAGGATTAAAGTCTTTATTTTTTATGATCATAATCAATATACTGAAGTTTTTTCCCATGAACAGCAGGATTGCCGCAATCACTAAATTATAAAACCGCTGTTTCATGGTATATGAATGGTACCCTTTTTCGGGAAAACTAATGAAAATTGTACTTTCTTTACGACTGTAAAATTTACGATACAGTGATGTTTACCCAGATGATGAAATGAATTATTAAACAGAAGTTTAAAATTTAATCTAAATATATCACACATGATCACTGAAGATTTATTAATTGCCTACGGAGCTACATCTAAAGAATATAAAGCAGAGGATATTATTTTCCATGAGGGAGATGTTCCTCTGTATTACTATCAGATCAGAAACGGACAGGTGAAACTGAATAACTATTCGGAAGACGGGAAAGAATTTATTCAGAATATATTTTCAGACGGGCACAGCATTGGTGAATCCCTGCTGTTTGTAGACAGGCCTTATCCAATGAATGCCGTTGCTATGGAAGAATGCTGTATTCTGAAACTGCCTAAATCCTGCTTTCTGAATATCCTGAAAGAGAACCCTGAAATCTCACTGAATGTCTATCAGTGTCTGGCTGAGAGAATGTATTACAAATATATTATGCTCTACAACCTTTCGTTCCAGAATCCTATTCTCAAACTGAAACAGCTGATGGATTATCTCAAAAGTTATTATGAAGATAAAACCCTTTATTCATTCCGGATTCCTCTTACCCGCCAGCAGCTGGCTTCCCTCACGGGGCTCCGTGTGGAAACGGTCATAAGAGCGATAAAGAACATGGAAAAAGACAGTATAGTAAGAATTGAGCGGGGGAAAATATTTTACTGATCAATACAACAGCCGGATCTTTTTTACAGGTTCCGGCTGATATGTAAGAGCCTGTTTAAACTTATAAATTCGATTTTTTTGTATAGAATTCAAATCTTTATCTAAATCATCCTCTTTGAGTATTTTTTGATTAAAAAGGAATATACTGACTGTATATTTTTCTGACGCAAAGGCCTTGATTTTTGAAACTGCTGATTTTGAGGGTTCAAAGGCTGGAATCAACTCCGTTGATTCGAAAAAGCGTATGGATAAATATTCCGCTTCATCAGCGACGAAGCCGCATTACTTTGTCCACTTAAAATAAAGCGGAATTATTTATCAACTTTGCGTTATTTTTTTACAGACCTGAAGAAATATAAAATTTAAACAGACTTTTAAGAATACAATAGTTTGTTTTCGGCAAAATTCAGTTTTTCAAGAAAATTAAAACAGCCTTCAAAATCGAAATAACGTTCCTTTACGATGGCTGCCTGATACTGCAAAGGGAGATAAGTTCCCCATTTAGAAAAGCTCAGGATTTCGGGCAGTGTTTCCAGCAACTCGGTCAGAAACGGCTCAAAATCGGTAGTACATAAAACCGGATCCTTCAGCAAAGACATGAATTCTGATTTTTTCTGAAGTTCAATTTCAAACAGGCTCTCTCTGTCATCCAGCATATTCCCAATACCCATTTTATCGAGAATAAAGCTCAGGGTTCTGTTGATTTTAGACCCGGCAAATGAATAAAACTTAAAAATTTTACTTTCAGGACCGGATAAAAGAGGTCTTTCTGTTTTCGGATCGGCAATATCAAAAACTTTAAATTCTTTGCGCATCTGTCTGATGATTTCTCTTCCCGCATCGTCCATAAAATCATAGGCATCTTCAGAAACTTCAGAAATAAGAATCTCAAGCATTTTTTCCCTGATCCTGGAAGCTGTATCCGCAGAGTCTCCTAAAAACATAGGCTTCTCGCCATCTTTTGCCGGAATTACTTCTATTTTTTGAGATTTAAAATCAATATCTTTTATTTTCCAGATCTTCGCAGAAAGATAAATATTCTCATCCACGCGGATTTGTGGAGAAAGAGGCAATTCCCCGATCCTGATCCCCTGACTGGAAACTTTAAAATAAACCGGAGTGTGGAACAGTGTATAGAAATCCTTTGTATTAATCACTTTTTCCCCTTCCACACCGATAATATATTCGCGGCCCAGTTTTTCCAGGAAATCAATGGAAATAAGGTGTTCTGTAATTTCTGTGATCTCTCCAGGCTTAATGTTTCTGAAAGCTGTGTTTTGAGACATTTCTTCCAGAATTTTGGCAAGAGTAATTCCGGAACTCCCCTTCACTATGGAAAGAATCTGATGAACAAGCACGTCATAAGGCTTCTGATGAATATCTACCGGTTCTATAAACTGTTCCGTAAAGAGAAGCCAGCAGGCTAAGGACTGAAGATGACTCCATTTTTCCGTAGCGTATAAAAGCAGATTGCTGGATTTTCCCTCTCGTCTTCCACTTCTTCCGACCCTCTGAATGAGAGAAGCAATGCTGTGAGTGGCATCAATCTGGGCTACTTCGTCTACATTTCCGATATCTATTCCCAATTCCAGGGTAGAAGTACATGAGATACAAAAGTTTTCCGTTTTACTTTTCTTGGCAAAAAACTCAACATATTCCCGAACTTCTTTGTCTACCGATGAATGGTGGGCAAAATAATTGGGATGACCGCCTACTTTTTCCGATATCTTTTTCAGCTTTACAGCCACTTCCTCCACTCTTCCTCTTGCATTAGGGAAAACCAGTATTTTACGGTCACGGGTTCTGATATAAAGGTCTTTGAGCAAATCAAGCGGCAGTTCTTCAACCGTTCCCTGAAAATATTTGAATACAGCATTGATAGGCTTAGGATTCATATCTCTGATAACGGTAGTATTTTCCGGATCTCCTAAAAACTCTTTTAGTTCAATATACTGATGATCTCCATTTACGGTGGCCGACAGTCCTACAATATTGAATTTACTTTTATTGACCCTCTGCAGGCGCTGCAGCAAAGACTGAAGATGAATTCCCCTGTCAGAACCCAGAAAAGAATGAATTTCATCAATAACCACGTATTCCAGCGAGGAAAATAAATGCTGAATGTTATAGGGTTTATTGACAAACATAGCCTCAATGGATTCGGGAGTAATCAGTACAATTCCGCCAGGATCTTTAATCAGCCGGTCTTTGGCTCCTTTTGAAGCTTCACCATGCCATTTGGTCACAGGTACGTCCAGATACTCGCATAATTTTTCCACTCTCATAAACTGATCATTGATCAGAGCGATCAGTGGTGAAATATAGAGTACTTTTACACCTGATCCTTTAAAGTTCACTTTAGACAGGATGGGCAGGAAAGCCGCCTCGGTTTTGCCTGAAGCGGTTCTGGAAATGAGAATATAATTCCGGTCAGTAGAAATGATCTTCTGTATCGCTTTTTCCTGAATTGGTCTTAAACGCTCCCATTTCTGATCCCTGATGTATTTTCTGATCGGCTCAGAGAGCATGTCAAAAGCTATCATATCTCTTCAATACTGTCTAAAAGTACCAGATCATTAGGTCTTTCATCAGAAATTTCAATTTCTCCGAACAGTCTTTTTTTATCGGCTCCCGGATTTTGCCTGATGATATTCAGAATATTAAGGAAATCACGGATCACTTCTCTTGGAGTAAGGAATTCCGAAGCACCCGGTTTATTGAACATTTCTTCCATGAAGGCAGAAATATCCTCATCGCTGACGTTCAGATCCGTTTTATAGTTGAAATCAAAGATCAGCTTTAATTTTTTCAGCAGCACAAATATTTCGTTGTGATCCAGTGGAGTTAATTTAATAACCGGCTGGGCAAAATCCCTGATCTCAGCAGTCTCAAATTTATTGGTTTCCAGCCTTGTCTTTAAAGCCTGATAACTGAAAAGCCCTCTCCTTTCATTCTCCAGAAATTCTTTTGTTCCGGCAAAATTGATGAACAGATTGGAAACTTTCCCCTGAAAACAGTCGTTATAAATCGATAAGATCTTTTCATAATTCTTCTCACGTGCAGCAGCAGTAGAAATTTTATACAGATTAACCGCTTCATCCAGGTTGATCATAAAACCGCTGTACCCCATACTCACAAAGAATTTACAGAAGTTTTTAAGCATATCATAATAATTGGAATCACTGATGATCTCCCTCACGCCAAGATCCTGTCTTGCCTCGGTTTTTGTTGAATACTCTCCTTTCAGCCATTTCAGGGCATTCCTGCGCAGCTGATCGTCTCCTGAAATATAACCTTCATAATATTTCACAATCATCGAACCAAAATCAAAACCACCAACTTCAGTAATTTCGTTGACTGTTTTCATAATAGCACTTCTGATCAGATCCGTATGCTGGTCATTCCGTATATCAGCCAGTGAAATACTGCTTTCTTCAGCAGTTCTGGTAATCACCTGCTCGATCCATTTTTCAAGGAGGGTCTGTAATGCTCCGCCCTCTGGCTTGGTCTGAATGGCAATATTATCCATGATCGCAGAATACAGGATCACACTTTTCCCGTCGTTGGAATAGATCCTGTTATCCGGGGTAAAATCTGCATTGGCCACTACAAACTTCTGCTTCAGAGCAACAGTATTCAGTAGGTGAAGCATAAAGGATTTTCCGCTTCCAAAGTCTCCGATCCAGAATTTGGCCATGCTGTGACCATTTTTCACATCATTCAGGGAATCGATAAAAGCATTGATCTCTTCGGATCTCCCAACGGTTATATGCTGTACGCCAATTTTCGGCACAACACCGCTCACCAGGGAATTGATAATGGATGTGGCTTCTTTGGGCTTAATATTTTCAATCATTGTTTAAAAGTTTTTTATAATAATCGGTATTCATCGTAAAATAATCATCCTCTTCCTCAATAAGGATATCGTCCAGGGTTTCATAGCAGAGATCGTTGACCGAATCGATCACAGCTCCCATAAAAAGGTTTTTGGAACGTAAGAACGTACTCATTTCATTTTGCGGAATATTAAAGCTCTGCTTCTCAAAAAGATTAAGAACTTCCTGCTGGATATCCGTTAAATTCAGTTCTTCACGGTATTTCCGGATCTGAAATTCTGTGTCTGTCTGAGCAATATTGATCGTTAATTCTTCATCGCCGACAGTATCTTCAGTCTTTCCGCATCCCGGTTCATCGCTAAGGTATTCTTCCAGCAGCGCAACGGTTCCTGAATGCTGTCTTTTGACATCTTCAACGGCATCAGGATCAATAACGATCTTTTTCCGCTTGGGAAGATAAAGCTGATTGACTTTTTCAATAGCCTCTTCAAGATTCCGGTCTCTGATAAATGTACTCAGTATTCTTTCAAAATCATGGATCTGTTCGGTGGAGGAAAAAAGACTTTTCTGAATGCTCTTGGTCAGCTGTTTCCTGTCAAGCTTCGGAGAATCCATATCTTTATCCAGATAATGAATATACAGCCTCAGTGCACAGTTTTTATCATGTCCGGCCACAAATTTTGAAGCTTCAAAAAAGATCAGATCTGCAGACGGGTTCTTGATGTTAACATCCGCCAGTCTGAAAATCTCTCTCTCAAAAGCTGCAGGATTGGAATAATCCCCTTTGATCTCATCAAACTTTGTTTTCCAGCGGCTGGTATTATTTTCGTTAAGGATAATATTCGTTTTATAATCGGCATCCAGGATCTGATTTCCATTTTCAGCCAGAAAAACTTCCAGCTTTGAAACAATTTTCCTGTTATACTGATGCTGTATATCCGGATTGGCATAAGGAAAATCGGTATTGATCTTTCTTTTGATTCCATAAGCCTCGCGAACATTATTTTCGCATAGTTTTAAGATATGATTCAGGATTTCTCCCTGTACAGAATCATAGGTATACTGGTAGTTTAAGCTGTCTTTTCTGTAATTATACTGAAGGCAGACAATAATTTCCGACAACTCTTCAATCACCGAGGCATAGGCACGGTTGACCGGAACGCAATTGTTCTGCAGAAATTCAAAAGCTCTTAAAAATTGTTTCAGGATCTGGATTCTGCAATATTCAATCTCGTTAAAAACATTGGTGGTGAACCATAACTTATCCATTACAGCTGCCTGTTCAGCTGTCAGGTTCAGCTTTCTGGAATATTTTTTTCCTGTTTTCCAGTTTTCAGAATCAGATTCTCCTGTGATCTGCCTGTTCACTGATAAATCTGTTCCGTAATGAATCGGAACATCGGCATTTCCGGAAACATCAATGATGGATTCGTCATGAGATATAAAAGGATCGTTCTGCATGGTATCGTCAGTATTTTGAGGGTCTGTTGTGTATTAGTTTATATGGGATGAATTAAACTTCTAATATAATACAATAATTCCATATTCAAAACTAGGTGAAATAGAGAAAAATCTATTACGGTTTCCCGTAATAATTAAATTTCTAATTCTGATGTTTTTTATAATGTGATGATGATGAATTTTTCTAACGCAAAGCCCCATTTATAGGCAATGTTGATTTTAGAAAGCAAAGATAAGAATCAACTCCGTTGATTTGATGAAGCGTACGGATAGCCATATAGCTTTATCAGGGACGAAGCCGCATCACTTTGCCCGCTCAAAATAAAACGGAATTATTCATCAACTTTGCTTTTATCTTTTTTGTAAGCCTGGAGAAAATATAAGAGCCTGTTTAAATTTCTAATTTGATGTTTTTATAATGTGATGATGATTTTCTAACGCAAAGCTCCATTTATAGGCAATATTGATTTTAGGAGGCAAAGACAAGAATCAACTCCGTTGATTTGATGAAGCGTACGGATAGCCATATAGCTTTATCAGCGACGAGGTTGCATCACTTTGCCCGCTCAAAATAAAACGGAATTGCTCATCAACCTTTGCACTTATCTTTTAAGCTGAAGAAAATATGGGAACCTTTATAAATTTCTAATTCTGATGTTTTGTATAGCATTTAAATCTTGATTTTGGAATTATCAGATCAAACCTTATATTTTTTTTAAAAGGTTTAGTCCATCCATAAAATCTGCGTTATCTGCAAGATCAGCGAGAAAAATAATCCACTACAAAGCTAATTGACCATTCACTTATTCACCATTATTCAGCTGTTTCTGGAATTCCTCAAGGTATTTCGCAATATGAATTCCGTCTGCCAGTCCATGATGAGCCTCTACGGAAACCGGGAGATATTTCCTGCCATCCCGGATACTGAATTTCCCGAAAGTGATCTTCGGAACAGATTCCGTGTGGTCAAGATTCGTCGGGTGAAGCAACGCACTGAAAGAGTTCCACGGAATAGTTGTATGCCTGATCAGATCTTTTCCCAGTTCCCCATTATTAAGCCGGATTCCTTGTGTTTGCTGTACCGCTGCAATTTCTTCCTGCATCGCTGCATTGAAAACTTTAAAATCTTCTGAAAAATGCATAAATGCAAAACCGAAAGTACCGTCTGCCCGGCCAATGGTCGTTCCGGCATGAATTGTATCGTACAAAACCACTTTTCCATCAAGGATCCGGAGTTTCAGTTCGTCAACTGCATTTACAGCGATCATTGATTTATGAAGATAGGACGCGAAAAAAGAATACCCGTTTTCTTTGGCGTGACGGTAAGCCTCAGTACAGTCAACCTCCGTGGTAAAACCAAAATACGGACTTGCCATTTTGGAAAAAAATTCAAAATGTTCTTTACGTTTCCAGTTTTCTATATCGATGATCTTCATTGAATGATTTTTTGCAAATTTCGTCAAGTTTTGGGATTTTTAAAACTTGCAGGAAATGAAATTAATGATATGCATATGATAAAAGACTGTAATATTCGTTTTTCCTAAAAAGATTTTAAAAGTTTGTTTAAAATCAGAAGAAATATTAAAGTTTTTTCTCGCGGATTCAGCAGATTTTTTTAAACTTTAAGTCATAAGCTTTAACATCAGAAAATATTATTGCCTTTTTCTGATGCTCATTGCATTTTTGTCCGACGCAAAGATCTGAGGTATAGGCAATGTAGATTTTAAGGGAGCAAAAATTCGTTGAAGCGTACGTATAACCATATAGCTTCATCAGCGAAGAAGTCGCATCACGTTGCTCCCTCAAATAAAGCGGGATTATTCATCAATTTTGCGGTAGTCTTTTTTTTCAAAAGAACCCCAATATTAAAGAAAAACCAGCGAAATCTGATAGATAAGCCCGTTTTAAATAAATTAATAACTTATTTAAAACAGAATCCGAATATTAAAGCACAATTATTGCATTTATTTTCTCTCTTGAATTGTTCAAAATTCAAAATCAGAATTCATAAGAACAGATTAAAATTCATATTATGGAAATACAGAATTATAAAGGAAAACACTGGTCAGCAAGAAGAGTTGACGGAATCTACATCGTAAGTATAGAAAACAGAGCCGGAATTGTAGAAGCACTTGCCGATTTTATTACTGTTCAGGGAATCCATGCAGGAGAAGTTACCGGTATAGGAGCTGTGGATGAGGCCACATTGCGTTTTTTCAGGCCTTCCGAAAAAAAATATGTTGACAGGACATTTAAGGAACAGATGGAAATCACCAATATATCCGGAAATATCTCAGAAATTGAAGGAAAGCCAGGCCTTCACCTTCATATCACGTTGGGAAGAGAAGATTATACCGCACTGGCAGGACATCTTCTGGATGCCAGAATATCCGGTGCAGGGGAATTTATATTTTATCCGTTAAATACGAGAGTCGTAAAAATCAAAAATGAAGACGTGGGAATTAACTTCTATGATTTTGAAAGATAACCTTTGACTTGTGAAAAATTTCACTGAGTTTCTAAAGCCGCTCTATAAGTTTTAAGCCTTGAATGAAAGCAGGAATCCGTGATGAACAGTGAAAAAAACAAAATCATACATCCTGATGAAAATCCTTTGAAACAGGTTCCGGAGATCAGGAAATATAAAAGTCCCGAAATAAAAAACACTGTCAGCCAGACTGTTCTAAAAGCCACATAACTTCTGCTGTCTTTAGCCGTTCTTTCCTTTTCCTTTTGAAGTACTGCTGCTGCGTCTTCTGAATACATCTTTTCTATCACCGGTATTTCTTTGCTCTTTGTTACCAGAAGATAGGTACCATAGCTTAAAAAGACAAGTGATAAAACCACTGCCGGAATTATTGTCCCTTTGAGAAAACTGTTCACGGATCTGGCAGAAAACCATATAAAAGGAATACAGAGAAATATGGTTATTCCTATCATTACTTTAACCTGTACAAGATCACCTTGAACCCAATCATTAAAATACTGCTGGAAGTTCATCATTATAAAATTTTTGCCGGATGAATTTCAGAAGTCGTTACCCCGAACTTCTGTTTGAAAGCGTAATAGAAGTGGGACAGATTTTCAAAGCCCAGATCAAGATAAATATCGGAAGACTTTTTATTCCGGTGCCGGATCAGATAATAGGCTTCTTCAAGTCTTTTTTCCCGGAGCCACTGTTTTGGAGGCATACCGAATACCTTACTGAAATCACGCTTAAATCCCGACAGGCTTCGTCCGGTAAGTTTGGCCAACGCTTCTAAAGGAACATTGAACATGAAATTTTTGTTCATGAATTCCTTCAGATCGATCTTATAAGGCTCCGAAAAATCAAAAAGCAGATTTTTAAAATCCGGATTACTCTGAAGGATCAGTTCTATTGCTTCTTTCACTTTTAAAACCGCCAGTCTGGGGCTGGCTGTTGCTGTTTTATCAATATACGGAAGAAGTGACATAAAATATCCACTGAAAAAATGATCCGGCTCAAAAAACAGTTTCCGGGTATCAGGAAATTTTTCTTCTGCTGTAATTCTGTTTTCCGCCGAATACTGTCTGAGCGTTTCCTGATCAAGGGTAATAGACAGAAACTGATATTTTTGATCCTTAGAAGGATATTTCATCGTCCGGATCAGCTGATTTTTTTTAACCAGAACCACAGTATTCTCCCCGATAATAGTTTTACCTTTATCATGGAAAGCATGCGTTTCTCCAGAAAGCTGAAACCCCAGAAAATGATCGGGAATAAATTCCTCATGCCCTCTGTATGTTTCAAAGGCACATGAATAAACCAGTCTGTCAAATATGATTTCGGAAGTTTTTTCCATAACACAAATATCTGAAATTAATAGATTGGAGAAATAAGAAGTATTACTTAAATTTTATTTGAAACATTAAGAGCCTGTTTAAATTTGATTTTTTTTTATAATATTATTTTTATCTACATTATATTCTTTAAGGATTTTTGATTAAAAAAACAATGTACTGATGACATGCTTTTTTCACGCAAAGTTTTATGATTAACACTGTTGATTCTAGGCAGCAAAGAGTAGAATCAACTCCGTTGATTCGATGAAGCGAGCGTTTTAACCATTAGCTTCATCAGCGACGAAGTCGCATCACTTTGCCTACTTAAAATAAAGCGGACTTATTCATCAACTTTGCGTTGATTTTTTTAATCAAAAACAATTCAAATATGATCCATTGAGTTACGCCAACATAAATAATATAATAATCAGACACATACAAACTTATAGATAAGATTTAAACAGGCTCTAAGAGCATTTAAGTATTAATGTTCATTAAGGAAAAGTCAAAGATTTTTTATAAGTATAAACCTTGCTTAATATTCTAAAAACCTTAAACAAACTTAATGGTTTAAAACAATTCCGGATAAAAACAGACTTTCAAACCATTTTCGAACTATCTCATTTTCAAATTTTCAAATTCTTAAGCTGTAACAGCCGCACCAGCTTCAGCAATTTCCTTATCCTGTTCCGGGGTTCCGCCTGAAGAACCTATGGCACCGATTATCATACCTTCTGCATTTTTAATGACCACCCCTCCGGCAAGCGTTAAAAGCCCGTCATTGGAATTCAGCATCCCATAGCCATGAATTCCTGCTCCTGCAATAATACTTCCCATCACATCACTGTCTACTCCAAACCATACGGCTGTTTTTGCTTTTTTAACGGCAAAATCTATGACACCGCACACACTATCCAGCCTGGCAAACGTCATTAAATGTCCGCCGGAGTCCACCACGGCAATACTCACCGGAATACCCAGAGATCCTGCTTTTTCCACAGCGGTGTTTAGCGCCTTCTGAGCTAAATTATAATTCATACTCATCGGTTAACTTTTTGCGGTCCAGGCATCTGCCTGAAGCTGTTTAACAAAATCTTCAGTTTCTTTCGGATGTACATTTCTGAAATTGCTGCTGTCATCCAATGCTACATTCACAATAACTTCCGCCATAGATTGCGGGTCCAGCTGATGGGCTAAAGATTCCGCTGCTCCGTCAAACGCCGATTCAGGAGTAAAATTTACTTCCGGATCATACCAGCGGAATATAGAATCCACACCTCTGTCATTAAATCCGGTTCCGAATACTCCCGGATTGCAGGTGGCAATTTTGATATTGAAAGGAGCCAGCTCAGTCTTTAATCCTTCAGCAATAGATTCCAGAGCATGTTTGGAGGCACAGTAGGCCGCTACATAAGGAACAGTCCACAAACCGCCCATAGACGAGGTAAAGACAATTTTCCCTGCTTTTTTATTGTCAACAAATTTTCGGATAAATCCCTGAGCCAGTTCCAAAGCTCCGAAAACATTGATTTCAAACATAGAACGGATCAGATCAACCGGCTGTTCAGCAATAGGACCTCCTTCCATAATTCCTGCATTACTGATCAGAATATCAATGTCGTACTTTTTTAAAATATAAGCAATATCCCTCGGGTTGGTTACGTCCAGTTTATCGGCAGTCATCTCAATACCCTTTTCTTCAGCTTCACGGATCAGATCACTCATTTGCGGATAAGTCTGTGCAGTCGCAATCACCTGGTGTCCTTTTTGGGCCAGATCAAAAGCAGCAGTTTTTCCGAAGCCGCTGGCTGCTCCTGTAATTAAAATGGTTTTACTCATTGTTGTTGTTTTATTGTGTTACAGATACAAAGATCAGCTTTACAGGACGGGATCATATTGGTGAAAAGCTCAATGTTTTATTGTTGAAAAGTTCATTTCAGAGCAAATTGAGAAATGGATTATGATATTATTTTCCATACTTAAAGAATATCCCTGATTTCTCTTAGAGACTGTCTGAATTTTATTTAATAATTTCATATATCTGATTATCAATCGTTTTAATATTGATAAAACTCAATAGATTATATTTGAAATTATTTAACTAAAAAGATCATGCAGATTTTATATTTCTTCAATTCTACAAAAAAGATTAAACGCAAAGGTTGATGATTAATCCTGTTGATTTTAAGGAAGCAAAGTGTAGAATCAACTTCGTTGATTCGATGAAGCGAGCGTTTTAACCGTTAGCTTCATCAGCGACGAAGTCGCATCACTTTGCCCACTCAAAATAAAGCGGAATTATTCATCAACTTTGCGTTTAAAAATACGTCATCAGTAGACTATCTTTTTAATCAAAAAGTACTCAAATAATGTAATTTAGATAAAAAAATTGGATGATAAACAAAAATCAAATTTAAACATGCTCTTAATTTGGTGGGATTTTTGAATGTAAAATATAAACCGATCACTCCATTGAAACTAATCACATTCACTAAAAAAGGAATCTATTGCCCGCAGGGAAAATTCTATATTGATCCCTGGAGACCCGTAGATATGGCTGTCATTACACACGGACACGCTGACCATGCCCGCTGGGGAATGAAAAAATACCTGTGCCATCATTTTACCAAACCTGTTCTTTACCAGAGAATAGGACCTGACATTGACTGTCAGAGTGTGGAATACGGAGAAGTCATACACATCAACGGGGTAAAAGTATCCCTTCATCCGGCTGGCCATATCATTGGCTCGGCCCAGATAAGACTGGAATATAAAGGATTCGTAACGGTTGTTTCAGGAGATTATAAAATACAGGATGACGGTTTGAGCACCCCTTTTGAACTGGTACGCTGCAATGAGTTTGTTACGGAAAGTACTTTCGGACTTCCCATTTACAACTGGCTGGAAGTTGCCGACCTTAATAAAAAGCTTCAGAGTTGGGTGCTGAAAAATCAGGAAAACTCAAAAACCTCTGTATTTATAGGGTATTCTTTAGGTAAAGCCCAGCGAATCATGAAAGCCGTTGAAGGTATGGGAAAAACATATGTGCATTATTCTATCGGAAAACTGAATGAAGCTTTTGAAGCATCGGGAATACTCCTTCCTGATTATCAGACTGCAGATTTCAGGGAAAATGTAAAGGAGCTTCAGCATGAAATTGTGATCGTTCCGCCTGCTTTGCTGGACAGCAGTATCATCAGAAAAATACCGGATGCGGCCACTGCCATATGTTCCGGATGGATGCAGGTACGGGGAGCCAGAAGATGGCGAAGTGCGGATGCCGGATTTGCCATAAGTGACCATGCAGACTGGAAAGGACTTCTGCAGGCCGTAAAAGCCACAGAAGCAGAAAGAGTGCATGTAACCCACGGACAGACTGAAATCTTCTCAAAATACCTGAATGAAATC
Organism: Chryseobacterium indologenes; assembly: GCA_002439165.1. GTDB lineage: Bacteria > Bacteroidota > Bacteroidia > Flavobacteriales > Weeksellaceae > Chryseobacterium > Chryseobacterium indologenes_E. The sequence continues at coordinate 163,002 of DJTE01000033.1, forward strand.
GGAATCAAAGCCGATGTGATAGAAACGCTTTTCGGCGAAGATGAAGAGGAATCTGAAAAAGAAATCATTGAAAATCCGGAATCATGAAACATTTTGCAGATCTGATCAATGCACTGGAAACTACCAATAAGACCAATGCAAAAATTGAGGCCATCACTGATTATCTGGAACGTGCGCCGGATGAAGACAAAGTATGGTTTATCGCTTTATTTACCGGAAAAAGGCCAAAACGGAACGTCAATACCAATTATATGAAAGAATGGGCACTGGAAATTACACAGCTGCCGTTCTGGCTCTTTCAGGAATCCTATTCTTCCGTAGGTGACCTGGGAGAAACGCTCTCCCTGATTCTTCCGCCTCCTGAACACAAAATTGAACGCACTTTATCTGAATGGATGACGGATATCCTTCATCTGAAAGATAAAACAGACGCAGAAAAAAAGACGTTTGTACTGCAATCCTGGAACGGACTGGATTATACGGAAAGGCTGATCTTCAACAAACTTTTAGGAGGAAGTTTCCGTATCGGGGTTTCAGACAAAACACTGATCAATGCGCTGACGAAATTTTCAGGCCAGGAAACCAGTACCCTTACGCACAGTCTTACAGGAAAATGGGTGCCCGGTGAAATCTCATTCCAAGAGCTGATTTCCGCAGAAAAAGTGAATCCTGACAATTCAAAACCTTATCCCTTCTGCCTGGCTTATCCACTTGAAAAAGAGCTGAGTGAACTAGGAGGTCCTGAAGAATGGCAGGTTGAATATAAATGGGACGGCATCCGCGGACAGATCATCAAAAGGAATGAAGAAGTATTTATATGGTCAAGAGGAGAAGAGCTTGTAACAGAACAGTTTCCTGAAATCAGGGATGCTGTGAAAGCGATGAAAGGAAGTTTTGTTTTAGATGGAGAAATACTTGCGGTAAAGGACGGTAATATTTTAAATTTTAACGAGTTACAAAAGAGGTTAAACAGGAAAAATTTAACTAAAAAAATGCTGGCTGATATTCCGATCGAAGTTTTTGTGTATGATCTTTTAGAACTTGAAGGAACTGATCTCCGCGAAAAACCCATGAGCGCCAGAAGAGCTATGCTGGAAGAATTATTACTGAATGGACAGCCTGAAAAGATCAGAATTTCGCAGACCATAGCATTCGAAAACTGGGACGAACTGAACAGCATCCGGGAAGAATCCAGGGAAATTAACAGCGAAGGACTGATGCTGAAACAGAAGAATTCCCCCTATCATGCCGGAAGAAAAAAGGGTGACTGGTGGAAATGGAAAGTAAGCCCGTTAACTATTGATGCTGTGCTGATTTATGCCCAGAAAGGAAGCGGCAGAAGAAGTGCCTATTACACCGACTATACTTTTGCAGTAAAAAACGGTGATGCTTTGGTCACCATCGCGAAAGCGTATTCCGGGCTTACCGATAAAGAAATCATGGAAGTGAGCAAATTTGTCAACAAAAATGCCATTGAAAAATTCGGACCTGTACGGACGGTAAAAGCTGAACTGGTATTTGAGATCGCTTTTGAAGGTATAGGATTCAGCAGCAGGCATAAAAGCGGTGTAGCCCTGAGATTCCCCCGGATTGTGCGATGGCGGAGAGATAAAACCGTTGATGAAATTGATGATCTTGAAGAAATTAAAAAACTGATCCAGTAAATTGAATACATTTGAAAATACCAACGGCTATAAAGTCATTCAGCAGTGGATGACCGGAAAAGGTATTGCCCCTTTTAAATTCCAGTCGGATACCTGGCGTAAATTCGGAAACGGTTACAGCGGAATGGTGGTAGCTCCCACAGGATTCGGAAAGACATTTTCTGTATTTCTGGCGTTGGTTTCAGATTTTATGAACCATCCTGAAAAGTATAAAAAAGGGATGAAAATGATCTGGATCACTCCGCTCCGCTCCCTGGCAAAAGATATTGCCAAAGCTATGGAAGAAGCCATGAATGAAATTGGCCTGGACTGGGCCGTTGGGGTAAGGAACGGTGATACGGACCCCAAAGTAAGACAGCAGCAGGTAAGAAATATGCCTGAAATTCTTGTTGTTACTCCGGAAAGTCTTCACCTGCTTTTAGGACAGAAAAACCACAGCCGTTTTTTTCAGGACCTGAAATGTACCGCAGTGGATGAATGGCATGAACTGCTGGGTTCCAAGCGTGGAGTTATGGTAGAACTGGCCATCTCCCAATTGAGAAAATATGCTCCGGCTATGAAAATCTGGGGAATTACCGCAACCATCGGAAATCTGGATGAAGCCATGGAAGTTTTAATCCCTTATGACATCAAAAAAACAAAAATTACCGCCAAAGAACATAAAAAAATTGAAATTCTTCCCGTTTTCCCGGATGAAGTGGAAGTTCTACCATGGGCAGGACACCTAGGGGCGAAACTGGCGGATAAAATCGTTCCGGTTATTCTTGAATCCACTTCTACTATTGTTTTTACCAATACCAGAAGCCAGAGCGAAATGTGGTATCAGCTGCTGCTGAACGCCTATCCTGATTTTGCAGGCCAGATTGCCATTCACCACAGCTCTATTGATGCCCATCTCCGGATCTGGATCGAAGAAAATTTAAGCAGCGGAAAGCTTAAAGCCGTAGTCTCTACTTCCTCTCTGGATCTCGGCATTGATTTTAAGCCCGTAGATACGGTCATTCAGATCGGATCAGCCAAAGGGGTTGCGCGGTTTCTTCAGCGTGCCGGACGGAGCGGTCACTCCCCTTTTGAAACCTCTAAAATTTACTGTGTTCCTACTCACTCCCTGGAACTGATTGAAGTTTCCGCACTGAAAGAAGCCGTAAAACAAAAAATAACGGAACCCCGCGATCCTCAGGTATTATGCTTTGATGTGCTGGTGCAGTTTCTGATGACTTTAGCTGTCGGGGACGGATTTTATCCCGAAGAAACCTACGAAAGGATCCGAAAAGTATACACTTTCCGGGAAATGACGGATGAAGAATGGAAAAGCTGCCTTGATTTCCTGACCATCGGAGGAAGTGTCTTAAAAAGCTATGAGGAATTCCATAAGATCGTCATCATGGAAGATGGGCTGCATAAAGTGACATCCAGAAAGATTGCGATGCTGCACCGTATGAATATGGGTGTGATCGTAAGTGATGCCATGCTGAAAGTAAAATTCATTTCGGGCGGCTATATTGGTATGGTAGAGGAATATTTTATTTCAAAACTTAAAAAAGAAGAAAAATTTATCCTGGCGGGCCGTACCCTTGAAGTAGTCATGATAAAAGATATGACCGTCTATGTAAGAGCAGCCAAAGGAAAAGCATTTGCGCCAAGTTACCTGGGAGGAAGACTTCCTTTAAGCTCTGATCTGGGGCATTTTTTAAGAGAAAAGCTGTCTCATGCCCTGAATCCAAAAACTTCTGAAAAAGAACTGAAATTCCTGCATCCGCTTCTGGTACGGCAGGAAAAGAACTCCCATATTCCCAAAGAAGATGAGTTTCTGTTGGAAATGATCAAAAACAGAGAGGGTTATCATCTGTTTATGTACCCTTTTGAAGGACGCCTTGTGCATGAAGTGATGGCAGCCCTGATGGCCTACCGTATTTCAAAGCTGGCCCCGATCTCTTTTTCTATGGCGATGAATGATTACGGTTTTGAACTGTTCAGTGACAAAGAAATTCCTCTGAATGAAGAAAATCTGCATACTGTTTTAACACGGGACAATCTGATGAATGATGTGATCGCCAGCATCAATTCAGCGGAAATGGCCAGAAGAAAATTCAGGGATATTGCCGTGATCTCCGGAATGGTGATCCAGAATTATGCAGGAAAACAGCGTTCCAATAAATCGTTACAGAGTTCCGCCGGACTGATCTTTAAGGTTTTGGAAGACCATGACCCTAATCATTTCCTTGTGAGACAGGCGTATACAGAGGTTTTCAATATACAGCTTCAGGAACAGCGATTGGTGGAAGCTTTTAAAAGGATAGAAAAATCAAAAATTATATTAAAATATTCCAATACCTTTACTCCGCTCAGCTTCCCGATTAAGGTAGACAGTCTGAGGCAGACCTTATCCACTGAAAGCCTTGATGCGAGGATCAGGAAAATGGTGGAACAGGCCGGGAAAAATATGTTGTTATGAATAAGTCAACCCTCAATGCTTTTCACATGATAAATTTCACAGCGAAGCTGATTGACAATTGACTTATGAAGTACAATTCACCATTAATATTTTTAATTATTTACAGTCTTGAATATTGCAGTAAAAAATATCAACATCGGCAGTGAAGTTTTTACATTAACCAATCAGCGTGCAGCCTTCTGGAAAAGAGAGAAAGCATTGATCCTTTCCGACCTTCATATCGGGAAAACGGCTCATTTCAGGAAAAACGGTATTGCCCTGGCCAATCATATTATGAAAAGCGATCTGGAAAGACTGTCTGTTCTCATAGCCTGTTTTAAACCTGAAAAATTTATTGTCGTCGGTGACCTGCTCCATGCCGGAGATAATTCTGATGTAGATGAGTTCTGCCGCTGGAGAAATCAGTATCCCGATCTTCTATTTTATCTTATCGAAGGAAACCACGACCGGATTACAGAATCCCTGGAACAGAAATTATGCCTGAATTTCAGGGCTGAACTTCTGCAGATTGACGATTTTATCTTTATTCATGATTTTGATAAAACATATTCCGGATTTCAGATCACCGGACACATTCATCCGGGCATTGTGCTGAATTCTTCTGTGAAAAACTTCCGGCTTCCCTGTTTTGTACAGACTTCCGGGCAGCTTCTCCTGCCTGCTTTCAGTGAATTTACCGGACTTGATACCAAGAATATCCCGAAAGACGGAAAGTTTTTTGTGTTTACAGATTCTGAAATTCATGAAATATAAGACACGAGGAAAGAGACGGAAATTATTTTGTTCTGAAAGAAAACTTAGAGACTGTTTCATCTCAAGGAAAATATTAATACTAAAAAATTTCTCTCGCAGATTTTGCAGATTGAGCAGATTTTTTTTAATAAACAACATTACATTCGAATTAACTAAAAGCAAGGCAATATAACGAGAACTGCCCATCCCCTATAACTTTATTCATATACATACAGCTATTTAAGATCTGCGTTATCTGCAAAAATCTGCGAGAGAAAATAATCTCTTCCTTTCTTCCTTTCCTATTGCCTTTTACTCAAACGGATACTGTACCAGGTGATCAATACCGTTACCAACAGGAATAATGCTCCGATCCAGGGTGTACTGCCTAATCCTAAAGAAGAGGTCACGATAAGTCCACCCGCATAAGATCCTATGGCAATCCCGATATTGAATGCTGCAATATTGATTCCTGATGCCACATCTTCAGTGCCCGGAACTTCTTTTTCTGCAATCTGTACCACTAAAAGCTGTAATCCGGGTACGGTAGCAAACGACAGACCTCCTAAAAGAAACAGCGTGATAATACTCAGCACCGGGCTGGCTGCTGTAAAATAAAATGCCAGTAATACAAGCCCCTGCGCTGCAAACATCCATAAAAGAGCCTTTAACGGTTTTTTATTGGCCGCTTTTCCTCCGAAAAGGTTTCCTAAAGCAATTGCAATTCCATAGACCAGAAGGATAAAAGTTACGGTAGACTCCTGAAAACCAGCAACCTGCTGTAAAATCGGCGATAAATAAGTAAACACTACAAATGTTCCTCCATATCCCAGGGCTGTCATTAAAAATGCGAAGATCAGACGTCTGTTTCCCAATACTTTGGGAAGGCTTTTTAAAGAGGCGGCCCGATCACTTTTAAGATTTTTCGGGACCAGCAGCATACTCGCTATCAATCCTATGATTCCCAGAATGGAAACGCCAATAAAAGTTGCCCTCCATCCAAAATGCTGTCCGATAAAGGTTCCCAGCGGAACTCCTGTCACGATCGCCAGGGTAAGCCCTGAAAACATAATTGAAATCGCTGTTGCCCTTTTTTCTTCAGCTACCAGTGACGCAGCAATCGTAGAACCTATGGAAAAGTAAACCCCGTGGGCAAATCCTGTAAGAATTCTGGCCAATACCAGTGTAAAAAATCCAGGAGCTATTGAAGCAAGACCATTTCCGATTACAAATAGCAGCATAATCGAAATCAGAAGCATCTTTCGCGGGACTTTTCCGGTTAATGCTGTTAATATAGGTGCCCCGATAGCCACTCCTATTGCGTACAGGCTTACTAAAAGTCCTGCCGAAGGAATGCTGATTCCGAGATCTGATGCTACCGTAGGAAGAAGCCCCACAATGACAAACTCGGTGGTTCCTATTCCGAATGCACTTATGGTAAGTGCCCATAATGCAGCAGGAAGACCTTTGCTTTTCATACCTTCCTTTGCATGGATCTGTATTTCGTTCTGATGATTCATCGTATTCAGATTTTATTAATTTTTGACATGACAAAGTTCCGATGAAAAAATATATTATAAAAATTATTTAAATTCTGGCTTATTATCAGAATAATAATAGTTGTATTTTTAGAAATTCCGTTTCTTTGCAGTAAAGACAGTATGTGCTATGAAAAAATCAGAAGCAACCCGTTTAAATATTCTTCAGAAAGCCTTTGAACTGATTTATGTGAAAGGCTATCAGACCACAAGCATCGATGAAATAATTGCAACCACCCAGGTAACAAAAGGGGCTTTTTATTATCATTTTAAAACAAAAGATGAAATGGGGCTGGCGATTATTAATGAACTTCTGATCAATAATTTCAAAAGTGTCTTTATTGAACCTCTGCAAAACAGTGAGCATCCTTTGGAAAGTATTTATAGGCTACTGTATCATGTTTTAATGGAAAATGATGTGTTAAAAGTTGCTTACGGCTGCCCGGCTTCCAATTTCACTCAGGAAATGGCTCCCTGGCATGTAGATTTTACCAAAGCTCTGAATCAACTTTCTTCACAATGGGAGGAAGCTATTATTTCGTGTATTGAAAACGGAAAGAAAAACAACTCGTTAAAAGCGGAGGTCAATGCAGAAGAAATTGCTGTTTTTGTGATGTCCGGCTATTGGGGAGTGAGGAATTTAGGAAAACTGGAGAATTCAAAATCGGTGTATCTCGTTTATTTAAAAGGACTTAAATCTTATTTCAATTCTCTGGAATAATTTTTTTATCAAAAAACATACTAACTAGTATGTTTTTATTCTATCTTTGAAGTATTCTAAAAATTAATCATGTACCAGACGCTTACATTTCTTCATTCTCTGTTCCGGTGGATCGTTTTATTAAGCCTTATTTACAGCATATGGATAGCTTTCAGAGGATATTTTTCACAAAAAAAATTTGGAAAAAGAGAGGATTCGATACGGCACCGGACGGCAACTATTGCCCATATTCAGCTGGCTTTAGGAATTATTCTTTATTCAAAAAGTCCCATAGTACAGTATTTCTGGAAGAATTTCAGTAAAGCAAAAGCTTCTACGGATCTGCTTTTCTTCGGCCTGATTCATATTTCACTTATGCTTGCTTCGGTTGTGCTGATCACGGTAGGTTCTGCTTTGGCCAAAAGAAAGGAAACAGACCGTGAAAAATTCAGAACAATGCTTATCTGGTACCTGAGTGCGTTTACACTTATTTGTATAGCAATCCCATGGCCGTTCTCCCCTTTTGCCAACAGACCTTATTTTAGATAATTATGATGAATTTATTAAAAACAAAAGCTGGCCGTCTGAGGATTCTGGCCATTCTGGAAGGAATTTCCCTGCTTATTCTGGTATTCGTTGCGGTACCCCTGAAATATGGGCTGGGAAACCCGGGACCTGTAAAACTGATGGGACCGGTCCACGGAACCTTATTTCTTCTTTTCCTGTTCAATACATTAAGTGTGGGGATCGAACAGCAGTGGAAGTTTAAAGAAACTACCTGGAAAGTAATTCTGGCTTGCTTTATTCCGTTTGGGACTTTCTATATCGACCGTAAAATTTTAAGCAGATTATGAAAAATATCTTCATCATCTGTGGAATAGCTCTGACGGTATATATCATTTACCGGGTTTACAGATATCAGACATTAGGTAGCGGCCTGGAGATCCATATTAAAAACGGAGCCGTTATTCTGGATGTAAGAACGGAACAGGAATATAAAACGGGACATATTGAAGGATCCGTAAATATCTCTTTAGGAAGCATCCGCGAAAGATATACCGAACTTGACCGGAATAAAACCTACATCACCGTCTGTTCTCATGGATTACGGAGTGTAAAAGCTGAGCATATTTTAAAGGAAAGGGGTTTCAGACATGTATATAATGGCGGTGCATGGAGCGATCTTCAGAAAACGGTTTCAGACCGGTGATACGTAAAAAACCGGATATTCCTGTATGAATAATGCTGTTTGGTCGGGTATTTGAATATTTATGAGTGAATATTAATGAAATTCTGTTTCAGAGATCATTCATTTTCCAATACCAACCTCTAAAATATAATAATATGTCAACACAGAATTTAACCCACCTCGAAGCCATTAAAAAGATCAAGGAACTGTCGGAAAAGGCAAGAATATGCATGTTCTGTACGGAACTGGAAACCGTACCGGTCAATTCAAGACCTATGACCCTTCAGGAAACGGATGACAGCGGAAATCTCTGGTTTATCAGCAGTTCCGTAAGCAACAAGAATTTTGAGATAAAAGAAGACCGCAGGGTACAGCTGTTTTTCATGAACAACAGCGATTCCCAGTACCTTTCCGTATATGGAGAAGCTTCTGTTTATAAGGATAAAGCAACGATTGAGGAAAAATGGTCGCCTATGGCCAAAGCTTGGTTTGACGGGAAAGATGATCCGGATGTGAGCATTATCCGTGTAGAACCTAAAGAAACGTATTACTGGGATACCAAAGCCGGAAAGCTGGTCAGCCTGTTCAGTTTTGTGGCTTCTGCCATTACCGGCATTAAAACGAATAATTCAGACGGTGTTGAAGGCAATGCCACTGTATAAGATAAAGACAGCCAGAGAAAATTCAGGCTGCCTTTTGTAAAAGATCAGAAGATTCCCGGTGATCCTGAGAAATTCAGCCACCGGGAATTTTTTATTTTTTTACATCTTCCATAGACGCTCCGAAATTGATATGAAGGACATTTCCATTAGGCGTTACCAGAGCCGGAACAGACTGTATCCCCGCTTTCTCTGCCTCTTCAATTTTACTTCTGTCATTCCCCAGATGAATGATTTCTACATTTTCCGCACCGATAAGGTTGACAATATCGTGTTCTGCACTTACACAAACCGGACATCCGGCGTGATAAAAAACTGATTTTTTCATAAGACTAAATTAATTAACAAGAGTTTTAATAATATTTTTAAGTTCTTCCGTTTCCCCGGAAGTTAAGGGTTTTAACGGATTTCTCAGATTTCCGCCTTCTTCTCCCAGAATGTTCAGACCGGCTTTTACAGCTCTTGGAAGTCCTTTATTAACGATAAATTTCAACAGATCGAACTGTTTGTAGAAAACCTCCTGAGCTTTTTCTATATGGCCTTCTTCCACAGCGTTGTATAAAGCAACGTTCAATTCAGGGATCAGGTTTGGTGCTGCGGTACACCAGCCTCTTGCTCCGGCCGTAAAGGCAGCCAGGGCCAGCGGGTTGGATCCGTTATAGAAAGCTACATCCTCTCCCAATTCTTTTCTCAGATAATGCATTCTCTGAATATCTCCTGAACTTTCCTTAATCATCGTTACATTAGGAATTTCCAGCAATCTTTTAAGAAGTGCAGGCGACATATCCACTCCACTTGTGGCCGGGTTGTTATAAGCCATGATAGGAATTGAGATCTGGCTGGCCACGGCATCATAATGGGCAACAATTTCATCATCTGTAAGCTTCCAGTAGCTCATAGGAATAATCATTACCGCATCAGCTCCTGCCTTTTCGGCAAATTTTGCGTGATGAACCGTTTTATCTGTGGTAAGATTGGACACTCCGACAAGGGTTGGAACCCGGCCTTTGGTCTGCTCTATTGTGGCTTCCGTTACGGCTTCTTTTTCATCATCAGACAGATAGGGCATTACTCCGGTACTTCCTAACGGCGCAATTCCGTGGCTTCCGGAAACGATCAGCCGTTCAGTAAGTTTTTTAAAAAGAGGAATATCTACTTTTTCATTCTCGTCAAAAGGCGTGATAGGATAAGCAATAACTCCTTTAAATGGAACATTTTTCATTGTTTATTGATTTTAAAAATTAAATGGTTTTCCATTAAGAAAGTTTAAGCCGTTAAGATCGGTTACGGCAGGTTTTCTTTAAAATTAAAATAAGAATGGCTTTCTTAACTAAGAGCCTGTTTAAATTTCTAATTTTGATTTTTTGGATCATACTCAAATAAATCACATTCTTTGAGTATTTTGATTCAGAAGATAATATGCTGGTGATGAATTTTCAGACGCAAAGGATTTCATTTTTGAAACTGCTGACTTTAAGGGAGCAAAGAATAGAATCAACTCCGTTGATTCGTTGAAGAGCATGGAAAACATTCTGCTTCATCAGTGACGAAATCGCATCACTTTGCCCGCTCAAAATAAAGCGGAATTATTCATCAACTTTGCGTTTAATCTTTTTAATCAAAAAATAATTCCAGGTATAACCTATTGGATTTCACAAAAAAATATCTGATAATCATACATATAAATATTTATGAATAAAATTTAAACAGGCTCTAAACTTAAACTTTCAGTATTTCTTAATGGTTTGTGACTAAAGGTCTCTGCCTTCTTCTTCTCTTAAAGCAACCCCAAGATTCTGCAGCTGCGGTGCATTTTCACAGGCGATATATTTGGCAGGTTCGGTATCGCTCATATTCTGGTGTTTATGCCAGGCCCATGAAGGAATATAAACGGCATCTCCCGCTTCCCAGTGTACTCTTTCATCTTCCACTTCTGTCCATCCCTTTCCTTCAATCACGTATAATACCGTTTCATAGGTATGTCTGTGTCTGTTGGTCTGCTGGCCCGGAAGAAGTCCGCCAATGGTCATACTTACATTCTTACTCGGAAGGTCTACAAAGAAAACCGGGTGTTTTCTTTCTGTCGAAAACTGGTTGTGCTCTCCTGCATTTTCTACGTTTTTATGAATCAGGTGGCTTGGTTTTGCATATTTCGGTCTTGCGAAAGTTTCATGAAAGTCTTTTGAACTGAATTGTTTCTTGTCCATAATTGTAAAAGTTTAAATGTTCTTTGCTTTATTGCATGACAAAATTATTTTATATTTGGACTGGTTAACTGATACAGTTTTCACATAAACAGATAGTCCAGATGCTCAGACCTTGGAAATTAGAACTTGAAATTGATAAAAATTTAGATAAAGCCGTCTATTTGCAGATTGCTGATACCATTATTGCAGATATCCGTTCTGCAAGATTAAAAGCAGGAGATGCTCTTCCGGGAAGCAGGAATCTGGCCCAATTGCTGAAGATTAACAGAAATACTGTGGTAGAAGCTTATCAGGTACTTATTAATGAAGAATGGGTAATCTCAAAGGAAAGAAAAGGCATCTTCGTTTCCGATATACTACCGGCTCCACAACAGAAGCCACTGCCAAAAGAATACGGACAGGAAGAAAAATCCGGACAGTCCGGTTCATTGCTTATTAATTTTGACGACGGGCATCCTGACAGTAAAATTGCCCCGGTAACAGAGTTGGCCAGAGCTTACAGGCAGATTTTCAGCAGGAAAGCAAAATGGCAGATGATGGGCTATACCGGTGAGCACGGAGATCCTGAATTCCGTAAAAGTATTGCGCAGATGCTCAATCATCAGAGAGGAATGAATATTAATGAAAATGAAATTTCTATCACAAGAGGCAGCCAGATGGCTATGTTCCTTACTGCTCAGGCTCTTTTAGAGCCGGGAGACCAGGTGATTGTAGAAAATCCGGGCTATCAGCCTGCCTGGAAAGCTTTTGAATATGCAGGTGCAGAGCTGCTTCCTGTACCAGTAGATCATGAAGGAATCAGGATTGAGGATATTGAAAAGCTTTTAACGACTTATAAAAATATCAAAGCCATTTATATTACCCCTCACAGGCAATACCCGACAACGGTTACTTTAAGTCTGGCAAGAAGGCTTCAACTCATTGCATTATCCAATGAGTACGGTTTTACTATTATTGAAGACGATTATGATAATGAATTTCATTTTGGGTACCGTCCTATCCTTCCCGTTTCCAGCTTTCCGGATCTTAATCATTATGTATATATCGGAACATTAAGTAAAGTGGTAGCTCCAGCGTTAAGGATTGGTTATCTGGTGTCTAAAGATCAGAAACTGCTTCAAAAAATCGGAGATCTCAGAAAGATTATTGATGTTCAGGGCGATATGATTATGGAACAGGCCGTATTACAGCTGATTAAAGACGGGGCTGTAAAAAAACATATCAAAAAAGCAACCATCCATTACAGGAATAAGAGAGATTTTGTGGCAAATCTTCTGGAAAAACATATAAAAAATTCTGCTGATTTTACAATTCCGGATGGCGGGCTGGCTTTCTGGATTGTACCAAAAGCAAAATTAAACTGGGATACTGTGACAGATTTACTTATTGAAAAAAACATCAATATCATACACCCTGAACAATACAGTTTTGATCAGACCATCAACGGTTTCAGGCTGAGTTATGGTTCACTTTCTGAAGAACAGCTGGAACAGAGTATAAAGATAATCGGTGAAATGCTGGATAAGCAGATATAGCACTTCATACTTATCATATTTTGATGTGAATGCGGACTGATTTTGGGATACACTATGGTGCAAGGTTTGGAACCATTATGCTGCTTTAAGGCGCAAGAATACCAAAGGTTTTCAGCTATTTTTACGATGAAACTGAATGGTGATATCTTTTTAATCTCGCAGATTCAGCGGATTTGGCAGATTTTATATAGTCTTAAAAAACAGGAATAAATTATAACATTTAAGCTGGAGCTTTATGGCATCTGTTTCTTCAAATAAACGCCATCGATTCTCTTACTTTATCTACTAAAATCAATGTTATCAATAATAGAAGTAAACGTTATAGATACTATGATCCAAATCCGTAAAATTTATCACTGTATCTTTTCAACAGGTATTAGAAAAAAGATCTGCTTTATCTGAGAAATCCTCGAGAGAAAAATTTCCACAAGCATCTGTGGAATCTGCGGGAAATTATTTTGACCACAAACCGAAGATTCGACGTAATCAAAAGGTTTTTACACTAAAGATTTTTCAAAGAGACTAGCTGTATGTTGAGAAGAACAAAATCAAAGATTTTTATTGGTTTTGCGGTGTGAAATTTTATCGGAGATAAAACCATTGCGCCCCTTTATACAGTCTGTAATATAATAATTGCGACCTTGCGTATTCCAACAAAAAACATCTGCCGGATCTGCAAAATCTGCGGGAAATTATTTTAGCCACAAACCAAAGATTCGACGTAATCAAAAGGTTTTTACACTAAAGATTTTTCAAAGAGACTAGCTTTATGTTGAGAAGAACAAAATCAAAGATTTTTATGGATTTTGCGGTGTGAAATTTTATCGGAGATAAAATCATTGCGCCCTTTTATACAACCTGTAATATAATAATTGCGACCTTGCGTATTCCAACAAAAAAAATCTGCCGGATCTGCAAAATCTGCGGGAAATTATTTTAGCCACAAACCAAAGGTTCGACGTAATCAAAAGGTTTTTACACTAAAGATTTTTCAAAGAGACTAGCTTTATGTTGAGAAGAACAAAATCAAAGATTTTTATTGATGTTGTAGTGTGAAATTTTATCGGAGATAAAATCATTGCGCCCTTTTATACAACCTGTAATATAATAATTGCGACCTTGCGTATTCCAACAAAAAAATCTGCCGAATCTGCAAAATCTGCGGGAAATTATTTTAGCCACAAACCAAAGGTTCGACGTAGTCAAAAGGTTTTTACACTAAAGATTCTTTTAAGAGACAAACTTTATGTTGAGAAGAACAAAATCAAAGATTTTTATTGATGTTGTAGTGTGAAATTTTATCGGAGATAAAACCATTGCGCCCTTTTATACAACCTGTAATATAATAATTGCGACCTTGCGTATTCCAACAAAAAAATCTGCCGGATCTGCGAGAATTTTAAACCATAAGATCTGTGAACTTGTGTGAAATAGAAAACTGCAAATCCATGAGATTAAAGTTCTCACAAATTTGCAGATGATTTTTAAAATATCGGCAGGAGTTATTCCACTTCAAAAACAGCCTGTATTTCTACCGAAGAATTGACAGGAATAGAAGAAGCTCCCAGCGTAGCTCTTGCATGTTTTCCTTTTTCGCCGAATACTTCTACGGTAAGATCGGAAGCAGCATTCATAAGATCGGCATGTTTGGTATAATCGTCTTTGGTATTGAAAATTCCGGTCAGCTGCACACATTGCTTTACCTTGTTGAGATCTCCGCCCACGGCATCTTTCAGTACTGCAATGACGTTCATCATGGTGGCTTTTGTGGCTTCTTTTACCTGCTCTTCATTCACATCAACCCCTAATTTTCCGGGATAAAGAATTTTCCCTTCTTTTAAGGCTACCTGATTGATGAATACCAGATTTCCGGAACGGACAAAAGGTTTGTAATTTCCGGCCGGCTTAGGTACCTGTGGCAGCATAATATTTTTAGCCTTTATCGTGGTATTGATATCCTCTAACACAGGTTTTGATATTGCACTAAGCTTTTTAGTAAAGGTTCCTTTCAGCGCCAAAGCAGTTTTAGCAAAATTTCTTCCCTGGAGTTCAGCCAGAATACGTTCGTCTTTTGTAGGTCTTTCCACATCTTTTAAAGAAGCCATGCTGGTAATTCCAAGCACACTGTTTCCCTGGGGTATGGTTTTATTCATATTCTCATATCCTCTGATTCCGTTGGAAACCAATACCATCCCGTGAACTGCCAGACTGTTCCAGAAGGCCTGTAATGCGAGTTCTTTTCCGGCACCGCTTCCGGCAGACATAAATACGGCTGCGGGCATTCCTTCAAGGGCGTGATTCGTCCATAAATTAACGGTTTTAGACAGAAATTCGCTCATTCCTGTACTTATATTTCCAAAATAAACAGGAGATCCGAAAACGATCCCGTCGTAGGAAGGCAGTTCATCTACTGCTGCTATGGGAATATTCTTTAATTTTGGATGGGGAGATTCTTTAACCTGCTTGATGACTGCTGAAGCATTTCCGCTGCTTTCAATACCGGATGCTATTTCTTTTGCCAGCTCATATGTTCCTCCGTTATCCGAATGAATGAGAACCAATATGCCGGCTTTTTGATTTTGTGCCATGATGGTGGTGGTTTTTAGTAATAGAATGAATACAAAAAGCGTACTTAATTTTTTCATTTTGAGTAATATATTGATGGTACAAAATTAGCATTGTCGTTTTTATTAAATTTGCCAAAAAATATATGCAGAACGACAATATCAAATGCGGCTTAACAGAACATATCCAAAGCAGTTTTGTAGACAGTATTGAAAAAGAAGCCTATGTATGGTGTGAAAAAGACTGGAAACATGATGATTATGACCACACCCACAACCGGGCACAGCTTACATTTGTAGAAGAAGGGTATCAATATTTTCATATCGACCAGAAGATCTACCTGGTTCCTCAGCATCATGTCATCTGGATCCCTTCCTGGAAAGCCCACCGGATTACCTCGGAAGCAAAAACGGTACACTTAATGGTCTTTTTATTTAAGTCGGTTTTCAAGGAAGATTTTTATAAGAATGTTCATGTTTTCGCTGTTCCTCCGGTTTTGAAGGAAATGCTTTTGTATGGTTCTAAATGGAATCAGTTACTGGTTGAAGATGAAGAGCAGGATCTGTTTTTTAAAGCGATTTTAAAAAGTCTTCCTAACTTCTGCAAAGAAAGTTCTTATCTGGAAATTCCTGTTCCTGCAGATATAAGATTGATTCCTGTGTGCGAGCATATCAATTTAAATTTCAGATACAGCCTGGATACCGGTTTACTTGCAGAAAAAGCACAGATGTCTGTTCGCTCGCTCCAGAGAAATTTTAAAAACGAAACAGGAATAACGCTTCAGAAATACCATCAGTTGGTTCGTATTTTAAAGAGTATCGAACTGCTGGACACCGGACAGTATACATTAAGCCAGATCGCTTATAAAACAGGATACCAGAGCCTGTCAGCTTTTACAGCTTCTTACCAGGCGATGATGAAGTCCAGGCCGAAAATCCGGAAAAATTAAATTTCAAATTTGGTAAGTTTTCCGTTTTTATAGCAGTAAAACTCATACGCAGGCTCTTTTCTGAACATAAAAACCTTTTCAAGGTGTATTCTGTCATAATGAGGTTCTAGCTGTAAATATTTTTCCTTAAGCGGACCCGGCAGTTCATCCGGCTTTACAGGTCTTTCCACTTCAAAACCGTCATCGAATGCGAATTCAACAACAAAATCGGTTTTCCGCCATGAGATCACAGATTCTGATTCTCCACTATGCCCGGCAGATGAAAAAGCAATCTGATCTTCTTTTATTATTTTATCTGAGGTTCCAACGAAAAGCGTTATTCCTGAGATTACCATGGCTCCATATCCTATCTTTTTAAACATCACTTCACTTAAATACGGAAGAATATACTGTATGGTATAGGAAGAAACAATTGCCGCCAGAGCAATAGCCAGCCCAAACCACAACGCTTTTCCTGAATATAAACCAAGTGAAAGATAGATAATCAGTTTGATGAAATGAAGGAATACCTCATTGGCTGCCCTTGTTGCTACTATTTCTTCTTTTTTTAAGCCAAAACGCAGGTAAAAACGGTTAAAAAGCAACCCGATAGCTCCTGTAATACCGGAAACAAAGCCTGCACAAAATCCTATCAGGGCCAGGGCTGCCGATGGATAAGGCTTCTGAATCTCCTGCTCTGTTTTTTTTGCCCTGAACAGTTCCGGAACATTGGCCATCAGAAAAAAAGCGACAATCAGCTGCAGATAGTTAGGATTGACATATTTGATGAGCCACGCTCCTACTAAAACAGCAGGAATAGAAAAAGGAACAAACCAGAAAAAAATTCTCCATCTGATGTGTTTTTTAAAAACAGCGATGCGGGACAGCGAACTCGTAAAAGTTCCCACCGTAAGCGAGAACGGGACTGAAGAGCCAGGAAGCATCATATTCAGGATCGGAATCAGAATGAGACTGGCACCTCCCCCACAGATGGTACTGATCCAGAAAGCAACGATAGTAGCCAGAAAAAGCAGAACAATGTAAACAACCATGATATGATGTTTAAAAGTTTTTCACCAGTCCTATTCCAACATTTCCTTTCTGGTAGTAAGGCATGATCATCGTCCGGGATCTTTCCTTTTTCCCACCTAAAAGATTATTGATTTTAGGGTACAGCCAATAGGCCAGTTCCGTAGACAAGATCCCGAATCCGGCTCCGCCAATCACATCCCCAAACCAGTGTTTGTTATTCAGCATTCTGTAAACTCCTGTAAACACTGCGAGTGAATATCCTGAAACACCCAGCCAGAAATTGGTATCCTTATATTCGCGAAACATAAACTGTGCAGAAGCAAAGGCCATTGCGGTATGTCCGGAAGGAAAAGACAGCCGGTTGGAGCCGTCCGGTCTTTCTTCTTTGGTGATATGTTTTAAAGGAAGCATAAATGCGGAAGAGATCAGCAGAGAAGTTCCGTAAATAATACTTCTGTCCCGGAAGTTATGTTTTCCTTCTACTCCGAATGCATTCAATCCGTAAACCAATGCTGCGGGAGCAAACTGAGTGTAATTATCCAGCCTGATATGGTCTGGTTTGTGTTCACTGATCTCATACTGGGTAGAGGAATTCAGCTGCTTTAAACCACTGACTCCCAGACTTGCAAATCCATAGGAAATAAATACAGCCGGAATAATAAGCTTTTTATAGCTGAACTGATGGGTTTTGTCTGCCGGAAGAACCTCATCCTGAACGAGGGTGCTGTCCTGAACTGTTGCGACAGCTAAACTGTCCTGTGCATGAACCTGCTGAAAGCTTACCCAGATAAACAGTAAGCCTGAAATGAAACCTTTCATGAGTATACGGTATCTTTTGTATTAATGATGCCGCAAAATTGCACTTCAATTTAGAAGAAATTCTGAATTTTAAAAGATAATACGGAAAATGTGAAAATTATTTTTAAAATCATAGGAAATATCCCAGTTATGGCGGACGCAGATCTCTTTGATAATGGCTAATCCCAGGCCGCTTCCCAAACTGTCTGTGGAAGACCTTGAAAATCTTTTGAAAAGACTGTTTTTATTCAGTTCAGCGGTTCCGGAATTTGAAATTTCCAGCGATGTTTCTGATAATTTTATATGTACATTTCCTCCTGCTTCCGTATGTCTTACCGCATTCACCAGAAGATTGCTGACCAGGGTTTCTGTAAGCGTTCTGTTTCCGGAAATCTCTATTCCGTTTTCAATTTCTTGCTGTACAGAAATATTTTTCTGCTCAAAATGTTCCTCAAATACAGCCGCATACTGTGTGATGATTTCACTGACTGGCAGCTTTTCATTACCGGCAAACTGCTGGTTTTCAATTTTGGCAAGCAGCAGCAGGTTTTTATTGATCCTGGAACTTCTTGCCAGCGTTTTATTAAGATCTTCAATGATCTGATATTGCTGTTTCGTCATATTTTCATCCTGAATAAGCACGTCAAGTTTATTCTGAAGGATGGCTAGCGGAGTCTGCAATTCATGGGATGCATTTTCTGTAAATTCTTTCTGGGTTTTATATACCGAAATATTATGATCAATAAGCTTTGAAAGAGCCTGATTCAATTCTTCAAATTCTTTAATATCAGTTTTCTCAAAACCGATTCTCTCTCCGCTGCTGAGATCGAAAGACTTCAACCGGTTGAGTGTATTATGGAAAGGCTTCCATACTGTATTGGAAAGCCTCCTGTTCAGAATTAAAAGCCCGATAACAATTACAATAAAGAAAAACAGTGTGGTAAAGGCGATTACCATAACGGTTTCATGACTTTCTTCCACATTGGTTTCTACGGAGAAAAGATAAGCTTGATTTTTAATATAAACTACTGTTTTCAGACATCTGAAACGCTCTGATTCCGGTTCTGAAGTGTAGGGTTTCTTTTTCTCTACGGTAAAAAACACATCTTTTTTCGGTGCATTGAACGGAATCTTTTCAATGTCGGTGCCCGGCTGAATTGTATTCCATAAGGCAACACTTTTTTCCAGTTCCTCGTCCGGGAGATTGAGTTGATTCAGCTCATACGCTGATTTTTCTGCAATAATTTTATTGTGTTCATCCAGCTCACTGATCCAGATACTGTCTACTACCCAATAGTACACAGGAATACTGACCGCTAAAATAATCAGCACATAGATCAGGAACGGTTTGGTGGTTTTGGCTAATAGAGGTTTCAAAAGTTCTGTTTTAGTTTTAAAATTGTAATGATTCTTGTGAATAAGGCAGGGGTCAGATAGCTACGATGCGAATACGATGCGATTCATCATTCACATACGAAGTAACATTGACGATTCACATTCTGATGTTCTCCTATTCCCCGCTCCATTTATATCCTATTCCATACACCGTTTTCAGGTAATGCATACTGCCTGCCTCATAGAGCTTTTTCTTAAGATTCTTTACGTGGGCATATACAAAATCATGATTGTCCAGCATATCTGCAAAATCTCCGGAAAGGTGTTCTGCCAGAGCACTTTTAGAGATCACTTTATTTTTATTTCCGATAAAATACAGCAGAAGGTCAAATTCTTTTTTCGTGAGAACCACTGATGTATCATTTACCACAACCGTTTTTGCCAGGAGATCGATCTGTATCTCATTCTGAATGATTGTGTTGGTACTTCCAAAGTGCTTTCTCCGGATCACTGAATAAATTCTTGCTGAAAGTTCAGATAAATGAAATGGCTTGGTCAGATAATCATCAGCTCCTGTCTGCAGCCCTTCTATTTTGTCTTCCAGTGAATTTTTTGCTGAAATAATGATGACCCCTTCCTGTTTATTATCTTTTTTGAGTTCTTCCAGAATCTTCATGCCGTTTCCGTCCGGAAGGGAAATATCCAGAAGAATACAGTCGTAACTGAAACTTTTGATCTTTTCAAAAGCCTCTCCGAACGTACGTGCAAATTCACACAAATAGTTTTCTTCCGAAAGATAAGCGGCAATACTTTGAGCCAGTTCAGGTTCGTCTTCTATGATCAGGATTTTCATTCAGCAAAGGTAATATTCAATTTTGAAGAAATTCTGAATGAAGATACTAAAGATTATCGGAATAATATTCAGTCAGGGTGTTTCATTGTGAGCCATATCGACAGGTTTGGACTCGGGAGAACCTTTTTCCCGGAGCCATATGGACAGAATAACGATGGAAGCCACAGCCAGAAACTCGCTTTGCCAGTTCTGAAAAGATTCAAACCAGAACCTTGATTCTGAAATATACTGTACAGCAGAAATTTCCGGTTCGTTTTTAGAGATCTGTTCTTCGTTGTAATCTTTAAGACTTCCGTAGAAATGCATCCCGAAACTTGCCAGAAACAAAACGGCAAAAGCAATTGAAAGGGAATGTTGATAAATGTTGAGCCAGATACCGCCCTTTTTAACCGGCCACGGAGCTTTGGAATGGACCTTAGGCTCACGGTCTACTTCTTCTTTCTTCTCAAGAGATTTGGATTCGCTGGAGCCTTTCTGTCTCAGGGAAACAGTCAGCAGAATATAAAGCATCATCTGGAGGAATTCACTTTCCCAGTTTTCAAAGGTAGCCTGTATAAAGTGTCCGCTGTGCATATATTCACCAAGAGACAGCATGGATCGGCCAAGTTCTGCAAGTTCTTTATTTTCGGTCTTCCAGCCGGTTAAAAATTGTCCCACAAGGCAGGAAATCATCAGAACAAGTAAAACGATGCTTAAACTGTTGCGGTAAAAAAAACGTTTAGCAGCCATGATCTGTTTTTAGGGTTAAAAAACTTAATTAATCTGAGGTATAGTTAATTAAAATTTCAGATCCCAGGTCTGGATAACATGGTGAAGGTTCTTCACAGAAGGGCCGGTAAGCATTTTCCCATTCACTCCAAACCGCGAGCCGTGACACGGACAGTCCCAGCTGAGTTCAGCTCCGTTCCACCGGACTTCACACAATGCATGAGGACAGGTACTTTTTACAATGTGCATCCGGCCGCCGGTTTCTTTGTAAACAGCATAGGATTCTCCTTCAAATTTCACGGTTTTTGCTTCTCCTTCTTTGATCTCTGCCATAGAATCTATTCTTTCCATAAAGAGCTTATCTTTAATAAAATCAAAAGCCACCTCTGCATTTTCTTTTACAAAACCGGTAAATCCCGCCACCGGTTTTATCCGGGAAGGACTGAAAAGCTTTTCATACTTACTATTTCCGCTGACGATGAGATCATGCAGAATCTGTGAAGACAATGTTCCGAATATCATTCCGTTTCCCCTGAATCCCGTAGCGGTAAAGATCCTGCCTTTACTGCCCGGGAGCTTCCCTATGTATGGAAAACCATCCGCAGGCTCGTAATATTGGCTGGACCAGCTGTACATGGCAGTTTCCACATTAAAATATTTCCGGACGTAATCTTCAAGCCTGGAAAAACATTCTCCTGTATTTTCGCAATGTCCTGTTTTATGGTCTTCTCCACCTGCAATCAGCAGGTTTTCTCCGTTAATTTCCTGAATTCTGTAATAATGATACGGCTCGCAGAGATCATATCCAAGCTGCCAGGGATACTGATTACCTTTCAGGGAGAAAGCCATAACATAGCTCCGGTAAGGTACATTGGTGAAGTGAAGAACGTTAATACCCGGAGGAATATGGGTGGCATAAATTACATGAGCGGCTTCCGCTTCTCCTTTTGAAGTCGTAAGGATCACACGATCATTCTGTTCAGTATGTTTTTCACAAAGACAGTTTTCTATAATAATCCCTCCTGCCCTGATGAAAGCTTCAGATAATCCTCTGACATATTTCACAGGGTGAAAATGTCCCTGTTCTGGAATCATAACGGCTTCCCGGAAAGGGACAGGAAATGGAATTTCGTTGACATACTGCATTTCGTGGCCTACCTGCGCTGCACCTTCCACTATTTTCCTCAGTTTATTTTCCTGTTCCTGATCCAGAGCAAAAAGATAGGCCGGTTTTCTGGTAAAATCGCAGTCAATTCCGTTTTCAAGAATATTATTTTCGATGATATGGATAGCTTCCTGTCCGGCTCCGGCAAATAATACTGCCTGATCAATTCCGAAATCATCTATCGCCCGGGCAAATGAGGTATCGAAAAAATCATTAAGATGGGCGGTGGTTCCCCCGGTAGTACCGAAAGCGATATTGGCTGCTTCCAGGATAATACATTTCTTCCCGGAATTCTGCAGCTTCAGGGCAGTAGAGACGCCGGTTATTCCCCCGCCGACTACCGCAACATCAAAAACCTCATCCGGAATGGCATCTGTGGAAAATCTTCTGATTTCTTCCTGCCATATACTTTTCCTTGTTCCGTCTCTGTACATAGCCTGAATATTTTATGGTTTACAATTATTTAATCTGCAGGGTATCGCTTTCCGGCATACCGGTTTTTGCGGCAGTCTTTTCTGTTACTTTTTTATTTTTGGGTTCATCTTCTTCCAGATCACATTTACACGAGGCAAAGGCAAAAGCGCTTATCATTCCCAAAACTAATGCTGTTGTTTTCATAATTCTGTCTTTTAAAGTTGTTTTATCCGTTAACGATCAGGCCTCCGTTGGGGTGGAGAACCTGCCCTGTGATCTGGGCTGCCCCGTTTCCGGCAAGGAACAGGAAGCTTGCAGCGATTTCTTCAGGGGTGGCATTTCTTTCAAAAGGCGGTTTATTGGGATCTTCATCTTCCTCTCCGAATGTTTCTTTGGTAAGCGGTGTCGCTACTGGTCCCGGTGCTACTGCATTGATACGGATCCCTTTAGGCTTTGCCTGCAGAGCCAATGAACGGGTGAATGATACAATCGCCCCTTTTGTCGCCGAATAATCCAGAAGTTCGGCATGCCCCTGATAGGCTGCTGCTGATGTTGTATTGATAACAGAACTTCCTTCTTTCAGATAAGGAAATACCACTTTGGTAAGCAGGATCATTCCTACAATATTGGAATCAAAGGTCTTTCTGATGTTCTTTTCTTCCAGATCCTTAATGTTTTCGGCTGGAAACTGTACTCCGGCGTTATTGATGAGAATATCTATTCCTCCGAATTCCGAAGCGACATGCTTTACTGTTTTTTCACAAAATTCATAATCATTGATGTCTCCCCGGAAAGTGATGCACTTTCTGCCCGATTTTTCTATTTCTTTTTTTGTTTTTTCCGCATCTTTATCATCGGTATGATAAATAACAGCAATGTCAGCACCTTCCCGGGCAAAGGCCAGGGCAACGGCTTTTCCAATTCCGCTGTCTGCACCTGTAATAAGTATTGATTTGTTTTTAAATTCATCCATATCTCACTACTTTCCGGTTACGGGCTTCTGCATTTCTGCCATTCTGTGTGCGGCCATACTATCAGTCGCAATATTGGCCATTGCTACGGAAAGTTTATTTTTAATTCCGGAGATCACCTTGTCTTCACCGTTCATCAGGGCATTGTAACCGTCTATGGCTACTTCTTCGGGAGAGGCAAGACTGTCTTTGTCTTCCAGAATTTTACTTCTGTTCATATCCGCTTTATTGAAAAAATCGGTATCGGTAGGACCGGGAAGCAGTGCTGTTACAGTAATTCCTGTATCTTTCAGCTCTTCACGAATGGCTTCGGACCAGGAAAGGACAAATGCTTTCGTCCCGTGATATACCGAATGCCAGGGACCGGGAGCTTTACTTGCCACGGAAGCAAGGTTCAGTATTTTTCCCGATCCTTTGGACAAGCGGTCCTTAATAAACAACTTTGTTAATATGATGACTGAAATAATGTTTAAACTGACAATATCTACTTCCCTGTGAATATCCGTATCCTGAAATTTTCCATATACGCCCTGTCCCGCATCGTTCACCAGAATTTCCGGGCTTATGGCATTCAATTTCAATTCAGAATACAGGGAATAGGCTTCATCCTGAAGAAAAAGGTTTTTTGAAATACTGATGACATTGACGCCGTAATTTTTTAATTCAACGGCTTTGCGCTGCAGTTCTTCATGATTTCTGGCGACAATCACAAGATCGTAACCGTTTTGGGCAAACTGTTTCGCCAGCTCATATCCTATTCCGCTTGTGGCTCCTGTAATCAGGGCATATTGGTGCTTACGTTCCATATGGATTTATTTTAAAATTAAAAACTGGTTCATCTCACTTTTAAAGCATCCCAGAATGAATTCTGTATAGTACAGCTGGGCATTCAGGGCCTGGGTTTTGGGATGGAGTTCCAGTTTTTTGGTAAGAACGATCTCTCCTTTATAGGAAAATGAGAAATAAGCAAAAATTTTATAGGATGAATTTCTGATGGGGGTACAGTATCCTGTTGTAGCGATGGACCAGTCGGATTCAAATAGTTTTGCTACGTTAAGCGCCATGGTTTCCGCTATATTTTCCGATACGCAGTCGCATTCTTCGGCTTCGGTACGGTCTACATTCAGAAGCTTTACTTTCTGCGGGAGGGTATATGCTGTCATCCCTCCTTTATAGATCAGAGAGGCATTCGGCATCTGCGAAAAAGACAGCTGCAGGCATCCTGAAGTAACGCTTTCGGCTATTGATACGGTTTCATCTGCCGTCATCAGTGACTGGCTTATATATTCCAGAAGGTTTTTTTGAAATTCCATGACATTATATTTAGTAAGTTAGTGTGGTGTGAAAGGCTGTTTTTATGGCTGTGAATTCCGATCCTGTTCCAGATCCCAGACTCTGTGTTCAGCAATTGCTTTTACAAACCTATCCCGGGGATTTTTATCCTGCCAGGTGATGATTGCTCTGTCTTCGTGTTTTCTGGCAGCTACATTGCTGCTGCGGTAAAGAGATTCTGTTCCTTCTCCAAAACAGATGGCTTTACAATGTTTGTACGCTTCGTTGATAAAATTCAGAACAGGATATCTGTTTTCCGGGATCATCAGCTCTTTTGCCGATTCTTCCCCGGCACTGATGTAAAGGGCATCAAAACAGACACTGGCTGTACTGGTAAGGGAATGTTCAGGATTGAGGGATGACCCGTCATTGATTTTTACCGGAGCAAGATCTGGGGCAATAATTTCTACTTTTGCTCCTTCTGATTCCAGTTTTGTTTTAAGATCATTCACTGCTCTGCCCTCTGCGCCATTAGCCATAATGAAGCCTATTTTTCTGCTTCTGACGGTATTTTTCACCGTATCTTTCATGCTGAGTGCTTCCGAGATTCTGGTTTTAGGTTCTCTTTCTTCACTCTGCAGTTCTATCATATTGCCGTCCGCAGGAATACTCTGATTGGGCCAGTCTGGTTTTTTAACTTCAACACCGAGTTTTTCAGCTACCTTCCACGCGAGCGTCATGTCGATAAAAGCAAGCTGACCTACTACTCTTTCCCGGACTGCCGGCAGGGTAACTTTTGACAGTTCAAAAATAAGGGCCTTCTGAAGATGTACTTTTTCAGGAGCAGACTGACTGTTGTAAAAGAGTTTTGCCTGTGAATAATGATCTACAAAGCTGGAACTTCTTTCTCTTATTTTCGCTCCCGAAACTCTTTCTTCCTGAGATGTAAAGCCACCTTCAGACATCATTGCCTGGAACGGACATCCTCCGCCTATGGAATTAGGATCATAACTGGTTTTTCCTTTTACGATCTGCTGTCTCATGTGACCGTCTCTCTGGTTATTGTGTACGGTATTGACGGATCTGTTGATGGGAATTTCGTGAAAGTTGGGAGATCCCAGCCTTGAAAGCTGAGTATCTGTATAGGAAAATAATCTTCCCTGCAGCAGCGGATCATTGGTAAAATCGATTCCGGGAATGATATGCCCCGGATGAAAAGCTACCTGCTCGGTTTCTGCAAAGAAATTATCAGGATTTCTGTTCAGGGTTAAGGTTCCGATTATCTCTACGGGAACTTCTTCCTCAGGAATTATTTTGGTAGGGTCTAAAAGGTCAAAATCAAAGCTGTGTTCGTTTTCTTCGGGAACCAGCTGTACGCCAAAGTCCCATTCTGCATAATCACCATTTTCTATGGCTTCCCAAAGGTCTCTTTTATGAAAATCCGGATCTACTCCTGAAATTCTCTGGGCTTCGTCCCAGGCTACGGAATGGACTCCTAATTTGGGTTTAAAATGAAATTTTACGAAGTGTACTTTCCCTTCTTCACTGATGAATTTGAATGAATGCACCCCGAAACCTTCCATCATTCTCAGGCTTCTCGGAATTGCTCTGTCGCTCATCAGCCACATGATCATATGCATGCTTTCGGGCATGAGTGAAATAAAATCCCAGAAGGTATCATGTGCTGAGGCTGCCTGGGGAATTTCATTGTCGGGTTCTGGCTTTACAGCGTGTATAAGATCCGGAAATTTAATGGCATCCTGAATAAAAAAGACCGGCATATTATTGGCCACGAGGTCATAATTTCCTTCTTCCGTATAAAATTTCACGGCAAAACCTCTTACATCCCTTGCCAGATCGGTACTTCCTTTGCTTCCTGCGACAGTAGAAAACCTTACAAAAACAGGGGTTTCTTTTCCTAATTCCGTTAAAAATTTAGCTTTGGTATATTCTGCCATGCTTTTGGTAAGCTTAAAAATACCGTGAGCCCCGGAACCCCGGGCATGAACTACTCTTTCAGGGATTCTTTCATGATCAAAATGGGTAATTTTTTCTCTGAGAATAAAATCTTCAAGTAAGGAAGGTCCTCTTTCTCCGGCTTTTAAAGAATCCTGATTGTTATTGATTTTCAGTCCCTGATTGGTAGTCAGTTTTTCATTTTCATTGGAAGTGCTGTGGGTTTGCAGCTGGTCTAACTTTTTATTGTGCGGTGTATCGTTTTTCATATCAGTTATTTTTGGGTGTGGTTGGTATTAAAAAGTCAAACGGAATAATTCACAGGATCATTCGGGTTTGTCCTGTCCCAGAGTATTTAACAGCTTATTGAGGTATTCTTCTTCTTTCAGCACTTTATAATAAGCCGTTTTGGCGTATAGAGTGAAAGAAGGGTTTTCAATCTGTATCTCTGCATCCATATCTTTACCGTTCATGGAACTTTCGCTGTGATATTCCCGGATATGAAGGATATATTCTTCGATATACGTATCAATTACCTTCTTCAGGATCTCACACTTTGCATTGCTTTTGATCTTTTCGAGAGATTTGATCAGAAATGCGGTAACTCCATAAGAATTGATAATACTGGGGAATAAGGATTCATTTTCAATCACATTATTTTTATCATTCAATCCAGAATGTTTCAAAGTGTCATTTTCAAATATCATATCCGTAAGGTTATCAGTTATCTGTAATTTTTAAATATTTCTCAAAATAATGGAGGTCTTCCTTGTCTTTAATGGAAAGGTAAAACATCACCTGTTCCGGTTCCTTCAGGCCAATGCTGTTGAATCCGTCAAAATGGGCGATCAGAGCCTGAATGTTTTCAATCTGTATGTCTTTTAAGATGACAAATAATAAAAAAACATTGTCTTTTATTTCTTTCGCATAGATGGCCGCTCCGTCTTCAAACCAGTATCCTTTGTTCTGAATTTTTACAAAATCTTTGTGTTTCAGGGTCTTTACTATTTTCTGACAATCCATATATCTGAGTATTCCTGGTTAAAAATAAGCCACATAAACTAAGCGCTATATGGCTTATAGGGTGTGTTAATCTTCCTGTTCCGCATCAAAGTTGATGGAAGTTTCAGCAATTTCAGTGAGCTGATAATCGGTATCTTCCTCTTCCTGAAGTGTTTTTTCGAGGAGATCTGCAGCTTTGTCATGGCCCATAGTAATGGCCAGTTGTGCCAGTCCTCCATAAGTGGCTATTTCATAATGCTCTACTTTCTGGGCGGCAATAATAAGTGCTGCATCTCTTGTCATAGAGCCTTCTTCCGTAGATTTAATGATTTCTTCGCCTTCTTTGATGATGCCTTTAATAGCTTCACATTCCTTTTTTTCAGGTTCTTCGTCAATAAGCTTAAAGACTTTTTCCAGGCGGCTTACATGCTTTTTGGTCTGCAGCTGATGATCTTCAAAGGCATCCTTCAGTTCTTCTGTGGTAGCAGCTTCCTGCATTTTTTCCAATGCATCAATAATTGCATTTTCTGCGTAATAAATATCTTTAAGGGCACTTACAAAGAATTGGTGAAGTGGTGAAGTTTTCATTTCATCCTTTTTCACGGATGTATTTCCTACTGTCATTGTTTTTTTGGGTGTAGCAGCTGATGTTGTGGTGCTGTTATCCGATGTTTTATTGGCCATGATGTGATGTGGTGTTTGGGTATTTTATTTTAAAAAGACTGCCCCTTTATACGGGATAAAAAGGCAGTCATGGAAAAAGAATTATGAATTACGTCTGCCTCCGAATCCGGATCTTCCTGAAGATCTTCCGCCTCCGTGAGAAGCCTGTCCGCCCATTCTTGCGATTCTGGTACGGTCTGCTTTGCTCATTCCTGCGAAACCTCTTCCTGACGAACCTGATCCAGAATTGGAGCCACGACCTGAACCGCCGTTATTTCCTCCTGATCTGGAGTTTGAATTTCCTCCTCTTCCGGAATTAGATCCCGAATCTGATCCTGAAGATCTTCTTCCGCCTCCGTGAGAAGCCTGTCCGCCCATTCTTGCGATTCTGGTACGTTCAGCCTTGCTCATTGATGCGAAACCTCTTCTTGAAGTGCCGTTACCTGATCCTGACGAAGATCTGCCTCTTCCTCCTGACCGGGATCCTGATCCAGAATTGGAACGCCCTCTTGATCCGCCTCTTCCGGAGGTAAATCTTCCCTGGCTGTCCCGCTGCTGGTTTCCGCTTTCTGATCCTCTCCTGCCACGGTTACCGCGGCCTCTGTCATCATCGTCTTCGTCGTCATAATCATTATCATCGTCATCATCGTCATAGTCTTCGTCATCATCGTAATCGTTATCATAGTCATCATCATCGTCGTCGTAATCTTCATCAAAATAATCTTCAT
Source organism: Chryseobacterium indologenes (assembly GCA_002439165.1). Classification (GTDB taxonomy): domain Bacteria; phylum Bacteroidota; class Bacteroidia; order Flavobacteriales; family Weeksellaceae; genus Chryseobacterium; species Chryseobacterium indologenes_E. The sequence goes on from DJTE01000033.1 coordinate 192,071, forward strand.
ATTCTGAAAAATCATCGTCATAATCTTCATCTTGCGATGCGTCATTATAACCGTGGTCATATCCCAGCTGGTAGATTTCCTCAAGGTTGCTACTGGATGAATTTCCTCTTGAACTGCGATTTCTTGAATTTCTGGTGTTCATAACTGAAATTTTTATTATTAATATTTAAGTGATGTATTGCAGCCCGTGACTAGTATTAGACGGCAATTGTTTTGGTCTGATAATTTATACTGAATAAAGCCTTTGCTTTTTGTAACCTCTGATAAATAAAGGTTTTAGAATTGTCCTGAAAATTGATAACTCAAATGTACGGCTGAATAACTCACTTTTTTATGACCCTGGTCATATTGACCGATATTAATATAAAATTTTTCTGTTTACTATTCTGATTCCTCCTTCTTTTTCCATTTTCTTTAAGGATCTTATGACGGTTTCTACCCGCAATCCTACGAGATTGGCAATCTGTTGCCGGGTAAGATGTACCGGAAAACAGTGCTGGCAGTCGCCATCATGATAACTTTTAAGATAATCCAAAAGCCCCTTAAGCCGGTTAATGGGATTTTGGGAAGCCATAGCCTGCATCATCACTATCTTAAAATATAATCTTTGGGAAAGACATGCATTCATGGAGAGGGAAAGATCAGGATGTAATCTGATCATCTCCAGAAAATTGGTTTTCGGTACACGAATCAGCTCGGAAGCTTCAAGACATACCGCATTCATGGGATATTTTTTTTCAAAAAAAAGAAGTGAATCTCCAAAACTCTGGTTTTTCCCGAGAATATTATGAATAAACTCTTTTCCTTCTTCGTCAAAAGTATTAAGTTTTACCTTACCCTGGACTATCTGAAAATAATACTGTGCATGATCGCCTTCTTTAAAAACTGTTTCTTTGGCTTTATATACTTTATCTTCTCCACCAAATGAACGGAGAAGATTCTCATCGATATTCATGCAGCTTATCGTTTTCATCTTTTTTTATATAAAAATCGTAAAAATATTTTAAAGTATGCTTAATAAAGTATTTTGCGATCTTTAATTCTCAGCATTTTATCCCTCTCCATATGTTTGATAGTTCTTATTGCCGTTTCTACGCACAGGCCGGTAAGACTGGCCATCTGCTGTCTTGTAAAAGGGATAAGAAAAGAATATGGGCTTTCGTCTTCCTGAAAACTTTTAAAATAATCCATAAGACCTTTTAATCTCACTGCCGGGTTTTGGGAAGAAAGATTCTGCATCATGATAAATTTGTAATAAAGACGCTGCGAAAGAAAGCTGCTGATCTCCAGATACAGTTTGGGTGATTTGTCAAGCAGATTTAAAAATGCTGATTTATGAAGTTTCAGAACAGTACAGTCGGTAAGAGCCTCAGCATTCATAGGATAAGGTTTGCTGATCAAAAGAATGGATTCTCCACAACTTTCTCCATCTGAAAGTATATTTTGTATAAATTCTTTACCTTCTTCATTGTAATTGTTGAGTTTTATTTCTCCTTTAATGATCTGGTAATAATAATTCGGGGTTTCTCCCTCACTGAACAGAAGTTCTGAGGGCTTATAATATTTTGTTTCTGCTCCCGCTGAATGCAAAATTTCTTCGTTAATAACCATAATAGCTTTTTTAGGTGTTTTCTCTAGCTTTCAAATTCTCTTAGTAAATGCATTGGGAAGTTCGGTCAGATTATGAATGCAAATATTAAACCTTAACAATCATTTATAACGTTAAATAAAGTTAAAAATATTTGAAAAATTCTCAGTATTTAAAATTTATCACTGAAAAGTCATACAGATAAATGAAAAACATTTACTTTTTTCATAAATAAATAATTATAACCTGTGACAGATCTCTGATGCCGGACAAAAAAGACGAAAAACCCGTTTCAAAGAAAACGGATTCTTATCAATCTATGGCATACAAAAACTACTTTCTTTTTGTTCTTACCGTGTCCATACGTTTGACTGAAGTACTACTGTCGGTTCTTTTGATCGTATCGGATGACATAGGTGGTGGCGGTGCTGTAACAACTGTATCGGATGGTATTGTGTCAAGAATAACACTGTCTGAAGTAGTTGTATTAACTTTAGTTTCTTTCCTGCAGCTCAGGACCGTTAGTCCTATAAGCATTAATGAGATAGCAAATTTCATAATATTAAATGGTGTTTTGTGTATGTTAAAAGTAATTTATTACCAACCGCTATCTTATGATTCAAGTCATAATCATTTATTTTTGCTTATTTCGCAAATCGTTTTGTTCCTGCAACACAAAGAATAACGCCTATTGTTATCCCGAGCATTCCCATACTTACCGGCTCATGAAGGAAATAAGCTGCCAGAGCCAGTCCGAAGAACGGCTGTAACAACTGAAGCTGTCCTACTGTTGTAATTCCGCCCTGTGCAAGACCTTTATACCAGAATATAAACCCGATGAACATGCTGAACAGGGAAATATACGCCAGCCCAAACCATCCGCGGAAACTTACCGTTTCTATATGATCAGGAAAATAAATAAAGAATAAAGGGATCATTACGGGAAGTGCAAGCACCAAAGCCCATGAAATTACCTGCCATCCGCCTAATGTCTTTGACAGCTTTGCTCCTTCCGCATACCCCAATCCACATAAAATAACAGCCAGAAGCATCAGAATATCACCAACCGGAGATGCGGAGATTCCCTGGGAAAATGCATACCCTATCACTAACAGACTTCCTATCACGGAAAACAGCCAGAATACAGGATGAGGCCTTTCACCTCCACGAATGACCCCGAATACTGCGGTGGCCATAGGAAGCATTCCCAGAAATACAATAGAATGGGCGGAGCTTACATACTGCAGCGCTAAAGCAGAAAGTAAAGGAAAACCAATCACACAACCCAGCGAGACCAGCAATAATGGGAAAATCTGCTTTTTATCCGGACGTTTTTCTTTGTAGATCAATAACACGCAAAGTGCCAGAACTCCGGCAATTCCTGCACGGGCTATGGTTGCAAAGACAGGGCTCATTTCCATTACAGCAAGCTTGGTGGCAGGCATAGACCCGCTGAACAGCAGTACTCCTATAAAGCCGTTGATCCAGCCGCTGATATTTTCATTTTTTGATATTGTATTGTTCATGATTGAATGTCTGTTTTAATGATTCAAAATTAGGCAGTCAAAATAAATAAACACAGTATCAGTTTTGTATATTTGCATGAGCACAGTTAAAAAAAATGAGTAAAGAATTCTTATATACAGAAATTGCAGAGAGAATCGCTGCACAGATCAGAAACGGAATACTGAAAACCGGTGACAAACTGCCATCCGTAAGAATGCTATGCCGGGAACATCAGGTAAGCATGAACACAGCCAAACGTGTCTTCCTGGAACTGGAATCACAGTCGTTGGTAGAATCAAAACCGCAGTCAGGATATTTTGTAAGCAGGCTGATGTCTGTAAAACTGCCTCTCCCCGAAGTGAGCCGCCCGTCTTTAATTGCCAATAACGACGAACCTGATGAACTCATCAGCAGGGTTTACGAGAATATGGGCAAGAAAGGGATTACCTTTTTCTCCATAGGAATTCCTTCAGGAGACCTTTTACCACAGGCTAAACTCAAAAAAGAAATCATTAATGCCACCCGGGAACTGAAAGACGGGGGAACAGAATATGAAGAGCTTCAGGGTAATTTAAAGCTGCGGAGGATGATTGCCATCCGTTCTCTTCAGTGGGGCGGAAATTTTAATGAAACTGACCTGGTGACCACCAACGGCGGCATGAACGCCTTATCATTCTGCCTGATGGCTCTGGGAAAACCCGGCGATACGATTGCCATTGAAAGCCCTTGTTATCCGGGTATTCTTCAGCTGGCCAACGGTCTCGGTTTAAAAGTTCTTGAGCTTCCCACCCACCCTACAACCGGAATCGAAATTGAAGCGTTGAAAAAAGTGATTCCACAAATCAATCTGTGCCTGCTGATTCCTAATTTTAATTCTCCGCTGGGTAGCTGCATGCCGGATGAAAACAAAAAAGAGATCGTTAAACTACTGTCAGAAAACGGAATTCCACTGATTGAAGATGATGTATACGGCGACCTGTACTTCGGGACCAGTCGCCCGAAATGCTGTAAATCTTTTGATAAAGACGGAAATGTCCTGTACTGCAGCTCGATTTCAAAAACACTGGCTCCCGGATACCGTGTAGGATGGATCGCTCCCGGAAGATATAAAGACAAAATTTTAAAGCTTAAACTTCTGCATTCCACCTCATCTATTTCTATTGTGAATGAAGCTGTGGCTAATTTCCTTAAATCCGGGCGGTACGAGAAACATCTTCAGCAGATGCGTAAGGCACTTCAGAACAATTATCAGAACTATGTTCAGACGATTGCCGAATCTTTTCCGGAAGGTACAAAAACAAGCCGCCCCCAGGGAGGACTCTCCCTATGGGTAGAATTCGATAAAAAAATCCGGACTACCGGACTGTATGATCTGGCGATCAAACAGAACATAAGTATTGCGCCCGGAAGAATGTTTACTCTTCAGGATCAGTTTCAGAACTGTATGCGTCTCTGTATAGGGCTTCCCTGGTCGGAAGAGATCCGGTTACAATTACGTCAGGTAGGCAGTCTTGCCAAAAGAATCTGATTATTTATCCGGAACGAAATTCTTTCTTGCCAGTTCTTTTCTCACACGGCTCAGACTTTCAGGAGTAATGCCGAGATACGAAGCAATCATCCATTGTGGAACCCTCAAAAGAAGATCCGGATACATTTTAATGAATTTCATATACCTCTCTTCCGCAGTCTCGCCCAGCAGAGAATTGATCCTGTTCTGAAGGCTTCTGATATGTTTCTGAAGCAGAAAATCACTCCGTTCAATACTGTTCGGAAACTGCTCTACCAGTTTATTGAAGAAGTCAGGATGCAGAAACAGAACTTCCGAATCCTCAACAGCTTCTATATAATAAATGGATTTTTCATTGAAATAAAGACTGCTCCGGTCGGAGATCAGCCAGCTTTCGGGGGCAAACTGTATAATGTGTTCTTTTCCGTTCTTATCAATGGAATACATTTTCAAAAGTCCTTTTTCAACGAAGAATATATGACGGCAAATCTCACCGTACTGTAAAAGAAACTGGTTTTTGGGAATCTTCTTTACTTCATAGTGCAGGCTGCACGTGTTTACCTTCTCAACGGGAACATTGAGTACCTTGGCTAAATAATTATTGATATTCTTCATTATGCAATCTGGCTTATAGAGATATCTTCATGCGAAGCTGTACTGATTACTTTTCCGTCTTCTATTACGATCAGCTGAGGGCTTTCATGCCTGATCCCGAAATCCTCAGAAATCTTATTGGAGACAGGTCTGTACATCAGCAAATCTAAGTAATATAAATCCAGCTCACGATCTAAATTATCTATATCTCTTTCAAAATTTTTCAATACTGTTTTGCTTATAAAACAACGTGTTGAATGTTTGAAAATAGCAATTTTATGATGGTAGGAATTTTCTACTGCTTTGGCCAGATCTTCTTCAGACTCTATTTTCTTCCAGAAGGATTTACGCTCAGGATTGTTTTCTTTTCCTCCGAATATTTTATCAAAAAAACTCATACATTAAATTGTTTTAAGTGGTGATTCAGATGCTTGTATTCTAAAAATCCCCAGTCTTTTTCAGTCATTTTACCGAATAAACGATGACGGTCCGGAAGGTCTTTATTTACAGAGGCTTCGTGGAAATTCGTCAGTTTATTCAGCAGATTGGTTTTGGATTCACCAAAATCACATTCAAAATTAATGATTAGTTTTTGAAAAGTCGGCATATTTCGGGGAATTCCATTATTAAAAACCCGCATTTCCAGTTTTGTCAGGATTCCTATGGTCTGAAAAAGCGGATTAATGGCAGGAAGCTCAATTTTTCTCAAAGGAACCTGAAGAACAAGGTCACAGTGTTTCAGCATCTGGCACACATCCATCTTCCCCCATTTTGCCGGGGAATTTTCTGTAAGACGGGAAATTCTTTCTATGATTTCCTCAAAATGAGCAGGATTATGAAGATTCTTCTTTACCAACCTTTTTCCTTCTTCAGATTTTCAATATGAGCATAATGGTGATTGCAGTGCCATACATAAAAGGCAAGATAATACCTGAGATTATAGTCTCTGTTCTGCTCAGGATGATGAAAGGTTCTCTCAAACTGTTTATTGGTAAGGGTATTCAGTAAAACAGTCCATCGCTGATGTGTTCCCCGGATCATTCTCATGGCAGGCTTTACCGGCATGTGTACACTGTCCTGAAGCTCTGCCCATCTGGCTTCATCATAGGGTTTGATGACAGGATTATCTTCCGTGAGAGCAAGTTTAAAACGGATAAAACTGTTGATGTGGCTGTCGGCAATATGATTAATCAGCTGCCTTACCGTCCACCCTCCTTCTCTGTAAGGAGTATCCAGCTGTCCGTCTGTAAAGTTTTCAATTAGATCTTTCAGCTTTCCGGGGAAGTTTTTAATGACTCTGATGTGTTCATCCAGCTTTATATCACAGATATTCTCCGGATGCTGAAACGGGCCGATGGGAAATTTCTTTTGCTCTAAACTGCTCATTCTATTTACGTTAAAAATTTATATTGCCGATTTGTCCGATAATTCAGTTTTGGACGGTTTTTTGAGTAAATTTATCAAAAATTCGAGAAATCTAAATATGAAAAAAGCGTTAATAATTGTAGATGTACAGAATGATTTCTGTGAAGGGGGTTCTCTTGCAGTTCCGGGAGCTAATGAGATCATTCCTTATATTAATCTTTTAATGGAGGAAAATGAATATGATCAGATTGTTCTTACCCAGGACTGGCATCCTGCCGATCACAAAAGTTTCGCCAGTAACAACGGCAGAAAGGTAGGGGAAAGTATTATTCTGAACTCCATTCCTCAGTTTATGTGGCCGGATCACTGCGTTCAGGGAACTTTTGGGGCAGAATTCCATAAAGATCTGAACAGGGATAAAGTAACCCACATCGTTCAGAAAGGAAAAAACATTGAAATAGACAGTTACAGCGGCTTCCAGGATAATAACCATTTCATGAAAACCGGTCTTGACGATTTCCTGAAGTACCACGATATTCAGCTGGTGGAAATTGTTGGATTAGCATTGGATTACTGTGTAAAATACACCTGTCTTGATGCTGTGGCGGCCGGATACGTTACCTGCCTTCATTTCAACGGAACCAGAGCGGTGAATGTAAAGCCTGATAACGGTAAAGATGCCATTTATGAGCTGCTTCAGAAGGGAGTTACCGTGTTGGGGTAAATGATGGGTAATGAAAAATGAGCAATAAGTAATAGGCAATGAATAATGTTCAGAGCTGCTATTAAAAATAAGAAAGACCGTAGAAAAATCTGCGGTCTTTTTTATTGGGTATACCTTATATAGCTCTTAAAGCATTTTAAGGTTGTTTACTTCCTGTTCTGTAAGGATTCTCCAGTGTCCTCTCTTGATATTCTTCTTCGTCATTCCGGCAAACATCACTCTGTCTAAAGCTTCTACTTCGTATCCTAATCTTTGGAAAATTCTTCTGATTACTCTGTTCCATCCGATGTGGATTTCGATTCCGATTTCATTTTTCGGTTTTCCTTCAATGAATGAAATCTGATCTACTACCGCAACACCTTCATCAAGACGGATTCCTTCCGCAATCAGCTTCATGTCTTCGTGGGTCAGTTTTTTATCCAGCGTAACATGATAGATCTTTTTGGCATCAAAAGACGGATGTGTCAGTTTCTTAGTCATATGTCCGTCATTGGTTAAAAGGATCACTCCCGTTGTGGAACGGTCAAGTCTTCCCACCGGAAACAGACGGTACGGCGATGCATTGGCAACAAGATCCATTACGGTTTTTCTTGCCTTATCATCTTTTGTTGTAGAAATATAACCTTTAGGTTTGTTCAGAAGTACATATACCGGTTTTTCAGGGGTAATGCCCTGCCCGTCGAAAACCACTTTATCGGTTTTCTGAACCTGGTATCCCATTTCCGTTACCACTACTCCGTTTACTTCTACAAGCCCCTGCGTAATCAGTTCATCAGCCTCTCTTCTGCTGCAGATCCCTGAATTGGCAATATACTTATTAAGACGGATGGTATCTTTATGTACATCTTTTTCAATTTTGTTTAACCTTCTTTTCTGTACGAAAGATTTAGCTCTGTCATCATTTCTCTCCTCTCCGTTAGATGGTCTTCTGCCATATTTCAGGCTGCCTCTTTCATACTTGTCTCTTGTATCAAAATTCTTTCCGCCTCTTTTGGGAGCCGGTTTACCGAAAGATTTTTTCTCACGGCCTTCGCTGGCATTGGTGATATAAGGCTTACGTTCAGATTTCGAACCGTGATCTTCGTCTCTGCCGTCAAAACCGCCTTCAGTTTTGAAAGGGTTTCTGTTGAACTTGGAATTGGTGCCTTTATGTTCAAAATTTCTTTCACCAGCCTTAGGAAAAGGTTTTTTAAAAGATTTTGATCCTGAAGAATTTCCAGATCTGGAAGCACGAGAATCATCAGAACTTTTTCTTGTTGAAATTCTTGGTCTCTTTGGTCGGTCTGAATTATTGTTATCTCTGCTCATTCTAAAAATTTCTGCAAAGATAGTAATTTAGTTACGAGTTAAAAATTAAGAATCATAACTTTGCAATATAGTTTTAATTTAATTTTTTAGAAAAGAGGCTCATGATAACAATATTAGACCATAATTTTTCCCAGCTCAACAATTTCCTTCGTGAAAAAACGTTCAGCAAAATTTTTATTCTTGTAGATGAAAATACTCATGAATACTGTCTTCCTGTATTGTTGGGAAATATGGAAACTGATCTTGGATTTGAAATCCTGGAAATTGAAGCAGGTGAGGAAATGAAAAACATTCAGACCGCCAACCATCTTTGGGAGATCCTTACAGAAATGCAGGCAGACCGGAAAGCATTGGTCATCAATCTTGGCGGCGGAGTCATTACGGATATGGGCGGATTTGTTGCCTCTACCTATAAAAGAGGAATTCAGTTTATTAATATTCCTACTACTCTTTTATCCATGTGTGATGCTTCCATTGGCGGAAAAACCGGGATAGACCTGATGCATTATAAAAATATGGTAGGAACATTTGCGTTTCCGGAACAGATTTTTATTTACCCTGAATTTTTACAGACCCTTCCCTTTAAAGAATTGAGAAGCGGATTTGCCGAAATGCTGAAACATGGATTAATTGCAGATAAAATACATTGGGAACAGCTGACTCACATCCATAAACTGGATATGGAAGCCGTGATTCCTCACATTCAGACCTCTATGGATATCAAACAGGATGTGGTGGAAAAAGATTTTCATGAGAAAAACATCAGAAAAACCCTGAATTTCGGCCACACGATCGGTCATGCCGTTGAAAGCCTGTGCCTGAACCAGGGAAACCCTGTCCTTCATGGAGAAGCCGTGGCAATGGGAATGATCTCTGAAGCTCATCTGGCCTGCCTCGAAGGTCTTATTTCTGAAGAAGATTCACAGATTATCATTGAAAATATCCAGCGGTATTATCCTTATATGGACATCAGTGATTTTACTGATGAGGATATTACGACACTTTTGCTTAATGACAAGAAGAATACGGACAGTAAGATCAATTTCTCCCTGCTTACGGGCATCGGATCCTGTACCTATGACCACCAGTGCAGTCAGAAAAACATTCTAAAATCTTTACATTTTTATAGAAACCTGAATAATGCTTAACTGTTTTTGAGAAAAAATGTTCTTTTTTATTCATTTTATCCAAAATAATAATTTAGATTTTTTCTAAACAACTGTTTAATTAAAATCATAACAATTTTAAAATCAGACATATAAAATAAAAACCGTTTATGATGTAAACGGTTTTTTTACTGACTTTAATCATAAAAAACATTTTTGGCAAGCAATTTGAAAGATACTCTGCGTCAAACGGAGTAGTAAACGGTTGACAGTAGTAAAATTTAAAATTAGAAATAGTAAAATACTAAAAAATTAAAGTTATGAAAAAGTTAATTTTAGGATTAGCAGTAACTGCAGGATCATTAGCATTCGCTCAGACCACTTCATCTTCTAATCCTGTTACATTTGGTGTAAAAGGAGGAATGAACGTTTCTTCACTTTCAAAAAATGAAGGTTTAGATGACCAAAAATCTAAAATCGGGTTCAATGCAGGTGTATTTGCCAATATTCCATTAGCTGCTGACTTCAGCATTCAGCCGGAAGTTATCTATAACGATCTAGGTGCAAAAAGTACAAGAAAAACCAATTTTGCAGGAAACGAATACAGAGCAGACTATTCTACTAATTTAGGATATATCGCAGTTCCTGTAATGTTCCAGTACAACGTAATTCCTAATCTTTATTTAGAAGCAGGTCCTGAATTCGGATTTTTAGTAAGTGCTAAAGATAAACTTAAGACCTCAACGAATGGAAATACCAATAACTCAACAACATCTACTTTAAATAAGGATGATTTCCAAACGTTTAACTTTGGTATCGGTATCGGTGCCGGGTATTATTTCACACAAAACTTAGGAATTACAGCAAGATATACAGCCGGTGTAACGGATATTTTCAAAAACAACAATGGTGATGCTGTAAGAAACAATGTATTCCAGGTAGGTTTAGCTTATAAATTCAAATAACAGGCTTAAACATTCATTCAAACAAATTTTTATATTCAATAGAAAGGCCGGGCTATTTTTAGTCCGGCTTTTTTACGGCATATTTTAATTCCTCCGGATTCAGCGGATTTGTAGAGCAATAAATGTTTTTTTTCTGATTTTCTCACAATCGTTCCCTTTTGGCAAGGAGTTTGCCTGTAAAAGATCAGCTGTATAAACTCCATGAATTACGGCTTTATTTTCACCTTTAACAAATTTTGATTTCAATAGAAAAGGTCAGGTTTATGTATTTAAATCTGACCTTTTCATTTCCATATGACTTTTATCAGTTTTCTTATTTTGGTAAAGCATTTGCTGCAAAATGGTGAACAAGTATTAAATTAAAATCATGAAAAAACTATTTTTAGGACTCGCTCTTGTGGGAAGTCTTTTCACTTACGCTCAGGAAAAAGAAAAAACAAAATCAACTTCACCGGTTACTTTCGGGGTTAAAGCCGGACTAAATGCTGCTACTCTAACGAAAGCAGACAATTACGATAATGAACAGAAGCTGAAAGCCGGTTTCCATGCAGGCGTATTCGTGAATATTCCTGTTGCTGAAAAATTCAGTATTCAGCCTGAACTTCTTTTCAGCCAGCTTGGTTCAAAAACTGAAGACAGCTATACCTATTATTCAGACAATTACAGATTCAGGCAGGAATATGATTATAAATTAAATCTGAATTATATCACATTGCCTGTTATGGTACAGTATAACATCCTTCCTCAACTTTATGTAGAAGCAGGTCCTGAATTTGGATTACTGTTGGGAGGAAGATCCAAAGGCGACAGAACATTAACAGAAACAACAGGAAATATAACCACCACAAAGACTGAAAAGTTCTCTGATAAAATCCCTACTAAAATTTATAATAAGTTCAATTTCGGAATCGGGATCGGAGCAGGATATTATTTCACCGAAAACTTTGGGGTTACTGCCAGATTTACCGCAGGAGTTACCGATATTTTCAAAAATAATTCAGGTGATGCCATCAGAAACAATGCATTTCAGGTGGGGGTAGCTTATAAATTCAAATAAGATCATATATATTTTTCAAAAAAAGCCGGGTTTTCTCTGAGAAGCCCGGCTTTTTGTTATATAAGATACCGAGAATCACTGTTCATTACGGAAACCCATAAGGCTACCGGCTTTAAGTGTTATAGATTTGGAAATAAAATAAAACTATGGACGCAGGAAAAAGAACGATCAACGATATTTTTAACGGTAACAGGATTCTGGAAGTCCCTTTTTTTCAAAGAGCATATGTCTGGGGAGAAGAACAATGGGAAAGACTTCTGGAAGATATGGAAAATATAAGTTTTGCCAATAAACCCTATTTTTTAGGTTCTGTCATTCTAAAACAGCAGCCGACAGCAACAGGCAGCAGGGTTGGAGATAAAAGAACACTTATTGACGGACAGCAGCGGCTGACCACGCTATCCATATTTTTTAAAGTATTGTCGTTAAATACCGGTGATGATTATGAATACAACAGAATGTTTAAGCTGAGAGACTTAATTGCCATTCAGCATAATCACAATGATATTGATGCTTACGAACAGGTTATGGACCTTAATGAATTAAAAGACCTCAACGGCACGGATAATATCACAAAAGCATATCTCTACTTTAAACAGCATATGAATCCAGACAAACTGGACATTAATAATATCCTGTCAAAAATTTTGTTTGTAGGCATCGATCTTGACGAGAATGAAGATGAACAGCAGATTTTTGACACCATCAACTCTCTCGGCGTTAAGCTAACTACCGCAGAACTCCTGAAGAATTATTTCTTCAACAGAGATGAAATTTCAGCTTATCATACCTACTGGAAAAATATTTTTGAAAAGGATGATGAATCTAAAAATTACTGGGATAAAGAAATTACCACCGGAAGATCAAAAAGAACATTCATTGACCTGTTTTTCTTTTCCTACCTTCAGATCAAAATTCAGGATAAAACACTGAATGTAAAGACAGAAGACAAAATAGAGTTTTCAAAAGTAGAACATTTATTTGAATCTTATAAAAGCTTCATCAAAAATTATCTGGATAATGATAAGAAAACGATACTTGCTGAAATAAAGGATTACGCAATGATCTTTCAAGAGAATTTTGATTTTGATATTATTGAAAATGAGCTTACCGCCCATTCAGGAATAGAAAGAATCAACGCCGTGATTTTCGGATTGGATACCTCCACCCTGATTCCTTATGTACTTTACATTCTTAAAAATGTTGTAAACGATAATGACCGGAATGAACTTTTTGATTTTCTTGAATCTTTTATTATGCGGCGGATGGTTGTTCATGCCACCACCAAAAATTATAATCAGCTTTTTACAGACAGACTTATTAATCATGAAATTTTATCAAAAAAACAGTTTCTGGAATTTCTGGAAGGCCAGGCAGATAAAGTTAACTTCCTGCCTTCAGACAAAGAACTTAAAAACGGATTTGAAAATTCCTATCTGATCAATAAACAGTCCGCAGGAATTTTATATTTTATTGAGTCCAAGATACGTAACAGAAGCTTACAGTCTACACAGCTTCTGGGAATCAGTAAATACAGTCTTGAACATCTTATGCCAAAAAAATGGGAAAATCATTGGGGTAAATTATCCAGTCAGGAAGATAAAATGAAACGTAACAGAAAACTACTTACCTTAGGTAACCTTACTATCATTACGCAAAATCTGAACTCAGCAATTCGGGATGCCAACTGGACAGTTAAAAGAAAAGGCAAAGGAGATAAAAAAGGGCTAAACACTTATTCAGCAGGACTTGAAACAATAAGTCAATTTCTGATTCTTGATCAGTGGAATGAACAGACCATTGAAGAGAGAGCAGAGTTTCTGTATAGCAAAGCAAAGAAAATATGGACGATCTGATTAACAACAGCTTGTTCTATTCATAAATATTCCTTTTATTAAGTTTTTACCGGAACTTCCAGAAGAAGTCCGGTGTTTTTTTATGTGTAGAAATCCTTCATTAAAATAAATCAACTGATCGGTGTAAAAAACAGAAAAATCTTCAAAAAAATCAGATTACCGCCATCAATATTTTATAAATACTAAAGAAAAGCTCACAAAAAGAAAGAGTAAAAACCTCCTCCAAAGGCCTACAAATAGGGATTTCCAGAGTTTGGCAAGCATTTTGTAAAATATTTCAAGTCTGATTGAAAAATCAGGCAAGAAGTAAAGTAGTAAATAAAAAAATAAAATTATGAAGAAGTTATTTCTAGGGCTGGCAGCCACTGCCGGCACGCTGACTTTTGCGCAGGAAACAAAAACTGTAACCCCGGAACCTATTAAAAAGGAAATACCTCCTGTCAAATTCGGGATCAAAGCCGGAGGAAACTCAGCTCAGTTCAGTCAGCAGAGTTTTGGTCTGAACAGCCAGAAACTAGGTTTTCATGCAGGAGCATTCGTTAACATTCCCATTTCAAAACAGTTCAGTTTACAGCCGGAGGTTCTATACAACCAGATGGGGGCAAGAGATGTAGCTTACTCCACAGAGGAAACAGTAGGAGCAACTACCGTAAAGACCAAAGGACAGGATAAAATCACCATGAATTATATCTCCGTTCCGCTAATGGTTCAGATGAGACCTACTGAAAAGTTCTATGTAGAAGCAGGACCTGAATTCAGTTATTTTATCAACGGAAAAAACAAGGGAGAGGCCACCATATCTACCACAACAGGAGGAGCAACCACTACCCAGACCCAATCTCATTCTGAAGATCTTAACAAGGATAACATCAACAAATTCAACTTTGGTTTAGGACTGGGATTAGGATATGACATTACTTCCAATATCGGAATCAATGCAAGATATGTAAACAGCCTTACCAAGATTGATAAAAATCTGCCGGCAGCTGAAAATAACAACAGAGTTTTCCAGCTGGGGCTAAACTACAAGTTCTAATATAAGACAACCAATTTTTTAACTCCAATAGTAAAGGCCTGATTTAACGTGTTAAATCAGGCCTTTCATTGGAGTTAAAGTAAATTAATTATCCTCAGTCGGGATAAGAATTTTTGATTTATAGAGCCTGGAAGCCCGGAGATGAAAGAGGGAGGTTCTGAAGATCGTCAATAATAGGCTGCCATCTTTCAGCTCATTTGATTTTACAGAAGTTTTCAGTATCTAACCCGGTCCCTTTCTTCCATCTTTCATCCTTTAATCTTAATTTCCTTAACCCGAATTCAGGTTAATTGAATAATTCTACCTCCTCTCCTTTTCCTACCGGATATTCTTCTGTAAAACATCCGAAACAGTGGTTGGAAGAGCCTAAAATTTCTTTAAGATTATCTGTACTTAAAAACTCCAGAGAATCTACCCCGAGATAGTCTCTGAGTTCTTCCGTAGACATATTGGCTGAGATCAGATCATCTTTGGATGGTGTATCAATTCCAAGATAGCAGGGTGCGATAATAGGAGGAGAAACACTTCTGAAGTGGATTTCTTTTACCCCGGCATCTTTCAGGATTTTCACCAGTCTTTTGGAAGTGGTTCCTCTTACAATAGAATCGTCAATGATTACCACTCTTTTATCTTTGATCTCGGAAATAATCGGGTTCAGCTTAAGGTTCACTACCCTTTCTCTCATTTCCTGTGTAGGTACAATGAAACTTCTTCCGATATATCTGTTCTTGATCAGTACGGGACGGAAAGGTATTCCTGAAGCTTTGGAGAAACCGATGGCAGCCGGAACTCCTGAATCAGGAACTCCAATAACAAGGTCTGCCTCTACCGGAGCCTGCTCCCAGATTTTTTCACCGGATTTTTCTCTGATCTCGTACACGTTGATGTTTTCCAGTGAAGAGTCAGGTCTTGCAAAGTAAATATACTCAAAAGAGCAGATTCTCTGTTTCCCCTTCTTTTCATCTACCATATAAGAGTGCAGTTTTCCGGGTTCGTTCTCATTGGTATAGATAATTTCTCCCGGAAGGATATCCCTTACATACTGGGCACCTACGGCATCCAGGGCTACCGATTCGGAAGCCACCACATAAGATTTCTCATCAATAGCCCCCAGAACCAAAGGTCTGATTCCGTTGAAATCCCTGAACGCAAAGAATTTATTTCTCGTCATTCCCACTACCGAATACGCACCTTCAATTTTTTCCATCGTCGCTTTAATGGCTCCACGAAGTCCCAGATCAAGGTTTTTCTGGATCAGTCTCAGGATAACTTCAGAATCCGAAGTAGCTCTGAAAACCACTCCTTCAGCCTCCAGTTCAGCTTTCAGCTCTTTCGCATTGGTAAGGTTCCCGTTATGGGCAATAGACAGGATAATCTGGTCGTATTCATTTTTCGCAAAGAACGGCTGGAAATTATATTTCTTCTTATCTCCCGCGGTAGTATATCTCGTATGCCCGATCGCTGAATTCCCCATAAAGGTCTCCGGCTCCTGGATTTCTTTATAAACATCCAAAACCAGTCCTTCATCCTTCATATTGGTGATCTTTCCGTTTTTCAGGACGGAAATACCACAGGCCTCCTGCCCTCTGTGCTGAAGGGCAAAAAGACCGAACTGAGACAGAGAGAACGTATCCAGATCATTATCAGAATACAGTCCGAAAATCCCGCACTCCTCATTGGGAGCATCCAGTCTTTCCTCTTCCTGCGTTCTGAAAAGATTGCGTCCGTAGGTCTGGTCTTTAAACTGTTTTAAATATTCACTTTTATGAATGTCTAAACTTTTCATTTCTATTTTTTCTAATTTAGAAGTTAACTGTTAGATACTTAAAACCGGCACAGGTTAACTTCAATGATCATTTTTAAACTACTTTCCAAGTAAGTTTTTCAGTCTGTTGTAGATCTCCACATATGCTTCCGTAACTTCTCCAAGATCTCTTCTGAATCTGTCTTTATCAAGCTTCTTCATTGTATCTTTATCCCAGAGTCTGCACGTATCCGGAGAAATTTCGTCTGCAAGAATGATCTCACCGTCTGAAGTTTTTCCTAATTCAATTTTGAAATCCACAAGGATGATATTCATTTTATCAAAAAGATCAATCAGGATCTCGTTGATGTCAGAAGTCAGCTCGTACATTTCATCAAGCTCTTCGTAAGTAGCTGCTCCCAGGAAAACAGCATGGTGATCGTTGA
Organism: Chryseobacterium indologenes; assembly: GCA_002439165.1. Lineage (GTDB taxonomy): Bacteria > Bacteroidota > Bacteroidia > Flavobacteriales > Weeksellaceae > Chryseobacterium > Chryseobacterium indologenes_E. The sequence continues at coordinate 208,873 of DJTE01000033.1, forward strand.
TAAGCGGATCTCCCAATTCGTCTTTTTTATAACAGATATCGAAGATGGTTACCGGAGATTTAATTCCCTCTTCCACTCCCAATCTCTGAGCCATGCTTCCCGCAGAATAGTTTCTTACCACCATTTCCAGAGGAATGATCGATACTTTTCTTACCAGCTGCTCTCTTTCGTTTAACTGTTTAATGAAATGAGTTTTAATCCCTTTTTCATTTAAGTATTCAAAGATCAGGGTAGTAATGGCGTTATTCATTTCCCCTTTCAGGTCTACCTGCCCTCTCTTCTGAGCATTAAATGCAGTAGCATCGTCTTTGAAACGCACTACCACCTCATCAGGATTATCGGTTGCAAATACCTGTTTTGCTTTACCTTCGTACAACATTTCTTTCTTTTCCATTTCTAAAATTCTTATTAGTTAGATTTATTTAAATTATTTTATTAAAATACCTTTTAAAGCAGCTATTCCGGACCTCAGTGAAAAACCAATCGTATGCTTACGGCTCCATCCGGAATAAGAGCATACAGAGATAAGCCGGAACTTTTTAAGCTGGCGGCGCTCCCTATCAGCAACCCATGAATTTGGCTGAAGAATAAAATCTCCGGATAAATGTGCCAATATGAGTTGAGTAAAGATCATGTTTACAGTTCCGAGATTTTCTTTCTGAAATATTGATTGGTTTCTACGATCAGTTCGTAGTTGGCGCGTTTCAGTCTCTGGCTTACCGAGGACTGTGATATAGCAAATTTTTTGGCGAGATCTTCCTGGGTAATATCCTGGTTCATGATCATTTCATGAATAATCTCTGCTGTGGCTACCGTCCAGTTGTCGAAATCTTTGGTAGACCATTTCAGAAGGATGTTAAGATCCCTGTCTACGGCTTCGCTGGAGGTTTTTATGGCAACTGTATGTCCGTCGCTTTTCAGATCCTTCAGAAGTCTGCCGGAATGCACATAAGCGGTACCGTTGGATTCGGTGATCTTTTCAGAAGAAAAATTTTCCTCCCCGATGCCTATGGCCAGTCTTATATCCAGATTTTCCTGGCTTTTTATGAGTGATTTAATGGCTAGAAAATGCCAGAAAGCGTCATCAATGCTGCATTTGAACTGAAATTCGTCTCCCCGGTAGATTTCCCACACAAGTGGTGAACTTCCCCAGGTTTCCAGAAGATTTTTGAGTCTGGTCAACCAGGCTTCTGTGTCCGCGTGCTGTGAATTTATAATATCTCCGGTAATAACCGCTATCATGATGCAAATATAAGCATAATTACTTATAAATAAAAAATATAAGCAGAAACACTTATAGATATTAATTATTAGTGAATCTGCTTATATCGATGATGTCGTAAAAATAAGGCTTAAAGAAGATGAATACGGCTATTTTCAAGGAGCTGTTTCCTGCTTATCCGCTCATACTCCTCGCGCCAGGCTTTCCCTTTTCATGCTGCGGGGTAACCGCTGCTATCAGGGCTATGGAATGCCGTACTCCAACCTTATACTGCTATTTTTTTATAAACTGGTAGGTCTTGTCATCCAGCTTCAGGAAGTAAGAACCGGCAGGAAGATTCTGCACAGAGATATTTTTCCTGTTTCTGAAAGGCTGCTTCTCTGTATAAATCACCTTCCCGGAAAAATCAATAATCTGAGCGGTTTTTACTTTTTCCGTTTCCCCGGCAACAAATAAGTTTTCAGAAGCAGGATTCGGATAGATTTTAAATGCTCCGGTATCAGCAGTCAGGTCCGTAACCGATAAGGTTCCGCCAAGATTCTGGCAGTAATCGGCAGGATAGCTGTCCCATTCATTGATATTAAATGTCGTTACGGGATTGTTCACCAAATTCTTCCTGTAAAGCGAAACATCTCTGAGTACGGAAATGTTAGACTGATTCCGAACTCCCAGGACATCTATTGTCGTTGATTTATACCGCAGTTCCAGGTACCTCTCACCGTCATAAGCCATTTGAGGGGCTGCAGTAACGAATCTGGCCCGGTCAATAGTCAGACAGGAGAAATTCGCTCTGGGATTAATAACAACAAAACTCTCATTATTCTGTATAATTCCCTCCATTTCAAACGGTGCAGGAAAATAATAGTTATTATTTCCATAGGCCTGAACAGACAGTCTGTAATCATTCAGATTCACAGGATGCCCGGTGCGGTTCACTATTTCTATTGCCTTATTGTTAGAAGTTCCTTCCAGATATTTAGAAATAAATAAGTCCTTTGCATAAACATCCGAAGCCAGTGTATTTACAGTAACCGTATTACTGTCAGGAGAATTCAGATAGCCGTTATCATAGGCTTTCACCGTATAGGTATAGGTTGCAGACGGGTTAAGATGGTCAATACTGATTGAAGCAGACTTGGTAGAAGTTAAAAATACACCGTTCTGATAAATATTATAGCCGATAACGTCAGAACTTGTGCTGGGTGTCCAGCTTAAATTTGCAAAATAAGCACTGGTCTGTAAAACACTAAGATTAGAAGGAGCCAAAGGAGCTACGGCATCCGGAGTCTGTCCCCAGATTGCATTTACCCATTGCGGATTATCAATAAAAGGATTTCTGTTTTTCTGAATTGCATATACCGCGTTATTCCGGTCTATTTCTTTTTGGGAAACCCCATCCTGATTGTGCCACTGGATAAGCATCGCAATGTATTCCGGATCAAAGGCCCTTTCGGCAGTTCCATCCAGAGCAGATCTGTCTATGGCAGGGTTAATATTGGTATAATAATTAAACGAAGGCAATTTATCTTCGTATCTCGCCACAAAATACAGCAGCATTCTTGCAATATCACCTTTAAATTCATTAATAGGCTCATAAACCCTGTTGGTGTAAGCATAGTTCGGAATAGCACTGTTGGCTATTTTTGAAGTATTCGTGAATGTATAATGCACCGTGGAATTACCTACTCCGTATGGGTAATTATTTCGCAGCGAATTAATTCTTGCATCCGCAGGAATGATAAAATGCAGATCTGAATACATAGGATAATCACTGTTAAAGGTACTCTGCGGAACAACATGCTCCCTGTTGTAACCCTGGCCTTCAGCCCCGGTACCGCTTGCTATATTAGTCGAAATATATTCATAAGCATCAGGCCCCGTAGGAATCTCTGAATACATATCCAATAGAATCGTTGTATTTTCCGGCCCGTGATCATAATACCTGTCCAGATCAGTCTGATTGTAAAATGCCGGCAGATCATCATAATGCCAGTTGATATTCTTCGCCGCAATAATATCATGCAGCTTCGACTTCAGGGCATAGCCTGTAAGCCCGGCTGTTCCGTCATAGTATCCTGCAGGTGCCTGGGCACTCAGAAACGACGAGATCAGAATAACAGGAAATAGAACTTTTTTCATACCTTAAAAATTGGGTGGCTAAAGTAGTAAATTAAAACACTTAAAGTTCCGAAAATTTTATTAAAAAATTATTAATTATTGAAATATAAAAAATTGAAAACAACTATTTTGCAAATAAACTCCTATGGATAAAATAATTTTTTTTAGCTTTCATTCAATTTATTTATCTTTGGGAACTAACTATTATCTATATGAATACAGAGACTATTGACAACATCAAAATGATAGCTGAAACAGCAAGAGAATTTGCTGAGAAAAATATCAGACCGAATATTATGGAGTGGGACGAGAGCCAGACATTTCCAAAAGATCTTTTTCACCAGCTTGGAGAAATGGGTTTTATGGGGATCGTAGTTCCTGAGCAATACGGAGGTTCCGGTCTGGGTTATCATGAATATGTTGCTATTCTGGATGAGATTTCTCAGGTAGACCCTTCTATCGGTCTTTCTGTTGCAGCACACAATTCACTTTGTACCAACCATATTTATGAATTCGGGAATGAAGAACAGAGAAACAAATGGCTTCCTCAGCTGGCTTCCGGAAAAGTAATCGGTGCCTGGGGACTTACAGAACACAATACAGGTTCAGATTCAGGAGGTATGTCTACCACTGCCGTAAAAGATGGTGATGAATGGATCATCAACGGGGCTAAAAACTTTATTACCCACGCTATTTCAGGGGATATTGCCGTAGTTATGACCAGAACAGGAGAAAAAGGAGCCAAAAATAACTCTACCGCTTTCGTATTGGAAAAAGGAATGCCCGGATTTACTTCAGGAAAAAAAGAAAACAAACTGGGAATGCGTGCTTCCGAAACCGCAGAACTGATTTTCGATAATGTACGTGTACCGGACTCTCACCGTCTGGGAGAAGTAGGTGAAGGTTTCAAGCAGGCCATGAAAATTCTTGACGGAGGAAGAATCTCTATCGCAGCTTTAAGTTTGGGTACAGCAAGAGGAGCTTATAAAGCCGCTCTAAAATATGCCAAAGAAAGACACCAGTTTGGAAAATCAATTTCTGAGTTCCAGGCGATCAACTTCATGCTTGCTGATATGGCAACAGAAATCGATGCTGCAGAGCTTCTTATCCAAAGAGCATCAACCCTTAAAAATGCAAAACAGAAAATGACTAAAGAAGGGGCAATGGCTAAACTGTACGCTTCTGAGGCCTGTGTAAGAATTTCCAATAATGCCGTTCAGATCTTCGGAGGTTACGGATATACAAAAGATTTCCCGGCAGAGAAATTTTACAGAGATTCCAAACTTTGCACCATTGGTGAAGGTACCTCAGAAATCCAGAGATTGGTAATCGGAAGAGATATTACCAAATAATTAGAAATATTTCATCAATAAATGAATAGCATACGTGTTTTGCGTATGCTATTTTCTTTTTCCGGGATAATAATTTTTCAATTACATTCAATGTATTGCATAATATTTTAAACATATTATCTAAAATTTTCTTAAAAAAATTTGTTTTTCGTAATATAAAATTTATTAGCTTTGATATTCCACAATCAAAACAAATAATTAATATGAAAAAACAATTATCCATGATTGGGATGCTTTTTATGGCAGGCATCTCATTCGCGCAGACAGACCGTCTATGGACTGAAGGTTCTAAAAAAGTTTCTTCAGACGTTTTTGAAAACAAAACCAACATCAGCAATCCTAAGGTTTACAGCCTGGACATCAACGGACTTAAAAACATACTGGCCAAAGCACCTAAACGGCTTGCACCGGGAGAAAAATCAGAAATTATTATTTCCTTCCCCAATTCTGAAGGCAGAATGGAAAACTTTAAAGTAAGGGAACAGTCTAATTTCGATCCTCAGCTTGCTGCAAAGTACCCGGACATCAAATCTTATGTCGGAGAGGGTTTAAGTGATTCCAACTCTACCGTTTACTTCAGTGTTTCTCCGCTAGGTCTGTCTTCCATGGAAATTTACGGCGACAGGTCCGCTGTTTTTATTGAACCTTACACCAAAGACCTTTCCACGTATGTTGTCTACAAAAAGTCTGATAAAAAAGACGACCTCAGCAAATTTGAATGCACAGTCATTGATGTAGCCCAGAAAGGAGTTTCCAATGCCGGTCTTGCAGCAAGACCCAATGCGGATGATGCCAAACTGAGAACATTCAGGCTTGCCCTATCCTGCACCGGAGAATACACCACGTATTTTGGCGGCACCAAAGCCAATGCGCTCGCTGCCATGAACACTACCATGACCCGTGTGAACGGAGTTTTTGAAAAAGATTTCGCGGCAAGAATGGTTCTTATCGCCAACAATGACGCGGTTATTTACACCAACGCTTCCACAGACCCCTATTCCGCGGCCTCAGGAATGAGCAATTGGAATTCCCAGCTTCAGAGCACCCTTACTTCAGTAATCGGTGAAGCCAATTACGATATAGGACACCTTTTCGGAGCTTCCGGAGGCGGAGGAAATGCAGGCTGCATTGGCTGTATCTGTACCAACGGATCAAAAGGAAGCGGCTATACCTCCCCGGCAGACGCAATTCCTTCCGGTGATAATTTTGATATTGATTATGTAGCCCATGAAATGGGACACCAGTTTGGAGGAAACCATACGTTCTCTATGAGCAACGAAGGAACCGGAGCCAATATGGAACCGGGATCCGGGTCTACAATCATGGGATATGCAGGGATCACGGCACAGGATATCCAGCCACATTCAGATGCATTTTTCCATGCAATCAGCATCCAGCAGATTACCAATAATATCAAAGCTAAAACATGCCCGGTAAGCACTTCAACAGGAAACTCCATTCCTACTGCGAACGCCGGCCTTGATTATACGATTCCGAAAGGAACGCCTTTTATGCTTACAGGAACAGGAACAGATGCCAACGGAGATTCACTGACGTACATCTGGGAACAGATGGATAATGCTTCTTCTTCACAAACAGGAGCCAGTTCTGCTGCCAGCGCTACCAAAACAACCGGCCCTACTTTCAGATCCTGGACTCCCACCACTTCGCCTGTAAGATATTTTCCGAGAATGGCATCCATTCTTACCGGAGCAACCACCACCGCGGGATCCGAAATCACAGTAGAAGCTTTATCCAACGTAGCCAGAACACTTAATTTCAGATTTACTGTCCGGGACAACAGAGCCGGAGGTGCCGGAAACAATTCAGATGATGCCGTTATCACGGTAAACGGAACAGCGGGACCATTCAGCATTACTTCACAGAATTCAGCAACTACTTACGCAGGGGGAAGTTCCCAAACGGTTACCTGGAACGAGGCCGGAACGACAGCCAATGGGGTAAATGCAGCCAACGTAGACATTCTCTGGTCCACAGATAACGGAAATACATGGACTACCCTACTTGCCGGAACACCCAACGACGGTTCTCAGGCGGTAACGATCCCTAATTCTTCCACTACCACCGGAAGACTGATGGTAAAAGGCTCAAACCATATTTTCTTTGATGTCAATAATGCCAATATTACTGTAAACGCAGGCTCAGGCGGAACAGATACCACCGCTCCTACCGCTCCTGCCCTTGCCGCTTCAGGAACGACTGCTACAAGCACCAATCTTTCATGGAGCGGAGCTACCGACAATGTAGCGGTTACGGGATATGATGTATATATGAACGGTTCTATGATCGGAAATACAGCATCCACCACTTATACCGTAACAGGTTTAAGCCCTGCCACGACTTACAGCTTCAGTATAAAAGCCAAAGATGCCGCAGGAAACACCTCTCCTTTCAGCAATACGGTAAGTGTGACAACTCTTTCCGGAGGCACGGTAACCTACTGTTCTGCTTCTGCAAGCAATACCGCAGACGAAAGAATCGGAAATGTGAAATTCGGAACCATCAATAATACATCAACGGGAACAGCAGGTTATGAAAACTTCACATCTGTTGCTACCAACGTAACCAGAGGAAGTTCTTATACTCTTTCTATAACTCCGGTATGGACCTCAACCAAATACAGCGAAGCTTATGCAGTATATATAGATTATAACGGCGATGGCGACTTCACCGACAGCGGAGAGCTGGCATGGTCCAAAGCAGGTTCCACAACAACTCCGGTTACAGGAAGCATCACCATTCCTGCTACCGCAGCCATAGGCTCCACGAGAATGAGAGTCATGATGAAATACAGCTCTATACCAACCTCATCCTGTGAGGCTTACACCTACGGACAGGTAGAAGATTATACGCTTAATATTGTTTCTTCAGGAAGAGGAGATTTATCTGATACAAAAGATATGATTACTGATATTAAACTGTATCCAAACCCGGCAAAAGACATGATGCATATTTCAAACACTTCATCCGGAGATTACAAAATCTTTGATATGGGCGGAAAACTCATTCTTTCCGGAAAACTGGAAAGAGGAAGTGTGAATGTAAGCAGTCTTACCAAAGGAGCGTACATGATCCAGATTGGAGAAATCTCTAAAAGGTTTATCAAAAACTAACAACCATTTTTTATTATACGATGTGAAGGCTGCTCAAATTACCGGGCAGTCTTTTTTATTATAGAATTGAAAAATACTAATTAAAAATTGTTTTATTAACGAAATTTATTCACAAATAAACATTTATTGAAATAAAATTTAACATAATTTGTTTTTTTGATTTAAATTTACAGCTCAAACACCTGTTCATTGTACTGTTCTACCCAAAGTATTTAAGGGAATCCTGAAACTGTTTTACATCGTATTACCGTTCTCCTGAAAATTAACTTCCGGAACCGTACCTCTGTAAGCGGCTGAAAATATTTATACGGCCGTAAAGTCTGTCAGCACCAGGTTCACCCCTTAAATGCTTAATTAAATCATTACATAATTTAAATTATTGATATGAAACATTTATTTAAGTACATTTTATTCTTCTCAATGGCCTTTTTTTCAATGGCCTGCAGCACAGACAGAGAAGACGAAAACACAGGAAACGTTACGCATGTATTCTACAAAAATGCGGATGAACTTGCAGCCACCTATGATGCCTCCGGAGCAGTAGGTTCTACAGCCAGGAACTACATCTACGACCTTTACAGACTGGGCAGATGGCCTGAGCTTGAAGCTTTTTTCAACAGCAATAATCTGAATGGAGGATGGCCACCGGCCAACGGCGGCTATAACATTGTGGATGATGTTCCTATTCTGGCAGGACAAAAATTCGACCGGTACAGCGGGGCCGTAGGAAATTTTGACGGAACCGGCATCCCGACCCTGGGAGGAAGTTTTACAAGCCCCATTATTAACGGATACACTTATACATTCACCCAAAGAGCTCTCAATCAGGCAGAAAACAAATATGATTTTTATTATGAAATAGATGTTCTGAATTCACTACCTTTCCAGTCTCAGACGGCAGATATTATTCCGTGGTTCAGCCAGGCTGGCAATGGTAAGCAGACGATGTGGAAAATCCCGGTGGATCCTGCAACGGGTTATCAGAAAACATGGAACAAGCTTGCAGCGGAAGGCTATGTAAAAATCACGATCAAGAAAAGTCCGAGCGGAAAATACAATAACTTGGCAGGCACAGTTATTCAGCAATAAAAAAATATTTAAATGTATTCCATATCAACAAAAATAAGCATCAGCAAAAAAGCACTCATTGAAAAGAACGTTTTCACTAATGATGAAATCGGTTCATCTGCCGCTGCAAAATTCATCTGCTGTGACTGCAGTCATGAAAATACAGTTGAAATCACACCCTATCAATCCGGATTTCCTGTTTTTCAGGTGTATCATGAAGATAAAGTACTTTCTAAAAACGAACTGTTACAAAATGGGATGGCTGCTGAAACCTCAAAAGGGATGCTTCATTTCGGGGAATTGACGGTCAATAATTTGCCCACTTTATATTTCGGAACCAGCTGTAAAACCTGTCCTGCAAAGTATATCGGCATATTTAGTTATGGGGAAAAGCAGCCGGGGCTGACTGTGTTGCAGATTTCAGGGATCTGGAAATATGAAGAGCTAAAATAATTGATATTGAATACTGTTGACGGATAATCAAAATAAGATCCACAATTTCAGGTTGTGGATTTTGTATTACACAGATTGGCAGATTTTTTTGTTGGAGAAGAAATTTAAGACTTAAAAACGGCCGAAAGCTAATCCATCGCTTCATCGAATCTACGGAGTTGATTCTTATCTCAGCTCCCTAAAATATGCACAAAGAAGCTCAGGCTTTGCGTTCCATAAAATACAAGCTATCATCTCAATACGAATTGAGTTTCCCCTAGATTCAACAAATTTCACGGATTTCAGTGCAAGGCTGTTTTTAGAGAGTAAAGATTTGAATGTGATACAAAAAATCAAAAATTAGAAATTTAAACAAGCTCTTAAGCTCTTATCAAATTATTAAAACACAACACACTGCTTATTTACAAAAGGATTGTATCTTTAGAATTTCCCCATTTACAAATCGTTTTCTATCTTTGCGTAAATAAAAAAATTCATGGATAAAATTGACAGTCTGAACCAAGTAGCAGAATTCCATACTACTTTCAAAGCCCCTATTTTAGATACTCCCCAAATTCCTTCTCCTGAAAGATGCAGCCTCAGAGTAGAACTTTTACAGGAAGAACTTAATGAGCTGAAGCAGGCTATCGCCGATAACAATATTGTAGAAATTGCTGATGCGCTGTGTGATCTTCAGTATGTTTTAAGCGGAGCTGTACTCGAATTCGGACTTGGCAGTAAATTTGTAGAGCTATTCAACGAAGTTCAGCGTTCCAATATGTCGAAGGCGTGTGATAATGAAGAGCAGGCACAGGAAACTGTTGAGTTTTATAAGGCAAAGGAAGTAGAATCATTTTATGAAAAGTCCGGAGAAAAGTATAATGTTTACAGACAGGCAGATCATAAGGTATTGAAAAACAAATACTACTCCCCTGCAGATCTGAAAACAATTATCGAAAAATAATATGAAGAAATTTATTACAAAGATTGTTGCCGTTTCAAGCATCGTTCTGGCTGCCCAGCAGTTCAGCGCTCAGAAAGTGGTGGTAAACCGTGAAGTGGAGACCCAGAATGACGGTAAAATGCTTTTGGGAAATCAGCTGAAAGAGCAGTTTTTAAAGGCTCCGTATGCAGACTGGTATGTGAAGGAACATGATGAATATGCCCTTGACCAGAAGGCAATTGGCGAACTGAGAAAAGCAAAAATAAATACCTACTCTCTTGTGGTTTTCATGGGAACATGGTGTGAAGACAGCCACAGGGATTTTCCAAGACTGATGAGGATTCTGGAAGAACTGAAATACCCGGACAATAAAATGACGATTATTGCGGTGAACAGGAAAAAAGAATCTCCAAACGGTGACGAAGTGCGCTACAACATCCAGAAAGTTCCTACCATTATTGTAGAAAAATATGGAAAAGAAATCGGAAGGATCATTGAAATGCCTAAAACTGGCTATATCGAAAGAGATCTGGTTGAAATCCTGAAAAAAGATGACGGTTCTGTAATTAAAGAAATTTTTGGCAAATAAGTTGAGAAATTATAAAGTTATCATATCGTTTGCGGCAGGAGTTCTTGCGATGATCATTCTGTTCTTCGCCCTTAAATCATGCTTTAATCTGGGAGAAAAGACGGAAAAGTCGGATTATTATATCCTGACCAACCAGATTTCCAAAATGAATAAAATGGTGGTGATGGAACAGAATACCTCAAGCATGCAGAAGACCAAAATGGGCTATGAAGTGTTTGGAAAGGAAGTTTCAAGCAACAGTATCATTACCTATACAAAAACCAACGCCCAGGTTTCCTATGATCTGAACAAAATGAAGATAGAAGTGGATTCTATCGGCAAAAAGCTGGTTATTACCGAACTTCCGGATGCCGATATAAGAATTACCCCAAGCGTTGAAATCCAGTCTCTGGATGATTCTTTCTTTAACAGAATTTCTGAAAAAGACATCAGGAACGTCACCCAGAAAGCAAAGGAAACCGCAATACAATCGATTGATCAGAATCAGCTCCGTACTGAAGGCCGTAAACAATTAATGGAAAATCTGAATAATATTTTCGTTTTGGCAAAAGCTTTGAATTATACAATAGAAGATAAAACCGGAAAACTCGGTATTTTAGGACTCTAAAAATATAAAGCTATGAATTCAGAAGGTAATCACAAAAAGAAAGAATCTGCGAATTCAGCAGAAACGAAAAGGCAAAATCAGGATTTTCAGAATATTCCTGCATCATCAGAAAAGACCAATCCGCCTGATATCAATAAGGAAGATGTTCAGAAATCTTCAAAAAACAAATCAGGAAAAACGGATAACACGGAAAAATAAAACCCAAAGGTTCTGCCTCAATAGCAGGGCCTTTTTTATTTTATAATCTTGAAAATTTACAGAAAATAGTAAAGATTCCTGTTTTTATTTTCTCTCGCAGATGCAGCAGATTGAGCAGATTTTTATAGCTGTGAAATATCTGTGTTTTATATGACACAAATACCGAATAAAATTTTTGATGCGTGATAGAAAACTAAGTCTATATGATCTGACAAAACCTAACAAGTTCTGGCAAAACATACATGATCCTAATTTTATCGCAGATACAATCCTGCGTCTTATGACCACAAAACCGGTAAAAATAATAGCGTCTCTTCGTAAACCAACATTATTTTAAATCAAAAGGTTCCGCCTGAGCAGAACCTTTCTTTCTAATCTATTATCATATGGGCTGTGGTGTCTATACAATGGTGGACTTTCCGATTCTGATATTTTCAAAATTATAATAAGACTTCTCGGAATACCTGATGTAATCTGCAATAAAGCTGCCTACTTCCTGTGTAGAATAATGCTGTTCCGCATTAAGATCCACCGTAACATATTTATTTTCTATGGCATGCTCTACCGCTCTTTTTAACTTCTCGGCGGCATCATGTAGCTCAAGATGGTCAAGCATCATCGCTGTACTCAGAATAGAAGCCACAGGATTGGCAATACCCTTTCCTTTGGCCTGGGGATAAGAACCGTGTATAGGTTCAAACAGCGCATTTTCTTCGCCAATCGATGCGGACGGAAGAAGCCCTATGGACCCACCTATTACACTGGCTTCATCTGAGATAATGTCTCCGAACATATTTTCGGTCAGGATCACGTCAAACTGTTTCGGATTAAGGATCAGCTGCATAGCGGCATTGTCTACAAACAGATAATCCAGCTGGACTTCCGGATATTCAGGGGCAATTTCCCTGCAGATTCTTCTCCACAGTCTTGACGTATCCAGAACATTGGCTTTATCGATAAGGGTAAGCTTTCTGTTTCGCTTTTCCGCTTCTTTAAAAGCCATATGAACAATAGGAATAATATCTTCCCTGCTGTACTTGCAGACATCGTAAGCGTAGCCGCCTTCCGGATCCGTAAACTTTTCACCGAAATAGATTCCGCTTACCAGTTCCCTGAAGATCTGAATATCTGTCCCTTCAATGATTTCCTTTTTTAAAGGGCTTTTCCCAATCAGGGACGGATACGTTTTCAGAGGTCTTATGTTCGCAAAAAGCTCCAGTTCTTTACGAAGTTTCAGCAGTCCCTGCTCCGGTCTGATCTTCGCATCGGGATCGTTATCAAAAACCGGATCACCTATGGCTCCAAACAATACGGCATCGGAATTCCGGCAGATCTCCAGGGTTTCTTCAGGTAGAGGGTTACCCGTTTTAAAAATAGCTTCCGCACCAATCAGCCCGTATTCTGTGTGAAATGTACATTGGAAAACCTCCCCGACAGCTTCCAGTACTTTAATGCTTTCACCGATTACTTCGGGACCGATGCCATCACCGGGAAGCACTGCGATGTTAAACTGTTTTTTGCTCATACTTCTGTGTTTTTAGTTCAAATTGTTCTATCGCCTGTTTTTTGCTGATTAAAAAATCAATATCGTCGTAGCCGTTAAGAAGGCATATTTTCTTATAGGAATCGAGTTCAAAGGTCTCTGTTTTTCCGTTAAAACTGATTGTTTGCTGTTCAACATTCACTGTAATTTTACTTTCAGGGTTCTCCGTCGTGGTTTTTAAGAGTTCCTTCAGGAATTCATCGGAAACCTTTACCGGAAGAAGACCGTTATTCAGGGCATTTCCCTTAAAAATATCAGCAAAATAGCTTGAAATGATCACCTTAAAACCGTAATCCGTTAATGCCCATGCAGCATGTTCCCTGCTGCTCCCACACCCGAAATTATGGCCTGCAATAAGGATTTCACCCTTATATTCAGGGTTGTTCAGGACAAATTCCGGAACAGGTTCTCCGGTATGGATATTAAACCTCCAGTCTCTGAACAGATTTTCTCCGAAACCTTTCCTGTCTATACTTTTAAGAAATCTTGCCGGAATAATCTGGTCTGTATCTATATTTTCTGCCGGCAGCGGAACCGCGCGGGACTGTATTTTTTTTAGTGGTTGCATGTCTTGTCTGTTAAACTTTTCTAATTTAAATTTTCAAAAGCTGATATTCTGCCATCGATAGCTGCTTTTGCGGCTGTAAGAGGACTGGCCAGTATTGTCCTTGCTCCCTGTCCCTGTCTTCCTTCAAAATTCCTGTTGGAAGTGGAAACACAGTACTCTCCTTCCGGAATCTTATCATCATTCATGGCAAGGCATGCTGAGCATCCTGGCTGACGGATCTGAAATCCGGCTTCACTGAAAATCTGATCGAGGCCCTCCTCATAGATCTGTCTGACCACCTGCTGAGATCCCGGAACAATTAAGGCTTTCACATTTTCTGCTTTATTTTTCCCCCGGATATATTGAGCCGCTGATCTGAAGTCTTCGATCCTTGCATTCGTACAGCTTCCGATGAATACATAATTCACCCTGATATCTGAAACCGTCTGTCCTGCTTCCAGTCCCATGTAGCGGAGCGCTTTTTCTTCAGATTCGTTCTGCGGAGCCGGAATTACGTCATTCACAGAAATTCCCATTCCCGGATGGGTTCCGTAAGTGATCATAGGATAGATTTCCGAAGCATCAAAACTCAGTTCCTGATCAAATACAGCTCCTTCATCTGTTTTTAAAGTTTTCCAATACGCCAGTTCAGTTTCCCATTCTTCTCCCTGAGGGGCGAAAGGTCTGCCTTTCACATATTCAAATGTTGTTTTATCAGGAGCAATCATGCCTCCCCTCGCTCCCATCTCAATGCTCATATTGCAGACGGTCATTCTTCCTTCCATCGACATTTCTTCAAATACATTCCCGGCATATTCGCAGAAATAACCGGTACCGCCGTCTGTTCCTGTTTTAGAAATAATGTAGAGAATTACATCTTTAGGCTGAACATTTTTATTCAGTTTTCCGTTTACAGTAATCCTCATAGATTTAGGTTTATTCAGCAGCAGACACTGGCTGGCAAAAACCTGGGCCACCTGGCTGGTTCCTATTCCGAAAGCTATCGCCCCGAAAGCTCCGTGCGTGGAGGTATGGCTGTCTCCGCATACAATACTCATTCCTGGGCGGGTAATTCCCAATTCCGGGGCAATGATATGTACAATTCCCTGATACGGATGTCCGAGGCCAAAGAGTTCAATATTGTTTTTACTGCAGTTTTCTTCCAGCTGCCGTACCTGATTCCGGGAAAGTTCGTCCCGGATAGGCAGTTCCTGATCAAGCGTGGGAACATTATGATCGGCTGTGGCAACAACCTGTTCCGGTCTGAAAATCTTCAGATTCCTGGTCTCAAGTTCTGCAAAGGCCTGAGGGCTGGTTACTTCATGAATCAGATGTTTATCTATGTAAATAATCTGCGGGCCATCCGGAACCGTTTCTACCACATGGGCATCCCAGACTTTGTCAAAAAGGGTCTTTTTATTGGTATTCATTGTCATACGATCTTGGTTATTCATCTTCATTTATCCTATTTTGCGGCTGAATGTTTCCATAATCAGATACAGGTCATCATTTTTCACTTCTTTTTTCAGATCGGCAACCTTCAAAAATTCCTGATACAGAAAATCCAGCTCATTTTTGGTAATGTCATATCCGATATGCTTAAAACGGTAAGCCAGAGCCGAACGCCCGCTTCTTGCTGTAAGGATTATAGAAGACGCGTTTACGCCTACTTCTTCAGGATCTATAATTTCATACGTCTCCCTGTTTTTAATGACTCCATCCTGGTGAATCCCTGAGCTGTGGGCAAATGCATTGGCTCCGACAATTGCTTTATTGGGCTGTACAGGCATTCCCATCAGATCAGAAACCATCAGGCTCATTTCATTAAGCATCCTGGAATTCACATCGGTATGCAGCCTCAAATGCTTATGCTGCTTCAGGATCATCACCACTTCTTCCAGAGCGGTATTTCCGGCTCTTTCTCCCAGTCCGTTGATGGTACATTCAATCTGGCGGGCACCGTTTGCCGCTCCTGCAATGGAATTGGCCGTAGCCAGGCCCAGATCATTGTGGCAGTGGCATGATAAAACAGCTTTTTCAATGCCTTTAACATTTTCTCTCAGGTATTTTATTTTCTGTCCGTACTCTTCAGGAAGGCAATATCCTGTGGTATCCGGAATATTGAGAACCGTAGCGCCCGCTCTGATCACTTCTTCACAAACCTTTGCCAGATAGGCATTATCCGTTCTTCCGGCATCTTCTGCATAAAATTCAACATCTTCAACGTAGCGTTTGGCATATTTTACAGCTTCCACAGCCCGTTCAAGAATATCCTCCCTTGTGGAGTTGAATTTGTAACGGATATGAGAATCGGAAGTTCCTATTCCTGTATGAATACGTGGCTTTTTCGCAAATTTTAAAGCTTCTGCCGCGGTATCAATATCTTTTTTATTCGCTCTTGTCAGTCCGCATACTTTAGCATTTCGTATCAGTTTTGAAATTTCAGAAACAGACTCAAAGTCTCCCGGACTGGAAACCGGAAATCCGGCTTCTATCACATCAATCCCTAGCTCATCAAGGCTTTCAGCGATCACCAGCTTTTGTCGGGTATTCAGTTTACATCCTGGAACCTGTTCTCCATCTCTCAGCGTCGTGTCAAAAATTTCAATCTTTTCGGAATTCATAATTAATTTTTTACTTAATTTTGATTCAAAACTACTGCTAACAATGTTTTTTTATTTTCATTATTTCTGAAAATTACAATACCCAACAGTTGGAGAAATAACCATATTTAATTAAAAATCAATTTATTACACTCTATTAATTTACAATGGCAGAATTGCAGAAAGATTTTTTGTTTGTCCTCGTTAAATCATTAACTACTTCAGAAAAACGACAGTTCAGACTTTATGTAAACCGTCTCGGCATCAATACGGATGCTAAATTTCTGCTGCTGTTTTCTGAAATGGATAAAATGAAAGAATATGATGAAAATATCATTATTGAGAAAAAAATCTCTACGAAACAGCAGTTATCCAATCTTAAGGCTCATCTTTACAAACAGATCCTGGTCAGTCTCCGGATGAATCCAAGTCATCAGAATTACAGAATACAGCTTCGTGAACAGCTTGACTTTGCCAATATTCTTTATCAGAAAGGCCTTTACAAGCAGGCGTTAAAGATCCTGGACAAAACGAAACAAACTGCTTTGGAACTGGATGAAAAAAGTATCGCTTCTGAAATCATAGACCTTGAAAAAGTAATTGAATCCCAATTTATTACAAGAAGTATTGAAGGCCGTGCCGATGAACTGATCAGGCAGTCGCAGGAAGTAAGCAGACAGAATCATTACGCAACTGAACTTTCCAATCTCTCGTTAAAGCTGTACAGCGAAATGCTCACCCACGGTTATGCAAAAAATGATACAGACCGGCAGGAAATTCTGGATATTTTCAATGCTCAGATCAGTAATATTAACCCGGATCAGCTGAATTTTACCGAGAAACTCTGGTATTTTAAAGCCCATGTATGGAAAAATCAACTGCTGCAGGAGTATAAATATACCCTGAAATACGCCTATCAGTGGGTAGACCTGTTTCATAAAAACCCGGAAATGATCTTCAGTCATCCGGTGTGGTACATTAAAGGCAATACCTATCTGCTTAAAATCCTCTTTTTATACGGAAATATTGATATTCTGGAAGAACATTTTGAAAATTTCAACACGACGGTGAATGCTGAAAATTTCGCTCAGAACGAAAACCTTCAGTCCCTGATCTTTCTTACGCATTACAATACCCTGATGAACATCCATTTTGTGAAGGGCGAATTTTTTACGGGAACCAAACTGATCCCCGAAATTGAGTTGAAAATGGAACGCCTGAAGGAAAAGATTGATGAACATCACTTTATGATCCTCTATCTGAAAATGGCAGCAATGTTTTTTGGAAGTAAGATGTATGATAAGTCAATTGAGTATGCCATGAAGGTTGTTGAATGCCGCGGAAACGTACAGGAAGACCTGCTCTTCCATACAAGGATTCTGATCCTGATGGCCAAATATGAATCCGGTGATGATGAAGACTATGATGAATTCATTACCTCCACATTAAAGTTTGCCCGGAAAATGAAGAAGCCCGAAGAATTTCACTATGAAAGCATCCGTTTTTTCAAAGACCTTAACAGCCTGGTTTTAAATAAGCAGCAGAATGCATTTAAAGTATTTGATGAAAAACTGGAAGCCTTCTCTAAAAATGAATATTACAGAAGATCTCTTCTTTATATTGACATTCATGGCTGGGTAAAGTCCAAAGTACAAAATGTAGATGTAATTGAGATCATCAAACAGAAGGTAAAATATAAAAGAAAAAATCAGCTGTAAACTGTTTATTGAGTGGCCATTTTTTTTTGAAAACAAAGTTTATGCAAAATGCAGAATCAACTCCGTGGATGCGATGAAGCGACGGATTGGTCTACGACTGTTTTATCGTTAAAATAATTGATTATAATTCTAAAAAACTTGCTGAAAATCCTGGATTTTCTTGCGCCTTAAAATCAGCATAATATTTAAAACTTTTGCGCCTTTTGCGTTAAACCAACAAAAAATCTGCATGATCAGCGAGCCTAAATAAATCTCCCGCACAAGCATTAATTATTAATTTTTGGTAACGCAAAACTTCATGCATAGGCAATGCTGATTTTAAAGGATGCAAAGTATAAAATCAACTCCGTTGATCCGATGAAGCGGGCGTTATAGGCAACCTGTTAGCTTAAGCTTAAAATCTATTCTTATCTTTTTTAAAAGACTTCATAAATCTGCCAAATCTGCATGATCAGCGAGCCTAAATAAATCTCCCGGACAAGCATTAATTATTAATTTTTGGTAACGCAAAGCTTCATGCATAGGCAATGCTGATTTTAAAGGATGCAAAGTATAAAATCAACTCCGTTGATCGATGAAGCGGGCGTTATAGGCAACCTGTTAGCTTAAGCTTAAATCTATTCTTATCTTTTTTAAAGGACTTCATAAATCTGCCAAATCTGCATGATCAGCGAGCCTAAATAATCTCCCGGACAAGCATTAATTATTAATTTTTGGTAACGCAAAGCTTCATGCATAGGCAATGCTGATTTTAAAGGATGCAAAGTATAAAATCAACTCCGTTGATCCGATGAAGGGGGCGTTATAGGCAACCTGTTAGCTTAAGCTTAAAATCTATTCTTATCTTCTTTAAAAGACTTCATAAATCTGCCAAATCTGCATGATCAGCGAGTCTAAATAAATCTCCCGCACAAGCATTAATTATTAATTTTTGGTAACGCAAGGCTTCATGCATAGGCAATGCTGATTTTAAAGGATGCAAAGTATAAAATCAATTCCGTTGATCCGATGAAGCGGGCGTTATAGGCAACCTTTTAGCTTAAGCTTAAAATCTATTCTTATCTTTTTTAAAGGACTTCATAAATCTGCCAAATCTGCATGATCAGCGAGCCTAAAATATTTTCTCTCTGATTTTAAAACAGACTTTCACTCTAAAAATCAGGATTAGGGCTGACCTATTTCCGTTATAAATTTCAGGGCATTTTCATGGCTGATCTTTTTCATCAGTTCAGGGGAAAATCTTTCTTCAATTTCCCGGTTGATATCCGGATAAACAGATGCATTGGAATGCTCGGGAAAGAAAAACGGATGGCGGGACAGGTCCGGGTGATCTTTCCAGTAAAAATAGTCAGCTCCGTAAGCAATACTGTTCTCGCCTCCCAGATCTAATCCATACTGAATATGTTCATAAAGCCGTTCCGGATGTTCCGGATCAATATAATCTTTAATGAAATTAAGGCCGATCAGTCCGTTTCTGCTGATGACTTCTTGGGCCAGTTCATCGGGAAGGTTTCTGTTATTTTCATAAACTGTCCTGTAATTGGAGTGGCTTGCCAGGATAGGAACCGAATAATTTTTCTGATCTATGTAATTAAAAATATCATGAGCCAGATGATCGCTTGCATGGGCAAGATCAACGGCAATATTCTTGTCTGCAATGTAATCGATCAGCACTTTCCCATCTTCTTTCAAACCTGCTGAGGCGTTGTTTCCGCCGCCAAAACGGTTTTCCGTATGATGGGTAATTCCGATATAAAAGATTCTTTTTGTATTTTCAATGATGGTTTCCAGCTTTTTAAAACCGGAATCAAGGCTTTCATTTTCATTACAGAAAGAAGACGCATTTTCAATCGAAGCCAGAATTCCAGTTTTTCCTTCATTTTCATTGTTTTTATAGCTTTCATTTTCAAACAGGAAAAAATCTTTATTCTTTATCAGTTCTGAAAACAGGCTGCTCTGCTGAAGTCCGTATTCCGTACTCCCCTTGCCTGTGGATGAATAGATTGCCATCACCTGAAGCTTTACATTTCCTTCCCTTAAAAAAGGCATTGAAGCTCCAAACTCTCTGTCATTTATTTTCGCACCCGGTCTTAACAGGTAATATAAAAGGTCGCAATGCAGGTCTATATTGAAAATATTCATGTTTAAAAATTATTAATGATTTGATTTTAAGAAGATATACAGCTCAATAGCCGGAATTCCCTTCAGTTCTTTCAATTCTTCTGTAAGATAAAGAAATCAGGAAAAAGTTCCCGGGAAAAGTTAATGATAAAACCTGATGATACAAAAAGGACAGATATCTTTTCTTTTTTTATATTAAATCTCATTCTAAATAGATGCTAATATAGTATTTTATGTAAAAAATGCGTATTTTTGCAACTTAAAATTTCTTAGTAAACAATGATAAAAATTACACTTCCAGACAACAGCGTCAGAGAGTTCGAAGGAGAAGTTACTCCTTTAGATGTGGCAAAATCTATCAGCGAGGGATTGGCTAGAAATACCATTTCCGCAGTTGTAAACGGTAAACAGGTAGAAACCACCACACCTATAACGACGGATTCAACGGTACAGCTGCTTACCTGGAATGATGATCTTGGAAAGAAAGCTTTCTGGCATTCTTCTGCCCACCTGCTGGCGCAGGCTATCCTTGAGTTTTATCCTAATGCTAAGCTGACCATTGGTCCTGCTATTGAAAGCGGATTCTATTATGATGTAGACTTCGGAGACGAAAGCTTATCTGAAAAAGACTTTGAGAAGATTGAAAAGAAAGTTTTGGAAAATGCCAAAAAAGGTTCAACATTCTCGCTATACCCTGTTTCTAAAGAAGAAGCATTAAAAGTTTATGCAGATAATCCTTATAAAGTAGAACTGATCTCTAATCTGAATGACGGAGAGATCACTTTTGTAACTCATGATGATTTCACGGATCTATGCCGTGGAGGCCACATTCCTAATACCGGCATCGTAAAAGCGGTTAAAATTCTAAACGCGGCAGGAGCTTACTGGAGAGGAAATGAGAAAAACCCACAGCTGACAAGAGTTTACGGTATTTCTTTCCCTAAACAGAAAGATCTTACCGAGTATCTTGAAAGACTGGAAGAGGCTAAAAGAAGAGACCACAGAAAACTAGGTAAAGAACTTGGAATTTTTGCATTTTCTGAGAAAGTAGGTGCCGGGCTGCCGTTATGGCTGCCAAAAGGAACCGCTTTGAGAAGAAAACTGGAGAATTTCCTTTCTGCTGCTCAGAAAAAAGGCGGTTATGAATTCGTAATGTCTCCGCATATCGGGGCTAAAGAGTTGTATGTAACTTCCGGGCACTGGGATAAATACGGAGCGGACAGCTTTCAGCCGATCAAAACACCGAATGAGGGTGAAGAATTCATGCTGAAGCCAATGAACTGTCCTCACCACTGCGAAATCTATAAAACTTCACAATGGAGTTACAGGGATCTTCCGAAAAGATATGCAGAATTCGGAACCGTATACCGGTATGAGCAGAGTGGAGAACTTCACGGGCTGACAAGAGTTCGCGGGTTTACTCAGGATGACGCTCACCTATTCTGTACTCCGGATCAGCTTTTAGGAGAATTTGAAGCGGTAATTGATCTTGTTCTTTATGTGTTCAGATCTTTAGGTTTTGAGGATTTTGTAACACAGGTTTCTTTAAGAGACCCTGAAAACAGAGAAAAATATATCGGATCTGACGAGAACTGGGAAAAAGCGGAAAATGCCATCATTACTGCGGCTAAAAACAAGAACCTTAAAACGGTGATAGAATACGGTGAAGCAGCCTTCTACGGTCCGAAACTGGATTTCATGGTGAAAGATGCCTTAGGAAGAAGATGGCAGCTGGGTACGATCCAGGTAGACTACAATTTACCGGAAAGATTTGACCTTCACTACATCGGAAACGATAATGAGAAGCACAGACCGGTAATGATCCACAGAGCCCCATTCGGTTCTATGGAGCGTTTTATCGCGATCCTTCTGGAGAATACCGCAGGAGATTTCCCGTTATGGCTGAGCCCTGACCAGTTTATTATTCTTCCGATCAGTGAAAAATATGTAGATTATGCAAAAAAAGTTTCACAATTTTTGGAAAATCACGATATTAGCGGTCAGATTGACGACAGAAATGAGAAGACCGGTAAAAAGATCCGTGATGCTGAATTGAACAAGATTCCATTCATGCTGGTAGTAGGTGAAAATGAAGAAAAAGACGGCACAATTTCTGTAAGAAGACGTGGTGAAGGAGACCTCGGAGTGATGAATATGGAGGATTTTGTTTCTTATTTCAAGAAAGAGTCTGCCATCTAAATAAAAAAATTAAAGTATTGAGAAATTCAGCAGATTAATCTCTCATTCTTTTGATAAAATAGTAATTAACCAATAAAATTATAATACAATAGCACAAAGATTTAACAACAGGGGCCCACAGAGACGTCCGGTACAGGAGGACGCACACTTGATCAACGATAAAATTCGTGTGAGAGAGCTTCGTTTAGTGGGCGATAACGTAGAGCCGGGAGTTTATCCAATTGATAAAGCAAGACAGCTTGCCACAGAGCAGGAGCTTGATCTGGTAGTAATCTCCGATAAGGCTGAGCCTTTTATTGCAAGGATATTAGACTATAAGAAGTTTTTATACGAGCAAAAGAAAAAGCAGAAGGAACTTAAAGCCAAGCAGGTGAAGGTAGTGGTAAAAGAGATCCGTTTCGGGCCTCAGACAGATGACCACGATTATGAATTCAAGAAGAAGCATGCTGAAAAATTCCTTGAAGAAGGTTCAAAATTAAAGACCTACGTATTTTTTAAAGGACGTTCTATTATCTTTAAAGACCAGGGAGAAATCTTACTTCTGAAACTAGCCCAGGAACTGGAGCACGTTGGGAAAGTAGACCAGCTTCCCAAATTGGAAGGAAAGAGAATGATCATGATGATGAGTCCTAAAAAACCGGCTAAATAAAATATAAAAGCTACCTCAAACGGGGTAGCTTTCTTTTTTTACCGTTATTCTGCTCTGCAATGCAGATATTTTATCAATTCATACCCGAATAACGAATCCTTTTCATAAGGTTTAAACAGATCCTGTTTTATTAATTAATCTTAAATATTATCCTACATCAATATTCTGTGAAAGAATTAGCCCTAGATTTGCTGTACTCTCAATAAAACCGAAATATTCATCAAAATATTAATCACTAAAAAGCAGAACAATGAGCACATTTCAATTAAAAGACGGAACAGAGATTTATTACAAAGACTGGGGAAAAGGACAGCCTGTATTTTTTCATCACGGATGGCCGCTATCCGGAGATGATTGGGACACCCAGATGTTTTTCTTCCTTGAAAAGGGTTTTCGTGTTATTGCCCATGACCGGAGAGGGCATGGAAGATCCAGCCAGGTAGAAACAGGGCATGATATGGACACTTATGCTTCTGATGTGGCAGAACTTACAGAATTTCTGGATTTAAAGGATGCTATTCACGTTGGCCATTCTACCGGAGGTGGAGAAGCTATCCGCTATGCCGCAAAATACGGAGGTAACGGAAGAGTTTCAAAAGTGGTATTGATCAGTGCAGTACCTCCTGTCATGGTGCAGAGCGAGAGCAATCCTGAGGGAACTCCTATTTCTGTATTTGATGAGATCCGCTACAATACAGCCAATAACAGATCCCAGTTTTATATCGATATTACGCTTCCTTTCTACGGATTTAACAGAGAAGGCGCCAATGTATCTGAAGGAATCCGCAGAAACTGGTGGAGACAGGGAATGATGGGGTCTATTAAGGCGCACTACGATTGTGTTAAAGTTTTCTCCGAAACAGACTTTACGGAAGATCTTAAAAGTGTGGATTTCCCTGTACTGGTAATGCATGGAGAAGATGACCAGATTGTACCTTATAAAGATGCAGGCGTTAAATCGGCACAGCTTCTGAAGAACGGTAAGCTCATCACTTATCCCGGATTCCCTCACGGTATGCCGACCACGGAAGCGGAAACGATCAATAAGGACCTGCTGGAGTTTTTCAATTCATAGATTTCAGTTATACCATAAATAAACCTACTGCAGACAGGCTGTCTGCAGTTTTTTTTCACCATATCATCAGGTTGGTTATAAGATTGACAGTGCTGATTTTCAATACAGAACTGTTCAGAATAATGATAAAATCAGAATTTCTATTATTCTTAAAAAATAATATCTCAACACATTCCCGGAGACAGGGGCGAAATTAAATCTTTTTTCGTATCTTTGCAAACTGTTATTCCTAAGTAATTTAGGAACCATGGACAAGATATTGATAACAAAAACAATAAAAAAGCAAAACAATGCCAAAATTAAAAACGAAATCAGGTGCTAAGAAACGTTTTGCTCTTACCGGATCTGGTAAGATCAAAAGAAAAAATGCTTTCAAAAGCCACATCTTAACTAAGAAAGAAACTAAGCAGAAGAGAAATCTTACGCAGACTTCTTACGTTGCTGCTGTGGACACAAAGAGCGTTCTACGTCAATTAGCCATTAAGTAGTTTTTATAAATCTATATCCGGTTTATAAGAATTCAAAACAAATTCAAAATTTTAACCCTGAAACGGAGCCACTAAGAGAATTTTATATTCCGCCCTTTTCAAAAAAACAATTTAAATTATGCCTAGATCAGTAAATGCAGTAGCTTCAAGAGCTCGCAGAAAGAAAATTTTTAAGCAAGCTAAAGGTTTTTTCGGTAGAAGAAAGAACGTTTGGACGGTAGCTAAAAATGCGGTAGAAAAAGCAATGCAATATGCTTACCGCGGAAGAAAAGAGAAAAAGAGAAATTTCAGAGCACTTTGGATCACTCGTATCAATGCGGGTACAAGAGAGCACGGAATGTCTTACTCTCAGTTTATGGGAGCTCTTAAAAAGAACAACATTGAGCTTAACAGAAAAGTTTTAGCAGATTTAGCAATGAATCACCCTGAAGCTTTCAAAGCTGTTGTAGATCAAGTAAAATAATGTAGAACTTTTGTTATCAATATGAATCCCGGGCTTTTGTCCGGGATTTTTCTGTTCAGAAAATTACTTTCAGCTTTGGGACCAGTCCCCTACAAAAAAGTTGTAAAAAAATTCTGCTAAAGCAAATAAATTATGGCCGCAGCTATATTTTCCCTGAAATTCATTTTTTAGCCCGGATCCGGATTAAGGAGTTTAAGCACAACAGGTGGGAAGCCGGAAGAACAAGGCCGGAAGTTACCTCTAATCATAAATACTGAAAGCTGCTGTAAAATCAAATTAACTTAAAAAAAAGATACGTCTGTTATGAACGATCTTCAGAGTTCCTTCCTTCATCTTCCCACTTCAATTATATCAATGAAAAATTATCATTATAAATTGAGTTTTTAAAGTAAAAAATAAACATAAATGAAAATAATAGTGAATAATTTATTTGTCATTATTCAATAAAAATTACAGGAAAGAATCTTTGGTTTTTATGAAATAAAATCCGTTTTTATTATCTACATTTGCTGAATTATTGAATCTGTAAAATTTTATCTAAAAGTGAAAAAAATAACGACTATTATCCTTCTTTCCTTATCGGCTTACAGCCTTCACGGTCAAAATTTTATTCAGGCTTATCAGGACAGAGCGAACAAGGTCTCCCAAACCAATATAACATCCAATCTTCAGGCATTTGCTGATTTAGGCGTAAAAACAACCGGTTCAGCAGCCAATACAAATGCTTTCAACTGGATCAAAAATAAATATCTTTCCTATGGTTATACCGCCGGACAGATTGTAGAGGATCCTTTTACTTTTGATTATAATAATTCTACAATAAGTTCGAAGAATCTTGTTATTACCAAAACAGGAACGCTTTATCCCAATACCTATGTGATTATCTGTGCACATTATGATACCATAGCAGGACCTGGTGTGAACGATAACGGCAGCGGTACCTCTATTCTTCTGGAAGCTGCCAGGATCCTGAAAAATGTTCCTACCGACTATTCT
Source organism: Chryseobacterium indologenes (assembly GCA_002439165.1). Lineage (GTDB taxonomy): Bacteria > Bacteroidota > Bacteroidia > Flavobacteriales > Weeksellaceae > Chryseobacterium > Chryseobacterium indologenes_E. Next base: position 234,938 of record DJTE01000033.1, read on the forward strand.
ATAAAATTTATTCATTTTTCCGGAGAGGAACAGGGGCTTTACGGAAGCGAACATTATGCAAACGAAGTGGTTTATCAGAATAACAGCCGTAATATTGATGTAAAGCTGGTATTCAATATAGATCAGGTAGGAGGCCAGCTGGGCAATAACAATACTACGATCAAATGTGAGAGAGATATCAGCGGGCTGACCACCAACAATGCCATGTCTAACCAGATCACCCAGGAGCTGGCTACCTGCACGGAATTATATTCTCCGTTACAGACTGTGATCACCAATGCCTATTCATCAGATTATATCCCATTTGAACAGAAAAATGAGGTGATTACCGGTTTTTATGAAAATATACAGAGTTCCCGCCCTCATACACCGAATGATACTTTTGCCAATGTAGATCCTGTGTATGTTTATAAAATAGGTAAAGCAGCTGTGGGGGCCCTTCAGCATTTTGCTTCTGCTTCCAGTGTATTGGGAACTGAGGAAGTGCATACTGAAAATTCACTGACTGCCGTAAAAATATATCCTAATCCGGCGAAAGATGCTCTCCATATTGAAATGCCTGAAAACATTAAGAACTTTCATGTAGAAATCAGTGATATGAATGGCCGCCTTCTGTTGAATTCAAAAGATGAAAACAAAATAGCGACCTCAGGGCTGGCCGGCGGAATGTACATGGTTACTGTAAAATCCGATAAAAGTACCGTGACCAGAAAGGTCATTATTGAAAAATAGACACCCCCTACCCATCATATGAAAAAACTTACCACTATTTTAATGGCATCATTTGTATTCCAAAACATGGGTGCCCAGAATTTTATTCAGGCTTACAAAGACAGGGCTGATATGGTTTCGCAAACCAATATCACCACCAATCTGCAGGATTTTGCCAATTTAGGCATTAAGACAACAGGATCTGTAAATAATGCCAATGCACTCAACTGGATCAAAAATAAGTACCTTTCTTATGGTTATTCTGCCTCCCAGATTGCGGAAGACCCTTTTACATTCAGCGGTACAAGCTCTAAAAACCTTGTCATTACCAAGACAGGAACGGTGTATCCCAACAAATATGTGATTATCTGCGGGCATTTTGACAGCATCTACGGTCCCGGTGTAAATGATAACGGGAGCGGAACGTCTATTATTCTGGAAGCAGCGAGGATCCTGAGAAATGTACCTACGGAATATTCTATTAAATTCATTCATTTTTCGGGTGAAGAGCAGGGACTGAAAGGAAGTTACCATTATGCCAATAATATTGCTTATCAGGGAAATACAAGGGTTCTGGATATTAAACTGGTCTTCAATCTGGATCAGGTAGGCGGTGTTATGGGTAATGACAATAATGTAGTCTACTGTGATCAGGATCTGGGGGGATTAACGGGTAATAATGCGGCATCAGCAGCTGTAACGCAGCAGCTCAGAAACTGTACGGCACTCTACTCTCCTCTTCAGACAGAAGTTGATCCGGCTGAAGACACAGACTACATTCCGTTTGAAAGAAAAGGAGAAGTTATTACAGGCTTTTTTGAAAGAATTAGAAGCTCTTATCCTCACAGTGATGAAGATACCTTTGAGAATACAGACCCTGTATATATTTATAAAATAGGAAAAGCATCTGTGGGGGCGCTTCAGCACTTTGCCGTAGCATCCACTTCCAACCTACTGATGGGAACACAGGAAAACGCTGCAAAATCAATTGAATCTGTTGTCATATACCCCAACCCTTCCAAAGATGTGATCTCCATTAAATTTCCCGGTATGAAAGTAAAAGACCTGAGCTTTGAAATCACCGATCTGTCCGGGAGATCCCTTCTGAAGAAAGATAACGAAAGTGAAATCGATATCTCAGAACTGGCCAACGGAGCTTATATTGGAATCATTAAAGCAGGAGATCAGAAAGCTGTTCGCAAAGTTCTAATAAACAGATAATTGAATACATTAAAATAAAGTAAAATATAATACAAAAGCAGGAATCATTTTCCTGCTTTTCTCATTCATATTTATCGTTACATTTTACTTATAAATAACCTGCCATTATTTATAGAATCTCTAAAATGTTCAGTTGAGTGAAATGTAGTCGTTGGTTGATTACTTACTATTATTTCACTTCTATTGTTTTAAAAATCTCTAAAAATATTTTTTTATTCGTCTCACTCAGATCATTGCTTATGATGGCAAACTTACTTTTATGGCTGTTTATGCTGTCAAGATAAATTCCTATTGCCCCCTTTTTTTCTTTTTTAGGCAGCATCACCTGCGCTATATTTTTATTGATGGTATCGTAATAATAGTAATTATCATTGTAAATACCGTTTTTATAATCCTGTTCAAAATTCCTGGAATAATAAATCGTGGTCTCTTCAGACTTCACTTTATCATATATTTCTTTTTCGGGAGTAAGCGAATATTCTTCAACAAAAGGTTTATAATAAACACCTCTGTAAACGGAGCCTATTATTTTTTTACCTGAAACAATGTCATAAACCTCTGTATCTGTACTTTTTGCTTTAACCAAAGAAAAAGATGATGGTATTTTAAAGCTTACATTGCCTATTTTTTCTGTTTTGAAAGTATTACTCTCTTTTTTCTCGCAAGAGTTAAAGGCTATAAATATTAACGAAATAAAAAAGGATTTGTACATGGTTATATTCAGAGACATTTTATAATTTACAAACATAATTAAAATTACTATTCTTTATAGTGATACTGATATTCTTTAAGCACTTTTCCCTGCATATCGGTTACTTTTTTAAGTCTTTTTGCTGAATCATAAATATACATTTCCCGGATTCCTGATGGCTGAGTGATACTTTTAATCCCAACCAATGGATCGTAGGTATAAGTTGTAATCTGGTATCCGGAAAGGGATGAATGGTTTCTAAAATTATCTAGTGCAGAAATTAAAGCTGCTTCGGAATTATTTGAGTTGGATAGACCAGTTATGCTGTCTATGAGGTTTTGTGAAATGTTCTGTAGTTTTACACCTTCCACTTTTGCAATGGGCAAGGTTTGGCCGTACCCCCAGACAATTGTAACAGGTATTCCGTCTTTTGTAGTGTACTGCAGTAAATTTCCTTTAGAATCATAGCGGTCATAGGAAACATCTACAGAAAAAATATTATTTACAATATCAGAAGACAATACAGTTACCGGAAGGGCCAATCCTGAAGTCTTAGTATCAGCCTCTGCCTGGGAAACCGGATACACAGTCCGGATTCCGGATACGGCTTTAGTAGTACCATTTACTTTTTTGTACACCGTGGTCTCCAATGGAGTATCAGTAATATTTTTGTCTTTCATCCATTGATTACCTTTTTCATAAGCATATTGATATTCTGTTGTGACACTTTCTCCGGAAGCAAAAGTACTGACTGTATTTTTCAAATTGACAGGTCTGTTGATGTCTGTATCATAATAGCTGTTGACTGTTTTGGTTTCTGTTTGCTTACCTGCAAAAAATTCTTTAACCACAGTTTCAGAAAGTTCAAGCTTTCCGGACTCTATTTCTTCAATTTTAACATCTACATCATAGACATCTACATCACCCAAAAGTGGGACCTGTTTTTTAGATTTCACAATATCAAAATCTGCACTAAACGCCACTACTTCCGGATTTGAAGTAATATAATCTGTAAGTTCGTTTTTGATCAGGGAATTTGCATAAGTATTATTAGTAGTCTTCAGTATTTCATTATTACTGTTCAGTAGCGTTTCATTCAACAAATGACCATATTTCCATTTATTATAGGATGTCATCATCCCGATATCACTGAATTCATATCTTACTTCTCCTTTTCCTGTCTTTTCTATCACATAAGGATAAGTAAATAATTCAGAACTGTTGTAGCTGCTTCCTGCCAGAGAGGAACTGCTCAATACTGTAAATTCCTGAAAAATCCTTTGTGATGGATCCGTAGGGGTTTCAACTCCGTCTACCATATTTCTTAAAGGAAATTTAATTTTTTTGGTATATATCAGCGGCTGTCTGATTTGGGCTATAGCTTTAAAATTTCCATCTGTCCATTTTCCATAGGCATACTCATACACATTAGAGATATTACCGGCATCTACATCCTCAATTTTCCTGATCCGGAGTCCTGAATATGTTTCCAGCTGATCAGAATAGATCCGTTTTTTATACTTAATTCCTACACCAATATGACAGCTGCACTCTCCTCTTCTTTTAATAGATACGGTACCGCTAACAGTGGAAGATCCCAGTTCTCTGTTGAAAAGTCTCATACTTCCATAGCTTTGCCCATTAGTAAAAGAAAATCCTCCCCAGCAGGTATTTATTCTATCAGGAGAATTAGGATCATTAGGGTCTGGAAAAGCATCCTGATCTCCGCCAGGCTGATAACATGACCCGGGATCAAAACTTACATTTATACTGCGTTCATATCCCCCATCTGCTGCAATCTGTAAAAAATGCTCATTATTGACAGCTACTGCAAATACTTTATTATCCCCTATAAACGGTGGATTCTCACTATCACTGGTATACCATAAAATTCCTTTTGTTAATGTTTGTTCTCCCATATCTTTACGAACAGAAATAGCGGGTAATTCATAATACAGATTTTTTTTCCCTTTTGTAGGGTATTCAATTGTTTTCAGGCTTCCGAGAACCGCATACTCAAAATTGGGTTCCCTGTTCCGCGTAATGACTCCTGTAGGAAAAGGCTGCATAATTTCATATCTTGTGCTGGTGGGTATATTTGTACTTTCATCATTGGAAATTCCATTAATATATCCCCAGTAGTCATCACTTCCTGAGTTTCTTTTTGGTAAATTATGTGCTTCATTATAAATAAATTTGTAATCAGAATTGTCCAGATTATTGTGTATATTCACCAGTTTAAGTCTGTAGTCTTCATAAGTTTTTGAGGTAGCTGAACTTTCAAAATAATTATAGTTTAATGTTATTTCTCTGATCACAGCTCCTGCATTGTTAATTACTGTTACTTTCCGCAATGCCAACCCTTTTGCACTGTTCAGATCCTTACGGAATCTGCTGCCATCTGAAAAAGGTAATTCGTCGGAATATGTAAAAATAACTTTTCCATTATCAAAATTAATTTGTGTAATAAGGCCGTCCATAAAAACACTTACATTTTCCGTTCTGTTGTACTTAGGCAGGTTCTGTTGTCCCAGATACACCCCGGTATAGTTTTTGGGATGTTCTATATTTACCGTTTCGGTAATATTTCTTTCATTGTACTGATTGGATTTTCCATAAATAAATTCTGCTTTAGACTTATTAATTATCATACTGTCTAGCGCATATAAACGTGATGTATTCTTAATCTGAAGTCCGGATCCCGTTAGATTCACATTGTTTTTACCAGACAGCCAATATTCAGTTCCTTTTCCATCCACAATATGAATTTTTCCCTCTACTACTTTTATTTTGTCGTTATTATAGGGTACATTAAATCCTTCTTTATTCTGTTTTAAAATAAATCCACCAGAAGCAGTCGGTAAATTATATTCAAAGATATCAGGCTTGGTATCGTAGTAATTGCTGTTCAGAAGTTCAATATTATTCCTTATTCCATTATAATAAGAAGTATAATCAATATATCCCGTATGGTTGTGCAGCAGGTTTATATCCCTAGTAAATAAATTAGAGTATAAGTCATTCTTGTCCAGGAGATTCTGCTGTACTGTTCCGGGTATGGATAAACTCCACCCTAATCCTGTGGAGGAAGCCACTTCATTTAGTTTTATACCACCTGTATTATAAGAAAGCTGGATCGGAATTTCTACCCCCTGTACAGTAATGGTATAAATAGGCACTGTTATATTGGCTTTTCCACGATACAAATCTAACGGAAGTTTTCCTATCTTCGATAAACTATAAGCTTCAGCTGAAGTGGGAGTTGGAACTAAACCTCTTGTTGCCGTTTCTATTTGAGACATTAAGTAGGAAGACTGTGCTAAAACACAGATCATAAACATTTTTTTCTTCATTTATTTTTATTTTTATTTTTATTTTATGGTAATCTGGTTGCCAGCAGCTGCCTCCCAAGTAAAACAATATGATTTTCAGATAGTTTCACAGATAACATAAGTCATTCAGACTATCTATAAATCATCAGATCGTTTTTTGGAAAACTAATACTTTTTAATCATATCTCTCAATAGCAACTCATTATTTTTATGAATATTAATTTAATAATATATCATTAATATAAAGGTAAATCGCAGATGCGACAGAATATGTCGTATTATAAATTACTTTTATAAAAAATAAAAAAACCTTTGAAAAATCAAAGGTCCTTGTCTATTTATTCCTACTTAGAAGCACTTCTTCAATTTCTTCCAGAGTATATCCTTTAGCTTTGAGTAAAATCAGAAAATGATACAGAAGATCAGCCGCCTCGTTTTTGAATAAATCCTGATTATTATCTTTGGCTTCAATAACCAGTTCTACGGCTTCCTCTCCTACTTTCTGAGCGACTTTATTAATGCCCTTCTGATAAAGAGAATAGGTGTATGAACCGTCTTCCTGACTATCAATTTTATCAGAGATTTTAGCTTCCAGTTCATACAGGAATCCTTTTGAATTTTTTTCACCAAAGCAGCTGAAACTTCCCGTGTGACAGACCGGGCCTGTTGGAACCGCTTTAATCAGAATGGTATCCTGGTCACAATCTGTATGCATGCTTTCCACTTTCAGGAAATTTCCGGACTCTTCTCCTTTGATCCAGAGTCTGTTTTTGGAACGGCTGAAAAATGTGACTTTCCCTTCTCTCTTTGTTTTTTCAAATGCTTCTTCATTCATATAGCCGAGCATAAGCACCTGAAGTGTTCTGCTGTCCTGGATAACAACGGGCACAAGGCCGTTTCCCTTATCGAAATCAGTTTTCATCGTATTGCAATTTTTTGAGATTTTAATATTTGTTTTAATCCGGATACCGGAATTTCATTGAAGTGGAAGATACTGGCTGCCAGTGCACCTGTGGCTCTTGTTTCCTGAAAGACATGAACAAAATCTTCTGCTTTTCCGGCTCCTCCGGATGCAATGACAGGTATCTGCACATTTTCTGATACAAGACGGGTAATCCGGAGGTCAAATCCGGCTTTTGTTCCGTCTCCGTCCATAGAAGTCAACAGGATTTCCCCCGCTCCCAAAGATTCAGCTTCTTTAGCCCATTCCACGGTGTCCAGACGGGTAGCTATACGTCCGCCGTTGGTATAGACCAGATCTTTACCGCTGGTAAACCGGGTATCAACCGCTACCACAATACACTGACTCCCAAATTCTTTTGCCAGGCTGTAAATAAGCTGCGGATCTTTCACCGCTGAAGAATTGATGCTGATCTTATCTGCTCCGGCTTCCAGAAGCTTTCTGACATCTTCCACAGAGGAAATTCCACCTCCTACCGTAAAAGGAATACTCAACTGTTTAGCAATATCTTTTACAAGGTCTGCAAACGTTTTCCGGTTCTCTATGGTTGCTGTAATATCCAGGAAAACCAGTTCATCAGCACCGTCCTGTTCGTATTTTAAAGCCAGCTCTACCGGATCTCCGGCATTCCTGAGTCCTTCAAAATTGATTCCTTTTACGGTGGTTCCGTCTTTAATATCCAGGCATGGAATAATTCTTTTTTTAAGCATTTTCAATCAGTTTCTGAAGTTCTGTTAATGGTATTTTTCCTTCATAAAGAGCTTTACCGATAATGGTTCCTGAACATCCGATCTCCTTCATGACATACAGGTCTTCCATACACGAAATTCCTCCGCTTGCGGTAAGACTTACCGAGGTCTTTGTGAGGATTTCTTTATAAAGTTCTCCTGAAGGGCCTTCCAGCATTCCGTCTTTAGCAATATCGGTACAGATGACCTGCTGAATTCCCAGTTCCTGATACCGCAGGAGAAAATCAATGATATCTTCACCGCTTTCTTCCTGCCAGCCGGAGATCTTTATTTTCCGGTGGTGGCAGTCTGCGCCTAAAATGATCTTTTCACTTCCGTATTTTCGGATCATTTCAAGGCTGAACTCAGGATTCTGAACTGCTATACTTCCAAGCGTAACCTGCTGCGCTCCCGAATCAAAAGCGGTTTCTATATCTTTCTGCGTTTTCAATCCGCCTCCGAAATCAATATGCAGCGAGGTTTCTTTTGCTATATTTTCCAGTACTTTCTGATTGACAATATGTCTGGACCTGGCACCATCAAGATCCACGAGGTGAAGGAACCGTATTCCGTAATTTTCAAATTCCTTAGCGGTTTCCACAGGATCTTCACGGTATATTTTTTTGGTGCTGTAATCTCCTTTTGACAGCCGCACACATTTTCCGTCAATAATATCAATAGCCGGTATGATTTTCATTTCTAAAGGGTTAAAAAATTACTTAATATCTTCCGTCCAACGGACCCTGATTTCTCCGGGTGAAACTGAACAGCATAAAAATTGTCTTTCTGCAAAGCTGCACTGAAAGGCCGGATATAATTACATTTTGCGGCTGTAAACTCTGACAGCCCACAATAATAACTGTGTACAAAATAAACGTCGCTGCTGTCATTAACCCCTGCAAAAAGACGTGATGCTGTATCGGAAACTGTATTCCAGCCCATATGAGGAACGAGATCTTCGGGCGGAAACCTTTTCACCTGAATATCAAATATTCCCATTCCTTCTGTCTCTCCTTCTTCGTTCGCGGCACACATCAGCTGCATGCCCAGGCAGATTCCCAAAACGGGTTGTTTCAAAGCGGGGATCAGCATATCAAGACCTTTTTCTCTGAGATTTTTCATGGTAGATGAAGCCTCTCCTACGCCTGGAAAAATAACTTTATCTGCCTGCAGGATAAGTTCAGGATCATCCGTTACTACGGATTCTGTATTCAGCTGGAATAATGCATTCTGAACGGAACTTACATTTCCGCCGTTGTATTTAATTATCGCAATCATAAGCTTCCTTTGGTTGAGGGTAAATTATAAGTGTCATCGGACTGTCTTACTGCCATTTTCAGGGCTTTTGCAAATGCTTTGAATAAGGCTTCTATTTTGTGATGCTCATTATTTCCTTCTGCTTTAAGGTTCAGGTTGGATCTGGAAGAGTCTGTAAATGATTTGAAAAAGTGAAAGAACATTTCAGTGGGCACATCTCCTATTTTTTCTCTTTTAAATTCAGCTTCCCATACCAGCCACGGTCTTCCTCCGAAATCTATTGCCGCCTGCGCCAGGCAGTCATCCATCGGAAGGAGAAATCCATATCTTTCAATTCCTTTTTTGCTTCCCAAAGCTTTTAAAAATGCTTCCCCCAAAGCAATTCCTGTATCTTCGATGGTGTGATGCTCATCAATTTCCAAATCTCCAACGGCTTTAATTTTCAGATCAAGACCTCCGTGTCTGACTATCTGCTCCAGCATATGATCAAAGAAATGCAGTCCTGTTGAAATTTCCGATACGCCTTTTCCGTCGAGGTTTATTTCTATTTCTATATCGGTTTCATTGGTTTTTCTGTGAACTTTGGCTGTTCTGGAACCCTTCTTTAAAAAGCTGTAAATCTCCTCCCATTTCGTGGTAGTGAGCGCAGCTTCATCATTAAAACTCTCATTGATAAAAATAGCTTTAGATCCCATATTTTCAGCCAGTTGAATGTCTGTAACCCGGTCTCCGATAACATAGGAATTTTCCAGATCGTACTGTCCGTATGTATACTTTCCGAGCATGGCTGTTCCGGGTTTCCGGGTAGGTTTATTTTCATGTTCAAAACTGCTGTCGATCAGAATATCACTGAAAATAATACCTTCATTTTCAAATGCCCTAAGCATCTTTTCGTGAGGTTTTATAAAATTCTCATAAGGAAAACTGTCTGTTCCCAGACCATCCTGGTTGGTGACCATCACCAGTTCGTAGTCAAGTTCTCTGGCGATTTTTGAAAGATTCTGAAATACGCCGGGATAAAACTCCAGTTTGTCCAGAGAATCGACCTGGAAATCTTCCGGAGGTTCAATGATGAGCGTGCCGTCGCGATCTATAAAAAGGACTTTTTTCATCAGCTGATATTTTTCAGTGTGTCGATTAATTTTTCGTTTTCTTTATGACTTCCTACATTAATTCTGATGCATTCAGGAATAGCGGGCGCTCTTTTACTGGTCAGAATTTCTTCTGTAAGCATTCTTTCATATACCTTTTCAGCATTTCTCATCTTAATCAGGAAGAAGTTGGCATCGGTAGGGAAAACCTTTTCAATGCATTCCATATTTTCAAACTGACTGATGAGCCATTCTCTTTCCTGAAGGGTATTTTCGACATTTTCTTTAAGTCTGTTCCCGTTATCCAAAAGATTCAGAATCAGTTCCTGGCTCAGGGTATTCACATTATACGGCGCTTTTACCGTGTTGATCAACCGGATAATCGCTTCTGAAGCATAGGCCGCACCTACCCTCGCCGCGGCTGTTCCCCAGGCTTTTGAGAAGGTCTGAAGAATGATCAGGTTAGGATATTGTGAAAGCAGTTCTATTCCTGATCTTTTCCCGGAAAATTCGATGTAGGCTTCATCAATAACCACAATTCCATCAAAATTCCGTACAAAAAATTCAATATCTTCCACGCTGTTTCCTGTTGGATTATTAGGAGAACACAGAAAGAAAATTTTAAGGTCTGTTTCCCTGTTCTTTTTTAAAAATTCCTCTTTTATTATTTCAAAATTTTCATCAAGGTCCAGCTTTAGGACTTTATTTTCATTGACGGCCGCATAAAAACCATACATCGCAAAAGATGGATTCATCATGAGAATGGCATCTTTTTTAGGTTCACAGAATACTTTGATGATCAGATCGATCAGTTCGTCACTTCCGTTTCCTATCGCTATTTGTGAAGGTTTTACGTCTTTTATTTCCGCCAATTTATTTTTAAGTTTTTTCTGGGTTGAATCCGGATACCTGTTGAATTCACCGAAAGGGCATTCATTGGCATCCAGCATTACCGGAGCGTTAAATTCATTATGATCCCTGAAACTGATATAGGGCTGTAAAGCTGTAATATTTTTTCTTACCAAACTATTGAGGTTGAATTCTTTCATTTTTATTGTTTTAATCTGATGGATACTGCATTTCTGTGGGCAAAAAGTCCTTCCGCTTCTGCCATTATTTCTATTGTTTTTCCGATGTTCTGAAGGCCTTTCTTAGTCAGGTGCTGGAAAGTGATCTTTTTAACAAAACTATCCAGTGAAACACCGCTGTAATTCTTTGCAAAAGCATTGGTCGGCAGGGTGTGATTGGTTCCGCTGGCGTAATCTCCTGCACTTTCACAGGAATAATTACCCAGAAAAACAGAACCTGCATTTTGTACCAGTGGAATATATTTTTCAAAGTCTTCCACAGCCAGAATAAGGTGTTCCGGAGCGTACAGATTGCTGAATTCAATGGCATTTTCAAGGTTTTCTGTCAGGATAAAACAACTGTTCTGTAATGCCTGGCCTGCCATTTCATTTCTGGGGAGCTTCTTAAGCTGCGTTTCAACAGCTTCTATTGTTTTATTAAAGACTTCAAAATCTGTGGTGATAAATACGACCTGGCTGTCACTTCCGTGTTCTGCCTGGGAAAGAAGATCTGCGGCACAAAATTCAGGATTTGCGCTACGGTCTGCTATGACCAGGACTTCACTTGGCCCTGCCGGCATATCCACTGCAACACCGAAACGCTGGGCATATTCTTTTCCTGCAACGACAAACTGGTTTCCGGGACCGAAAATCTTGTAAACCTTTGGAATACTTTCTGTTCCTAAAGTCATGGCAGCTATTGCCTGTGCTCCGCCTGTTTTATAGATTTCTGAAATTCCGCAAAGCTGTGCCGTGTATAAAATTGCAGGATTGATACATCCGTTCTGATCCGGTGGCGTACAAAGAACGATTTCCCGGCAGCCCGCCAGATTCGCGGGGATGGCCAGCATCAGAACGGTTGAGAATAAAGGTGCTGTTCCTCCGGGGATGTAGATTCCCACCTTTTCTATGGCTCTGCTTTCTCTCCAGCAGGTTACTCCTTTCATTGTTTCTATTACTTCCTTCTTCTCTTTCTGTGAGGCATGGAATTTTGAAATGTTACCTTTTGCCTGGCTGATCGCTTTTTTCAGATCTTCACTCATCTGTCTGATGGCCGTTTCAATTTCAGATTCTGTGACTGTAATTTGAGATGTTACGGCTTTATCAAACTTTTTATTGAATTTAATAAGTGCTTTGTCTCCGTTCTGTTCAACGGCTTCAAATATTTCAGCGATAAGTCCGGAAATCTCTTCCTGTTCGATGACAGGACGTTTGGTAAGGTCCGGCCATGTTTTTCTTTCTGGATATCGGTATATTTTCATTTTTATATCACCATTTTATCGATTGGAATTATTAATATGTCCTGGGCTCCGTTTTGTTTCAGCTCATCGATGACCTCCCAGAATCTTTCTTCATCAATCACGGAATGGATACTGCTCCATCCTTTTTCTGCCAGCGGAATAACAGTGGGACTTTTCAATACCGGGAGTACGGAAGCAATATCCTTAATTTTTTCATCGGGAACGTTCATGAGAATATATTTTGAATTTTTAGCTTTTAAAACAGCTTTGATTCTGAACAGAAATTTTTGCAGAACAGCTTCTTTTTCCTCATTGAGTTCTGAGGTTTTTGCGAGAACAGCTTCTGATTTCAGAAGGGTTACCGTTTCTCTCAATCCGTTTTTGAAGAGTGTGCTTCCGGAGCTTACAATATCGCAGATCCCATCTGCCAGGCCTATATTCGGGGCTATTTCCACTGATCCTGAAATGATGTGAATTTCTGAACTGATCCCGTTTTTATCGAGATAACTTTTCAGGGTATTGGGATAGGAAGTGGCTATTTTTTTATTCTGGAAATAAGAAGGATCATCTGTTTCTATATCTTTCGGAACTGCAAGGGAAACCCTGCATTTGGAAAACCCGAGTTTCTGGACAATCCTGATATTTTTCTGTTTTTCTGCCAAAAGATTTTCGCCTACAATAGCAATATCCACCACTCCATCTTCCAGATACTGCGGAATATCGGAGTTTCTGAGATAGAGGATCTCCATCGGAAAATTATCTACGGATACTTTAAGCTGGTCTTTTCCATTGTTGATATAGATTCCGCAATCTTTCAGGAGCTGTAATGATTCTTCGTACAGCCGGCCGCTTTTCTGAACTGCAATTTTTAATTTACTCATTGTATTCTTTTTGAATCTGAGCAAATAAAACTGATCTGTTGTAAGTTTCTAAGAAGGAGTATTCAGGAAACAAAAAAACCGTCTATTTACTCAGACGGTTTTTAATTATTTTGATTTTTAACGTAGGTACATACTAATCAATTCCGTCTTTGCAGAGATGATAGTAGTAATGATGTACTGTTAAAAAATTCGGTTTCATTGTTTTGAATTGTGGTACAAATGTAGGATTTATTTTTAAAATGCAAAGTTTTTTTACATTAATTTTTTATAAAGATCCATCAGCTGAGCGGCAATGGGTTCGTCATTGAATTTCTGCACAAACTCGAAACTCTTTTCTGCACGGCGTTTTCTTTCGGATTCATTATCCCAGAGGAACCGTATTTTGGCTTTAAGGTCCAGATAGTTTCCGGGATCTACGTAAACCGAGTCTTTTCCTCCTGCTTCGGGGAGGCAGCTTATGTTGCTTGTTATCGTAACCGTTTTTGAGAAAAGCGCTTCTATAACCGGGATTCCGAAGCCTTCAAAGAAACTTGGATATACAAAAATATCAGCCAGTTTGTAGATAACGGCCAGCTCATCCATAGAAACCCCTTCAAGGAAACGGACCTGTTTTTCCATTTTATTTTTCCGGATGAAATCGGCTACTTTTTTATAGTAATTGGTTTTTCTGCCTACTACAACAAGCGGTATTTCCGTTCCCTGAATGGCTTTAACGATATTCAGAAGGTTTTTGCGGTCTTCTATGGTTCCTACATTCAGAATGAAACGTGCCGGAAGCCTGAATTTATCTTTTACAGCATGGATCTGCTCTTCAGTCTGCTGTTCTTTGAATGCTTTGTGACATCCCTGGTAGATCACTTCGATCTTTGTTTCAGGAACTTTCAGGTAATGGATAATATCTCTTTTGGTCTGTTCTGAAATGGCAATGATCCTATCTGCTGTTTCAGCTGCTTTTCTGAATTTCCAGAGATGGATCTTCCTGTCAAAAAAGGAATAATACTGCGGATATCTCATAAAGATCAGATCATGGATGGTGACGATTTTTATGATCGGTTTTTTATCCCATTTCAGGGGCAGTTCACCGGAAAGCCCGTGGAAAATATCCGCACCCTGTTTCTGGGCATCTTTACCCATTTTAAACTGACGGGAGAATTTTCCTTTTGAGGTTTCCACAAATCGCACATCAGATCTTTCCAGAATATCTTTTCCCCGTTCTGAAGTATTTTTATTCAGCAGGAGGTATTCATTTTCAGGATAATACTGAGACAGAATCCTTACCAGGTCCCGTGAATAATTGCCCAATCCGGACGTATTATGAAAAAAACGTTTTGCATCGAAGGCAATTTTCATGTTCATGTTTTTCAATAAGCTTTTTTAACTTTTCAAAGGTATCAATAAAATAAACCCTAAATGTATATTCAGGGTTTTTAATATGTATTTTAAGAATTAATCTTCAAAATTTAGATCAATATAGCTTATACAGCTACATTATTATCTCTTAAAGCATCGTTCAGAGATGTCTTTTTATCGGTAGATTCTTTTCTCTGACCAATGATCAGGGCACATGGAACCTGGTATTCACCAGCCGGATACTGTTTTGTATAGCTTCCCGGAATTACTACGGAACGGGCAGGTACTCTTCCTTTGATTTCTACGGGCTCACTTCCTGTTACGTCGATAATTTTTGTTGAAGCTGTCAGTACTACATTGGCACCCAATACAGCCTCTTTTTCTACGTGAACGCCCTCTACCACGATACATCTTGAACCGATAAAGCAGTCGTCTTCAATGATTACCGGAGCGGCCTGAAGCGGTTCCAGTACTCCACCGATTCCAACACCTCCGCTTAGGTGTACATTTTTCCCGATCTGTGCGCAGCTTCCAACCGTTGCCCATGTATCTACCATAGTTCCTGAATCTACATAAGCGCCGATATTTACATAAGACGGCATCATGATCACTCCTGAAGCTACGAAAGATCCTTCTCTTGCGATGGCATGCGGTACAACTCTCACTCCTTTTTCAGCATAGTTTTTCTTCAAAGGAATTTTGTCATGAAATTCAAACGGACCTACCTCAATAGTTTCCATTTTCTGAATCGGGAAATACATTACTACGGCTTTCTTCACCCACTCATTTACCTGCCATCCG
The DNA here is from genome assembly GCA_002439165.1 of Chryseobacterium indologenes. Lineage (GTDB taxonomy): Bacteria > Bacteroidota > Bacteroidia > Flavobacteriales > Weeksellaceae > Chryseobacterium > Chryseobacterium indologenes_E. Next base: position 250,270 of record DJTE01000033.1, read on the forward strand.
TTTTCCACAGGTTCAGCAACACGAAGTTCACCGGAATCCAGTAAGGAGATTACTTCTCTTATCGCCTTCCGGCTGTCTTCATTCTGTAATAAATCTCTGTTATCCCAAATGTTTTCAATTGTTTGTTGTAACGACATGTTTCTTGTTTAAATTATACCGGTCAAAGATACAAAAAAGTTCATCAAAACTGTTTGTTCCTGCTGCTTTTAATGAAAACGCAACATACGGCCTGCTGTCTTTTTATAATTCAGATAATCCGTTCCGTGCTGCTGCAGTAAATGTTCTTCTTCCAGTCTGATCTGAATCTGCATCAGCATGTGTCCTGAAAGTAAAAATGTAAATGAAATAACTGTGGGTACCAGGAATAAGAAACCGATAAGAGCAACGGTCATTCCAAGAAAAACAGGGTTTCTTGAAATTCGGAATAAGCCGGTAACTATGAGTTTTGTTTTTGTTGTATGATCTATCCCAATCCTCCATGAATCCTTCATTTGTATCTGTGCTGTTATAACCCAGATAAAAGCGGATATCATCATCAGTATCCCGGAATATCTGAAACCAGAATGATCTAAAAACCGGATTTTAAAAGCCGGCAGCGTTTTTCCCGGAAATAAGAGTATAAAAAGTGTATAGACAAAAAGTGTTATCAGGATTATTTTGAAATAACGGCCGATCAGTCCGTAAGCAGAGCTGTCGCCGGGAAGCACATCCGGATTTCTGCCTGTTCTTTTATATACCATCACGCTGGTTCCCAGAAAGGCAATGGCAAAAAAGACTATAAAGTAAAGAGGAGCAAAGAATCTGATAAAATCTGTCATTGTTATTATTTTTATGACAAATTTCGGAATCTGTTCAACGCAATTCTATTGCAAATATTTAAAGAACTCTTTGGGCGTGAAGATAGGCTTTGTTCCAGTATTTCTCGTTGAGTGATGAAATAATCACTCCTTTTGATGTGGAAGCGTGAATAAATTTCACCTCTCCGTCAGTGCCGATATCATGAACAATACCTACGTGAGAAACCCTGCTTCCGCCTGCTGTTGCGAAGAATAACAGATCTCCGGGTTTTACTTCTTTAATATCGATTTTCTGCCCGGCTTCGGCCTGATCGGATGATCTCCGGGGAAGGGAAAAATCGTTTTCACCAAACACTTTTACCGTAAATCCTGAACAATCGAAGCCTGAGGAGGAATTTCCTCCGAATTTATAAGGAGTTCCGATATATTTTTCAGCATCTTTCAGGACATCACTGATGGATCTGGATACTTTTCCGTCAAATTTTGAGTCAAGTTTTCTGAGGTTCTCGGTTCTGGTTACTGTTTTAGAACCTGTATTTTTCTTTGAGGAAGCTGTTTTTGAGGCCCCACATGAAACAACGACAACAGAAGCAATCAACAAGACCGAAAGCTTTTTTAATCTTAAGTTTTCAAATAATCCCGGTACCATAGTCATCTGATTTTAAATGAAGTAACAAAATATGCACAAATATACATTTTTATCTTTTAATTATATAGCAACTATACTACAACTCTATTATAAATATATGTTAAAATTAATATTTTATATATTTATTGCTATATTTGAGTCCAATTATTACAATATGGCAACGTATGAAAGTTTAATAAAGATCACAGGAAGTGTGGGCGATCTGGTATTTTACAGCCTGAACGGAAAAAATGTGGTCCGTAAGAAAAGCGGATTCAATAAAAAAGCTTTTAAAAAAAGTCCTTCATACGAAAAAGTACGCCAAAACAGTTCTGAATTCGGCCATTGCTCCAAAGCCGGGAAGCTTATCCGGAGCTGTATTAACGGATATATTAAAGAAGCCGGTGATCCCCTGCTCTATCAGCGTTTTGCAAGGCTCATGACGGATATAAAGGATATGGATACCGTTTCGGAAAGAGGAAAAAGAAGTGTAGTCTATGGACTGTCTACGGAAAAAGGGAAAGACCAGTTAAAAGCTTTTCAGTTTGGAAGTAAAGCGATTATCAGTACTGAAATAAAGATTACGGCCACTCGCCATAAGATCATCCCTACCCTACACAAAGAATCCGGGATTTATCAGGTAACACTAATTACTATAAAACCGGATTTTGAAGGCTACACAGCTGCTTTTTTTGAAGAACACGCTGTTCCTGCCGAAGGAGAGGAAGTTAATTTTAAGAATCATTTTCCGGATGGAGGTCTTCTGCTCTATTTCCTTGTTATAAAGAATAATGATGGAGATATTTTACAGATGGGATTTGTGTAGGTTTGATATTATTGGCTTTATCATCAGAAATGGATCATATTAATTTTTACATTGGAATTTTTCCTGTTCTGGGATTAAATCGTTCTGTTGGGAGGATAGGAATTTTTCCTATCCTGGGCTGAATCGTCCCTTCGGGACTCTCTGTTTTTACAGAGTTTTTGCATTGGTGAACCTTGCAGCTTTACATTTTTTTAGTATTACAGTTTTCCGGGTTAATAAATCAGGTAGATTGATTCATTCTGTTTTCCATTGTGGAATTAAGGTTTTGTGATCTTTGTCTGATATAAAATATCAGAAATAAAAAAGTCCGCAGGTTAATCTGCAGACTTTATATTTTTATTGTTTTTTCTTTTCTCCTGACCATGTTCCGGTTCTTATAGGAGTGGGAAGTGAATTTGACCAGCTTCCGTTTCCCTGACCTTCTCTTGTGAGCGCTCCCCTGAATTCTCCATCCGAAGGAAGACCCACCACAGCGGTAAGATCTCCGGTGTCTGTAAGACGTCCTGAAATGTTATAGTTTTCATTATTTACTTCAGAATGCATTGTTCCGGATACTTTACCGTCACTTGCTACCACAAAGTTCCAGGTTCCCTTGTCATTACCGTCATATTTCCCTGACCATGTTCCGATAAAATCATAAATGGTATCATCGTCAGAGCTGCATCCGATAAATAAAAAAGCTGTCAAAAGAAGTAAAAAAAGTTTCTTCATAGTTCTAATAGTTTTATACCCTAATCAAATTGGATTGTTTTCTTTACAGAGAACAGAATTAATATGTTTATTATTGTTTAATGTCGTGCAAATCTACTAAATTTTTCATTCAGATTATCTGAATTTTAACCGGCTGTTTATATTTTTATGAATAAGCAGCATATTTTGGCTAAAATACAAATATTTTTCAAATAGAAGGGGATGTACTTCATTTAAATCGAATAATATGGATCCTTCAAAAAATTTGAATTATTCTGATATATGTTATGTGGATTTTTAAGGAGATAAAAGAGGAAAATCACTGTTGATTTTAGGAAGCAAAGAAGAGGATTCGAATAAGCAGATGTGAAATACTAGCCGACAGCCCCTATCTTTGTAAGCTTTCTATAACATAAATATTATTATAAAAAGGATAAAAAATATAGAAAGCTGTTATACAAATGATTAGACTCTTAAAACCATTAAATATTTATTTTTTTAGAAAATAATAGGATAAAATATTTGTATATATCGTTTAAATACTTACTTTTGTAGCGCTTAAAACATGGGGGATTGGCGCAGTTGGCTAGCGCGTTTGACTGGCAGTCAAAAGGTCACGGGTTCGAATCCCGTATTCTCCACAGAGTATCATTGAAATTCTTTTCAAAATACATTAAAAGCTGATTAATCCTGCAATTCTTTTGAATATGCAGGATTTTTTTTTGACTATAATCTACTTAACTGAGATCAAGGATCAAGCGCAAAAGTTGTGGACTAAGCAAAAAGTCTGGTTAATCTGAAGAGGAAAAATGCTCTGTCTTTCACCCCTCTAAGCTGCATTCTGAAGTTACTGACTTTAAACGATTAATAATTTAAGCTGGAGACAGACGTTTTGATTTCAGATACAATGCCGTACGGTTCAGATAAGGAAAAAGAAGAATCAATAGCAGAGATACGAAAAGAATCCAGACCATCATTTCATAATAATCCATGGCAAAGCGGACCTGGTTCTGTACATTCATTCTTGCCGCCAGCAGTTTATCTGCTCCTTTCAACGCATGGTCTTCGGGCATTCCTTTTCTGTTGAGCTTTGCTGCCTGGGTATGGATAAAGTCTTTCACGGCCGGATCTATTGCACTCAAATGGTCCTGAAAAGCATTGTAGTGTCTGCTCTTTTCAAAAAGTTCAAAAAAGTTGATCAGGGCGATGCTTGCACAAAATCCCAGATACCTTACGGCAAGTGCCGTGGCAGCTGCGGAAGGTCCAATGGATGCAGGAACCGAAGAAATAATGAAAATGATGGTAGGAACCATAATCAGCCCCACTCCCAGCCCCTGAATAAACAAAGGAATATAGTAATTGAACTCATCCGCCTGCACATCAAATGAGAAATACATCACGGCATGGAATACCAGCAGCAGCAGAAAGCCCGGTCCCCAGATATAACGTATACTCTTCTTCTGGAGCACCATACAGCATGCGATAATTACCCCTGTAACAAGCCCGAGAATATTAAAGATATTGATATAGGAAAGATGAAACGGATCGAAATGAAGTGCAGAAATAAAATAATTATTGGTAATTCCTGAGGCAAAACGGCAAATATACATTACAAAAAGGACCACCAGCCCAACTCTGAAATTCCGGTACCTGAAAACACGCAGATCAATATAGGGTCTTTTCATTGCTTTCTGCCTGAATACCGACAGGACAGACAGAACAAAAATTGCCATTACACTTCCTGAAATACGCCCATCTTCCAGCCAGTAATATTCCTGTCCGAAAATCGTAATATATGCTATAAGCACCAGTATTGTACTATAAAGTGCAAAACTTTCCCAATCCAGTTTATATAAGGGAAATCTGGCACTGATCCGGTAATGGCTCATGGCAACAGCCAGAAAAATAAAACCGGGGATGTAAAGGAAAATAGCTCCTTTATAGATGTTATTAAAATTATAAGAGTCGATGAGGTCTGCCGTAATCAGGTTATTGAACGGCAAAGCACAGAGAAGAATTCCGAAAAATACGGAGAAACTGATCTCCCGGCCTCTTTCACTGCTCAGTCTTGTAAAAATTAACGTCAGTGAAAGGTTAACATTACAGGCAAACAGCATTCCCTGGAGAAAACGTACCGGGAAGAGAATATAGATTTCCTTTGTACAGTAACATATCAGGCATGCAGTGATCTGCAGGGTCATAAATAAGAGAAAGTATTCCTTTGCTGCAAGGAAACTGAAAAACCGCCTTTCCAGACTGTAAAACCCTACATATCCTGCATAAAACAGGGCTACTGAAAACTGGATATCAGCAGGTTCACAGCCGTAATAGCCTGCTGCAGCATTCACATTGGCCAGCGGAAGGAAAAATATGGTGATTCCGGGAAGGGTCATCAGGAAAAGGATGATCTTGATAAGCCATTCGGGAATCGATTTTTTGAAAAACGGAACCTTTCTAACCATTGAAACGTTTTTTCCGGGCATACACATTCACGTTCATTCCCACTTTCAGCACTTCTATATCTTTTCTCTTCCCGTCTATCCTGATTCTTACCGGAATACGCTGTACAATTTTCACATAATTTCCGGTAGAATTATCGGGTGGCAGCAGGGAAAAGCTTGAACCTGTGGCGGGAGACAGGGAAATAACGGTTCCCTGAAATTCCTGATCCGGATAAGAATCTGCTACGATTTTCACCTGATCTCCAATATGCATATTCCTGATCTGGGTTTCTTTATAATTGGCAACCACCCATTTATCGGTCTCATTATTCACGATAAAAGCGAGGGTTTCTCCTGCATCAATCATCTGCCCCACTTCCACGGTTCTTCTCCCCATCCTTCCGTCGTAAGGAGCAGTGATTACCGTATAGCTTACCTCCAGTTTATGACGGTCCAGCAGGGCTTCCAGTTTTGCAATTTCTGCCTGTACCACTGTTTTTTCAGCCTGAATATCATTGATTTTGGATTTTGAAGCCGCATATTTATCCTGTGAGGATTTATAATCGCTTTTATTGACATCCAGTCCGGCTTTGATATCTTCCAGACGCTGCCTTGTGGCAGATTCTTCATTGTAAAGATCCTGATACCGTTTATAATCAAGCTCCTGCTTCCATACTTTTGCTTTACCGGCTTCCACCTGGGCCTGTGCAGAGGCAGCTTCCTTTTCTGTGGTAAGGGTATTGCTTTCCAACACTTTCAGTTCTGCGCGGGCTTTCCGGATTGCAGCCTGGGTCTGCTCCTGCTGTAATTTGTATTCACGGTTATCGATTACCAGAAGCGTATCTCCTTTTTTCACTTCCTGGTTTTCTTCAAATTTAACATCGACGATAAATCCGCCCGCCCTTGAAATAACAGGGTTTACATACTCCTGAACCTGAGCATCGTTGGTCTGTTCGTATTTGTAGAAATTAAAAAAACTGATGATGCCCCATACGGCAAGTGCTGCTACTATAAAGGCGGATATCCATCCTGTGATTCTGGTAATCAGTCTGTCTGTGGGCGTATATTTTTTTTTCATTGTTCTATAAGGTCCCTATGATATTCTGTAATAAATAATAATTGTTCTGTGCTGTAATTTTAGCGGCTTCCAGTTCGAATTTTGTCTGGAGCAGCTGGACATCTGCATCAAGAAGATCCGTTATCAGAGAGGTCTGGCTGAAATAAGTGTTTTTAATGATTCTTGCATTTTCTTTGGCCTGGGTCACGTTGGCTTCTGCTACCCTGATCTGTTCAAGAGCTTCCTCATATCTCAGATAAGCTTCTTTCACCTGCTGTCTTACTTTGTCTTCCGTATCTCTGTGTGTTTCTTCCTCTTTTTCAAATTCAAGTCTGGCTGCTTTTACCTTTTGAGGATTATGATAGAGTGAAGACAGGGAGAATGAAGCTTTTACCCCGACCACTCCCAACGAATACCAGTACGGATTATAGGGATAGAGAAATATCTGCGGATTGGCGTAATAAAATTCTCCATATAATCCAACTTTCGGGCTTACATTGGCTTTTACCTGTCTGAGTTTTATCATGCTCAGTTCGGTCTGCTGTTCAGAAATATGATAATCAAAGGAATGTTTCAATGCTCTTTTTACATATTCTTCATAGGAGACATTTTCTTCCCACTGATTAAAAGGAGCTTCAGGAACAATGGTTTGTTCATCAGGAAGTCCTAGAATAATATTCAGCTTCTGGGTCACAATAAGGATATCATTTTTAATGGTGATAAGAGCCATTTCACGGCGTGAAAGTTCCAGTTCTACCCGCAGCAGGTCACTTTTCAGTACCACACCGTTTTTGTACAGTGATCTGATCTCTTTCAGCTGTGCTTTATGATCGGCAATATCCTGTATGATAAGGTCTCTGAAGATCAAGGTTTTCTGAAGATCAAGATAAAGTGATGCGGTTTTATAGTGAATATCCGAAATGGCCTGTTCTTTCTGAATTCCTCTGATTTTCTGCAGGGTTCCCTCTTCTTTAATCTTCAGGTTCAACCTGTTTCCGTTATAGATATTGAGATAAAAATCTGCTCCGGCTCTGTATAACGTGTGGATCACTTCGTGCTGGGTGGGTTTGGAAAACAGTCCGTTTTCGTAGATCGGGATATTGGAAGCCTTTTCTGCGGAACCTTTTATATCTATTTCCGGGAGGCGCTCTCTTTTGGCATCTTTCAGCTCTGCATCTGCTATTTCTGTTTCTATATTTCTGATTCTGATGTGGCGGCTGTTGTCTTCGGCTCTCTGCCATGCTTCTTTTAAACTAAGCCGTACAGTGTCTTTGGCGGGACTGCCTGTCTGTGCTGTTGCAACGTGGGAACTTCCAAGGATCAGCAGTCCGGTAAGGTAGATTTTCATCTGTTTTTTCGAATTATTGCACTGCAAATTTATCGGCTCCTGTGAAATTATTTTTATCTAAAATAGTCAAGTTTTACATGATTCCGGCCAAATCATTATCTTTGCTGTTCATTTAATTTTCAACTATTTTTATGGGATTAATTGCAGCACTTCCGGATATCGACAAACATAATGACAGCGTGTTTGTGATGCACGAAAAATCCGAGAAACTGATTCCTTTTCACAAACATACAAAGGGCCAGCTGAGCTACGTGGAAGGCGGTATTGCCTATATTACCACAGGCAACCGCACCTATGTGGTTCCCGCCAGGCATTTTTTCTGGATTCCTCAGGGCATGGAACATATTCTGCAGATCGGGCACTCCGCTACGGTATTGAGATCTTTATACTTTTATGCCCATGATGACCTGTCTGATCCATTTTTTGGCAGACTGGGAATATACCCCGCATCCGAGCTGCTGATTCAAATGATCAAGTACACTGAAATCTGGGACGAAAGACATGTAACCCAGGCCGACGAAAATTTTGAGTTTTTAGTGGCTTTAAAAAAAATATTACCCAAAACTCATCAACAACCTTTACCGATCATTCTTCCTGTAACCCACAACAAACAGATGATGAAAATTGTCTCTTACCTGGAAGAGAATATAGAAGGAAAACACAGCCTGACCAGTATCAGTGAAAGGTTCGGATTGAGTGAACGTACTCTTTCACGTCTCTTCAAAGCTGATATGGATATTTCTTTTCTTCAGTATCTGAAGACATTAAGGATTATCAAAGCAATTGAGTTACTTTTAAATACAGATAAACCGATCAATGAAATTGCTGATGATGTGGGATACAGCTCTGTCAGCTCATTCAGTGATACTTTTCATGAGTTTACCCAATCGCGGCCCTCGGATTTGAGAAAAACTGTGGACAGACGGTAATTTTTTAAATCTCTTTTTAGCTCACCCAGGTGATCTCTGTACCGGGAAATATATCGGTTTTTCTAAAGAAAGATATAAAAAAACCATTGCCGTTTGATGTGCGATGGTTTTTATTGTCAGCTCAAAGTCGGGTGACTTTTCGTAGCAGGGGATGTTTTCTGAATTCCTATTATTTTTTAATCTTCATTATTTCTCCATTTTTACGGAATTGATACAATTTTAAGGATGAAAACCTGTTTAGAAATCTCTTATATTTTCGCGGTTTAGCAACTTCAGATTTAATAAAACCTCCATTAATATTATCAATTACACCGTGATTGTTAATTCCAATTTGCCATGCTTGTGCTTTATAATCCAAAATAAACTTATTGGCTTCTTCCTCTAATAAATTTATTGATGAATTCAACTTAGGAAAAGTAATTAAATTAAAAAAATCATTACATTTTTCATTTTCAAAAAAACCACAAAAAATCAGAATATCAGCCTTACCATATTTAAACCAATTATACTGTGATGTTTTTTTATAAATTTCAAAGTTTTCAGGAAAAACTTGCATTGACAACCAAGTTGTTGAAGTTGTCACATTTGTTGAATCATTATATATATGAACTCCAACAGTTCCATTATAATTTACATAATCATCAACATACATTTTAATTAATTTTTCAGTAATAATGACTGTTTTGCTTGATTGTTGACCATAAGTTGTAACACTACCCAACATAAAAATTATTAGTATATGTATGTATTTTTTCATTTTTCCTATTTTTTTGTGATAATCATTTTTTTGATTCTCTAATTTCACCAAAATCAGCTATTGATACCCTCGCTTTATATCATACATTCCTGTAAGGAGAATTAAAAACCTGATTTCCAAAGAAGATCATTAAGATCTATTTCACTTATATCAAAATCATCGGGATGCAGAATAAATCCATTTTGTTTTTTCAATTCTTCTATTGCTTTTTCAGCTATTTCTTCTGAAGAAAAGACACCTATAAATCTTTCATCATCTAAATATCTATTAATAGTGTAGCTATGGCTAACACTAAAAATTGACTCCAAATTCAACTCCTTTACAGATAAATAAATATCATCTATTAAATCACTTTCTAAAAGATAATCTCTTCCAATTTCACCCATAGAACTGTCGAATCCATTTTCCCAATGTACTTTATCCAGTATGTAAGTAGATTTTTCTTTTACCTGCCATAGGAGAGGATTCGTTCGGGAGAGGGTGAAGTCGAATAAAATCCACTATTTTTGCAGTGACTTTATCATATTTATCTTTAATAAACAATTTTCCTTTCTTCCAAAACGTTCTCCTTACCATTCTCCAAAGTATAAACTTTTATTAAGTTGCCTTTGGAGTCAAACTGTTTCAATTTTTTCTCGATATAATAATCAAATAATTCCGTCTTATCGTTTGAGGTCATACTTCCTTTAAATGACAGTATTTCATTATATGAGTTTAAAATATATACTCCTATTATATGAGTTCTTGGAAAAGTAAAAGTCAGTTTTTCATAATTGTAACTTTTATCATCAATCCAATTATATCGTTCGATTCCATCAACAGTAATATCATTAGATGCTATTAACAGGTTTAGGCTTTCAATGAGGCGATTTTTATTATCAAAGAGTTGAAATATTGTTTTATATAATTTATTTTTATTATCAAAACTGTCTATTTGAATTGTAGTACCCGTATAATTATATTTTTTAATCATTGAGGTTTGTTTGTTGACGAGCAAATTTTCTTTTTCAGAAATTACAACGCCTTCTGTTACCCTTTCTTCCTCTTTAATTTTATAATCACTATCAAATCTTATAATGGTTTTTATCCATTCTTTGTTTTTATCAGAGATATTCTGTATGGTAATCTCATTTTTGTTTTGATCATAACTATAACGTCTTACAGAATTTAATTTACCATTTTTGTTCACAAATACTTCCATTGTTTTGAACTTACTTACAGCCAGAATTTTAAGGGAATCCTTTATTTGAAAATTTTGAGAAAAAAAGAACGGGCCTGAAAAAATTAAAAAAAATATATACTTCATAAAAATTAAGAAAATTATTATTGATTTTCACAATTAGTAATCATAAAGTTTTTTGTTTTATCCATATCCTTAATGAAGTTTTTATTTATAAAATAAAGAGCGTACTCATTAACAAGAGATTGTCTTCCTTTTGGGATATTTAAAATATTTGAATTTGTTTTTTTAAAATATGAATCAAAAAAATTAATGATTTTCAGATCCTTTTCCTCATCCAAATCGAAGATTATTAATGAGCCTTTATAATCATAAGTTTTATATGAGTCGGAAAGGTGGTCATTATAATTCATTTTTGCAATACCAAATAAATATTCATTCTTACATCTTTTAATTAAACTTATTTTTAAATACAAAAATTTACTTTCCGAAATTATTTTATCTATATAACTGTAAAATTGCTTTTTTTCAGAATTCTGAGCAATACATCCATAATTGATTAAAAAAATAAATAATAGAATAAAAAATTTACTCTTTTTTATATTTTCTTTCATAAGCTTTTTATGACATTAGAATTATTATATATAATAGTAGTATTATGTGCAGGAGAATATATGAGATTAACTGCATTGGGAGCATGTTTAGCAGATTCCCGATCTCCTCCTTCAGTTTTGGACATTACCTTAAAAGTATATCCATTTTCTTTCAATGGAAATTTTGACATACGAAAACCACTTGGATTTAAAGTTCCTGAGACTTGTGAAGGATCATAAGTTCCTGGATGTAAATGACCATCTAATTTAACATTCCCTCCACCATAAACCGATGAGGCACTTTCTTGGCCTCCAGATGTATAAACTACAGTATTATCCTTACCTCCTATATCTGCTGTTTGTATTTCAAATTCAACATTAACCTCTTTAGCTTTCATCCAATCTGCAACTTGATTAAAATAATCCAGTCCTTTTTTCTCATCCTGCTTAAAATCTAGATACTTACTTCCATCTTGCTTGTATTTATGAAGATTATCCTTGATATAATTTTTTTCCCCGACCTCATATCCACCATCATTATTTTCTTTTAATTTTCGGTTTTTTCCTTCTCCTTCAAAATTTTTAGACGTGTAAATAACGTCCCTATCTGATTCCTCCCTTCTGGTTAAATATCCCTTTTCATCCATTTCATAAATATTCTCATTTCTTCCATCCGGATCAATAAATCTAATAGGATTATTAAATGCATAACGATAAGGTGACCACGCTCTATTTAATTCCGCCAACGGATCTACCACACCCCATCTTCCAATATCCGGCATATAGAACCTTGCCCCGTAATCATACATCCCGGTCTCCTGCAACTCTTTCCCGTTGTACTTATAATTAAAATCACTGCCCAACTGTCCTCTGGAAATCCCTTCAATATGATTCAATCCAAAAGGATAATAATTGTTGACATCTGTTATTTCAATTGCGCCTTCGCTGTTTCTGGCATAGCTTACCCTGGCATTTCCGAGGTGGTCTCTGTACTGGTAAATATAACGGTTTTCCTAAACCTGCACATAAAAACCATTACTGATGCAGTGGTTTTTGTGTTTATTGGCGCAAAGTCAGGATAATTTACAACTTTGGCTACTTATTTATCTTACTCCGAAGTTTGAAACTTCGGAGAGCAAGGGTTTGAAACTTCGAAGAGCAAAGAATTAGTTGTCATTACTTTTTCTTAAACTGAATATTATTACACTTATTTTTTTCATACCATTCAATCCAACCTTTTCGGTCATCTTCATATACTCCCATTGGATATGTATTTGCATAATTTAACATGCTTTCGGCTGAGACATGTGCATATTTTGAAACGAATAATAATGATTTTGTAAATTGTTTATTTTGTGATTTTTCAACAAGACTGTCTATTATTTTTATATGATAAAAATACTCCTTTTTGAAATCTAAATTTTCAATACAATCTCCATTCACATAAACATTATTACCTTTCTTTACGGAATTAGCACAACTCATCAATAGTAATAATACTAAAATAGAAAATATGTTTTTCATACTATGGCAATTTTGTTTTTTTAACTTCGGCTCCTCCAGTTTTTGGAAACCACAAAGCTTGATTGGTTTTGGTTCCGTCTTTTTCTTTGAAAACATTAATGTTGTTACTATTACTAGTATTATTTGCTTCAGTTCGTGTATTACCATTCACTTTATCTTCAGCCTTAGAAGCTTTATTATGCGCTTTCTCAAAATCGACATATTTTTTTCCACCTACAACTGATGGATCAGGTTTTGTCTTTCCAAGATCTCCTTTAGATAATCCCATTTTTGATTTTTCAAGTTGCTCCACATGTTCATGAATGAGTGCTCCCGCACTGCTTGTACCTCCTTTCCCTGCTTTATCAAATTCTACAATATCTCCCATGTCAATATCACCCGTTTGCCAATTTCCTACTTCAGCTTTAGTACTATTCTCAACGATGGCTTGATTAACAATTTCTTTCGCTCCAACAACATCATTATAATTATCGTAGAAAGCTTGTTACTCTTTTGTCAACGAAGCATCTTTATTAATCATATTAAGAGTTACCGTATATAAACGGCTTCATATTTTCCACCTAATGTATTTTTAACTAAATCTTTATAAGATTGTTCTGCTGTTGTGGTAGCAACGAAAGAATTAATTCGTTTCCGTCTGGATCTATAAAAGCAATTGGATTATTTCCAGCATAAATATATTGAGACATAGGCGAGTATTTTTGTGCTTTATTATCTATGACTCCCCATCTTCCAACATCCGGCATATAAAACCTCGCTCCGTAATCATACATCCCCGTCTCCTGAAGCTCCTTTCCGTTGTACTTATGCTGATAATTCAGACTTTCCCCAGATTATTATACCCCTCATGTTTCAGGTCAAACGGAGGTATTATGAAAATTTGCTTTTTCATAAAGTTTAATAATAATTTTAATTTGTCTGACAACAAGGAAGTCTACCTACCGACATGAGTGAGACACTCGCGCCAGCCATGTTAAATTAAATTAAATTAATTTGCCATCTTCAAAATGAAAGAATCTATCATTTAGATTGGTCACAAAATTGTAGCTTACACCACCGCAATTACATTGAGTTAGTTTTATCTATCGGTGCGAGCGAAACGCTCGCACCAGCGGTGGGATCTTATATCTATTCATATTTATTAATTACTTCTTGAATTAATATTTTCTTTTTTCCTTCAATAATGTACACTTTAGATAAATTCCCTTTTTCATCAACTTCATTTTGAAAATAAGTAGTTTGTTTAGGCATTTTTTCTCCACTTTGTATCATTTTCCCTTCAGATTCTATATAAATAGGAAACCCATTTTTATCAAGCTTTGTTTTTGTGATAGTTTTATATCTTAAGGCCGTATAAGTTTCCGATTCATTTATCTGATATCCATTTTTTTTGTAGTAAATATTTCTTTTTTGTAAAACAAGATCTTCTGAAACTGTAAAATTTTCTACTAATTCTTTCTTCTCATTATAAAAAAAATACTCTTTTTTATCTATCTTATTATTCACATTATAAAACGACGCAACCTTACGTGAATCAAAATAATTATATGCCACGAATTGTATAGAGTAGGCATTAGGGCTACTGTAAATATCAGATATTTTGATTTCCGCTTTAGTAATTCTATTTTTAGAATCTAAAAAATAATTAATTCCTTTAAGAGCAAGTCCTCCAGGTAATTCTTTGTTTATTGCTAATTTTACTAATGCTGAATCTTTATTATACTCAAATTTTTCACTTAATTCCAACTTCCCATTTATCTTACGATAAACTTCTTTTGAAATACCACCAGACTCTATAAATTTCGATATATCAAAATCGACAGCATAGTCTTGACAATAAAGTAAGTTGCTGATTAAAATAAATATTGCTATTATTTTTCTCATTTTCTTGGGATTACTTGATAAACACCTTTACTATACACTTGAAAAACACCAGGTAATAAGCTCCCTTTTGCTGTGTTTCTATCTGCATCAGAAGGATCTGGAGAGTTAAATTAAATTAATTTGCCATCTTCAAAATGAAAGTGCTCCATTGATGCACATGTAAATCTTTGAATAAATTTAGACTCTTTTTGGTATTCATTTCGGATTGTAAAAAAATTTTCTTTTATAGCCCAATTATAAACTCCCATGTCAACAGGATATTTATTTAATATCCCATTTAATGAATGTTTCTCTATCCATTCTTTTGCATTCAGTAAAGTTGTAAAAATCCCTGATGGGAAGTTTGATCCTTCTCCTATAAAAACGTACATTTCTTTTATCATAACTTATCTTTTCTATAATTTTGATAATTATTTATTTTTTGACCAGCGCTTCTTATGGTTGACTTATCATCCTGAATTACTGACTGTTGTGTCTTGCTTAATTCAGCACTTTCTTTTATAGGTTTACCATTAGTTCCTATTTTGGTACTTGATCCGCCTCCTTCAACATGCATATGCGCAGGTGCATGATCGCCAGATTTATAATAGTGCTCAACAGTAACTCCTCTTTCATTTACTATCGTTTTGTTTGGCAGCGTTGGTTCTGTAAACTTTCCAGTAGTGGATCTTCCGCTATTATTTCCTACCTGTAGTGACAACTATAGAAACAGCCTCAATAGTTGTCGTTCTATTTTCTACAGCCGTAGCATCTCTACTGGTAGTTTCCAAAAATCTTGAAGCCATCACTCCGCTTTCTCCGTTCTTCCAGTAGTTTACATCATCCGCTTGTTTTCCAGGCATCAAATCATATGTATAATCATATGAGGAATCAGAAATCATCATCTTTCCATCATAGCCTGGAGTTCCACCAGTATTTTTTGTATTTACAGATTGATATCGGGAACCTGTCAGAAAACCGATCAACGCACCATCATCTTTATACCAGGTGCCATTCATATTGACAAAATTTCCATCGCTGTCACTCCAGGTCTGCCCATCACTTCCACCTTCAGGTGGCCAAACTTGCATACCATCTGGATCAATGAAACGAATAGGATTATTTACAACATAAGCATATGTAGAATGTCTTCTGTATTTTTCGCTTAAAGGATCTATTTGAAGCCACCTTGCTACATCAGGCATATAGAATCTTGCTCCATAATCATACATCCCCGTCTCCTGCAGCTCCTTGCCATTGTACTTATAATTAAAATAACTGCCCAACTGTCCTCTGGAGATCCCTTCAATATGGTTCAATCCAAAAGGATAATAATTGTTGACATCCGTTATTTCAATTGCGCCTTCGTTGTTTCTGGCATAGCTTATCCTGGCATTTCCCAGGTGGTCTCTGTACTGGTAAATATAACGGTTTTCCTAAACCTATACATAAAAACCACTACTGATGCAGTGGTTTTTGTGTTTATTGGCGCAAAGTCAGGATAATTTACAACTTTGGCTACTTGTTTATCTTACTCCGAAGTTTGGAACTTCGGAGAGCAAGGGTTCGGAATAACTTCCTTTCA
>DJTE01000003.1 GCA_002439165.1 Chryseobacterium indologenes
CTAAAAAAGTTTAAACAGGTTCTATATTTATTTAGAATTAATAAAAATAATAAACTAATGATTTTTATCAGATTTTAGATATTAGAAGTATATTATTGAAATAAATTAACGTATCAGATTAAAAAACAATATATTAATAAAAACAGGTAAGCGAAAGGTTAATACTGCTGCTATTTGAAACTTTGGTCTATACTATAAATCGGAATTGATTTGAAAAATAAACCGGTATACCTAGTCGTGTAACAAAACCTGATCAATCTGTATGTTCTGCGATATTTTCAAGAAACAATATGATGATTTTCAACAATTTACAACAAAGCTCTTATGTTTCCTGTGAAAATCTGTGGATATTATTTTTGCCACGAATTTTTGAATTGTATTTGTTGCGGATTTTACAGATTGACTGTATAGGTTTTGGCTAAAGCTGATGGTTTTTATTTTTATTTAGGCGGGCTAAAGCCCACCTCTATTGAATAAATCCTACACATTAAAAGATGTTTACCGGTATTTTTATCTCGCTGATCCAACAGATTGAGCAGATCTTTTTATTCTGTGAGAAATAGAAATCGCAGATATCTAAAGGCTAATGTGTACTTTTATATACTTAGGCGGGCTAAAGCCCACCTCTATTGAATAAATCCTACACATTAAAAGATGTTTACCGGTATTTTTATCTCGCTGATCCAACAGATTGAGCAGATCTTTTTATTCTGTGAGAAATAGAAATCGCAGATATCTAAAGACTAATGTGTACTTTTATATACTTAGGCGGGCTAAAGCCCACCTCTATTGAATAAATTCTACACATTAAAAGATGTTTACCGGTATTTTTATCTCGCTGATCTAACAGATTGAGCAGATCTTTTATTCTGTGTGAAATAGAAATCGCAGATATCTAAAGGCTAATGTGTACTTTTATATACTTAGGCGGGCTAAAGCCCACCTCTATTGAATAAATCCTACGCATTAAGAGATGTTTACCGGTATTTTCATCTCGCTGATCCAATAGATTGAGCAGATCTTTTATTCTGTGAGAAATAGAAATCGCAGATATCTAAAGACTAATGTGTACTTTTATATACTTAGGCGGGCTAAAGCCCACCTCTATTGAATAAATCCTATACATTAACAGATGTTTACCGGTATTTTCATCTCGCTGATCCAACAGATTGAGCAGATCTTTTTATTCTGTGAGAAATAGAAATCGCAGATATCTAAAGGCTAATGTGTACTTTTATATACTTAGGCGGGCTAAAGCCCACCTCTATTGAATAAATCCTACACATTAACAGATGTTTACCGGTATTTTTATCTCGCTGATCCAACAGATTGAGCAGATCTTTTATTCTGTGAGAAATAGAAATCGCAGATATCTAAAGGCTAATGTGTACTTTTATATACTTAGGCGGACTAAAGCCCACCTCTATTGAATAACCCCTACTAACCAACACGAAATTTGTCTCTAAAAAAAACTTTATGGTTTAAAAAAAACATATTTTCAGGTATGAATTTATGGTCCCTAAAAACAGGAGAGATTACACCAATCTATAATTATGGTGATGACATAGTTTGAATAAAGCTTTAAAAGGCTTATTGTTTTTATGCACGTGAAAGCTGATCCAGTTTTTTAAGCAATGTCGGAATTCTGTATGGCCCGTGCATCTGCTCTACTTTTTTCAGAATTTCGTTAGCGTCGGCACCTTTCACAGTAAGGAACATGGGAGTTTTACTTTCGCCACGGAAAATAGTCCGGCGCAGGGAATCCGGTGATGCAAACTCATTCTTGGCAATTCCGATAATGGGATATTTCTGATCGAGAGCATCGTACAGATAGCCGCCCAGGCCAATTTTCCCATCATTATCAAGCGTAACATAGCCATCCACAATAATGCTGTCACCTTCTGCTAACGGTATCTGCTTCAGAAGGCTGAGAATGCAGGGAAGTTCTCTTTTATAAAATGCTCCGCTTTCATAGCCGGAGCTGATCTCTGTTTTTTCAGTAAAAATTCCGGATTCTTTTTCAGAAGTCCAGTCTTCAAATGCAATACATACCGTATTGGCGTGATCCTCATAATAATAGGTATCAAAAGCGTAAATCATTGTATTTTCAAGTTAAAAAAATTCACCAAAATGCCACAAAATCCCGGATGGATCATGTACGAAGCATTCTTTTCCCCACTCCATCGTTCTTACAGGAGTAAGCCTGGATCCTTTATATTTTTCAGTAAAATTCAGAGCCAGAAGTTCTTTGTAAAATCCGTCGGTATTCTCAACTTCCATAAAAATCATGGTATTGTCCACCCATTCTTTGGCATAATAGTCCTGAAGGTAAAACCCGGTTTCATCTTTTTTAAACAGGGATAATTTAGGTTCGAGGATGAATTCTTCAAATCCCAGGTCTCTGTAAAAATTACGGCTTATTTCGAAGTTCTCAGCGCCAATAAACGGGCGGATTGATTTTACATGCTGTTTCATCGTGTTCTGTTTTCCCAGGTTGACCAATCCATTTCAAAACGGATCTCTCCCTTACCATGCATTCCGGTTTCTTTCCAGCCAGACTTCCGGTAAAATATTTCTGCTCTTGTATCAGGGGCTGTTCCCAGCCAGACCTCTTCCCGGGTCTGAACAAAATACCAGTCTATCATCTCATCGTGAAGCTTTCTTCCGATTCCCAGTTTTTCAAAATCGGGATGAACAAAAAGTGCCCAGATATTATTTTCTCTGAGATCAACAATTGAAAATCCTGTAATTTCAGAATCAATTTCCGCCACCCAGCCTTTTCCTCTTTTAAAAAGAAAGTCTTCACAGTCCCGGTCGGTAACCAGTCCCGGATCTGACAGCACATTTTCTTTTACAGAGTTTCTGATACGCTGAATGTGAGGAATATCTCCCGGAACTGCTTCACGGATCTTTATATTCATAAGAATTTATAGGATATTACGAGAGAACACAGAGAAAATATCCCTGTGCTCTCTGTTCTTTATTATTTTTTATCTACAACAATTCTTTCTGCCCTGTTGGCTATTTCCCAGGCTGTTGCAAAAACAAGCTGTGTTCTTTTTTCCAGCAAATGATAATCAATTTTGTCAGGATCATCTGTCGGACGGTGATAATCTTCATGAATTCCATCGAAATAAAAAGCTACCGGAACATTATTCTTGGCAAAGTTATAATGATCTGAACGGTAATACAGCTGCTGGGGATCATCCGGATCATCATATTTATAGTTCAGTTCAAGATTATTGGTTTTTCTGTTCGCAGCTTCATTAATCACTTTAAGCTGAGAGCTCAGCATTTCGGAGCCGATCACGTAAACATACTGTTTCCCTCTGTTATCCGGATCATCACGTCCGATCATATCTATATTAAGATCTACTACGGTATTGGCTAACGGAAAGACCGGATTGCTGGTATAATACTCTGAACCGAACAGCCCGTGCTCCTCTCCGGTTACATGAAGAAACAGAATTGATCTTTTAGGTCCTTTTCCAGCTTTTTTGGCTTCCTGGAAAGCTTTTGCAATCTGCATTACGGCTACGGTACCGCTTCCATCGTCATCAGCACCGTTATATACAACACCGTTCTTGGTTCCTACATGGTCATAATGTGCAGAAATCACTACAATTTCTTCAGGTTTTTCGCTTCCTTCAATAAAGGCCAGAATATTTTCCGAATCCGGAAGATTTCCACCACCTCTTTTCTTCATAAATTCCGACGGAACCTTCTGATAATAGGACCCAAGTGCTTTCGGATACGATATTCCCAGGCTTTTATAATAGTTAATCATATACTCACCCGCTTTTTTCTGGCCAGGACTTCCCGTATCTCTTCCCTCCATTTCGTCTGAAGCAATGACATATAAGTTTTTCTTTAATTCATCTGCTTTAATCAACTTATAAGCAGACAGAAAAGCTTTATCACCTTTAGCAGAAGAGGAAGACTTAGACGGTGCTCCTTCAGCCGTTTTTGACGTTCCGCAGCTTACCAGAACAGCAACAGAAAATAACGGTATAAGTAGTTTTCTCATAAAAAAATTATTTGCCTAAAAATAACAAATTTTATTCAACCAAAATGATAATGCTTATAATTTGCTTTATTTATTGGGATTATCATCATATTGACTACCTGTATTCAGTATTCAGCTTTATAAAATTAAGATATAATTAATAAATATCCAAACAAAGAAAACAAATCACAAAAAACCAACACTTAAAATAAAAATATGATAACATTTTTATTATATTTGAATTAAATACAGAATAGATGGAAAAAATTTACGGATTTACTCATTATTCATTTTTCACAGAAATGTCTGACCTGGCGGCCAGGCATAAGAGTTTTGATCTTTCCCTGGGGCTTCCCGATTTCGACATTGACAGCCGTCTGAAAACATTTTTAAAAGAAGCAGCAGATCATGACAGTCATCAGTATGAGCCGCTGGCCGGAAACCCGCTCCTGATCAAAAACATCATACGGTTTAATGCTGCCCGGAAAAACAGTCTTCTGCTTAAAGACCATGAAGTGACCATTATCCCATGCGCAACCTTTGCTTTACATACCGCACTTAAATCTGTTTTAAACCAGAAAGATGAAGTCATTATCATACAGCCCTCCTATTATACCTACGGACCTTCTGTGGTGATGAACGGCGGTATTCCTGTTTATTATGATCTTGATCAGCATTTTGCTGTGGACTGGGAAAAGTTTCAAAAATGTATCTCTAAAAAAACCAAAGCAATTATTGTTAATTCTCCACAGAATCCTACCGGAAAAATATGGAAGCAACACGACTGGCAACAGCTCTATGAACTGATAAAAGATCAGGAGATCTATCTGATTTCAGAAGAAATTTATGACACCTACTGTTATGACGGCAACGAACATTACAGCTCATTGCTGCATCCCGGGCTAAAAAACAGGACCTTTTGTATTTTTTCTTTCGGGAAAATGTTTCATACTTCCGGCTGGAAGGTAAGCTATCTGGCCGCATCTGAGGATCTGACGGCAAAATTCAGATGTCACCAGCAGTATATTTCTTATAGCGCCAATGCTCCTGCACAATATGCACTGGCCAGGTACCTTGAGATTTTTGATCCTTCGGAGAATCAGAGGCTTATGCAGACAAAGAGAGACCTATTCTATGAGATGGCACAGAATACTCCTTTGGAAACCGTTGAGAAAGCGGAAGGAAGCGTTTTTCAGATCGTTAATTTCAGAAACGTTTCCAAAACCATGACCGATGTGGAATTCTCCAAATGGCTGACTGTTGAAAAGAAGACGGCCTGCCTTCCACTTTCAGCATTTTATCATTCGAGACAAAATTCTGATTATATACGGTTCAGTTTTGCCAAAAAGGATGAAGTGATCATTCAGGCAATGGAATATCTGAAAAAGAATCTTTAATCCCTTTATTCCTCACAAATCTATCCGGACATTTTTCTTTGTCAAATTTTGCAGATTGAGCGGATGATTCTGTTATAAATTTCTTCAAAACCACTAAAAAAGACACCGCAAATGCAGTGTCTTTCAAAAATATTTTTCTGTTCCGGATTAAAGAGCCAGAACTCTTACATCAATCCTTCTGTTTTTGGCCTTACACTCATCGGTATCATTAGCTGCACATACAGGATGCTGTGAGCCATATCCTTCTGCTTCCACCCTGTCTGACGAAATTCCCAATTCAAGAAGCTTAAGTTTAGCTGTCTGGGCTCTCAGATTGGAAAGCTTCAGGTTACTTTCTTCGTTTCCGGTATTGTCTGTGTATCCCCCCAATTTGATTTTAAGATCAGGATAAGCATTCAGAATCTCTGCAAGACTGTTCAGCTGTACTTCCGATCCTGCTCTCAGATCGCTTGACCCTGTTTCAAAATAAAGGTTTTCAATGGTATACCAGATATTGGGATCCAGCACAGATTTATCTTTTTTATTTACAGCAGTATAAAGCCGGTATAATTTACTGCCTTCACCCATAGCAATTGTTTTTCCTCCTTTCAGCTTAATTTCCTGAACGTTGCCGGTTTCATACACAAAGTCACCGTTTTCATTAAGATGTCCTTTGATTTCTCCCGAAGTAACAGAAACTGACTGAGGATCTGTATGAACTGATGTGGTTCCGGCAGCGGATACACCTGTTAAGCTTTCCAGTTTAGCCTTTCTGTTGGCTTCAATCTTATCTTTATGTAATACCGCCAGTGTAGGAGCAATAACCAATGAAACAATAGACATCAGCTTGATCAGGATATTCATAGAGGGTCCGGAAGTGTCTTTAAACGGATCTCCGACAGTATCTCCGGTTACAGAAGCTTTATGAGGTTCTGAACCTTTGTAATAGGTCTGTCCGTTGATATCCACTCCTTTTTCAAAGGATTTTTTGGCATTATCCCAGGCTCCCCCGGCATTATTCTGGAACATTCCCATCAGAACCCCGCAAACGGTAGCTCCTGCCAGAAAGCCTCCCAATACTTCAGGTCCGAAAATAAACCCGATCAGCAGCGGAGATACAATAGCAATTGCTCCGGGAAGCATCATTTTCCTGATAGAGGCATCGGTAGAAATAGCCACACATTTTTCATATTCAGGCTGTGCTTTTCCTTCCAGGATTCCCGGAATTTCCCGGAACTGTCTTCTTACTTCCTCTACCATAGCCATTGCTGCCTGTCCTACTGCTGTAATGGCGAGAGAGGAAAATATGAAAGGAATCATCCCTCCAACAAATAGTCCTGCCAGAACATCCGCCCTGTAAATATCGATACCGTCGATGCCTGCAATTCCAACAAAAGCTGCAAATAGCGCGAGTGCCGTTAATGCTGCAGAGGCAATTGCAAATCCTTTCCCGGTAGCAGCGGTTGTATTTCCTACTGCGTCAAGAATATCTGTTTTTTCACGGACTTCTTTCGGCAACTCGCTCATTTCGGCAATTCCCCCCGCATTATCAGCAATCGGCCCGAATGCATCAATGGCAAGCTGCATGGCTGTGGTAGCCATCATACCGGCAGCGGCAATCGCAACCCCGTAAAGTCCGGCACACAGGTATGAGCCGTAAATCCCTCCTGCAAGTACAATAATCGGAAGCAATGTAGACTCCATGCCCACGGAAAGACCGCCGATAATATTGGTTGCATGCCCGGTGGAAGACTGTCTCACAATACTGGAAACCGGTCTTTTACCCATGGCAGTATAATATTCTGTAATGATACTCATTAAGGTCCCTACAACCAATCCTACCATAATGGCCCCGAAAACACCCATTTTGGTAAATTCGTGTCCTCTGAGAACCATCGTTTCCGGAAGTGTATAGGTTACTAAAAAATAAGAGGCTATGGCCGTGATTACGATACTTCCCCAGTTCCCCAGATTCAGGGCATTCTGAACAGAAGACGTAGATGAACCTTCATTATCATTGATTCTTACGAATAAGGTTCCTATCATAGAAAATATAATTCCTGTTCCTGCAATAAGCATTGGCAGAAGAATCGGGGCAAATCCACCGAAAGCATCATCAGAAATGGTTTCTCTTCCCAAGACCATCGTTGCCAGCACGGTTGCTACATAAGATCCGAAGAGGTCTGCCCCCATTCCTGCTACATCTCCCACATTATCTCCCACATTATCTGCAATGGTAGCCGGGTTTCTCGGATCATCTTCGGGAATTCCCGCTTCTACTTTTCCAACCAGGTCAGCTCCAACATCTGCTGCTTTTGTATAGATACCTCCTCCCACTCTGGCAAAAAGAGCAATAGATTCTGCACCTAAAGAAAACCCGGTGAGAATCTCAATGGTCCGTTCCATTTCATGGGAATCTACGGTGGCTTCCGGAGCAAAGATCTGCTTAATGATCAGGAACAGAGCACCCAGTCCTAAAACAGCAAGTCCCGCTACTCCCATTCCCATAACGGAACCTCCGGTAAAGGAAACTTTAAGGGCTTTCGATAAGGATGTCTTTGCAGCTTCTGCGGTCCTCACATTAGCTTTGGTAGCGATCTTCATTCCAATAAATCCTGCCAGAGCTGAAAATACAGCACCTACGGCAAAAGCAATTCCGATACTCCAGTGAGAGTTGGCATTACTGGAACCCATTACGGCCAGAAGGATGGCCACTACTACTACGAAATAGGTTAAAATCTTGTACTCGGCCTTTAGAAAAGCCATCGCACCGTCAGCGATATGTCCGCTGATTGTTTTCATTTTTTCATTTCCGGCATTCTGTCTGCTTACCCAATTGCTCTGCAAAAAAGTATACAACAGCGCAACAACACCAAAAATTGGCACTAACACAAATAGATCCATAGTTTAATATTTTTTTGGTAATAGAAAATTAAATATAATAAATAATTATCACTAAAACGTTAAAAAAAATCAATAGTTTAAAGCCGAAGTGATATGAAGGTATGGAACCGGATCTCTGTAAACTGCCAATAAAAAAGGATAAACGAAGAATCGTTTACCCTTTTTATATGATGAAAATCAGTGGATATTAACCGCCGAATTTATTTGCATAATCTGTCTGGGAAGCTTTGATCACTTTCTTAGCGTGCTCTGCCCCGTAAATTTCGTGGATTCTGCATTTTGCAGGCTCGTCCGGAAGGTTTTTGTAAGTAAGGAAGTAGTGCATCAGTCTTTTCACTTCAGCTTCAGGCAGTTCGGAAATATCTCTGAAATGTCCGAAAGCATGGTCTCCGATCATTACGGCAACGATTTTATCGTCTGCCTCTCCACCGTCGATCATTTTGAATCCGCCGATTGGAATAGCTTCCATTAACAGTCCTCCTGAGTGAATATTATGTGAGCTTAACACACAAATATCAAGCGGATCATGATCTCCCATAGTTACATCATCAGCACCTGCTTCTACGGCAAGTTTCATTACTTCATTGTGGCAGTATGTTCTCGGTACAAAACCATACAGAGCAGGGATAATATTGGAAAATTTCTGAGGCCTGTCTACCTTCAAAAATCCTGTTTCTTTGTCAACTTCATATTTAATGGTATCTGAAGGAACGATTTCCACAAATACGTTTACAACATTTGGCGCATCTTCTCCTGCAGTAATTCCGTGCCATGGATGTGCTTTAAAATTTGGAATCATTATTTTATCTGTTATTTTTTAAGTTATTATTAAAATTTCTCGTCTAAGATCTTCTATCGTGGCTGCAATATAGTCTTCACCTTCCATGTAGTTCATGATAAAGATGGTCTTGAATTCATCCAGATCAGCATTCCCTTTCAATCCTTCATAGGTTTTATGAAGAAGATCTGTTACCGCATTTTTGGAATCAACAATATTCTTCCATGAGTTCTTCGTCAGATAAAGCTGTTGTGAAGAGTTATACTCAAATTCTTCGTTGATTGCTTTTTCAGTAAGGAAAATAAATTCATGAACGGCAAGGCCCTTATCAAATTTCTGAATAAGGTTGGACGGTTTCATTCTCTCCATAAAAAGCGTCATTCTTTCATAGGAATGGGCCTTATTCTCTGTATTTGATTTTACGGAAAGAAGTTTGATCTCCTGATTTTTAAGGGTAATGTACGAATGTACAAACTGTCTCAGCAAAACCAAAAAAGGAATTGCAATGATTAATGCAAATGCATAGGGTAAATATCCTGAAAAACTAGCCATAATTTTAGACTGCAAAATTACTAATTATTTTCCGGGTTCTAAAGATTTTTTGCATATATCGGTAACGGAAATTTAAAGACAGGGTTACAATGGAATAAAATATCTGAAGATATCCTGAAAACCTGTTTTATATTCAAACTTATCCACGTTTTTCTGATGGTTTTCATTTATTCTTCAGCTAGGTTTTTATATTCAAACCGATTAATAAATTCATCAACAAATTGTCGAAAAAACAATAAATTCACAAATAAAAAGCCGTGCGGACCTAGCGGTACATTTTTTTAAGAAGCTTATTTTCAAGGAAGGCATATTCATGGAGTTCTGCTCCAAAACTTTTAAAAAATACCTGTATACCCCGGATATTGCTTCCCATGAAGTTGAATGATTTTTCATGAATATAGAGATTCAGAATCCTGTCTATCACGAAAGATGCCCCGTTTTCATTTTTATACCGTTCATCATTTACCAGGCTCAGTAGTGAAAGCTGCTCCTTGTCTGAAACCAAAACGGCTAAACTGATTAGTGTCTCATTAAAAAAAGCTCCACAAAGCTTAAGGGTATTATTTTCGGCAAGGAAGAACAGGTAATTTTTAAGCTTTTGCCAGTCTGATTCTTTGGAAAGACCTTTAAGATGATTACCGAAAAAGAGAATGCTTTCATCATTCAGTTCAATCTCTTTATAATGAAGATGCTGAGCCATTTTAGCGGTAGATTTCCTCCCTTTAAAGTACTTTTTCCTTCTTAATATGACATAATCTGAAACGGGAATGATATAGTTTTTTCTTTTTTCAGGCTTCGCCGAAAATGTATTGTACTGGTTGAAAGAGTATAAAAAGAGAATATATTTCTTTTTTAAAAATTTCAGGAACAGATCATTGATTCCCACATCATCAGTTTTTGAAAAAACTCCGAGTTGCTGGCAGAAAAGCGGCATATTGACAAAGTTAATTCCTATTTTTTTATCCATATGAACCGGCATTACAGCTTCATAATCTCCATATACCAGAATATGCCAGCTGCCTGAAAGCTGATCTAAAATTTCCTTCCGGGCGTACCAGTTTTTCTGTTCAGAATTTTCCAGGCACTGGGTATATTTTACGAAATCAATCTCGCTGTATTTCACTCTTCTAATCATAATAATCCTTCGTCTGAGAAACTCAAGTATGAATTCTGCGTAATAATAATATGGTCTAAAAGCTGGATATTCAGTATTTTTCCGGCTTCTTTTATTTTTTGTGTAATGTGTAAGTCTTCCTTGCTCGGCTTCAGGCTTCCTGAAGGATGGTTGTGGGCAATAATGATTCCCGTTGAAAAATGATCAAAAGCAGTCTTGAATAATATTCTTATATCCACAACAGACTGGCTTATACCGCCCTGCGTAAGCTGTGCTATGTGAATCACTTTATTGCTCTGATTGAGAAATATTCCCCAAAACTCTTCAATCCTGAGATCTGACAACTGATTTTTTAACAGGAGATAGGCATCATTACTTCCAAGTATTGTTGTTCTTTCGGGAATCTCCTGAACAGCCCTTCTCCTCCCGATCTCTAAAGCTCCGATAATGGAAATGGCTTTGGCGGTCCCAACCCCTTTAAACTTCATCAGCTCTTTGGTAGAAAGCTGGCTTAGCTGATGCCAGCTGTTATTGACGGAAGAGAGAATTTTTCTTGCCAGTTCTATGGCTGTTTCATCTTTGCTTCCGCTCCCCATAATAATAGCCAGCAATTCGGAATCAGAAAGTGAATTCCGGCCTTTCAGCAAAAATTTTTCTCTGGGTCTGTCGTCTTTGGCAAGATTTTTTATGGGCATTTTTCAGGTTATTAGATTAGTAGAAGGCATATAAAATAACCGGTTTTTCAGAACGATCAAGGTATCCTGCAGTTTCTTTGAAAGCATTGACCGAAAGCATCGGGCATCCTAAACTTAAACAGGCCGGGGCTGATGATTCTTTATCCGGAACACATCCCAGAGAATGCAGTACAATGGCTCTTTCCATGGCTCTGCTATTGGAAGCATCCAGTCCATTCATCCTGTAAGCTTTTCCGAATTTCCCGTTATAGCTCTGCAGAATTTCGTATTTCCCAAGTGAAGACTGATATGAACCTTCGGTATTACTGAATGCAAGACCATCCGAATTCCGGATTACAGAACCGGAGCCATGAGAAACGATTGCTTTCTGCAGGATTTTATTCTTTTTCAGATCATATACGAAGTAACGGTATTTTCCCGAATAAGTTTTGAAGTTGATGAAAACAGCAATTTCCTGATTATAGTTTTTGTCTTTCAGAAATTTTTTGATCTCCAGGATCCTTTTTTCCGGAATACCTTCGGAAACAGAAGTTCCCTGTGACTCAAATCTGGTACAGGAAATCGTCATAAAAAGGAACAGGAATATCAGTTTTTTCATCATCAGAAACAGTTTTATTCTATGATCATACCATCTTTCATCACCAGTTTCCGGTCTGTGATTTCGGCAAGACCGGGATTATGGGTTACAATGACAAAAGTCTGGTTGTATTTATCTCTCAGGTCAAAAAATAACCGGTGAAGATCATCTGCGTTTTTAGAGTCCAGGTTTCCCGTAGGCTCATCTGCAAAAATGATTTTCGGCGAATTGATCAAAGCTCTGGCTACCGCTACTCTCTGGGCTTCTCCACCTGACAGCTGATTAGGTTTATGGTGGAGCCTCTGCTCTATCCTCAGATCTTCAAATAAGGCATAAGCTTTCTCAATAGCTTCTTTTTCATTGGCCCCGCCTATTTTTGTCGGGAGCAAAACATTCTCCAGAGCAGTAAATTCCGGAAGAAGCTGATGAAACTGAAATACAAAACCGATATTCTGATTTCTGAATTTGGAAAGCTGTTTATCATTCATATTGATAAAAGATTCTCCGGCTATCGCTATTTCGGTACCATATTTATTGGAATTGGTTGGCAGATCCAGCGTTCCCAGGATCTGAAGCAGTGTAGATTTCCCTGCTCCCGACTCCCCAACGATAGAAACCACTTCACCTGTTTTGATGTGAATATCAACGCCCTTCAGTACTTCTAAATTTCCATATGATTTATGGATATTCCTTGCTCTAATCATGATTCAAAAATAGTGAATAAACATAAATATACGAAATGTTTCAAAGCAAACATTCTAATTTATTTTTGATGAGATTGAAGTAAATATTATCTTAATAATTCATCAATCTTTTTTATCATTTCTTTAAATTCTGCTTCATTATAACCAACCGAACCAAACACCACTTTTCCTTGTTTATCTATGATATAGTTTCTGGGAATATATTCTTTGGCAAAAAGAGAATATGCAGATCTGTCTTCATCCGGATAAATAGGCAGCTGAAATCCTTTTTTTGCCTTAAATTCTGCTATTTCACTTTGAGAATGCTCACGGCCAATGATAAGTAAAGAGAATCTTTTATCATCCTTATATTTTTCCCATATCTCTTTCTGTAAATGAGGAAGCTCAAGCATACAGGGTTTGCACCATGTTGCAAAAAAATTGATCAGAACAACTTTCCCTTTCAGGTCAGATGATCTTATAATTCCGTCTTCATTTTTAACTGTAAAATCAGGAATGCTCCGGCCTGTTTTAATTTCCTGAGCCTGTAAAACGATATTGAAAAGAATGGATACGATAAGAATGGATTTTTTCATCTCTGCTTTTTCACTAACTAAATATAATAAGTATTTCTCAAACAACAGGGAAATAAAATACATTTATCATCCATAAAAATGGTAAACAAAAAAGCCTCCCGAATTGGAAGGCTTTTATTATTCTGTTCAGAAAATTACAGTAACAGTGTTAATGGATTTTCCAGATACATTCTTAAGGTTTGTAAGAACTGGGCACCGGTAGCTCCGTCTACTACCCTGTGGTCACATGCCAGTGAAAGTTTCATGGTGTTTCCTACAACGATCTGACCGTCCTTGACGATCGGTTTCTCGATGATCGCTCCTACTGAAAGGATGGCAGAGTTAGGCTGGTTGATGATACTTGTAAATGTTTCAATTCCGAACATTCCCAGGTTTGAAACAGAGAATGTAGAACCTTCCATTTCATTTGCCTTAAGACCTTTGTTCTTCGCTCTTGAAGCCATATCTTTTACCGCTGCCGAGATCTGCGTATAGTTCATCTGGTCTGTATTCTTCAGTACAGGAACCACAAGCCCGTCCGGAATAGCTACCGCTACACCGATGTTGATGTTTCCTCTGTTGATGATCTTATCCCCTGCCCAGCTTGAATTTACCTGCGGATGTTTTCTTAAAGCAATTGCTGTTGCCTTAATGATCATATCATTGAAAGAAATTTTGGTATCCGGAATAGAGTTGATCTCTTTTCTCGCCTCAATTGCCTTATCCATATTGATCTCCACCATCAGGTAGTAGTGAGGTGCAGAGAACTTACTTTCAGAAAGACGTTTTGCGATGATGTTTCTTACCTGTGAGTTTGGAGTCTCTGTATCTTCACCCTGAACGAAGTTTACAGCCACCTGGGCCGCAGCACTTGCAGCAGGAGCTGAAGCAGCCGGTTTTGCAGCAGGCTGATAGTTTTCAATATCTTTTTTAACGATTCTTCCGTTTTCTCCTGATCCCTGGATACCGTGGATATCCACTCCTTTGTCCTGAGCCATTTTTTTAGCTAAAGGAGAGATCGCTACCCTGTCTGAAGATGAAGAACTTACAGCCGGAGCTGCTTTTTCCTCAGCCTTTGTTTCTGTTTTTTCTGCAGATTTTTCTGATGACCGGGAAGCTGCTTTCGGAGCTCCTACCCCGGAAACATCTGTTCCCGCAGGCCCGATAATAGCTAAAACCGAATCCACCGGAGCGGCACCGCCTTCTTCTACTCCCTGCTTCAGTAATACCCCATTGAATTCTGATTCAAAATCCTGTACGGCTTTATCGGTTTCGATTTCCGCCAGAAGGTCACCTTCTTTTACGGTATCGCCTATATTTTTGTGCCATTTAGCTACCTTACCTTCAGTCATTGTATCAGAAAGTCTTGGCATGGTAATCACTTCTACCCCAGCCGGAACTTCTGCAACAGTCTGTTCAGCAGGGGCAGGAGTTTCTGTTTTAGGCTCTTCTGTTTTTTTCTCGTCTGAGCCGGCACTGGGAGCAGCAGCTCCTCCCGTTAATCCTGAAATATCTTCTCCTTCATTTCCGATAATAGCCAAAACAGAGTCTACGGCAGCTGCACCACCTTCTTCTACACCAATGTATAAAAGAGTTCCTTCTACTTCAGATTCGAAATCCTGAACAGCTTTATCTGTTTCAATTTCAGCTAAAATATCTCCTTCTTTTACTTTATCACCTACTTTTTTATGCCATTTTGCCACTTTACCTTCCGTCATTGTATCGGAAAGGCGGGGCATCGTAATTACTTCTGCCATAATCTATATTGATTTGAGATTCGAGATTTGAGATTTGAAATTTGAGATTCGAGATTTGAGATTTGAGAATCCGGAAATTTCAAATGTCAAAATTCAATGTCAAATGTCAAACGTCAAATGTCAAATTAATTTTTATTTATTAATTTTCTAATTTATCTAAGAACGGATAGTCTTCCTGAGCATACACATACTCATAGATCTTCTCAGCATCCGGATATGGAGAATTCTCCATAAATTCGATACACTCTTCAACAAAATCCCTTGATCTGTTATCCATAGCTTCCAGTTCTTCTTCCGTAGCCCATCCGTTTGCTAAAATTCTTTGTTTCACCAATTCGATCGGATCGTCGTTTTTGTGAACTGCAACTTCTTCTTTAGAACGGTAAGGTTCAGCATCAGACATAGAGTGCCCTCTGTAACGGTATGTTCTTGCTTCAATGAATGTAGGCCCGTCTCCTCTTCTCGCTCTTTCGATAGCTTCGTAAGCAGCTTCCGCCACTTTTTCAGGATCCATTGCGTCTACGGCAAGGCAAGGCATTTCGTACCCAAGACCCAGTTTATAGATATCTTCGTGGTTGGCTGTTCTTTTTACAGAAGTTCCCATCGCATACTGGTTGTTTTCTACAACAAATACCACAGGTAGCTTCCAGTTCATAGCCATGTTGAATGTTTCGTGTAAAGACCCCTGTCTGGCGGCACCATCTCCGAAGAAACAGATATTTACAGCTTTTCTGTCGAAATATTTATCTGCAAAAGCAATACCTGCTCCCAAAGGGATCTGTCCTCCTACAATACCGTGACCTCCATAGAAACGGTGCTCTTTGCTGAAAATGTGCATAGAACCACCCATACCTCCTGATGTTCCGGTAGCTTTACCGCAAAGTTCAGCCATGATTCTCTTAGGATCCACTCCCATCGCCATTGGATGAATGTGGCATCTGTAAGCAGTAATCATGCTGTCTTTCGTTAAATCCATTGCATGTGTGAAGCCGGCAGGAATAGCCTCCTGACCGTTATACAAATGTAAAAAACCTCTGATCTTCTGTTTTAGATAAAGAGAACGGCATTTGTCTTCAAACCTTCTCCACATAGTCATATCTTCATACCACTTCAGGTATACCTCTTTAGAAAATTCTTTCATGTGATAGCTCTTGCTTATTTATGATGAAATATTTGAGCAAAATTATAAAAAAAACTTTGTTTTTATCGTATACCTACTAATTGTTTTTTTGTGTATAGTGTTATATTTGAATTTTAAACCTGAACATGGAAGAAAAACAACCGTCATTAGTACATAAAATTTCAAAAGTCATATCCGATTTTTTCAATCCTTTAGTTTCTCTGTTTATTTTTTACGTTTATATGAGCGTAAGGGAATATTCGCTTAAAGACTCTCTTTTTTATTTTGTTCCTATCCTTTTAATGACTATTATCCCTGTCATTATCTGGCTGATATGGAATGTAAAAACCGGAAGATACACGAATATGGATGTATCTGACCGTGTACAAAGGAAAACCTTATATATATTTGTAGCAGGCTGCTTAATGAGTTATCTTATTTTTCATTATGTAAGGAACGGCTATATTGATCTGGTGATGCTGTTTATTCTGATTCTTCTTATCACCATGCAGATCAGCAATTTTTTCATCAAAAGTTCTATGCATACCTCTTTCAATATATTTGTAGCGGCATTATTTTTCAGTATGAACTGGAAGATGGGTATGATCTGGCTGGGTATTGCAGCGCTGGTAGGAATGACAAGGGTTATTTTAAAAAGACACACGGTAAAAGAAGTATTTATGGGGGCAGGAATAGCATTTCTGGTATCTTTTCTCTATCTTTATTGCAATATACAATTTCAACATTAAGAATATCTATGAAAATTAATCATCTTACGTCTGCGGAAGAGAACTTTATGAAACTGTTCTGGAAGCTGGAATCTTTTTACCTGAAAGACGTTATGGAGCAGCATCCCGAGCCGAAACCGCATCAGAATACCGCTTCCACCTACTTAAAAATACTTGTTGAAAAAGGGTATCTTTCCACAGAAAAAGAAGGCAGAATATTCAAATACTCTGTAATTGTTCCTATGGAAGAATACAGAAAATTCCTGCTAAAAGAGCTTGCTCATCATTTTTTCAATGATTCCGGAAAAGAAATTCTTGAGTTTTTATTCAACGAAAATTTAATTTCACAAAATGACCTGAAGGGTTACTTTGATCTTAAGATAGAAATAAAACCAGCCAAAACCGAAGAACCTAAATTTGAGATCGCTGAAGAGGTCCTCAATCCCAAAAAGGTAAAGAAAGGGAAGGAAAAAGAGAAAAGTAAGGATAAAGAGAAGAAGAAAAAGAAGAAGAAAGACTGATTTACTTTATCAGTTTTTGAGGAAAAGACATAAAAAAAGCGGCTTAAAAAAGCCGCTTATATTTTTACCAACGATTTCCGCCTCCGCCACGGTTGTTACCATAGCCTCCGCCTCTGTTGTTGTTATTTCCGTAACCTCCGCCTCTGTTGTTATCGAAGCTTCTTCTTGGTTTTTCTTCTCTTGGCTTAGCTTCAGATACGTTCAAAGTTTTTCCGTTGAATTCTTTCTGATTAAGAGCCTCGATAGCTTGCTTTCCTTCTTCATCACCCATTTCGATGAAACCAAAACCTCTAGAACGGCCGGTTTCTCTATCGGTAACGATTTTAGCTGATGATACGTCACCGAATTCTGCAAATAGATCATGCAACTCATATTCTTTAGTTGCGTAATTGATGTTTGAAACAAAAATGTTCATTTTGAATAAAATTAAAAAATTAATAAAAATTTGGGTATATAAAAGAAAAACAACATAAATTAATGAACAAATATTGATTCCAAATATAAACGTATGCAAGATACAATTAATAATTTCAAATCAAAGCTTTTTTTGACCCGTTTCTCACATTATGTTGAATTTAAAATTTAAATTAATTGAAAAAAGAAAAATATTTATTGTTTTTCAATAAATATTTACCGATATTTGTTTTCATAATTTTTTATTAAAATATGAAAGCAATGGAAACCAATACCAAAAGAATTCTTTCGATCATGCATGTTATTTCATGGATCATCTTTATCGGGGCCTGTATCACCGCAGGAGCACTTACATGTTCTTACATCATTACCGTAGTGAAACCCGAAGCAGCAAAAAACCTTTATAAAGGCATCAGCTTTTACCAGCTGTACCAGTCCGACCCTCAAATGTATTTCCGTACGGTAACCGTTATTATTTTCCTGGCGTGCTACAAAGCATATCTGGCTTATTTTGTGGTAAAAATCTTCCTGAAACTTAATCTGGCAGCACCTTTCAGTGAAGAAATCAGGATGATGATCTCCAAAATCAGTTATGCCGCCCTTTCAATCGGTCTTATTTCCCTTATCGCCAGTTCTTATTTTTTCGATAAAGAATCGGTAAGATCAGGAATCTCCCCCGTTGAAGATCTTTATGAATATATAGGGTCCGGAGCGGAATACCTGTTTTTCGGCGGGATCATTTTTATCATTGCCCAGGTATTTAAAAGAGGTATTGAACTTCAGTCCGAAAATGAATTAACTATATAAGAAAGATATGCCGATTATTGTAAACCTAGACGTTATTATGGCCAAAAGAAAAATGTCACTGAATGAGCTTTCGGAAAAAGTAGATCTTACCCTCTCCAACCTTTCTATTCTGAAAACAGGAAAAGCAAAAGCTATAAGATTCAGCACACTTGAAGCCATCTGCAAAGCCCTCGACTGCCAGCCAGGTGATATTCTGGAATACAAGGAATAAATAAGATAAAACCCCGGAGAGAAAACTTAATGTTACGGTAAAACCCCTGTCGCATTCCTCTCCGGTTTATTTACTTCTTATTTTCCAGGATTTAGACTTATATTTAGGGGCATCAAAATCTGATATGAAACAGCATACCACCAATTACATCAATACCCTTATTGAAATTGCCGAAGACTGTCCGGTATCAAAGGCACAGGCTCCTCTTGAAAAGAAGGAAAAAACACTGGCCAATCTTCAGTATGAAATAATTTCAGATCATCCGTATCAATTTTCATCAGATGATATCCTCTTTGAGTGTTTTGCTTTGAAGAATGATGTTGCAGAAAGTGAGAAAGAAGAAGAAAGAATCCGGTTTTTCTCAAAAGGACAGGCCTGCCTGCGATGCTCTCCGCTGGCCAAACGTTACGGATTCGGGATTCATCATAACCAGGAAGGCAAAGTAGCTGTTTTTCCTGTCGAAAGCGAAACCTATCAGCAATTACTGAATGACCCTTCGGTTACCAAAGTAAAAGCCATGCGTTCCAAAAGAAAATGATTGAGAAAATGAATGATTTTCTTCAGATCAATAAATAGTATTTCTTTGACAAACCCGCTTTTTAACATTAAATTTGTCCTGCTAATTATTAAAAATATGAACTATCATACCAGAAAATGGGTAAAACCCGAAGACCTGAACCCCAACCACTCTCTTTTTGGAGGAAGACTTCTCCAGTGGATTGACGAAGAGGCCGCACTGTATGCCATCATCCAACTGGAAAACACAAAAGTAGTCACCAAATTTATCTCTGAGATCAACTTTGTAAGCTCTGCCAAACAGGGAGATATTATAGAAATAGGAATTGAAGCTGTTCATTTCGGAAACTCTTCCGTTACCCTGAGGTGTGATGTACGAAACAAAATGACCCACCAGACCATTATTACCGTTGATAAAATTGTTATGGTAAACCTTGATGCAGACGGAAATCCCTCTCCTCACGGAAAAACCCAGATTGAATTCGTAAAAGACAGGCTCAGCAAACCATGAAGATCTTTATAAAGAATATGGTATGCAACAGGTGCATTGCCGCTGTTGAAAAAATCTTTCACGACGCTGAAATACCGCTTCGTTCGGTTACACTTGGAAAAGCGGAAACAGAAGCTGACATTTCCGGTAAAATCATGCAGCAGATTGAGGAAAAACTGCAGGAAACAGGTTTTGAAAGAATCAAAGATTCGGCTCATCAGCTGATTGACAAGATCAAAAACCTGATCATCATTAAAATCAGCGGACTGGATATTGATGAGAGCTTTCTCCTCTCAGAATATTTAAGTTCAAAGCTGCACAAAGATTACAGCTCTCTTTCCAAAACCTTTTCTCAAAATGAAAACATCACGCTTGAACAGTTTTTTATTCTTCAGAGAATAGAAAAAGCGAAAGAACTTCTGCTGTATAATGAGTTCAGCCTTACTGAAATTGCAGGTAAACTCGGCTACAAAAGTGTACAGCACCTTTCCACACAATTCCGCACTGTTACCGGCTTTACCCCTACTGAGTTCAAGAAACTGAAAGAACACAACAGAAAACCGCTTGACAGTGTTTAAGTGAAAAATCTTCCCGAACCGGAGTGTTTGAATAATCCGGTAAAAAGAAATATTCCTTTTTAAACACTCCGGTTTTTACGCCTCACCCCTGCTTGTCTTTTTCCCAAATTTTATAACTATTATCCTCAAATCTATAACAGCTTTAATTTTTGATTCCGGAAATTTGTATTATAAAATTCAAGGATCATGGAAAGACAATATAATATCCTCGGAATGACCTGTTCCGGCTGCCAGAAAAAAATATCAGAAAAACTCAACAGTATACCCGGTGTAAAAGCCGATGTCAATCTGGAGAACAATACGGCAACCATCAGTTCCGATCACGAAATTGAGCTTTCAGCTTTAAACCAGGCTTTATCGGAAATAGGAAAATACAGCCTGGAAGACCCTGCAAAACCTGAAAAAACTTTTGTAAAGCCCCAGGACAGGGTTTCCCCTTCTTCTGTATATTACTGTCCGATGGAGTGCGAGGGTGAAAAGGTATATTTTAAACAGGGTGAAAGATGCCCGGTCTGCAATATGTACCTCGTTCCTATTGAAGAAAAACATGCCAAAGATCCGAATCATAAGCGGGCTTATTCATCATCAAACCTTCCGGAAAATTTTAAAGACAACATTGGAAAATACTATTGCCCGATGTTCTGTGAAGGTGAAAAAACCTATGATTCAGATACCGGCTGCCCGGTCTGCCATATGCATCTGGAACCAATTACCGATGAACTTATAAAGAATGCTTCACAACACGGACATTCACATTCACATTCACATTCACATTCACATTCACATGATCAGCACGGGCATCATCAGCATGAAACCCCTAAGGTAACGGATGAAATGGCGGGAAGGTACTACTGCCCGATGTACTGCGAAGGCGATAAAACCTATGATTCCAATGTAGGCTGTCCGGTCTGCGGGATGGATCTGGTTAAATATCCGGAAAAGAAGACTGCAAAATACACCTGCCCGATGCATCCGGAGATCATCAGCAGCGAACCGGGAAGCTGCCCCATCTGCGGAATGGATCTTGTCAGAATGCCTGACAGCGGAGACGATGAAGAAGATGAAACCTATAATATATTAAGGAAGAAATTCTTTATTTCGCTTGCTTTTACCATCCCGGTTTTTATCCTTTCAATGGGCGGAATGTTTATCAATTTTCCTTTTTCTCATCAGACTCAGGGAATTATTGAGTTTATCCTGACGCTTCCTGTCATGTTTTACTCAGGGTGGTTTCTGCTGAAAAGAGGCTGGATCTCTTTCAAAACCTGGAATCTGAACATGTTCAGCCTTATTGCATTAGGGGTTGCCGCAGCGTTTATCTTCAGTATAACTGCCATTGCATTCCCGGGTATCATCCCGCATGAGATCCGCGGGCACGGCAGTGAAACACCGTTATATTTTGAGGCGGTCTGTGTTATTTTAACCCTGGTTATCTTAGGACAGCTCATGGAAGCGGCAGCTCACAAAAAAACAGGAAATGCCATTAAGGAACTCATGAACCTTTCCCCTGATGAAGCCAATCTCATGGTGAACGGAGAAGAAAAAAGAGTACTCCTTTCCCAGGTTAAAATCGGTGATCTTCTAAAAGTGAAACCGGGAGAAAAGATCCCCGTAGACGGAAAGATTGTTGAAGGAAATTCAGTTGTAGACGAAAGTATGATCACCGGAGAGCCCGTTCCTGTTGAGAAAGCTATTGATGACAAAGTTTCTTCAGGAACGATCAATGGCAACCAGGTTTTCATTATGAAAGCTGAAAAGGTAGGTGATGAAACCCTTCTTTCACAGATTATAAAAATGGTGAATGAAGCAAGCCGGAGCAAGGCCCCTATTCAGAAACTGACCGATAAAGTTTCTAAAGTTTTTGTTCCGATAGTCATCGTCATTGCTGTACTTACCTTTATTTTATGGCAATTTTTTGGACCGGAGGGACAAAGAAGTCTTTTTGCATTCGTTAATGCCGTAGCGGTTTTAATTGTTGCCTGCCCGTGTGCATTGGGTCTTGCAACCCCCATGTCGCTGATGGTAGGAATCGGAAAAGGAGCTAAAAACGGGATTCTGATCAAAAATGCGGAAGCTCTTGAACAGATGAATAAAGTAAATGTTCTGATTACCGATAAAACAGGAACACTTACAGAAGGAAAACCGTCTGTGGAACATATTGAAACTGCAGGCAGCGAAGACAAAAACGAAATGCTGAAACTGGCCTTTTCACTGAATCAGAATTCAGAACACCCACTGTCGAATGCTGTGATCAGAAGAGCAAAAGAAGAAAATATTTCTGCTGAAAAAGTAGATCAGTTTGAAAATATTTCAGGAAAAGGAGTAAAAGGAAAGATCAACGGAAAAACAGTTTACTTAGGAAATGAAAGCCTTCTGACTGCTCACAACCTTAATATCCCTGACCAGATAAAACAAAAGGCAGTAGAAGTACAGTCAAAAGCGCACACCATTTCCTATATTGCGCAGGATCAGACCGTACTGGGCTTCATCAGTTTTACCGACAAGATCAAGGAAAGCTCTAAAAAAGCAGTCAGACATCTGATGAATGAAGGAATTGATGTCATCATGATGACCGGAGATAATGAACATACAGCAAAAGCGGTTGCTGATGAACTGGGAATCATACACTTCAAAGCCAGCTGCCTTCCTGAAGATAAATTAAACGAAGTAAAAAGACTTCAGCAGCAGGGCAAGATTGTGGCCATGACCGGTGACGGAATCAATGATTCCCCTGCTCTCGCCCAGTCTGATGTGGGAATTGCGATGGGAACAGGAACCGACGTAGCCATTGAAAGTGCAGAGATCACGCTTCTGAAAGGTGATATTCTGGGGGTAGCCAAAGCAAAACTTCTGAGTGAAAAACTGCTTAAGAACATTAAAGAAAACCTCTTCTTTGCATTCATCTATAATGTACTTGGGGTTCCGGTTGCCGCAGGACTGCTGTATCCTTTTTTTGGGATACTCCTGTCCCCGATGATTGCAGCAGCAGCAATGAGCTTCAGTTCTCTGTCCGTAATTCTGAATTCACTGAGATTAAATTCCGTGGATCTGGATATAGAATAGCCTGAGTCTGACGTTAAAGAATTAAGGATAAAAAGCCGGAAGAAGGGAGAAAGAGGACAGAAGTACCTTTAGTTACAATACTGAAAGCTATTGTAAAATCTGAATAATTCTGAAAAAGGCATCCATCTCATGATTGATGACCTTCAGAACTTCCCTCTTCCGGCTTACCCCGGACTGAAGCCGGATCACAGTAGGTCTCATAAAAATATAATTTGGCTGAGTATTTGTTTTTTTCTTATAACCTCTAAAATAAATGATTTAAAC
Source organism: Chryseobacterium indologenes (assembly GCA_002439165.1). Classification (GTDB taxonomy): domain Bacteria; phylum Bacteroidota; class Bacteroidia; order Flavobacteriales; family Weeksellaceae; genus Chryseobacterium; species Chryseobacterium indologenes_E. The sequence goes on from DJTE01000003.1 coordinate 23,730, forward strand.
TTCATCAGAGATTTGATATTGCAGCAAAACTAAAAGCTGTTAATGCCAAAATCTGACGTATTATATTTTAAACTTTATCAAAAAGGTTCTGAACTTAAATATAATATCATGAACAAAGCAATTTATACAGGCTGTTCCGGATTTTACAATAACGACTGGAAAGGGACATTATATCCTGAAAATACTCAGAGTAAAGAATTTCTTACCCTATATTCACAGGTTTTCAATTCGGTAGAAATCAATTCTACTTTTTACCGTAAGCCAACGGCCAAAACCCTTTTGAAATGGTATGAAGAAACTCCGGATCATTTCAGGTTTTTCGTTAAGATCCCCAAAATTATTTCCCATGAAAAGCGTATGAAGGAGTCTAAAGAAGAAATTATGGAGTTTTGCCGCCACATTGCAGTGCATTTAAAAGAAAAACTATCAGGTTTTTTATATCAGTTCCCTCCGTCTTTTAAAAATACGCCTGAAAATCTGGAACTGATCCTCAACAACCTTGATTTCGGATATGTTAATACCATTGAATTCCGTCACCGTTCCTGGTGGCAGGAAAATATCTTTACCGTATTAAAAGAACACCGTATTATTTTTTCCGGTGTCAGTTTTCCGGGCGATCTTCCGGAAGACATCATCAACAATCATCCTGAAGCTCTTTATTACAGGCTTCATGGGAAACCGGTTCTTTACAAATCCGAATATAGCCATCATTTTCTTGATCATCTTGCAGAAGAAATACTGAAAACGGAAAAGAAAGTTTTTATATTTTTCAACAACACATGGGGAACAGCAGCCATTAATAATGCTTTGTATTTAAAAAAGCTGTTAGAAAAGAAAGGCATTTAGAATTCTCATTTTTCAACCAGAACATCTACATTAATAGAAGGTTCACCCACTGAAAACTTTTTCCATTCTCCGAAATAGTTTCTGTAATAGGTATTCTTTGAAAATGCAAAAATATTTCCTGCCAGATAAAGTTTTCCTTTAAAATCTTCAGAAACTCTCACTGAGACAAAAAAATCTTCATGAGTCCAGATCCCTTTGTCACTCACATCAAGAGAAACCGTATTATTTTTAATATCATCCTTAGTAACTGTCATTTTCAGCGTTTCATTGGCCAGAGATTCTCCCGGAAAACCATTTTCAGATTTCTGAATATCAAAGATCAGTGTTACAGGCTGTTCCAGTGTGAAAAAAGCCAGGTTAACATTAATTCCCTTCACCTTAGCTCTTTTAGTATTCTTAATCCTTATAGCATATTCCCTGAATAATTTGGACGCATCTTCCGAGTTGTAACCGCAGTAACTTCTCTTCGCATTTCTGGTTCCGAAATTTTTCAGAATGTATTTTTTAGGGATAATTTCCACCTTATCTATTTCAATAGCCTTCTCTTTAAGAACAATCGTATGGTTTCCCAATGCTTCAAACGCCGAAACACTCATCTGAAAAGGTTCATAACCATTCACTGCTATTTTTAAGATTTTATTTTTTTCAATGCCCTCAAGGTTAATGATGTACTTTCCGTCTCTATCTGTAACATCTCCGATATCTGTATTTTCAACCCCGATTCTAGTATCGGAAAGCGGAGATTTCTTTTCGGTAAAAATTGTTCCTGAGATCTGTTGAGCGGATAATGTTCCCGTTGTCAGCAGCAGAAATATATATTTGAGTTCCATGATTTCAAAATAAGTTCCGAATATAAGAAGAAATAGCACTATTCTAGCAGACTTAGAGCCTGTTTAAATTTTATTCAGACGCTTAATCATCAGATGTTTTATTGAAATTCCTAATGGATTATGTTTGAAATTACTTGTTGATTAAAAAGATTTCACGCAAAGCTGATGAATAATTACGCTTTATTTTAAGTGGGCAAAGTGATGCGACTTCTTTGCTTCCTGGAAATATACATAATGAAGCTAAAGCCTATTGCGTTAGGAAGACAAAATCATAAGTATATTATCTTTTATTCAAAAAATATTCAAATAATCTGATTTAGAAATTTAAACAGGTTCTAAAAAAATAATGATTTTTGCAGGCAGAGGTAGATAAGCTGGAATTAAAATAAATCACCAGGGAAAGAAGAATATGTTATTCATCAGAAAAAGCAATAATAGAAATATTTTCAATATCAATAAATGTTAAAAAATAAAGATAATCAAACATAAACTGAATTTTAATATCTTGGTTTAAAAACACTGAAAAACAAGCACCTTAAAATAACCTTAAAAAGAATATTTTTAACAAACACTGGCATATATTTTGTTAACATTTAGAAGTTAATTTTAACGATTTTTTAACAATTTAATTTTCCATTATCTTTATGAAAAAAATTTTTGCGGAAAAGTCAACAAATAAGACTTTTCTAGGGATGTTTGCATTGGTGAGTGCAACTTCATTTTTATTAAACAGCTGTAATTACAAAACTGAGGTGAAAGATACCGAACAGGTGATTTCACAGGAACATCCCCCCGCAGAAATAGTCCCCGGGCCTGATGAGGAAATCCCGGATCCGGACAAAAGGGTCATCTATCTTACTTTTGATGACGGCCCCAATCAGGGTACAGAAAATCTCATTAAGATTCTTAACAAAAGAAATGTATGTGCTACTGCGTTTTTAGTAGGGAAACATGCTTATGGGAGCAAAAAGCAAAAAGATGATATGGAGCTTTTAAAAAGCAATCCACTGATTGAACTGGCCAACCACAGCTTTACACATGCCCACAACAAATACACCGATTTTTATAAAAATGCGGATGCAGTAGTCCGTGATTTTGATGTTGCCAAAGACAGCCTTAAACTTTACGATAAGATCGCAAGAACCCCGGGAAGAAATATCTGGAGACTCAACAACATCAATGTAACTGATATAAAAAGCTCTGCCGCAGCTGCCAACGGACTGAAAAAAGCAGGATATAAAGTAATCGGATGGGATCTTGAATGGAGACCTTCCCAACACATGACCCTGAAAGGCAGCCATGAAGCAATGCTGAAAAAAGTAGACAGCATTTTCCTGAATGATCTGGAAAAAACATCAAGACATCTGGTTTTCTTAACCCATGATCAGTATCTCAGAGATGCTGACTCTATTAATGAACTCGACATGTTTATTGAAAAGCTGCAGAAGAGCAATAAATTCGTATTCAGAAAAATATCACAATATCCTAAGATTAATGAAATCCTGAATTAACTGTAACAGGATAAACCAGAGATAACAGAACCGCCGGTTTAAGACCGGTGGTTCTTAAGTATTTTACAGATTCATTAGTTTTTTGTTTTTATTATTCTGAAATTTGCATTTATGGATATTAAAGTAAATTATAACGCAGTATTACAGCAGCTTCCGGAAGGAGTACAGCTGGTAGCCGTGTCAAAAACACATCCGGTTCAGGCCGTTCAGGAAGTTTACGATTTGGGGCAGAAAGTATTCGGGGAAAACAAAGTACAGGAACTGATGGAGAAATACCCTCTCCTGCCGAAGGATATCCGGTGGCATCTGATCGGGCACCTGCAGACCAATAAGGTAAAATACATTGCTCCTTTTATTGATACCATCCAAAGTGTGGATTCTGAAAAGCTCCTTTCTGAGATCAATAAAGAATCCGGAAAACATGAAAGAAAAATAAAAGTCCTTCTTCAGGTAAAAATTGCTGAGGAAGAAACCAAATCCGGACTTGACATTCATGAAGCCGGAAACCTGTTTGAAAAATACCTTAACGGGGATTTCCCGAATGTTGAGATAACCGGACTTATGGGAATGGCGACGTTTACTGATGATGAGCAACAGATCAGAAGAGAGTTTTCAACCTTAAAAGCACTTTTTGATGAATTTTGTCAATCAAAAACACTGAAAACCTTATCAATGGGAATGAGTGATGATTTTCCTGTGGCGATTGAATGTGGCGCGAATTCTGTACGGGTAGGTTCTGCCATTTTCGGCAGAAGAGATTATTCAAAATAGAATTTTTAGGTATGGTTTTTGCTAATAATTGAATCAAAAAATCTAAATTTGCAACTATGCAAAAAATCCTTATTGTAGAAGACGAAAAAGCAATCTCAGGAGTATTACACAATATTCTTTCTGATGAACTTACTGATTATGAATTCATTATCGCCGAAGACGGCCTTGAAGGTTATAAACAGATCGAAAAAGAAGATTTCGCACTGGTGATTTCTGATATCAAGATGCCTAAGCTTTCGGGGACTGAACTTTTGAAACAAAGTATGGTTCTGAAGCCTGAAACCACTTTTATCATGATCTCCGGCCACGCGGATATCGATTCTGCTGTTTCCTGCCTGAAGGAAGGTGCATATGATTTCATCTCCAAGCCGATTGACATCAACAGGCTGATCACCAGCGTGAAAAATGCCCTGGCTAAAGAAACCCTGAAGAAAGAAAACAAAAATCTCCAGACTGAAAATAAAACCTTAAAAAGAAAGGTCAGCAAAAAATACCAGATGATCGGTGATTCTCCTGCTCTTAAAAAGATCCAGGATATGATCGAAAAGGTAGCGGCTTCCGACGCAAGAGTTCTGATCACAGGCCCTAACGGTGCAGGAAAAGAACTGGTAGCTCATGCCATCCATAATCAGAGCGACCGTGCAAGAGGTCCTATGGTGGAGGTAAACTGTGCAGCTATTCCTTCTGAACTTATTGAATCTGAACTGTTCGGACACGTAAAAGGTTCGTTTACCGGAGCAATTAAGGATAAGCAGGGAAAATTTGAGCAGGCTAACGGCGGTACCATCTTTTTGGACGAGATCGGAGATATGAGCCTTATTGCCCAGGCTAAAGTATTAAGGGCTCTTCAGGAAAGCAAAGTCTCTCCTGTGGGAAGCGATAAGGAAATCAAGGTGGATGTAAGGGTAATTGCGGCTACCAACAAAAATATGCAGAAGGAAATTGAGGAAGGAAAATTCAGAGAAGACCTTTACCACAGGCTTTCTGTGATTGAAATTTACGTTCCGCCTTTAGATGAAAGAAAAGAAGATATCAAACTATTGGTAGAGCATTTTTCCGGCATGATTGCAGACGAGCATGGTACTGCCGTGAAAAAATTTGATGATAAGGCTATTGATGCGTTAAAAGCTTTTTCATGGACCGGAAATATCAGAGAACTTAGAAATGTGGTGGAAAGATTAATTATTCTTGGTGGAAATTCTGTTTCCGCAGAGGATGTTGCAAGTTTTGTAAGGAAATAATTTAATTAAACATTAAATAAATTATAAAAATTTGCAGTAGCCTTACTGCAAATTTTTTTTTTGAACTTATTTCAGATAATAACTATATGAATCATAAAATACGATGAACTTTTTAAACAGAAACTATACGAAAGAATGCCTGACGCTGGCTCTGCCTGTAATGCTTACGCAGGTGGGGCAGGTCTCGGTGAATTTATTCGACAATATTATTGTCGGAAAACTTTTAGGAGCGGATGCACTGGCTTCCGTTTCATTGGGGAATGCTGTATTTTTCTCCATATTCGTTCTGGCACTGGGGTTTTCATTTGCCATCCCCCCGCTGGTTTCCGAGGCGCATTCCAAAGAGGATCATGCGACCATCAATTCGGTATTCAGCCACGGATTTGTTATCAATATGTCTGTTGGGATCATCCTGATGGGGCTTCTGTTCCTGGGAATGCCCCTGCTCTATCATTCCGGGCAGCCGGAAAAGATCATTCCGAACACGGTGGATTTTCTCAGCATTATGGCGATCAGCATGATCCCGTTTATGGCTTTCCAGACCCTGCGTGAGGTTTCAGAAGGTCTTTCCTATACGATTGGGGTTACCAAAGCCACCATTATCGCCAATATCATCAATATTGTCCTGAATTACGTATTGATCAAAGGACTCTGGATCTTCCCGGAAATGGGCGTAAAAGGCTCTGCATTGGCAACACTCATCTCAAGAGTTTTCATGGTGGTTTTCCTGTATTTTGTACTGGTTAAAGAGAAGAAAACAAGACGCTATATCAAGGATTTTTCATTAAAGATTCAGGATTTCTCCAGAAAGATGTTCGATAAAATGGTGAAACTGGGATTACCGACAGCCTTACAGATGTTCTTTGAGGTAACGGCTTTCGCAGGAGCTGCTTTCATCTGCGGACTGATCTCTGCGCATGACATTGCTTCTCACCAGATCGCGTTGAGTATGGCTTCGTTTACCTTCAACCTCTGTGTAGGCTTCAGTGTGGCATCAACGGTAATGATCGGAAGAAAGCTTGGGGAACAGAACTTTACTGAACTGAGAAAAGTAGGGATCAACAATCTGAAAATTGCATTTATTTTCATGTGTATCTGCGGACTGGTCTTCATTTTAGGAAGAAATATCCTCCCTACATTCTTTACCAAAAAAGAGGAAATTGAAGTCATTACTTTAGCTTCAAAACTCATGATTATTGCTGCTTTATTCCAGCTTTCAGACGGAATTCAGGTAACAGCTCTGGGAATGCTGCGGGGATTACAGGATGTGAAAATACCGTCGATCTACACTTTTATCGCTTACTGGATTATCACAATTCCATTGGGATATTTCCTCTGTGTCACTATGAAAATGGGAGCTTTCGGTATGTGGATCGCTCTGGGACTGGGACTTACGGTTTCTGCCGTATTCCTGGTGAAACGGTTTTTAAACATGTCTGCGAAGAGAATTAAGCAGTCATTATAAAAAATACATTTATAAAAATGAACGCGGAGCCCTGAACTCCGCGTTTTTTTATTTTATTTTACTACTTTTGACACGTCTTATTTTAAACGATACCATGAAAAAAATATTATTCCTGCTGGCCTTATATGCAGGTTCTTTTTACCATTCACAAACCAACAGATTCACCTATCAGCTTCAGTTCCGTAAAGATGTTTCGGAAGGTTACAGGGAAATTGTGATGAATCTGGACATCAGTCCCAAATCCGTTAAATTTTACGATAAAAAATTCGCTGAATATGATTCTATCAATAAATTGGATCGTGGAACCACTTCACATTACAGCACCAGAACAGACCAGATTATTGAGAGAAAACCGGACTCTTTCAAAAATAACTGGTACAGAGACTTCCATGATTATTTCATTGTAAAAACAAATGATGAAATGAAATGGAAACTATTTCCGGAAACACAGGAATACAATGGTTATAAACTTCAGAAAGCCACGACAGATTTCGGAGGCAGAACGTGGACGGCCTGGTTTTCCAATGAAGTGAATATCAAAGAAGGTCCTTACAAATTCAGAGGTCTTCCGGGGTTAATCTTTATCCTCGAAGATGCAGAACAGAATTTTGTTTATAAACTGATCAACAATAAAAAGCTTAGTACAGACTTCGATACCAAAGATTTTATGGAAAGTCATTATGGTAAGCAGGCTATTCCCATCACCAACGAAAAATTCAATACCTATGTTGAGAATCTTTACGCAGATCCTGTCCGGATCTTTGCAGATGGGGTAAAAAACGGCAATAAGGCCAATTTTAAAAATGAAACGGTAGAATCTATTGAGGAACTGAACAGTAAAAAAGCAATGCTGCAGAATGGCATCAGAGAACGCTATATCTATATTGAGAAAGACAAGCAGCCTGTATTTAACAAATAATCAATTTCTGAATATAGTTCACAGAATTAAGTAAACCAGAATATAAGCGGTCACCCAGGCCGCTTTTGTATTTAATCAACTTTTCTTCCCAGAATTTTCAGGCTTCTTTTCACTCCGTCCAGAATGGCAACCTCGGGTAATGTTCCCCAGTCTTCAAATCCGAAATTCCGAAAAAGCTTCAGACTCGGTTCATTATGAAGAAAAATCAGGGCGACCAATGTATGGATTTTAAATTTTGAGGCGTTATCGATGCAATACTGAAGAATTTCCCTGCCATATCCTTTTCCCCGGAAGTTTTCATCGAGATAAATGCTGACCTCTGCTGTTCCGCTGTATGCAGCTCTTTCATGAAACGAACTGAAACTTACCCATCCTACTGTTTTACCTTCAGGATCTTCTGCCATCCAAAGCGGTCTTGTATCCGGATGATGTTCCTCAAACCATTGATGCTTACTTTCTACACTAACTTCGTCTACATCAGCCGTCACCATTCTTGAAGCAATAGTTGAATTGTATATTTCAACAATTTTCTCCAGATCTTCCGGCCTGGCATTTCTGAATCTGATCCCGTTCATTATTTTTTATTCAAAATTAATAAATTTCAGCAACACCCTTAAATAAATCAAATAAAAAGATAAAATTTTAAATAAATAAAAGAAACACCCCCTAAAAAAAACAATACGCGATATTTAATTTATATTTTTTAAAGCCCGGTTTAAACTTCTTACCGTAATTCCCAGATAAGCTGCCATATCTTCTTTTGAAAGACTGACTCCCTGCTGATGCTGAAGCTCAAGAAGCTGTGACAGTGTGTGTTCCGTGGTATAAAGCTGCTGATAAGATGCCCGGCTTGAGGTATTGACGATCCTTTGCGCAAAGATATCGAGCAGCAGATTGTTCAGAACCAGATCGTTTTTGATCAGAGACCGGAAGAAAGGAACTGACAGCGTATAAGCGCTGACCTCCGTCAAAGCTTCAATACTGCATAAACACGGAATATTCCGGATCAGCTCTATCTCCCCTACAATTTCTCCTTTTCCAAGAAATTCAACGATATATTCTTTTCCGTTCTCTTCCACAAAAAAGCATTTGGTGATGCCTTCTCTGATCAGCATGATCCCGGAAGGTTTCCGGTTCTGGATCAGCATATCTTCCCCTTTGGAAAAAGATCTCAACAGGATGTTTTCCTTATTTTCTTCTTTGCTGTAAAGTTTTTCTATATATTCTAAAAATAGCTGATTGGTCCGTAACATATAATATCCGGGACAAATGTCCTTTCGCTGTTTATTTTTTATTCTGAATTTTGCGGTAAGAAAAATACAAAAACTAAAATGAATAATCACATCACCACCATTGCTTTTGATGCAGATGATACCCTTTGGATTAATGAACCTTATTTCCAGGAAGCGGAAAAGGAGTTCTGTACGCTGCTTGAAGATTACCTGCCCCGGCATTCGGTTTCCCAGGAACTGTTTAAAACAGAAATGCAGAATCTCCATCTTTATGGCTATGGGGTAAAAGGTTTTATGCTGTGTATGATCGAAACGGTTAGCAGGGTTTCAGGCGGAACGGCCTCCCTTCAGCTGATTAACAGAACTATTGAAATCGGCCGGGAGCTGCTTCAGAAACCCATAGAATTGCTGGAAGGGGTGACGGAAACCCTGGAAAGTCTGAAAGGAAAATACCGACTGGTAGTAGCCACAAAAGGAGATCTTCTGGATCAGGAGCGCAAACTGAGAAATTCCGGGCTTCAGGAATATTTCCATCATATTGAGATTATGAGCTACAAAAAGGACAGCGATTACAGAAAGCTATTAAAGCATCTGGACTGCCAGCCTGAAAATTTTCTCATGCTGGGGAATTCGATAAAATCTGATATTATGCCTGTTCTGGAAATCGGCGGATCGGCAGCTCATATTCCTTATCATGTCACATGGACTCATGAACAGCATGAACATACCCTGGAACATGAGCGCTTTATGGAACTGAAAAGCATTGATGAAGTACTGAATTATCTGTAAGTTCCGATTAAGGAGTTTAATATTTATTTTCAGCATGAAACCATTACCAATCAGACATTTTTACACAGGACTGGTTATTCAGGGTTGTGTAAAATTGTTTTCAGATTTCGTCTGCATTAAAGCTATATCAGAAGAATATATCACTCAATATAACTATCAGGTCGCTCCTACGGAGCTCACCTTAGATCATATATTCAATTCTATGAACAGAGTACTCCTACAAAGCACTTAAAAAAGCTCAAATACCATCATATTTTTTACAGAAATTTATAAACTGACCGTCAAAGTCTGATTTTCTTATCCCGGATTGAGGTTAAGTAATACGCGTCTGTTTAATTTTTTATAAGCGGAGTATTATCTTCAATGATAAAATTCTAAAGTCTAAGCAGGCTCATAAACCTTTTCAGCTTCGGCAGAACTCCAGATATTTCCGGATCATTTCAGAACTGTATTTTTTATCAAAATAAACCAGCCGGTCAGCATACTCCGGGTGTTTCCGGTCTGTATAATAATTGAATTCGGCGATATATTCAATCAGATTTTTTGAAGAGGCATCGTCATCAAGGACCATTTTCTCCAGTTTTATCAGCACGGAATCTATTTCTTTTTCCGTCCATCCGGTTCTTTCCATATTTCTCTGGTTAGCAGAGTTCAGCAGTTCAGGATCGGAATTTTTAAGCGCTTTAAGGCTGTCTCTGTACCGGATATTTTCCTCTACTCTTTTCACATGTTCTTTCTCCATAAAGATGTATTTGTAAAGCTCATCTGCAAGAAACGTATGGGAAACCATGCAGCCTTCCGCTACGGTAACAGGATCATTGTTTTTCAGATGATGAACAAAAAGCTTTTCCAGAAACGGCAGCTTACGGCTGAATACCAGGTATGAAGCATAGATCTTACTTACCGGGACCCCGTTATAGGCTATATACTCTATTTCTTTGTCGGTTGCCGTTCTGCCCAATTCTGAATAAAGCTTGTAAGCATCGCTTTCGGCTCCTGCAAATCCTCCGACAGATGAAGATTCAACCATATCGCTTAGAGAAAGTTTCTTGTAGATTTTATCTGTTTTTCCGGACAGCTGCCCTAATCCCCAGACCGGAATCAGAAATAGAATATGATATAATTTCATAAGTAGGATTATTAGTTTCTGTTAAACGAAATTTCCATTAAATTATTTTCTCAATCCGCCCATTAGTGTTTCACTAATTACCACAGAATTCCAGATATTCTTTAATAATTTCAGAACTGTATTTCTTTTCAAAATAAGCGAGCCTTTCATAATATTCAGGACGTTTTTTTTCTTTATAATGATATACTCCTGCAATAAGTTCCACTAAGCGTTTTGTTGGGGACGGGTCATTAAGAACGAGCTGCTCAAATTTCATCAGCACTGAATCAAGTTCGGCTTCATTCCATTTGCTTTCTCCCGGATCAAGCTGATCCAACACTTCCGGCTTCATAGGATCCAGATCTTTAAGAGCTCTCATACTGTCGACAAATTTTTTGTCGGCTATCCTCATTTTCATACCGTCTTTTTCCCAAAAAACACTTTTATAGAGTTCATTGGCAAGAAATGAATCATAAATGACACATCCTGACATAATTCTAACAGAGTCGTTATGTTTTAAATAATAAGAAAAGAGTTTATCAAGACCTTTGAGTTTTCTCGCAAAAAATGCCTGCGAAACATATGTTTTTACAATCGGGGTGCCGTGATAAGCCAGATACTCGATTTCCTGATCTGATGCACTTTTATCCAGAGCAGCATAAAGCTCAAATACATTGCTTCTTTCTCCTGCATATCCAATACCTTTAGACTCTACTCTTTTACTTTCAGACAGTTTTTTATAAATCTCATTGGTTTTGCCAGACAGCTGGCCGAAACCCAGCGCAGGAATCAGAAGTAAGATACAGTATGGTTTCATAAGTACGGTTATCAGTTTCTGCGGAACAGAAAAGCCCGCTACTGTTGAACGGGCTTTGTCTTCATTTATTTTCTATTTCTTTAAACATTTTTCAAGGAACTGATCCTGTTCCCATAAAAGATGCAGGATATTTTCTTTGGCCTGATAACTGTGTGCCTCTTTTGGCAGAAGAACCATTTTTACCGGAGCTCCCAGGTTTTTCAGGGCCTGGAAATACCTTTCGGTCTGAAGGGTAAAGGTTCCGGGATTATTGTCTGCATCACCGTGCACCAACAGTAATGGAGTTTTCATCTGGTCGGCATGCATGAAAGGAGACATTGTATTATAAATTTCCGGAACATCCCAGTAATTTCTCTGCTCCATCTGGAATCCGAACGGGGTCAGTGTTCTGTTATACGCTCCGCTTCTGGCAATACCGCAGGCAAATAATCTGGAATGGGTAAGAAGATTGGCCGTCATAAAGGCTCCATAGGAATGTCCTCCTACTGCTACTTTCTTTTTATCGATATATCCCAACTGGTCTACTGCATTAATGGCTGCTTCAGCATTAGCAACCAGCTGAGGAATGAAGGTATCGTTCGGTTCTGTTTTTCCTTCTCCGATGATCGGGAAAGCAGCATCATCCAGTACGGCATATCCCTTTGTAGTCCAGTAAACAAAAGAACCGTAATAAGGGAACGTAAAGTCATTGGGGTTCTGGGTATTCTGCCCTGCCGTATTTTTGTCTTTGTATTCCGTAGGATAAGCCCAGATGAGCAATGGAAGCTTTTCTTTTTTAGCTTTACGGTCGTATCCTGCCGGGAGATAAAGTGTACCGGTTAATGTTACCCCATCATTTCTTTTATAGGTAATCACTTCTTTGTATACATCTTTAATGCTTTCAAAAGGATTGGCAAAGCTGGTAACGGCTTCTGTTTTCTGAGATTTAATGTTCTTCCTGAAGTAATTCGGGTATTGGCTGGAAGATTGCTGTGTGGTGAGAATTTCCCCTTTTGCCGGATTCAGAATATCTATAATTTCTTCTTTGGCATTTTTAAGATCCGAGGTGTACAGTCTTTTCTTTTTCAGTGATTTCATATCCATTTCATCGATAAAAGGATGCTGTCCGTCTTTGGTAAAGCCATCACCAATCAGGTAAGATTTTCCGCCTTTCATATCAATCACATATCTTCCATACTGGTTCTTAGTCGTATTGAATCTTCCCGGATCATTGTACACATCCTGGGAGTTCCGGTCTTCAATCACTTTCGATTCACCGTTGTTAAGGTCTACCAGGAAAGATTTTGTATTTCTGGTATCATACCATCCTTCGGAAATAACAGCATAATGATCGTTGGACCATTGCGCTCCTTCATATCTCTGTTTTGTTTTAAAGAATGATTTGGGAGATGCTGTAAAAGGTGCTTCCCAGGTAAATATTTCATCTCTGAAATCTGCCTGTTTAGACTGGTCTCCGCCATCCAGCGCTTCTACATACGTTAATGTAGCGGGAGCATCGCTTCTCCATCCCATATTTCTTTTTCCGGTTCTCACAGAAGAAAACCCTTTGGGCATGATTTCATTCAAAGGAACTTCGTTGACTACTTTTACGGTATTTCCTTTCATGTCATATACCGTAGTGGTGAGCGGAAACCTGCTGTAAGGGACAATATAGGAAAAGGGCTTTTTTATCACAACCGCCATCAGATAGTTTCCGTCGGGAGAAAAGCTCAGCCCGGCATACATATCTTTATCTTTTACCTTTTTCAGAGTACCGTTCAGATCAACACTATAAACTTCCGAAGCGGCAATAACTTCAAAGTTTTTTTCATCCTGAGGATTTTTCAGAAGGTCCTGATAGGTTCTGTTCTGTGAAACTTTGCCGTCTGCAGTAGAAACAATGGGTCCTGTGGGCAGGTCTTTATCTGAATTGATAAGAGCAGGCCTGTTCTGAGGAAGAGTTCTGATCAGTAAATTCTGTGAATCATTGTACCAAAGGTATGGGGTTCCCAGATTGGCATTCAGATTATCATTTGTTATCTTTTTGGCTGTGGCTGTTTCCATGTCTACGATCCAGAGTTCCACTCCTTTTCCTGTTGTATTGGTAAAAGCCAGTTTTTTTTCGTCCGGGGAGAATGAAATGGAGGTTATTTTAGGATCGGCAGGAAGATTTCTGACCTGTATTTCATTCTTATCATTTATTTTTCTGATTTTCAGATTATTTGAATAAGTAACCGTACTTGAAATATTGGTGACCGGATTTACCCGTAGCCCGCCCAGTTTCAGTTCCTGCTGGTTGAGATCTTCCAGTGTTTTATAGGTAGGACGGTAGGTAAAAACAATCCAGTCTTTTTTACTGTTCATCAGAACGCCGGGAGGTCTTTCATAATCTGCCAGTTTAAGGATTTCAGCAGATGGTTTTTGGTAAGCAATATTTTCCTGTGCATCATAAAAATTAAGAAATGCAAGGAGACAGATAGTCAGCTTTATCTTCATAAAAATCATTTTTACTAATATAATGAAAATTAAAAGATGTATAAAATTTATTAAAATAATCCCATCAAAGGGATATATTTGATTTTTTTCACTTACATTTATCATTCAAAATAAAATAATATGAAAAATTTAAGAAAATTATCAAAGAGCAATCTGAAAACAATTATCGGAGGAAGTGCTCCTTTATGTGATGACGGGTACAGAGCCTGTGTAGTAGGCAGAACAGAGCACGGATCCCCCATCTGGGACTGCATCCCGACTTCATCCCCGTGCAGACCGTAAAAATGCAAAAGAGGCACCTCATTTCCGGGGTGCCTCCTTTTATTTACAGATTTGAGCTTACCATTCTGAAGCTCTTCTTCTTTTCTCTATCATATGATCCACAGATATCTTTCCAGCTCCGAATACCACCAGCAGAAGGTAAACAGAAAGGTATACCAGGCTCATTTCTCTATCCTTAAAAGGATCTGCCCCATGTACCATAAAGGCAGCAACGATCATGGTAAAGATCAGAACCCCTAATGAAACCCTTGTAAAAAGACCCAGTATCAGGAGTATTGAACAAACAAATTCAGCAAAGACGGCAAGGATCAGCGAGATCTGCGGTCCCATTCCCAAAAAGTCAAAAAAATCTGCTTTCCCTCCTCCGATAAGCATCTGAAGCTTAGGAAAACCGTGAGACAGCATGGCAAAACCAATAAATACTCTCACGACTAATAAAACAAGATCTTTAGGGACTGAGCTGGAATTCGAATTTAAATAGTTCATCTACTAAAAATTTAGACTAAGGTAATAAAAATCTTTTAATACAACGGGATTTCCGGTGTTTTTAGTTTATCTGTATCCGAAATTTTTAAGATCCCTGTCGTTTTTACGCCAGTCTTTTTTCACTTTAACGAATAAATTCAGATGGATTTTTTTACCAAAGAACTTTTCAAGGTCCAGTCTTGCTTCTGTTCCTACTTTTTTAATGGCTTCTCCTTTATGACCGATAATAATTCCTTTCTGGGTATCTCTTTCCACGTAAATAATAGAATCGATGAAGATAATACCTTCTTTTTCTTTGAACTGCTCTGTAACCACTTCCACGGAATATGGAATTTCTTTTTCATAGTTCAGAAGGATCTTTTCACGGATCGCTTCGTTCACAAAAAACCTTTCGGGTTTGTCTGTAAACTGGTCTTTATCATAATAAGGCGGGTTTTCCGGCAATAATGATTTCAGTTTGGGAAGAATGATCTCTGTATTGAAAGCATTCAGTGCTGAAATGGGAAGGATTTCCGCTTTCGGGATTCTGCCATGCCATAATTCCACCAGTTTCTCCAGTCCTTCCTGATCCGTCTGGTCTACTTTATTTAAAAGAAGGAGTACGGGAACCGGGATTTTATTCAGTTTATCAATCAGAAATTCTGAAGGTTCCGCTTTATCGGTTACATCTACAATGAACAGGAAAACATCAGCATCCTGGAGGGAATCTTTTACAAAATCCATCATTTTCTCCTGAAGTCCGTATTTAGGATCCAATACACCGGGGGTATCGGAAAACACGATCTGCAGGTCATCTTCATTATAAATTCCAAAAATTCTGTGACGGGTTGTCTGAGCCTTTTGCGTTACAATAGCCAGCTTCTCTCCCATCAGTTGATTCAACAGGGTAGATTTTCCGGCATTAGGCTTTCCGACTATATTTACAAATCCAGCTTTATGCATAAAAATAATATTACGAACTGCAAAGTTAGTAAAACAAAATTGGTTTCGGGGTTTATCTCCAATTTTAGAAAGAAAAAAGCGGTATCCGGTAATCAGCCCTCAGAAATGATTTCCAGGAATCCGAATTCTGAAAAATGAAGATATTTTATTGTATTGCATAGGCTAAAACTGATATTTTTGAAGACCAGAATTCTTTTTATGAATATAGACCAGATCCTTGACCGTATACATGTTCTTCCTGAAGCTTCCAAAACCAGTCTGAAGAAACATATTACTGAGGTTTCATACCCAAAACACTTCTGTCTTATGGAGGCGGATAAGATCATTCCTTATGTTTACTTTATCAGGAAAGGTATTGCAAGGGCTTATGCAACCACAGCAGAGAATGACATCACGTTCTGGTTCGGAAGTGAAGGTCAGACGGTTATCTCAATGAAAAGTTATGTGGAAGATAAACCCGGTTATGAAAGCATTGAGCTTCTGGAAGACTGTGATCTGTACAGACTGGAAACAGAGAGTCTCAGAACCTTATTTAACGGGGATATCCATATCGCCAACTGGGGAAGAAAACTGGCCGAGTCTGAAATGATAAAATCTGAAGAACTGATTATTTCAAGACAGTTTAAAACTTCTCTGGAAAGGTATAAAGACCTGATAACCCACAGTCCTGATCTCCTGAAAAGAGTACAGCTGGGCCATATTGCATCTTATCTGGGCATCACCCAGGTAAGCCTGAGCAGAATACGGGCAGAAATTAAATAGCCGGGAAGCCGGAGGAATGGAAGTTATTGAACTGAGTGAATCAGCAGTCTTATTTTATTGATTTTAAAGGTAAAGGTAACGATAACTAAAAACAATTGGCGACTGAGATGAATTCCCGCAATCTTCATCCCTGAAATTAAACCTGAAAATTCATTTTTTATCATTTGTAAAATTTTTTTTCTTTTCAAATCCTGAAATTTGCAGGAGAAAAATTTAAGAAAATGAATTGGATTATTTTAATCATTGCCGGACTGTTTGAAGTAGCTTTTGCTTCATGTCTGGGGAAGGCTAAGGAAACTTCCGGGACTGAAATGTATTACTGGTACGCCGGATTTCTGGTAACCATGACGATCAGTATGGTGCTTCTGATCAAAGCAACACAGACTTTACCGATAGGAACCGCTTATGCCGTATGGACCGGAATAGGTGCCGTAGGAACAGCCCTTATGGGAATTTTCTTTTTTAAAGATCCCGTAAGTTTCTGGAGAATATTCTTTATTGTTACCCTGATTGGTTCCGTAGTAGGTTTAAAAGCAGTTTCTCATTAATACATCTTGGTTTTCTGTATTTGAAAATATCTATAATTTTTTCTTACATTAGCAAAAAACTAAGAAGATGAGAAAAGCATTATTATTTTTATTAACAGGCGGCCTTTTGACTGCTCAGAGCACAGAACTCTTTAACAACAATTGGTATATTTCCAAAATTGTAACAAACGGGCAGACCATCACCACTCCGGCAATGGATCTTTCCCTTAGCGCTTCTAATTTCAAAACGTTCGGAACATCAGAAATACAGTATAATTCAACGTATTTCAATACCTGCCAGCTGGGTATTGTTTTTATTCCCAATACCAACAGCTTTACAAAATCCGTTTCTGCATGTACGCTTGGGGGATATGGAGGCAGTAATGCGATTGCTGTGGAAAATTATGACAATAAACACTCTGATTTTTTCAACTATCCGGCTATTGGAAGCATTTTCAATTATGAGATTGTAACCAGCGGATCCGGACGTACATTAATTGTAACCAACCCGGCCAACGGAAACCAGGTCTATTACAACAGTTCATTCCTTGCCGCAAAAGAAGCGCAGCCTGTGAAAAATATATTCAGGGTATATCCCAATCCGGTAAAAGAAGATCTGTACGTGGAAAATGTCAAAAAGGGACTTCCCGTTAAAATCTTTGATATGCAGGGAAAACTGATCTATGAAACGGTAAGCAATGAAGAAAAGCTTAATATAAAAACAGGAAATTTCCCAAAAGGACAATACATCCTGACAGCTGAAAACTATAAGTCTTCTTCGTTTACAAAAGAATAAACACTTCTATCTATCAATATAAAACCGTCCTCAGTATTCTGAAGACGGTTTTATTATTTTTTGAAAACCACGGGAAGAATTTCATTGTGCCTCAGCCCGTATTTTTTAATTTCCTCGTCGGAGAATTTCTGTGAATAAAAATCCGGTTCGGTTTCAAAACCGGCCTTCCTGAGGCGGTCGAAATAATCCATTCCGTACCAGCGTACATGATCATATTGTCCGAAGTGTTTCTGGCGTTCTTTAGGATCTTTGATCGAGAAATCCTCATATGTTTTTTCCAGTGAGTTTTTCATAGGGACCTGAAAGATTCCCCATCCACCGGGCCTCATTACCCTGTACAGTTCGCTCATTGCTCTGGCATCATCTTCAATATGTTCCAGAACATGGTTGCAGAAAACAATATCGAAGCTTTCATCGGCAAACGGCAGATCGAGGATGTCTGCTTTTACATCTACAATCGGAGAAAACAGATCAGCAGAAATGTAATCCAGGTTTCTCATCCGTTTGAATTTCCTCAGAAACTCCTGTTCGGGAGCAATGTGCAGCACCTTATAGTTTTTAATGAAAAAATCGGTTTCATTCTGGAGGTACAGCCACATCTGGCGGTGTCTTTCAAGGCTTAAAGTACCTGGAGAAAGAGCATTTTCTCTCTGTTTTCCATATCCGTAAGGAAGAAATTTGCGGTAAGACCTTCCGTCAATAGGATCAAAGAACTTATCTCCTTTGAAAAACTGGTAAATCAGCGGTCTGGCCCAGATGCTCATTTTAATCAGCACCGGACGCGGAATTTTATTGAGTAAAAGTTTCGTTACTTTTTTCATTAAAAATCCAATTGGAATGGCTTTTCTTCATCACTTACAATACCCAGAGCTTCATAAACATACTGGAAAGTGGAAAGCAATACCGGCTTACCGTTGATCACCGCCACGTCATGTTCGAAGTGTGCGGAAGGCAGATTATCCAATGTCGTTACCGTCCAGCCGTCATTATGGAATTTTACTTTTTCAGTTCCGAGGTTGATCATCGGCTCAATAGCAATAGCCAGACCGTCTTTGATCACTTTTCCGCTTCCCTGTCTGCCGTAATTAGGAACCTGAGGGTCTTCATGCATTTTTCTGCCCAAACCGTGCCCTACAAGTTCTCTTACTACTCCGTATCCTTCTTTTTCACAATGTGCCTGGATCGCATGGGAAATATCCCCGATTCTTTTTCCTCTTACACACTGTGCAATTCCTTTGTAAAGGGATTCTTTGGTTACCTGAAGCATTTTTTTCACCTCTGGCTTTACTTCCCCTATTTCAAAGGTATAGGCATGGTCTCCTACAAAACCATTGAGAATTACCCCACAGTCTACGGAAAGAACGTCTCCTTCTTTTACAATATCTTTATTAGGGAAACCGTGAACAACCTGTTCGTTGGGAGAAATACATAAAGAATTAGGGAAACCTCCATATCCTAAAAAGGCAGGTTCTGCTCCATGATCTTTAATAAAATCGTGCGCCAGTTTATCCAGATATAAGGTATTGATTCCCGGTTTAATTTCTTTTGCCAGCATTCCCAGTGTTTTGGAAACCAGTCTGGCACTCTCCTTCATCAGGCGGAGTTCCTCTATTGTTTTTAGCTGAATCATTGTTTTAATTTACCAATGTATGAATGTAGCAACGTCATCATATCAAACAGATACGCTGCCAGATTATTTATTTGTCTTTTCTACCAGAAAAGTCCTTTTTTCTTTTCTTTTTTAAGTTTAGAATAAGCCAGGACTTCTTTTCCTTCTACCCGGAATTCTATTCTTTCCTGGATGATGTTATAAATTTCTCCCCATCCCGGAAATCCTCCTAAATTTCTGTCGTCAATGAACCAGTCTGCATCCAGTTTTCTGGACTGTGTGGCAGAATCGAACACTTCTCCTTCAAAGCTGGAATTCACTGCATAGAACTCAATACCGTTCTGTCTGCAGAATTCTACGGCCTCCTCCAGTGTTTTCCCGTGTCTGTATGTCCAGAGAATCAGTCTGTACCCTTCTCCCTGAAGTCTTTTAAGGGTTTCAAAAGCAAAGATTTTTGCTTTTCCAATTGCCGGATACGCATCATCTACAATAGTTCCGTCAAAATCAACAGCAATTTTTTTATTATTTAACATTTTGTTCTTTTTTTAGCTTTGCAAAGATAAGAAATAAAAAGAGTGCCAAAAAACGATGACACTCTTAGTTTTATAATTTAATGATTATGTGGACTAACTTTTTACCCAGCTGAACTGAAACTGAAGATCGGGAGTAGAAACCCTGTCTGTGATCTTCTGAAGTCTCGCCGGCAGTTTCATTAGATATTCCTGAGCTTTTTCAGCCTTTTCAGTAAGTCCTTTTACATGTTCTATCTTCCATTCGTCCAACAGGTCTTTCAGAATATTGATGTAATCCTGGCCTGTGTATACCATACATCTCTGCGCTGCATCTGAAAAATGCCCCCAAAGCTCTCCTGCTTTCTGCCCGGACTGTCTCATCAGGTGGGCAGGCATTACAATTTTTTTGCGCATCATATCTTCAAAGGCAAGAATCATTTCCGAAGGATCAATTTCAAGGATTTTGGCTACGAAATGTTTGTAAGCTTTGGCATGTCTCGCTTCATCGGCAGCAATTACCCCGCACATTTTTGCCAGTTTTCCGTTTCCGGACTGTTTTGCCAGTGTTCCTACCCTACGGTGGGAAATGTTGGTCGCTGTTTCCTGGAAGCTTGTATACACGAAATTTCTGTACGGGTCCATGCTTGTTCCCAGATCAAAACCATCGTTGATCAGGTATTGAGTCGTGATTTCCACTTCTCTCATGTTCACTCTTCCGCACAGGTAAAGGTATTTATTCAGTAGGTCTCCATGTCTGTTTTCTTCAGCAGTCCAGGCTCTTACCCAGTTTACCCAGCCTACGCTTTCTTCCTGATTCACTCCGTCTACTCCCATCAGCCAGGATTCGTAAGAAGGCAGAGCTTCTTCTGTGATACAGTCCCCGATCAGGGTTACAAACAGATCATAAGGCATTTCACGGGCGAAGGTCTGAATTTCTTCCAGATCATGTTTAAAATCATCGCTTGAAGGATCCGGAAGCATATCTGAAGGCTGCCAGATCTTTTCGATCGGCGTTAAAAATTTTTCAAGAAAAGAACCTACTTCCTTTTCCAGAATTCCCATTACTTCTTTCCTAACAAGCTTTTGATACATTGTAACTCTATTAATTTTAAACAGCAAAGATATGATTTATTTATTATTTACCGCATAATAAAGTATGCAACTCATATCATGTCTGACATAAATCATAAAAAAATGCCGGCATGTAATTATAGAACGGCATTTTTTTAACATTATTATTGAATTTTAGGTAACTAAAATATTTCCTGTCATAATTTCCGGAATTTCCACTCCCATTACCTTCAGGATGGTTGGGGCAACATCTCCCAGTTTACCGGGTTTCAGGTTCCAGGTATGGTCTTTATCCATCACAATAAAAGGAACCAGGTTGGTTGAATGCTGGGTATTAGGGGTTCCGTCCGGGTTGATCATTACATCGGAATTTCCGTGGTCTGCCAGAATGAATACTGCATATCCGTTTTCATAAGCAGCTGTGGCCACTTTTTCAATGCATTTATCTACTGTTTCCGCTGCTTTTACTGCGGCTTCAAAAACTCCGGTATGCCCTACCATATCGGTATTGGCAAAGTTTAAACATACAAAATCTGCGGTGCCGTTTTCCAGTTCCGGAACAATAGCATTGGTAATGTCGTAAGCTGACATTTCCGGCTTCAGATCGTAAGTAGGAACATCTTTCGGGCTTGGGCACAGCAGCCTTCTTTCTCCTTCAAATTCTTTTTCCCTTCCTCCTGAGAAGAAAAATGTCACGTGAGGATATTTCTCTGTTTCAGCAATTCTGATCTGGGTTTTACCGTTTCTTTCAAGCACTTCTCCCATAGTATCCTGAAGAACATTTTCGTCGAAAACAACCTGTACATTCTGAAATGTTTTGTCATAGTTGGTCAGTGTAACGTAGTAAAGGTTCAGTTTACGCATAAAATATTCCGGAAAATCTTTCTGAGAAAGGACTTCTGTAATTTCACGGCCCCTGTCTGTACGGAAATTGAAACAGATCACCACATCATTATCGATAATCTTAGCCACGGGCACCACATTTCCGGTTGCCGTGGTATTGACCATAATGACAGGTTTGAGGAATTCGTCTGTTATATTGTTATCATAAGAAGTTTTAATAGCCGCTGCTGCATCCGTAGTCTGAAGGCCTACCCCTTCTACAAGGGCATCATATGCCAATTTTACACGTTCCCATCTTTTATCTCTGTCCATAGCGTAATAGCGCCCCACAATGGTTGCCAGTTTTCCGGTAGTTGCCTCCATGTGTTTCTGAAGTTCTTCGATAAAACCTAATCCTGAATGCGGATCACAGTCTCTTCCGTCTGTAAATGCATGAACAAAAACATTTTCGTTGAGTCCGGATTCTTTGGCTGCCGTTAAAAGCCCTTTGAGATGATTGATATGGGAATGCACACCTCCGTTGGAAACCAGTCCTATGAAGTGTACTTTTTTATTTTCTTTTTTAGCATATTCAAAAGCATCCTGAATGACTTTTTCCTGTCCCAAAGTACCGTTTTCCACTGCCATATTGAGTTTTACCAGGTTTTGATACACCACTCTTCCTGCTCCTAAATTCATATGCCCCACTTCGGAATTTCCCATCTGTCCTGCGGGAAGTCCTACTGCCAGGCCGCTTGCTTCAAGGGTTGTATGGGGAAATTTTTTATAACAGCTGTCGATAAACGGGGTATCTGCTTTATCTATTGCTGAAACTTCCGGGTTCATGCCCAGCCCCCATCCGTCAAGGATTGCTAATATTGCTTTTTTTGACATTTTGTAAACTTTTGTTATACAAATTTACCTAATTTCCGATGAACAGAAGAATTTGCAGTGTTGAATTTTAACTGTGTGCTGAATTTTAATATTCAGTGTAAATTCAATCTTCATTTTGTAACAGTTTCTCGCCGGATCTGCATAATCTGCAAGCCAAAAATATTTATAAGCAGCTGTGTATCCGTGAGAAAATTTGTATTAATACTTTTTCAAGCGCAAAGTTCATTTATAGACAATGCTGATTTAAAGCATGCAAAGAGCGGAATCAACTCCCTTGATTCAATGACGCGATGGATTAGCCTCCGGCTGTTTTAAAATTTATAAACCTGTGAGATTTGAAAGATCTGTCGGAAATTAAAATCTGCGGAAACAAAAATACAGATAATATATAGTTTTGTTTTCGCAGATTATACAGATTGAGCAGATTTCCCAATCTTTATTTATTGATTATCAGACCAGTTTGTAATTTCATAATGTACCGGCTTTGAAGGTTTTTCTTCAATTCTAATATTCTGCCATTTGTTTTTTCCTTTTACATCTGCCTGAATCTCCCAGTTTCCTTTGGTGAATTTAAACTGGGCGGGAAGATGTATTTTTAAGGTAATGCTCCTTTCTCTGGCACTTTTCCTGTTCATTTTAATAGAGGATGGTGTCCAGTTTCCCAATTCCGGCTGGTTTCCGGTAATATATACCTCATCATTTTTATCAGGAACACTTACAGTGAAAGTTACTTCATGGGTTTCGTCTGAATAGGGTTTGTAAAAATCCTCAAATTTCATTTTTTGATTTTTCGTGTATTCTCTGATATAAGGATCCAAAAAGCCGCTTTCTTTCAGGAATTCCAACGGATCTTCAATATTGAGGATATCATGGATCGCTTTATGTTTATCTTTTTGCCTCATGAAATAAGATTCCGAAATTTTATACCCCATCCAATATCCCAGGTCGTTGGGTCTGTCGTCTTTTTTACTGGTTCCGTATAGCCAGTCTGTGTTATCATCATTTTTCAACCGGGTAACGAATTCTCTGCATAAAGCTTCCAGATGGGCTTCTCCATAACGAAAAGCTCCGGTATTGATATTTTCACCTGAAATCATTTCGCTGATAAAATCAGCACCACCTTCCATCAGGGTATTTTTTAATAAACTGCCATCCCCTTTGATATTCTGCTGAAAATGGATCAGTTCGTGGGCAACAAGTCCCATTACCCCATCCAGGTTATTCAGCATTTCCGTCCCGATAATAATTCCGTCTTTGGAAACTGTCCCCCCGGAATTGAACCGGCCATAGACAAAATAAACGGGAGGAAATTTAGCTTCCGGATGCCAGTATTTCATTGCGCTGTAAATAGCTCTCGCCCTTTTTTCTTTCTGCCCTACTCCGGCAAGAACATTTCGGCTTTTCAGGTAATCTTCCTTCCGTTTTCTGACCATTGTATACAGGGAATCGGCATTAATAATTCTGAACTCTGTAAAGCCTTTTACTCCCGGTGAACCATTTTTCATATAGTCTGCAAACGGATTTTCTTTAGAAGTTTCCATTTTATCGAAAGCTTTCCAGAAACGGTCGGTATCACCGGTTTCAAAGATTGCATTCATCGGATCATCGGAAAATCCTGTCTGTGCATTTACTGTTGCATAAGTGAGAAAACAGGCCGCAAGAATCTGATAGGATTTTATTTTCATGGTTTTTTATGAGTTTTTTTATTTAACAGCGTAAAGTAGGAAAATATTATACGAAAAAACAAAAATTTGTTCAAGAGGTATGGAAGACGGGGCATGGAAGCAGGAAAATTTTAAAAGCAACTTCTCTTCTTCTATTTTCCAGTCTGCTTAAAATGCTCCGGTTCGTTCAATTATTTGTTTCATTAAATTAATTATTATTAATTTTGTTTTATGGATTTACGAGATCAATTGAAGAACCTTTTTCCTGACCATGAGGAGCAGGATTTTGAAATGCCTGAAGAAGAATTCAAGCAGAAAGAACCATTGGTATGCAAGTTTGAGAAGAAAGGCAGAAACGGTAAGCCTGTTACCATTGTCGAAGGCTGGGAAGGCAGTGAAGAAGATTTAAAAAAGATCTCAAAAAAAATAAAAACCACCTTAGGAATAGGCGGTTCTGAAAAGGATGGTACGATTATTATTCAGGGAGACAACCGTGATAAGATTATGAATATCCTTAAAGAAATGGGATATAAAACCAAAAGAGTCGGCGGATAGACCTAGAAATAGATCTGGGTTTCCGGCATCAGCTTCTTTAATTGTTCTATTTCAGTTTTATCTAATGGATTTCCTGTAAGGATCAATGTTTTCAGGTTTTTCAACCGGGTAATCTCAATCGGGATACTTTTCAGGTTATTACCCGCCAGATTCATACTGGTCATGTTTTTTAAACCTTTGATCTTTGGTGAAATTTGGGAGATGTTATTTCCACTGGCATTCAGGTATTCGAGCTTTCGAAGTCTGAAAAGTGTTTCAGGTAATTTCACAATGGCATTCTGCTGAAGTTCCAGGTATTTCAGATTTTCAGGAAAGGAAAGGCTTTCCATATCGTTGATCTGGTTTTCTGCAAGATTCAAAAACTTCAGATTTTTGATGTTGTCTATACGGTCTGTAATGAAACTGATCTGGTTTCCCTGAAGGTTAATTTCTTCCAAAGACGGAATTTCCATGAATGCTTCCGGAAACACATTCAGATTATTGGCTTCCAGATGTACAGCTTTTAACCGCTGAAGCTTCACCACATTCGGGTTGATGCGTGTAAGTCCATTGAGATTCATTGAAAAAGTTTCCAGCTTTGTCAGCATTCCGATTTCATCAGGGATAAACTTAATATTGTTTTCATTGACATTCAGGATCGTCAGTTCTTTTAAAGTAAAAATTTCCTGATCCATCTGTTCAAGCTTATTTCCCATGATATTCAAAAAGAAAAGTGACTTCAGTCCGGCAATTTGAGGGGGAAGGTTGAACATGCCTTTTTCCCGGAAACTCATACTGTATACAGTTTTATCACTGCTCAAAGCTTCTTCAATATTTGTAAAGGTAGGATATTTTACAGGGTCGATCTGGGCTTTTGCCTGAAAAAGAAAGAAAACGGAAACCGGCAGAAGGATTTTTTTCATAGATAAAAAGTGTCCGTTGCGGCAGCTTCGCTGCCGCAACGGACGGGAATTATTAATACTTATTTCTTTAATAATTTTACTGTTTTCTGAAACCCTCCTTCAGCTTCGATATTCAAAACCAAAATACGGGATGCTTCCAGCTGCTTCGTAAAGTCAAGCTCCAGAGCTCTGTTTAAACCGTTGAACTTCTTTGTATAAACGATTTTTCCATCCATACTGTAAACGGTTACCAGAATATCTTTCAGCCCTTTTTCCGAATTGATCTTCACGATTCCGGAAGTAGGATTAGGGGCCACTGTCACAGTAGTTTCAGAAGTCTGGCTATCAATGGTTCCCAATGAACCGTTGGTTCCCAGATTTTCTTTCAGGGCAATGACCACTGTTGCTGATTTCCCTCTGTAATCAACAGTATTTCCTGTGGCATCAATATCCGTTGAAATAGTAGAGTCAGGATGCTGAATAGAGAAGAAGCCAAATTTATGATCCGGAGTAAAGGTAAGTCCCGTTGGTTCTGAACCTGCCGGCATTGAAGCAAACAATCTCACTTTAGGATTTGCCTGGGTATGGTCCGGTGCAATAACCCAGATATAGTTTTTCCCTCCGTCCTGAAGCACCCAAAGGTTTCCACGCTCATCAAAGGTAAGGTTATCGTTTCCATCTCCCCATGCTTCGGTTTTCATTCCCTGAGCGGTATTGAATGAATAAGCCGTAGAAGCACCTCCAACGAATGTTTCTACCTGGGAAGCCGTAGTTCCGTTATCCTGAAGACGGTATACCTTATCAAGACCTTTTGCTGTAAAGTAAATCTTTCCGTCCAGCGGGCTGATATCCACGTCCTCCACTCCGTTGAATCTTGTTCCTCCCAAAGACTGGGCAAGTCCGGCAGTATTGTTCTGGTCTGCCTTTATTTTATTAGGAATCTGAACCCATGTTGCGGTGGTTCCTGCCGGATCTCCGGAAGCATTCAGTCCCTGATCCAGTTTCAGTACATAAAGATTTCCTGAAGACAGATCATTCGGGGTATCCATCACATACTTATATACCATGTGAGTTCCGCCGTCTTCGCCATAATAAGCTATGGTTCCGGCATTGTTGATCACTACATTTTCATGGTTCATGATTCCCATCTGCCAGAGCTTTCCTTTGGAACCGTCAGGATTTTTAGAAACGACCTGTGCAGTAGCAGGATCTATTTCCACGAGCCATCCGTAGTCCTTATATCCGTCACCATTCACATCGCTGGATGTTACAGATTCTTCAGCAGTAACAACTGTTCCCCAGGGTGTAATTCCTCCCGAACAGTTCCTGATGGTCTGAACAAGGCTCGGAGCTGAGAAACTTACCGCTCTGGATCTTGTAAGTTGCCAAAGTTTGGTACTTGTATTATAGTTTACTTCTGCCATAGTTACTCCACCCGGATTCGTTTCATGGTTTACGGAAAGGTATCCGTCTGTGCTGCTTCCCGACCTGGCAACATACGCCGTAAAGTCATTCTGCCCGCCTACCATTCCGCCTCCTTCCGTATAATTATCTCCTTCTTTCAGGATGAGCTGGTATTTATGTTCAGCCGGAATAATCAGTTTATTGGTTTGTGCGGTAGGAACGATAGAGGTAAAACAGCTGATATGCGTTCCGTTACAGGCAGTCGGCTGAGGCGTGGTGGTTACTTTAGTTTTCAGATAGGCATCGATTCTGAGATCAGAACTTGTTACGCTTCTGTTGTGGAGTTCAACAGAAATTCTGTTGATTCCGTTTACAAATTTAGATTTCGGGATTGTGAAAAGATTGTATATGTTTTCTGCCGCTCCGTCAATGGTTGTGGATGAAAATGTATTGAACGTAACAGCACCGGCAGGCATATTATCCCTTACCACTTCTACTCCGTTCAGGTAAACAATAATTCCGTCATCTCTCATTACTCCAAGTTCCATTTCATCTGAAAGGGTTGAAAGATCCACGGTAAAATCTTTTGCAAAGTAAGCCGTGACAAGGCCGGTAGCTCCATTATGAATGGTTGTTGTTACAGGATCACCATATCCCAACGGGCCGTTTCCTACCGGCCATGCAGAAATGTCATAGGTTTTGGTTTTCCATTCATCCGGCTGCGCCTGGTCCAGATCTCTGTAACTCCAGGATGAGTTTCTGTCGAAAACAATAGTCTGTGCCTGTACGTTAAAGCCCGCAACTAACGCTAGAGCTCCGATTGCTAGTAGTTTTTTCTTCATTTTTTTGATTTATTAGACCCTGCAAAACTATTTTTTTGAGCCGGCACCTCCGTTAATAGGATTTTAAATATATCCTGATATTTGTTAATTAATCTGGAATTTAATGTTAAGTGGATTAAATAATTGTTAAAATCCAGTGGTCAATGACTTTCATCGCTTCCCTATTCCAGCCTCAAATCTTTATGCATCAGATATCCTTATCCCGAACTGAAGTACCTTTTAAGTATATCTCCTCTTTTATTTTGCTTTACCCGTATCTGTAAGAGAATTCAGGAAAGCAATAATCTGTCTGATTTCTGCCGGGGTAAGATTCAGTTTATCCGGTGAAAGAGTTTGGTTTTTCATCTTTAAGCCAAGTCCTTCCCCTCCGCCTTCATTGTAAAAATCAAGAACTTCTTCCAGTGTACTGAAAGCGCCATTATGGAAATACGGTCTGGTAAGAGCAATATTCCGTACAGTAACCGTTTTGAAGGAATAATCGTAGATCCACGACTTTTCTTTTTTTACCGGGCTGCCGGCTCTTCCCAGGTCTCTATCAAGCTCAACAGGAATCTGACTGACAGGCTTTGTAGTTACTCCTAAAACTTCAGACTCATTTTCATTAAAAAACGGGGGAACCAATCCTGAAAAATGGGGCGCAAAGTGGCAGGTTGCACAGTTCGCTTTTCCCATAAACAGATTGTAGCCTTTTTTTACCTCTTCTGAAATATCTTTTTCATTCCTCATAAAACGGTCGAAATCGCTGTCAAAAGAATATAAGGAAGCCACATACGAACTCAGCGCTTTTGAAAAATTTTCCTTACTGATCTTTCCGTCCTTAAATGCGGAACGGAAAGCTTTTTTATATTCAGGTTTTGTTTTTAATTTTCTGATAATATCTTCGTAACTCGTATTAAATTCATCTTCATTATAGATAACGTGTTCAGCCTGCTGTTCCAGATAAAATGCACGGAGATCGTAAAAAAACCTTTTGGCAAAAACCGCATTATAAAGTGACGGGGAATTCCTTAATACGGTTTTCCCCTCTACATTGCTTTCAGACTTAGTTTTAAGATCTGTGAAGGCATTTTCCGGAAGATGGCATGCAGCACAGCTCATTTTACCGTTTCCGCTTATACTTCCGTCATAGAAGATGGCCTTTCCGAGATTACGGAGATCTGCATTATCTTCTGAAGATTTCAGCAATGTATAAAAATAAGGATCCAGAAAATCACTGTTAAAAAATCCTTTACTGCTCACATTCCAGCCTGAAAATTCTTTAAGATCATCCGTTCTGCCGTCCCATTTTCCCAATTCTTCATACAAAGGCTGTATATAGTTTTTATAAAACGCTATACGGTCAAATGTTTCAAAATCTGTATTCTTTGAAAGATAGCTGATACTTCCGGACAGGAGCTGATCTGCCTTCTGTACATTATAATTTCTGAAATAAGGATCATCATGAATATATTTTTTCATTCCTGTAAGGGCATGGGCAGCTTCTTCTGAAATATTCAGGGAACCCGGTGTATCAAATCCCGTAACGCCTAAAGTATAAATCCTTATCAGCTCTATACGCAGCGGAAGTGTTTTATTATTTCCTCTGCTTAATCCGTTCTTTACAGCACTCAGATAAAATCCGGAATAGCTGTTATATAAAAAGTCGGTGATCGTTTTGATCTTTTCTTTCTCCTCTTTGGCTTCTTCAGAGAAGATCAGTTCATCCAGAACCTGCAATCCCTCAGGAGGCAGGGTGTAAGCCGAGGTTCCTGCCGCTTCAATATGAAACAAAGGAGCTGCATTCAGGTGGGTTTTGGTAAATTCAGGATAATGATAGGCTATATAAAATTCAACCTCTTTGAATGAATTTCTGGTATTTTTAAGTGATTTCTGTAATTCTTCAAGAGACAGTCGGTCTTCTGAAAACCCGTAGACATCTGATTTCAGCTGTTCAAGCCTGGTTTTAAAGTCTGATAAACCTTTATTTACAAACGTAAGCTCATTCTTCACTCCTTTATCGGCAGGATTAAAGGACATAACAGCAAAACCGATCAGCAGGATCACAACAAACAGCGGGTAAGATCTCATGAATTTTTTAGCGGCAAAACTATCGATCGGATGTTATCTCAACTTTAATTACAGATTAAAAAATGTTTATATTTTAAATAGGAGATTTTTCACTACTTTTAAACCCCGAAATCAAAATTCATTATTCTTAAAGAAACCGGTATTCTGAATTGCCGGTAAAAAATAATGGGGAAGGTTATTGGGAGAGGACATTTTTAATTAAATTCAAAAAACATCAGAAACGAAAATAGCATTATGAAAACAAAATTATTGTTGGCCTTTGCAGCTGGTTTCCTTTCTCTTTCTGCTTTTTCACAGAAGAAACAGC
The DNA here is from genome assembly GCA_002439165.1 of Chryseobacterium indologenes. GTDB lineage: Bacteria > Bacteroidota > Bacteroidia > Flavobacteriales > Weeksellaceae > Chryseobacterium > Chryseobacterium indologenes_E. Next base: position 54,157 of record DJTE01000003.1, read on the forward strand.
AGGAAATGGCTGTGTATGCAGAGAAAAAAGGCAATGATTATTATCTGATCCGCCTGGAAAAAGATAAAGAGATTCCCAATGTATATGTTTATTCAAACGGAACCACCAAGCCTTATAAAAAATATGCCGAACTTAAAGATATTGTTATGGACTTCCCCGGAATGATGGAGTCTAACAACTCTACTAAGGAAGAACTGGTTTCTGTTCTTAAAAAAGGAGATCATTTTTACGAAATCACTTCCCAGAGAAAAGATCCTAAGGATTTTGAAAAAACAACTGTTACCGTATATGAAGTTATTCAGGGACAGAAAAGAATTGTGGAAGAATACGGCTCCATTTATGAACTGGTTTCATCTCCCTACAAAGAAGCGATTTTCATTAATTAAAATAAAAACAAAATATACATATTATGCTAAACAAACTTGCTGCCTCAGAACTTGTTCTGAATGAAGACGGAAGTGTATACCACCTGAATCTTTTACCTGAAGATATTGCAGATAAGATCATCCTTGTAGGAGATCCGGACAGAGTGGCAAAAGTTTCAACATACTTTGATAAGGTTGAAATCAAAAAAAATAAAAGAGAATTCTATACCCATACCGGAACCCTTCGCGGGGAAAGAATCACCGTAATGTCTACCGGTATCGGAACCGAAAACATCGATATCGTGATGAACGAGCTGGATGCGCTGGTAAACATTGATCTTAAAAATAAAGAATTCAAAACAGAACACAAATCCCTGGAATTATTCCGAATGGGAACCTGCGGAAGTGTAAATCCGGATGTACAGGTTGACAATATGCTTGTTACCCGGAATGTAGTTGGACTGGATGGTCTTATGCATTTCTACCAGGACTATAATTTCGAAAATGAATTCTCCAGAAGCTTCCTGGAAAAGTTCCCTTATGAAAGAATCAAGCCTATGCTTTATTTCTCGGACTGGGCAGAAGAACTTGGAGAATACTACAAAGACGCCAGATACCACGGAAACACGGCAACTTTCCCGGGGTTCTACGCTCCTCAGGGAAGACAGCTTCGCCTGAAAGCTGTGGATGACCAATTCCTGGAAACATTAAACGATCTCGGTATCACAAATTTTGAAATGGAAACTTCAGCGATTTATGCTCTTTCAAAATTATTGGGCCACAAAGCTATCACGGTAAACAACGTAATTGCCAACAGAAGACGCGGAGAGTTCTCAGCAGACCACCATGCTTCTGAAAAAAACCTGATTACCTGGGTGCTTGACAGAATCATTAAATAATTGCTCATGGGCCAGAATATTACTTGTCTGATCATCAATAAAAAGATTGATTTAGGGAAAGATGTCGTTCATTTCGAAGTGAATGGCTTCACCTTTGTTCCTTTCAATATGTCCTGTCCACATTTTGAGGGAATAGAAAACTTTGATCTGGCGAGCGATTATATCAAACACCTGGAATCTGAAGCCGATTTTGAAAGTTATCCATATAACCGGGACGATGATCACTGGGATGGGGATATTTTTAAAATGGTCAGAGATCATAAAATTGAAAGTTTTATCATTGAACACAGCTCTGAATGGGCAGATATACCTGTAGACTACTGTTTTATGCAGGTTCTCGATGACAAAATCATTAAAAATGCACTGGTATATAATGAAAGTCAGTTTGCCGGAAACAATTTTGAAAACATTAAAAAAGCCAAAAAGAATTTCGGCCTGAATTTCGACTGGCTTGACATGTATGACCTGTTTCATTCTTATCCCGTTTCGGACAGAGCTTATACTCTGGTTCAAGCAAAAAAATAATTTTCAGCAATTGAAATCTTATGACCTTACAGGCTCCAATCTGTAAGGTTTTTTTTATGTGTTTTTCGCGGAGGGGCTATAATATTGGGGTAATTTGTTGGATTTACGCAATGGAGCAAGGATTTTTTTATCATCATATTGCTTTTAAGGCGCAGGAAAATCTTGGATTTTCAGCAAGTTTTTCAAAACCGCTACTGATTATTTGAACATCAAAACAGCCGAAGGCTAATCCAACGCTTCATCGGATCAACGAAGTTGATTCTGTACTTGGCTCCCTGAAATATGCACAAAGAAGCTTAAACTTTGCGTTTAAAAAAAAGCATCCACAGATTTATGGTTTTTAAATCTCGCAGATCTGGCGGATTGAGCAGATTTTTTTGGTTGGAGAATCGCAAGGACGCAAGATTTTTAGAGCGTTATGCTGTTTTTAAGGCGCAGGAAAATCTTGGATTTTCAGCAAATTTTTCAGAACCGCAACCGATTATTTTAAGATTAAAAACAGCCGAAGGCTAATCTATCGCTTCATTGAATCAACGGAGTTGATTCTACTCTTTGCTCTCTGAAATCAACGGTATCAATCATCAACTTTGCGTTTATTTTTTTAATATTAATGAATTCGTTGTAAAAATATTTCCCACAGATCGCAAAGCTTTCGCAGATGATAATGATAGATTCTACCCAATTAATAAAAATCAGTGTATAAAATATTTTCAATCTCGCAGATTCCGCAGATTGAGCAGATTTTTGTTGGATTTACGCAATGGAGCAAGGATTTTTTTATCATTATGCTGCTTTTAAGGCGCAAGAAAATCCAAGATTTTTAGCAAATTTTTCAGAACCGCAACTGATTATTTGAAGATTAAAAACAGCCGAAGGCTAATCTATCGCTTCATCGAATCAACGGAGTTGATCTACTCTTTGCACCCTGAAATCAACGGTATTAATCATCAACTTTGCGTTTATTTTTTTTAACATTATGAGTTCGTGGCAAAAATATTTTCATGCAAATCAAGCAGCATCAAGTCAATCTACTTTATTTTTTATTCTTCATGAAAATTACACGGATCAGGATAGGTGAATACAAAGTCCAGATCAGAAACCAGTTTTGATGAAAGTATTTTCCGGCCTTCCGTTTTTATTTCTCCGGAAAACGGCAAGTTCTTCTGGGCATGGATCACAGCTGCCTTTGAGGGATGTAAAGGAGCGGTTACATTATAAAGTTTTCCTTCCGTCTTCAGCTCTTCCATTCTTACAATCAGAGAACAGATATCTGCATAATGAATATGGTTGACCGGAGCTTCCAAATTGGAAACATTATAATTTTTAAGAAGCCTGTTATCCCCCATCAGCCCTCCCAATCTCAGAATATTGGCTTGCGGATATTTATTTCTGATCATTCTTTCTCCTGAGACTGCATTTACCGGCAGATCATCTTCTGTAAATTCTTTTGGAAGGTCAGGATAAACACCTGTGGTACTCATAACAAACAGCTGTCCTTTAAAATCTCCTATAAATGACAACAAATGCTGTATCCTATTATATAAAGAACTTACACAGCAGCTTTTCCCTGAAAGCGGAATTGTAATGATCAGAATATCCAGCTGACCGATGATCCCCCACTGTTTAATTTTCTCATCCAGCTGATAATCCGGAAAACCGGCCAGTGTTGCATTCAGCCCCTTAATGTTCAGCTCTGCAACTTTTTCCTCCGTAGTCGCCGTTGTATAAATAAGATGCGTGCCTGACAGCGATTCTGCAATTCTGGATCCGAGCCAGCCACAACCTATGATTCCTGCTTTTTTCATATTGAATACTGATTTCTGAAAATTTCAGATGGCAGACTGTCAGCTTTTTTTAAAAGCAGCATGAATTACGGAACATGAGTATTCCTCAATTTCACCTCTTCCAGCTTTCAGCCTGATATTATCAACGACAAAATTAACTCAATATCTTTTGGCAATCCCTATTTTACTCTAAAATCTTTCTATCACATTCATTACAAAAACGCCCTAACAACCGTTAGTCGTAAAACTACTACAAATTTCAAAATAGCATTCTATATTTTTTTTAATTGGGCGATAGGTTTTTATATTTGTCTCACTTGGAAGTGATTATTAAAATCAAAACAACACATTGTTTTACAATAAATTAAACCCCATTTAAACTAAATATTAATTTTATATTAACCTAGAAAAAACTATAATAACAAGCCATTTAAATCATTTGAAGAATGTACGATAAACCTCTTATAAAAGATATTTTCCTGCTTTAGCAGGTATCTTTTAGGAAGTAAACATAAATGTCTGACGCAGTTTTTCAGACTGCCAACTCTCTACACCAATCCAGAAAAAATATGTTATGTTTCAGAACAATAAATCTTCAAAAAATCCAGACCGGAAGTCCCTCAGCGAATTATCCGGCCTGGAAACTCCGGAAATACAGCAAACCGGAGAAACCGTAAAAAAGAGTCATCAAAAAATCAAAAAAACGGCAGAAACAGGAAGTCAGGCTTTATCCTATGTCAATACCTTTATGAATCAGACTTCACAGCCCAATACCTCTCTGGTAAGTGAAGGTAAAATATGGACACAGCAACCCACTTCTAAAATCCATAACGCAAGTGCCATCCCGAAAAGTGAAATCCTGGGAATCAACAGGGTGGTAAAACTTGATCTTATTATTGAAGGCAAAATCATTAAACACTTCAAGCATTTTAAACTGACGCAGTCTGCTGTAAAACATCATGAATTCAGTCTGACACTGGCCCATGACTCCCTGGGAAGCGCAGAAAACCACAACCTGGAACAGGCACAGGGATTTCTTGGAAAAAGAATAACGGTTGTTTTCAAATATAAAGATGTGGAAGACAGTCCGGAAAGAAATTTCGTGGGTGTGATTACCGAGGTAGGCTTCAGTCAGGATAAAGGAAGTCTCGGAAATATTGTTCTCACGGGATACAGCCCTACTGTACTTTTGGATGCCGCACCCCATATCCAGAGTTTTGGCGGCAAGCAGGAAATCAGCCTGAACAGTATTGCCGATCAGGTCATTAAAGAAGGGCTTGGATCCAGTAAATTTGATTTCAGGGTAGATGCCCAGCATGGAAATATTTCATACAGTTCCCAATACGAAGAGACTCACTATAATTATCTTGCCAGAATAGCGGAAGCTTATGGCGAACAGTTTTATTATGATGGTGAAGTCCTTCACTTCGGGAAACTTCCACCTCAGGAATCCCCTGTTCAACTCGTGTATGGAAGCAGCGTGAATGATGTAAGGATCAGAATGAAAGCCCAGCACGTGAATCCTACCTTTTACGGCTACAACAGCAGCAAAAATGAAAAACTTATTACAGGCAGTTCCAAAATAAACCATCAGTCTGATATTGCCAAACGGGCCTATGAAATATCAGAAAAAACCTTCACTACACCTTCCCTGCGTGTAGCTCCCATCAAAGCATCCAGTTTTATGGATATTGATGCTTCACAAAAAGGCACGGCAGGCAGCAAAGCGGTAGATGTATTCGTTACTTCAGGAAGCACTACCGTTCCGTTTTTATATCCGGGATGTACCGCTGATATTGAAATGCGGAAATCAGACAGCAGCCAGACCGCTTATTTCACGAAGCTGATGATTACAGAAGTCAGCCATGAAGTAGACGCAAGAGGCTATTATACCGGAAACTTTGGAGCGATTGCCGCAGATACAGGATTTATGCCACGCCCAGAATTTCATGTTCCAAGAGCAGATCCGCAGTTTGGTAAGGTGATTTCCAATACAGACCCTTTAAACCAGGGCCGGGTACAGGTTCAGTTCGACTGGCAGAACGGTCCGGATACTACCGAATTCATCCGTGTGATGACTCCTGATGCGGGAAGCAGTGATAAAGTCAATAAAAACAGGGGATTCATGTCTGTTCCGGAGGTGGGTGATCAGGTTGTGGTGAATTTCGTTCATCAGCACCCCGACCGGCCTTTCGTAATGGGAGGAATGTTTCACGGCAGCATCGGCGCAGGCGGAGGAGCGGGAAATAATATCATGAGCTTCAGTGGAAGAAGCGGGGCGGAACTGAAATACGATAACGGAGCTGGATCTATGAACCTGAAAGATCAGGGAGGTGCGAATATGAATTTCGACGGAACCGGGAACGCAACCACCAATGCCAACAGCAATCACACAGTTAATGCCGGAAATACCAATGTAATCAACGTTGGCGGTAAAAAAGACTCTCCTCCTCAGTCTCTGTTGAAAATGGATGCGGCAGGGAATATCACCCTTGACGGAAAAACAAGCATCACACTTCAGGTAGGTGAAAATTCCATTACTATTTCAGGAGAGGGCATTACCGCCTCAGCAGGAAAAGGAAATATAGATATTACAGCATTAGCCGGAGCTTTAGGGATTGCCAGTATGGGGGGTGCTATGGATATTACAACAGATTCAGAGCTTACCATTACGGGCGGACCGACTGCCGTAATGTCTTCAGGCGACACCAATATTATGTAATTCTAAAGCATGAGTCATGGATGAATTAGAATACATTACCCTCAATGCCCTGATGATGTGCGACCAGGGAGCGGCTCCCGATTTCTTCAAGCCTACATTTAACAAGAAGGTTAAGATTCACGGCTGCCTTGTCGCAACCAATATGGACACCATTCCTCTGATCAATATTCCCTCTTTTAAGATCTGTAAAATCAGCGGTGGTCCCTGCACTCCTACTACCATTCCTATGAGTTGGCAGGATACCTGGCAGGTAAAGATCAACGGAATCAATTCCCTGATCGGGAAAAGCACGTGCAGATGTCCCATAGGCGGTAAAATAGAGTTTATGACCAGCGGGCAGGTTCCTCTTCCCGATGATGCCGCACAGGAAGTAAAAGATATGCAGGACCAGGCACAACGGGAGCTTGACGACAGCGGACAGGGCAACAGTGTTGGGGAAGCAGGCCTTGTAGAAGGTATGATTCCTGTCTGGGGAAGCGGGCGCGACCTCATCAACGATATACAGACCGGAGATGTAGGCGGAAGCCTTATGAATGCAGGGTTTTTAATCTGGGATGTAGCATCCGTCGCGGTAGGTATTTTTTCCTTCGGAGCCGGAACGGTAGCTATGCAGGGCGCAAAAGCCGGATTGAAAGGCGCTATCAAAGCCGGAGCTAAGGCCATTTCTAAAGAAGCGCTGCAGCAGATGGGAAAAGCTGCGATGAAAAAGCTGAGTAAGGAAGCCTTAAAGAAAAGCGTGGATGATGTTGCCAAAAAATTACTTAAAACCTGTGTTTTTGCCTGTTTCCCGGCCGGAACCCCTGTGCATACCGAATATGGCATTAAGAATATTGAAGACATCCTCATCGGAGACCAGGTATGGGCTTATGATGAAGATACAGATACCATAGCCCTTCAGCCGGTGACTGATCTTATCATCAATGAGAGTGACCATACCATCAGTATTTATACGGAAGCTGAAGTGATTGAAACTACAGCAATACATCCTTTTTATACGGAAGAAGGCTGGAAAGATGCTTCAGAATTGGAACAGGGCGACCAAATATTAACGAAAGACCTTACTAAAATTACTGTTGAAAAAACAGAATATAGCTATGAACCTAAAAAAGTTTATAACTTTACGGTAGCCCATTTTCATACGTATTTTGTAGGGCTGCTTGCATGGCTGGTTCATAATTCGGGAAAATGTTTGTCAGATGTTGTTAAAAAAATTTCTAATCGACTTAAATATCTTGGAAAAACACCAGGTAAAGCAAGCAAAACCGGTCGAGAAGTTTTTGATAGAATGCTCAAGGGCAAGCCTCCAACGGCTAGGATTGAAGACGAATTTGGAAATGCTGTAAAAGAATTTTGGGACGATGGAAATAAAGTTTGGAGAGATATAAAAGAAGCAGATATGGGACACATAGATGACGCTGTAAGCTGGTGGAATAAAACAGGCCGGCACTATGGGGCAAAATCAAAAGAAGTAAGAGAATGGATGTTAGATAGTAAAAACTATGTTTTAGAATATTATAAGACCAATAGAAGCAAAGGAGCAAAACTTCTTGAGCAATATTTACCTCCATTAAAATAAATTTATTATTAATATTAAAAAAATAAACATGGCAGTATTAGAAGCAGAAAAGTATAATAATGTAATTGATTTTGGAAAAAAAGCAATTAGCAGTTTAAAAGAAAATAATCTTGAGCAGTTTTCAGTATTAGCTGAAGAAGGATGGAACTGCTTTCCGGAACCAAAAAACAATTGGAACCAAGGATACAATTATGCAAAAATGGTTTACAAAGGCTTTTTTAGCCATAAACAATTTGACCAGGCAAAGATTTGGTTGAATAGAATGATAGAAAACAATAATACTCTTAACTTATTTGATGAAGATGTTTGGTTTGAAACAGCAAAGTATCAATTTGAAACAGCAGATTATAAAGAATCATATAACAAATTAAAACAGGTAGTAGAAGTCGCAGGTTTCAGATATTTTGAAAATGAAGATCCAAAGTATCTTGAATTTTATAAAAATCCTGAAAAATATTTTGAATGATGAGTATGGAATTGTCTGATGAAAAATATGAAATGATAATGGAATCTTTAGAAAAGGGAGATTTCCTTGTAGATAGAGGCATGTTAAAAGAAGCGCTAAAAAAATACATTGAAGCTTTAGAACATATACCAACACCTAAAAATGATTATGAAATAGCATTGCATGTTTACACAGCATTAGGAGATTGCTATTTTAACCTGAAAGATTTTCAAAATTCCTGCAATAATTATAATGAAGCTCTTAAATGTCCTGATGGCTTAAGCCATGGCTATATATGGTTAGGTTTAGGTGAATCATATTTTGAACTTCATGAAGAAAGTAAGGCTCAGGATGCTTTAATGAGTGCCTATATGTTGGAAGGAAAAGAGATATTTAATGGTGAAGAAGACAAATATTTTGATCTGATAAAACCAGGTATTTAGAGACTTATTTACAAAATGAAACACTAAGATAATTGCCAGCAATAAAAGGATTCAAACTATTATTGTGCAGGAAATAAAATATAATATTTATAATGATGTTGCTTTAAAAATCTTAAATGATGAAGTAACCTTAAAGAAAATAAGAATAAAGTTTGAAGATGAATCAAGTAAATCAGTATTGAAAGAAAATACTTCATCCCCGCTTGCTTGGGCCCAATATGCACATGCAAATAATTCATGGTATCCTATCACTACTTTTAACAATAATATACCAGAAATTTGTATAAGTTATGGTTGTGAATATATTGTTGTTTCTTTTCCTGATAAGAGATTATTTGAGATCATGAGTTTAACTTATAAAAAAGTTGATGAAAACAGATTGTTTCTTATGAAGATTTATTTAGGAGAATATAATGGCATTACACAAAATCCACTGAAGATCTAAAAAAAACTCTAAGCCACCACCAAACCCAATCCCACCAAATCCAAATGAACATTTCAAAATCCATATTCGGTGAAAATATTCCGCTTCTTCAGTTGGAAAACTTCACACAGTCCTACACGCTGAATGTTGAAAATACTTTTCTGATGGGAAAAGAAAATCCACCCGTTTCTCTGCAAACCGCTTCCAGTCTTGTCGTTAAACAGGAAAAAGAAAATGATTTTCTGTATAATACCATTGAATTAACCCATATCACCGGAGATACGGAAAATGACACCATGAAGCCGTTCCTGCTTCAGAGCCTTGCGCTTGCAGACATTTCAAAAAGCCTTTGCATTAAAAGAAATAAGGATGGAAAAATCCTTTCCGCAGAGAAAAAAGAGAATCTCCGGAGAGACTGGGAATTATGGAAACAGGAAAAGCTTTCCTCTGTTTTTCCGGAAGAAAAAGACCGGAATACTTTTATTTCCAATTATGAAAAAGGCCTGGAAGATTTTGATGCGGGAATCAGGAAAAATTTACAGTATATTCTCCTGCTTCCCGAAATATACAGCCTCATTTTCCCACCGAATCAGCATTTTGTATTTCTGTCCGGGCCATTTCAGTTCAGTTCAAGGCTGGCAGGCGGAACGGAGTATATCTATCAGCTGAAACTTGTAAAACTGGATGAGGAAAAAGATATACTTTCAGCAGAACTTCATTCTGTTCTCAATAACGAAAACGATCTGTTCAGGAATCATCTGAAAAAGCTTTATGAAAGCAATCCCGGATTTTCCATCGATCAGTTTGAGTTCAGCATCAGGATCAGATATACCTTTGAAAAATCAACTTCCAGAATTATTCAGGCTGAACTTTATCTCACGGAAAAAATGCATGACCATCTGGCTTATACGATCGGGATGAAACTGGAATCAATATAAAAGAAATCTTCCCGATCATCCCTTTGATTTTATGACGGTTTTCAGAATCTATAACTAAAATCAGCTTCCAGTCTTTTATGATTTCAGGTTAAAACTCATTAATCATCACATAGAAATGTGTAGAATAAAGGCTTTCCGGGCTTCCTGAAATATTCGTAAGATTAATGGTAATACTTGAAACAGAGGTCATTCTTGGGTTGGAGATCGAAAAAGAAGAGTTTCCGGCAAAATCTCCGGCTGGAGAAACTATGATGGCGGCTCTTGTAGAACCAGGCTGCAGATTGGCAGGAACCGGGATTTCCATAGTTACGGATTTCCCTGCCGGAAGATTGTTTACCGAAACCGAAGGCCATGTTTCAAAGCTGATCTGGTTCTTCTGTACGCTTCCTCTTTCACCTACTTTATAGGATCCGTTCACATCCAGTTTTGCAGAAGTATTGGGAGTTCCTGTTCCAATTCCCACATTGGCATTCCCGTTTCCTATAATGATGGCATTTGCCTGGGACGTAGAAGCTCCATAGCCTATTGCCGTAGAAAACTGTCCCAGTGCCTGAGCTCCCGATCCTACTGCCGTAGAATTCTGATTATTGGTCTGTGTATTATATCCTACTGCTGTTTCACTGTTCGAAGCTGTTTTCGCATTATATCCGACTGCCGTAGACTGAAAACCTGATGCAGCCGAGTTTTTCCCCAAAGCAGTAGCATCATTTGTGGTTGTTTTCGCATTATATCCCAGAGCAACAGACTGGAAACCTGATGCGTCAGCGTTATTTCCTATTGCCGTAGCCTCATTTACGGTAACTTTAGCGTTGTACCCCACTGCTGTTGACTGATATCCTGAAATTTTTGAGTTGGCTCCCAAAGCCACAGACTCATTGGCGGTTACCGAAGTATTGGTTCCGATGGCAATTCCCTGATAGGCACTACTGGAATTTCCCAGAGCAATACCATTCTGGGAGGCATTCGCATTGGTCCCGAAACTTACAGAATTGTTTACCCCTAATCTTCCTACCGAAACTGAATTTACTTTAAACACAAGGTCATCAGAAGTATTGGTTCCCAGAGAAAGATTCGTATTCGCCCCTCCGGAATTTCCGCTGTTGGATGCTGAATTGTTCCAGGCAGACATAGGCGTAATCCCTCCTCCTCCGTTTGATCCGTTTCCGTTATTTCCGGAAGTTGTAGAAAGCATATTCCATTTGGAAGCATTCCAGTAATAAAACCCTTTTTCAGCTAAAGCTCCGCTGCCATTATTCCATACAATAAGCCCGTCCGCAGGATTCTGAATGGTTGTACGATCCGTTAATGAAACCAACGCCACACTTGGCAGTAATATTCCTTTATCTTTTGAACTGATCTGCAGCATTGCGGAAGAATCAGGACTTGAAGTCCCTATCCCCACCTGGGCCTTTGAAAAAACAGAGATTAGCAAAAAGACAAAGAAAGGCGAAAGTTTACATTTTCTGAACATCGTATTGTTTTTGTTTATTTTGAAGGGTGCAAATATACGAATTTTTCAATAAAACAACAATTATTTTGAAAATTCAATAATAAAAACACCTTTGAGTGAGTAAAAACACAGTTAATCACAATAAAATGAAACATTTCAAACCTTTAGACACCCGAAAAACGGCCTTATAAGCTATTTTAAGCAGGATTAAACTTAAAAAAAACCTAAAAATAAATTACATTATTCTCAATAAAATTCACCAAAAATTGAGTAAAACAAAATTTATCACCATCTGATGAAACAGTTTTTTAGATGATCATTCACCATTCCGGTAGCCTGCATGTGAGCGTACACCACAGTTGATCCCATAAACTTAAACCCGCGCTTTTTAAGATCTTTCGCCAAAGCATCAGAAATTTCCGTTACTGCCGGAATATCAGATAATGTTTCAGGAATGTTATCTATGGGCTTCCCTCCTGTAAAACCCCAGATATACTCAGAAAAGCTTCCGAACTCTTCCTGTACTTCCATAAACCGCTGTGCATTGTTTACGGTTGCTTTTATTTTAAGTCTGTTCCTTATAATTCCGGGGTCCAGCATAAGTGTCTCCGTTTTTTCTTCAGAATAAAGGGCTATTTTCCGGTAATCAAAATCATCAAAGGCTTTCCTGAAATTCTCCCGTTTGGAAAGAACCGTATACCAGCTCAATCCTGCCTGGAAACTTTCAAGAACGAGAAATTCAAAAATAGTATGATCATCAAAAACAGGTTTTCCCCATTCTTCATCGTGGTATTTGCGGTAGAGATCGTCTTTCTCACACCATCCGCAGCGAATTTTTTCCATAGAGTTTTATTTTATCATAAACCTGAGCCCGGGGTATAAAATCAGGAAACCGGAAAGAGGCCGGAAGTTATTAACCTAAGTATTAAAAGCCATTTCCAACGGTATAAATCAAAATTTATTCTCCCGCACTGAGGTTACTAAAGATACATCCGATTGAGAAAAGAATAACAAAAGATTAAGAAAAATTTAACAGTGTTCCTATGTTTTAGGAATGGTTCTTGTTTATTTATTACCACACAACAAAATATTTTACATTATGAACAATTCAGAGTACAACAAAGCGGAAAATGCAGTTAATAACACAGAAAACTCATTAAAAAATGCAGCAGATAATGCAAAGTGGAAAATTGAGGAGCTGGCGGATAAGGCAAAGGAGTATATCAATGAAAAACGGGCCAATGATGAGGAGGCAAAGCAGGAAGACTGGTTGGACAGGGTGAAAAATAATGTTTCGGATGCATGGGATGATATTAAAGATAAAGCTAATGATGCATGGGAAAAAACCAAAGATGCAGCTGAAGATGTGAAAGCGGAATGGAACAAGAAAACCAATTAAAATTTCAGTCATATAAATATTTTCAAGAAAATGGAGCTTTAAATTGATAAGGCTCCATTTTTATTATGCCCCAAACACAAATTATTGCTACATTTGTAGGAATATAAACATTAAAGAATTATGTCATACGGTTTACTTAAAGGCAAAAAGGGAATTATTTTTGGTGCCCTTAATGAACAATCTATCGCATGGAAAGTTGCTGAAAGATGCCATGAAGAAGGAGCTGAATTTATCCTTTCTAATGCTCCTATCGCAATGAGAATGGGAGAATTGAATGCTTTAGCTGAAAAAACAGGATCTGAAGTAATTGGAGCAGATGCCACTTCTGTAGAAGATCTTGAAAAACTTTTTGATGCCGCTGTTGCTAAATTTGGTAAAATAGACTTCATCCTTCACTCTATCGGAATGTCCGTGAATGTAAGAAAAGGAAAACACTATACAGAAATGAATTACGACTGGTTGGAAAAAGGATGGGATGTTTCCGCGGTTTCTTTCCACAAAGTAATGCGTGTAGCATGGGAAAAAGACTGTATGAACGAATGGGGAAGCATTCTGGCCCTTACGTATATTGCAGCCCAGAGAACATTCCCGGATTACAACGATATGTCTGACAACAAAGCTTATCTGGAAAGTATTGCAAGAACTTTCGGAAACTATTGGGGAGAAAGAAAAGTACGTGTAAATACGGTTTCCCAGTCTCCTACAATGACTACTGCAGGTAGCGGTGTGAAAGGTTTCGGAGGATTCCTGGGATACGCTGAAGATATGTCTCCGCTAGGAAATGCTACCGCCCTGGAGTGCGCAGATTACTGTGTTACTCTTTTCTCTGATCTTACCCGAAAAGTAACGATGCAGAACCTTTTCCACGACGGAGGCTTCAGCAGTTCAGGAGTAACTCAGAAAGTGATTAATAAATATAATATTGAAGGCTAATCAGCCATTCCTATTTTTAATAAAACAAAGAGGTCGTCTTCACAGATGACCTCTTATTTTTGAAGAAAATTCTATATGGTCTTAAATGAAAGTTTTCAATTTACCATTTTAAAGGGTTTCTCTCGAATAATTAATATTTAATTGCCTGCTTCTGCAAAATATGAAAAAAATAAACGCAAAGTTGATGATTAATACCGTTGATTTCAGGTTCTAAAAAAACTTGCTGAAAATCCTGGATTTTCTGGCGCCTTAAAAGCAGCATAATGATAACAAGAACCTTGCTCCATTGCGTAAATCCAACAAAAATCTGCTCAATCTGCAGAATCTGCGAGATTGAAAATATCTTATACACTGATTTTTATTAATTGGGTAAAATCTATCATTATCGTCTGTGAAATGCGCGGAATCTGTGGGAAATATTTTTACCTCGAATTCATTAATGTTAAAAAATAAACGCAAAGTTCATGATTGATACCGTTGATTTCAGGGGGCAAAAAGTAGAATCAACTCCGTTGATTCAATGAAGCGGTGATTAGCCTTCGGCTGTTTTAATCTTAAAATACTCGGTTGCGGTTCTAAAAAATTTGCTGAAAATCCTGGATTTTCTTGCGCCTTAAAAGCGGTATGATAATAAAAAAATCCTTGCTCCATTGCGTAAATCCAACAAAGAATCTGCTCAATCAGCAGAATCTGCGAGATTGAAAATATTTTATACACTGATTTTTATTAATTGGGTAAAATCTATCATTATCATCTCCGAAATCCGCGGAATCTGTGGGAAACTTTAGATTTACCATAAAAAAAGACTGACTTCGAAAAGCCAGCCTGTAAAAAAATAATCAATATAAAGTTTATATAATTACGGTCTGTATAGAATGTGCCGGAGCAGACAGTTTTGCAGACATTCCTTCAATCCACAGATTGGTTTCAATATCATTATCGGAATCATTCATAATTACGGTCACCAGTTGTCCGTTTTCATTCATAAAAGTCGTTGAAGTCAAAGCTGCCCTGTTAGAAGAACTTCCGATTCTCTGTGCGTTCGGCTTGATGAATTTTGAAACATGCCCTACATAATAATATTCGTAGGTATAATGTACTTCACCTGTTTTGGTATCGGCAATAATAGGTGCAAAGCAGAAGTTTCCGACGTGGTTCGGGCCTCCCGTTTCATCCAGAAGCACGTTCCAGTCTGTCCATAAAGCGGTTCCCTTATTGAAATCATTCAGCATATTTCTTCCGTAAAGCTCACCAAGACTTACATCGTAAATCCTTGACATGCTGAACTGTTCTTTACAGCCTTCCGTGAAAGCCAGGAACTTGTCGGGAAATGCTCTCTGGGTTTCCGCTAAATTATCAAACAGCTGGGTTTTGTTATTCCAGGTTTCATACCAGTGGTACCCGATTCCGTGAGCATATTTTGATGTTTCAGGATCACTTAAAGTGGTGGTTGCCCTCTGGTAGATAAGATCCCTGTTATGGTCCCAGATCATGACTTTTTTATCTTTATAGCCGTTTTTCCAGAGTGTAGGTCCCAGATTGTTTTTAAGGAAATCTCCTTCTTCCTCCGCGGAATAGATGCAGGATTCCCAGGTTTGCGTAGCCATCGGCTCATTCTGAATGGTCAGCCCCCAGATATTAATTCCTCTTTTTTCATATTCTTTCATGAATTTAATATAATAATCGGCCCAGGTCTGGTAATACCGGTTTTCCAGCCTTCCTCCTTTGAACAGGCTTTTGTTGGACTTCATCCATGCCGGCGGACTCCAGGGTGAAAAATAGAATGTAAAATCTTTCCCAATTGCCTTCTGAGCTTCTTTGATCATCGGGATCTTGTACTTTTCATCATGGGCGATACTGAACGACTTCAGAGAAGTATCGTTATCCGTTACATAAGTATAGGAATCACTGGAAAAATCACAGGAATTCATATTGGTACGGACTACGGTGTATCCCAGACCGTTTTTTCCGAAATAAGCATCAATGATCTCTTTCTGCTTATCTTTAGGCATTTTGTAAAATGTTTCTGCAGAAGCATCGGTAACCGCCCCTCCTATCCCGATCAGTTTCTGATATCTGAAATCAGGATCTACAAAAATACAGGCATCCGTTTCTTTCGGCTGTCCGAATTTTTCAAATTTCACGGTTCCTTTGTCTGCCATTTTCTCGCTGGTTCTGGAATTGGTCAGAATCACCTTAGCCGTTTTTCCTGCATTTTTCTTCCAGTAGTTCTGTGCGTTCACGTTCAAGACAGCTCCTGCTGCCAGACAGCTTACGATTAGTTTTTTCATATCTTTCTCTCTTTTCGGACGAATTGTCCTCGCTTCATTATTTTTAATTTATCAACAGGCCAAAACCTATTTTCTCCATGTATTCCGCAGACTTTAAAATCAACTGCAAATATCCTTTTTTTTATCGGGACCAGTTGATTCTTTTAGATTGAACATTCTGGGAGCTGGTTCCAATCATGATGTCAAACTCTCCGCTTTCCCAGTCATAATTCAGTTCATTATCAAAAAATTTAAGATCTTCCGGGGTCAGTTTAAAAGTTACGGTCTTGCTTTCGCCTTTTCTGATGAATATTTTCTGAAAACCTTTCAATTCTTTCACCGGTCTTACCACTTTTCCGAACAAATCTCTTATATACAGCTGTACAACTTCTTCACCGCCGTATTTTCCTGTATTGGAAACCGTTACCTCAACCGTTAAAGTCTGATTACCTTTCAATACTGTGGAACTCAGGTTCATATCGGAGTATTTAAATTCTGTATAGCTGAGTCCGTAGCCGAAAGGAAATTTCGGATCATTATCCAGATCAATATAGGCTGAAACATAATTCCTGTCTGTATTATTTTTTGCCGGTCTCCCTGTATTGTAATGATTGTAGTAAACCGGAATCTGCCCTTCGGTTCTTGGAAAACTCATCGGCAGCTTTCCTCCCGGATTTACGTTTCCGAACAGAACATCTGCGATGGAATTCCCGGCTTCCGTACCCAGCCACCAGGTGTACATGATAGACGGGATATGATCCGCAGCCCAGTTAAAGATCAGGGGCCTTCCTGCATTGATCATCAGAACGATGGGCTTTCCGGTTTCTGCAATTTCTTTTAAAAGATCTTCCTGAACTCCTGTAAAGCCGATTGTGCTTCTGCTTTTCGCTTCACCACTCATCGCATGGCCTTCTCCTAAGGTCATAATTACGACATCTGCTTTTTTTGCCGTTTCAACAGCTTCTGCAAACATCGACCTGTCATTGTCATCTGCATTACAGCCTTTTGCATACAATAAAGTGGAATTTTTATCGAGCTGATTTTTAATTCCGTCAAACTGGGAAACAATTCTCTGCTGATCATCTTTAAAAGCAACCGACCAGAACCCGTGATTGACTACCGTTTCTTTACCGAAAGGCCCGATAAGGGCTACGGTCCTGATGGTTTTGGAAAGAGGCAGGATATTTCCCTGATTTTTAAGCAGTACAATACTTTTTGAGCCAAATTCTCTCCCGAATTTACGGTGTTCTGTGTTATTAGTCTGCTCTTTTTGTCTTTTCTCGTCACTGAATCTGTA
The DNA here is from genome assembly GCA_002439165.1 of Chryseobacterium indologenes. GTDB lineage: Bacteria > Bacteroidota > Bacteroidia > Flavobacteriales > Weeksellaceae > Chryseobacterium > Chryseobacterium indologenes_E. The sequence goes on from DJTE01000003.1 coordinate 71,627, forward strand.
TGGATCATCAAAAAGTCCCATTTCAAATTTCTTTTTCAGGATTCTTCCGGCAGCATCATTTACCCATTTGCTATCTACTTTCCCTTCTTTTACCAACCTGGGAAGTTCTTTCATATAGATATGACTTTCCATATCCATATCGCTTCCTGCTTCAATGGCTCTTTCAGCGGCTTCCCCGGCATCTTTGGCATAACCGTGGGCTATCATTTCCCCGATACTTCCCCAATCTGAAACGACAAATCCCTTATAGTTCCATTTTCCTTTTAAAAGATCTCTGAGAATATATGGATTGGCCGTTGCCGGAATTCCGTTAATATCATTAAAAGAGTTCATAAAAGTGGCTACCCCTGCATCTGCTGCTGCTTTAAAGGGTGGCAGATAGGTTTCGTGGAGCTGTCTTAAGCTCATATCCACAGAATTGTAGTCTCTTCCACCCACTGCTGCACCATAGGCAGCAAAGTGTTTAGCACAGGCCATCACAGCATCAGGACTTCCCAGTCCTTTCCCCTGAAATCCCTTAATTCTTGCGAGTCCAATCTGTGTTCCCAGATAAGTATCTTCCCCGGAACCTTCCATTACTCTTCCCCATCTCGGATCTCTGGCAACATCTACCATAGGGGCAAAAGTCCAGTGAATTCCATAGGCAGAAGCTTCTGTTGCCGCAATCCTCTCTGATTTCTCAATAAGTCCCAGATCCCAGCTGGCGGCCTGCCCGAGATTAACCGGAAAAGTGGTTCTGTATCCGTGGATAACATCCTGCCCGAAAAGTAAAGGAATTTTCAGTCCTGACTGAAGAGCAAGCTTCTGAAAAGCCCTGGTTTCTTCTGCTCCCGCTACATTAAGCATCGATCCTACTCTTCCTTTTTTTATTTCTTCCAAAACTGTTGCAGAATTGGAATTCTGTGGACCTGTTGCATATTCAAATCCGCTGTACTGCACCAACTGCCCGACTTTTTCTTCCAGGCTCATTTTAGACAGCAGTTCAGAAACCTTCTGATCAACGGTCTTCTGTCCGTAAGCATTCATACCCAATGCCGAAAATGCAAGTAAGAAATAAGCCTTCTTCATAATTATTTTATTAAAAAATATAGGTTGCCGCTGAATTTCCGGAGATTTTTACAGCGGCAGTCTTTCCTTTATACTGTATATTAAAATTTTCATCGGTATTACTTCCGTTCTGTACAATCAGTACCGTTTTTCCTTCAGGCGTTTTAAACGCTGCCGTGGAAAGGTGCTCTGTCTGTGTGGAAGCAATACGCTGAGAGCCTGTGGGAACAAATTTAGAGGCATGAGCGACAATGTAGTAAGACACATTTCTGGTAAAGTTCTCACTGTCGGAAACGGTTATTGCTCCTTTACATTCCGTACATCCTCCATCTGTATGCGGGCCATACTGCGTATCATTGGCTACATTCCATTCCAGGGCTGTTTTGCTCCAGTTTCTCATGGAACCGATGATTACGTTTTTAGTATGCCAGTTCAGGTCTTCGTTAAAAGTTCCTTTTGCCCCCGTCCACTGCTCGGTAAAATACAGATTTTTATCCGGAAAAGCATTATGAACCGTACTTAAAGCTGATATATCTCCTTCATACAAATGAAATGCAGAACCGTCGATATACTGATACGCTTCCGGATCTTTCAGGATATCAAGAGCATATTCCGGTTTGTTGCAGTTATGATCGTACACCACAATTTTGGTTTTGATCTGACCGGATTTAAAAGCCGGACCTAAAAAGCCTTTGATAAAGTCTCTCTGCTGTTCGGAAGGCATATACAGGCTGGGATTATTTCCCGGATGTAAAGGTTCATTCTGAGGTGTGATGGCATCAATATGAATTCCTTCTTTTTTCATCCCCTGGATATATTTCACGAAATAATTGGCATAAGCTCCATAAAACTCAGGTTTCAGACTTCCTCCTTTTGATTTTCCGTTGTCCTTCATCCAAACCGGTGCAGACCACGGTGCGGCAATAATCTTTATTTCAGGACTGATCGCCAGAATTTCTTTGAGCATAGCGATCAGGTTTTTATCTTTTGCCAGACTGAACTTTGATAAAGAAGGATCTGTCTGCCCTTCAGGCAGATCATCGTATGAAAAAACTTCTCCGTCCAGGTCTGAAGCTCCGATGCTTAACCGCAGATAACTGACGGAAATAGAGTTTCTATCCTTTCCAAAAAGCTCATTCAGTAATGCTTTTCTTTTGGCAGGTGAAAGACGGTTGATCACCTCCACACTTCCACCGGTAAGGGTATATCCGAAACCGTCTACATACTGGAATTTTTGGGAATCATCAATTTCAATATTCTGAAAATCATTCCTGTTTTGGGTAAATTTTACCGGAGTCTGCTGCTGCAATTTTATGCTCTGATCTCCTTTCGTGAGCCAGAATTCAACTTCCTTTCCATTGTTTCCTGCCACAGGTGTGCATGATGATAAAGGAAAAAGTACCACACCACATAGCAGTGCGGTAGCATTAAAAAAGAAACTATATAAGTTGTGAAACTTCATATTTAGTAGCCTGAATTTTGGGTTAGATTCTGATTGTTATCTCTCTGTCCCTGCGGAATAGGCCATAATAACCTGTTCTGATTGATGTTGCCCGCATAAGGCAGTATCACTCCGTTTCCGTCTTTCTGCTGGGATAGGATGGCAACCGCTGCCCCTGTTCTTTTAAGGTCAAACCAACGCTGCCCTTCAAATGCCAGCTCCAGCTTTCTTTCCTGAAGCACTTTCTGGATTCCATCGGTTTCAGAGGAGATGGCAACTGGGGAAAGCCCCACTCTTGCCCTTACCTGATTGATGTAACCTGCTGCCCCTGTATAATCACCGGTTCTTACGGCTGCTTCTGCCTGTAATAAAAGAACATCCGCATATCTCAGGATATAAAAATTCTGGGTCCCATCGGTTTTTCTCATTTTATACATGAACGGATAATTATTGCTTGTCCAGTATTTATCAGACCAGCTTACGGGTGAAAATTTAACGGTACTGTTCAGCCGCTGGCTATCTCCGGCATCATTGAATGCTTTTACAAGATCATTGGACGGAACATTGAATTTTTTCCAGTCTGTTCCATAAAACATGGATGATCCCCAGGCCCAGACGGTTCCGGCATTTCCATCCGCTTCAAAAATAGATTCGGTATTGGCTTCGTGGGTTCCGTCAAAAAGCTGATCATAAACCGGAAGAAGACTTACTCCTGAAATATTGGCAGCATACTGTTTTACTTTCATCCAATCCGGATTGGGTTTCGATGCATATACTTTTGCCAGAAGGCCATACGCGAAGTTTTTGTTGGCTCTGTATTTCTCAGTTCCTGAAGGGGCATTGGCAATTGCTCCTTCCAGATCAGCAATAATCAGGTCGTATGCTTCCTGAACTGTTTTCCGGGCCGGATACACCTGGCTGTACACTTCATCGAAATTACCAGCATTGACTCCTATTACAGCCTTCGTTACCAAAGGAATATCTCCCCACAGCTGGACAGCATGAAAATAATAAAGAGCCCTGAAAACAGCTGCTTCCGACTTCATTTCGGCCTTTCTTGCAGCTGTAAGTGCCGGATCATTGATATCGTCCACATAATTGAGGATCATATTACAGTCATTGATAAAACCGTACAGATATTTCCAGTCTCTCTCCACATTAGGATTGGTCGCTACAATGCGGTACTCGTCCTGCTGAAAATTCTGAACATTATCTGCTCCTGCGTATGAAATTTCCGTCTGGGCATCTCCGTTAAAAAAATAATCCAGCTGCCAGTATTCATTTCCAAATGCAGTATAGATGGTATTCATCCTGTTTTCTGCATCTGCTGCAGTTTTTAACGGATTATCAACAGAAACGGACTGTTCTGTAATGGGTTCCGTATCCAGAAAGTCATTGCAGGAAACACTTACGGCAAGTACTGATGCACCGAATAAATAATATATGGCTTTATTAATTTTCATTGTAAATAATTTAGAAATTAGCTTTTAAACCGATAATGAAGGTTCTCACCTGAGGATAGGTTCCATAGTCTATTCCGAATACGGATTTCTCGGCTCCGGAAGTATTTCTGTTGGGGCTGAAGGCATTCACTTCAGGATCCATTCCTGAATAATCGGTAATGGTAAAGATGTTCTGTCCGGTTACATATACATTCAGTTTATTCACTCCCCTGAAAGGTCTGTTGAAATTGTATCCCAATGTCACGGCTTTCAGTTTCAGATAAGATCCATCTTCCACAAATCTGTCTGAGATTTCCAGTGCAGAAGCAGAATTTGCTCTCGGAACGTCGGTTATCTGTCCGGGCGTGGTCCATCGGTTAAGAACGGCTGTTGACTGATTTTTATAGTCATTCATCATTTCCAGATCAAAACGGGTTGCGTTGAATACATCATTTCCTACGGAAGCGGTAATCAGAACATCCATATACCAGTTTTTCAGGGTAAAGTTATTGCTGAAGCCCAAAGTATATTTTGGATTGGGATTTCCGATGAAAGTTCTGTCATCCACATCCTGATATCCGTTACCGTTCAGGTCTTTATAGATCATGTTTCCGGTATTGGGGTCTACATGGTCTACCTGATATCCGTAAAATGTACTTAATGCATGTCCCGGCTGAAAACGGATCACTTTTCCACCTACGCTTTCCATACTTATTACATCAACTGTATTGAGGTATTTCTCGAAATCCAGAATTTTATTTTTGGCAAATGAAATATTGAATGAGGTATTCCATGTAAAATTTTCATTTTTGATATTAGCGGTATTTAATGAAAACTCAATTCCTTTGTTTTCAAGGCTTCCGGCATTTCTATAAATAGGTCCTGATAAATTTCCCATCACGTAAGGAAAAATAAGATCCGTGGTCTTTCTTTTATAGAGATCTGTTGTAAACCGGATACGGTTATTAAAAAGCCCAAGATCCACTCCTACATTGGTATCGGTAGTGGTTTCCCAGGTTACGTCACTGTCATACTGTTTAAAGGTATAGGCAGGAACTCCGTTTGACCAGTACGGATCAAATATGTTAAAATGAGAATAAGCGGGAACTCCTGAAACATTTCCGGTCTGCCCCCATCCTCCTCTGAGTTTCAGTTCGCTGATGGTTTTACTGTCTGCCAGGAAATCTTCTTTAGAGACCAGCCATGAAGCTGAAACACCCGGGAAGAATCCCCATTTCTGACCGGAAGCCAGGCTTGAAGAACCGTTATATCTGAAAACTCCCATCAGGGTATATTTTCCGTCATAGGTATACAGGGCCCTTCCGAAGAACGAAGCGTTTCTTAAAACATCTTTATGCTTATCATAACCTTTTGTTGCCGCCTCATCGTAATCGAACTTTACGGTTCCTTCAGGAAATTTTTCTCCGGCAAAGTATTCATTCTGAAAACTCTTCTGGGTGATCTGTGCCCCACCGAGCAATGAAAAATCATGGATTCCTTTTTTGAGGGTATAGGTTAACGTATTTTCAAAGTTGTATTCCTGATACTGGATGTATTCCTGGGAACCAATTCCGGATTTTGATCTTCCGTAGCTGGTCTGGAACCCATCTGTAAATTTGGTATTCCTGGAGTCTGTCATATCAAATGAAATGCTTGGTCTCCATACCAGATTTTTAAGGACTTTCACATCCAATCCCAAATTACTGAGAAAACGCTGGGTCTGGGTTTTATCTTTCCTGGACTGATAGGCCACCGGATTTTCCCAGGATGACTGATAAGGATTAGGGGCAAACTGTCCCGGCTTGTATCCGTCATTGATCTGACCAGTTGCCTGATCGTACACTACTCCATCGGTCGGGATGAAATTAACATCTGTTCCGTAAACCGGCAAGAAACTTGGTGTATTGAAAGCACTTAAAACAACCCCGCCCCGTGCTGTACTTAAGTTATCATTGGTATTGGTGAGTGAAGTAAAGAAGTAATTCACTGATGAGTTTAATTTCAGCCAGGGTGCAAGTACGGCATCCAGATTTACTTTTACTGAAGTCCTCTGGAAATGGGCCGGTTTTATAATTCCTTCAATATCCTGATATCCCAATGCAGTGTAAGCTTTTACCTTTTCATTTCCGAAGGCATAGTTTACGTTGTAATTCTGATCAAATCCCGTCTGAAAAACCTCCTTTCTCCAGTCGGTATCAATCCCTGCATACCTGGGGTTGGTAACAGTGGAAAGATAATCGGAACCGCCATTTGCCTGAATATCGGACATCAGTGTTTTGTACTGATCCAGATTCAGGACATCAATATTTTTTACGGTTTTTGAAATTCCCCAATAGGCATTAAAATTAAGCTGCGGTTTTCCCTGTTTCCCTCTTTTAGTGGTTATAATCACCACTCCTGAAGAGCCGTTTACCCCATAAATAGCCGTAGAAGAAGCATCTTTAAGAATGGTCATATCCACAATATCATCAGGGTTCAGCCCGCTGATATCATTGGTCTGGATCCCGTCAACCACATACAGAGGGCTTACAGAAGATGAAATTGAATTGTTTCCCCTGATCTTCACATCAAGTCCTGCTCCGGGTTTTCCGGAGGCCTGAATTACGTTTACTCCGGCTGCCTGCCCCTGCAAGGCCTGTCCCACGCTGTAAATAGGTCTGTTGTCAAAAGCATCAGCTTTTACTGAAGAGACGGCGCTGGTAAGGTTTTGTTTTTTCACTCCTCCATACCCGATCATTACGATCTCTTCAATTTTATTTTCTTTACGAACAGAATCTTTCACCTGGGTCTGCGCATGAAAATTAGCTGTAAAATACAGCACGGCAGCCAGTCCAAAACTTCCTGATATTCTTATATTCATATAGAGTTAGTTTTTAATTCTCAAATTGAGACAATAAAAATATATTTTTTTTTAATTAATTAACATTGTCTTTATAAATATTTTAATTTTTCTTTTATTTTTGGGACTTTAAAGGCTTAAATTTGCATCATAATTCATAAAAAAAGTTATAAAACTTAAAAAAAAGATCCCCAAAATGACTGCCAAGCTCTCCCATATTTCACTTCCTTTGAAACTGACTTTCCTTATTTTTTCAATGGTACTGAACTGTATGGGTTTGGTAATTCTTCAGCTTTCTGAAGCAATCTCTTATGAAAAGCTGGGTTTTTTAGAATCATTTAAAGATCTTCCGATAGCTTTTATTTCTCTTTTTGCCGTTAATTTCATCAGTAAAACCGGAACAAAAAGAGCGTTGATTCTGGCACTGATTATTGTAGGCATCTGCTCTACTCTTCTTCCTTTTATTGAAGATTTCTGGTTTTATAAAGTCTGGTTTGCTATTATCGGAACCTGTTTTGCGATCGGAAAAATATGTGTTTTCGGGATCATCAGGAATAATATTTCGGATGAAAAATCACTTGCCCAAACCATGAACAGTGTGGAAGCTTCTTTTATGATAGGCATTTTTGTAGTGAACATGGGTTTTGGATGGCTGATTTCAAGCCGGTATTCCGAATTCTGGAAATTCGGATTTCTGTCTATTGCCCTGCTTTCGGCTGTAACGATATTTTTATTTTCCAGGCTGAAGATTTCAGAAGCCAGGAAAACAGAAACAAAAGGGATCATTTCTGAATTATACGGTTTTATCAATCCCGTAACCATTGCTTTTTTAGGCGTTATCTTTTTTATTGTGTTTGTGGAACAGGGATTTAATTCATGGCTTCCTTCTTTTTATAAGAACCATCTGAACGTAAATTCATTCTTTTCGCTTCAGGCCACTTCTTTCCTTGCTCTTTTTTCCTATGCAGGAAGAACGGCAACAGCCAATATCATTCAGAGATTTTCACTGTCAAAATATTACCTGATCTGCATAAGTCTGATTGTTGCTGTTCTTCTTATTATTCTTGGGGTTCAATATTTCGGATCTGAAAATCCGGGTGTGCTGAGGTTTTTATTTCCGGTGATCGGGCTCTTTCTCTCTCCGCTGTACCCTGTTGTGAATTCAAAAATGATTGCGCAGGTTGATAAGGAAAGAATCAACTTATTTACCTCTTTAATTGTTATTTTTTCATCTCTGGGCAGTTCGGTCAGTTCAATCATTATGTCTGTTCTGTTTGGAAAAGAGCTCTTAGACTATTATCCGCTTTATATATTATTGGCTGTTTCAGTGCTTTTTATGGTAAGTTTGATATATTTTAGGCTGTCAGGAAGGAAAATTTAGAAAATAATTTTATTTTTACTGCCATGAAGATCAAAGACACCAAAAATAAAGAAACCCTTCAGGAGCTTATTGATACAAAAGATTTTGTAGCCCATATATCTGTGGACTGCACCATATTTGGCTTTCACAACAATATTCTGAAAGTTCTGCTTTTAAAGTATCATGATCTTGACCTGTGGTCTCTTCCGGGCGGTTTTGTTTTTAATGATGAAGATCTCCGTGAGGCGGCAGCAAGGGTCCTGTATGAAAGAACCCACCTGAAAGATCTGTTTTTAAAGCAGTTTCATACTTTCGGAAGAATAGACCGTACCGAGAATAATGTACATCAGATCCTGCTCCGCAACAAAGGAATTGAGGTTCCGAAGGACCACTGGATTTTTCAGAGATTCATTACGGTAGGCTACTGCAGCCTTATTGATTTTTCCATTGCCAATACTTTTCCGGATGCTTTCAATGAAAGCTGTGAATGGTTTGAAGTGGATAATCTGCCCAAAATGGCATTTGACCATGACAGGATCATAGAAACCGGACTGGAATACCTCCGCATGAATATCAATACTGAGGCCGCAGCCAGCAATCTTTTACCTGAAAAGTTTACCATGAAGGATCTTCAGCTTCTTTATGAAACGATTTTAGGGCAGAAATTCAGAAGAAATAACTTCCAGCGCAAGATATTGAGTTTAAATATTCTGGACAGGCTGGAAAAGTTTTATGACGGTTCTGCCAACAAAGCTCCTTACCTGTATAAATTCAAAAATAAAATCCATAATTCCGCCCACCAGTATCCGATCTCTAATGATGAGGAATCCTAAGGTCCGGTATTTTTATTCTATGAATTAAATAAAATCATTATATACCCCTGATAATCAATCACTCCAAAGGCTTTTAAAAAAATTTTCTCAACCGCCTGAAAAGTGTTATTTTTAAACAAATCAAAAAATCATGTCATATTATCCTCTTACAAGCATCCCTGATTATTACGGAATTGATGCTTTACTTACTGAAGAACACAAACTGATCCGCCAATCTGTAAGAGACTGGGTAGAAAGTTTTGTAATGCCGCAGATTGACCAGGCTGCACAAAACCATACTGACCTTCCCGGTTTAATGAGGGAATTGGGAAAAATCGGAGCATTGGGTCCTTATATTCCAGTAGAGTACGGAGGTTCCGGTCTTGATCAGATCTCTTACGGTCTTATCATGCAGGAACTGGAAAGAGGTGATTCTGCTGTGCGTTCTGCTGCTTCTGTACAGAGTTCTCTTGTCATGTTCCCGATCAATGAATTCGGATCTGAGGAACAGAAGAAAAAATACCTTCCTAAGCTTGCGGCCGGGGAAATGATCGGCTCTTTCGGGCTTACCGAGCCTAATCACGGATCTGATCCTGGCTCTATGGAAACTTATTTCAAGGATATGGGCGACCATTATCTGCTTAATGGTGCCAAAATGTGGATCACCAATTCCCCGCTTTGCGATATTGCTGTGGTATGGGCGAAAAATGAAGAAGGAAAAGTACAGGGACTGATCGTTGAAAGAGGAATGGAAGGGTTTACCACTCCTGAAACACATAATAAATGGAGTTTAAGAGCTTCAAAAACCGGAGAACTGGTATTTAATGACGTAAAAGTTCCTAAAGAAAACCTTCTTCCGGGCGTAACCGGATTAAAAGGACCTCTATCCTGCCTGAATTCTGCAAGATATGGAATTTCATGGGGTGTAATCGGTGCTGCTATCGACTGCTACTGTACAGCGGTTCAGTATTCTAAAGAAAGAAAACAGTTTGGAAAGCCAATCGGTTCTTACCAGCTCCAGCAGAAAAAACTGGCTGAATTCTTAACTGAAATTACTAAAGCTCAGTTACTATGCCTTCAGTTAGGAAATCTGAAAAATGATCATAAAGCAACACCTGCACAGATCTCAATGGCTAAACGCAACAATGTGAAAATGGCGATTGACATTGCAAGAGAATCAAGACAGATTCTTGGAGGAATGGGAATCATGGGAGAATTCCCGATGATGAGACACGCTGCCAACCTTGAATCGGTAATTACCTACGAAGGGACTCACGATGTTCACCTTCTAATTACAGGTCTGGATATTACAGGCATCAATGCTTTCTAAATAAGGAGCTCAAATAAATAAGCGGGTCCGGCCAAAGGCCGGACCCGCTTATTTTACTCACCTTGCAGAGAATTTATATTCAATGAATAATTATTGATCTGATAATGTATGAATGGTTTTATTGAAAACAACTAACTTAATATCACCATAATGCATTAATATGAAAAAACTATCTTTCTTTTTACTAAGCTTTACAGCTCCTTTTTACCTGGCTCAGCAGGCGGGTGATGTGGTAAGCATTGAACAGAAACTTGATCTTACCCCACAGGGCGTTATCAGTTTTATAGCCGGCAATCTCGGTGAGCAGAATACTCCTGACTTCACCAATTATCTGAACGGTTTTAATCTAGGCCTGAAGGGATATAAAATCACATATTACACTAAGAATGAAAACAATGCACTGGTGAAAGCAACCGGGCTTTTGATGTATCCTAACGTCAACTACAAGCTTTCAACTGTTGTTTCGGACCACGGAACTACGGACAACCGGCATAATGTTCCGTCTAATTTAAAGGGAGCACTCGGGGCAGGATTCGTAGTGGAACTTTCTTATGTTCTGAACGGGTATATCCTTATGGCTCCGGACTATGTGGGAATGGGCAGCGGAGACGGTGTTCATCCTTATGTAGATTATGCCACTGAGGCCAGTGCTACGATAGATTTTGTTACGGCAGCCAATAAAGTCCTCGGGCAGTTAGGAATCAAGCGATATAATGAATACTTTCTGGCAGGCTATTCCCAGGGAGCGCATGCTGCGATGTCAACTCTGAAAAGGCTAAGTATTTCCAATCCGGAGAATTTGAAATTCAAATACGCCTATATGGGCGACGGGCCTTATGATTTTTCGGGAGTTACTCTGAACAAAGGGGTTCTGGAAAAAGACCTCTACCCTTTTACCTCTTTTCTGGCGAACGTTCTTCATACCTGTAACAATACGGGATACAGAACCTATAACAGTAATATATCAGAAGTTATTTCAGCGGAATACCTGGATAAATACAATAATCATGTGGTTCAGGACAACGGAGGACTTCTGTGGGGTCCGGTAATCTGGAGAAAACTTTTCACATCCGGTTTTGTAAGTGATGTTACCAACAATCCGGATAATAAGCTCAGACAGTGCATGAAACCTAAAGATGTTTACGACTGGTATAATAAAACTCCCATGACTTTGGGACATTCCACCGTGGATCTGGCCATCCCGCCGGAAAATACCTCCAAAACCATCAGTGTACAGCGCGGCTACTATCCGTGGTGGGATCTGGATAAATACAAACTGGATTCATTTTACTGGGGTCCTCTGGGACATGTCGGAGGAATTGTTCCCTTTGTTCTTGCTTCCAATGCAAAATTCAATACGCTCAGAAGCGGAGGATTATTCAATCAGTGGGCTATGATTACTTCCAAGCAGGCAGGAAATGATCAGATGATAAAATCGGGAGAAGGCAATTCATTATATTCCTCTCAGATCAAACCGGCTACCGGAGATATGAAACTGCTGGAAATAACTGATTTTAATAAAGAAAAAGCTACCACAAAACCTGGAACAGAAAGTAGTCTGGCTGGCCTTCAGGATGGAGTTTACCTCCTGAAAGTGCAGGAAAGCAATGAAAACAGGCTGATTCCTTATATTAAAAGTACTCCACAACAGGTTACTGAAAGTGAGATCGTTCAATCTGAAAATAATGGAATTTTGAAACTTAAGATCAGTCCCGATGAACTGTCTGCGGTACATATTTTTGATGAAAAACGTAACTTTATAAAAACAGTTTCCCAATCCCAGTATACGGAAAACAGCGGAATCTCTCTCCAGGATCTTGAAAACCGGAATTATACCTTTGAGATTGTCACCCAATTTTATCACCTGCAGTTTAATAAAATGATCGTTAATCGGTCCGAAAGTAAAACAGATATTTTTGCCCGTGGCAGCCTGATCATTGCCCGGTCAGCCGGCGATATAAAAAACATCAGCATTTACAGTATTTCAGGTGCATTAATTGTACAGCAGGATGTAAACAGATCATTATTTGAATCAAAAGCTTTGGAATCCGGGGTTTATCTGGTGCAAATCACTCTTGCTGACGGAAAAATAATCAATAAAAAGATCAAAATCTGATAATCTTCTCTTATTATATTTCTTCATTTCAGATGGAATGCACTTCAGCAATGGAGTGCGTTTCTTTTTTAGCCGGTGTAGGATTTTATATTTTCCACGAAATTAAGATCAGGATTCAGAATTTCAAGGATCAGATTTTTCACTGATCTCATCGCATCATCAATATCTCCTTTATCAAACTGGAGGGAAACCACTCCTTTCCGGGCCTCTGCAAAACTCCATATTCCGGTTTCAATCGGGAATCCCCAGAACTCAGGAAGATTCTGAACCACATAATGATAAATACACAGCTGAAGAGCCTGTTTTCTGTCGCTGTTGTGGAAATAATCCGACACATTGTCCTCATCAATCTTTACCGTGAGATTTTTGATTTTGGCTGTTTTATAATCGATAATTCTCAATGTTCCGTTCAGACGGTCTATCCTGTCTATAAATCCGAAGAAAGAGATCTTATCGTTTTCTTCAAGATAAAAATCAACATTTTCGAATCTTTTTTCAATATCAAGAATCTCAAGTTCATTGCCGTTCCTGATCAGTTCAAGATCATGAGTAAGAATGTTTTCAATTACTTTTTTAGCAATCGCTTTGTGAATGTAATTCATTCCTTTTTCATAGAACTCCGGCTGGTGCTTCAGCTTTTCAATGGCTTTTTCAATATACTGATCTATCTCTTTAATTGACTTCTGTAAATCACTTTCTTTTAAAACCTTACCTTTGAGTATTTCATAAACTTCCTGAAGTGAATAATGAACCAGATTTCCATAGTTTTTAACGGACAGTTCTTCTTCAATCTCATCTGTTTCCGAGGTGTTCAGGATCTTGGAAAGATAAAAATCGATAGGGTTGTAAAGATAACTGGTAAGGTGCGAAGCCGATACTTTTTCCTTCCATTTCTGAAGCCTTTCCATTACGATTGCCGTCTTTGGAATTTCAATAGGTTTTGAGATAATGGGTTCAGAGGAGTTCTCTATGATCAGATGTTCTATCTGATGGGAGCTTTCCATTTCGATCTGGGTAATAAAACGGCTTTTTTCCCCTGTATTCACTCCTGAGCTGAGCGCATTGTACAGGAGATGTACATTCTGCGAATCCTGGATCAGTCTGTAAAAGTGATAAGCATAAATTCCGTCGTTTTCCAGAAACGTATGAAGGTCAAAATATCTTCTTATATCAAAAGGAATATAGGTATTCTGCGTATTTCCCAGAGGAAGTTTTCCCTCATTCACAGACAGCATAATAACATTTTCAAAATTCAGGAGACGCGTTTCAAGAAGCCCCATGATCTGAAGCCCGCGCAGCGGTTCTCCCTGAAAATCGATGCTCTCTGAGTTGATGTGCTGGTTGATCAGGATTTCCAGAGTCTCCATTCTGATCTCGAAATCGTACGGACTCAGCTGGTTTTTTATGATTCTGAAAGCATTTTCAAAATGAGATACGTTTTCATACTGAATATCATCAATATCCAGCCATTTGATATGCCGGCAGAAAGCAATAAGTTTATCCAGATAAACACCGGTATGATGCGCCTTCTGAAGCAGATCATAATAAGAAAGACCTCCCAGCAGTTCGTGCATCAGCTTTCCGGATATATAGACAATATTCCGCTCCTCTATTTTCGCTTTGAAATCACTGATCACCAGTTCATCTTCCGCAGATTTCGGCAGTTCTTCAAGAATAGGAAAAACATCCCTGTAATAGTAAGAGGTTTTATTTTTTTCCAGCTGTTTCTGAAGATAAAAAAGCTGTTTTACGGCATTCGAAAAAGACAGGTTCTTCAATGGAAACCCCATGGTGATATTCAGGTTCTGTACACCGTACATCACGTCTAAGCTTGCAGGCAGAAGGTTTTCGTCCAACAGCACAACTGCCGTATTGGAATAGGTTTTATTTTCAATCTCTTTAAAAATCTCAGGAAGAACTTTGGTCTGCGTTACGTTTCCAGAAACTTCATAGACTTTAATATTTTTAGGTTGGTTGAAATCATCTTCAATCCAGTGAAAGTCTCTGCTGTCATTGAATTCTTTCCACATTTTATGACTGCGGAGAAATTTTCCGGCTTCCTGCCTTTCATCATCGAAATAATAACGGTCTGCCTGGAAAAAACATTCGGCTTTATTCCGTTTTAAAAGACTTCTGACCAGTTTTTCTTCTACCGGAGTAAATGCATTGAATCCACAGAACACGAAATGCTCTGAAGTACCGTCTGCAAAATCATCAATTTTCGATTGGGCTGTTTCATGAATCATCCCCGCAGTAGCCCAGTTCCTTTCCTGAAGCCTCTCTTTTAACACAGGAAGGAAAATATTCATATTCTGCCAGAAATTAAGGAATTTCTTTCTTGGAACATCGTCGTCTTCTCCAAGATCCTGGGCCCATTCCTTGATCCGTTCCTCATCAAACATATACTGAAGCACAACCTGATCATCTCCGGAAAATTTAAGAATATCGTCCCAGTCTTTCTGCAGGGTAGGAAACCATTTCAGAAAATCAGAAAAGTCATCACGGGGAATCAGATTAAGGCTTCTGTAAACATCGAAGGCGAAAAGCCAGAGAGAAATCCCCTGGATAGGCTGCCGGTCTGCAATACGGTCAATCAATTCCTCCACGGTGAAGAAATTGGGAAGAAGCCCCGAATACTTATTCTCTTCTAAAATCTGTCTGATAAAAACAATGGGACGCTTGCCTGGCAGAACGATGTTGAATACCGAGAGATCCTGACTTTTTGCCAGCAGTTCGTTGATGATCTTATTGAGAAATTTCAAGAGGCCTGGTAGCTTTTTAAATTGTTTAATTCTTCAGAGATAAGGATATTATATTCCTTCTGCTTTTGTTCATTGATTCCGTGCTGTGTCTCCCTGTCATAGGATTTCTGAAAATTCTGATAATCGTTGGATACTTTCCGATAAACAGCCTGAAAATATTTATTATAATCTCCTGAAGTAACGATCTTTTCAGCGACTTCCTTTCTAAGTTTCCGGGCAAAAATTTCTGCAATATCAAAATGTTTCTGTTCGTGCAGAAGAATATAATCACTGATTCTTTTGCTATCTTTCCATGACCTCTCTTCATTGAAAATGGCGGCTATTTCAATTTTCACAGGAGTTTTGGGATTGGTAGACGTTACAACGGAATATTCCCAACCACAATGGGTATAGGCAGCCACATCGGGATTGTTTTTACGGTTGACCGGGCTTTTGAAATTATCCCACACCAGTTTCCGGTCTTCTTTCCAGATTATTTTCTGTCCCCAGACTGTATTTACAGTCAGAAAACAGAATACAAATACCATCTTCATTATTTAACCACAATTGTTTTGGTGATCCATTCGTTTCCTCCATTCCAGAATCTGAAGGTATAATTTCCTTTGTTACGCGGATTAAAATTGATCTGTCCGGCTGCTGTATAGCTGTTCTGTGCGCAGGGCCCGTCTTTTATATAACGGTACGCTGTAACGGACCTTCCGAAATCACTGTCATGAATATAGTCATAACCATAAAAGCCTTCGCACTGGGAAGGATAGGTAGAATATGTTCTGATACTCTGTACGGAAAAAACATCCATTGTATCATTCACTATTTTTACACTGTCTATTTTGATCCTGCCTACTGATTCAATAGTCTGATAGTCATCATCATTACAGGAGATGAAAAACAGTCCTAAAAATAATGCAGGAAATCCAATATTTAAAAGTTTTTTCATAACCTCCAATTTACTGATTATTAATGATAAACAGCAAAAATTATTCCTTCATTATACGGATCAGGAATTAAAATTGCCTTTGGACAGATACACTACTTTTTTGGTATCAAAAAATTCTTCATCAAAATAGTTTTTAAGGCTGAAAATTTCGCATTTAAGCCCGGCAAGCTCTTCCGCAAGGTCACCGCCCTTCAAATACAAAACCCCGTTATGTCTGGTATTGAACTGTTCTTTTTCAAATTTGCCTTTCAGCCATCTTAAAAATTCAGGCATCTGGGTTACGGCACGGCTTACTACAAAGTGGAACTTTTCTTTGAGTTTTTCTGCACGTCCGTGAATAGCAGTTACATTTTTCAGTCCTGTTCCTTCTGCAACAGCCTGTACTACGCTGATCTTTTTCCCGATGGAATCGATCAGGGTAAATTCAGATTCAGGAAACAGGATTGCTAAAGGAATTCCGGGAAAACCTCCCCCGGTTCCGATGTCCAGGACTTTTGTACCGGGAGCAAACTCCATTACCTTCGCTATTCCCAAAGAATGCAGGACGTGCTTTTCATACAGCGACTCCATATCTTTCCTGGAAATCACATTGATCTTTTCATTCCATTCATTATACAGTTTTTCCAGCTGGGTAAACTGTTCGATCTGCGTTTCTGTAAGATCCGGAAAGTATTTTAATAGTAACGGTATTGCCATATGAATTATTATAAACCGCAAAAATAAGTTTTTATTGGCTTTATTCAAACTTTAAGAGCCGGATATGAAAGACCTTTTTTATATTTTCAATCTCTTTCAATGGGATTATTGGTTCTTTTAAGCCTTCTGAGGATCTCATCGTCAATGGTTTCATTCTTTCCCGTATATCTCTCAAGTTCTTTGATACTGTATTGAGCGGTATAGCCATCTTTCAGCTGAACACCGATTGTTCCGGCTTTCGGGTCTGCATTGAATGCTTCAAAATCTTCTTCGGGAATGAAGGTGTAGTTTTTCATTAGTTTTTTATACTCATTCTCAGACATTTTTTTGCTGTTTTCAGGCACCCGGTCAAACAGTGTTTTTATTTTTCTGATCTGAATCAGGTTAAATATATGCTGTCCCCCGGTATCCTTTACACTTACCACAAGCCCCGGAAGGCCGCTGAATTTATAAGGACCGTCACTTACCGGATAATCTTTACTGAACCATGCTTCCCAGCTCCTTCCTTTATAATCAGTCACTGCTTTCTGGCATTTCATATTATTGATCTCAGCAAACTCTTTTTCTATTTTCCATCGGGGAGCTTCACTGTCTGTGGTCATCAGCTTCACACTTTTAAACTGGTCGTAAAAACTGATGGTCTTTTTAGCGTAATCTTTTTCAATAAGATAGTTCAGATTTCTGTTGTAATTCTTGCGTTTAAACAGTTTCGCAAAATCTTTTTCAGCGGCATAGGCTGAATCCTTTTCATATTTGGCAGTATTATAGAAATACGATTTTTTCCCGTCGGTATCCAGGCTCATATAATCCGTAATCAGAGAATCGCTTCCGGTATCGGCTTTCATTCTGTATTCATACACAAAGCGGTAGTTCTGGGCAGAAAAAAGCGCAGCAGATAATAAAAAAAGGAGTTTGTACATTTTAAGCTCGTCATTCATTAAACATAATCAATTCTTAAAGCGGAGAACGCCTGAAAAACCAATCTTATTTCCAAATCTAGTGATTAAATTGAAACCTGACAAAAATCTTTTCTCTTAGCCTATTTTTATTTCCCGGCAAAACGTTTTTATTATATATTTGTTAAAATTCAAAAAGACTACATGGACAAACTTTCAGATAGAGTAAAGCGACTGGGTTACTCGCAGACTTTCGTAATGTCAAACAAAGCAAGAGAAATGAAAGCCGCGGGCATCGACGTGATCAGCCTTACTCTCGGCGAACCGGATTTCGATGTACCGGACAACATCAAACAGGCCGCTTTCGACGCTATTAATCAAAATTACAGCCACTACTCTCCTGTACCCGGGTTTCTGGAACTTCGTGAAGCTGTTGCCTATAAACTGAAAAGAGATAACAATCTTGAATATAAACCTTCGCAGATCTGCGTTTCAAACGGAGCCAAACAGGCCATACTAAATGTTCTGGCTGCTGTCATTAATGACGGGGACGAGGTTCTTCTTCCCGCTCCTTACTGGGTAAGCTATGATGAAATGGTGAAAATGATGGGTGGAAACTCTGTCATGCTTCCCACTTCTTATGTAACCGATTTTAAAATCACAGCCGAACAGCTGGAAGAGACAATCACGGAAAAGACGAAAGCCATTCTTTTCAGTTCACCGTGTAACCCTTCCGGAGGATATTATACATATGATGAACTGAAATCCTTAGCGAAGGTTATTGCCAAATTTCCTCATGTGACCGTTATATCTGATGAGATCTATGAATTCATCAATTACGAAACCAAAACAACATCTATCGCACAGTTTCCTGAAATATATGAGCAGACAGCGGTGATCAACGGAATGTCTAAGGCTTATGCAATGACCGGATGGAGGATAGGATATTCCGCATGCCCGGAATGGCTGGCAAAAGCCTGTGAAAAAATCCAGGGACAAATGACGAGCGGAGCCAATACAATGGCCCAGAGAGCTTCCATCACAGCTCTGAAAACCGACCCTTCGGAATACAGATACATGATTGATGCCTTTAAAAAAAGAAGAGATCTTGTGTACGAACTGATCAAAGAAATCCCCGGCTTCAAAGTAGTTCTTCCAAAGGCTGCATTTTACTACTTCCCGGACGTCTCCTACTATATCGGGAAAACTTTAAACGGTACGGAGATCAAAGATGCAGACGATTTCGCGATGTTTCTCCTGGAGAATGCCCACGTAGGGTGCGTGGGAGGGGTTTCTTTCGGAAGCCCGGAATGTATAAGATTCTCCTATGCGGCTTCAGAAGATGATCTGAGAGAAGCCATGAAACGGATTAAAAACCTGCTGGAACCTTTCAGCGCAAAATAAAACACATAATAACGCAACAAAATGAATCTGTTAAAAAAACTAACAATTGCAACGAGTATTGCCGCCGCAAGTTTTGCCGGTTATGCTTACGGACAGGATTTCCAATGGAAAGAAGCCACTTCTAACGGATACAAGTACAGGTATGTCACCAACGACCCTACTGCAGCAAGATATTATACGTTAAAAAACGGACTGACGGTTATTTTAAGCCCAACCAACAAGGACCCCAGAATACAGACCTATATCGCCACCAAAGCGGGAAGCAAAACCGATCCGGCAGACCATACCGGGCTGGC
The DNA here is from genome assembly GCA_002439165.1 of Chryseobacterium indologenes. Lineage (GTDB taxonomy): Bacteria > Bacteroidota > Bacteroidia > Flavobacteriales > Weeksellaceae > Chryseobacterium > Chryseobacterium indologenes_E. The sequence goes on from DJTE01000003.1 coordinate 91,005, forward strand.
ACATTATCTTGAACATATGCTTTTCAAAGGAACTAATAAATTCGGTTCTAAAGACTGGGCAAAAGAAAAACCTTTATTAGACCAGATTGACGCTCTTTACGAAAAGTACAACCAGACCAGGGATGAGGCCAGGAGAAAAGAGATCTACAAAGAAATTGACAGGGTTTCCGGAGAGGCTGCAAAATTTGCAATCGCAAATGAATACGATAAAATGATGGCCGGTATGGGAGCTGACGGAACCAATGCTTTTACATCTTTTGAACAGACGGTGTACACAGAAGATCTACCTTCCAATGTTCTTGATAAATTCCTTGCTGTACAGTCCGAAAGATTCAGAGAACCTGTTTTGAGATTATTCCACACGGAGCTTGAAGCAGTATATGAAGAAAAGAACAGATCTCTTGATGATGACGGAGATAAAGTTTTCGACACGATGTTTGCCAATCTTTTCCCGAACAACAATTACGGAAAGCAAACCACTATCGGAACAATTGAACACCTGAAAAATCCTTCTCTGCATGCGATCAGAGAATATTACAACAATTATTATGTTCCCAACAACATGGGAATCATTATGTCGGGAGATTTTAATCCGGATGAAGTGATTGTAAAGATCGACAAGGCATTCTCTTACATGAAGCCTAAAACAGTTCCTGAATATAAAGTCGGACAGGAAAAACCTATTACCGCTCCTATTGTAAAAGAGGTTGTGGGACCGAATCCTGAAAATGTAATGCTTGGCTTCAGATTTCCGGGAGCTTCTACCAAAGATGCCAGAATGCTGAATCTTGTCGGCAATATGCTGACCAACGGACAGGCAGGACTGATTGACCTTGATCTGGTAAAAAAACAGAAATTACTGGGAGCCTACGCCGGATCTTATGCTTTAAAGGATTATTCAGTTTTACTTTTACAGGGAAAGCCTACTGAAGGACAGTCTCTGGACGAAGTAAAGAACCTGCTTCTTCAGGAAATTGATAAATTGAGAAAGGGAGATTTTTCTGATGACCTTATTCAGTCTATCGTGAACAACGAAAAGAAAGGTATCATTCAAAAGGATGAAAAATATTCATCAAGAGCCAGCATCCTGATGGACGAATTCACTTCGGATATAGACCATAAAGCATCGTTGGAATATGTTGACGAAATTTCAAAGCTTACCAAAAAAGATATCATGGATTTTGCATCCAAGTATCTTCAGAACAACAACTACGTTGCCGTTTACAAGAGAAAAGGTGAAGATAAGAGTATTGTAAAGGTTGATAAGCCAACCATCACACCGGTTTCCGTTAACAGAGAAGATCAGTCTCCTTTCCTTAAAAAGATTGATGAGATGCCTGAAAATCCTATCGCTCCGGTATGGCTGGATTACGATAAAGACATTGCTAAAAATAAATTAGCCGGTATAGATGTGCTTTCTGTAAAAAATACAGACAATGCCCTGTTCAGAATGTATTACCACTTTGATTCTGGAAAATGGAACAACAAGATCCTTCCATTGGCGGCAGAATACCTTCAGTATCTGGGAACTAAAGACAAATCTTCGGAAATCATCAGTAAAGAATTTTACAAACTTGCTTCAAGTTTCAATGTGAGTGCAGGGAACGAAGAAACTTACGTATCATTGGAAGGTTTGAATGAGAACTTCGATAAAACAATTGCTCTATTCGAGGATCTGATCAAAAACTGCCAGGCAGACCAGGCTGCTCTTGACGCTTATAAGACCAGGCTTAAGAAAGCCAGAGCCAACGCAAAACAGAATAAAGGGGTGATTATGTCAGGGCTGAGAAGTTATGCCCAGTATGGTCCACAGAATCCTTTCAACAATGTACTGAGCGATGCTGAACTTGATGCATTAAAAGCCGAAGACCTGATCAATGTACTTCACGACCTCTTCAATTTCAAGCATAAAGTACTGTATTACGGACCAAAATCCGGAAACGATGTGGTAGCAGCCCTCAAACCTATCCACAAACTTCCTGCAACCCTGAAAGATCTTCCTAAGTCTAAAACTTTTGCCCAGATCCCAACTGACAGGAACAGGGTATTATTTGCTCATTATGATATGGTACAGGCTGAAGTTTTCTGGGTAAGAAATGCTGATCAGTACAACCCTTCCATTACCCCTACCGTAAGTTTGTTCAACAGCTATTTCGGAGGCGGAATGGGATCCATTGTTTTCCAGACCATCAGAGAGTCAAAGGCATTGGCTTACTCCACATATTCTTATTTTGCCCTTCCGGGTAAGAAAACAGACAAGGATATGATTATGGCTTATGTAGGAACACAGGCAGACAAATTCAATGAGTCTACAAGCGCCATGAATGAGCTCCTGACTACCCTTCCAAAATCTGAGCAGCTCTTCGAAACAGCGAAAAGCGGATTGAAAAAATCAATCGCTTCCGAAAGAATCACTCAGGACGGAATCATCTTCTCTTACCTGAAATCTCAAAAACTTGGAAATAATTTTGATATGAGAAAGAACGTGTATGAACAGGCTCCAAAACTTTCTTTTGCTGACATCAACACTTTCCACGATAAAGAGATGAAAGGTAAGAACTACACTTACTGCCTGGTAGCTTCTCAGGATAAAGTGAATGAAGCCGATATGAAAAAACTCGGTGAAGTAAAAAAACTAAGTCTCAACGAAATATTCGGTTATTAATTATAGAAAAAAAGTCCTGAAATCAGGGCTTTTTTCATTTTTAACCTTCAAAAACAATTATAGATTTTATTTATCAGAATTGATTTGATTGATAGATGAAATATTTATATATTTGCAACAGAAATTTAAATATAAAAACAGAAAATTATGTCTTTAGTAGGAAAAAAATTCCCAAATGTAACAATCGATGCAATGTCTGAAATGGGTGACGATCTTAGAATCAACATCCTTGAAGAAGCTACTTCCAATCAGCAGAAAGTTCTATTATTCTGGTACCCTAAAGATTTCACTTTCGTATGTCCTACTGAGCTTCACGCTTTCCAGGAGGCTTTAGGTGAATTCGAAAAAAGAAACACTAAAGTAATCGGTGCTTCTTGCGATACGAACGAAGTTCACTTTGCATGGCTGAACACTCCAAAAGACAACGGAGGTATTGAAGGAGTAACTTACCCGCTTTTAGCTGATACTCACAGACAACTGGCCAACATCCTCGGAATCGTAGATCAGGATTTCGAATACAATGAAGACGGAGAAGAAACCTTCACAGGTTCTAACGTAACGTACAGAGCAACTTATCTGATTGACGAAACAGGAAAAATCTTCCACGAGGCTGTAAACGATATGCCGTTAGGAAGAAACGTAAAGGAATTTTTAAGACTGATCGATGCTTACACGCACGTTCAGAAGCACGGTGAAGTTTGCCCTGCCAACTGGGAAGAAGGAAAAGATGCAATGAAAGCAGACAGAACTTCTACTGCAGAATACTTAGCAAAAAATTAATATCTTAATTTTAATATAACAATGTAACAATCTAACAGTATAACAATTTTAAAAGTTTTTGAATTGTTAGATTGGTCAATTTTTAGATTGTTACATTGTTTATTTTTTAAAAATAAACTTATGTACACAGAATTAACCGAAGATACATTACAGAATATTGTAAACGATAACGAAAAAGTAGTTGTTCAGTATGGTGCCACATGGTGCGGAAACTGCAGAATTATGAAGCCGAAATTCAAAAAATTAGCCTCAGAAAACGAAGCAATTCCTTTTTTATACGTAGATGCAGAAAAACTTCCTGAAAGCAGAAAGCTGGCTAAAGTAGACAATCTTCCGACTTTTGCCATCTTCAAAAATGGTGAACTGGTTAACCAGGTACAATCTAACCAGGCAGAAAGTTTAATTAATCTTTTTAACGAATTATCATAATGAAGTTACCCATAATAAGACAGTTTTATCAGAACCAGACTCCGGAAAACCTTGAAAAAACACTGGAAGTTCTGGAAAGCTTCTGCGAATTCAGGGGAACCAGCGAAGAAGACCTTAATGTAGCAGGAGAATTAATTACCAATATCTGCGGTGCTCTGGAAGTACACGCTAACGTACAGAACGGAATGAGCGAAAAAGATGCTTTAAATTCTTTTGCCCAAAAGGTGCTTGGCTCAATCGACAAATAAATTCTGATTATTACCCGGTTTAATAATTAGAATATTACATAAAACACAACTTCTGAAAAACCCAATTGTTCCAATAAAATCCCGATGAATTGCCATCAGGATTTTTTGGGTTCCTGAAGACAAGGATTGTAAATTCTTCACAAACAGCATAATCCAATCATTTAAATACATTCAATCAACAGAGTTGATTCCATATTTTATTTCCTTTAACTTTGAATCGAAAAAAACAGCTCGTTGATTTGGCAGATTGAGCAGATTTTTGTTGGATTTACGCAATGGAGCAAGGTCTTTTTACCATCATAACGCTTTTAAGGCGCAAGAAAATCCAAGATTTTCAGCAAGGTTTTTAAAACTGCAACCGATTGTTTTAAGATTAAAAACAGCCGAAGGCTAATCCTCCACTTCTTCGAATCAACGGAGTTGGTTCTACACTTTGCTCCCTTTAAATATGCATTGCCTAAAAGCAAAAGCTTTGCGTCAAAAAAAATAGCTCGCAGATCACGCTGATTGAGCAGATTTTTGTTGGATTTACGCAATGGAACAAGGTTTTTTTTATCATTATGCTGCTTTTAAGGCGCAAGAAAACCCAAGATTTTCAGCAAGTTTTTTAGAACTGCAACAGATTATTTTAAGATTAAAAACAGCCGAAGGCTAATCCTCCGCTTCTTCGAATCAACGGAGTTGATTCTACACTTTGCTCCCTTTAAATCTGCATTGCCTAAAAGCAAAAGCTTTGCGTCAAAAAAAATAGCTCGCAGATCAGGCTGATTGAGCAGATTTTTGTTGGATTTACGCAATGGTGCAAGGTTTTTTTATCATTATGCTGCTTTTAAGGCGCAAGAAAATCCAAGATTTTCTGCAAGGTTTTTAGAACTGCAACCGATTATTTTAAGATTAAAAACAGCCGAAGGCTAATCCTCTGCTTCATCGAATCAACGGAGTTGGTTCTACACTTTGCTCCCTTTAAATCTGCATTGCCTAAAAGCAAAAGCTTTGCGTCGAAAAAATAGCTCGCAGATCAGGCTGATTGAGCAGATTTTTGTTGGATTTACGCAATGGAGCAAGGATTTTTTTATCATTATGCTGCTTTTAAGGCGCAAGAAAATCCAAGATTTTCAGTAAGATTTTAGAACTGCAACCAATTATTTTAAGATTAAAAACAGCCGAAGGCTAATCCTCTGCTTCATCGGATCAACAGAGTGGATTCCTCACTTTGCTCCCTTTAAATCTGCATTGCCTAAAAGCAAAAGCTTTGCGTCGAAAAAATAGCTCGCAGATCAGGCTGATTGAGCAGATTTTCTTAGACACAAAATGAAAAGCTTATACTGATCAATTGACAAGATTACATATATTTAGAAAAATAAACCAGACAGCCATCATCAACATATCAGTAAAAAATCCGTTCATCCGCGGCAATAAAAAAATCCCGATGAAAATCATCAGGATTACAGTATTCGTATGAAATAAATGAGATCTTTCGGCTCATTATTGATTCAAATTAACTTCTTCTGCTCATTAAAATTCTCAGAATATACCAGAATAAAAGCATGATAGAGGCAAACAGCTGTAAAGCAGCTCCTACATACTGCCCTGTGGTATAAGTATTCTTAAGCTTGCTTGTTTCGTACAGGATACTTGCGGAAGCCAGAAGCACCATTCCTACGGAGAACCAAAGCCCAAGATTGAACCCGAAAACAGCTCCGGCCACAATCAGTCCGATGGCAATAAACCCACCGATCACAATTATATTTCTCAAAAAAGAAAAATCTTTGTTTGACATAAAAGCAACCAGTGAAAGCCCTGCAAACATTGAAATCGTAAGCATCGCTGCCTGAAAGATCACATTCACACCAGCTGAATTAACGGCAATATAGATCAAAGGTAAAAAGATCACCGCCTCAAGCAGGATATAAAACCCAAGACCTAAATATTGTGTAGACCTGCTCTGCGACAGAGACCACTTATTAGCCAGAATGGAGGCCAGCCAGAACACCCCGATAATCAGTAACCAGGTATATTTCTGTCCGAACATCATGGCAATCAGTTCTACCGGAACGGTTTTTAATAAAATGGTTTCAACCCCTATAAAAGCAAGGACTGATAAAGCAACGTGTAAATACGTTTTCCTGTAAAAGTCCGCTTTTTCCACTTCCGAGGAATGCGCAACTAAAGAATCTGTCATCATAGTTAAAATTTTTTATGTATCGAAAATAAAAATTACTTGTTATTCACAGGCATTACTCCGAGAATCTTTCCATCCTCTTCAAATACAGCGCTTACAGCCTCTTTGTTGGAAGAATCGCCAGCATATCTGTATTTAAGATTCGGATATCCTTCACCGTCTGCGGTCACATGATATCCGGCTTTCAGAAGTTCCAGTTTTTTACTGTAATCAATACCTTCCCTTACTTTTTTAAGGACATCATCAGTAACGATATTCTTTACTTTATCGGAAAGCAAGGCATCAATAGCAGTACGGTCTGATACTTTTACCGCTGCAAGAAATTTCACAAGGTTTTCGTTATACATTTTAGCCTTGTCCTTACTCAGCTCAGTTGGTATTTCTTTTTTCGGGCGCTCAACCGTTATATTTGTTACTTTCTGGGCAAACATGAAGGGAGCAGCAGCCAGTGCAAATCCTAAAAATAATTTTTTCATAAGTTTTATTTTGTTATTGGATGAAATAAGTGAGTTAAGATACGAAAAATCATACCACTTCCAAAAATTTCATGGTATCTACATTATCAGCGTAAGTATCAAGAGCCGGATGCTGTGCTTCTCCAAACGGAACAGCTTCCAATCCTACATCTTTCTTAGCCACTACACACTGAATATTTTCTTCGTTTTCAGCGATAAATTCCTGAACATCATCCAAAGAAGTGTATCTGCTGAAATTAATCACAGAAAGCGGACTGAAAAGTTTATCATCTTCCTTCAGCATCACAAAATTATTATCCCAGAACTGCTCCTGATTCAGAAGATACACTGCTCTGTTATAATCATAATTATTAGCGTATTTATTATGATGGATAATATCCTGAAAGCCCAGAAAATTCTCAAACAGTCTGTCGATCACAAAATCCTGCGGAATAAAGATACGGGTTACATTCCTGCATCCCAGACCGAAATAGCGGAAAATATCCTCAGCAAGAAGCTGCAGTTCCCCATCGGTTTCATCACCTTTCAATACCGCAACAGAAGTCCTGTTTTTGCGGATAATACTGGGATGGTCTTTAAAATAATATTCAAGATATCTGGCAGTATTATTACTTCCCGTTGCAATAACCGCATCAAAACCTTCCAGTCTCTCCACCAGTTCAAACGGAATTTGCCCTTCTGAAAACTCATTCCATTTTTTCAGCAGGAACGGAATCATATATTTATCTTTTGAAGACAGTTTAATCAGCGGAATATGCCCGCTCAAAACCACAGAGATTACATCATGAAACCCTACCAGCGGAATATTTCCGGCTAAAATAAGTCCGACTCTGCGGGCAGTCTTTGAAACAGAATAATTCTTAAGCCATGCGCTGATATTTTCTTCCGTCAGCAGCTCTGTCCATTGTTTCAGGGCAAATTTCTGATTATCAACAGTAAACCACGGATTTTCAATTTCTGATTTTCTCAGCAATAATTCAAATTCTGAATCATTTTCATTCTCATCAGCCTGATCCTTTATCAGAAACGCTTTTATATAGTCACTTAACTTAATAAGTCCTAAAACTTGATTTTCGGTATTCATAATTACTTTACAATTGGGGAATATTTTGTAATTTTGTGCAAATTTAAAAAAAATTAGCGATGGCTATTAAAATAACTGATGAATGCATTAACTGTGGGGCCTGCGAGCCGGAATGCCCTAATAATGCAATATATGAAGGAGCCGTAGATTGGAAAGCTTCTGAAGGTACTACTCTTCAAGGAACTGTAACACTGCCTTCAGGACTTACTGTAGATGCTAATGATCCGCAGGAACCTGTAAGTGACGATGTGTATTTCATTGTCACTGACAAATGTACGGAATGTAAAGGCTTCCATGAAGAACCGCAATGTGCCGCAGTATGCCCTGTGGACTGCTGTGTTCCGGATGAGGACCACGTAGAATCAGAAGAAGCCCTGCTTAATAAAAAAGCATTTTTACACGGTGAATAAAAAACGCCGTCTCATGGCGATGAGACGGTTTTTTTTACTATAAACATCAAGAAATCTAGTAAAATTTTAATAATGAAACCGCAAGTCTGTTCTTGCACAAAAAAACAACACTATGAGCAAAAAGCATAATTTCAGCGCAGGACCATGTATTTTACCTCAGGAGGTATTTGAAAAATCCGCACAGGCTATTCTTGATTTCAACGGAATCGGACTTTCTCTTCTGGAAATATCCCACAGAAGCAAAGATTTTGTTGCAGTAATGGATGAAGCGCGTGCCATCGTAAAAAGGCTGATGAACCTGGGCGATGAGTATGAAGTCCTTTATTTGGGTGGCGGTGCCAGTATGCAGTTTGCTATGGTTCCTTACAACCTGTTGAAGACAGACGGTAAAGCAGCCTATCTGGATACAGGAACCTGGGCAGCCGGAGCTATTAAAGAAGCTAAAAAATTAGGAAATGTAGATGTAGTAGGTTCTTCCAAAGAAGAAAACTATTCGTTCATTCCGAAGAATTATACGGTAGGTTCAGAATACGATTATTTCCACTGCACCTCAAACAACACAATCTATGGAACTCAGATGAAATCCTTCCCTGAAGTGGATACCCTGATGGTATGCGATATGAGTTCTGACATCTTCTCAAGACAGCTCGACTTTTCAAAGTTTGATCTGATCTATGCAGGAGCTCAGAAAAATATGGGACCTGCAGGCGTAACGCTTGTGGTGATAAAAAAAGAAATCCTGGGAAAAACAGGAAGAGAAAATATGCTTTCCATGCTGGATTATTCGCAGCATATTTCCAAAGAATCCATGTACAATACCCCGCCGGTATTCCCGGTTTATGCCTCTCTTCTTACCCTTCAGCATCTTGAACGTAACGGAGGAATCGCGGCTGCCGAACAGAGAAACGAAGCCAAAGCAAAATTATTATATGACGAAATAGACAGCAATCCTCTGTTTGAAACATTCTGTGTAAAAGAAGACCGCTCCCTGATGAATGTCTCCTTTAAATTAACAGATGAGAGCAAAAAAGAAGAGTTTGACAATGCCTGGAAAGCTGCCGGAATCAGTGGTCTTAACGGACACCGAAGTCTTGGAGGTTACAGAGCCAGTCTTTACAATGCCCTGACAATAGAAAGTGTACAGGTATTGGTGGACGTGATGAAATCGATCAGGTAATTATAAAAAAACTCAAAGATTGAAAGATCTGACGCAGTTCATTTAAATTTATTAATTTGCGGCCCGATTTAAATATTTTAAATAAACCGGATTTTTTAATCTTTAAATCCAATAACACATGAAAGTTTTAGCAAACGACGGAATCTCAAAAGCAGGAGAACAGGCACTTAAAGAAGCGGGAATTGAAGTCCTGCCCAACAGAGTGGCCCAGGATCACGTTATTAATTTTATCAATGAAAATAATGTGGACGTTCTTTTAGTGAGAAGCGCCACGAAAGTAAAACAGGATCTGATTGATGCCTGCCCGGGCCTGAAAATTATCGGACGCGGCGGTATCGGAATGGACAATATTGATGTAGATTACGCCAAAAACAAAGGTATTAAAGTCATCAACACGCCTACTGCTTCTTCAAAATCTGTGGCAGAACTGGTTTTCGGACATTTTTTTGCCCTGGCAAGATTCCTTCATGAATCGAACAGACTAATGCCTCTGGAAGGGGAAACCCATTTCAACGCCATGAAAAAGTCATTCAGCAATGCGTATGAACTTTCCGGCAAAACTCTGGGAGTAATCGGCTTTGGAAGTATCGGACAGGAAGTAGTGAAGATGGGAATCGCTTTGGGAATGAAAATCAAAGTACTGACCAAAAACCCGAAAACAAAAAAACTTACCCTTGATTTTTTTGACGGACAAAGCCTGGATTTTGAGATCAGCTCTACCAACGATATGGATGCTTTCCTTAAAGACACAGATTTCATCAGCATCAATACTCCAAAGACGAACGAATATATCATAGACACGCCTCAGTTTGAAAAAATGAAAGACGGAGTTTACATTGTAAACACTGCAAGAGGCGGAGTGATCAATGAAGTAACCCTGATAGACTTCATCGAGTCAGGAAAAGTAGCAGGAGCAGCACTGGACGTTTTTGAAAACGAACCCAACCCGGAACTTCCCTTACTGATGAACCCCGCACTGTCCCTTTCTCCTCACGTGGGCGGAAACACGGTAGATGCACAGGAAAAAATCGGGGCTGAACTTGCGGAACAAATTATTAAGCTACAAAAAGAAACTATAAAATAAATATGCCTGTTTTCAAACCTTTTCGTGGAATAAGACCTCATAAAGACCTTGAGAGTACTTTCCCTACCCACCCTCTGGATAATTTTACCCAGGAGGAAATTGCGGAAAAAGCTCAAGTAGAGAATACTTACATCAATATGATAAAACCGTATGTGGTAAGTAAATCCAAAGATATCGACCGGAACTTACGGAAGATCCGGTCTACATTTGAAGAACTTCTGGAGGATAAAAAACTCGTCCAGGACAATTCTGCATACTATCTTTATGAGCAGATCTACCCGAACAAACAAATTTTCAGAGGCTTACTCGGATTAGCCAGTATTGAGGATTTCTTGAACGGAAAGATCAAAAGACACGAAAGTACCATTCCTCAGAAAAAAGAAAAACTGGCTCACTATCTGGAAAAAGTAAGTCTTCAGGCAGAACCTGTACTGCTTACCTACCCTTCCAATTCCAAGATTGAGCTCCTGATGAATCATGAGGAAAAAAACGTACCGATCTTCAACCATGTGGATTCTATCGGGATCAGACATAAAATCTGGAGAATAGATAACCGTCTGAAACTTCAGCAGTTTAAGGAAGTGATTGATCAGATCGATTCATTCTATATTGCAGACGGCCACCACAGGATCGGCTCCACAGCATTGAATGCCAAACGTCATAAAGAAAAAAACAAAAAGCATAACGGAACAGAGGCATATAATTTCGTTTACAGCTTTATAGTTTCCAACCAGTCTATTAAGATTCATGATTACAACAGGATTCTGAGTGATCTTAACGGTCTTTCAAGTGAGGAATTCCTAAAAGAACTTGAGCAGTATTTCCTGATCCACGAAAAAGGAGAAGCATCTTATTTCCCTTCACAGAAGTTCCACATCTCAATGTATCTGGACGGCAAATTTTATTCACTCCACGTAAAGCACGATCTCCGTTCAAAGGAAATGTCTCTGGATAATCTGGATCACCACCTTCTTGATAAATATATCTTTAAAAATATCCTGAAAATAGAAGATCCTGACAGCTCTGAGAAAATTACCTATATAAAAGGGACATCCAACATCGAGGGCATCAACATTTTAAAAGAAAAGGTAGAAAGCGGTGAAGGCAAGGTGGGCTTTGGAATTTATCCTGTAAGTTTCAATGATATGATCAGAATTTCAGATCTGAAGCTCAGTATGCCTCCGAAATGTACATTCATTGAACCGAAATTGGTTACAGCACTCTTAATGTATGATATGAAACCTTAATAAATTCCTATTTTTTCCCTACTTTTAACATCGGAAAAAGAAAGGTAAATAAAAAATGAAAAAAATCTTCATTATACTTCCACTCTTTTTGAGTGGATTTTTATTTTCTCAAAAAAAGCCACAGAAAAAGCCTGCCGGAAAATCAGCGATTCCTGTAAAATTAAATTATCACGACGAATTTAAAAAAATCTCGGACGAGATTATGACCAATGGCAGAGCTTATGATCATCTTGCAGAGCTCACAAAAGGGATCGGACCGCGGTTCAGTGCCACTCCCGGCTATGCAAGAGCAGTAGAATGGGCTGAAAAAAAATTCAAAGATATAGGTATTGATATGATCTGGAGACAGGAAGCCAAAACTCCGGTCTGGATCAGAGGGAAAGAATCTTTACAGATAAAAGCAGGAAATGGAGACTGGAAAACCATCAGAATGCTTTCTTTCGGAAATTCTGAAGGAACTGGCGGAAAAGACCTGACAGGTGAAATTGTCTTGATCAATTCCACTTCCGAGCTTAATGCCATGTCAATAGGCCAGCTAAAAGACAAAATAGTTTTTGTGAACGTTCCTATGGACCCGAAAATCATTAACACAGGCGATTCCTATCTGCTTACGGCAAAATCCAAATTAATTTCCGCTTCCGTAATCGCTAAAACAGGAGCAAAAGCATTAATCATAAGATCATTGACAACTGCTGATGATGATACTCCTCATGCCAAAATGATTTATTATGAACCGGATGATAAAGTTAAAATTCCGGCCTTATCCATAGGGGTAAGATCAGCAGATGAACTGGAAAAAACACTGAAAAAACAAAAAGTAACGGCTAAAATCAATATGACGGCCGAATCCAAGGGAGACACAACCAATCCTAATATTATAGCTGAAATTCAGGGTAAAAAAGATTCTAAAGTTATTGTTTTGGGCGCTCAGCTTGATTCCTGGGATATCAGTGAAGGGGCCATTGATGACGGAACCGGAGTAGTTCAGTGTATCGAGGTTTTAAGAACATTGAAGGCTCTTGGCTATGAAAATAACCATACCATCCGGGTAGTCCTGTTCGCCAACAGTGAAAACGGAGGACAGGGCCGTGAAATGTATGCCGCTTATGTGAAAAAGAAAGAAGAAAAGCATGTATTTGCTCTGGGAACAGATGCAGGGGGCTATTCTCCGCGGGGCTTTTCTTTGGATATGTCTCCTCAGAGAAGAAGACTGGTTTATCCCTGGAAAGAATATTTTCTCCCTTACGGGGTGTATGATTTCGACCAAACCGATGCCGTTCAGGATATCTCTCCTTTAAAGAAACAGGATATTCCTTTAGCAGAGCTTGTTGTAGATACCCAAAGATATTTCGATTACCATCATTCCGAACAGGATACGTTCGACAAAGTGAATAAAAGAGAACTTCTTCTCGGAGCCGTTGTGATGACGCAAATGATTTTTATGGTGGATAAAAACTGGTAATATGAAAAAGAGCATCAGCTTACCACTGTTCGTACCGGGAATGGCGCTCTTTCCGTACAAACCAAAGAAAATTCCACACAGTTCAGCAGAATCTCCACAGAAATTCTGAACAACGGAAAAGGATATCCCGAACTGAGAGTGCTCACCCAGATCATCACCCGCCGTTTAAGCGGTTCAGGCTTATGAAAAATCCGTACAATGGTGATGACACAACTTATTTATATAATTGATAAAAATTGGTAACAATGAAAAAGATATTAGGAACCTCATTATTGCTTTTCGGAATGATTGCTTTTGGCCAGACCAAAGAAGATTCCATACAGTTCAGTAAAATCTCCAATGAAATTTTAAACAACGGAAAAGGTTATACCGATCTGAGAGAACTCACCAAAAACATCGGACACCGCCTAAGCGGCTCTGAAGCCTATGAAAAATCTGTGAAATGGGCAGAACAGAAACTGCGCGAAGCCGGAGCTGATAAAGTATGGCTCCAGGAAGTGATGATCCCGGTCTGGGAAAGAGGTAAAGAATCCCTCCAGATTAAAACGGCAGACGGAAAATGGAAAAGCCTGAAAATGCTTTCCCTCGGAAACTCTGAAGGTACCGGCGGAAAAGATGTATCGGGAGAAATCATCATGGTAAAATCTATGGAAGAATATGAAAAACTTCCGGCAGAAAAAGTAAAAGATAAGATTGTTTTTTTCAATTACCCGTTCAGCCAGTCTTTTGTGGAAACTTTCAGAGGCTATGGTGATGCGGCCAAATACAGAGTAAATGCAGCTTCATTAACTGCTAAGAAAGGCGGGAAATTTGCCATTATCAGATCCCTGTCTTCAGCTTTTGATGATGTCCCCCACACAGGAGCCATGCGCTACGAAGACAGGATCACCAAAGTTCCGGCGGCAGCTATCGGAAATACAACTGCTGATGAACTGGAAGCCCTCCTGAAAAAACAGAAGGTTACGGCCAAACTTAATTCCAACTGCGGGATGAAAGGTGAAAAACTCTCCTATTCCGTTATTGGTGAAATTACCGGTAAAAAAGACAACAACGTAATCGTTGTAGGCGGGCACCTTGACTCGTGGGATGTGGGTGAGGGAGCCCACGATGACGGAGCCGGAATTGTACAGAGCATTGAGGTATTAAGGACCTTCAAAAAACTGGGTATTCAGAATAACCATACCATCCGGGCCGTATGCTTTGCCAATGAAGAGAACGGTCTGAAAGGCGGTCTCCAGTACGGGAAAACAGCTAAAGAGAAAAATGAAAAACATCTTTTTGCCATAGAATCCGATGCGGGCGGCTTTGCACCGAGAGGAATTGCAATGGAAATGGATGATGCCAGAAGAAACCAGATCAAAAGCTGGGCAAAATTATTTTTCCCTTACGGCGTTTATAACTTTGAAGGCATATATTCAGGAGCCGACATCTCTCCGCTTCAGCAGATGGGCGTACCAACAGCAGAGCTTGTGCCGGATTCCCAGAGATATTTTGACATTCATCATACGGAAGAAGATACTTTTGAAAAAGTAAACAGAAGAGAATTGCTGTTAGGAGCAACCGCTATGACCCAGCTTATTTATATGATTGATAAGAACTGGTAAAATGATTACTTTAATTTATTGGCGCTCAAACATATCTGTCAGGGTCTGTTTGAGCGCATTTTTTATGATTGAGTTCTGTTAATGTCCCGTTAAATGATTCTTATAGGTTTTGGCTAAAGCCCGATGGATTGTTTTTTATTATTTAGGCGGACTAAAGTCCGCCTCTATTGAATAAATTCTGCATATCAGGAGATATTTACCTGTATTTTTTCTCTCGCTGATTTCGCAGATATGGCAGATTTTTTATTTTGTGGGAAATATAAATCACAGATTTCTAAAGCTTCCGTGAACTTCTATATTCAAATTTTTAAACTTAAAAATGTCTTTTAAGCGTCAGTCTGTTGTGGTTAAAAAATCAATGCCACGGCTGCACGATCTTTTTTCTTTCTTAGATTTTACAGATTAGCAATATAGGTTTGGGCTAAAACTGTGGATCTTTTATTATTTAGGCGGATTAAAAATCTGCCTGGAACTGTGCAATCTGCGGCAAATAAAAAGCATAGTCTTTTGGTTAAACAAAAGTATCTCACTTGCTTTTCAGCTTTTTCATTACCTTTTTATACTTATATTCAAACTGATCAAGAAAACTTTTCAAGGCATGCCTGAAACCTCCTCCCGATTCCCAGTTGACATCGAATTTCCCGCCTTCTGAAGCGTAAGGAGGCAAATTAATTTTTGCGTGAAACATGGCCTTATGGTCCTTTACAGCAGCCAAATAATCAGGTTCAAAATTTGATTTTCTATAATACTGAATTTCAATAAGAGTTTCATTCTTAAATGCTTTGAAGATATATAAATTGATATCATAGAGGTCATCATAATCCTTCCTTAAAATTGCAACAGCAGATTCTAACGACAATAATTTCTTAGAATTTTTTACTCTGTTTCCCGATATTCTCCTTTCAAATGAATTAGTTCCCGTCAGTTCATTGAAATCAGTTACAATAAACCGGATATTGGAAGAAATGGTATTCCAACAGCGGTCTTTTGCCAGCTTTAGAAGTTTTTCCAAAACGGTATTGATATCATCTTTTATGCTCTCAGAAGTCTTCATATATAGGAATAAGCTGTTCAGATATTAAATTAAAACCAGGTAAAAAATTCACTTTGGCATGAAATTGGCTACTAAAAATAATGAAAAAAAATTATAAAAGCACAAAGATGAGAAAGGTTTTCTGCGGATCTTCAGTTTCCGCTGAGCCGGATTAAGGCGGTTCCCATATTTTTATATGATCCTTTTTCTTTAGATGCCGTATGCGCAGGAAAAGATAGTTACCATTATCAATTCCATTACGATGAATGCTGTGTACGGTATCATAAAGCTCATGAATCAACCCTACTGATTCAATATTGCTTTTAACACTATTCCGGTAAGAACATGAGTCTATCCGGTACGAATAATTATACGGTTTCAGAGATCGTGACCTTAGCCGAGTTCACCATGATCTTCTGACCTGATATGATAACGGAAACAGTTTCCGGACCGTTCTATGGAAGAACGGAAAAAATATGTATAACCCTTAAAAAGTGATTAATGATGAGAGACTTTTTGGAAATGATTTTTAAGAGAAATGAAGATGCTGCAAAAATGCATATCTGGAGCCTTGTGCTTCTTTTGAGCTTTGCTGTGTTTTCGGTATTGGTATATGTTGCCAATCCAGGCTTTAACAGCTTAATTGTTTATTTGACCGCATTTGCGGCTTACCTCGGTTTTGGAATTGTATTTATCAGTTCCCTTGCCGGAAAAATAAATTATTCGTCAAAAATGAACAAAGGCAGAAATCTGTAACTTTAATTCTTATTTTACTGAAAATCCCGCTCAATAAATTTGAGCGGGATTTTTTATTGTCCTATCTATCACAATAATACAGGATCATTGTACAGGTATAAAACGGTGAATTGAAGAGAATTACTCTTTATTAATTAAACCTAAACAGGGATGTATAAAATGTCCGTATTTTTAAACAGAGCCGCTTCGTTTACCTTTCAGATACAAAGGTTTGCACACCTTCATCAGGAATTTCTGTATTCTGTCTTTCTCAGCTTTTCAGATATTCCTTCTTCTCCAGTTTCGTCTCCATCACTTTTCCTTCCCTCTTTATCTTCAGATTGATGACCTCCTCTCCTTTTTCCGCCCTGTTAAGAAAATAATAGCATGCACTTTCTTTGCTAAGACCTTCAAGATTAATATTGTTGATGCTGATGATAGAGTCTCCGATTTTCAATGGAAAATTATCCTCCTGGTAAACCAGGGCAACCGTTGGCCTGGCATCAATAAACCGATATCCGAATCCGAAAGATTCAAGCTTAACCGTTTCATTTTTAATACGTTTCATGTAGATCTTATTTCCGGACCAGTCGAGAATAAAAATAAAATTCTTGAAAAAATCGTTCCCGATGAGATTTGAACCTCCCGTATTAACAATTTCATTGGTGAAGTTTTTATTTCCCAATGTCAGTTCAGGAAGCCTGAAAATATAGCCGGGTGACGGTTTTCCTGCGCCATAAGCACCTACTGAACTGGTTCCGTAAACTTCCACACTTTGCCCTGCTTTTTTAGCATCATAGCTGCTTTCCCCTATTTTAAGCCTTCCTGAAAATCCGGTATCAAAAGTCAGTTCTGTCTTTTTATCTAAAATTTTAGTTTTAATAACCGGTGTTTTCTGTGTTTTCGGATCAAAAGGAATAACGATATCATAGCCGGACAGATCAAACTGTGAAATATTTTCAGCAGCTTCCAGCGAGTTTTCTCCATAATTTACTTTCCAGGCCAGTTTAGCCATCTGGTTAGCTCCCAGAATACCATCCATTTTGAAACAGCTCAGTTCTGAGGTTCCGAAATCCATAACAACGGCTCCTACATTTTTGAAAACGGCCTGATCTACGGTCATTTCCGGCAGAACAGTAAAGATCTGTTCCTGCTTGTTTTTCTGGGAATCCTTTACTTTACTGGAATGCTTTTTTTTAAGGCCCAGTTCCTCATAAACCGCATAAGAAATTACCGTAGGAGCTCCGGTATCAAACAGAAAGTTGTAAGATTTTCCATTGATCATGACCTGCACAAAAGGTAGATCATAGGCAAATTTCATATTGATTTTCTCTATCGGGGCCTGCAGTTTTACTTCTCCGCCTTGAAAGAATTTCTTTCCCTGAGCGGAAAATGTAGCGGCAGAAAGCATAAGGAGCGTATAGAGGATTTTTTTCATATATCGATTTTATACACGAAAATAATGTTTTTCCATCAATAAACCCGACTTCCCTTAACAAAACAGAAAAGCCATCCTTACGGACGGCTTTCATATGATAAATTGTTCAATTATTTCACTTTTACAAGCTCAACATCGAAGATTAGCCATGCATTTGGCGGGATCACCCCTCCTGCTCCTCTTTCTCCATAGCCCATTGCCGGCGGAATCAGTAAAGTAGCAGTTTCTCCTTCTTTAAGCAACAGGATACCTTCATCCCATCCTTTGATCACTCTTCCCATTCCGATTGGAATTTCAATCGGCTCGTTTCTCTTGAATGAAGAGTCGAATTCCGTACCGTCTATCAGCTTTCCTGCATAATGTACAGATACATTATCCCCTGCTTTCGGAGCCTTACCGTCCGCTGTTTTGGTGATTTTATAGTAAAGACCGGATTCTGTTTTCTGCATACCGGCTTTCAGGTTTTCTACCATTTTTTCCTGATTAGCCTTGAATTCTTCTTCTTTTTTCTTTCTTTCAGCTTCTTCCTTAGCGATGAAAGCTTTGTTGTTTTCAGCGATTTTTGCCTTTCCTTCGTTGAATGTCTTTGCAGCATCATAGTTTTTGTACTCATCACCTTTGCTGAATACAGAAACTTTTTCTAATACGATGTCTGTTTTAGGTTTATCCTGAGCTCCTTTTTCTACGTTGGCAATAGCATCGATCACATCATCTCCCTTCACAACTTTTCCGAAGATCGTATGTCTTCCATCCAGCCACGGGGTAGCTACTTCGGTAATGAAGAACTGGGAACCATTGGAGTTAGGTCCGGAATTTGCCATAGAAAGGATTCCTTTTCCTGTATGTTTAAGGTCATTTTTTTCGTCCTCAAATTTATATCCCGGATCTCCCATTCCTGTTCCCTGAGGATCACCTCCCTGGATCATAAAATCTTTGATCACTCTGTGGAAGATCGTCCCGTCATAATAAGGAACTCCTTTAGCCTTAGCCTTGTTATCGATTTTCCCTTCGGCAAGCCCGATGAAGTTGGCTACAGTTACGGGTGCCTTTTTGTCTTCAAACTTTACGATCAGATTTCCTTTGGAAGTCTGAAGGTTTGCATACAGTCCGTTATTAAGACCTTCGAAAGTTTCTTTGTCTACGTTCATTTTTTTATAAATTGGTGTACAACTCATCAGCGAAATACTTGCCGCTGCCAGAATTATATTCTTGTTAAACAATTTCATTATTTATAGCGCTTTTAATTTTATGATTAAGGGTATATCGTTATCTATTTTATTTTCATCTCCAAAAGTTCCGTAGGCCAGTGAAGACGGCACCAAAAGCGTTACTTCTTCCCCATCCTGCATAAAACGCAAAGCATTCTCTACCGCTTTCAGTTCATCAAAATGCCCGAATCTGGCATCTCTTCTCACAAAAGGTTTGTCATAGATCTTCGTCTGATCAAAATCATACAGATCATAGGAATAAGAAATAAAAGTTTCGTCCTCTCTTTTCTTTCTCTGATCAAAACCTTCCACAGTTACCCAGTAATTAAGCTGTGTAGGATAATATTTCACAGACTGGCCGCTGATCCAGTCCTGAATCTGTTCCCTTTCAATGGTATTCAGGCTTTTCATTCTGTTTCTGGAAACCTCCAGGTCTTTCTGGCTCAGAACACCTCCCACCGGAGGATGCACGGTCTGTGCGTTCCGGTTACAGCTCAACAGACTTACTGCTGATATGAAGAGTAATTTTTTCATAAACTTTTGCGAAAATACACATTTCGGGAATCAATTACAAAACTTGAAGAAGAAATGTATAAAGTGTAATACAACACGGCTCTATTTATCTTAACAGACTCTGTGAATTAAGAAAGTTTAAATCTTTAATTTGAATTGAATCAAATTCGAAGGCCCGGAATCTATCTCAAAAACTGACTTTTATTCATCAGCCATCAGGCAAGAATAAAGATCATTGGTAATTTCTCAGGGAGGATTCAAATAAAAAAGCCGGAAAATTCCGGCTTTATATTGTTATTGGATTACAGTTAAACAGTTTCCAAAGCGTGGTCTACCATCACTCTCCATCCGAACGGATCTTCAGAAAGGTTGTTCTGAAGGTCTACCAGGTCTTTTTTAAGAATAGCAGCATAGCTTTCTTCATCAGACAGTTTAGGAAGCTCCAGTTTCTGACCTTCGTATCCTAAAGCCTGGAATACAGTAGTTACCACTGCTGTACCTACTCCCCATACTTCTTTCAGGGTACCGTTTTTCTGAGCTTCGATCACTGTTTTTACAGCTACCGGCTCAATTTTCACTTCAATACCTCTTTTCTTAGCCAGTTGAATGAAACTGTCTCTGGTAACCCCGTCAAGGATTTTTTCAGAAGTCGGAGGTGTATAGATCGTATCATTAATTCTTACAAAAACGTTCATCGTTCCACTCTCTTCGAAGTATTCGTGAGTTGCGTCATCTGTCCAGATGATCTGCTCATACCCTTCTTCAATAGCCAACTGTGTAGGATAGAAAGAAGCGGCATAGTTACCTGCAGCTTTGGCAGAACCTACTCCACCGTTGGCAGCTCTAGAATAATGATCGGAGATCTTTACAGAAACAGGTTCTGCATAATAGCTCTTCGCCGGAGTTGCCACAATGGCAAACATGTATTTATTGGCTACTCTTGCTTTCAGCGCTTCCTCGGTAGCAAAAATAAGAGGTCTGATATATAAAGACATTCCTTCACCCTGCGGGATCCAGTCTCTGTCCATATCCACCAGTGCTTTTAACCCGTCTAAAAACATCTCTTCAGTTACTTCAGGCATAGCCAGACGTTTTGCAGACTTGTTGATACGTTCAAAATTCTTTTCAGGCCTGAAAAGGAAAACCTGCCCGTCTTTATCTTTGTAGGCTTTCATACCCTCAAAGCAAGCTTGTCCATAGTTTACGCCCATCATAGCAGGGGTAAATGGTATCGGACCATAAGGAACTAATTTTACATCACCCCATTTTCCGTTTTCATACTCACATATGATCATATGATCGATAAAAGTACTTCCAAATGAAAAATCGTTAGGGTTGAATGTAGAAATTCTGGAGTTTTCAGTTTTTTGAATTATCATTTTTTAAAATTTTTACGATGTTCTACAAATTTAATATAATTTTCTAAATATAAAAATTTTAGAGTAAATTTGACAAAAAAATAGCTTGAAAAGAGAAATTAAGACCACAAACGACGGAAGCAAAACACTGTTTATCAATGATTTAAATGAAAATTACCATTCTCATCACGGGGCACTTCAGGAGGCCGAACACGTGTTTATCAAAAATGGACTAAATCTAATAAATGATTATGAAATTAATATTTTAGAACTCGGTTTTGGAACAGGTTTGAATGTTTTAGTGACAATTAATGAATATTTAAAAACTGACAAAAATCATGTCATCAACTATTTTTCACTCGAAAAATACCCCATAAATGAATCCGAAGTTAATGATTTAGCTTATTTTGAACTTTTTGATAATCCTGAGTTCAAAAATATTTATCAGAAAATTCATCTGGCAGACTGGGAAAAGTCAGTGGAAATCATTAGCGGTTTCAATCTAAAAAAGATAGAATGTGACTTTTTCGACCTGAAAGACATTCATCTGCCCGGGATCAACCTTGTTTATTTTGACTGTTTCGGAGCAAGAGTACAGCCAGATCTCTGGGAAAAGCCCCTTTTTGAAATGGTTTCCGACAAAATGACCGTTAACGGATTATTAACAACCTACTCTTCTAAAGGAAGTGTCCGGAGGATTCTTCAGGAGCTTAACTTTAAAGTAGAAAAGAAACAGGGACCTCCGGGGAAAAGAGAAATGATTAACGCCATAAAATTATAACCGGATGGTAAAAGGGGCAGGAAAATCAATATACGGGTATGCTTTGCCCTTTCCTCATATTTCCTTACATTAGCTATACAAAACATTATATATGATTGATAAGATCAACATTAGAGTATATGCCTGTGCTGTGAAAGATAAAAAAGTACTGACTTTATTTGAAGAGTATGCCGGCGAACCTTTAATGAAATTTCCGGGAGGCGGACTGGAATTCGGAGAAGGGGTTATTGATTGCCTTCACCGCGAGTTTGATGAAGAACTGAATGTAAAGGTAGAAATTGTGGAACACTTTTATACCCAGGAAGACTTCCTGGTTTCGCGTTTCAGAGAAAATGAACAGCTTCTTACCATATATTATATCGTAAATATTACCACAGAAGAAGACTTCCTGATCCTTGACCCATGCATTGAAAGAACAGAATGGATCGATATAGACCAGCCGGACAATCCTTTCCAGCTGCCGATAGATAAGATTGTATTCGATAAACTAAAAGAAAAATTCCTGTAACAATACAGGAATTTTTTATTCTTATTTCTTAATTTTAAAATCATTGGCTCCCGGATATGGCTGCAGATAGCCGGAATTCCAGTTAGACTGAAGTAAGGATTCTACAAACTCATCGGTTCTGTTTTTATGCGGATTGTACTGGTCTTTCAGATCAATATCCGCCATTTTTCCTTTTACATTCCACCAGAAAGCACTCCATCCGCCTCTGAGTTCCTTAATAATCTCATATACATTTTTACCTGTTGCCCTGTTCATCAGTTTGGCAAATACCTGCCCTTCCGTAGTGGTAAGATCTCTCAGCTGTTTTTCGTACTGATCGGCCAGCATACTCTGTCTTTCCCTTACAAACTTTCTTTTGGCTTTGCTGTCCATATTATTCATATCTGCCTGTATATCCCTGTACTGCTGCAGTGCTGTTACAAAAAGCGGATACACCCTGTACAGTTTTTTATTAAGGAAATAGTAATAGTTTTTATCCAGCTGGTTATTGAATCTGGGCTTATTGACCAAAACCAGTTCATCCAGCTCTACAACAGGCTCGCCATTCACTTCAAATATCTTTACTTTCTGTCTTTCATCATAGTAATATTTATTACCGAATTCATCTACTTTCAAGGACTCAGGCGGATACTGATTAAGCGGTTTTGCCACGATAGAATCTTTCTGGCCAAAAACACCGATCCCAAAAAAGAAGATAAAAAGACAGATAATCTTGCTAAAATTCATTATTTTTACGCTTATTAGAACAAAAATTGAACGCAAAAATCATTCCTTTTTATGAAATTTGAAAAGAAATCTTTGAAATTTTTAGAAAAATACTTAAACACTTCATCCCCAACCGGTTACGAACACAAAGGTCAGGAAATCTGGATGGATTACATCAGACCGTATGTAGACAAGATTGAAGTAGACCATTACGGAACCTGTTATGGGATCATCAACCCCGAGGCTGAATTTAAAGTAGTTATCGAAGCTCATGCCGATGAAATATCATGGTATGTTAATTATATAACAGATGACGGGCTCATCTATGTGATCCGAAACGGAGGATCCGATCAGACCATCGCTCCTTCCAAAGTAGTTCATATTCATGGAGAAAAAGGAATCGTGAAAGGTGTATTCGGATGGCCGGCAATTCATACCAGAACCAATCAGAACGAACCTACCCCGAAAATTGAAAACATTTTCATCGACTGTGGTGCTGTAACCAAAAAAGAAGTGGAAGACATGGGAATCTATGTAGGATGCATGATCACTTATCCCGATGAGTTCTTTGAAATGAATGACCGCTATTTTGTCTGCAGAGCACTCGACAACAGAATCGGTGGTTTTATGATTGCAGAAGTAGCCAGACTTTTAAAAGAAAATAAGAAAACAATTCCTTTCGGGCTGTATATTACCAATTCCGTTCAGGAGGAAGTCGGACTGTATGGAGCAGATATGATCGCCGATACCATCAAACCTAATATTGCCATTGTAACCGATGTTACCCATGACACCACAACCCCGATGATTGAGAAAAAGAAAGAAGGGGATCAGAAATGCGGTGCGGGACCTGTTGTTTTCTTTGCTCCGAGTATTCATCACACGATCAGGGAACTGATTATCGATACGGCAAAAAATAAAAAGATTCCTTATCAGCGGGCAGCTGCCAGCAGAGCTACGGGAACCGATACCGACGCTTTTGCCCATTCCAACGGCGGTGTACCAAGTGCATTAATTTCCTTACCTTTGCGCTATATGCATACCACGGTAGAAATGGTATCTAAGGAAGACGTAGGCAATGTAATTAAACTGATCTACGAAACACTTCTGAAGATCAAACCGGATATGAAACTGAAATATCATTAAGAATGAACGAAATTTCTGATTTAATTAAATGACAGCGGAAGCCTTCCCCTTGACTACACCGGGATTTTTGCGATTGACATTTAGTCAGAAA
Source organism: Chryseobacterium indologenes (assembly GCA_002439165.1). GTDB lineage: Bacteria > Bacteroidota > Bacteroidia > Flavobacteriales > Weeksellaceae > Chryseobacterium > Chryseobacterium indologenes_E. Next base: position 115,369 of record DJTE01000003.1, read on the forward strand.
TAATAACCATAAAAAGTTATCTGTCACAGAGACAGGTTTAATAATGGGATTCAACCTGTTATTACTCCATCAATAACCGCTCATTCCCAACAGGATAATATAAAGTAAAAGTATAAAAAGTAAAAATGAAAACGAAGCTTATTGCTCCTTCCCTTTTATCTGCAGACTTCGGGAACCTGCAAAGAGACATTGAAATGCTGAACAGATCCCAGGCCGACTGGTTCCACGTTGATGTAATGGACGGCAGATTTGTTCCCAACATTTCATTCGGTTTTCCTGTAATGAAGACCATCCAGCAGCATGCCAGAAAATTTGTGGATGTTCACCTGATGATCGTGGAGCCTGAAAAATATGTTGATGAATTTATCGATCATGGTGCAGACCTTGTTTCCGTACACTATGAAGCATGCACCCATCTTCACAGAACAGTTCACCATATCCAGAGCAGAGGGGCAAAAGCGGGAGTTGTTTTAAATCCTTCCACGCCGGTACTGATGCTTGAAGACATCATTGCAGATGTGGATCTTGTTCTTTTAATGAGCGTAAACCCGGGATTCGGGGGACAGAAGTTCATTGAAAACACATACAAGAAAATTGCTGAAACAAAAGATCTTATCCTGAGCAATAACTCCACAGCTCTTATTGAAATTGACGGTGGCGTGAATCTGGATAATGCTTCCAGACTTTTCGAGGCCGGAGCTGATGTTCTGGTAGCGGGAAATGCAGTCTTCTCTACGGAGAATCCGGAAAGAACCATTGAACTTTTAAAGATCTGATCAGATCCGAATACAGAAATAGAAAAGGCAGTTCCGTTGAACTGCCTTTTCCGTTGAAAAAAAATAGGGTTATTAGTCTACCTGTTGAAAATTAAAGCTTAAATCTCCTCCGTTATAATCGAGTGAAGTATTCACCGGGAAGGTCTGAGTCGTACCACTTCCCCATCTGTAATCCCAGATTTTGATATTCCCGGCAGTGAAAGGATATGCAGCATTGGTATTATCCGGTTTTGATCTCTTATACCAGTCGTTGGAGTTCATGGTGATCATATATTTTTTGTCTTTCTCCAGCATCAGTTCTGCAATATCTTTAGTAATTAAAGTATTGGCCCCGGTCACGTTAACTGTTTCCGTCCTCAGTACCGTTTTAGTGTTAAAATCCCAGAATGTGATCCTCAAAGCCGGATTAGCATCAGGAAGTTTTATGGTGACGGCACTGATTTTCCCTTTTACACCAGGTGAAAAAGTAAGTCCGAATTCATAGCTTCCGGAATTGACGAAATTGACTGTGGTTGTAAATCCTGCCAGTTCATGATATTTATCCAAAGGATTTTCTACATTGTAGGATACGGGCTGAGGAACAGGCTCATCGTCGTCGCTGCTGCAGCTTCCTGCAAAAAACAGGATAACAATAGCCAGCAGAGGGTAAAACTTTTTAAGAGATAAACATCTCATACCGAAAAAAAATTCTAAATGTTTCATTGGTTTTAATTTTGATTTTGATTGAAACAAAGGTCATCATAAACCAATGACTGTATTACAGGAAAAACACTGTTTCCGGCAGGTTATTACACTCTATTTGAGGTAACGGAGATATTCTGATGAATATGATTATTTTAAACTTTAGGCATAAAACCTAGAAAAGCTGCTAATAAACAAATAAGGCATTACAGGCGGTTGGAGAGATTTTCATTAGATCCTGACAATGAAAAATAAAGCTACTTTCATCATAAACAGCAGCGTGAAAAAAGGCAGCCCATCAGGACCGCCTTTCTTCTCTGTGGAATATGAACTTCTTTGGTTATGAGCTTATAAGTCTTAAAACTTTAAATACTTAAATCTGTTTATGCTGATGTAAATTTCCAAATAAAAACACATACAGCGCATCCGTAGAAATACTTAATTTACAGTTGCGTATTTCTACGGAATCAATTTCAGAGTTAATTCAGGAAAAGAAAAGCTGTCACCGGAAGCAGTTATTGCCGCTCCCATAAAATCTACAAAAAACAGGGTTAAGAATTTCCCGCTTGATGCTCTGCACGGCCTTAAGATATTCTGAATCGGGAAGTTTAACCCGGCCCCGGAACCCCTGAACAGGAGTAAGCATAGAAAAGCCCTGCAATCAAGACTGTAAGGACAGCTGCAGTAATTAAAAGTACGTTATCATTTTCATTTATTTTTATTGGCGGTATGAACAGGATCAGTAAGGATTCCACTTTTTAATGATATTCCTGGCGGTTTCTATCATTTCATCATCCCATTTCTGAACATTGAAATAGCTGAAATTTTCATTTTTTAAAGATCCGGCATCATTGTTTCCATATAAAAACCGGGTCAGTTTCGTCTGTTCTTCATACAGCAGCTGATCCTGTAAAGGTTCCGGAGAAATCTTTATTTTACCATTCCATATTTCCGGCTGCCTGGCTGAAAACTCACAAGCTTCAATGATTTTTTCAGTTCTGGCAAAGTCATGAAGGAAATCTTGCTTTTCGGTAAAGGTACGAACGGTATGTCCCAGTCTTTCAATAATGACATATTCAAGGTTCGGGCAGCTGAGAAGAACTTCAGGCAATACCGTAAATAATTCTTCAGGGATCCTATCATCATGAGTATCTCTCCGCACAGGCCTGTTTCCATATACACTTTCCTGCCAGCTTCCTCCGGAAAGATGAATTTCTTTTACTTTTTCCAACGGATACATTTTAACAATGTCCAGAATATCCGTTTCAAAATTACAGGACTGGCAGTATATGTTATGAAGATCCAGAATAAGAAAACCATCTGTATCTTCAATCAGTTTTTCAAGAAATACCCCCTGATCTCTGACATCATCCGCTGAAAATGAAAAAGCCAGATTTTCCACACCCACAGGAACTTCTACGGCATCCTGCAAACGTGCCAGACGATCTTTCCCGATCTGCAATATCCGGGAATGCAACGGAACCGGCAACGGAACTCCCTGATGAAAATTTTCGGTATTCATGAACCCGAAATGCTCCGTAATGTGGCTGTACTTCCTTTTCTCGGTTTCTTTTTTCAGTTTATCAAGCCATACGTCCTGCCGCTCTGTCCATCGGGCATCAAAAAGCGAATAGTACACTCCATGCCCCAGCAGGCGGTTGTTTTCAGCATAAAAATCAAGAAGATTACCAAGCCATTCAGGCTCATCTTCCTGATCAACCGTATCAAAAGACCATTCCAGTGCGGCAACCGACTGATCCTGCAACAGCGGAAGTATAGCGGAAACAAAATCTGCTTCCGGCATCATGGATAATCCCAGGTGAGGCTTTTTCATATCTTATCCCATTCCGCAGGCTGGGCAGTATCCTCCTCTTTTAAGCAGGGTATCCTTCTTAACAATAAATTTAGGTTCGGCAGCTTTTACCGGTTTCGGAGTTTCTGCTTTTTTAATTTTTTTCACCGGCCTGTTTATCTTTTTCACTGGTTTCGTCGTCTGTGCGGACGCTCCCACAGCCAGTAAACCCGCCATTAATACCATTGGAATTTTCATATTCTATTTTTTTAAAGAAACTTACAAGAAGTATTCCATTTATGAATTTGTTAAAAATACAACATTTTATCATTCAGCATTTCAGTTTTACACGTATAATTCAACTCTGTCATCAATCCATACAATATTTACTTTTTTATTCGGAAAATTAGCACTTCTTTCTTTATTTTAGCATAAAAAGAAAAATGAAAAAGAGGTTAACAGCAGCCGTTTTTTTAGGTCTGATGGCAGCAGCACCGTATATCAATGCTCAGACTCAATCAGGCAGTGCAAAAAAAATGGAATGGTTCAGGGATGCCAAACTCGGTATTTTTATCCATTGGGGCATTTATTCTGTTAACGGCATTTCCGAGTCATGGGCTTTTTTCAATAATTACATCAATCACGAAAATTATATGAAACAGCTTAACGGCTTTTCAGCGTCGGGTTATAAACCGGAAGAATGGGTTGACCTGATCCGGAATTCCGGGGCTAAATATGCTGTTATTACCTCTAAACATCATGACGGTGTTTCTCTCTGGGATTCTAAAGCTGAACAGGCGGTCACTATTTCCCGACAGTCTGCAGCCAGAAAAGATGTCTTGACTCCGTTTGTCAGTGCATTAAAAAAATCAGGACTTAAAACCGGAATATATTTTTCTCTTCCGGACTGGAGCCATCCTTATTACGATATCAATACCCGCACAAAAAAGCGTTATGAACTCAAAAATGACCCGAAACGGTGGGACCGGTTTGTTTCCTACTATCAGATTCAGCTGAATGAACTTTCCCAACAGTACAAACCTGATTTATTATGGTTTGACGGTGATTGGGAACATTCTTCCGAAGAATGGAAAGCTCCCCAGACCCTTTCTCTTTTAAAGAAATACAATCCGGATATCATCATTAATTCAAGGCTTAACAATCATGGTGATTATGACACTCCGGAACAGGGAATTCCGGTTACAGCCCCTCAAAGTCCTTATTGGGAACTTTGCTATACCATGAATGATTCATGGGGATACCAGCCGTTTGACAGGCACTATAAAACACCTAATATGATCGTCAGGACCTTAACCGACGTGATCAGTATGGGTGGCAATCTTCTGCTGGATATCGGCCCGAAAGCTGACGGAACCATTCCCGGAGAACAGGTTGGAATATTAAAGAATTTGGGAAGATGGACTTCGAAAAATCAAGAGGCGGTATATGGAACCAGACAGGGAATTCCTTTTGAGAATTACAAAGGAAAGTCTGCTTTTTCAGGAGACGGAAAATCTATATTTATTTATCTGGAAGAAGTTAAGGATTTTGTTAAAATTTACGGTCTGGCCAGCAAACCTTCTGCTATAAAGATTGTAGGTGATAAAAATTCCCAGGTAAATTTCCATTTCAGCAACGATACGACTATGACGGTTGATCTTTCAAAAGTAAAATTTGATCAGGATGTGACTACCGTTCAGCTTGTTTTCAATGAAAGGCCTTCCCTGCTTAAAGATGTGAAAAAAGATTCTTTCTCTGTGGCAGATATACTTGAGAACACGAATACCCGGACGGCCGCTTATGACCTTGCCTATCTTATCCATAACGGCTCCAGCATTCCGGAAGATTCAGGACTGACCGGTGACGGACTGGAAATGACGCTTCCCAAAACCTCCAAAACCAATCCTGAAACCCTGAAATGGATCAGCAAACATGCGGAAGCACTTTTTGAAACCGGAAAAGGACTTCCCGGTGGACATTATTCCGGGATGAGTGCGCTTTCAAAAGACCGGCAGACCATTTATCTGTTTGTGGAAGGAACTCCTACCGGGCCGGTTGCCTTAAAGGGGATTAAAAATAATATCGCCAGGATCAGAATTGCCGGCGAAGGCAGCATCCTGGATTACAGCCTGTACAATAAGCTATACTGGAGTGAAACTCCCGGAATCATTTATATTGACATTCCGAAAGAAAGGCTTGATAAGACCATGACGGTTCTTGCCATCCTGCTTGATAAGCCTGTTGAACTGCACAGGGAAAAAGTGGGTTCTATTGAAAACAATCTTTAAAACAACTGAATATCAGACGTTATGACATAAAAAAACCGGAGAAATTTCTCCGGTTTTATTTTATAAAAGAATTTTCTTAGAAAATCTCTCTTCCTGAAAAGTGGAACTGAGCTTCAATCAGTGCATTTTCGTCTGAATCTGAACCGTGAACTGCGTTTTCTCCGATGCTTCTTGCAAACATCTTTCTGATCGTTCCTTCTGCTGCTTCAGCAGGGTTTGTAGATCCGATCAATGTTCTGAAGTCTTCAACAGCATTGTCTTTTTCAAGAACCGCTGCAACGATAGGACCGGAACTCATGAATTCTACCAGCTCTCCGTAAAATGGTCTTTCAGCGTGTACTTCATAGAATTTTTTAGCATCAGCAACTGTAAGCTGAGTTAATTTTAAAGCTTTGATCTTAAAACCTCCTTCTGCAATCTTTCCCAATATAGCACCGATATGTCCGTCTGCTACTGCATCAGGCTTAATCATAGTGAATGTAATGTTAGACATAAATGTATATTTTTTTAATGACGCAAAATTACAAAAAATATCTTTGATTTTTATTTTAATTTTTTTTTAACATAAAAATAACTTTTATTAAGAAATGGAGTTATAAACTTTGGCACAGTAATTGTTTATACTATTACGATTCTCATGTTTAATTTGAGTTTTCATGGTTATTAGTTTTTACCCAGCTTCGGCTGGGTTTTTTATTTACAAAAATTCGACATATTTTTTGCGAATATGATAAAATTTCAAACCATAAAAAATCATATTATTACCTTATTCCTTCTATTTCAATGAATGAAATAAATATTTTTTTTGATTTTTTTTTAAATAAAATATCACATTCCTGAAAACGGACCTGACCGATCAGAAATTATGAGACAAAAAAGTGGAGTTATTTTAAATTCCCGGCAATTTTCTATTTCAAAAATAAAGACTTTAATAACTTTAATAATCTGATTTAAGGATTTTATACGTTGGAAACACTACAACACAAAACTTTTACATTGACAGAATTTCCGGATACCGGAAAATCCAGGATGTACAGCAAATTTTATAATGAACCGGGACAACATACATTTTACCGCAGATAAAATCTTTGCTTTTTGTTAATTAAAAATTATTTTGCGTTTTTGCGTAACCAGCAATATAGGAATTAAGAAAAGGCACTGCGTGATGAAAAGCAGCTATTTCTGGGAAGCCTCTTCCGCTTCTTCCATCAGTTTTATATAGGTAGCATAGCGGGAATGCTGGATTTCCCCTGTTTCGAGAGATGCTAAAACGGCACATTTCGGCTCGTTGATATGGAGGCAGTTGTGGAATTTACATTCTTCTCTTTTTTTGAAAATTTCAGGAAAATAATGCTGTACTTCTTCTTTTTCAATATCGATCATTGCAAATTCACGCACTCCGGGGGTATCTATTACATTTCCTCCGAAATGCCAGAAATGCATCTGGGCAAATGTAGTGGTATGCTTTCCTTTAAGATGGGAATCTGAAATTTCCGATGTTTTTAAATTCAGGCCGGGCTGAAGCGCGTTTACCAGTGTAGATTTTCCACATCCGGAATGCCCGAAAAATACGGAAGTCCTATCTTTAAGAAGTTCCTGGAGAACATCAAGATTTAATCCTGAATAGGAAGAGATTTCCAGTGTTTCATATCCAATTTCCTGATATAAAAACTCTATATCCTTAACCAGTTCAATTTCCTCCTCATTCAAAACATCAATTTTATTGAACAGGATTAAAGGGGTGATATTATAGGCTTCACAGCATGCCAGAAAACGGTCGAGGAATCCCAATGAAGTTTCCGGGTGTTTCAGGGTAAAGATAAAACAGGCCAGATCTATATTGGAAGCTATGATATGTGCTTCTTTAGAAAGGTTTACCGATTTTCTGATCAGGTAATTCCTTCTCGGTTCTATTTTGGTAATCCATGCAATATCATCCTGTTCCAGTTGAAATTCAACAAAATCTCCCACAGCAAGCGGATTGGTAAGCCTTGTTTTAATCAGCTTGAATTTTCCTCTGATTCTGGCTTCAAAAATTTTTTCTGTTTCAGGTTCCAGAACCTGGTACCAGCTGCCTGTTGATTTAATGATTTTTCCTTTCATAGATAATACTGGATGCAAATATAAGAAATTAGGGCTTAGGGCACAGGATTCAGGGATATGAAAACCATTCTTTTTCACCCTTATCCCGGCTTTTAAGCCCTAAAGTCTATATCCTGTTGTTCAGCAGCTATGCTCTGTCGATCATGATATTATTCTGTACTTCAATAGATTCCTCATGAATGGCTTTGAATACTTTTTCGATAAAATCCTGGGACATTCCTGTTTCTTTAGCTTTCTGAGTAGCATATTCCGTAATCACTTTCCATCTTTCCGGCTGGAAGATCGCGATATCATTCTCTTTTTTAAGTTTACCTATTTTCTCGGAGATCTTCATTCTTTGGGATAGAAGCTCAATCAGCTGAAAATCAAGGTCGGAAATTAAGGTTCTGTGTCTTCCCATTTCATTGTCAAAACCTGCCAGACCTGAATTTCTTACTTTCAGGTTACCGATAAGTTCCGCCAGTACTTCAGGGGTGATCTGCTGTGCCGCATCACTCCAGGCATCATCAGGGTTGCAGTGGGTTTCAATAATAGCTCCCTGGTATCCTACGTTAAGCGCTTCCTGGGTAATGTCTGCAAGTCCTGTTCTGTTTCCGCAGATGTGGGAAGGATCGATCAGCATTGGTATATCCGGAAACTGGCTTTTGAAATCCAGCGCAATCTGCCAGTTCGGGTTATTTCTGTATTTGGTTTTCTGGTATGTTGAGAATCCTCTGTGAATAACTCCCAGGTTTTTAATATCCTGGCCAAGAAGTCTTTCCAAAGCACCAATCCATAGAGCCAGATCCGGATTTACCGGGTTTTTAACGAATACGGGTTTGTCTGTTCCCCTCAGCGCCATTGCAATTTCCTGAACAGTAAAAGGGTTTACCGTGGAACGCGCTCCAATCCAAAGAACATCTACATCTGCTTCCAGGGCTGCAAATACGTGGTGGGCATTGGCAACCTCCGTAGCTGTTTTGAAACCGTATTCTTCTTTTACTTTTTTCAGCCAGTTCAGACCGATCACTCCTACTCCTTCGAAACCGTTCGGCTTGGTACGCGGTTTCCAGATTCCTGCACGGAATACAGAGACCTGCGCATTGGTTTCTCTTATTCTTTTAGCGGTTTCAAGCATCTGCGCTTCACTTTCCGCACTGCATGGTCCGGCAATCATCAATGGCTGTGAAAGCCCCTCAACCCATTCATTTTTTAAATCTTTTAAGTTCATATTCTTAAATTTATTGTTTTATATTTTTTTAAAAATTACATCAATAGTCCCTTTCATTATAAAATTTACTTTATAATTCTTTTCAAAAAATGCCGTTCAAAGTTTTTTAAAGGAATCAGGAAAACAAAAGGACTTTAATTCTCCTGTATTTTTTGGAAAGAAATTCAGTTAGCAATACCAGTAAAATCGGTAATACGTTCTGAAATTTCTATAATAGAAAGCAGAAAAGCTAAAATAACCGCTGAAAAACTGTTCAGCGGGTGTAAAAGAAGACAGGGATAAATTGAATATTTTTTCCACTTTATTCTGAAAATGTCTTGTTTTAGCCTTTTCTAATTAGATTTGTTTTTGTCAAAAAATTATTTTTCACAAAAATATCTGACAAATATATAAAAATTATGTCAAATCAAACCTCATTAAATCATCAAGATCTTTTAAAAGTGGATTTTTTTCGATAAATTTTTCAAATATTTTCTTTTTGGTGACAACTTCTACCTTAAGATTTTCGAAGTCTCTCTGGTAATCTACCTCAATAGCAAGATTTTGTACTTTTGTTTTGAAATGGTTGAAAAATTCTCCGCTGATCTTGTCAAACTCTGCTTTTGCAGAATCTGAAGGATATAAAACCCGGATCTGATTTTCACCTGATTTTACCAGTTTAAAAGTTTTTACAGCATTGAACACAAAGCTATCTGCGGCCTGAAGCTGCTTCAGCTTAAGTTTCCACTCCGTCTGCAGATCGGTATCGGTAAAATGGCTTTCGGGAAGACGATCTGTTTTTACTGCTATTGTTTCTTCAACGGTTGTTTTATCTTTATCTTCTTTATTGAGAAATGAATTGATACTGAATCCTGAAACTGCACCCTGTCTTGATAAAGGCCTGGTTGTTTTTACAGCCGTTTCCTGTACGGCCTCCGCCTGAACTGATGGCTGTGGTTTTTCTTCTTTTTTCTCAGGTATTTTTTCCTGAATTTTCACTTCCTGTTTCTCATTGAGAAACGGAGCCATTATCAGGAATTTTTTTTTTTAGTATCACCTGAACCAGCGGTCAGGGAAGCCAGCTGCATCAGTGCAATTTCAACTGTAAGTCTCGGATTTTTGGAATTTTTGTAATTAATGTCCGCATGATTGCAGATCTCAATACCGTCTATCAGCTGCTGGGCATTCCAATTCCGGCTTTGCTCAACAAACTTGACTTTCGTCTTCTCTCCTACTTCGATCAGATCGATGGTAGAGGTATTCTGAGCCATCATAAGGTCTCTGAAGTGATTTCCCAGGCCGGCAATAAAAATATGGGGATCAAAACCTTTTTTTACAATTTCATTGAAGGCAAAAAGAACTTCCGGAATTTTATTTTCTTTTGCCAGATCCACTATATTCAGGTACTGGTCGTAATCCAGAATATTAAGAACTTCGGCAGCTTTGGCTAAAGTAATATTCTTTTGCGAAAATGTGGAAAGCCTGTCGAAAATGGAAAGCGCGTCTCTTAAGGCACCATCTGCTTTCTGGGCAATGAGATATAAGGCATCGTCTTCATACTGAATACTTTCCTTCTGAGCGATATTTCTTAAATGGCCCTGGATATCCTCAATGGTGATTCTTTTAAAATCATAAATCTGGCAGCGCGACAGAATGGTAGGAATTATCTTATGCTTTTCTGTGGTAGCTAAGATAAAAATGGCATGTGCCGGCGGTTCTTCCAGTGTTTTAAGGAATGCATTGAAGGCTGCAGAAGACAGCATATGTACCTCATCTATGATATAAACCTTATACTGCCCGACCTGAGGGGCAAAGCGTACCTGATCGATCAGCTCTCTGATGTCGTCCACAGAGTTGTTGGATGCCGCATCCAGCTCATAGATATTATAGGCAAAGCCGTCTTCTGAAACGGAGCCGTCCTTTTCATTGATTTTTCTTGCCAGAATTCTGGCGCATGTAGTTTTCCCTACACCGCGGGGTCCGCAGAAAAGCAGGGCCTGAGCCAGCTGATTTTCTTCAATAGCGTGTTCTAAAGTATCTGTAATATGGGATTGCCCTACAACAGTATCAAACTGCTGGGGACGGTATTTTCTTGCAGATACGATAAAATTTTCCATTGGCCAAAAATAAGAAATATAGTTCTAATCTGAAAATTTAAAGTTTTCAAATTATCAACAAAAACTTAATTTTGGTCAAATGAGAAAACTTTTAATCATCATTATTTCTGGTAAGATAAATCAATCACTTCAATAATAGCATCTTCAATTGCTTTTCTTCCTTCTTCACTTTTCAGATCAATGCCACAGAATTTATTGGCATTATAACCTGTATACAGATTCAGATAGTATGCTCCGGAAACAAGCAGTGCCATAATAGCCCTTGTTCTGAGTGCTTTGTCGCCAAAGTAAGGATCAATGATATTTTCAAACAAAACTTCTCCTGCCTCTTCTCTCTGCTCAACCAATTTTCTCAGGATCGGCTTGCTTTCTGAAAGTTCCCAAAGAATAATCTTCTGCAGTTCTTTATTTTTTTTAAGGCTTTCAAATTGAGTAAGTACGGCTTTTTTGGTAAGTTCTTTTCCTCCGTCGGAAAAATCCACATCCACGCTGTCCTGATTTACTTTGCTCCAGTAATCCTGTGATCTGATGTATTCATCAATAAGTTTATCAGTACTTCCAAAGTACTCATAGATGAGCTTTTTATCAAATCCTGCTACGGCAGCAATTTTACTAACTTTTAATCCTGAGTATCCTTTTACTCTTAAGATTTTACCAACTGCGGCAAGCAGTTTCTGTTTGGTTTTTTCCTTATCCCTGATGGGACCTTGCACTACTTTTCTAGGCATAATTTATTATTTTTTTGCTATATGCAATTTTCTGTTGATAGCTTCAAATACATTTAAAGTTCTATCAAGATGTTCTTTTTCGTGTCTTGCGGTAACACTCATTCGGATACGGGCATCTTTTCTAGACACGGCAGGATAAATAATAGGATTGGTATAAATCCCGTTTTCCATAAGCAGTCGTCCTACATCTCCTGTTATGTGCGGATCTCCGATTTTAACGGGAACCACTGCCGAGCAGGTAATTCCGGTATCCAATCCGAGGTCATCCAGTCCTTTTTTGAAATAATTGATATTATTCCAAAGCTTCTCTCTCCATTCGGGTTCTTCATCAATAAGCTCAATAGCTTTAATCGCGCCTGCCGAAGCCGGTGTTGCAGTTGCAGAAAATATCTGCTGACGGGACTGAAATTTAAGGAAAGTTACAATTTTTTTATTGGCTACCACATATCCTCCCAGATTTCCGAAAGTTTTACTCAAAGTCCCTGTCATAATGTCCACTTTATCCAGCATATCTGTCAGTTCCAGTGTTCCTCTTCCGGTTTTCCCGAGGACACCGATCCCGTGAACATCATCCACCATCAGAAAGGCATTATATTTTTTCACAAGATCATAAATTTCTCTGACATGTGCAATATCACCATCCTGGGAATACACACCATCGATTACGACAAGCTTTGTACGGTACAGATTCTCTGAAGTCTTCAAAATGTGTTCCAAATGTTCCAGATTGTTATGCTGAAATGTTTTTTTATTGGTAAAGGCACATCCTTCATGTACACTTGCATGTACCGCCATATCCAGAATAGCAAGATCTTCACCTTTCAACAGACACTGCAGCATGGCGCTGTTTGCAGTATATCCTGTTGTAAACACAACGGCTTCATCGGCTTCTCTTCCGAAAAATTCAGCAATTTTTTTCTCCAGCTGATAGTGGTAATCAAAATATCCGCCAATCAGAGGAGTTGCTCCTGTACCCGTTCCATATTTTTCAATTCCTTCAATAGCAGCTTTTTTTACCTTAGGATGCTGTGTAAACCCTAAATAATCACTTGAAACAAAACTTACATACTGTTTGTTCTGGTCTGCAATACTTACATTCAGTGTAGCATTGGTTCCTGTTGTATTTTTCAGCCTGTAATGCATACGTCCGTTGGATTTCATATAATCCAGAAAGTCGCTGAAGGCTTCTGCTCTTTGAAGAATATTAAAGTCAGGAATATTCTCAAAATCTTTAAAAGTTGCTGTAGTAAAATCGATACTCATCCTTAATGTTGTTTATATTATGTATTAGTTGTTTGAATAAACAAATATATGATTAATAAATTTTGTTAAATTTCCACTTCTTCATTAAAATTATAAACATTTGAAAATTTTTTGTTTAATCTCTGACAATCAAATAATTTATTTTTTATTAAATAACTCACTACTTGTTTTAATGATGTGACTCACTTTTTAAAAACCTAAATTAACAAAAAAAAGATAAGCATAAAACACTATAAATAAAGAAACAATAAAAAAAGACGAATATTTATCACAATCGTCTCATTTATAAAATATTATTTTTAATATTTTTTCCCTAAAAGATGAAAAAAGCGGAAAAACCCTGTGTATAGGATGTTTTCCGCTTTCCCAAAATCGTTGAAGTATTCTGTTTTTATATCAGATGCCCGTTTATTTTTCTAAAATTTCCCGGGGTGATCCCTGTCATTTTTTTGAAGAATTTAGAAAAATTGGACGGATCATAGGTAAGAATCCCGGCAATCTCGGCAATGGATTTATCGGAGCTGCAGAGCATTGTTTTGGCGGCTTCTATAATTTTTTCATCATAGAAATAGCAGGGATGTTTTCCTTTTTCCTTTTTTATGGTATCGGTAAGATGGGTATGGGAAACGGCAAGTTTCCCTGCAATTTCATTTACTTCCATAAATTCCGGAACTATTCCTTCGATAACTTCCCGGATGTGTTTATCCAGAAAACTAAAATACTGACTCGTGATTTCTTCGCTTCTTCTCATTTTGCTCATCAATATGTTTACAGACTATACCTCTCTAAAATTAAAGATAATAATAAAAAGAGAGATGGTGAACTTTTTGGAACCGGGATAAAAACAGAAACGGAGCGTAATTTATTTTATGACAGCCATCTGCTGCAAAGGTTTTCAGGAAAGCTGCCGATCAAAAAATGTGGAATATACGGACAGGATATATGATTTATAATGGGTAAGCTGAAAACGAAAATAATCTTCTTACGAAAATTTTATCTCATTTTACTCTCTTTACAGGGAGATAAAACTCATGTCAAAAATAGTTCTGCCGTGGCGGTTAATATGTATATTTTTATTAATTTTACATGTTTAACTAAAAACTCTTCAACCAAAACACAATAAAATAGAAATATTTAATGAAAAAAGATGCATTCAGTAATTCCCATACTTAAAAAACTTTGGCTTGTATAATGACTATTATTAACAAATTTCCGTGCTGATCACACGGGAAACATAGATCATTTATGTATTTAAAGGCCTGGACATTGTTTTCTGTAATATTGTTTGCAAATATTTACAGGCAGCGTCATATTTCTTCGCGGTACAGTACAGACAGCGGATTTTTGCCGGGCAAAGCAAAATTTCCTGTCCTGAACATACGTGTATTTAACCGGATATTTGCTGACAATAGCCTTACCCCCTTTAAAACAGGGCAAGAATTTGCCATAATAACCACCTATACGGAAATGTCTGAAAAGCAAACTGCCGGAAATACCGGACTTTATAATGATGCAGAGCATCATGCCTCCGGTTGCAAAAACTGTAAAAGGAAACAACCTGCTCTGTTTCCATCGGTTTCTGTTTCAGAACTCCTTAAAAGGAATTATCATTGAAATAACTCTTATTAAAGCTAACATTATATGAATGAAAGAATTTTAATTGCTGACGACCATTATGTAGTAAGAGCCGGAACTGCTTTGGTACTGGAGTCTGCTTATCCGAATCTTAGAATTGATTTTGCTGAAAATTATGAACAGGTAAAGGAACAACTGGCTTCCCAACAGTATGATCTGCTTCTTCTGGATATTGACATGCCCGGAACTCAGTATAAGAGAATGATTTCTGAGCTTAAAGGCATACAGGAAAGTCTCAGAATTCTTGTATTTTCCGGATACGACAAAGATGTTGCCATTCAGTATATCAGAGAAGGTGCGGAAGGCTATCTCAGTAAACAGAGCAGCGAAGAAGAGATCCGGGAAGCAGTAAGATCTGTCATAGAAAAAGGTTATCATTATCCCGCCGAACTGATTGGCCTGATCATTCAAAATAAAAAAAGCAATCCTGTGGAAAAGCTGTCATCACGGGAATATGAAATTTTCAAACTGCTGGCAGACGGATACGGAAATCTGGAAATCTCCAATAAGCTGCACATCCAGATGTCTACTGTAAGTACGTATAAAAAAAGGATTTTCAAAAAACTGAATATTTCCAATATTGCCGAACTGATCAAAGTTCATGAAACGATGCACTAATCCTGTCCGGCAGTATGCTTCAGTGTTTGTATGGCCAGATAAAACCGTCCGGCCATGCAGCGACACCTCTCTGAATGTTCCGAACTATCTGTTTTATCCGGTAATATGTTTTTTTAATCAAAAAAATATCAGGAACTTCGCAGAATCTTTATTTCATTATAAAAACCGCGTGTTTTTAATTCCAAAAGATCATGAATTCATCTGAAAAAGCAGAAAAAGGCAGTTCCCGGTTCCGGTATATAAAACTTTGTATCTTCTTCTCGGGGCTTTCTGTATTTGCCCAGCTTTATCTTTTTCAGCCTTTGCTTCCTATGGTTGCGGAATATTTTAAAACCACAGCCGGGGACAGTTCCCTCCTTGTATCTTCATCCACGATAGGAATGGCGGCAGGTCTGCTTTTTTTTGCTTTTAGGGCAGACAGCTACTCAAGAAAGAATCTTATGATCTTTTCGCTGATCTCTTCTGCCCTTCTTACTATTGTTTCTGCCTGGATTCCCAGTCTCAGCATCCTTATTGCAGCCGGACTACTGAAGGGCTTTGTCGTATCGGGAGTTTCTTCGGTTGCGCTGGCCTATCTCACAGAAGAAGTACATGCATCGGCAGTAGCCCTGGCAATCAGTATGTATCTCAGCGGTAACACCATCGGAGGAATGAGCGGAAGAATACTGGCGACTATTTTTGCAGGGGAATTCGGGTGGAGAAACGCTGTACTTCTTATTGGAGCAGAAAGCCTGATCCTGGGGCTGATATTCTGGAGGTTATTTCCTGAATCCAGGTCTTTCAATCCTCAAAAAACGGATTACTCACTGAAAATCAAGCAAATGAAAAGGTTTTTTGCTGATCCGTATATGCTCCATTTATACTGTATCGCGGCTTTGCTGATGGGTACTTTTGTAAGTGTATACAATTACCTGAGCTTCAGACTGGAAGGAAAGCCGTTTTACCTGAATCATTTTGTCATCGCTTTTATATTTTTAATGTATATTTTCGGGGTCTTCGGAACAATGCTGACCAGCAGACTTTCAAAGCGCCTGGATTCTGTTCTTATTCTGAAAGGTTCTGTTCTCTGTATGCTTTCGGGAGCCGTACTGCTGTTATCCGAAAATATATATGTGGTTATTTTTGGTCTGGGCATGTTTACGCTTGCCTTTTTTGCCGCCCATACAATGGCAAGCCAGATGACTGCCCTGCGTGCGAAACGCGGAAAATCTTCTGCAACATCCATTTACTGGCTTTTTTATTATTCCGGCTCCAGTATTCTGGGAAGCGGAACGGGATACCTTCTCCATGCTTTTTCCTGGAATGTTTTCATCGGGATTATTGTTTTTGCGACAGTGGTTTCATTTCTTCTGGCTTCCGCGAACAGATATTCCAAAGCCTGACAACAGATACCACATGCGTACCACATTTCCGTTTTTCCTGATAGCGCTTTTTTATAAGCAGAAGGCCTGTTTTAATATATAATTAAAAATTGCGGCACAAAAATTAACAAAACATTCACTAAAAGGGGGCTTGTCAATCCAATGCAAGGCATAGTATTTGCACTGGTATCTGAACATTTCCACCATCAAAATCCAGAGTATCATGAATGTAGCAGATCTTAAAATTAAAAATTTAGTTGAGTACAAAAATCAGATTTATACCATTACCGAAATCTTCCAGAATATCAATCATGATTATTTTGTAAAAATTGAAAACAGTTTTCAAAGTATTTCTGTTCCGGCCAGTTCTATCCAACCAATTAAAATAACTGAGGAATGGCTTGAAAAATTCGGGTTTTCGTGTACTTACAGTTCTGAACAGAGAATCCGGTATGAAAGACCTGAACAGTTTATAAAATATGATATTGATCTCGGCTCCAAAAAGTTTCTTGAAGGACTCAAGATTTACGGTAATTCAATTAAATGCCGGTATATTCATGAATTTCAGAATATATTTTCCTGCCTTTTCGGTAAAGAACCGGTTTCTTCCGGCTTTGGGCTGCTGAAGGCAGAATCTTAACCTGTTCTGAATTTTATTTAAACCATAAAGATCCTTAATATTCTAAGGATCTTACTTTTTTTAATGGTTTAAAATATTTCTTTTATTTTAATCAGGTCTTTAATTTTTCAAAATCAATTTTTCCAATCCTGCTAACGGATCATTTAAGTGGAGTGAATTCTATCTCTATAAACTGATGTACGGCAGAAGCTGCTTATCCCGTTGATTTTGCGGGATGGAGCGAAATGAGTTTCGGCGAAAGAGTTATTCTGCCTGCTTTTTATCTGTTTTACAGGGTTTGATATGGACTCTTTCTTTTTCTTTTCAGTTTGCCCGGCAGCCTGTTTCTGAAGACGTTTCTTCAAAGCATCTTCACGTCTTTTTTTACGGTATTCCCAGGGTGAAACTGCTTTTTTATCCTGCCACAAACCCAGTTTCTGAGCTTTTGCCGAATCCTGTATTTTTCCCAGCAGCCTGTCTTTGGAATAGGCCTGATACCACCAGCCGTAACCTGCTCTGATAATCTCTGCCGAAAGGTACTTTCCGTTATCGTAATATACTCTGGCTATGCTTCGCCCATAACGGTCTGTACTGGTTTCGGTAAAAGTAATTTTTTTGGCAAAAACCTGGTCTGAGGTAAACTGCCTGGCATTTTTCCCAAACGGCTGCTTATTTTCAGGGCAGTCTACTTCTGCCAGCCTGAGTTTCTTCTGAATATTTCCGTCTAATAAAACTGTGATGGTGTCACCATCTGAAATTCCGATTACCTTTGCCGCCGTCTGTGAGAAAAGAGAAAGAGGAAAGCATAAACAGGCATAGAAAATTATTCTCATGAAACAAAACTATGGATTTTTTCTTTTATTCAAGGGCTTTTCCGAAGTTTTATCATTATATAAAAAGGATTTCAGGCCATGATATATGGTTCCATTTTTATAAACGACTGCCTGTCAATACTTCTCTTCTCATTTATGTTTAAAATCCTCAAAAGTTATAATTCAAAAGAATAATGGAAGTATGAGCTACCCTGACTTTTGAATGGTATATTTTTAAGCCGGATGACTTAAATCCTGGGGTGCATTTCCAAAAAGAGCATAGCTGTCCGCTCCTGAAAATTTTTTTAAATGGTTTTCTCTAAAGACAAACGGAGAGTTCAGAGCAGGACCAATTTCACTATAAATAAGAATATCCGGCAGTTCTTTAAATAATAATTTTAAAAAAGAGATCACCAGTTTCTGTTCGGAATAGAAATCTATGGTCAGCAGGCATCCATAGTCTGTTTTAAAATTTCCGTTTCGAATGGTTTCTTCAAAATATTCTTTATTTAAGCCACTTATTTCTATTTGTTCAATATCTCTGTCACCTTTCTTTACAATCATGATATCATTCTGATTTTCAATTAATTCAACATTCATTAAACCGGCAATTGAAGAAAATTTCAATAAGACATCATCCTTTTCAATATATTCTTTACTGATAACAAATATGGTTTCCATTTTTTTAATTTCTTTTAATAAACAAATTTAAAAAGTTCTGTGAGCATTGGAGAAAGCTTATTTTTATTTTTAAATCTGTTTAAACTTATTTATTAGATCACA
The DNA here is from genome assembly GCA_002439165.1 of Chryseobacterium indologenes. GTDB lineage: Bacteria > Bacteroidota > Bacteroidia > Flavobacteriales > Weeksellaceae > Chryseobacterium > Chryseobacterium indologenes_E. Next base: position 134,134 of record DJTE01000003.1, read on the forward strand.
AACCGAAGGAACAAAAATTTTATTTTAAACACTCTATATCACAAAAACTCATCAGAATGCATCATCTTCCTTTGTTTTCCCGCAGATAAATCTGATGATCCGGATTTTAAAATACCTGTATATACAGCTGTAAGGTAAGAACAGTTTCAATATTAAGGCCTGTTCATGTAACTAATCGCCTGTTTTTCCTACTTATCAGGCATCAACAAACTATTATTTCTATTGAGAAAAGTTTTACTACTTTAAAATAAACTAATGCAGACATCCTTTTTAAAAATTACGGCCGCCACGGCCGCGCTCTGTTTCAGCACGTTAGCGATTGCACAGCAGACCTATTCTGTAAGCGGAACCGTTAAGGACCAAAAGAACGGTGAACTCCTGATCGGGGTTAATGTAAAAGTAAGCGAAAACCCGTCCATTCATGTAACAGCCAATGAATATGGTTTCTATTCCTTATCATTACCGGAAGGCAGCTATACACTGATCGTTTCTTATCCGGGATATAAGGATTTTGAACAGCAGGTAAAAGTTGATCAGAATATCAAACTGGATCTTCCTCTGAATCAGGAGGAAGAAACAACAAAAAGTATTGATGAGGTAGTGGTTTCCGGGGTAAAAAAGGATAAGAATCTTTCTACTGCCCAGATGGGTACGGAGACGCTGAGCATTAAAAATATAGAGAAACTTCCGGTTTTATTCGGAGAAAGGGATGTCATGAAAACCATCCAGCTTCTGCCGGGTATTAAAAGTAACGGTGAAGGAAGCAGCGGATTCAGTGTAAGAGGCGGTGCTGCAGACCAGAACCTGATCCTTCTGGATGAAGCTCCTGTTTACAATGCCTCTCACCTGCTCGGTTTTTTCAGTACATTCAACAGTGATGCGCTGAAGGATGCCAGCATTATCAAAGGAAACAGCCCAGCCCAGTATGGCGGCCGCCTTTCGTCTGTGATGGATGTCAAAATGAAAGACGGAAACAACAGGGATTATAATATCAACGGAGGAATCGGCCTTATCAGCAGCCGTCTGAGTGTGGAAGGCCCTATCCAGAAAGAAAAATCATCATTCATTGTATCGGGAAGAAGAACCTATGCCGATCTTTTCCTGAAAACAACCGATGATTTTAAAGACAATAAGCTTTATTTTTATGATCTCAATTTAAAGGCTAATTATCAGGTCAATGAAAACAACCGTCTCTACCTTTCCGGATATTTCGGAAGAGATGTTTTAGGAATCGGCAATACTTTTTCTTCAGACTGGGGAAATACAACGGCTACCCTGAGATGGAACAGTATTATCAACAGTAAGCTGTTCTCCAACACATCTTTTATTTACAGCAATTACGATTACAAAGTAAGTCTGGAAAGCAATGATAATAAGTTCGGGCTGAATTCAAAGATACAGGACTGGAACCTTAAGCAGGATTTCACCTGGTTTGCCGGAAATAAGCATTCTGTACGTTTCGGGCTTCAGTCTATTTACCATACGCTTACTCCAAGCAGTGCTTCGGGCACCAGTGTAAGCAGTTTTCCGAGAAATAAACGGTATTCATGGGAAAATGCCCTGTACATTAATGATGATTTCAAAGTGAATGACCAGCTGACAGTGAATTACGGGGTGAGACTTTCGATGTTCAGTGTATTGGGCGGAGATACTTTCAATACCTATGAAAACGGAGTGCTTACGGACAGCCGGTTTTTAGAAAAAGGAAAATTCGGTAAAACCTATGTAAATCCGGAACCGCGTATCACAGCCAATTACCGCATCAACGAGGTAAGCAGTGTAAAAGGGGGTTATTCGCGCAATACGCAAAACCTGCATCTTTTAAGCAACAGCAGCAGCGGAAATCCTACCGACCAGTGGATAGGAAGCAGCTATACGGTAAAACCGGAGATTGCAGACCAGTTCAGCCTCGGTTACAGCCGAAATTTCAACCATAATAACTATGAACTGAATGCAGAGATCTATTACAAATCGATGCAGAACCAGATCGACTATAAAAACGGAGCCCAGATCACGTTTGATACTGCCGCCGATATAGAAAGTGAACTTCTTTTCGGAAAAGGCAGGGCTTACGGGCTGGAATTAATTGCCAAAAAGAAAAGCGGGAAACTGACCGGATGGATCTCTTATACTCTTTCTAAAACGGAGAGAAGAATCAACGGAATCAATAATGATGAATGGTACAATGCCAGAATGGATAAGACGCATGACCTTTCGGTTGTTGCCACCTATCAGCTCAATGAAAAATGGTCATTCTCAGGGCTGTTCCTGTACAGTACAGGAAATGCAGTTACCTTCCCTACCGGAAAATATGAACTGAACGGGCAAACAGTCTTCCAGTACAGCAGCAGAAATGCAGACAGAATGCCTGCCTATCACAGAATGGATCTGAGTGCTACTTATGAACCGGCTTCCACTAAGCGTTTCCGTGGTTCATGGTCTTTTGGAATCTACAATCTGTACGGGCGTGAAAATGCCTACACCATTACTTTTGAAGACAACCCGAATAATCCGGGAACTACCCGTGCCATGCAGACTTCTTTATTCCGATGGGTACCCAACATCACTTATAATTTCAAATTCTAAATCATGAAAAATATCTTTTTAATTATATTATCCCTGTTTTTATTTACCGCCTGCCAGAAAGAAATTGATCTCGACCTGGAAGATCAGAGCGGAAATATCGTTATTGAAGGTAATATTACCAATCAGCCGGGCCCCTATTTTGTAAAAATAACCCGGTCTGTTGCCTTTACACAGGATAACCAGTATCCTGCCGTAACCGGAGCCACCGTTATCATCAGTGACAACACCGGGCAGACGGAAACACTGCAATACGTCGGCAACGGAAAATATATGACCTCATCTGCTTTTGTAGGAGCATCAGGAAGAACCTACACCCTGAAAATTGAAGCAGACGGAAAGCAGTATACCGCACAGAGTACAATGCCGGAAGCCGTAGCTTTTGAAGGCCTTGAACAGGATTCCTTTACATTCGGAGGAAAAATAAGCTATACCCTGCTGCCTGTCTTTACAGATCCTCCCGCATTGGGAAACCGTTATCTTTTCAGCTTTACCATCAATGATCTGCCTAAAAAAAGCCTGAATGTTTTTTCAGACAACATCAATAACGGACTGCCGAACCAGAGACCTCTGATACTTCCCAATGATGACAACGACGGTGCCGATCATGAAGTTGTTGCAGGAGATACCATTCATGTTGAAATGCAGTGTATTGATACAAATGTTTTCACTTTTTACAGTGCCCTTCTGGATATCGCGGGCGGCGGAAACGGTGTGACTCCTGCCAATCCTCCAAGTAATATCAGCAACGGAGCCCTGGGATATTTCTCAGCACATACGCTAAGTAAGCAGAGTGTTGTTATTCATCCGTAAAATAACATGTACTTATTATAAAATCCTGGTTTTTGGCCGGGATTTTTGCTTTTTTTGAATTTTTATAAAATTAAACCTGCTGAAATTTTTCTGAAGACATTAAAATCTGTTTAAACAGTTTTAGCTGTAAAAAACGTTTATAGCCGGAGGAAACAACCTTACAGACGGAGCTTCAAAGGACACCCATCTTTTTCTGACCGTGGCAGATACAACAGTACCCCTAATAAACTAACCTGGAAAGACTATAATTTCATTCTATCTGTAAAATTGAATCAATCCACAGCAAACAATCATTATATTTGTAGTAAGACTCATTGATTTGAAATGCTGACAGATAAATTCGGAAGACCTATCAACTATCTAAGGCTGGCCGTTGTAGACCGGTGCAACCTCCGATGTACTTATTGTATGCCGGAAAACGGTCTTGCATGGATCAAACAAAAAGATCTGATGACGGATGAAGAAATGCTGAGACTATGCTCTGTTTTTACGGAACTGGGTGTTGATAAAATCCGGATTACCGGCGGTGAGCCTTTTGTAAGAAAAAACTGCATTGATCTTATTGAGAAGATCTCCTGTTTAAATGGTCTCAACGACCTCAGCCTGACCACAAACGGGCTCCTGACAGAGCAGTATATTCCCAAGCTTAAAGCATCGGGCATACAGTCGGTCAACCTCAGCCTCGACACCCTGAATGAAGAACGTTTTTTTAAAATCACCCGCAGGAAAAGCTTTGATAAGGTTATGAAGACCTTAGACGCTTTACTGAAAGCCCGGATCAGAGTAAAAATAAACACGGTGGTGATGGAAGGGCAGAATACCGAAGATCTTATTCCTCTGGTATTCCTATCCAGAGATCTGCCTGTTGATGTGCGTTTTATAGAAGAAATGCCTTTTAACGGGAGTGATGCGGAGGTATCTCTGAAATGGGATCATATTCACATCTATCACCATATTAAAAATCATTTCCCTGAAATAGCAAAAATACAGGATCCGAAAAGTTCTACCTCTTATAATTATAAGATTCCGGGTTTTACAGGGAATATAGGGATCATTGCAGCTTATACCCGTTCTTTCTGCGGAGACTGCAACAGAATACGTATCACGCCTGCCGGCATATTAAGAACATGCCTGTATGAAGGCAGCGGCATCAGCCTGAAGGAAGAGATGCGATCCGGAAAAACAGATCAAGAGCTGAAAAATATCATCATCAATACTATTAATCATAAGCCCAAAGACGGATGGGAAGCTCAAAAGCTCAGTCTGACCCCATCACAGGTTCATCAGTCTATGGCTACAATCGGAGGATAATTATGGAAATGATCAGCGTAGAACAGGCGGAAAGCACCATACTTTCCCAAACCCGTTTCTGGGGAACAGAATGTATACCTTACCACCAGGCATCGGGAAGAGTACTGGCAGAAGACATTACCGCAGACCGGGACCTTCCGCCTTTTGACCGGCCAACTGTTGACGGTATTGCAATAGCCTGGAGTTCTTATGAAAAGGGCATCCGTTCATTTGTGATTAAAGCAATACAGCCAGCCGGAGAACCTCCCGTTTCTATCGGCGCTGAAAATGAATGTATAGAAATCATGACGGGAGCTTCACTGGATCATTCAGCAGATACGGTCATCCGGTATGAGGATATTTCAACAGATAACGGAATAGCCACGATTCAGACTGATATAAAACAAGGACAGAACATACACCGCAAAGGAAAAGATAAAAAAGCAGGTGAAATCCTGGTCAAAGCCAACCAGTTGATCACCCCGGTTGTCATGGGTGTTGCCGCGTCGGTTGGAAAGACGGTGTTATCTGTAAAAAAACTTCCCAAAACCCTGATTATTTCTACGGGGGACGAAATGACAGATCCCGAATCCGTACCGGAACCATTTCAGTTAAGACGTTCAAACGGCATTACCATAAAATCGGTGCTGGAAAAGTACCATATTGATGCTGATATGCTCCACCTCAACGATCATTACGAAGAAATACGAAAGGAGCTTTCACACGGCATCGGTAAATATGACTTACTTCTGATGAGTGGCGGTGTTTCTATGGGAAAATTTGACTATCTCCCAAAAGTATGTGAAGAGCTCGGCATTGAAAAGCTTTTCCATAAAATCCGGCAGCGCCCCGGAAAGCCTTTCTGGTTTGGAAAAGGTCCGGATCAGAAACTCGTTTTTGCATTTCCCGGTAATCCCGTTTCTGTATTTATGTGCCTTCAGCGTTATTTTATTCCGTGGCTGACGGAATCTCTGAAAATACAGAACCCGGTCTTCCAGCATGCTGTTTTACAGAACGATATTGATTTTCTTCCTGCCCTTCAGTATTTTGCCCAGGTAAAACTTCATGTGAATTCAGAAGGACAGTTAACCGCTGAATCTGTTGACACCAATGGTTCGGGAGACTTTTCCCATCTCGCCGGTACAGATGCTTTTATAGAACTACCGTCTGAGCGGACTTCTTTCAGAAAGGGTGAAGTTTATAAAATATGGAAATATAATTTTTAAAAAACAATGACAGATTTTTCACATCTCAATAAAAAAATGGAACCCCAGATTGTCAATATAAGTGCAAAGCAGGTTACCCACAGGAGAGCCGTAGCCCAGGCAACAGTTGAGGTTCCTGAAAACATTCTTCAAAAACTGAAAGAAGGCGATTTTAAAACTCCGAAAGGATCTGTTTTTCAGACCGCCATCATCGCAGGAATAATGGCAGCCAAGAAAACCGGAGAACTTATTCCGCTCTGCCATCCGATAGGTCTTGAAAACTGTGAAGTACATATTGAAGTGAATGATAAAAATGAAATTGAGATATACTGTACTGCTGAAGTTGAAGCCAAAACAGGAATTGAAATGGAGGCCCTCACCGGAGCTTCCGTAGCTGCATTAACGATCTATGATATGTGTAAGGCCCTGAGCCATGATATTATCATCAGAGAAATTAAATTAATAGAAAAATCCGGCGGAAAAAATGATTTCAGAAGAGAATAAAAGCATTCCTCCCATCAACGGTCTTGTTCTGGCCGGAGGGAAAAGCATAAGAATGGGCACTCCAAAAGATCTGCTGAACTGGCACGGAAAAGAACAGCGGTATTTTGCAGCAGACTTACTGGCTCCTTTCTGTGAAGAGGTTTTTATTTCCTGCAGACAGGATCAGCTGGAAGATTTTGATCCGGATTACAGGGCTCTTACCGATACTTTCCTTAATATGGGACCGTTTGGGGGTATCCTCTCCGCACTCCGTTCCCAAAGGGATAAGGCATGGCTTGTTGTTGCCTGTGATCTTCCTTTGCTGGATAAAAGATCACTGGAATTTCTGATCAGCTCACGGAATCATCAAAAGGCAGCCACTACTTATGAAAGCCCTTTTGACGGGCTACCGGAACCTCTGATCACGATCTGGGAACCGAAGAGCTACTCTCTCCTGCTGAATTTTTTAGGAACCGGGAATACATGTCCGAGAAAAGTCCTCATCAACAGCGATACTCTTATTCTGAAACCCCATGATCCGGATGCTTTAATGAATGTGAATACCCCTGAAGAAGCCGAGAAAGCCAAGCATATTCTGAAAAAATAGAAATTAAGCTACCATTCATAAAATATAATTTGTGAATCTGTGCCAAAAATAAATTGAACATTTTTTATAACCGTCCCTGATACATGAATGAAAGTATTTATGTATCATCCAAAAAAGAAATAATGATGAGTGAAGATTCATTTGAACGCTATCAGTGCCAGATCGTTTTACCCGGATTTGGTCTTTCTTCCCAGGAATTACTCAAAAATTCCAGAGTTCTGATCGTGGGTATGGGTGGTCTCGGCTGCCCGTCTTCCCAGTATCTTGCTTCTTCCGGTGTAGGAACGATCGGCATTGTGGATGATGATACGGTCTCTATGAGTAACCTTCACCGCCAGATTTTATATACCCCCGATGATGCAGGCTTATTCAAGGTAGATATTGCTGCAAAGAAACTGCGGCAGCAGAACCCTTCTGTTTCGGTAATACCTTATTGTTTAAGAGTGACCTCCGATAATGTAATGGATCTCATTTCTGAATTTGATCTGATTATTGAAGGTACCGATAATTTTGAAACCAAATACCTGCTCAACGACGCCTGCGTACTGGCTGGAAAACCACTGGTATACGGTGCTATTTACCAGCATGAAGGCCAGGTAAGCATATGGAATGTTTTACAGAAGGACGGCAGCTACTCTCCCAACTACCGGGATGTTTTCCCTCACGTGGAAGAATCTCAGGTGCCCAACTGCCGGGAAGGAGGTGTTCTTCCTACACTGGCAGGAATCGTCGGCTGCATGCAGGCTAACGAAGCGATCAAATACCTTACCCGTTCGGAGGATATTTTAGCCGGAAAATTATGGATGATCAACGTGATGAACGGTAAAACCCGGACGATTAAACTGCGGAAAACCCCAACCCTGATCACGGCTCTTTCCCCAACCATTGCCACCATCACCTTTGACGAACTGCAGAATACCAGGTATGAACTGATAGATGTACGTACAGAAAAGGAACATCAGCATTTCAACATCGGCGGAAAGAATATTCCTCTGGATGATCTGGAAAACAGGCTGGATTTAATCGACTGCACCCTTCCTGTTGTCTGCTACTGTGCTACCGGGAAACGCAGTATTTCAGCAGCCGGAAAAATAAGAAAGGCTTTTCCTGAAGCAGAGGTTTTTTCTCTGAAAGAAGGGATTAATCAACTTTAAATTTTCATCAGAGATTTTTTGATGTCTGTAAAGAATATTTCATGATGTCTATTGAGTTCTAATATATAAAGCAACAAAAAGTAGGAATATTCCTACTTTTGTTATTACTACTTACTGTATTCTATCTCCTCTAAATGTTCTTTGACGATATCATAATATTTCTTACCATCTGGTTGTTGTATAAATGTTTCAACAACTTCATTCAAAGCTTCAATATCTCCTTTAGCTTTCAGAAATATGGTCAAATATTTAAACGTTTCGACAGCTGTTGATCTAATAAAATCTCCTTTTACTAAACTATTCATAAGACCTTCATCTGTTAAACGCTTATCAATTTCAGGTACAATAATATTTTGGATATTATCTATTACATTTGTACTGATTTTATATAAATCATCACCTACTTGAAACTTCCACCAAAAATCTTGGCGATCAGGCATAAAATGTCCAATTCTAGCTTGCCATTGGCATGCCCATACATCTGGTAGCTTCGAATTATCATAATCAAAATCAACAACTTTTCCCAAAAGATCTGAATATACACCAAAATTTAAAGTGAATTTTACTTCATCTTTATTACCATCTTGGCTTTTTTGGAAATTTATAATTCCAAAATTACTATCTAACCTTAAATAGAAGGTATTTCCTTTTTTACTAAATCCCAAATTCTTTAAAGATGGAGTTATTTTTTGTATAATTTCTTTAAAAATATCCATTTTTTCCGATTTTAATTAAGTCTTAGAATCTAAACTTCTTATTAGAAGGAATCGCCCGAAGTTTTCGGGCAGTTCCTTAATAAATTTTGGAAATTATGCCAATAACAATCCGTGATATCACTATTCAGTTTCAATATTAGCTATTTCAAACTCAAAACCAGTTAATTTCTCTTCTTCTACCATTTTTCTAAATTTTTGTGAACAAAAGTAAATAGGCTCAGGTCTCAATAAACCCCTTTTAACTCCAAATTTTTGTTTACTAGTAAGAAAATCACATTGAGAAATGACTTGGCTATTTAGTACATAAGGTTCTGATAAAAGTCTTAATCCAAGTAAATCACCTTTAGGACAAATATAAACCTCTTTCTCAAAATTAACCTGATAACCCGAAATATTAAAAGTACCTCCAGAGTTACCTACGGAAGCCGTAAATGGATCATCTCCAGCAATGGTATTCTTTGATAAATAAAGTTCTTCATTCGCTGTAAGTTGATAATATTTTTCAACATTTGTGGGGCTAATTTGTAAGCCTTTCATATTACTTAGATTGATAGCATTTACAAATTTTTCGGAGACTACCACTTCTCCTCCGATTGTTCTGGCAATATCCTTTTTTGGTATTGTACCTTTTTTAAGAATCAATGGACCTATTTGTTTTCTACCTGTACCACAAATTTTACAAGAAACTGTTTCATCGTACAATGTACCACATTCCTCGCCGGTCGGTTCAAAAACCGGTTTTATTTTTAAGTGAAAAAGTTGAGCCTCATCTAATTCTTTTTTTGTATATGTACGCTTTGTATAAGTATATAAGAAAAAAGGCCTGTCATACTTTTCTCTAAGCATCTTATCAATTCTACTAATTTCATTAAAAAGTTCATCATTCCTTGTAATGTGTAGTATATAGATCGATCCGTTATACACTGCATTATTCGGTTTTGACAAAAGATCGTAATGTTCTTTAAAAATTCTAAATTCAATTATTTCTTTCATAGTATTTTCATTTTAAAAGGAGCCACCAAAAAGTAAGGTGGCTCCATTATCAAATAAAGTACATCTAAAAAATTAAGTCAATAGTTTTTCCAGTTCTTTTTTAACCGAAGATAGTAGCTTAATTTCCCCTTTGTTTTCTGCATCCATAATATTTCTCTTTGTCATAAGCTTATTAACGAACTGTATAATAGTAACCTTAAAAAGTTCTTTTAACTTTTCTTTTCTTAGATCATCATTCATGGGTTTATCAAAATCTAAAACATCATCGATTACTTGCCAAGTTATATCTCCCATGGGGCTTTTAATCAACTCCTTGGAAACAGAATATTTCCTATCAAAAGATCCTTGTATAAATATTTTTATATTAAGATAATAATAATCTCCATAGGTTGATTTCTGTAATTCCAGAACCGCAAGGCATTCAGAGCTTTCCAAATACCAACCGCCAAATGCCTTCAAGTAATTATTTTCTTTGGCAATTTCTCCAAATAATATTTTAAATTCTTTACTATCCATAATTTATTTTTTATAATATACTTCTAAAACTTTCTTCCAATCAACATTTTTAAGCTCACGATTTGCTTCAATTGCGGCTGCTTTACCAGTAGAAATTTTAATAAAAGTAGATAATGTTGGCTTATTTCTATTTCTGAAATATTTTAATAGGGCATTAATATCTCAATGCCCTATATAATTTAATATTTAGTTTATCCCTAACTCTTTTAAATGCTCAAGCGCATGAAACCCCTTAGGCCTTCCTTTAAATTTTTGCATGAATGTATCCACAACTTGATTTAGAGTATCTATATCACCTTTCTTTTTTAATAATGTGGTTAAATATTTAAATCTTCCTACTTCCGTAGTACCTGCATAATTATTTTCATTCATCCAGCATTCCACTAAACTATCATCGGAAATGTGTTTGTTTAATTCGGAGATAACAATGTTTTGAATAATTTCCATTATATCAGATGTGATAGCACTTATATTATCTGATGGATTTAAATACCACCAATGATCAATATTATTAGGCATAAATTGTCCAATTCTAGCCTCCCACTGACATAACCAAACATCCGGGAGTTTTGAATTACTATAAGTTGTATCAAAGACCTGTCCTAAGACATCAGAATAAATACCAAAATTAATGGTAAACTTAATCATGTCTTTTGTGCTGTCTCTACTTTTTTGAAAATTTATAATACCGTAATTTCCATCCAATCTTATATAAAAGGTATTTCCTTTTTTATCAAACCCTTCTTGCTTTAATAAAGAAGCTACTTCTGTGATAATTTTTTTAAAATATCCATTTTTTCCGATTTTAATTAAGTCTTAGAATCTCAGCTTCTTATTAGAAGGAACTGCCCCAAAGATCGGGCAGTTCCTTTATAAATTTTAGAAGCTCGTGCTAATAACGATTCCTGATATCATTATTCTCCAGTTTCAATATTAGCAATTTCAAACTCAAAGCCCGTGAGTTTCTCTTCAAGCACCATATTCCTAAAATTCTGTGAACAAAGATAAATTGGTTCCGGACGTAATAATCCCATTTTTGCACCTATCTTCTGTTTGGTTACAAAAAAATCAAACTTAAGAATTGAAGGATTATTTAATATATATAGCTGCGATATGAGCCTTGTACCAATAAGATCTCCTTTAGGACATTTAACAATAGTTTTTTCAGATTTAAGGGTATGCTCATCTGAAACATTAAATTCCTGTTGCTCCTCATGATCATTACTTGAAAAATCAAATGGATGTTGCCCGGCAATAGTGTTTTCTGCTAATTCCAGTTCAGGTGAAGATGGAATCAATTGGTAATAATTAGCAGTACTGTTACCAAAAAGTACAGGTTCCAGTGATATACCCTGTAAACCACTATTTTTTACTAGTTCAGCAAATTTTTCGGAGACAACTACTTCACCTGCGATAGTTCTCGCAATATCTTTTTTAGGTATAGAACCTTTTCTTAACCGCAATGGGCCTACCTGTTTTCTGTTTGCTCCACATATTTCGCAAGCAGCGGTCTCATCATAAATAGTTCCACATTCTTCTCCTGTTGGCTCAAAAGCTGTTTTTATTTTGACATGGAAAAGAGTAGCTTCATTCAATTCTTTTTGATCATATTGACGCTTAACCTGCCAAAAGCTAAACAAAATTTTATTCTCCTTCCTAAGTTTTTGGTACAATTCACCAACTACTTGAAATAGCGGATCATTACCGGATAGGTTTAGAACATAAACTGCGCCATTAAATTTAGCATTATTGAAAGGCAAAAGATGATAGTAATCTTTATATATCCTGAATTCGTGTATTTCTTTCATAGTATTTTCATTTTAAAAGTAGCCACCTAAAGTATTTGTGGCTCCATTATCAAATAAAGTACAGTCCTCACTATCATTCTCCGTCACTATCAATGTGAGCTATTTCAAATTCAAAACCAGTCAGATTTTCTTCCTCTACCATTTTTCTGAAATTTTGAGAACAGAAGTATAAAGGTTCCGGTCGCAATAAACCTCTTTTAACACCAATCTTTTGCCTGCTGGCAAAAAAATCATAGCGTCCAATTGATTTGCTATTGAAAACATAAGCTTCGGATAGAAGATTTAATCCTATGGTATCCCCGTTTGGACATTTATAAATTTCTTTTTCGAATTTTATAGTGTAGCCACCAGGTATGTCAAATTCCATAGCTTGACCCTCTTCTCCAAAATCAAACATGTTTAAACCTGCTGTAGTATTGTTTGTCAATTCTAATTCAGAAGATGCAGTTAATTGATAGTGATTTGATATTCCATTTTTAAAAACCACAGGTTCTAACATTATCCCTTTCAAGTCTCTTGATTTAACAAGTTTAACAAATTTATCTGAGACAATTACTTCTCCTGCTATCGTCCGTGCAATGTCCTTCTTAGGTATCGAACCTTTTTTCAACCGCAATGGGCCTACCTGTTTTCTGTTTGCCCCACATATTTCGCAGGCAATGGCCTCATCATAAATGGTTCCGCATTCTTCTCCCGTCGGCTCAAAACCTGTTTTTATTTTGAAATTAAAAAGTATGGCATCGTTCAATTCTTCTTTAGTATATTGGCGTTTAATACTCCAAAAACTGAAAAATGCTCTATTTTCCTTTTTAAACCTATTATACAATTCACCAACATTTTGAAATAAAGGATCATTGGGTGATATCTTTAAAATATACGCTGCACCATTGAATTTGGCATCATTTACCGGTAAAAGGTGATAATTGTCTTTAAAAATTCTGAATTCGTGTATTTCTTTCATTTTTATTCTAATTTGATTAATATGAATAACCAGGTGGTAATGGAAGTTGTGAATAAACTTGTCTCATTATTTCCGCTCTAATTAATGGATTATCTATAGGTCCAATACCATAGGGATGGAGATTTCTAAATTCGTTGGTAATTACTTGATGATAAGCTGCATCTAAGGGGACAAGTTTACCATTTTTGGGGCCTCCTATATATTGTGGTTCAATATGATGCATTTCAATTTTACCTGCTTTATTAGGATAAATTCTCTGAGCAGCTTTTATTAACTCTTCTGAGTATTCACCTGGTTTTATTGTGACAGGTTCAAGTATATCTGTTCCCTCACGAGTTGCATATCCTATTATTTTTTCTTCAACAGCATCTCCAACCTCTAATTTTCCCTGCTTAGGTACCGCAGGCGGGGTTGGGCCCAGTGTCGTCGTTTTTGGCACTTTAGGCGTATTGTTTAAAGTCCATGGGCTTCGTCCTTCAGCAACAGGAGCACCTTTAAGGATTGTTCCTTGTGGGTCGCCTACTTTCGCCGCTTTATAATTAGCAATACCTTGTTGAGCTCCTCCGAAAACAGCACCCATAGCACCTCCTAGAGCACCTCCGTACAAACCTCCCATAAAGGTTCCTTTCAGGATATTCTCTCCAAACATAACTGAAGTGGCAAATCCACTAATAGCACCGGCAACAGCTCCTCCTGATGCTCCTGCAATAGCTCCTCCCAACACTCCACCTTGTATTCCCCATGAGGTGGCAGCATAGGCTAAGGCAGAAGCACCAACAACTGTAGCAACACCTCCGGTAAATGCACCTATGGCACCACCCATCACAATTTTGCCCCATGTAGCTCCCCAGTTCCAGTCTAGAGGATTATAAGAGCCATTGGCTTTTACTCCTGTGAAATAAGCTCCAGCCACAGCTCCTATGGCAATCATCCAGACAATCTCTCCACTTGGATCGGTATACATCAGCGGATTGTTCAATACATATCCGTACCTGTTGTAGTTCTGCGTATTGAACGGATCCTGTATATTTTCATCAGCACTCAAAAACCTTCTGAGCAGAGGATCGTAGAGCCTACCGTTCATATGGATAATTCCTACTTCCGGAAAATACTCGTGGCCGGTATATCCCCGGTCTAATACTAACTGATATTCGTCAATTAAATATTTCTCAGTAATAACAGGTTGGAAACCTATCTGTAAATGAGTGAAATTACCCCATGCATCATAATGTCTGCGCTCAAGTATCTTGCCGGTTTCATTGCTTATTGCCAGAACACTTCCAAGGTAATCCTTGTGGATAAAACAGTAAGAACCACTGGTAGCTTCAAAGTCTTTCAAATATACAACATCTGCTTCATATGGCGAGGCACCGATATAGATAATATGCTTTTCCTTACCGGTATAGTTGTTTTTTACCACTTCAAACGACCCTTCTTCACTGTATATTTTAATGAATTTCCCACCTCCTTCAGGACCAAAATTTCCCCCATAAGCCACCCTCTGTCTCATAGCAGTTAATCCATATTGGAATGCCACATCTCCTTTTTCACCATCGATTTTGACAGGGTCATTATTTTCATTGTACAGGATATGCTGAATTAAATCGCTGTTGTAATTGGCAATTCCTGCTGTATTTAGAGTCATTCCGGTAGGCTGGTAAATCCTCTCATTATCCTGATAATTTATGGTACCCACCTGATCATTTTTGATAATCCTGCCTTTTATATCGTACAGATTTCTATTGGCAGACGGTTTTATTCCAGTCACAGGGTTAGTCCAGTTAACCAATCGGTTGTTGTCATCATAATCAAAGGATTCGTTGATGTTAAAAACTAAATTTTTTCTAACATTCAATTCATTTTTGATCGCATTAAAGGTATATTGCATATTGATCAGATCGAAACCCTGATTATTTATATGCTTAATTTCCTGAATCATTCCTGTAGCACCATTATAGGCATTGTTAACCTCTGTTGTGCCCAGCTTTGCCTTTATTACCTGCGATCTGGCGTTGGTCTCCTTCAGCTCCCACAAACTTTTTCCTGAAACTTTGTCTTTTACCTGATACATTTCCCCGTTCCATGTACTATACAAATTTTCAATAGAAGCTTTCGTTACAATTCCAGAAGACCGTACTTCTTTTTCATAAGACGAAACCCTTCCGATACCGTCATAAACAATGTTTCTGTGGTTAAAAGTAGCTTCAGGAGTATTCTGCTCGGAAGAGATAACTCTTCCCTGAGGATCATACTTTATCGTGTAGGTATACTCTTTTCCATTGGAGATTCCTTTTTTTGAGGTAAGCCTTCCTTTAGTATTGTAATGAAATTCTATTTTTTTATCAGTCTCATCTCCAGTAGTGGATTTTTCAATCTGAGTGATCAGTTGCCCCAGCGCATTGTACTTATATATTTTTTCTCCTCTAGAACTTTCGATTCTGGATAATGCTCCCATAAATCCATTATACTCGTACAGATATATTCCTGTGGAAGGGTCTTCTACCTGAGTTTTATTTCCCCAATCGTCATATTTTGTGACAACATTATTTTCAGCATATCTAGCTAGAACCTATTGTCCCGCGGCATTATATGAGAACTGTACGGTCCCTCCCTTGTCTGTGGATGAAGTAATATTTCCCAGGGCATCCATAGTTTGTGAAGTTTTTCTGCCGTAGTCTGCCGGATTGGTTTCCTTAACTGTTGTGGTAAGCCCTGAAATACTGGTTTCCAACTGCTTTCCGTTAAAAGAAGTAGTCTTTACTTTGGCAGGAAATACAGTGTCGTCATAGGCAATCGTATTCCACTGGCTGGCACTCTGACCTTCAAAATAGGGTTCCGATTCTTTTATCTTTCTGCCCAGTAAATCATACTGAACTTCATTTACAATAAACTGCCCCTGTCCAAAGGCTTTAGCTGAAGTTTTGTATTTCTGTCCCCATTTGTTGGCATACACTTTTGAGACGTTCCCGTCAGCGTCATTTTGGGTCACAACCGCATTATAAAGGTTATCTCGATCATATTGGTATGTGCCAGTCCCTGATATACTGGATGCAGAACTGATTATTTTTCCCCATGTGTCATATATATTGGTCAATGTATTACCATCAGCATCTGTATAGGTTAATAGCTGTCCGCGAGTATTGTAGGTCATTGAAGTGACCAGTCCCAGGTTATCTGTTTTTTTGATCAGAAATCTTCCTTGGGCGTCATAGAGGACTCCTTCAAATTTTGAATTACCATCCATTATCGCCTTTATCATTTTTCCGGTTATATTCCCGAAACCATCATAGGTATATTTTTCCTCTAATGTATTGGCCGGGTCAGATCCCGGTGAAAACTTTAATAAACTTAAAAGATTATTTTCATAAGTATAGATCGTTGTATTACTCTGTGTATCACCATATGCCTCTACTCTTTCACGCTTTCTAACCGGTCTTCCGATATAATAATTTCTTCCTGACCCAGCTGGATTATGGTCATAATCGAAATCTGTGGTAGAAATAGCATACCCAAAATTTGTATTGATTTCTGTCTGGACGGGCAGATAATGACTTTCATAAGATGTTACCTGATCTGTAAATGTTCCCGTTAAGAAGTCTTTGCTTTTTGTAGATCTGGGAACAGTAGCAGTAACAATTTTAGTTCTGGATGCCTGTGGTATGTTTGTAACAACCTGACCATTCAATAGTTTATCTGTTCTGTATGTTACCGATTGAAAGCTTAACAGATTTGTATTATTTTCAGAAATATCAGTTGGGAATATACTGTTTTCACTGTTTGTCCTAATACTCCATTCTTTCGTTGGAAGTCCATCATTGGCAGGATCAATTTCTGATCCGGACCAGATTTTAGTGTTTTCAAATCCATCGGCATACCAGGTAGAACGGGCTGTTTGGTGGAATCCAAAAGCTTTCTTTTTTGGAAGATTTCCCGTAAGCCCCCTGTAACGGAAATCCTGTTTTCTTCCATCCTGATTCAGCTGGGAAACAGCATAGAGTTTGTCAGCCCTACTAAGTGAATAATTAGGATATACCTCTTTTTTTTCCTTTTTATAGAAATTTGCATTGATGGCATTATCAGGAACTACCTCAAGGTAATTTACCGAGGTGGTCACACCTCCCTGTGTAATTGAACTCATTCTGGCCAGTTCAGAGATCGCTGTAGGTCCCTTTATTTTTTTTAGAAACTGTTTCCAGAACAAAAATACATTGTAATAATTGTTTCCTGACTTAATGGAACTTGTTAAAGGCGTGAACAGCGTTAGATCAAGAAGGTTCTGCACCTGATATTCGGGGCTTACGAATGACCAGTTGGCCGTGAAGTTCGGGGTTCCGTCTGATTCCGCGCCGTTCCCCATTTTTGCGCTGACCACATACCCAAAGTTTCTGTATTGGGTGTTGAATGGGTTTATCTGGTTATAAGAAAAGACCTGAACAATATCAGATTTCCCGTCTTTGTTCATATCGGTTACGGAGAAGAAATACTGCCTTGCAAACTTCGCGTAATTACCTGTCATTTCTTTTTGAAACTTTCGATACGTGAAAAATTCCTTCTTTAGAAACGGTGTAAAACCTTTGTCCGTACCCATATAAAATCGCCAGTCATCAGGTTTACCAATAGCATTATCTGTAATAGGAATAGCAAAATCCAGCTTTCCGTCTCCATTGTAATCCCCGTATAATACCGGAAATTCAGGATCTTTAGCATCAAGTAAATTCCCAGAGAATCTTACTTTTTTTTCGTACTGATAGTCACTGTATTTTACGAATTCCAGTACAGCATACTGAGATCCCCACTGACTGATTACCTCCACTTTTCCGTCACCGTCAATATCTGTATACTGTTGATTGGGATAAGAATCATCATTATTTATTGTCACAACCGTTTTTAATTGCGCTGTTGGCAATTTTAAGTCCACTATATAAGTCGTCTGAAAGCCATTTGGAGCATTATCCCTAAGAAAGACGTCCGGAACTCCATCACCATCTATATCCCCAACATTGAGTGCCAACGAATCATCACAGGTGGGCGTACATGCTATGGGAAGGGATTTTTCAAATACTTTTACAAAGGCGTTATTTTTAAAAATATAACCGAAGAGTTTACCATTTTTAAATTCGACAATGCCATTTCCATTATAGACCTGACCATCTTCGTCCAATAATGTTCCAACTACTTTCGCATTAGCGGAGAAGACCTGACCGGTTTGAATGGTTGAAAAGGTTTCATTAAGAGCGCCTAGTTTTACCGCACCATTGTTCATCAAGAAATCCAGATAGGAATCGGCATTAAAATCTCCCACCAGTTTTACATTTTCAAATGGATCGGGTTCAGCCGCATATTCGGCATATGAAGAATTTACCATTGGCGGGTAACTGATCACCGCAGGGTTTGCCTGCTCATCATTCGCATTGTACTCCGTAACTTTTTCCGCAAATTGGTAATTTGTGCCATTACCCGTGTAGTCAATACCATATCTCCTGAACTGGGCATTATTTGAAGATACTTTGACCTCAGAGAGAATCTTGCTCTGGAAGAATTTGACTCCCTGAACATAGGATTCTTCTTTTAAACTCCGATCTGCATATGTGAAAATTACGCTGTTGAAATGAGGAGTGTTAAGATCTTTGTTTCCACCCCATTGTATTGTACTGATCAGGCTTACATTGTTCTGCTGACTATAACTATATGAGATATAATTTCCCTGAGGATCTCTCCATTCGGTAATATAATAATCAATTGGTGTTCTTGAATCAGGATTGCGTCCATACCACGCCTGAGAACCGTCCTCAAAAGTTACCTCCCAGAACTCCGGACCTTTCCATGGTTTGGAAGGATCAGGAAAACCTAAAGACTTGATTTTAGTATTGGAATATTTTTCTGTCACATATTCCGCCCCATCTTTACCATACTCTCCTGATTTTAGAATCAATCTTTGGCCGTTGAAACTATAATAGTCTGAGTAATCCAGCTGGATTCCTTTCACTTCTTCGGCGTTATCCATATTCTTGTCAATCCGGGTGATTGCCGTTATTCCGGAAATACTCCAGCCATATCCGGCAACACCATTACCAGATTCACTGGTATAGACTAAATCAATGCTTGGAGCTACACTTTTTACTCCTGCGGGAAGGTCAAGTGGTAGCGAGAATTGCAGCTGGCCTCCTTTGGTTACTTCAATATTCCCCCTGGTATCATGAAATTTCGGTGTTGTCTGTGATAAACAAAACACGGAAATAAAAGATAAGAGCAGAGATGAAAATAACCGTATTTTGGTATGTTGATTTTTTTTCATAATCTGTTATCTTTTGGTGATGTTTTTACTGAAAACTCTTCCGTCCCTTAAAGCGAAGCGTAATACATACACTCCCCAGTCATAACCTGTCATATTTATCTTAAGCTGCCTGTTAAGCTGAGGTAGATTCTGCTGTTGAAATTTCCAGTGAACCGTGCTGTGCTGGTATAATGAAACAGATGTTATCAGTCCGTCTGCTTCTTCTGTCCAGTCAATCGTTAAAACGTCATTAACGGGAACGGGATACAGACGTATCTGTTTCCAGAAGGTTTTTTCATCCATAACCTGTGATGTGGTTAATGAAGTAGTTTTAGATTCAGCAGGAGCCTGCTTAGCATTGATATCGGGTCCCCGGTACCGCTGATTACCTGCTTTGTCATACTTGAAGTAGACCTCTGTCTGGGAGAATCCCAGAAACCCTATCAATAAAGAAAATAGGGAAAACATTTTTTTTCTCATAAGTAAAATTTTAAATGTGTTTGGATAATAATTATTATACTTTTTTTTAAATCGTTAAAATAATCCCAACCTGCACACTAATTAATGTAATTAAGGTTGATAATTTTCTTTTATTTCATTTTTTATGGTGTTTTTATGAGATAAACTTATTATTTTTTCACATATAAACAATGGGTAAAAACCCCGTATTTTATACCGGGATTTTACGGATATATTTTTTATCAAAACTGCCTGATTTGCTATATCATATTCCAGTTTATTTAGTGAAAAGGTTAAAATAATTAGTCAGTAGGAATTCCAATATTTAGGAAAAGCGAAAGTCGCGGACCTAAAGCCAAACTGACAAAGAGGTACTGCGAAGAACTCTGTATCCGGAAAGACTTATCCCGCGCCCGTATAGGTACAAGTGCGTAAACCTATCTTTTTTGGATACATATAGAAGGTTCACAGTTTTCTTTGTTCAATACGATAGCTTACACTGTGTTTTGTTAAAATTATGGGAGGCAAATCTTAGTATTTCTTAATGTAATTTCCAATGGCTTTATCACTTCACCACTGATTTTAAGTTTAAAATCCGTCTGGCTGAATGTCCAGCTGAAAATGCACAGAAAGGCTAAAAGCAGTATTTTTTTCATACAAAAAAGCTTAGGACTATGGTCTTTGAACAGCACCTTTATACAGCATTTCGTCTACTTTTTTATAGACTTCCGGATCGTGTTTTCTGATTTTAATTTTCACATATTTGGAAGCGGGCATATTGCTTTCTTTCACTACATTATTCACGGAAACCAGCACATTGGTTTCCGGGAAATAGGTTACGGTATTTTTTTCAGGAATCCGGTAGGAAACAATGATAAACAGAGGTGCTACCCTTTCTATGCCATCGTCATAATTATAAAGATCTACTTTATCTCCGGCTTTGAATCCGGCCTTATCAATATCATTCTGATTCATAAAGATAACCCGTCTTTCGTTCTTAATACCCCGGTACCGGTCATCCAGCCCGTAAATGGTTGTATTGAACTGATCATGGGTACGTGTAGTGGCCATCATATATTCATCAGGCGCAAGGGTATTATCAGGAATTTCTGTTAGCGTAAAAGGAGCACGTCCTCCAAGTTCTTTAGAAAAATACTGTTTATCGCGGGCTGCATTGGGAAGATAGAATCCTCCTTTCCGGCGGACACGAACATTATAATCTTCAAATCCGGGAATACACTGCTCGATATCATCCCGCACAGCATCATAGCTGTCATGGTAACGCTGCCAGTTGATCACAGATCTTTCTCCCAGCGTAGCCATTGCCATACGGCATACGATCTGGGTTTCATTAACCAGGTGATCAGATACCGGATCCAGCATTCCTTTGGAATCCTGTACTACTCCCATTGAGTTTTCGGTGGAAACAATCTGTATTTCACCATTCACAATATCTTTATCGCTCCGGCCGTAAGTAGGCAGGATCAGTGCTTCTTTCCCGTGTACCAGATGTCCCCTGTTCAGTTTCGTGGAAACGGATACAAGCAGGTTAAGTTTTCGCAGTGCATGAGCGGTATAGGTAGTATCCGGTGTTGCGGATATGAAATTTCCTCCCATGCAGAACAATACCTTTACTTTTTCTTCATGAATGGCTTTGATAGTACGCACTACATCATAACCGTGTTTACGGGGTACTTTAAAGCCATAGAAGTTTTCAAGCCTGTCCAGCTGCTCATCGGTAGGCTTTTCATCAATCATCATGGTTCTGTTTCCCTGCACATTACTGTGTCCGCGGACAGGGCATACTCCGGCTCCAGGTTTTCCGATGCTTCCTTTAAGCAGAAGAATATTAAGGATTTCCCGGATCATATCTACTCCGTTGGGCTGCTGAGTCAGCCCCATTCCCCAGCTGAAAATGATTTTTTTCCTGGCGGCAATCGCTTCTGCCGCTTCATACAATCCTTCTCTGGAAACTCCGGAAAGAGCAGCCAGCTCATCCAGGTTATAACGATCAAACTGTTTGATGAAATCTTCATATCCTGATGTTTTTTCATTAATAAAATCGTGATCGAATACAGTTCCCGGATTTTTTTGTTCCAGTTCGATCAATAAAAGCTCAAGTGCTTTCAGCAAGGCCATATCGCCATTGATCTTTACGGGAAGATAAAGATCTGCCAGCTGAACACCGCCTTTCAGGATATCTTTAACGCTCTGCGGGTTGATAAAGCCCATCAGGCCGGCCTCAGGTAAAGGGTTAATGGCAATAATTTTCGCTCCGTTCTTTTTTCCTTTAGCCAGGGCACTCATCATTCTCGGCGCATTGGTTCCCGGGTTCTGCCCGATGATCACAATCACTTCCGCTTCATAAAAATCTTCAAGTGTTACGGTTCCTTTACCGATTCCAATGGTAGTGCGCAGTGCAGAGCCTGAGGTTTCGTGGCACATATTGGAGCAGTCCGGCATATTGTTGGTTCCGAATTCTTTGGCAAATAACTGGTAAACGAAGGATGCTTCGTTACTTGTTCTTCCGGAGGTATAAAAGGCGGCTTCATCCGGAGTTTCAAGGGCGTTGAGGTGTTCTGCAATTTTTTTAAAGGCATTTTCCCAGCTGATAGGCTGATAATGGGTAGCTCCTTCCGGTAAATACATGGGATGGGTAAGCCGGCCCATCTTCCCGATCTGATAATCATCCAGCCGGGCAAGATCATATACCGAATTCTGTTTAAAAAATTCCGGGGTTACTCTTTTGGTGGTTGCCTCTTCGGCAAGCGCCTTTGCTCCGTTTTCACAGTATTCGCCCAAAACAGAGCGTTCATCATCGGGATCCGGCCACGCACAGCTCGGGCAGTCGAAACCGCCCATCTGGTTCATTCTGAATAAGGCCCTCATTCCCCGGACCGGTGCTTTTTCTTCAAAAAGGTCGCTGAATGCAGCCATTACGGCGGGTACGCCTGCTGCCGCTTTTTCAACATGGGTAAGCTTCAGATCAAGTAAGGTATAGGGATTCTCAGCATTCGGTTCTTTACTGATTTCCTTTTCTATTTCTTTCTTTTTATTATTATCTTCCATAGCTTTTTATTTTGTGATGGGGTCAACAGGTAAGATTGGGATTCGGGTAATTATCACTCTGATCTTCCAGGCTATTGTCTATGCAGACAAAGTCTTTTTCTACCAGTAGTTTTACAAGGCCGGTCTGCCCGTCAAAACCTACCCTGTCTGTGGAAACGAGCTCTTCAATCATAGCCTGCGGTATTTTCATGACCATTCTGTTTTCGATAAAGGCTGCGGAAAGCTCTTCTTCATCTGTTTTCACAATTTCATAAATGAATGGTCTGTCTACAAATTCAGTAGTGCAGGAAACAATTCCGCTTTTCCCTAATTCTGTAACTTCTGACCGGGTGATACGTAAACGGATTGAGTTGTCTTTTATTCTTATTTTCATTGTCTATTTTTTAGAAGGCTGCTGATGTTTATCTTACAGTGTACACGTTAGCTTTATTTTCTGTCACTGATGTACGAATATTTTTTATCCGGCTATTTCGCGGTGATCTCAAGAAAACAGCTCCGGTTATATATATTGAACCGGTTTTCGCGGAGAAATCCCAGCAGGGTTATATCAAACTCCCTGGCCAGATCCACTGCCAGGCTGGAAGGTGCTCCTATTGCTGCGACGATTGATATTCCTGCCATAGCTGCTTTCTGAATAAGTTCAAAGCTGGCTCTTCCGCTTAATACCAGAATTTTATCACTCAGGGGAAGCTGTCCGGTAAATAAAGAATGTCCTATCAGTTTATCCAGCGCATTATGCCGGCCTACATCTTCTCTTAAGGCAAGCAGATTTCCATTTAAATCGAAAATACCGGAAGCGTGAATGCCTCCTGTGGCACTGAAATTATTCTGAAAGGCCCGCAGGTTTTCCGACAGCTGATATAGTATTTCAAAGGTGA
Source organism: Chryseobacterium indologenes (assembly GCA_002439165.1). Taxonomy (GTDB): domain Bacteria; phylum Bacteroidota; class Bacteroidia; order Flavobacteriales; family Weeksellaceae; genus Chryseobacterium; species Chryseobacterium indologenes_E. Next base: position 157,943 of record DJTE01000003.1, read on the forward strand.
TGATCTGTTTTTTCTTTTCAGGATGCCGGAAGGGGCTTACTGTTCTTATGGATTCAATAGAACCTTTTCCGCATACGCCACAGCTGGAAGTCGTGTAGAAGTTTCTGTCGGATTTCATGAGTTCAGGCATAAAACCTTCTGTTAATTCTACAATAATGGTATTTTCTCTGTTCTCTGAGCATTCTTTTGAAGAATGTTCCACGTTTCTGATCTGATGGCAGCCGGAAATAATTCCTTCAGTAAAAAGAAATCCGGCCGCCAGTTCTGCATCATTACCTGGTGTACGCATGGTCACCGATATATTTTTTCTTTCCCTCTGCTCTTCCGGTCCGAAAGAAACACGGATTTCCAAAGGTTCTTCTACGGCAATTTCGTCTGTACAGCTAAAACTGCTGAGATCCTTTACTTTAATGATTTCTATCCGGTTCACAGATTTGTTTTCTGATATACTGGTTTCCATACCTTTATGAACATATTAAGTAAATATACAAAATTCCGGTCTTCCAATTACGGATGAGCAGAAACCCATTCTTCGCCATCTTCAAAAACTTCTTTTTTCCATATGGGAACGGTTTTTTTTATGGTATCTATAATATACCGGCAGGCATCAAAAACGGCTTCCCTGTGCCCGTCGTTTACCAGAATTATTACTGCGGCATCACCAGGAAATAAAATTCCGGTACGATGATGAATAACGATATTCTGTACGGAAAATGAGGAAACAGCCTTTTCGGCTATTTTTTGCATTTCTCTGATGGCCATTGGCCGATAGCATTCATATTCCAGACGGATGACAGGTTTGTTTTCCGTAACGTTCCGGACTGTTCCTATAAATGTTGCAATACCACCACTGGTATGATCCCTGGCAATGGAAAGAATTTCCGTTATATCCAGCGTGTTCTCTGTTATTCTTATATCAATCACTGTTTCACAAAGCTTTTAATTGATCTTACGATCTGTTATGAACGCACATTTTTTTGTGGGTACCCTCACCTCCTGTTCACACTAGCCGCCGCTTACCGGAGGAATAATCGCAATTTCGTGAATGCTGTTCAGTATCTGATCATCATCTGCATATTCTTCGTCTACCGCAATAAAATAAGATTTCAGTTTTTTCAGTTCCGGAAATTCTTGTTCCAGAACATTTTTCAGCTGTCCCACATTCAGCCCGTCATTTACCTGCACGAGTTTTTCCGGTGTCCTGAAAATATCTTTCGCTATACCGAATGCCAATATTTTAAGTTTCATTTACCCGTATTTAATTAAAATGTTTACACCTGCCACTAAAACCAATACTGCGGTCATTCTTTTTATAACCAGTGCATTCCATTTCAGTGACATTCTTGCCCCTATCTGTCCGCCTATAAAAACAGCCAGACATAAACTCAGAATTCTGAAAAAGTTTATATCGGCCGATATCTCTGATACCTGTCCGAAAATTCCGGATATGGAATTCGCTAAAATAAAAACGCTGGATGTCGCAGCAATCTTTCTCGGTGTATCCCATTTCATCAGATTAAGCAATGGGGAAAGAAAAATTCCCCCACCAATTCCCACTAATCCTGATAAGAAGCCAATACCTCCTCCTAAAATACCGTTGCCGGCAACTGACAGCCCGGAATCTTCTACCGTATTTTCCTCACTTCCGGTGCCTGTCTTTATCAATAACAATAAGGCTGCCACGATCAGCGTAATTCCCAGAACCAGAAAGAAGGTTTCCCTGCTGATTTTCAACACAGCTCCAAGATAAGCCATAGGAACACTTACCAGGGTTATGGGGATCACTTTTTTCCAGTTGATCTGTTTATTTTTCAAATAGATATAAGCCCCTCCAGTTACGACAATCACATTACAGATCAGTGCTGTTAAACGTATTTCCTGATAGGGAAGATTATACATGGCCAAAACCGCCAGATAGCTGGAACCGCCTCCGAATCCTATTGATGAATAAACAAAGGCGATTATTAAAAAGAAAAAAAAGATTTCCCAGTGACCCATGTGTTTTATTAAGGATTAATTTTATTACAATAATACTGATTTTACACACTGTTTAATATACTGTATCATAAAATTTATGATGTTATCCGGAGATAAATACCACAGACTATAAGATTAAAAGTTTAATATGCATTTTCTTCACATTCCTCAAAAAAAGAACCTTCCGGATTTACGTCCGGAAGGTTTACTGTATTCTTGGAAAATTTAATTTTTAAAATATTAATTAGCCGCAGGATCAATCAGTTCTTTGGTAATTCCCAGGGACCTTAAAAGATTTTTACTGTCGAAAATTAAGGTTGCATAATGGGTTCCTTTTTTTAAAATCAGTCGGGTACCTCCGGGAAAAGAGCTGTCATTTCCTAGTTTCTGGGTTTTAGCCCCCTGCTTACCGAATCTGGTTTTGGCTTCCTGCAGTGTTGTTTTATTCATTGCAAGGCCAAACGGAAGTCCTTCAACAATTAAAGATTTATCCTCCGGAATGTCAAAAAACATTTCGTTGACCGCATTATTCTTACCGAGACTGCAATACATCTCAAGCCCTGATTTTGTAATCCATTTAGCATATTTTTCTTCATTGGCATCTTCATAAAATTCAGTTTTTACGTGTAAAGCAGCTGAAATTTTTTCCGGTGTCTGCGGAAATATAAACTCGGAATTTTTGTTCAGTAAAGAATTCAAATCTGCTGTTTTCTGTGAAAATGCATGGAAACTTAATAATTGAAAAAGTACAGTTAAAATTAAAGTATATGGCTTTATCTGCATAAGAAGTGTTATTTAATGATTAGGTGCGTAAAGATATTAAAATTAACCCATCGGTTAAAAAAACTACATGGTGTGATTCTGATAAAAATGCTTCTCAATGGATCATTGGGTAAAAACAGATGGGTTAATGGTATTTCTCCAGCAGCCAGTTCAGATAGGCATTGATACGCTGCTCTCTCAGCCTGAAAGCTTCTGCATCCGTATACAGAAATGTTCTCACGGAAACCAGTATCAGCTGATTATGGTTTAAAGGGTGAATAAAAAACTGCTCCGGGGCTTTTGACGGCCTTGATTTTATCTTTAAAAAACGTCCGGTCTCTAGCTGAGGATTAAAGGTCTTCATTTCCGGTATCTCTACTCTATATACTGCTGACGAAACAGAATCTACAACAAGACCTTCCTGAACTATCTCCACATCAGTCCAGTACTGCTTTACCTGAACAGATTTCCCTTTGCGGTATTCACTGCCTTCGAAAAAATCATCCAGTATATACAGCAGATCTGCCGTACTTCTCTGTGCAGATGCTTTCCGTTCGGGGGTATCAGGCTGAATTTCTAAATTTTCACCATTCCGGATCGTAAATGTTACCGCAAGGCTGTCCAGTGTGGGCACAAACTGCTGTGCATGAACGCAGGAAAGCCCCATCATGAATAAACAGATCATAAAAAAGGTAGTGTCTGGTCTCATCCGTTCAGTATTACATTTTAATATCTGTCTTAAATATTTGCTTTTACACATCATCCTCTCCTGTTTCCAAGATACAATATTTTTATATAAAAAGCTGTGCGGAACTCTTCCAACACTTCTTATCACGGCTTCAGGCGTGTTGATCTTCGATTTATCCGCCCAAATACTTCTTGTTTTATTCTCTTAAAAATTGTATCATAGTGGAAGATTATATTTGCTGAATCTGATGAAATACTGTTCTCGATGTTACTAAAAGCAGAGGTAATACAGCTGGAGTTTTCTCATTATGTTCAATATCTGTATTTAATAAACATAAATAATAAAAAAAAATGATTGTCAGAAAAACGATTGGTTTAAAAGGTGTGATCCGGTTTGCTGGGCATCATATCTGGTGGCTCACTACTTATATGATTCTCGTCTCCCTGCTCTACAAGGAGGCTGGCTGGCACTGGATCTCTATTCCCTGGCTTCCGGTTTCTCTGGTAGGTACTGCGCTGGCTTTCTATATCGGTTTTAAAAATAATCAGTCTTATGACAGGGTCTGGGAGGCACGGAAAATATGGGGTGCCATTGTAAACAGCAGTCGTAGCTGGGCCGTCATGGTAAACTCTTTTGTAAAAAATGGTCCCGAAACAGAATATACGGCCCAGGAACTTGAGCAAATAAAAGAACGTCTGATTTACCGGCATATTGCGTGGCTCTATATTTTCAGAGATCAGCTTCTGGCTCCTACGCAATGGGAACATGTAAGTTTAAAACACCATTTCGGAAAAATAGCTCAAAAACGACGTGAATCTGAAGGAATAGGCCTGTTTAAGGAATTTTTAAATGAAAAGCAGAAAGCAGATTATTTTTTTGATGAATCTAAACTGTCCGGTGCTGCCAATAAAGCCACCCAACTGATCAACCTGCAGTCGACAGATCTTGCAGAACTTGAAGAAAAGCAAATTCTACACATGAGGAGACAGCTGGATATGCAGAAAGTGCTTTCCGATTTCTACGATCACCAGGGAAAGGCCGAGCGCATTAAAAAATTCCCCATTCCCCGTCAATATGCCAATTTAAGCTTTATATTCAACTGTATTTTTATCTTTCTCTTACCTCTGGGTATCGTGGCGGAATTTGCAAAACTGGGAGAAGCAGGCGTATGGCTGATGATTCCGTTCGGGACAATAGTAGGCTGGATCTATGTTTTAATGGAGTTAATAGGCGATTATTCTGAAAATCCTTTTGAAGGATTAAGTACCGACATTCCTATGCTATCCATCTGCCGCACCATAGAAATTGATTTATTGCAGATCCTGGGCAAGACAGACTTACCTCAGCCTATTCAGGCTGTGAATGATATTTTAATGTAATGATAAGGTACAAACCCCTTTATGGATGATTTCAGGCATCCGGATCTCCTCCTGAAATTCATTCCCGGAATATCCTTATTTCAGGCTATTTTTTAAACTTTTTTATAAGTTGAAAAAAATATTTGGTCAATATTAAAAAACTTCCTATATTTGCACCACTGAAAACAACGGCATAGCCGGAGTTCAGGGAGAGTTGGCAGAGTGGTCGATTGCGGCAGTCTTGAAAACTGTTGACTGTAACAGGTCCGGGGGTTCGAATCCCTCACTCTCCGCCAGGTTAGAAACCAAAATAAGCTAAAACGCTGTAAACATCAATGTTTACAGCGTTTTTTGTTTTAGCGCAGGTATAAAAAAAACTAAAATAGGTCACGATTTATATGTCCTATTTCGGATCAGTCCCAAAAG
>DJTE01000016.1 GCA_002439165.1 Chryseobacterium indologenes
CACAACTTTTGGGACTGATCCGCCTTTACTGAACTCAATTACCTATTGAGACCTTTTTTTCAACACCCGCCGCCAACCGTATTACAGAAGATATATTCTCCCCCGGTTTCAGTTTTTTGAACAGAATTAATTTTCTCATCATTGTGATAAATATTTTAAAGTTATCCTGTTTTAATTTGTAAATTTTAATAACAATATTTAAATTTGGTTTAAACTATACATTCTTCTCAAAAGACAGATCCATGAAAAAAATATTCCTCATTACTTCTTTATGGGTAAGTTTCCCATTTTTTGCCCAAAGCTTTGAAACTACCGCCAATCCAAAAGTTTCAGAAATTCAAAAAAATTTCAGGTATAAAAAATACCCGAAACCCGTTCTTGAAGAGTTCTCAAAACTGGCAGGAGCAGAACCCAATGAAGCCATCATTATGACAGAATGTATTCCCGGTGAAATCATCAGCTGGAGAAATGACCGTGGAAGTTTTTCCACTTCACAGCATTTCAGGATAGAAAAAAATAAACTGAAAGAAATAATTACCATTCCCGGATCAAACGATTTTTTAGCCCATCTTGAAAAATATGCACCGGCTAACCACTCGTTTGATTTTAATGCTGTAAGCGGAAGGACTTATGATGCTGAATTTATCAGAAAACAGAAAAATGGCAAGTACCTGCTGACCGTTAATCTTGTTGCCATAAAAAAAGGATCTGTAAACGGCAGCGATCTGTATGAACTGGAATACGAGACATCAGATTTCAGAAGCTTTAAACCATTACGTATTAAAAATGCTGAAGAACAAAACAGCAGCTGGCTGATCATAAATTAGCCCCAGGCCCCTCTTTCTCTCTCAAAAAATATCCGTTACATAAATCATCCTGAATCCGGCTGTTAAGAAAACTGCCGGATTCATTTTTTGCAGCACTTATGGTATACTAAAACGATTCATCTTTAAAATTTTAAACTAAAAACAAAATTAATCGGTTATATCCTGTCAATATTAAATAATCACACAATTATGAAATATTTTACTTAACATAATTATTTTATGTTTACATTTGTACTAACCAAACCAGAAAACTAAATTTTAACATATGAAAGCAAATTTATTTGTAAGCCAGTTGATGAAGAAAACAGTAATATTGGCTTCTACTCTGTTCCTGACGGGCACATCTTTCGCCCAGATCACTAAAATCTATGCAAGCGGTCAGACTAACCAGGTTGTCGGAGTCTGCCTGGGTTGCGGAGTATTAAATCCACAAAACGCAGTAGGAAGCAATGAGGATGACTATTCTACCCTTCAGGTTTCCGTAGGATTATTAGCCAGAACAGAACAGGTTTTACTCTTCCCTTCCACCAACATTGCATCCAACACCAATAAACTTGTCATTGGTATAGGATCGGATCTGACGATGCTGTCTGCACAGCTTATCAGCGGAATATCCATCGAAACATTTAATGGTGATGTATCCAACAATGATTATCAGAACCTTAACAACAATGCAATCAAACTTGGAGGTACAGACCCGAGTAAAGGGGAAATTGAGCTTACAATGAACAAGCCTTATGACCGGATCAAAATAAATCTAAACGGAGGTTTACTCAGTGTGAACGGTGCTCTGAGAATCTATTACGCTTATCAGTACAAAGATCCGTTCATCAATTTTATGGCCCACAGCCAAAACGGACAGATTACACTGACCGGTGATGATTCTTTTGAAGGATCAAAAGTCACCCTGACCAATACTTCAGGAAAAGAGGTATTCAATTCTACAATAAAATCGAATACTTTTGAAGCGAGACAACCTGAAGGCATTTATATCATGAATATTGAGACTAAAGATAAAAAGACTTATTCTAAAAAGATCAGAATTACACCATAATTCAACAGAATATTGTGATGATAAAGCAGAATCGGCGGCCCTTTGGGCCGCCGATTCCTATTGAAATAAAATGAGTGGTTATGATTATTTTTTAATCAGTTTCTGCTGATAAACCGCTTTATCTGTAACTGCTTTCAGAATATACATCCCGTCCGGAAGCATGCTTACATTGATCTGCCCGTTCTGGAACGTTGCATTAATCTGTTTTCCTGAGAAATCGTAAACAGAAACATTCAGAACCTTATCTGTGGTTTTGATATTCAGGAAATCGGAAACTGGGTTCGGATAAATGCTGAATTCAGGCTTTTTCACTTCTGCAGTAGCCAGGCTGGCAGTCGTGGCGTTTACGGTCAGTGTTTTTTCAACCAATTTTCCATTGGAGTTGAAGCTGATCACCACATTTGAATTTCCATTGGAAAGCGGAGTAAGAATAAGTTCTTCATTTGAGTTGATCGTTGCAGAAACAACAGCCGGATTAGAATTTGATTTCACGGTCTTCACTACTGAAGCACTTATATTATCCTCATCGGCAACAGCTGTTTTCAGATCAATTGCTGTTACGGTTCCTGCAGAAACCTGTGAAGGGAATGCAGTACTTATAACCGGAGCATTATTATCCGGAAATACTGTCACAGCAGGGAACCAGTAATAATCATTAAGTGTTTTGGTATTGGTAAGAGTACCTGCGGCATCAAAAGTATGGATCCAGTTTTTCTGGTAGTGGGCTCCAAAACCACTTTCGGTAGTGTTAAGAATTAATTCATCAGTTACCGGATTCACACGCAGTGCAGCTCCATAAGGAATCTGTTTGAACTGCCCGGTCTGTCCCGGAATAACGGCAAAATTCTCATTGAATGTTTTGCTGTCCACGTCAAATTTTACAATCTGTGTTCCGGAAACAAAGCTGTTTACCGAATTGATCCAGTACAGTACATTCTGTCGGGTACTTGCAGTAAAGCTTCCGGCATTCCATGCCCCCCATGACCCCAGATATTTTGTGGCAGGAATATTATAAACTGTTGTGGCCAAAGAATTCTGGTCAATATTCACCAGCTTCTGATCCTGAATAGCCCAAACACTTCCGTCTTTAGCCTGAACAACGGAGTGATAGGCTCCTGAAATCGTAGAAACGACAGCATCAGTATCAGGATTAATCACCAATATTCCCGCAGACTGTTTTACAGCAAATACATATTTCGAGGTACGGATCATATTCCCGATCTGTCCTGCATACTGGCTTCCTCCACCGGTTCCGGCAATTAAACCTCCAACCTGAAGATTATCGATATTAAATATATAAATCCCGTTAGAAGCACCGATATACCCTTTGTGTTCATTCACTCCTACAAAAGATCTTCCGTCTCCGCCTCCAATATCATTGAATCCGGCAATTTTCTGCATCGTCTGTGCATTGGCAACCACCAGTCTTCCACCAGGGGTATACTGAGTATCATTCCCGTCTGCTGCCTGTTTAGAGATAAAGTAGAATTTGTCTCCGTAAATAGTTCCGTACTGGGTAGTCGCTCCGAAAGCCTGATTATTGTTGGCATTGCTGTAAACACGGTAACTGATCTGGCCGTTGTTATGTACAAAATTCACAGAGCCGTTGGTATGCCCGAACCAGTCTTCATTTACCATAAAGAATCCATTGGCAAAATCTGTTGAAGTTACATAAGGTGAAACCGGAGTCATGGTAGAAGAGATCGGGATCGTTTCAAAAGAAGGGTTAAAATTCCACACATCCCAGGAACCATTCTGCAGCGTACGGGAAGAAGCCCCAACTCCTGAATAACCAAAATCAGCATCTGTGGGATCTTTCACCCAGTATGACCAGTATCCGTTGGTAGTCCATCCGGATTGCCAGTGATCATTGATATCAGCTGCTGTATAGCTGTCAAAATCATATGCAGTTGTATTAATGATACCATTCGCAGGGTAAAGCGGATAGGTTGTATTTCCGTCTTTATAAAGAGCATTGGTATTCTGTCCGTTCAGGTCAAAGCCCAAACCTCCGACTGCAGTTCCAAACGGGGTTCCCTGATAAAGAAGTGAGAAAAAACGGTGATCTGCCTGGGCAATAGCTTTCAGCATATCTTCTCCGGTTGCATTTCCGTTCCACCGGTATCCCCACACCAGTGCATCCGGATTTTTGCTGTCATTCCACTGTACAACAAAAGCAGCTTCATTAGAACCTGTTCCCACCCAAAACTGGATGTCAGAGAAATTCACATTGGTGGTTAACGTAGTATGAAGCTGGCTGGTTCCCTGAATATCATTCCGGGGAACGCCCTGTACTGTAATCTGTGCATTCGTAAAGAACGTCAGCAGAATCAGCATTGTAAAAAGATAAAACTTTTTCATTGTATTTACTATTTTAAACTGATTTATATTCTGATCTGTTAATTGAGATGTAAATCATAAGCTCCCGCTACTTCAGTAGAAACTTCCCCCAGCCATCCGGCTTCCTGATTTACTCCGGTATATACTTTAATAAAATCGATTCCCGGAAGCTTAACGTACTTGCCGTTCCTGTCTACTGCCCATGAAATATCGATATTGGAAGCCTCATCATTGTTCGGCGCGTTATCTGCATATCCGTAATCATAGGAGGTGCCTACCCAATAAGCCCCCGTTCCGCTCTGGTCGTAAAAATTATCTTTCAGTCTGGTTCCTGTAAAGCTGTAAGAAGCTTGGGAAAGCCATAAAGGATAATAGCTCTGTGCATGGAAGGTATTTTTAGTTTTAAATCCAGAAGTCCCATTATTATCCTGCCATCTGATGTACTCCACATCAGTCTGCCAAAACTCACTTCCGGGAACGGGAGGTTTATTTTCATTGGGTTTGAAATAAGTTATGCTGTAATTTTTAAGAGTGGTGTCCTTAAAGTATTCACTGCCGGCTATTTCGTACCATTCGTCTTCATCCGGTTTTCCGTTTTTATTTTTATCATAGGCCACCATAATAATTCCGGGCTCACATGATCCGGATCTTGTAGCATTGGCACTATTTCCCCAGAAGGCATTTCCGAGAACCTTAAAATCTCTCCCTTCCAGATTCGGAATGGTATGATCGAAACCGAAAGTAACGTAACCGCCATAGCCGCCAAGACTTATCATCGTGGAATTTCCGCCGATAAGGGATTCTTTTGCCCTTCTGATCATGTCCGTTTCCGTATTTCCGTTCTGGTATTCGGGCATCTCATTGATGAACTGACCTATGGCCGGCCGGTAATCAAAAACATTAGTGATATATTTGCTGTAAGGCGATGCTTCCTTCATCACAATGATGGAAGATTTGTAGGTTTTTACAGCGCCTTTTGCTTCCACTTTCAGGGTCAGGGGATATGTTTTGGCATATGCACTCACAAAATCCAGCTGTATATTTTCAGAAATAATAGAATCGTTGATACTCCACGTAAGCTTTCCTTCAATTTTCGGATCGATATTCAACAGTTTAAGCCTGTCAACCGTATAGGATTCTTTCAGTACTTCTGAAGGAAAAGTAACTTCCTCCGCCATCTCTTCGCTGTCACTTTTACAGGCTGCCGTTCCTAACAGAACAGAAGAAAAAAGTGCGGTTTTTATAATATTTAAATATTTTCTTTCCATTTTTTATCATTTAATTATCTGTACAGAAAAGCAAAATGGGCAGGGATATTTCCGCCTTCGGTTTTCCATTTGAATTTTCCGGTTTTGTCGAAACAGTAGACGTACCCCGTGGTTACATAATTCCGGGCATCGGTAAGGTAGATGTCTTCTGTATAAGGATTTACCGCAATTCCGTACGGTGCTTTGATTTCGTCTGCGTACTGCTGGTCAATGATCTTATTGGCGATTACCTGCTCTGTTTTCACATCGATAATTCCGAAAGTTTTAACATAGCTGTGGGTATTATAATTAAACTCATTGCCATAGTAATAGAGTTTGTCATTCACGATTGTCATTCCGCTTACCGCGACATGAAAGTCTTTTTTTACAGCTCCGGTAGCTGCATCCACAAGAAACAGACTGGACGGGATATTGTAATAATCTCCCCTGGAACTTACGTAGAGATCTCCGTAATTATCTTTTCTGATGCGGTGAAGATTAATGGCCACATCAATTTTTTGGGTCTCTGTAAAACTGTTAAGATCAATCACAGAAACTGTTCTGTCATAATTCGGGAACATATAACCTCCGGAATTGGCTACATAAAGCTTATCTCCGATAATCTCCATTTCTTCGGGCTGATAACCTACCACCACCTGTCTTTCAATAGCCAGTGAAGTTGTATCAATTTCCACTACTTTTCCGGGTGGCGAATTGGGATTTAATTCAACAGGACCTGCATAGCTGCTGGCATACACCTTTCCTCCCTTAAACTTCATATACCGGCAGTTCTGAAGCTGTATGGTCTTGATACGTTTCGCTGATTTGGCATCCAGCACTTCAATTTTATTGGAAACATTCACCACTACATACATTTTACTTCCGTAGATCATGATGTCATTTCCTACATCCCCGAGTTCTTTCACCACATTCGGATTGATCTCTCCGTAGATATTCCGGTGATAGGTTCCCGTAGCATAATCGAAGTAATCAAGGGTACATTTGTTACTTCCCATATTTCCTTCATTCAGAAGGTAAAAACCTTTGATGGCTGTATCTTCTCCGGTGCTTACCTCTTCTTTTTCCGAGGGAACAACGTAATCGTCCGTCCGGCATGAGAACAGACAGAGAAAGGCAAGAGCCAGAAGGTAAAAGTTTAGTTTTTTCATAATGTAAAGCTTACAATGAGTTTAAAATTTCTTCCGGGCATCGGATAATTCCTTACCACGTCATAATATTGATTGAGGACGTTATTGACCTCAAAACCGGCTTTGATCTGATGGGCATGCCAGTTGAATTTTTTCTGAACCGATAAATCATGGGTATACCACGGCTGAAGATAATTGGCACGGATGTTATTCAGCTGTGCATCATAACGTTCTCCGGTATACATGAAACTGTAATTGAAACTCCAGTCTTTATAATCCGCCATCATGGTAAAAGTCAGGGCATGCCAGGGCACATAAGAGATCTGGTCTCCGTAATAATCTTCTTTTTTATCGGTATAATCTCCTGCTCTCTGATAGGTATAGCTTACCAGAGGTTTCAGTTTCACCTTATTGATATCAAATTCAGCCTGAACATTGACATCTGCTCCCACGATCCTTACTTCTCCGAGATTCGTCATCATCCACCGGAACAGATTGGTGGTAGGAACTGCGATGATTTTATTTTCCACTTCATTATAATATCCGTCCGCTTTCACATAAATTCCTTTAAAAAATTCATGATCATAAAGTTTATGGTAGGTAAAACCCACGTCATACTGATTGGTAAATTCAGGTTTCAGCATCACATTTCCGATCATGGTGTAATACAGATCATTGAAAGTTGGCATCCTGAAAATCCTTTTATAAAAGGCTCTTATGGTAAAATCTTTTGAATCAGAGAGCTGATAGCTCAGAAATGCAGAGGGGGTCCATTCTGTTTTATCGGGAGATTTTGCATTTTTCTCCACATTTTCATGGACAAACGTTCCAAGTACACTTCCCAGGAATTTAAACCTTCTCCACTGATAGGTCGTGGCAAAAGCCAGCAGTGAGGTATATCGTGTAGGAAATGAAAAATCCCTGAGACTGGCATTCAGGTTATTATACTGGAAGTCCAAACCTGCACTTACATCCCAGTCTTTGGTAATCGAATAGATATTGGACGAAGAAAAGTAAAGTTCTCTCTGGATATAGGTATTATCAATGCGCAGGGCTGTTGTTGATACATTGACCGTATCCAGGAATCTGGAATAATCATAGGCAAATTTGGCTTTCACCTGGGTTTCAAACTTCGGGAACAGCTTTTTTCTGAAACTGGCCTGAATAAAATAGTTTTCATCCAGCATCTGCTGTCCTTTAGGCCCGAAATCATTATTCACGACAGCAGTGGGAATTCCCCGGTCTGAAATATATCCGTAACCGCGTACATTCCAGCTCCCGTTATTAAGAATTCCGTTAAAACCTGTTTCAAAACGTTTAGCCTGAATATAGGAATCATATCTTCTGGCAATCGTATCATTGGCAACAGAGCCGTCAGCATTTTTCTTTTGGTATTTATACTTGTACAATCCTCTGCTCTGCACAAACTCCGAACTGAAGCTTGCTGCCACCCGGTCTGAAATCTTCTGCTCCAGGCGGAACGAAGGATTAAACAGGCTGATGGACCCAAATTTAAGCCTGACCGTTACATTGGTTTTCTGATTTCCTTTAAATACAGGAGTTTTAGGCTGAAGATAAATAGATCCTGAAGACCCGAAATCTTTTGCAGGCTGAAAGATCTCACTTTTCTGACCGTTGTACAAAGAGATTGATTCTATATCATCTAGGGAAAATTTCCCCAGATCCACCACTCCGTTCTGGGCATTTCCAAGCTGAATGCCGTCATAGAAAACACCGACATGCTGGCTTCCCATGCTCCGGATATTAACAGTTTTCAAACCTCCCATTCCGCCGTAATCCTTGATCTGAACACCGGAAAAATATCTTAGGGCATCTGCCACCGACTGGCTGTTCAGCCTTTCCAGCTGTTCGCCTGAAAGAATCTGTGCGGGAAGAATTTCTTTAAAATCTTTTTTATAAATCCGGACAGGAAGAATCGTTTTCTCACGGATGCTGTCCTTAGACTGTGAGAATACAAGATGAGAGGCCATCACAAAAATTGCGACAGCTCCCTTTTGAAACAGAGAAGCAGTAAGTTTTGTCACCATTAGCTCATTCAGAATAATGATGACGCTAACGGATATAAGAAAGCAACGACAAAGCACAGCATTCACTGCACAGAATCATTGTTGTCCTAAGCTTTATTCCACGAAAGCGTCAAACGTTCATCTTCTGGCAGGTCTTCTGACTTACTCCGTTTCTGAAATCCTTCCCATTAAAAAAACAGTGGATATATTCTTCAGAAACTTTGGTGTGGAGCTTACAGCAGCGGGTCTGTCCCGGATTTTCACCGGATTCCCTTTTAAGCGCTTTTTACGGCTCACCAGATTCCGGCAAAGATAAACAATTCCTGACATATTCAAAATCTGAAATAACAAAATGATTATCAACAGGATAAAAACATTTCACAAGCTATGTTCCCTGCAAAAGAAAAACCTTACAAACGAGAAAAGCATTTGTAAGGTTTATTAAAAAAGTATTTTCTGATCCGGGGATCATTTATTCATCAGATTCCGATATTCAGAAAAATACTGAAACGTGATTTTGCCTCAATATCTCCTCCTGCCAGCTCAGTATAAGCAGGCAGCATGATCTCACTTCCGAGACTGAACTTTTTATAAGATGCTTCAAAGCCCAGCTTGCCATACAAAGCACTTCCTGATGTACGGGGCAATGTTTCTCCGTACTGCCTGTTGGTATCATACACCTCGCCCTGAAGCCCGGCTTTGGCAGAAAATATGGTTTTATCAGTTCCTGTGATCCGGTAAAATCCTGTTGCTGCATAATTCCATTGATTCCCGAACCGATAATGTTTTTTATTTTCAGTTTTCACTGTATAGTCCGTATTGATCAGCACTGCCAGTTTATTCTTCTGGAATTTATAATTTAAAGCTGCCTGATAGTCCCTGCTGCCTGTTCCGAGCTGAAAACTCGGATTAACCCCGGAAATTCCTTTTTCATCAAATTTTCCCAGAGGAATTTTTATCCCCAGGCCGCCATTCAGCTGATGGGCATTATCTTTCGAATTAATGATCTGATAAATTCCCATCAGATTCAGATCCCCGATTCCATTGATGCGGATGTCTCCCTGCCGGGTTTTCTTTTCGTGAAAATGAAAGGGCAGACTGGCGTACACACTCAGTTTTTTCGTCAGAGGAATTTTTCCCCACAGCTGAAGGGTATTGAAATACTGGTCCTGTGTAAGATCTTTCACAAACAAATTTTCTTTTGCCTTATAATGCTGGGCAAAATATTTAATGCCGATAAACTGGGGATTCAGCAATGATTCGAAACCTGACGAACCATTTCCGGCCGCACAGCCGCAGGCATCACAGTCATCAAGCGATATTCTGCTAAAATCACCGGATACCTCCATGCTGTCTTTAACCGTTTTAGCCTGAAATCCCGCAGATAAAGCCATTCCTATTATTACCATTATTTTTTTCCTGTTCATTATTCTGCAAATTGGGGATTAGAAATAAAGTTTTTATCGGAAAGCGTTTTCAGAAAAGCGATAATCAACTGCTTATCCTGAATGTTCATCGCAATTCCGGTATGCCCGTTCTGTTTCAGTTTCGGATCCAGGTTAGGATGGTCTTCCACTCCATCGGAATAGAAATTGAGAACCGCTTCCAGCGTATAGAATCTTCCGTCGTGCATATAAGGTGCAGTATATTCTATATTTCTAAGGCCCGGCACCCGGAATTTCATCCAGTCGTTCTGATCAAGGGTTACCCGGTAACGCCCGGGATCTTTAAACTGCGAATTATAATACATTCCTGTATTCCTGAAACTCTCATCGGTAAATAATTCTCCGCTATGGCAGGAAGCGCATTTCTGCTGAAAAAGGGTCATTCCCTGGGATTCTTCCGCAGTCAGTTTTTCTTTTCCCTGCCTGAATCTGTCATATTTTGAATCTGCGGAGATCAGGCTTGCCATAAACTGTGACAAGGCTTTCAGTACTCTTTCTCCTGTGATATTTTCATCTCCGTAGGCCGCTGCAAAAAGCTTTTTATATTTCGGATCTGCTTTCAGTTTGGCAATGGCTTCCGGCATCGAGCTGTCCATTTCATTCACATCTGTGATGGGAATAATAGGCTGTTCATTCAGATTATGAATTACTCCATCCCACATATACCTTTTCAGAAATATCATATTCTGGATAGGCGGCGCATTCCGGATTCCTGTTCTGTCGTCTACGCCATGACTTACATTATGTCCGTGGTGGGTAAAAGCATTTTCCTGAATATGACAGAATCCGCATGAAATGGTATTGTTCCCGGAGAGCTTTCCTTCGTAGAATAATTTACGGCCAAGCTCCACTCCGTTTTTGGTGAAAGGATTGGAAGTTTTATCAAAAGTCATTTCCGGGAAATAAGACGGAAACTGTAACGGGTAGGCTTCATCTTTCTCCAATGGCTGCATCACCTCATCTGAACAGGCTGTAAAACTTAAAAAGCCAATCAAGAGCAGCAATAGTCTTGTCAGTATATTAATCATTGTGAACATGGTCTACTTTAAACATTTTTGCCAGGTTATCCGTAACATCCACCAGATGCTGGTTTGATCCCATTGCCATATCGTTATCCGCATTCAGTATAAGGTTTTTGGTCCCGCTCAGAAACTGATTAAGATCGGCCAGGATATGAACGGAGGGTTTAATCTGGCCGGTCACTCTCGCGGTAACCGGAAGGTTCAACGTAATTTCCCGGTAAAGATCAGGGGTATTGTTAGCCGTTACATTTCCCATATTTCCGGTATGGTTCATAAATTCTTTATCTGCTGATCCTGTACCGTATTTCCCTTCCAGTTTAGCAAAAACATAGCCGGCGGCCCATGACCAGGACATTCCTTTCTGTTTTGCCCTGTTCCAGAATTCTGCCTGTCCGTCCTGTCCCAGGAGATAAGCCTTTTGGCTGAGTCCAAGTCCGAATTTTATTTTCTTATAATTGTTTTCAGGAATACCCATCAGATCCAGATAAATAACCCCCGCTTTGGCATCTGCCTGATCGATGATGAACGCTCCTTTGTCCGGATTGTTTTCGTTGTATTTAAATTCATTTCCGTTTTCATCAATCAGAGTGATATTGCTGACGATATATTTCAGTGTAGAAAACTTGTGCTTCTGCCCGGCAGCTGAAGTCTGTACTGTTTGATCCAGTACAATATTTCCCAGGTTATTAAAGCCGTTTTCGAATTTTATCTGGATATTTCCTGCAGAAGAGTCCAGGGAATTATCGTCATCACGGTTCTGGCATGATGTAAAAGCAGCCAGCGTAAAGGCCGCAAAGAATAATGATAAAAATTTACAGATTTTCATTTTGATTTTTTAAGTTGAATTTTTTGAAATAAGAACAGTGCTGAATATGTGGAAATATTCAGTTTTTTGATTGACAGAAGACAAAAGATATTTTTAACACTTATGTTATTTTAAGTGATGAAATAAGAGCAAGTAAGTTTTTCAAATAAAAAACTCCTGCCACTTTTGAAGTTAGTCTTTCGAATAAAATAAATAAAAACTTAAAAAACCGGTGGCCTGAATATATGTTTCAGAAACAGAAATGAATAGTCATCTTCATAGACGAAGCTGAAATTGAAAAAAGGTATTTTTTCAGTGATGATAATTTCTGTAATCTCAGAAGGAATATAGGTGTCCAGAACTTTCTGTCCGGAAGTCCTGGTTTTGTTTAAAGGAGAAGGATCGGTATCGTTTGTTTTGGCAAGTTCTTTACTGAGGTAACACTTTCCGTTACAGTGAACTTCCGGTCTGCTTTTATTGATACACAATACTTCTGAGATATAATCATAATTTACAGCATATTCCGCCAATGGGATCAGAGGTCTGAACGCCATATAAAGGGTAAGGAATATGCTGCAAATTAAATTCATGTTTTATTTTTTGCTTACGGCTTCATCGTATCTTCTGCTCACTTCCTTCCAGTTCAGCACGTTCCATATCGCGGTAAGGTAATCCGCTCTTTTATTCTGGTACTTCAGATAATAAGCGTGTTCCCAAACATCAATTCCCAGGATCGGAGTTCCTTTTTCTTCAACAACATCCATTAAAGGGTTATCCTGATTAGGGGTTGAAGAAACGAATAATTTCCCGTTTTTATCCACAGACAGCCATGCCCATCCAGAACCGAAACGGTCTGCTCCCGCTTTGCTCATTTTTTCTTTAAAAGCGTCCATACTTCCGAAAGTTTCATTGATTGCTTTCAGTAATTTAGCGGAAGGCTGGGTATTTTTCTCAGGGGTAAGAACTGTCCAGAAAAGTTCGTGATTGTAGTGTCCTCCGGCATTGTTTCTTACGGCAGGCGGAAGTTTGGAAACTCCTGACATGATCTGAAACAGGGTCTGTTTTTCCTGCGGAGTTCCCGCAATGGCTTTATTCAAATTCGCAACATAGGCTGCGGCGTGTTTTGAATAATGGATCTCCATAGTCTGTGCATCGATATTTCCTTCCAGCGCATTGTATGCGTACGGCAAAGGAGTCTGCTTAAATTGTGCGAAAGCGAACTGTGCAGCGAATACTGCGCTTAAAGCCGCTATTTTCAAAATCTTCATAACGTTTTGTTTTTATGGTTGAACAAATATTTCTTTTTTTAAGAGGGGAAGCCGGAGGAGGGAAGTTTTGATTGGTCTTTTTAATCAAAGGTTTCCTGCTATTCTTTCTATTCTCACTACTTCAGCAGCTTCTTAATATCCTCAATGAGTTTTTCACGGTCCGGATGGTATTTCCCGTTCAGTTTAGGGGTTTTTCCTTCCGGATCTTCATAGTTTAATCCTGAATAATACAGGATCGGCATATTGTCTTTATTGTACCGGCATCTGATATTTCCTTCCTGATCTACGAGAGCAATCATTCCACTGTGATTCAGGCTTTCGCTTTCATCTTCTTTATCCCCCACATAAATATTGAACTGATCTGCCAGTTTTCCGATATACCCCCGGTCTCCAGTCAGAAAATGCCAGTTGGGAGATTTTGCGCCTACACTCCGGGCATGTTCCTTTAAAGCTTCAGGTGTATCGTTTTCCGGATCAATACTTATGGATATGATCCCGAAATCCGGGCTGCTGATCTCGTCTTCAATGGCTCTCATATTCCGGTTCATTACAGGACAGATGGTAGGACATTTACTGAAGAAAAATTCCACCAGATAAACTTTTCCCAACATATCTTTATTGGTGATCTTTTTACTGTTCTGATCTGTCAGTTCAAAATCCGGCACCTTCATTACCGTATAAAGATTCTTTTTAAAATACCCCATTCCAACACCTATTCCTATAAAAAGTAAAGCCATTACAGCGACGGGAATAATCACTTTTGTTTTAGCTTTAGTTTCTGTCTTTTTATTTCTGGACATATTTCTGAGGATTTTTCTTAAACTCATCTTTGCAGTAGGTATTGCAAAAACCGTACGTTTTATTTTTATACACAGCAGTATCTTTTAAAAACTCTGCTGTTTTCATATGACAAATAGGGTCTTCAGCGTTGACTACTTTTACATTTTTCAGGTTTTCTCCGGAAGTGGCCATCGATTTTTTATGTTTTACTTTAGGAGATTCCTGAGCACACGAAAACAGGGATATTGACAGCAAGGCCGTCAAAATAATTCTTGATTTCATTTTAATCTTAAATTGAAATTAATGATAGAGTGAATGAAGTTGTTTGATTTTAAATACAAATTCCGAACATCTTTTTGAACTGAAAACAGCCTGATACCGATAGCACAAGCCATTTATTTCAAAAATAAAGACGGGATAATTAAAATCAACGAAACAATTAGTTTAAACAAATCTTAAACCAGCGGAGGATGAAATATTCTGGAAAAATATTCTGATGTATAGAAATGATGAGAGCCTGAAATTCTTTTGCCTGAAGAAATGAAATCTTCCTGAACGGTATTGAAAGAGACAATATCATTGTAAATAAAAGCATCCAGCCCCGCGATTTTTACCGTCTGTGAGGTATTGGACTGCTTTTCTGTTTTGGCCAGCTCTTTTTCCACATAGCACTTCCCCTTACAGGTTGACTGGGGAAGACTTTTGTTTTCGCAGAGATTCTTTACAATATAATCATAGTTGACAGCATAGTTAACCAATGGCAGGACAGGACGTACTGCAATGGCAAAAATGATGAATATGGAAATAAAAAACCTCAACGATTCTGTTCTGTACTACAAATATACTATTCAAAATTAGTTTATGCCTTATTCCTGATGAATGTCATTGATTAATTTTGATTAAAATGGTTGTGTATATAGGTTTTGGCTAAAGCCAATAGATTATTTTTATTATTTAGGCGGTAAAGCCACCTCTAAAGAAAATCGGGTAAATTATTGCGCATATTTGTTGTTTCACGCAAAGGATTATTTTTGATACTACTCATCTTGAGGAAGCAAAGGATAGAATCAACTCCGTTGATTCCCCGAAGCGATGGATTGGCCTTCGGCAGCTTTAATTCTTACCCTAATTGATTATAATTCTAAGATCTTGCTAAAAATCTTCGCTGCTCTTTAACCTCCGGTCAACAAAAATCTGCTCAATCTGTCCGATCAGCGGGAA
>DJTE01000031.1:0-128 GCA_002439165.1 Chryseobacterium indologenes
AATGAGTAATGGAGTTTCAACGGGAATTTCGGTTACCGGTAATTCATTATCAGCTGTTTCAAAGCAGACCGAAAATTTCGGTGAAGGCGATTACTGGATCGTAAAGCTGGATAAAAACGGCAAAGTGG
>DJTE01000031.1:424-4494 GCA_002439165.1 Chryseobacterium indologenes
ATCTGAGAACACTGGCTTTAACCTCCACAGGTTACCTTATCGGTGGAGAATCCCGGTCCGAAAGATCAGGCAACAAAACGGAGGGCATAGAAGAAGGAACTGATCTGTGGCTCGTCGCTTTAAACGAAAGAGGGGAAGAACAGTGGCAGAAATCCTACAATTTCGGGAACCGTGATATTCTGATGGGTATGAGTGTGATCCATTCCGCGGATGATAAAACCTCCAGAGGCATTTTACTGGGCGGTTACACTCAGGCCGAAGAACGGATAGAAAAAAATGACGAAACGTTTTGGATGCTATACCTGGATCAGGACGGCAATGAACAGTGGAGAAAGCATGTAGCGGGAGAAAACAGGAAGAAAGAAGAAAGGCTTTCAGATATTAAGCTGAACAGAGATGGCTCCATTATCCTTGCCGGAACCAGTGCTGAAGAACTAGGAAAAGAGAACTGGAAAATCGTAAAACTGGGAGACAGCCAGATTGATAAGCTGATCCAGAAGCAGAACATCAAAATTTATCCGAACCCTGTCACCGATTATGCCTATGTAGAAATAGGTATGGATTTCAGGGAAGCGGATATTGTGGTGTATGATATGGGCGGAAGACAGCTTCAGAGTGTGAAGACAAAAAATAAGGTGACAAAAATCAATACCCAGCCTTTGGTTCAGGGGGCTTACCTGGTGGTGATCAAAACCGATACGAATAAAACTGCAAATGCAAAACTGATTAAGAAATAATGAAAAAAATACATAATATATTTAAGGTGGTACTACTTCTATTTTCCAGTTTTTATTTTTCACAATCGACGGGTTCATCTGTAAGTAATCCGATGGATAATATTAATCAAATATATCCGGCTTCTCCGTCTGTGAATAATTTAATGAAGTTTGAAGAAACACCTACCAATAATTATACAGGAATTCCTGATATTAAAATTCCTATTATAAGTATATCCACAAAATCTCCCGGAATAAAGGTTAATTTATCTTTAAATTACCATCCGAACACAGCAAAACCTGAAGATAAATCTTCGGAAGTAGGGCTTGGTTGGAGTTTGTTTGCAGGCGGGTCGATTTCCAGAACAGTTATTAACGGACCGGATGGCGATATTGTGATTCAAAATCCGCATCAGATGCCAAAAACCGGAATTTATTATGATGAATTTTCTCCCGGTTCTCAAACGAATCTGACAAGAAAATTTCTGGACTCTCTTGAAACGGCAGGGGTATATGTTCCTATTGTGGAGTCACCAACCTACAAAGGCTTTTTAAATTTTGCATATAAAGCGTGTTATCTGAATTTATTTGATACGGAATATGATCTCTACCAATATAATTTCATGGGCTATAGTGGCAGGTTCATTATTAAAAAAAATTCAAGCAACCAGTTGTATGTTCAAAAGCTTGATGAAAACAATCTGAAAATTGAAATTAGCTCACTGAACCCTAATAAAAAATATAATGTCAGCAGCTTTACTATCATTGATGAATTGGGAAATAAATATGTTTTCAATGTGACCGAAAACTCGCAAATCACATCATATAGTTACAGAATAGGCTTTAATGGGTATATTAGTGATAATATGTATAATGTAGGAACGGTTACATCTGCATTCCACTTGGGCGAGGTTCAGGATGTATTGGGCGATACGTTGGTAAAATTCAACTATTATCCACTAAGTCCGGTTTTCTTTACGACTAATTCAAGTATTACAAGAAATAGCTTAACTCCGATTGAAAATTCTTATACTTATCCACATAATTTTGGAAGCGTAATTCCTGCGGCACAGGAATTTTCTACCAATAGTATCAATTCCCAGACAAGATTGCTGAAAGATATAGAAATAGTAGGTCGTGGAAAAATTAACCTTTCCTATCTTAAGAACAGAATAGATACCAATTATAGTCATCCAAATCAGCTTAGTAAACTTGATTATATTCAGATACTGAACCTGGCGGGGAACATTATGGATACCTATAAATTTAATTATTCCAATTTCAGTTTTGATTTACACAACGTGCAGGAATACCGTTTGAAATTGGATAACATAAGTGTTTTTGATGCTTTACAACAGAAAAAATATGATTATCAATTGAATTATACGAGCAATGCACCATTAACTTCTTCAAAGCTGAATACGGATCATTGGGGGTGGTTCAATTGTATTAAACCTACCGACAATACTCTTTTGAGTAGAAATACATCTCCTAACTGCATGAAATATAATATTTTAGAAAGTATCAAATTACCGACGGGAGGAATACAGAAATATGATTTCGAAAGCAATACCTATTCATTTATTGGTTCTGAACCGGCTGATATCTATGAAAACCCGGATAATTGGGATATCAACAGTTATATGACAACCCATAGTGGATTCCAGCAGAACATAAAGAATTATTTCTTCTCGTTATCCGGTATGCAACAGATGGAGATTAGTTTTCCGGACCTTGAGGGTAATGATGATATTAGAAACAATACTTGGACTTTTGGTATTTATAAAAAAGTAGGTAATATCTACAATCTCATTACGATTATCGGACCAACAGTTGACCCTGATCCCGATTATCCGGTATATCATGTGAGAAATTTAGAAGCAGGTGATTATTATACCACATTCCAGGTCATTTCAAATACCAGTTATGTTAATTATGGTCAGGTAAAAATAACAGCAGAGTTTAAAGAAAAGAAAAGCACGAATCTTACCCAATATGTAAATGGAGGGGGTATAAGGATAAAGAATATCAGCTATTATGCAGATGAAAATAGCTCGGTGCCTGCAAAATCAGTAAACTTTGCCTATAATAACATTAATAATAGTCAGGAAAGTTCGGGGGCTTTAATTTATCCGAAACCGTTGCATAATTATTATTATGAATACAGTAATATTTTTACGGGTATAGAAGGATCTGTAAGTTTTAATAAACCATATATCATATTTTCCTCTGACAATTTTATTCCTGTTCAAAAAACACAGGGGGCAGATGTCGGGTATAAAAATGTATCGGTTTCAGAATTAAATAAAGGGAAGACTATCTATACCTATACGTATCCCGAGGATACTCCGAACACTATATTTCCTTCATCTTATGGTCCTCCGTTTATATCATATCCGAATTTTGATTTTAAAAGAGGGCTTTTGATTAAGGAAAGAAAAATAGATGTATCCAATAATGATTTATATATGAGTGATCATGTACATCAGCTTCGCTCTGTCTATAAATATACGGGAATCAGGTTACAGTATCCGGACACACCTTACAAAGAGTTTACAACGGCTGGTGCATTTACGAGTTATGATGACTATCATCAAACGTGTACAAATGGTACTCCTAACCCAAACTGTAATTTCTATAAAGATCCCAAAATTTTTGTTAGTCTGGAAGTGGTAGGAAAGGCGAATGTGACTCATTCTGTTTCAAAAGACTATAATAACCAAAGTTATATCCAAACAACTAATAATATTACATTTAATGCGAGAGACCTTCCGGTTAAAAAAGAGACGGTTCTGCCATCTCAGGAAGTGAGCGAGACCCTTTATTCTTATGCTCATGAAAAAGGTAATCAATTGATGATTAATAAAAATATGATCGCTATCCCATTGGAAACAGTGGTTAAAAAAGATGGAAAGACCATTAGTAAAGTAGAAACGGTATATGCCGTAAATCAATCAGAGGCTGATGCTAAAACTTCAGGATTTGTTTTGCCTTATAAGGTCAATTCAACGGATTTGTTAAATGTTGTAGCCACTGAAGTTACATATGATAGGTATGATACCAAAGGTAACTTACAACAATACACGACTAAGGACGGGGTTTCTGTAACAATTATCTGGGGCTATAACCAGACCCAGCCAATTGCTAAGATTGTAGGTGCTAAGTTTTCCGATATTAATCAGTCTTTGATTGACAATATCATTTCACCTTCCAATACCGATGCCCAGACAGGTTCGGAAGCCTCCGAATCGACACTTATTGCAGCACTGGATGTCTTCAGAAACCATGCCGCATTATCCGGTTACCAGATCACCACGTACAGCTATGATCCTCTGATCGGGGTAAAAAGCATCA
>DJTE01000035.1 GCA_002439165.1 Chryseobacterium indologenes
CTTCACGGTGACCATAGCAAAACATCTGCTTACTTATTACCAAAAGAGACTGCCCAAAAAGGTCAGTCTCTTTTTTATTATAAAATCTTATTGCTTTATTAGCTCCACATTAGTAGGAACTCTGAAATCTGTTGCCTGGTTCATGTTCGGATCACGGGAAGATATATAACCTGTTAATTTTAAATCCCAATGTAACTTTTCAACTCCATTCGTATTAGAATATGTTAAAGTAACTCTGCAACTCATTTTTGGCCGTTCAGGATCATAGAAAAATAATGTTACTTTATTAGCATCCCCCTCCCATAATGTAAATCCAAAAATACTTGAATTTTTACCTAAAAAATTTGATGTGTTTGTATTTGCTATTATACTATTATTTACCATATATTTAAAGTTACCTTGTAGTTCATCAACATAATAATCATTTAAATTAACCATTTGGGCCTTGTTAATAATAATGGTAAATGCTTTTCCATTTTCACTATATATCCATGTTCCTGTGAACTTGTCTAAAACATTGTTTGTATCCTTTATATAAGAATTTTGCGGTTTATTAATAGGACTTTCCCCTAAAGTATAAACCGGAGACTGTGCTTTACAGTTTATAATCATTGCTAACAATAATATAGCTAAATATTTTTTCATAATTTTATTTTTTTAGTTACATGGTACTTCATCTATAATGCCGGTAACTGGATTATAAACCATTTTATTCCAGCTATTTAATTGATCATCTGTTGCTTTATATAAACGGACACCGTACTCAGGTAAAACTTTTGCCACTTGTTTGATGACCTCACCATAAGTAACATTTACCTTTTGTTTAAGATCGCCATAATATTTTCTTTCTATTTCTTTTCTATTTGTCATTATTTTCCCACCCATATTATAGAAAAGTGTAGAGTTTTCTATCACCATTGCAAAAACACCCGCGTTGCTTATTACTATTAAGGTCAGTTTATCTAAAGACTTGTTATTCGTTTTACGGTAAAAGTGTATGGCATCAAAAGTAACCAGATCGTCAAAGCTAAACACAGGAAGCATTGTTGACCCTTCAAAATGAGTATGTATAAAACCTGTCTGTTCTCCCGTAGGCGGTGTATAAACCGTGATAAAGGTTTCTCCAGGGTTTCCGTCCTTTGGGGTAAGCACACTCTGCCCCTGTGCATTATCTGCTATTGTTGCTCCCTTCTCATAATTTAATTCCAGATTTTCCTTTGTATTAAGGCTGTTGATTTTGTTTTTCAGTCCGGTTGTATTATTGGTAATATTTTTGATTCTTACACAGGGATCATTAGGATCAGGAAGATTAGGCTGTGTCGGAATCCCGATAGGACAGCCATTTTCATCCGTCAGTCCCGGTTTGGGAGATAAAGGTGGAGCGATCTCACATGGAGGAACATTTCCGGCTCCATTATCTCCTGAACTTCCACTGGAGCCTCCACCTCCCGAGCCTGAGCCAGGATTCCCCGGATTATCAGGATCTCCTGTACATACATACGCAACAAGGCTATAATATTGGGGACCTGCGAAGCCTTCCTTTTCCCATTGGCAACTTCCCCATGATCCTACATTCCCTGCATGATGCTCTCCTGTGGCGCAGGGGATATATACGTCTACGGTTTCATATCCGCAGGACTGCTTTCCTAAAATACCATTACCGGCATCCCAAACTCTGGTTTTTCCTTTCAATGGGATGCTGATACCGGAGAGAATACTGTTTTTTTCCTGTTCGGATAGATGATAGGCAATTAAAAATTCTTTGTAGCTGCCATCAGGAAGTGGAGAAAGCACCAGGTTTTCTACGGGTGCATCTTTCCCTGCATTTTCCCTCACAATGCTGAAGGTATAGGTATGATAGTCCGGGCCATTCTCTATATACAAAACATTGTCAGTATCAATAGAAACGTCTGTTTCACCATCCGGTGTTTTGTTCATCCTTTTTATTCCTGCTTCTGCCTTATCCAGCATGGGAGCAAGCTGTGCCTTGTGCCTGCTTTCGGATAAGGATATTTTTTTGGAGGTTAGCTGAAAACGGCTTTTGTTGCTGTAAATCTCATGATGATCCGGCAGATAGTCATTCCGGCAGGAGGATAAAATTCCTACTGCAATCAGTAGAAGAAAAAGATATGCCTGAGATATCTGAAAATATTTTTTTTTCATGTGATTGTGATTTTTATTTGCAGTTGCAATATAATATTATTCCCTAAATGCACAAACCCTATTTTCGGGAATCTAATTCCCGGTTACCGCACAGCATTTTTTTTATTATCCTGCCAATGTTTTTATTATTTTTGCTGTAAAATACTTCACTTATGAATATCCAGATAGGGAACAAAATAAGAAGACTGAGAGAAAACAAAGGCTTTTCGCAGGAAGAAATGGCCGAAAAGCTGCACATTTCCCGCTCTGCCTACAGCAGAATAGAAAACGGTGAAACCAATTCATGGGTCAATCATATTGAAAAGTTATGTGAAAGTTTAGAAGTAAAACCGGAAGAATTACTTCTTAATACAGAAAACCTATATCAAACAAACAATGACAGTTCCGCTGTTCAGACCAATACTCATCAGGACACACATATTACCATCAATCATTTATCAGATAAAGTAATAGAGTTGTATGAAGAACGCATTAAAGAACTGAAAGAGCAGGTAGAATACTGGAAATCCAAATCACAGGAATAATTATTTACCTTATATACAAAAAAGAGGCTGTCCTTTTTGGACAGCCTCTTCTGTTATTTAAAAAACCGGCAATTAGAATTTAATTACAGATTTCATTTTTTCGTTTTCTTCCATTACCAACTCGTCGTCAACAAGGATTTTTCCGGAATGCTCATCGATGATGATTTTCTTTCTCTGGGCAATTTCCATCTGCTTCTGAGGCGGAATGGTAAAGAATGAACCTTTAGGAGCCCCTCTCTCTAATCCTACTACTGCAAGACCGTTGATAGAGTTGGTTCTGATTCTGTTGTAAGAAGCCAATAATCTTTCGTCGATCTGGCTTGCAAATTCTTTAGACTGCTCGATCAGGTATTCCTCTTCTTTCTGAGTTTCAGAGATCAGGCCGTCTAATTCTTCTTTTTTGAATTTCAGGTGATTCTTAAGATCGTCGATCTTTGCGTTCAGTTCACTTAAAGTTTCATTTTTATGAGCAATTTTAGCTCCGAATTCTTTAATTCTTTTTTCAGCAAGCTGAATTTCCAGATCCTGGAATTCAATTTCTTTACCTAATGCTTCAAACTCTTTATTGTTTCTTACATTATCCTGCTGAGATTTGTATTTTTCAATTAAAGTTTTTGCATGGTTGATTACTTCATGCTTTGTTTTGATCTGGTCGTCCTGATCTTTAATGTCTGCATGAAATTTTTCAGCTCTTTTTTCAAGTCCTTCAATCTCAATTTCAAGATCTTCAACTTCAATTGGCAATTCTCCTCTGGTATTCCGGATTTCATCCAATCTTGAATCAATGATCTGTAAATCGTATAAAGCTCTTAATTTTTCTTCAACTGAAATATCGTTGGTTTTTGCCATATTTAAATGAAATAATTTACTGGGTTTGTTTTTTCAATAGATTTTGAAATTGCAAATGTACTAAATTTTTGTGACAAAATTTCAAATAATTGTTGGGTAACCAATTGTTCTGATTCATAATGACCTATATCACAGATCAGCATTTTGGATTCTGCAAGAAAAAAATCGTGGTACTTGATATCTCCGGTAAGATAGGCATCACATTTTTTAGACAGAGCAGTTCTTATTCCGCCTGCTCCGGAACCTCCCAGAACCCCTACTCTTTTGATTTTTTTATCATTGAATGCAGAGTGACGGATCATTTCAAGCCCGAATTTATCTTTCACCAGCTGTAAGAAGTCTTTTTCTTCCATCGCGTCATCCAGTTCACCATACATCCCCAGTCCGGAATGATGGTTTTTGTTGTCCAGGCTGTAAATCTGGTGGGCTACTTCCTCATAAGGATGTGTCTGTTTCATTGCAGCTACAACCTGCCCCTGTTTGTGTCCTTCAAAAATAACCGAAATCATATTTTCATCTGCATTTTCACGGATATTCTGCTGTCCGGAAAAAGGGTTGGAACCTTCAACAGGTCTGAATGTACCGTTTCCGTTTACGGAAAAGCTGCACTCATCGTAAAATCCTATATTTCCGGCTCCAGCGGCAAACATGGCTTCTTTTACTTTCTCAGAAAATTCTGAAGGGACAAAAACCGTCAGTTGTTTTAAATTATTTTCTTTAGGCTGAAGGATCTTCATATTGTTCAAACCAAGATGGCTGCAAATGCCGTGATTTACCCCGAAGAAGTCGTTATCAAACGCCGTATGTACGGCATAGATGGCAATTTTATTTTCAATCGCTTTTAAAACCGCTCTTTCCACATAGTTTTTCCCGGTAAGAGATTTTAATCCGGAAAAAATGATGGGATGGAAACAGACAATGAGATTACAGTTTTTCTGAACAGCCTCCTCCACTACATTTTCCAAGGCGTCGTGACACACCAGAATTCCGGAAACATCCCGGTCCGGAACACCGCATAACAATCCTACGTTATCAAAGTCCTCTGCCTGTCTGATACTGATCTCCTCTTCAATTTTTGAAATAACCGTTTTTAACTTCATGATATAAATTTTCAGTTTCAACGAAGATATTGATTTTTAGAAAAACCCTGAAAATATTTCTGACACAATAAAAAGCCGGCCTGTTGAAAGCCGGCTGAGTTTCAAACTAAAACCACTCCCTAGTTTTTAATCTTTAAAGAGAGATATTCTTGTAAAGGAATCTACAACGGCGGTACATGTGAGATCTGCTTCAAGGAAAAGCTGGTACCCTCTGCCCGGATCAAGACTGGCAGCGTCTGCAATGGTATAAAAGTAGAAGGTAAGAAGGTTTCCGGACCCCGACCCGCTGGGAACAAGCTGAATCGAGTTGATTTCAAATCCTGAATCCGGATTTTTAAAGGTCGCTTTTACAGACCCTGAAGAATTAGCTCCGGCTATCACATTCACAATAAGTCTCCAGGCATGAACCTGGCCATAAATTTCATTTTCTCTCCATTTACCCGAATTGTAGATATTAGCCGTAGTTCCGGGGAAAGGAACTGTTGTTTCCGGCCAGCTTGTTGTAGGGCTTGGAGCAAAGACCAAAGGAGTGCTGTACACTACCTGCTGTCTTAATCCATATCCGCTACCTGATCCGCTGAGGTTGAGGGAAGGTTTTACATCTGCGTTTCCAGAATTTATTTTAACGACACCGTCGTTACCAGCCTGAGATGATGTGGGAACAAAGAGCTGCCTCCAGAGAAGGCCATCCCAATACTGGAAATTATTGGATGTTGTATTAAAAATAAGTGTACCTGCAACAAGAGCAGGATTCGGCATTCCGGCAGGCGGTACGGTAGCAGTAGTATTGTCTGCCAGATTTGTATCTCTTTCTGTATCAGTAAGACGCGGAATAAGAAGACCTTTCTGATTGGAAACGATATCCAATACGGCTGCTCCGTTTGGAGAACTTGTATTGATGCCAACCTGCGCGTATAAAATACCATACATGCAGATTGAGATCCACGAAATTAATATTTTTCTCATAATGATTGTTTTTTTGTAGAATAAAATTACACATTGAATAACAAATTATGTTAAAAAATAAATTTTTAATTTCAATTTTATATTCGTATATTATACAATACAAGTCACTGAAAACCATTACATTAATATAAAATAATTCACTTTTTAAGGATAGAAAAACTCTTAACATTTGCAGATATATAGCAACAATCCTATCTTTACCCGGCCTATGGGGGAAATTATTAACTTTACTGTGAAATACTGTTTTTGAAATGGAGAGAGAACATAACCTTGTTCCTGAAGATAAACTCTGGAAAAGATTCCTTTACCGCATTATTTACCGCGCCGATACAAAGCTCGGAAAGCTGTTCGACATCATCCTCTTATCATTAATTCTTGCAAGTACGGCGATTATTATGATGGAAAGTGTACCTAAACTCGATAAGAGGTTCCATTACACCTTCCTGATCCTGGAATGGATTATTTCTCTGTTTTTCTCCGCAGAATACCTGATGCGTATTGCGGTAGTAAAAAATAAAAAACAATATATCTTCAGTTTTTTCGGGATTATTGATTTTCTTGCGCTGATTCCTTTTTATCTGAGCCTCTTTTTCCCGATCACAAAATATTTCCTGATATTCAGGATGCTCAGAATGCTCCGAATTTTCAGAATCTTCAATCTCCTTGATTTCATGAACGATGGCTACCTCATCGTAAGAGCACTGAAAAACAGCTCCAGAAAGATCTACATTTTCCTTCTGTTCCTTATTATTTTTTCAGTTATTGTAGGTTCTATGATGTTTATGGTGGAAGGAGGCAGGCCCGGATTTGAAACTATTCCGCAATCTATTTACTGGGCGGTGGTTACAGTAACTACCGTTGGATATGGAGATGTATCTCCCATTACTCCTTTGGGGAAATTTTTTGCCGTTATTCTGATGCTTGCGGGTTATTCCATTATTGCCGTTCCCACAGGAATTGTAACAGCAGAAATGCGGAACAAAAGACAGAATCTGGAAAAGGTTTGTGACCGCTGCGGTAATGAAGATATTGATGATGATGCCAGATACTGCAAACAGTGTGGCAAGAAACTGACGTAAAATTCTATTTTCAAAAATACATTTCAGATCATCACCAATTTATACAACATTGATTAAATAATTAATGATACTCTCATGCTCTTTGAGCTTTATTTTCTTCCTTAGCCGATGTCTGGCAATATTGATACTGTTCTGGCTTTGTCCTGTAATAGCAGAAATATCTTTTGTAGAAAGGTTTAAGCGTAAAAAGGCCGAAAGCCTGAGATCGGTTCTTGATAAATCAGGGTGCAATTCTATAAGTTTTTTATAAAAATCTTTATGAATATCCTGAAAAACTTTTTCAAATTCCTCAAGATTTAAAACTTTCTCGCTGCTTTTAATTTCATTCAAAATAGAAGTAACCTGTGTTTTCACTTCCGGTTTTCCTTTTAAACCTGTTAACTTTCGTTTTGTTACGTCCAGTATTTCGCTGGTATGAAGTACTTCAAGGCTTTTTTTAGTAATTTCTTTATTCCGTTCATCTAATTTTTCAAGAAGCAGCTCATTTTCTAACCCTGTTTTTATTAATTTAATTTTCTGCAGTTTATAAATAAGAAATAAGATAATACACCCTGTGACAAGAACGAAAAAAGATGTGAAATAGATCCAGTTCTGTCTTTTCTGTTTTGAAATATTTGCCTCCTCTTTTAATTTCTGCTGATATTTAAACTCTATTTTACGAATCTGTTTGTCATTCATTCTATTAAGTTCAACTTCACTGATCTGTTTTGTCTGATGCAAATAGAAATTAGCCAATTCTGTTTTATGATCTTCTTCATACAGTTTAATCAGGGTTTCAGAGCTTAATTTCTGAATATTCGTGTTTTTAATATTCTTGCCCAGTAAAAATGATTTATTCAGATAATATTCTGCGGAGTCTTTATTTTTAACAGGCAGGCTATAATAAAAATATCCCAGATTGTAAAATGATTTGGCCAGATCATCATGTTCATTATATCGGGAAGCTAATTTTTCTGCCATGAAGAAAAAATTTAATGCCTCTTTAAATTTTTTTAATTTAAAACTTACAATCCCTAAATTCTGATAAGCCATAATCTGACCTTTACTGTCTTTTAATCTTGTACTGCTGGCCAAAGCATTATTATACATTTTTTCTGCATTATCATAGTTTCCTGAAGTCTCTTCCAATATGGCAAGATTATTATACAAAGTGTAAATTTTAGGAACGTGATTTTTTTTATACCCCTCCAATGCTTCCAGCCAGTATTTTTTTGCCATATTATTTTTGGCCAGGTTATAATATACATTCCCGATATTCTTGAGAGTGATATACTGATCCTGTGAATTTATTTTTTTTTGAAGAAGTAATGCAGAATTATAATAATTTAAAGCATAATCATATACTTCCTGAGAATCATAGAACATTCCCGCAGTATCATACAGCTTTATCAGTAAAGTATCCGGCAGCTTTTTTTCATAATCCAAAGCTTCATTAAGCAGATTCAGGGCTTTATTTTCATCAGTACCCTGAAGGCTCTTTATTTCATTCAACATCAAAAATACCTTTTTACTTTTCTCAGCGTTCTGACAGGCCATCGACGACCAAAAAAACAGGCACAAAAAACAAAAAAATCTAACATTTAAGAAACTGATAAACAATAAATTAAATTTACATTGAAATATTTTGAAATGTTTCAATATCTGTATGAAATATTTTGTAACAGGGATTTTTTTTGCTTTCATTTCTGTGCTTTTAACTTTACAATCTGAATCTAAAAATAACAAAAATTATGAAAAGTAAAATTTTACTCATGCTTTATTTTTTAAGCTCGTTGTTTGCCAGCGGTCAAAATAATACAGTTCTTTTTCATGACAGTTTTGAAGAGTATCCGGACTGGATTTATTCCGGAGTTGGCAACTGGACCCTTACGGATTTGGATGCAGAAGATCAGATAGGAATTCTGGGGGTTAATTTCCCTGGTAATCAAATGCATGCTTTTGCCGGAAAAATTATTAACAGCACAACTGCCGTACCAGGTGTGGACCAAATTAATATTCCTAATATGAGAAACTTTGAAGCCAGAACAGGACAAAAAGCTTTAGGAATGTTTGCAGCACTGCTTCCTCCGAATAACGACTGGATCATCTCTCCTAAAATACAATTGGGTTCTCATGGAAATAAGCTCTCATTTTATGTAAAATCATCTTATATGGACTATAATAAACATGAAAAGTTTGATGTCCTGATTTCAACAACAGATACTGACCCTCAAAGCTTCACCGCTTTTCCAAAAGTGTATAACGGCGATTATTTCACCAACTCAGACTGGACTGAATTTGTGGTAGATCTTGATGCGTACAGCAATACAGAAGTCTATCTGGCCATTCATTATATTTCTGAGTTTTATGACAATCCGTTCTTCCCTACACATTTACAAAAACGGGCAGTCTGCCTCCTTTTGGATGATTTTACAGTAACCACAGGATCCACATTAGGAACGAAAGAATATACAAAGGATAAAAAGACAAATGTTTATCCTAATCCTGTTAAAAACAACCTGTTTTTTCAGTCTGATGAAAAAATTCAGTCCATTAAGGTTTTTGATATGACCGGCAGGCTTGTATCTGAGAAAAGTATAAACTTCAAAGACCAGGCTATCGATCTCTCCATATTAAAACCCGGAGCATACATTACTGAAATACAAAAAACAACGGGTACGGAACGCGTGAAAATCATAAAAGAATAATTATCAGGAAGCCTTTAAACACAAGTGATAAAGCTAAAAGGTTCCTTGCATTGGTAAGGAACCTGCAGCTTTTATAAAAAACAGAATTAGCTTAACCGGATTACTCTGCAGATAAAAACGCCTGTTCGCCAATTCGACAGAACAGATGCGATTTTAATAAATTAACCTGATTTCGGGGTTAAAGTGTTTAAATGTAAAAGCCTGAAAGTTTATTAATTATATGGATTGAAAACCTCCGGAGAACCAAATTAAATAAAATCAGGCCAATCCTGTTCCATCCTCCGGCTTTAAACCTGCATCTATCAGATATTCTTATCCTGAACCGAGGTTAAATTAAAGATCAGAAACCATTTCACAATTTGTGGGTACTGCTTCTGAAACTGATTTATAAAACCGCGGATATTGCCAATTAAACAATATACGGGAATAGTGTGGCAAGAAATTAGCTTGATATAGGGTATCAGTTAAATCTATTCACCAAATACCACAAAGTCATGGAACCAAAAAAGAAAAACAAACCGAACAGTCTGGTCATTATTCTATTTGCCCTGATTGTTTTGATGATTATCATTTATTTTATATTGGTCACTTTTTTCCCTACCATTTTTGATCTTATGAATACAGGAGAAATACAGCCGGTACCGGATAAGTAATGAGTGATAAGTAATAAAAAAGACGGCCTGGGCCGTCTTTTTCTATGATACAACAGATTATTTTTATTTTTTGATGGCTTTGATGGTCTGCTTAGATCCGTCTTTCATCTGTAATGTCACAAAATAAAGTCCCTGCTTCAGGTCCGCCAGATGAAGTGCAGAAGAAGGGTTCTCAACTGTTTTTACCAGTCTTCCTGAAACATCTGAAATAGAAACTGCTTTTACCAGTTCTATTTTTGAAATGTTCAGGACATCCGTGAACGGATTCGGGTATGCTTTCACTGCGTATTTAGCTTTAGCTGTTTCTGCCGTACCAAGAGCTCCTTTACTGATATTAATGGTAAACGGCCATTCCATATCATCTGTACTACTGCCGTAATAGCCTACATTTACATAATAAACTGTTCCTGCAACAGTAGCTATGGAAGCTGTCTCGGTACCTCCGGAACCTTCATCATCTACTGATTCCTCACAGGAAAGATTATCACAGCTTCCGCTGTAAACCCCTAATTCCGGATCAAACGAACTTCCCGCCGGCATGGATACTGAAATATTATAAGTATCTCCGTCTCCTGTAAAGGTAAACCATGTACCATCATTCATCCCTCCGGAACAAACTTCAATAAATCCATCATTATTGGTTGTTCCGTTTGCATCAGCCTGGGTATAACTATAAGGGAATACTGTTGCTGCCAGTGCTCCGGAACAGGCATCATTGACCGGAGGAGGAGGTAATGTACCTACACAGATATTAAAACTCTGAGACCTGCCGGTTCCTCCATAGCTGTATACTCTTATGTAATAGGTATCTCCAGGTGTAAGACCATTAACCAGTGCCATTTCAGGATCTGAGCATAATACATCCGACAAATTGCCGCATGCCCCGCTTAAAATCTGAAAATAAGTATCCGTGGAGCTGGAGCTTCCCGTCGAAACAATATTGGTAAGTGAAATCAGATGCGTGGAAGCGGTAGCCGTAAATTTATACCATACATCATCATCAGGATTTCCATAACAGGTCCCTGTGGGTACTCCGGAGTCCGTAGCCCCTAATGTATATCCGGCTACCGGGTTGCTGCACTCGGCAGTAGGACTTACCGTTAATTCAACAGCACCTGCACATTCATCATTGGCTGGTGGAGGTGGAACAGTTGTGAATACCGTTTCTGAACAGCCGGCAGATTCTCCTCCGGGTCCTACTGAAACCACCTTAAGATAATAAGTCGTGTTGGGAGTCAGCGGTGTGGAAGGGGTAAAGCTTGCTGTTGCTGCCGATTGCTGGTTGACAATATTTGTTCCGCCTGGCGTAGTTCCTATGGATACTTTATAACTTTGTGCCCCCAATGGCTCATTCCAGACAATATTCGGAGATAGCGGAACAAACTGTGCATTATTGGCAGGATAGGTCACCATAGGACATGCAGGTACAGAACTCAGAGTCAGCCCCTGAATGGTAATAACGGATTTATTTCCGCTTAATGTTCCTCCTGCCGGATTTCCGGTATTAAAAGGATTATCATCGTTTCTGTAATAAAGAGAAGATCCGTCTACCGAAACATTATACACATAAAAAGCCTCACTGAAACTATTGGAATCATATCCCTGCATATGTTCCTGAGCGGCCACTACCAGATTCTGGGTATTGTTGTAAGGAAAAGGAGTGGTAAAAGTAACTTCCACTACTCCGTTGTTTTGGGTAACGTTTCCTGCATATACCTGTGTGAGATTAGCAACCGGAATCCAGTCACTGCCTGAGGTAAAGTTTACTTTTGAAGTATGTCCCAGATAGACCGTCCAATCAGATGAATTGGTAATAACTGCATTGGGCTTCAGGTAAAATTTAAGCCCGGTGATATTACCTGCCGCATTGGCATTGATTTCCTGCTTCGTAAAAATCTGCTGAACATAAGAATATCCGTAATAAGTACTTATGGGAGCAGTGCCTACATTCGTACTTCCTGTGCCCAGTTCGATCTGGGCGTTCATGATCATGCTTAACATTAAGAAACATGAAAATAGAAGTTTTTTCATAAATTAGTATACTTTAGTGTTTAAGCAACTAATTTAGAAATATTTAAACTAAATAATTAATTTAAATTAAAAAAATAAACCATTTAAATGATTTTTTATTTTTTCACAAATCAATGAAAAAATAATATTTCTCCACAAATTGATATTTTCATCAAAGAAAAACCTCATGTCTATTGGATGACAGAACAGTCTCTATCGAATGTTCATTCTATAAATACCGGTCTTAACCTATATAAAAAAAGAAAATGTATCACAACTAAACGATGTGGGTTAAGAATCGCTTAGCCGAAAACCCTCCTCGTATAGGGATACAGGAAAACTCCATAAAAAAGGCCGTTTTCACGAGTTGTGAGACGGCCTCTATTCTGTTAAAAACTGAAATACTATTTTCTGATTACTTTCACGGTCTGCCTTGAACCGTCTTTCATATTCAAAATAACCAGATACATTCCCTGTTTTAAATCTCCCAAATGAAGCACAGAGGATGGTGTCACTATATTTTTCACCTGTTTTCCAGACATATCAGAAATAGTAATGGACTGTATTTTTGAGATATCTGTAATATTCAGCACTTCTGTAAACGGATTGGGATATACTTTGACTTTATTCTTTTCCGCAGAAACTTCTGAAGTTCCGAGAGAATTATTACTGATCGTAATCGTAAATGTTCCTTCCAGCTCATCCGAAGTACTACTATAATGTCCTACATTTACATAATATACAGTTCCTGCCACCGTAGAAACAGAAACCGTTTCTCCTTCTCCCATCGCTCCTTCATCCATTGTTACCTCGCATGTCAGGTTATCACAGCTGCCACTATACACGCCCATTTCAGGATCAAAAGTGCTTCCGGCAGGTACAGTAACCGAAATGTCAAAAGGGTTTCCGTTTCCTGTAAATGTAAACCAGGTTCCGTCATTCATTCCACCGCTTGCACAGGTTTCAATAAAACCATTATTATTGGTAGCCCCTGCCGCATCCGATTGGGTATAGCTGTAAGGGAATGATGTTGCAGCTAAAGCTCCTGAGCAGGCATCATTTACAGGGGGTGGAGGAACGGTTCCTATACAGATATCAAAAGTAACAAATCCGTCAAGATCTCCAAACACCCGTATATAGTAGGTTGCTCCGGGAATTAATCCGGTGAGAACCGGACTGTCTCCATAATTCGAACACACCATGCTGGAAAGGGTTCCGCACGAGCCGCTGAAAACCTCAAATATAGGAATGCTATCGCCTAAAACAGATCCAATATTACTTAAAGAAATGACGTGAGAAGTTCCTGTTGCAGTAAACTTATACCAGACATCATCATCCGGCTCACCATCACAAGAGGTAATACCGGAATCGGTAGCGCTCACCGTACTTCCTGAGAGTTTACTGCCACAGTTCATATCCGGATTTACCATTAATGCTATTGCTCCGGTACATTCATCGTTGGCTGGAGGTGGTGGAAAGTTTCCTATACAGATATCAAAGAAAATATGCCCAATTTCACTATCAAACACCCGTATATAATAGGTTTCTCCGGGAGTCAACCCGGTAAGTATTTTAACGGTGCCATAATCTGAGCATGAAATACTGGTAAGGGTTCCACACGAGCCACTGAAGACTTCAAAGATAGGACCGGCATACCCCAAAACAGATTCAATATTGCTCAAAGTGATAACATGAGAAGTTTCAACTGCTGTAAACTGATACCAGACATCATCCTTTGCTTCAGCTACACAAGCCACAATACCCGAGTCAGTAGCACTTATATTATTTCCCGACAGCTTGTTGCCACAGTTCAAATCCGGATTTACAGCTAATGTTATTGCTCCGGTACATTCATCATTGACTGGAGGAGGTGGAAGAGTTCTCACGCAGATATCAAAAGTATTATATCCGTAATCATGACTGTATATTCTGATATAATAAGCTTCTCCCGGAGTAAGCCCATTTACAGCAATTACAGAATCATCATCGGAACAGGAAATACTGGTTAATGCACCGCATGAACCGCTGAAGATCTCAAAAACAAGACTATCATATCCAATAACAGAATTGCTATTGCTGATTGAAATTACATGAGAAGCCTGCACTGCTGTAAATTTGTACCATACATCATCATCGGATTCTCCATGACAGGGATCTACGCCTGAATCTGTTGCACCGAATGTAGTGCCTGAAAGTTTACTCCCGCAATTCATATCCGAGTTTATCGTTAACGCTATTGCTCCGGAACATTCATCATTGGACGGAGGAGGAGGTAAAGTTCCCACGCAAATATTGAAGCTCTGGGCCATTCCTCCCCCATAATAACTGTAAACCCTGATGTAATAGGTTTCT
This sequence comes from Chryseobacterium indologenes, assembly GCA_002439165.1. Classification (GTDB taxonomy): domain Bacteria; phylum Bacteroidota; class Bacteroidia; order Flavobacteriales; family Weeksellaceae; genus Chryseobacterium; species Chryseobacterium indologenes_E. The sequence continues at coordinate 14,384 of DJTE01000035.1, forward strand.
CCAACAGTAAGTCCTGTAACTATATCTTCATCAGGGTCTGAACACTTTATACTTGTTAAGTTTCCACAGGCTCCGCTTAATACCTGAAAATAAGTATCAGTAGAAAAAGGACTTCCTACTGAAACCACATTTTTAAGTGAAATCATATGAGCTGAAGCAGTCGCTGTAAATTTATACCAGACATCACCATCAGGATTTCCATCACAGGGACTTGCAGCAAGACCAGAATCTGTTGCGTTTAAAGTGGTTCCCGCTGTAAGCACACCACAATTCAGATCTGGATTTACTGTAAGAAGAACTGCATTCTCACAGTTGTCATTAGCCGGAGGATTCCAGGCTTTATTTCGTTCACCGGGTTCCTTTTTCTCAAAGGACAATGTACCTATCTCTACCTCAGCATGTAAGATTATACTTACCGGCAGTAAGCACCAAAGTAAAATTCGTTTCATAATAATTATAATTTAATTCCGTCAGTTAAATTAATAATAATTACGCATAGTTTATAAAAAAATACCAGCCTTTAGGGCTGATATTTATCAAATAATCAAAAATAACTGATTTTATACTATTTTTTAATAACTTTAATCGTTTGCATTGATCCATCTTTCATTTTTAACGAAATAAAATACATTCCCTGTTTTAAATCTCCCAAATGAAGTACAGAAGATGGTGCAGCTATATTTTTCACCTGTCTTCCGGAACTGTCAGAAACAGTGATGGACTGTACTTTTGAAATATCTGTAATATTAAGTGTTTCGCTAAACGGATTCGGATATGCCCTGATCTTCTCTTTTTCCACGGACACTTCTGAAGTTCCGAGAGAACCGTTTTTAATTGCAATGGTAAAGGCTCCTTCCATATTATCCGATGAACTGCTGTAATGGCCTACGTTCACATAATAAACGGTTCCGGCCGTTGTAGGAACAGAAATGGTTTCCGCTCCTCCTGAGCCTCCCAGATCCGCAGTTCCCACGCATTCCAGGTTCCCACAGCTTCCACTGTATACCCCGATCTCAGGATCAAAGCTACTTCCTGAAGGTAAGGTAACCGAAATATCAAAAGTATTCCCGTTGCCTGTAAATGTAAACCATGTTCCGTCATTCATTCCACTACCTGTACAGGTCTCAATAAACCCGTCATTATTGGTAGCTCCTGCCGCATCCGTCTGAGTATAGCTATAAGGGAATGCTGTTGCAGCCAAAGCTCCTGAACACGCATCATTGGCCGGTGCGGGAGGCAGCGTCCCTATGCATATATCAAAGGTAATCCTCTCATCATAACTGCTGAATACCCTGATGTAATAAGTTTCTCCCGGAGTAAGCCCGCTCACAACCTGATAGTCTTCATAATCTGAACATACGATATTGGTAAGTGTGCCGCACGAACCGCTGAACACCTCAAAAAGAGCTCCGTCATATCCGCTGAGGGTATTAACATTACTTACGGTAACAACATGAGATTCACCTGTTGCTGTAAATTTATACCATACATCATCATCCGGTTCACCATCACAAGGATCAACCCCCGAATCCGTGGCTTCCACAGTATGTCCTGACATTTTACTGCCGCAGTTCATATCCGGATTTACCGTTAATGTTACCGCTCCTGAACATTCATCGTTCACAGGAGCAACTACGGGAAGTGTGCCTATACAGAGATCAAAAGTAACATATCCGTCCTCATCTCCGAATACCCGTACATAGTAGGTTTCTCCGGGAGTTAATCCGGTAAATACGCGAGAACTTTCATACTCTGAGCATCCGATACTGGACAAAGTTCCGCATGCTCCGCTAAATACTTCAAAAATTGGATAATCATAACCAAAAATAGAATCCGTGTTGCTCAGTGAGACAATGTGAGAAGTCCCTACTGCAGTAAACTTATACCAAACATCGTCATCAGGCAGGCCTTCTTCACACGGATCAACCCCCGAATCGGTAGCCCCCATTGTAGTTCCGGACGTTTTATTACCGCAAAACAGATCTGCATTCACAGTCAGGGTTACTGCTCCTGAACAATCGTCATTTGCAGGAGGTGAAGGAAGCATTCCTACACAGATATTAAAATTCTGAGCCCTACCCTCTCCGTAATAACTGTAAACCCTGATGTAATAAGTTTCTCCCACAGTAAGCTCTCTCACAATGTTTTCTTCAGGATCTGAGCATTCAATACTGGTGAGGTTACCACAGGTTCCGCTAAACACCTGGAAATACATATCTGTTGAATTCTCGCTTCCTACCGAAACGATATTTCTGAGAGAGATGACATGAGTGGAAGCTGTTGCTGTAAATTTATACCAGACATCATCATCAGGATTTCCGTAGCAGGTATCAGGATCCCAGCCTGAATCCGTAGCATCCAGGGTTGTTCCCGCAACAGAAACACTACAATTCATATCTGAATTCACAGTAAGCTGTACTGCATTCTCACAATCATCATTAGCCGGAGGGTTCCATGCTTTATTCCGGGCCTTAAATTCTTTCTTATCCGGAGAGAGATTTCCTGTCTCTACCCGGGCATTCATGGATATACTTATCAGAAGCATACTCCAAAATAAAATTCTTTTCATATTATTTTTAAGTTTAAATTTTTCGTTAAATTAATAATTTATTTGAATATATCGTAAAAAAAATAGCGACCCATTAGGCCGCTATTCATAAAACACTGATTAATACTAAAAAATTTATTTTTTAATAGTTTTTACTGTCTGTACAGATCCGTCTTTCATTTGCAGAGAAATCAGATACATTCCCTGCTTCAAATCTCCAAGCTGAAGAACAGAAGAAGGACTGTCGATTGTCTTCACTACTCTTCCTGAAATATCGATCACAGAAACTGATTTTACGTTCTTCACATCTGAAATATTCAGAACATCAGCAAAAGGATTTGGATATACTTTTATTGCTTTTTGATTAAGTGCTGTTTCACCTGTTGCAAGATTAGGATCTTTTTCCGCATAAGCCAGGAATCCTGTATAATCAGCAGAAGCTGCTGCGGTAGTAGACTGGATCGTGTTAGGAGAAGTAGATGTGCCGGCGGCAAAAGTTCCGGTGTTACCAAGCACTTTTGCATAAACACCTGAAGCTGCCGGAGCCATTACAGGAAGGCTGATATTCTGAATACCTGCCTCTCCAAGTCTCACATTAATGCTTGTGATTGTTCCGGAAACCAGTGGAGCTTCCCATCTTTTTGCAGAAAGATTAACAAGACCGGTTTCAGCTGTTCCTGAGTTTGAATCGAAAGCTTCTGCTTTCATATTGGAAACAGCGGTAGTAGCCGGAGATAACCAAACTGGTGCATACGTTGTTTTTCCTACCGGATAATGTACATAGCTTGTATTGTTATTAGCAATAGTTCTGGCAAAAGGTCCGTTAATATAGGCTGAATTTGATCCACCTGATAAAGTTCCTGTTGCAGTTGCAGTTCCTAAAGTCAGTAAATTAACAGAAGTCGTATTTACCTTTCCTGCTGTAAGTGTTAGAGTTCCGCTTACTGATAATGGAACATTTAGTGTAACTCCACCAGCATTTGAGTTGTTGATTGTAAGACTGGCAATATTAGCAGTAGCAGTTGTTGCTGCGTTTCTGAATACTCCTGTTCCTGATATGCTCTGAGCCTGGGTTGAAGCCTCCAAATTAGTACCGGTAGCAGAAGCCATCTGTAAAGTACTGGTACTTGTATATGTACCATTGTTCACAAGATTACCCCCTACTGCAAGTACTGATCCTCCTGCATATTCTGAGCCTGAGAATATAGTTACGTTTCCTTTAACCGGTGTAGTATAAGGAATCGTTACATTTCTGTTGGTACCTGTCAGGGTGTTTATTTCAAGATTACCTAAATTAAGTCTTCCTGTACTTGTATAGGTATCCATTTTGAACTGGGCAGCACTGTTTCCTCCTGCATCGGTGGATACTCCGTTTCCTAACTTCAGGGTATGAGCAGTGGAAACTTCTACGCTGGAGCTATTACTATAAGAGAAAGCTGATGTAGAAGTAGAGTTTGCATGAGGGTCTACCACCGTGAAATTACCACCTGTCCAGTTAATGTTACTGGTGCTAAGCAGAACGATTGGAGTTCCTGAAGCTACTGAAGTTGCCGAAGCACCTCCATCATTACCATCCACAACAATTTCCCCTCCGGACTGATTAAATGTAGATGCAGATGTACTGTTGATGTTACCATTTACATTCAGTGTACCTCCGGAAACAGTAAGTGTTCCATTATTAGCCAGTACATTATTTTTATTGGTACATCCCACGGTAAGATCTCCTGAAGCGATGGTAAGAGTTCCTCCTGTATTAATCGTTACATTTTTAGAAACGCTGGCAGCAGAGTTTACCGTTACATTATGGGTATTGGAAATGATTACAGCATCTGTACATACCGGCACTGAACCTTTATTCCAGGTAGCTGCATTATTCCAGTTTCCGCTCGCAACAGAAGCAAACGGTATATCTGAATTGGCGATACCTATATATAACGGAGCAGCCAGAAGATCAGCCTGAGGAAGGGTTATACGCTGTGCTCCAGGCGTTGTTGTTCCATTCTGATGAGCTCCGGCTAAAGCACTGTTGGCAGTTATTATTCTGCTGTTTCCATTGACAGCAAGGAAAGCTCCCGGCGCAAGCAGGGCCACAGAATAAGAACCTGCACTTACAGATGTTCCCTCATTAGATACAGCCCAGTTTCCGTTATATCTGTCTGTAACGGTATAAGCACCATCTGCAATACTCAGACCTGAAGTCATTGTACCGGCATCGTTGTATATTGCTGCAAGTTCTCCTGCCACAGCTCCCGTAGCGTTAGTTCTGGTAATAAACATAGATCTGTCAACACCTGCTGCTGTTACAAAAGGATATTTGCTTGATGTAGATGTAGGGTCACTTCCCGCACTAATGCTACTTCCCGTTCCGGTAGCCGCCCAGTATCTTGAGAATTTAGCTCCAGGTAAAAACCCTGTTCCGCTTGGAGCAGTAAGAGTATTCCCTGCCGCATTATTTCCGAATGTCATTTTATAGTTTCCTAAATTCACTCTCGCACCGGTCATACTCAGGTTGTAGGCAACCTTAATATTATCGAACGACCAGTTAATGTTAGGAATTGCAGTGCTGGTATTAGAAAAAGTTAAGTTTCTGATGACACCGTTATTAAATGTTCCTGCTCCGGAAACCGACTGTACGGCAGTACCGTTAAGTGTAAGGTTTCCTGAACTTGTGGAACCCACAGAAAGATCCATCGTTCCATCATTAACAATATTTCCGGTTACATTCAGTGTTTTTCCTGTTGTTCCGCTAAAAACATTGAAAACACCTCCCTGGTTTATATTCAGGTTACCATTCACAGCAAACGAACTTGGAGTGGATCCATAAGCTAAAGTTCCTTTTACAGTCAGGTTGTTGGCTCCCATGCTGGATGCATCTATTGTAACCGTATGCCCGGTATTAACAGTGGCATGGTCATAGACTGTTGGTACAGCATTGGCATCCCATGTTGAAGCCGCATTCCAGTTTCCGGTAGCAACCGATACAAAGTTACCCGGAGGGCTTGAAACTAATGTAATATCATCGATAGCAGCAGGAGGTTGTGTACCGTCTGATGAATCATTTCTCCACATAAATACCAGACGCATGGTAACCGGAGCGGAAGAATTTCCAAGAGGGATGCTGACGTTCTGATCAGTCCATGAGGCTCCCTTCAAGTTGAATGTCCAGTTATTCGGATAGGTTGTTGTACTTGGTACAGTACCGGCCGCCGGAGTAAAAGTTGCAGGCACCAGATATACTCTCAGATAATCATAAAGAGTAGAAGTACCTTCCCCCTGAACAAGGGTTTTAAAAGTTAAATTAGCCTTTACATCTCCTGCCGGAAAAGTTACATCCTTATACATGAATACCGTAGAGCTACTTGTATCCGTATAAGCATGTGCAAACGGCGCACTTGCGCTATTAGAAACATAAGCAGAATTTGTTCCGGAAAATCCCGCAGTTGCATCAGTACTTACCTGCCATTTGTTGGTTTCTGTACCATTTACAACTGTCCAACCGGTAGTACCGGATTCAAATCCTCCATTATTCACCGTGGGCGATATAAGGGTGGTTTGTGCTGATGACCATATTCCCGCAGTCAGCATACACGTTTGTAAAAGTTTTTTCATACTTCGTAAAATAAAAATTAGGGAGGTAAAAGTAAGTAAATATTTAATCAAATATCAAAATTTATCTTAAAATATTAAATTATAATATTCAAAATACTTATATATTATATCAAAATTTAAACATTAATTTAATTTTAACAAATATTTCACAATACAGAGTTAAAATATAAAATACTGATTATTAGCAAATTAAATCAAAAGCAATTTAAATCTCTAAGTGGAGAAAAGTACAATTTAACATAAAATAATTCCTGATAAATTTTATAGACTATTCACTTTAAACTGCTGAATAAAAACAAAAAAAGCGGCAAAAAGCCGCTTTACATTTCTCCTGTTTTATATTTTTTAGTTGAGGTAGAACTCATATTTGTTCAAAAGCTGAATCTCTTTGATCAGATCCCCGTTCAGATCTACGGAATGCTTCATAGACTGTACTTCAATATGGGAATCATCTTCTACATTCCGGATAAAGAATTTCAGTTTCTGATTCCCTTTATTCCTGTCAAGAACTGTTCTGAAGAAATCCAGATCTTCCGGCCTTACATCCATCACATCCATTACCAGAGAAATACTTTTGGCAAATCTTTCGAAAGCTTCCTGCAGCTCAATGACATCGTTTACATTCACAAAAACCCGCCCGTCTTTTACCTGGGCAAATTTTATTTTAAAAATAACAAACCTCTGAACTTCGAGCTTTTCTTTAAGACGCATATAATCCCGGTCTCCCAGCCTGAAAGAATAAGATCCTGAGTAATCTTCAAGGGTAACAAAAGCCACTTTCTCTCCGCTCCGGAATCCATCCTGAACCCTGTATTCGGTGATCAGTCCGGCTACGGTATATTCTTTTCCGCCTCCACCGTTCTCTCTTTCTTTCTGAATGGTTTTCCAGTCTTTCTTTTTCTCCTCAAAAAGCTCTTCCTGTTTACCGGAGAAAGCCTGTTCTTTATAAGCGTCTACCTCATCCAGATTCAGGAACATGAAATTCCCTTTGGGTTCAGCCTTTTTCACAGTTTCTTCCACAACCTCCTCTTCTCCGGCAGACAGATCATCCGATATTATTTCCGTGAGATCCACAGTCTCATCCTGGGTATCTGCTTCCAGCACAGGCGTTTCATCTGTTGTTACTTTTTCGTCTTCTCCTTTTTCCAGTACCGCTTTTTTGGAAAGCTGCCCCTGCATGAACTGAAACTGATATTTAAACTCATCCAGCGGATGTGCAGAAAGATAGAATCCTATGATTTCTTTTTCTTTATTCAGCTTATGCATATTCGGCCATTCCGGGCATGGAGCCAGTTTAGGCTGCTCAATCTGTACTTCTTCCGCAAAATCGGCAAACAGGGAGTTTTCCATTTCATGTTTGCTTTCCTGAAAGCTCTGTCCATATCTGATCAATCTTTCCAGATTGGTTTTCCCGGCCATATCAATATCGAAATACTGACCTCTGTGGAAAACGTCCAGTTCATCAAACGCTCCGGCCAGCACCAGACTTTCCGCTACCCTTTTGTTCATCTGGGAAGGGAGTATTCTTTCAAAGAAATCGTATATATTTCTGAATCTGCCATTTTCTCTTTCCCTGGTAATCGCCTCACTCGGCCCTTCCCCTATTCCCTTGATCGCTCCCAGTCCGAAACGGATCTGTCCTTTTTCGTTTACCGAAAATTTGTACTGCGATTCATTCACATCAGGTCCCAGAACATCTACTCCCATACTTTTACAGTCTTCCATGAACATGGTAATCGAGTCCGTATTGTTAATGTTATTACTCATCACACTCGCCATATATTCGGCTGGGTAATTCGCTTTTAAAAACGCGGTCTGGTAGGCAATAAACGCATAACAGGTTGAGTGGGATTTGTTGAATGCATATTCTGCAAAGGCTTTCCAGTCGTTCCAGATTTTTTCAAGCCGTTCTTCATTCAGATTATTCTTTCTTCCTCCTTCAATAAATTTAGGGTACATTTTATTCAGAACATCGATCTGCTTTTTCCCCATTGCTTTTCTGAGGGTATCAGCTTCACCTTTTGTAAAGTTGGCCAGCTTCTGTGACAAAAGCATTACCTGCTCCTGATAAACGGTAATTCCGTAGGTTTCTTTTAAATATTCTTCTGTTTCAGGAAGGTCATAGACAATTTCTTCAATTCCGTGCTTCCTGTTGATAAAGTTCGGGATGTATTTGATAGGTCCCGGACGGTACAGTGCATTCATTGCAATAAGATCGGCAAAAACGGTCGGTTTAAGCTCTCTCATGTATTTCTGCATCCCCGGGCTTTCATACTGGAAAATCCCCACTGTTCTTCCCTCTTTAAATAGCTGATAGGTTTTTGTATCATCCAGCGGAATAAGATCCGGATCAATATCAAGTCCGTATCTGGCTTTAACCAGTTTTAAAGCATCCTTGATGATGGTAAGGGTTCTTAGCCCCAGAAAGTCCATTTTCAGAAGGCCGGCACTTTCCGCCACCGAGTTATCGAACTGCGAAACCAGAATATCGGCATCTTTTGCCGCAATGGTTACCGGAACAAGATTACTTACATCTTCAGGTGTAATAATAACCCCACAGGCGTGGATCCCGGTATTCCTGATACATCCTTCCATCTTTTTCGCACTTGCAAGAACATCGTGACGAGGATCCCCGGGACTGTCCAGAACAAATCTCATTTCATCAACAAGCATCTGTTCTTCCGGCTTCAGTTTATCGTATTTAGCCAAAGCTTTGGCAATATTCATTCCCGGTGTGGAGGGAATCAGCTTTGCAATATTATTGGTATCGGGAATAGGAACATCAAGCACTCTTCCGGCATCCTTAATTGCAGATTTCCCACCCAAAACAGAGTAAGTAATGATCTGTGCCACCTGGCTCTGTCCGTATTTATCGATTACCCACTTGATAATCTTATCCCTTCCTTCATCATCAAAGTCGATATCGATATCAGGCATTGAAATCCTTTCAGGATTCAGGAATCTCTCAAAAAGGAGATCATATTTAATAGGGTCAACATTGGTAATCCCGATACAGTATGCCACCGCAGAACCAGCAGCAGATCCCCTTCCGGGACCTACCCAGACTCCCATATTCCTTGCTTCATTACAGAAATCCTGTACAATAAGGAAGTATCCCGGATAACCTGTATTCGCAATTACTTCAAGCTCAAAGTCGAGACGTTCTTTGATATCTTCCGTAATCCCCGTCGCTTCATATCTTTTTTTTGCCCCTTCATAAGTAAGATGGGTAAGGTAGGCCATCTCCCCTCTTTTTCCGCCGTCTACCTCATCTTCAGCATGGATGAACTCTTCCGGAATATCAAATTTCGGAAGGAGAACGTCTCTTTTTAAAGTATAGGGTTTGAATTTAGCCGTAAATTCTTCATAAGCTTCAAACGCATCCGGATAAGCCAGGAAAGCTTCTTTTATCTCGTCGGAATTTTTAATGTAATATTCTCCTGTTGCCAGACCTCTCCTTTTCCCAAATCCTTTACCAACTGGAGTTGACAGCTTTTCACCGTCTTTGATACAGCTTACAATATCCTGGATATTGGAATCATCTTTATTGGTATAATAGGTTTCATTCTGGGCTAAAATCTTGACGTTATATTTATCTGCAAAATACAGTAAAACCTCATTCAAGTGTTCTTCTTCCGGCAGTTTGTGATTCTGGATCTGAACATAGAAATCATCTTCAAAGGTGTCTTTCCACCATTTGAAAAGTTCTTCCCCTTTCTGCTCACCGGTATTAAGAATTGCATCCGGAATATCTCCGTGAATCCCGGACGTCAGTGCAATCACTCCCTCCTTATACCGGGCGATCAGCTCACGGCTTATCCTGGGAACCCCAAAGTAGAATCCTTTTAAGAAACCGATACTTGAGAGTTTTGCCAGATTTTTATAGCCGTTAAAATCTTTAGCCAGAAGGACAACCTGCGTTCTTCTGTCCGGATCGTCTTTGGTAAACTGCTTCTGCTCATACCGGTCTGAAATATAAAATTCACAGCCAACCACTGGAATCAACGGTTCTGAAACGGGTTCAGGCTCATTAAACTCTGTTCCGTTTTCTTCCGCTTCCTGCTTTTTTGCCAAAAACTCTTTATGTTTTTTCGCGCGGTCTCCATTGGCAGCTTCTACGGCAGAAACAAATTTAAAGGCTCCCATCATATTACCCAGATCCACCATCCCCACTGCTGGAAAATTGTCATCCGATGCTCTTTTAATCAGATCGTTGATGCTTGAAGTAGCGGATAATGTAGAGAAAACACTATGGTTATCAAAATTGAAATACTGTCCGAGATCGATCTCATCAATACTTCCAAAATCCTGTTGCTTTTTCTTGTTATTGAAATCAGCAACCTGTCTTCTGATAACAATACTGAAAGGCTTGACAGGATCCGGATAAAGCGTTTTGAAATAGGCCAGCTGATCTTCAGAAATCTTCAGCACTTCTGAAGGAATCACACCAATCCTCATCATTTCGAAAAAGACCTGTGCCGTGGCATTTACGTCGGCAGCAGCGTTATGCGCTTCATCAAATTTATGTCCGTATAATTTCTCGTAAAGTTCTTCAAGTTTGGGAGGTTTAAATCTTCCCCCTCTTCCTCCGCCAAGCCGGCAGAAATCCGTTCCCAGAATCATGGTATCTGCCCTGGGTTTTTCCTGAAGATTATCTTTTATATTTTTCCTGTAAAACTCAGCTCCTACTATATTATAATCGAATTCTACATTATGTCCGGATACAACTCTTACTCTCTCCAGTACTTTTGAAAATTCTTCCAGAATCTCCTGAAGATCGCGGCCTTCTTCATTGGCAATCTTAGTTGTAATCCCGTGAATCCTGGCTGCGTTAAATGGGATATCATAGCCTTCCGGCTTTATAATATAATCCTGGTTTTCAATAAGATTCCCGTCATCATCATGAACCTGCCATGCGATCTGAACCATTCTCGGCCAGTTGTCTGAGTCTGATAGCGGGGCATTGAAATTCTTAGGTAAACCGGTTGTTTCTGTATCAAAAATTAAATACATATAATTTTCTAACTTTTTTAAAAAAGAGAATGTAAAGTTACTTCATTTTTTTCTAAATATTATCTTTCAGTAAAAGCGCATGCAACACAGTTTTTACGAATACATAAAAAAAACAAAATTAAAATATTACTAAAAACAATTCAAAATAACAATTAATCAACAATTAATCAACGTGAAAATTAGAATTATTTATATTAAAAAACCTAGTTTATAAATATTTAACACTATCTTTAACCCGTTATAATTTTTAATATTTTATCAGTCATCATGAAGAAACATTTACTTTTGGTCGGCACTTTAGCCTTTGCTTTAATAAGTGCGCAAAACAATGAAGGGTTAAAAAAAGAGTTTGAGAGACAGAACAGAGAAAACAACGCTAAGTTCGATTCTTATGTTGCAAAAGCATACGGAAACAAACGAAGCGCTGAAACTCAGAAAGAAATAGAAGAACAGAGAGCCAGCCTTGCCGGATTTAATCCTGACGGCGAACCTTACTTTCTGCAGAATCAGGATATGAATCAGATTAAGAACTCCAATTCTGATTTTCTTCAGGACGGTATGATAAATGGATTAACCGGATCATTTAACGGCGAGAATATTAAATTTACCGTTTTTGACGGAGGAAGGGTATTTGCAGAACATATATTCTTTAACAATATTCCCAACAGAATTACCAATAAAGAAGCCAGCACAATGAATTACAGCTCCCATTCTACCGGTGTAGCCGGGTTTATCGGAGCAAGGCCCTATACACAAACGGTAAGTTTTACTGATGGCAGTACCAGAACGATCAATTTTCAGGGCATTGCCAAAAATTCAACAATGGACTCCTATACCTATAATACCACTACCTTACCGGGAAACACTTCCACAAGCACAGTATTTCAAAAAATAATAGCAGCGCAACCCAAAATATCCAATCACTCCTACGGAACCAATCAGGGCTGGGCTGAAACAACTGTGAACGGATCTAAGGCCTGGGTCTGGAACGGAGCATTCGGCAGTCCGGATACTTCATATGATTTGCAGGGAACTTATTTTTCAAATGATCAGAATTATGATCAGATCGTTTATAATAACCCTTCCTATATCATTGTAAAATCTTCAGGAAATTATTTTGGATCAGGACCAGACGCTCCGGGGAGTTCCGCCTATCTTAAATACTACAAAAGTAACAATACCCTGGTGCAGTTTGCCGCTACCGACACCCTGCCTGCTGTAAACTGCAGTCTTGGATACGACTGTATCGGTAACGGATCACTGGCAAAAAACATTATCGTGGTAGGAGCTACGGATATTATCACAGCCAATGACGGAAGATATGCCACAGCCGGTGATGTTGTACATTCAGATTACAGCAGTGCAGGGCCAAGAGATGACGGAGGTATAAAGCCGGATATATCAGCTGTCGGAACCAGTGTAGGCAGTGCCGCAACTGCAGAAAATACAACAGGAAGTCAAAGCCTGACTGTTGGCAACGGTACATCCTATTCAGCGCCGGTTGTAACCGGGATTATCGGTCTTTGGACTCAGATAAACAAACAACTGTTTAACAGCGAATTCAATGCCGCTTCTGCAAAAACCTTAATGATCCATTCAGCTTCCGAAGCGGGAAATGCAGGCCCGGATCCATTATTCGGATGGGGATTTATCAATGCAAAAAAAGGAGCTGAACTTTTAGTGGCCAAATCAAATAATGCAATTATTTTCAATGACGAAACACTGAATAACGGAGGTAATAATAAAAAAGCAGTTCTTGCTTCCGGCAGCGAACCTCTTAAAGTAACCATTTCCTGGATTGACCCGGAATACAAACTGCCTGCAACGGTCACCTGGGCAGATGCATACAACAACAGGGCATCGAGACTGGTGAATGATCTTGATTTAAGAATCATTGATACTGAAACAGGAGTTTCCTATCTTCCGTGGAAATTAAATCCTACAAGCCCGAATACAGCTGTTAAAGGAGACAACAACGTAGACAATGTAGAACAGGTTATCGTTGATGCCCCTGTCGCAGGCAGAAAATACAGAATTGAAGTAACCCACAAAGGAACGCTGGTAAATAATGCTGCCATTCCGGTTACGGCACCCCAAAATTATTCAATTATCGTAACGGGATACACCTCTGTTTTAGGAACCCAGGAAGCCGGAAACCCGGGAGAAATTGCCGTAGCACCAAGCATTACAAAAGATATCACCAACATCCTGAAAGCACCTAAAAGATCAGCATACACCATCTATGATCTTTCCGGTAAAAAATTACAGACCGGAATTATCAGCAATGAGAAAGAACCTGTAAATCTGTCTTCCTACACCAAAGGAATTTATATTATTGAAATAAAGACCGGTAAGGGCGTTATTTCTAAAAAAGTGATCAAAGAATAATCATTAATTCAATATTGTCTTTAAAAGGGATATTAACAAAATGTTAGTATCCCTTTCTTTTATGGGTTAATTCCGGCTAAAAAATCTATAAAACAGTTACCTTTTAAACAATTTCTCATAAAATTAAAAACACACATCAATACAATATAAATAAAATTTTGAACCAAAAACTGAAAATTAATTCACATTTTAAACAAAAACAAACAAAATTCACACAAAATAAAGCAACATAATGTTTAATCCATATATTTAAAGACAGAAAATCTTCCAAGTATTCATATTAAACTTATAAACATTATGAAGAAAATCTTTATTTCTGTCAGCACATTGATTATTTCTTTTGCTTATGCTCAAAACAACAATGATGCTTTGAAAAGAGAGTTTGAAAAACAAAACAAAGAGAATAATGAAAAATTTGACTCTTATGTTTCAAAACACCACAGAAGTTCCGCATGGAATACTGAATCACAAAAAGAAACAGAAGAACAGAGAGCCCGCCTTGCCGGATTTAATCCTGACGGCGAACCTTACTTTCTGCAGAATCAGGATATGGATCAGATTAAGAACTCCAATTCTGATTTTCTTCAGAATGGTACTGTAAGCGGATTAACCGGATCTTTTAACGGCGAGAATATTAAATTTACCGTTTTTGACGGAGGAAGGGTATTTGCAGGACATTCATTCTTTAACAATATTCCCAACAGAATTACCAATAAAGAAGCCAGCTCAATGAGTTACAGCTCGCATGCTACCGGTGTGGCCGGATTTATCGGAGCAAGAGCTTATACGCAAACGGTAACTTTTAATGATGGAAGCACCAAAACGATCAATTTCCAGGGTATTGCCAAAAATTCAACAATGGACTCTTATTCTTTTAGCACTACCATCTTACCGGGAAATACCTCTACAAGTACAATATTTCAAAAAATACTTGCAGCACAACCTAAAATATCCAATCATTCCTACGGAACCAACCCAGGCTGGACTGAAGCATCCGTGAACGGATCTGCAGCCTGGGTATGGACCGGAAGATTCACCAGTCCGGATACTTCATATGATTTGCAGGGAACTTATTTTTCAAATGATCAGAATTATGATCAGATCGTCTATAATAATCCTTCCTATATCATTGTAAAATCTTCAGGAAATTCCTTCAAATCAGGGCCGGGATCTCCCGAAACTGCCGGCCATCTTAACTACTACATAAATAATTCCAGCGCGATACAGTTTGCTGCCACAGACACCCTGCCTGCTGTAAACTGCAGTCTTGGATACGACTGTATCGGCCCCGGATCATTGGCAAAAAACATTATTGTGGTAGGAGCTACGGATATCATCACTGCCAATGATGGCAGATATGTCACAGCTGCTGATGTTGTACATTCAGATTACAGCAGTGCAGGGCCAAGAGATGACGGAGGTATAAAACCGGATATTTCAGCTGTCGGAACCAGTGTAGGCAGTGCCGCAACTGCAGAAAATACAACAGGAAGTCATAGCCTGATTGTTGGCAGTGGTACATCCTATTCAGCACCGGTTGTAACCGGGATTATCGGTCTTTGGACTCAGATCAGCAAACAACTGTTTAACAGTGAATTCAATGCCGCTTCTGCAAAAACCTTAATGATCCATTCAGCTTCCGAAGCGGGAAATGCAGGTCCGGATCCGTTATTCGGCTGGGGATTTATCAATGCAAAAAAAGGAGCTGAACTTTTAGTGGCCAAATCAAATAATACAATTATTTTCAACGATGAAATATTAAACAACGGAAGTAATAATAAAAAGGCAGTTCTTGCTTCCGGCAGCGAACCTCTTAAAGTAACCATTTCCTGGATTGATCCGGAATATAAGCTACCTGCAAATATAGCTTGGGAAGACGCACACAACAACAGGGCATCGAGGCTGGTAAATGATCTTGATTTAAGAATCATTGATACTGAAACAGGAGTTTCCTATCTTCCGTGGAAATTAAATCCAACAAGCCCGAATACAGCTGTTAAAGGAGACAACAACGTAGACAATGTAGAACAGGTTATCGTTGATGCCCCTGTCGCAGGCAGAAAATACAGAATTGAAGTAACTCATAAAGGAACACTGGTAAATAATGTTGCCTCTCCGGTTACGGCACCTCAAAATTATTCAATTATCGTAACGGGGTATACCTCCATTTTAGGAACCCAGGAAGCCGGAAACCCAGGAGGAATTGCCGTAGCACCAAGCATTACAAAGGATATCACCAACATCCTGAAAGCACCTAAAAGATCAGCATATACCATCTATGACCTTTCCGGTAAAAAATTACAGACCGGAATTATCAACAATGAGAAAGAACCTGTAAATCTGTCGTCCTACACCAAAGGAATTTATATCATTGAAATAAAAACTGAAAAAGATATCATTTCTAAAAAAGTGATCAGGGAATAAGCTCCTGATCCTGGGATTCCATACAAAATACTAACACTTGTTAGTATTTTGTTTTTTTATGTATATTTGCTATCTATGGAAAATACACTTCACGAAAAGGTTTCTCAGGATATCCTGCTAAAAGCATACAATCATATGATGCTGGCTAAGGCAATGGCAGACATCTATGAAGAAAACAGAAATATATGTAAATATGTTCATAGTACTTCAAGAGGTCACGAAGCCATCCAGCTGGCAACCGCTTATCAGCTAACAAAAGAAGACTGGGTTTCCCCTTATTACAGGGACGAAAGTATTCTTTTAGGAATAGGTTTTGAACCTTATCAGCTGATGCTTCAGCTACTTGCTAAAGCAGAAGATCCTTTTTCCGGAGGAAGATCGTATTATTCCCATCCTTCAAGCAGGGATGAAGACAAGCCAAAGATCATTCACCAGAGTTCAGCCACAGGAATGCAGACCATTCCTACAACTGGGGTTGCTCAGGGAATAAAATACATCCAGGAATTCAATTTACAGAATTTCGAAAACAACCCGGTTGTTGTATGCAGTCTTGGAGACAACTCTGTAACGGAAGGTGAAGTAAGCGAAGCATTGCAGTTTGCCGCTTTGCATCAGCTTCCGGTCATATTCCTTGTACAGGATAATGAATGGGGAATTTCCGTAACCAAAGAAGAAGCCCGAACCTGTGATGCCTACGATTTTGTGGCAGGATTTACCGGTCTCAGCAGAATGCGTGTAGACGGAACAGACTTCGTGGAAAGTTTTGAAGCGATGAAAAAAGCGGTTGATTTTGTAAGAAACGAAAGAAAACCTTTAGTAGTCTGTGCAAAAACCGTTCTTATCGGCCACCATACCTCCGGGGTGAGAAGAGAATTTTATAGAGACGAAGAAGATTTAACCAAGCACAGAGCTAAAGATCCGGGAGAAATCCTGAGAAAACACCTGCTGGAATCCGGAACCGATGAAGATCTTTTAAAACAGATCACGAAAAAAGCAAGACTGGAAGCTGAAGAGGCTTTTGAAAAAGCAAAAAATGCTGAAGATCCAAAGCCAGAAACGGTTATGCAGCACGTTTTCGCACCCACTCCAATCACTGAAGAAACAGGAACCCGTGAACCTGCGGATGGTGAGAAGATCGTTATGGTAGACGCTGCCATTCACGCCATTCAGGAACTGATGTGGAAACATCCGGAAGCTTTGCTGTACGGGCAGGATGTAGGAGAAAGAATCGGGGGAGTTTTCCGTGAAACGGTTACTTTAGGTAAAAAATTCGGAAACAAAAGAGTATTCAACACGGCGATCCAGGAAGCTTATATCATTGGATCCACCACAGGAATGAGTGCCGTAGGATTAAAGCCTATCGTGGAAGTTCAGTTTGCCGATTATATTTATCCGGGAATCAATCAGCTCATCACAGAGATTTCAAAATCAAGCTACCTGAGTGGAGGGAAATATCCCGTAAGCAATATCATCCGTGTACCGATTGGTGCTTATGGCGGAGGCGGACCTTACCACAGCGGAAGCGTGGAAAGTATCCTGGCCAATATAAAAGGAATCAAAATTGCTTATCCGAGTAATGCAGCAGATTTTAAAGGTCTGCTAAAGGCCGCTTATTACGATCCGAATCCGGTCGTTATGCTGGAACATAAAGGTCTGTACTGGAGCAAAGTTCCGGGAACCGAAGATGCCAAGACCATTGAACCGGCAGAAGACTATATCCTTCCGTTCGGAAAAGGAAAAGTGATCATCGAAGCAGATCAGAATGAAACGGAAAAAGGCAGAACACTGGTTGTGGTAACTTATGGAATGGGTGTTTACTGGGCTAAAGAAGCGGCTAAGAACTTTAATGGAAGAGTTGAGGTCATCGATCTGAGAACTTTAATTCCACTGGATGAAGAACTTGTTTTTGAAAGAGTAAAAGCACATGGTAAATGCATCGTCCTGACTGAGGAACAGCTTAACAATTCTTTCGCAGAAGCTTTTGCCCACCGCATCTCTAAAAACTGCTTCAGATACCTGGATGCTCCGGTAGAAACTATGGGATCGCTGGATGTCCCGGCCGTTCCGATCAATCTTGTTCTGGAAAAAGAAATGCTTCCGAATGCTGAAAAACTCAGCAAAAAAATAGAAGAAATGCTTCATTATTAAATATTTGAAACCTCTGATTTTCCAGAGGTTTTTTTTATTAATTTTAATAAGCAAAGGGATACCTCATTTTGGTATTCATTTTGTTTATATGCACATCAAATTTCCTGAAGCATTATGATCACAACAAAATATGTTAATTACAGACAGGTTCTCAATTTATCCGGCACTCATCTGATTCTCATCAGTATATGGTGTACCCTGATTGCCGTTCTTTTTTATTTTTTCAATTGGGAGTGGATGATCATACCCTGGGTACCGGTAGCTTTGATAGGTACAGCGGAAGCCTTTCTGGTAGGCTTTAAAAATAATCAGGCTTATGACAGGCTTTGGGAAGCCCGAAAGATCTGGGGAGGCATCGTCAATTCCAGCCGTTCCTTTGCTTCTATGGTTTACGCTTTTGACACTCAAAATGAAAAGGTAGGAGCTTTCGATCTGGAAGACCGGAAAAGAAGAATCGTTTACCGCCATATTGCATGGCTGTACACTTTCCGCGAACAGCTTCTGGTGCCTACTGAATGGGAACATATCAGCTCGGAAAATAAATTCGGAAATATCAACCTGAGAAGAAACAGACTGATCAAAGCGGGATTCCCCGACTACGGAAGAGCTCCCATTTTTCTTCATAAATACCTTTCGGAAGAAGAATATGATCTCAAGGACGATTATAAGAACTTTGCCACATACCTGAATTCACAGCAGGCAAAAGACATCAATGAGCTGAAAAATATGAATGTCATTACAGATTTCAATCAGATGCAGCTTCAGACCTGCCTGAATGAATTCTATGCTTTCCAGGGACAGGCGGAAAGAATCAAAAAATTTCCATCGCCCAGACAGTTCGCCAGTACTGCGTTTATCTTCAATATTCTGTTTATTATGCTGCTTCCGCTGGGACTGGTGAATGAATTTGCCAAACTGGGAGATTTCGGAATCTGGGCTTCCATTCCTTTCTGCATTATTATCGGATGGATCTATATCATCATGGAACTGGTAGGAGATTATTCGGAAAATCCTTTTGCCGGGCTGATGTTTGATGTTCCGATGCTTTCCATATGCAGAACCATTGAAATTGATCTTCTTCAGATGAGCGGAGAAACCGATCTTCCGGAACCTATTTCATCCAAACACGGTGTTCTGATTTAATCATCAGAACCAACGGCTCAAAGTGCAATTGCGGTTGTATTTTTTACTTCAGAGATCATAAATGAGCTGTGGGTACTTGCGATATGCTGTAATGCCGTGAGCTTGGTAAGCATAAAATTCCGGTAGTCCTGCATATCCTTTACCCCTATTTTAAGGATATAATCATAGTCTCCGCTTACATGAAAACATTCTGTGACTTCACTAAGATTCAGGATCTCCTTTTCAAACTGCAGTACAAATTCCTTTTTGTGCTGTGCTAATTTTATATGACACAGGACAATAAAATCACGGTTTACCTTATGCCGGTCCAGAAGAGCCACATACTTTGAGATCACCCCCAGGTTTTCAAGCTTTCTTACCCGTTCATATACCGCTGTAACAGAGAGTCCGAGCTTATAAGACAGTTCTTTGGTGGTTTGTTTACAGTCTTCCTGTAATAAGAGCAGCAGTTTTTTATCTGTTTCATCAAAATTCATAGATAATTTTTTGGAAAAAGTTTAACATTTTCAAAGATAATAAACATATTTTCTAATTAAAACGCAAATAATAGATTTATATTCTACAAATTCAAATTTATATTGTAATAATTCTGAAAACAAAGCATATTTAGGCCATCAATAAAACCTAAAGCTTATGGAAATTTTCAATGCAGCCAATGAGATCCAGGACCTTCAGTATTTTGGTGAATTCGGAGGAGTAAACCCTTCGATCTCTGACAGCTCTACCTATACTTTTCTTTCTGCAAAAACCATGTTTGATACTTTTGAAGGAAACGCAGAAGGATGTTATTTATATTCCAGACATTCATCCCCGATGAATCTTTATCTGGCACAGGCTCTGGCTAAAATGGAAAACACTGAAGCGGCCAATGTAACGGCATCAGGGATGGGAGCTATTACCTCCGTTCTGATGCAGATCTGTAAAAGCGGAGATCATATTATTTCCAGCAGAACCATTTATGGAGGAACATATGCTTTTTTAAAAAATTTCCTGCCTCCCTTCAATATTGAAACCACTTTCGTAGACATCAGCAATTTTGAATCTATCGAAAATTCCATAAAACCCAGCACAAAAATCATCTATTGTGAAAGTGTGAGCAATCCGCTTCTGGAAGTGGCAGACCTTAGAAAACTTTCTGAGATCTGTAAAAAACATGGTTTACAGCTGATTGTAGACAACACCTTCTCCCCTCTTTCTGTTTCCCCAAAACTACTGGGGGCTGATATTGTGATCCACAGTCTTACCAAGTTCATCAACGGAAGCAGTGACACTGTTGGCGGAGTATACTGCGGAAGCCAGGAATTCATCAATGATACCAAAAACGTCAACAACGGAGCGTGCATGCTTTTGGGACCGACAATGGACAGTTTCCGTTCTGCCAGCATCCTGAAGAACCTGAGAACCCTCCACATCAGAATGAAACAGCACAGCCACAATGCCTTATATCTTGCAGAGCGGTTTGAAAAAGACGGATTAAAGGTTTCTTATCCGGGATTGGCATCTCACAAGGATCATGAGCTGATGAAAAGCATGATGCATGAAGACTATGGATTCGGAGGCCTGCTGACACTGGATGCAGGAACAACGGACAAAGCCAACGAACTGATGGAAATGATGCAGCAGGAAAACCTGGGCTATCTGGCGGTAAGCTTAGGCTTTTATAAAACCCTATTCTCCTGTTCAGGAAGCTCCACCTCATCAGAAATCCCTGAGGAAGAGCGGGAAGCAATGGGAATATCGGACGGACTTATCAGATTCTCTATCGGACTGGATCAGGATATAGAGAGAACTTATCAAAAAATGCGGGAATGCATGCTGAAAACAGGCGTTCTCAACCATGAAACCATATTCATATCTTAAATTTATTGTTACAAAGGCTGTCGGATCTCCGGCAGCTTTTATTTTTTTATATGAAAATGCTTCGGAAAAGCATCTTCCGGTTTCATTCTGAAAATATTCAGCAATATCCATGATTTTAAAAAGCCGTAGCCATAAGAAAACATCTGGATATAAGTGGAAATTACCGCCATACCGGCAATACTTATATTCCGGGTAACAGCCAGTGCGTGAAAAAACACCATAAAAGTGTACAGCCCGTAAAATGCAAGGATAATTCCCCTGCTCATCATAATGTACTCTAAAAAGCCCAGAATATATCCTAACAGAAATAAGGTAGGAAAGGCAAATGATATTTTTACATAATCCGGATGCCTTTGGTTGAGAATCGGTCTTGCACAGCCAAACTGATACACCTGCCTTGAAAACTTACCAAAGTCTACCCTCCGTTTATGATAAACAGCAATATCATCAAAAAAAGCTGTTGTAAAGCCATTTTCCCAAAGTGTCATCGACAGATCCGGATCTTCGCCAATTCTCATTTCAGAAAAACCGCCGACTTTTTCAAAAACGGATTTCTTTACTCCCATATTAAAACTTCTCGGCTGGAATTTAGAAACCGACTTTTTATTTCCCCTGATTCCTCCGGTTGTAAAAACAGATGTCATAGAATAGGAAATGGCTTTCTGCATCAGGTTAAAACCTTTATGAGCCTTATCTGCCCCACCAAATGCATCACATGGAATGGTCTCAATGTCTTTTTTAATATTTTCAATATAATCCTTTTCCACGATCACATCACTGTCTACAAAAAGCAGCCAGTCATTCTGAGCTCTTTTTGCCCCGTAATTCCTGGTAAGTCCCGGTCCTGAATTGTCTTTACGGAAATATTTAATATCCAGCATTCCCTCAAAATTATGTATCGTAGGCTTAAGATCTATAAAAGAACCGTCGTCAACAATAATGACCTCAAACTCTTTGTCAGTCTGATGAGATAATGAGTTGAGCAACTCAAAAAGTTCATCTTTCCGGTTAAAAATAGCAACGACAATGGAAATACTAGGCTTCAAATCAAAAATTTTTCAAAAATACTTATTCACAAAAGAATCCGCAAACACTTTGCCATAGATTATCCAACATTTTTTGATCAGTACAAAAAAAATAGCCATAAATCATTATTGAAAAAATAATTCATACAATATTGATTAATTTTAAGAAAAATTTAAATTAATATTATTATTTTTAAAAACATTTTTAACATAATATAATTTATGAAAACAAATTTAACTCCTATTTTACTGGCTTTCAGTCTTTTCTCATATGCCCAAGTGGGAATAGGAACAAACAACCCCAGCGGGACCCTTCATGTGGATGGAAGTAAAGATAATGCCGCCGTTCCTACCGCCGCACAGATCGCCAATGACTTCATTGTTACCTCAGCCGGATCAGCAGGTTTAGGGACAATAACACCGGATGCCTCTGCAAAATTTCAGATTGATGCTACCAATAAAGGCATGCTCATTCCCCGTGTCAGCCTGAGCACTCCTTCCGACGGAACTACAATTCCTTCACCGGCAAAAGGTCTTATTGTTTACAATACCAATGTCACCGTAAATATGGAAGAAGGTTTTTACACCAATTACGGAACTCCTTCCGCTCCCCAATGGATCACCTATCAGCAGCGTGACAAAACAGCCTGGAGACTTGACAACGTATTTGACGTTACCGCAGCTGCTCCCGTAGATCAGCCTGTAACATCAGGAACTACGGTAAATAATCTCAATTTAGGACTAAATATCACCATCACCATTCCTCCGTTTACTCAGGCCAAACTGGTTACCACTTACAGTGTTCCTATCGGCACCACTACAATATCAACCAATTTCGGGGGATATTTCGGAATAAGATTTTTGAAAAACGGATCAGAACTTCCGGCCGGATCAAGAAAATACACCGTACCTGCCATTTCAACGGGAGTTGCGTCAAGAATGGCCTCCGTAAATGCTACGGTAGGTGATACTGTTGTTAATAATACAGCTACTCCAATTAATGTAACTTATGCTTTAAATGGTTATGTAGAGCCTACCTCAGATGCCTCAACGATCAGATTTAACATGTGGGCACCTACGGATCCGAATTTTAACTGGGGAAGAGGATATATGTCGGTTCAGATGTTTACCAAAACAACTCTATAAAATGATACCGGCCCGAAACCGGTCTTTACAATACCCGGCTCCTTTTTCAGGGAGCTTTTTTATTTAAATAAAAAGACCGGATTTAAAATAGACACAAAGTACCAGTGAAATAAAAAATAAAATCGCTGAACCACTGAAAAGCACCAGTCTGAACAGGCTTTTAAAATAATAAAGCTCTAAAATGTGCAAAATAAAAAACAGAATACCGGAAGCCGCAATACCAATCAGCGAAGCAACAATAAGAGTCTGACAGTAATTTTCCTGCGGGAGCGGATCTTTAAAAACAAAAAACAGCAGTCCGGAAGCCATAGCTATGAAAACAGTAGCGGCCTTTTCTGTAAGATATTTTATTTTCTTACCACTCTTAGGTTTGTCATCATAACTCAATGTTGAAGATGATGTTGATCCAAAGGATACAACATTTGATATCCAATCTATAACCTCAAAAAAATCCCAGTTCATATTTTATCCTGAATTTACCCAAAATTAAAGAATTATTTCAAAAGAGTCCCGAAGGGACGATCTAACATAGAATCGGATGCAATCCGATTAATATAAACAGAACAGAATAAGATTTTTAAAAAACGGATCAGAACTTCCGGCCGGATCAAAAAAATAATTTTGAGGGCTGATTCCGTGGTTTTATCCAAAAATATTTGGCAAAATGAGGAGACGTAAGATCTTTAGAATATGAAGCAAGGTCTTACCTTAAAGCATTATACCTATAAAAAATCTTTGATTTTTTCCTTAATTCATTTTACCTTAAAAGGATTTTAATGTTTCAAATAAAATTTAAACAGAATATAAAGAGATCAGCACTTATCATAATGATGTCTTACATAACTTCCAGCTTCAAATATTATCCCACACTGACGTTAATTTATTTTACCATTTAAAGAATTCCGATATTTCAAATAAAATTTAAAAAGACAGACTGCCCAATAAAAAAAACCTTCCGGAATGGAAGGTTGGTATTTTATTTTGAATTTTCAATCTTATGAACTTTCTTGGTTCCTTCATACATTTCATACTGAAGGAATCTTGTTTCCAGTTTTCCGTTGAAAAGTTTGATCTTTCTTGACGGACGAAGCCCTATCTTTTTTACAGCTTCAAGATCGGAAGAAATCAGCCAGGCCAGTGTATTCGGGTAATGGGTTTTAAACGTATCTCCTATCTTTTTATAGAAATCATCATCATTAATGGAAATTCTTTCATCATAAGGAGGGTTGAATACCATCAGTAACGGGAAAAGATCTTTTTTGGAATCGAAGAAATTCTGTTTTTTCACTTCAATCACATCTTCCATTTCGGCCGCTTCAATATTCATTCTTGCTGCATTCAGCATGCGGGCATCAATATCATACCCTACAATTTTTCCCGTAAATTCTTTTACCCTGTTGATCCTGAATTCTTTGATCTTGGCAAACAGATCCGCATCATAGTTTTTCCAGTTCTGGAATGCAAATCTCTTTCTGAAAATCTGTGCCGGAAGATCCATGGCAATCATGGCCGCTTCAATCAGAAGAGTTCCCGAACCGCACATAGGATCCAGGAAATTTCCTTTCCCATCCCAGCCTGCCAGTTGAAGCATTCCGCTGGCAAGAACCTCATTGATTGGTGCTTCCCCCTGCTCTCTCCTGTATCCTCTCTTAAACAGGGCATCTCCTGAAGAATCTAGAGAAATGGTAATCAGCTCACGGTCAATATGCAGGTGAAATTTAATGTCCGGCGATCTTGTTTCTACATTAGGACGTCTCTTGAACTTATCCTGAAAATAATCTACGATTGCATCCTTCATTTTAAGGGTCATAAACTGCGAATGCTTAAAGGTTTCGGAATTCACCGTAGCATCAATCGCAAAAGACTGGTCTACATCCATAAACTCTTCCCAGGATACTTTAAAAAGCCTGTCATAAAACTGATGCTGATTGAATGCTTTGAACTCATGAATAGGAATCAGGATCTTCAAAGCAGTCCTTGCCGAATAATTTACTTTATAAAGAAAGCCGAGATCACCTTCGCAATTTACAGCTCTGTTTTTCACTTCCACCTTTCTTCCTCCCAATTTTTTGATCTCTTCTGCCAAAACCTGTTCCAGTCCGAAGAATGTTTTTATCTGAATCTTTAGATTTTCTATATCCATAATTTAAGGTGTTAAAAGATTTAATGATTTAAAAATTAAAAGATTAACGATCATTATTCAAAATCCGATTGAGCCTGTCTATCCTTCAAAATAAAAATACTTTGCTTTTAACAGCGCAAATTTAGTTATTTTTGTATTATGGAATGGTTTGAATCTTGGTTTGATACCCCTTATTATCATCTTCTCTACAACAACAGAGACTATACGGAAGCAGAAAACTTTATTACAGCACTGACGAAAGACCTTCAGCTGCCGCCAGCATCCAGAATTATTGATCTTGCCTGCGGAAAAGGAAGACATTCCGTATTCCTGAATAAACTGGGGTATGATGTACTGGGGCTTGACCTTTCCAGACAGAGTATAGAATTCGACAGACAGTTTGAAAACCAGACCCTTATTTTCGATGTACACGATATGAGAAATCCGATTGATGCCGATCCTATGGATGCAGTATTCAATCTGTTTACCAGTTTCGGCTATTTCGACAATGAAAATGACGATAAAAAAGTATTCCGGTCCGTATACAATGTCCTGAAGCCCGGAGGTTATTTCGTTCTGGACTATCTGAACCAGGAATATGTGAGAAGGACATTAGTACCTGAAGCCTCTGTAACACGCGGAGATATTGAATTTAAGATCCTTAAAAAGATTGAAGGCCGGCACGTGATCAAAGACATTCGTTTTGAAGCAGATGGGAAACCTTTTCATTTTTTTGAAAAAGTAAAACTCCATTCACTGGAAGAGATTCATTCTTATGCGGCAAACTGTGGTTTTGAAAGAATAAAAGTCTGGGGAGATTATCAGTTAAATGAATTCTCTAAAGACATCTCTCCAAGATGCATTAATCTATTTAAGAAAAAATAATGATTACGGTACTTTTACTGATTCTGAGTGTAATAGCAGGAGTATTCCTTGGGAAGCACTTCGGAAAAAAAGAAAAACTGGCCAAAAATCTGCTGATCCTGAGTGCAGGATTCCTGATTACGATCTGCCTGAATGAAGTTTTTCCTCAGGTATACACCTCCGAAGCAGGAAGCAGCCTGGGAATATTCGTTATTGCAGGAGTTCTTCTGCAGATGATCCTTGAAGCACTGACGAAAGGTTTCGAGCACGGACATTTTCATCATCATAATGAGCATAACATCCTTCCCGTTGCTTTAATGGTAGGATTATTTGTCCATGCCTTTATCGAGGGAATTCCTCTGGCCAATGAAGAGCATGAGCTTTCCCCTTACCTGCTGGGAATTGTATTTCACAACCTTCCTATTTCGTTCATTCTCGGTGCCTTCTTATTCAACAGGAAAAATGATAGCCAGGGATCATCATACCCCTCCCTCCTGATCGTTGCCCTCTTTGCTCTTGCTTCTCCAATGGGAATGCTTTTGGGTAATTATTTCAATCCGGATTTGCAGCCTTATTTTCTGGCTATCGTAGGCGGGATTTTTCTTCATATTTCATCCGTCATTATTTTTGAAAGCAACAAGAATCATAATATCGACTGGGTCAAGATCGGTCTGGTCATCGTAGGCGTTTCTTTAGCGCTGGTTATGCATCTTTTCCACAACCACTCTCATGTGGGACATCATCATTAATTTCATTTCAGTTTGGATAAAGGTTTGAAAACGGTGATGAAAGAGGGAAATTCTCAATACATCAATCATAAATACTGATCTGTTTTTATCTTTCCCAAAATAATCTGATCTTACAGCAGTTTTCAGTACCTGTAAACTTAATTTTCACAGCCTTAAAAATACGGCCAATAAAAAAAGCTCCGGACCATTGGTCCGGAGCCTCAATTTAATCACTCATTACACAATCTGGAATTAGAACTTCCAGCCGAATGTAATAAAGAAGTTATTTCTGTTGTTTTTCACATCGCTTACCACAAAATAATCTGATCCCAGAATTCTGCTGCCGGAATAATAAGCCGTATCCGTAGAAGGATTTCCTGTCTCAATACCTCTTAAATAAGGATTACTGTATGAAGAGGTAATGTACTGATAGGATGCATCTACATAGAATGACTTAAAGTCATACCCTATACCGAAAGAAGCCAGATTCCGGTCATTCAGTATCATGTCACTGTTTGAGCGGTCCGAAGTGGAAGCATCAGGATTCAGCTGGCTTACCGTTAAAGCATCAAAAGGATTGGAAGAATAAGAATATCCTCCTCTCAGTCTCAACTGCTTTATTCTGTATTCTGCACCGATTCTCACTTCTGAAACATTCTTATAATTATCTTTAAAGAAACTGTTCAGTTCACTTTCTGTTCCTGAGTATACTTTATATTTAGGTCTGGTAACTCCCAGCGTATAATCTACATTCAACGAGAAGTTTTTGCTTGCTACAAACGCTGCACTCACGGTTGCTTTAAGTGGTGTGGTGAGCTTGTTATTTTCTCCGCCAACACCATCTCCTCTCTGAGGATCGTTATAGAAATTGTATTCCCTGTCTATTGACCAGAATGTAGGTGTTTCAATGGATGCACCTACTCTGAAATTAGGATTCAACTTACCGATAACCCCTAAGGAAGCGGAAAAACCGGTTGACCTTTCAGAAAAAGGGGTATTCTGTCTGTCAAAAAACTCTAAAGATCCGTTATCCGTCATTTGAAAAACTGCCGTATCGTACTGATCAAGAGAAGCTCCAAAGAAGTTTAAACCGGCACCTATATACACACTGTGATTATAATTGGCACCTACCCCGAAGCTTGTTTTGGAAAGATTTCCATATCTGTTGTAGGCATGTCCGGCCAGTGATGCACTTTTACCGTCATTGAAATCCGTGATCAGATTATTGCTCCCTGGAGATTCTATATAGTTATCTAGTGACTGGTTGGAATAATTGATACCGATATTGATAAACTTCCAGGCCGTCTCAGTCATTAGCGGAAAAGTAATCACTCCACCAACATTTCCAAGATCAGTTGTTGTTTTACTGTAATTGACCGTGGAGCTGTTCCAGGTACTCTTGTTTCTGTTTCCTGCAATGGATAAAGTTCCTGAAACCTCACCTGAAATAGCTACTCCTAAACCGGCAGGGTTTGTAAGCAGTGAATTGGCATCACCTCCCAGGGCTCCGTTAGCTCCTGCCATTGCATTGAATTTTGCTGATCCCACCATAGGAGAACCGGAATATACATCTACAGTATTCCTCAATACAGAAACATCCTGAGCCTGTGCAAAAAATGCCGCAGCTATGCCCGTTAATACTAAAGATTTTTTTAACATTATTTTTTTAATAGTTATTTAGTTTACAATTATCTGCCGCCACTTCTGAAGCCGCCGCCTCCGCCGCCGCTTCTGAAGCCTCCGCCACCACCTGAAGAACCTCCTCCTCTGAAGCCGCCTGAATTGCTGTTGTTGAAACCGCCATTCGATCTGAAACCGCTATTATCTCTTTGTGGAGTGTAGTTATAATTAGGTCTTGGCTGAGAGTTCGAATTGCGGAAACCACCCTGAGACTGGTTTCTGAAACCTCCATTGGTGTTCCCCTGTCTGAAGCCGCCATTTGTATTTGAATTACGGAAACCGCCGTTTGAACTGTTCCCGCTTCTGAAACCACTATTGGAACTTCTCACAGCATCACCGCTGTTTCTGAAACCACCTCTGTAAGTATTGGTATTGTAAACAGCATTGGTTAGGCCGGGATTACTGAAACCACCACCGCTGCTTCTTCTGTAAATCGGTCTGTTGTAATGTCCGTGGCCCCAATAGCCACCGCCCCAGCCCCAGTAAGGATAACCGTAGCCTCCTCCCCAGAATGGATCATAATAGCCTCCCCAATAAGGAGAATATCCATAGCCCCAGTACGGACTTCCCCAGCCCATAGAGCCTCCCCAGCCCCAGCCGATCGATCCGCCCCAGCCCCAGGATAATCCCATACCCCAGCCCCAGCCGCGGTTCCAGCCCCAATATGGGTTATAACCGCCATACCATCCCCACGGGTATCCCCACCCCCAGGAATTGTCATAATAGTTGGTCTGTGAGCCTGCAAAATTACCCCAGTCTGACTCCGTAGCATTGACATTCAGATTGACATCACTCCATGAATTATATCTGTTATCACGCTCTCTTGCATTAGCTTCTGCATTCTGAATCACATTAGAGTCCTGATAATAATCGTAATATTCACCTACACGGTTTCCGCCATCATTGATAATTACTCCTTCCGGCAGCGTATCTTTATTCGGGTCATAGTACACCCCGTCTGTCTCTGTGTATCCGCCAATCTGAGCACCACAAGACACAAGCAGCAATCCGCCCGATATGGCTAAAATCCCTTTGGATTTTAACAAACCAAGCAAATTTTTATGTATATTTTTTTTCATGATAACGTATAAATTTTTAATTTAAATTATATTTGCAATCTGTACCAAAAATGTACCAAACACTGGTAAAAAAATCTATCAAAAATAGATTTTTATTTTTAGATTACAATAATGTACAAAAGTTAAAAAAATTTTAAAAAATAATGGCAAAATTAACCTCAAGAAGCGAAGATTACAGCAAATGGTATAATGAGCTGGTTGTAAAAGCTGACTTAGCAGAAAACTCCGGAGTAAGAGGATGTATGGTGATCAAACCATACGGCTATGCAATCTGGGAAAAAATGCGTGATGAAATGGATAAAAAATTCAAAGAAACCGGTCACGTTAATGCTTATTTCCCGCTTTTTGTGCCCAAGAGCTTGTTTGAGGCTGAGGAGAAAAATGCAGAAGGTTTTGCTAAAGAATGTGCAGTGGTTACCCATTACAGATTAAAAACAGATCCGGACAACCCTTCCAAACTGATTGTAGATCCGGATGCCAAACTGGAAGAAGAACTTATCGTACG
Source organism: Chryseobacterium indologenes (assembly GCA_002439165.1). Lineage (GTDB taxonomy): Bacteria > Bacteroidota > Bacteroidia > Flavobacteriales > Weeksellaceae > Chryseobacterium > Chryseobacterium indologenes_E. The sequence continues at coordinate 44,666 of DJTE01000035.1, forward strand.
TCCAACTTCTGAAGCCATCATCTGGAATACCTATAAAAACTGGATCCAGTCTTACAGAGACCTTCCGATCCTGATCAACCAATGGGCCAATGTGGTACGCTGGGAAATGAGAACGCGTTTATTCCTGAGAACCGCTGAATTTTTATGGCAGGAAGGCCATACAGCGCACGCCACCAAAGAAGAAGCCGTGGAAGAAGCCGAAAAAATGAACAAGGTATATGCCGATTTTGCAGAAAACTTTATGGCCATTCCGGTAATTCAGGGGTTAAAAACACCTTCTGAAAGATTTGCAGGTGCTGACGAGACCTACTGTATTGAAGCTTTAATGCAGGACGGAAAAGCCCTTCAGGCAGGAACGTCTCACTTCCTGGGTCAGAATTTCGCAAAAGCTTTCGATGTAAAGTTCACCAATAAAGAAGGAAAAATTGAACACGCATGGGCTACCTCATGGGGAACCTCTACCCGTCTGATGGGAGCACTCATCATGACCCACTCCGATGATTTCGGATTGGTACTTCCTCCTACCCTGGCTCCGATCCAGGTAGTGATTGTTCCGATCTTTAAAGGAGATGAACAGCTTGCCCAGATCAGTGAAGTGGCTCTGGATATCCAGGCTAAACTGAGAGCAAAGGGAATCTCTGTGAAATTTGACAACGATACCCAGAACAAACCGGGCTGGAAATTTGCAGAATATGAACTGAAAGGGGTTCCGGTAAGAATTGCAATGGGACCAAGAGATCTGGAAAACAGGTCTGTTGAAATTGCAAGAAGAGATAACCTTACCAAAGAAGTCCGTTCTATTGAAGGACTGGATAGCTACATCGAAGAACTATTGAAGACCATTCAGAAAGATATTTTTGAAAAAGCCTTCAACTTCAGAAAAGATAATATCACCAAAGTGAATTCTTATGAAGAGTTCAAAACGGTTCTTGAAGAAAAAGGAGGTTTCATTTATGCACACTGGGACGGAACGGCTGAAGAAGAAGAGCAGATCAAAGACGAAACGAAAGCTACCATCAGATGTATTCCTTTAGATGACGACATTGAAGAGGGAGTTTCCATGATTTCAGGAAAGCCTTCAAAAAGACGTGTGTTATTCGCAAAAGCCTACTAATAATTTTGTCAATTTCCAAAAATTCCGACAGAATTTAAATAAATATTTAAAAAAAGTGACATTTGGACAGATTTTTGTTTAATTTTATAGAACATTAATCTCAAAATAAATTTATTATGTCTTTAAATGTCATTGATTTAATTAAAGGGCAGCTGGGTCCTGCATTGGTTTCACAGGCAGCATCCCAGTTCGGAGAAAGTGAATCCGGTATATCAAAAGCAATTGGAGGTTTACTCCCTGCTGTGGTAGGAGGATTAGCCAATAATTCGGACAACCCCGGTGTTTTGGATGCCATAAGCGGAGCTTCGTCAAGCGGAATTTTGGGAAATTTATTAGGAGGCGCTTCTAATAATCCCATGATCGCTAATCTTCTCACTTCGATTTTCGGAGACAAGGTAAGCGGAATCATCAATTCTATTGCGACTTTTGCAGGCATCAGCAATAACTCATCCAGTTCATTGCTGAATCTGGTAACAGGAGCCACGGTGGGATCCATCGGAAAATACGCCGTGGATAACAATCTGGATAAATCCGGGATTTCAGGATTACTGAATGACCAGAAAGGAATTATCTCTTCATTACTGCCGGCAGGACTTTCTCTGGCATCACTGAATATCGGTGACTGGGCTAAAGGATATAAGTTTGATAATGACAGTAACACTTCCTCTGCTGCTGCTGCGGCGGCGGCCAGTGAAGAGCCTAAAGTAGAAGTAACGAGAAGTACTACCCCTACAGGAACAAATCCTGACAGAAATAACAATAACGAAGGCGGAGGCTCCATCTGGAAATGGCTGCTTCCGCTTTTGCTGTTAATTGCTGCCGGCTATTTCTTATGGAAACAGTGTGAGAAAAAGCAAACCACCACCACTACTACTGCCACCACAGACTCCACAGGTTCATCCAGAGATTCATCTGCTGCTGTTACCCCGGCAGATACTTCATCAGCCACTACAACTCCGGCAGCCAAAACAGATGAAAACATCGACCTTAACGGGGTAATGCTGAAAGGTTATAAAGGAGGTATGGAAGATCAGATGATCGCTTTCCTTAAGTCAGGAGGATATAAAAATGCCGCAGACGATGCTGCTTTAAAAGATAAGTGGTATAATTTTGACCATGTAAATTTCAAAATGGGAAGCTCTACTGAACTGGAAGCAGGTTCTCAGGGCCAGATGGATAATTTGGTAGCTATTTTAAAAGCATTCCCGGAAGCTAAAATCAAGATTGGAGGCTATACTGATAAAACAGGAAACGAAGCTGCCAACATCAAATTATCCAAAGAGAGAGCTGAGTTCATTAAAGCTGCTTTAACCAAAGCAGGTGTAGGAGCTCAGGTTCTGGAAGCTGACGGATACGGAAGTAAATTTGCTACGGTAGATGCCAAAGCTTCTGATGCAGAAAGAGCTGCCGACAGAAAGATGGCAGTAAGATTTGCTAAATAATCCTTTTTAGAATCAATAAAAATTTAATCCCGGAATTTAATTTTCCGGGATTTTTCTTTTTCTTATTTTCATATTTATATTTATTTAATTAAATTTGTTAGTCATTTCTAACATTTATGAATTTCAATATAAAAAACGCATGGCGTAAAGATAAAACGGCTCATTCACTTCCCGAGGTTTATTCTTCCATCAAAGTTCCTAAAAAAGCAACTTTCTGGAGAAAATATCTTGCTTTTGCAGGTCCGGGACTTATGGTTGCCGTAGGATATATGGACCCCGGAAACTGGGCTACCGATATTGCCGGAGGGGCACAGTTTGGCTATACCCTGCTTTCAGTTATTCTTATCTCCAATATTTTTGCCATGGTCCTTCAGCATCTTTCCGTAAAACTGGGAGTGGTGGCAGAAAGAGATCTTGCACAGGCGTGCCGGGATCACTTCAGCCCTACCACCAACTTCATTTTGTGGGTATTCTGTGAGATTGCCATTGCTGCCTGTGACCTTGCCGAGGTAATCGGTTCTGCCATTGCATTAAATCTCCTGTTCCATATTCCTCTCACCTGGGGAATTGTGATCACCACGATTGATGTACTGTTTATCCTTCTTCTTCAGGCCAAAGGCTTCCGATGGATAGAAAGTATTGTGGGCGGGCTTATTTTCATCATCCTCTCCTGTTTTGTTTACGAAATCGTTATTTCCAAACCTGCTTTCAACGAAATTCTCGGCGGCCTGGTTCCTCAGAAAGAAATTATTCAGAATCCGGCCATGCTGTACATTGCTATCGGGATTCTGGGAGCGACTGTAATGCCCCACAATCTGTATCTGCACAGCAGTATTGTACAGACCAGAGATTATACACGTGACAGGGAGGGAAAAAAAGAAGCCATCAAATTTGCGACTCTGGACAGCACCGTCTCTCTGATGCTTGCCTTCTTCATCAATGCAGCCATCCTTATTCTGGCTGCGGCAACATTTCACACTACGGGAAATGAGCATGTAGCAGACATCCATGACGCTTATAAAATGCTTACTCCTATTCTGGGAGCTTCTATGGCAAGTATTGCTTTTGCCATTGCCCTTCTGGCCTCTGGACAGAACTCTACCCTTACCGGAACCCTTGCCGGGCAGATCGTCATGGAGGGTTTCCTGAATATCAGACTGAAACCCTGGCTGAGAAGACTGATTACAAGACTTATCGCTGTTATTCCGGCCCTGATTGTTGCTATTATTTATGGTGAACAGGGAACCACAGACCTGCTGGTATTAAGCCAGGTAATCCTGTCGATGCAGCTGAGTTTTGCGGTCGTTCCTCTGGTGATGTTTACCAACGACAAGGCCAAAATGGGAGAATTTGCCAATAAACCCTTCCTTAAGATCTGTGTATGGGTGATTTCCGTGATCATTATTGTTTTAAACCTTTATCTGCTGTATCAGACGTTTATGGGGAAATAATGAGCAATGGGCAATGGGTAATAGGTAATGGGTAATGGGTAATAATTGATGATTGTTTGAAGGGTTGAGAAATTAATTTTTCACCATTCATTATTGACATTTCCTTTTCACTTTTTCTGCCTTAATGTCCTGATTTTTCCATTTGGCAGAATCTTTGTCAAATCAATGTGTAAATAAATATTGAATTATGGAAAACCAGGATATTAACGAAGAAAGCATCAATAATCAGGAAGAGAACAACATCCAGAACGAAGCAACATCCGGAGACAATGTGACATCTTCACCTTCTGCAGAGGAACTTTTGGCAGAAGAAAAAGACCGTTACATCAGATTGTATGCAGAGTTCGAAAACTATAAAAAAAGAACGGCTAAAGAGAAGATGGAATTCTTCCAGTACGCCAACCAGGACATGATGGTTTCTATGTTAGGGGTTTTAGATGACTTTGAAAGAGCATTGAAAGAAATCGCTAAAAACGGAAACCCTGCCGACCTTCAGGGAGTAGAACTTATTTATCAGAAATTTAAAAATAAACTGAGCGAAAAAGGCTTAAAAACGATGGAAGTAAAGGCTGGAGACAGCTTTAATGTGGATTTCCATGAAGCCATCACTCAGATTCCTGCTCCATCGGAAGATCTGAAAGGAAAAATCGTAGATGTTATTGAAACCGGATATACTCTGAATGATAAAGTGATCCGTTTCGCTAAAGTAGTAACAGGAAACTAATATCAAATGATGAAAAATAATTGATTGGCAACGGCTTAATCTGTATGCAGTAAACATCAATTATCATTTTATCAGTAATCAGTTATAAGCATTATGTCAAAGAGAGATTATTACGAGGTTCTGGAGATCAGCAAATCTGCTTCAGGCGACGAAATAAAAAAAGCATACCGTAAAATGGCCATCAAATATCACCCTGATAAAAATCCGGGAGATAAGGTGGCGGAAGAAAAATTCAAAGAAGCTGCTGAAGCTTACGAAGTACTGAGCGATGAGCAGAAGCGTGCCCGCTATGACCAGTTCGGCCATGCCGGAGTAGGCGGCAACGGAGGTTTCGGAGGCGGAGGCTTCGGAGGCGGCATGAATATGGAAGATATTTTCAGCCAGTTCGGAGATATTTTCGGCGGTGGCTTTGGAGGTTTCGGCGGTGGTGGCGGTGGCCGCCAGCAGGCAAGAGGTTCCAATTTAAGAATCAGAATCAAGCTGAACCTTGAAGAGATGGTAAACGGAACCCAGAAAACCATCAAAGTTAAAAAAATGAAGGTGGCAGAAGGTGCTACTTCCAAAACATGTCCTACCTGTAACGGGTCCGGTGTTCAGCTTAAAGTAATGAATACCATGTTCGGGCAGATGCAGACCCAGACGACCTGCGGAACCTGTCAGGGAATCGGGAAAGTAGCCGATAAAATTCCGGCCGGAGCCAACGCTCAGGGACTGATCAAAGATGAGGAAGAGGTAACCATCAATATTCCTGCCGGAGCAAGAGACGGTATCCAGCTTAATGTAAGAGGAAAAGGAAATGATGCTCCTTTCGGCGGAGTTCCGGGAGACCTTTTGGTAATCATAGAAGAGGAAGTTGATAAAACCATCAAGAGAGAAGGGGACAACCTTCATCAGGAATTATATATTTCATTTGCAGAAGCAGCTTTAGGAACGAAAAAAGAAGTTCCAACTGTTGGCGGAAAAGTGAAGATCACCGTTGATCCGGGAACCCAGTCCGGAAAAATTCTGAGACTGGCAGGAAAAGGTCTTCCAAGCATAGACAGCTATGGTAAAGGTGATATGTTCATCCATATCAATGTGTGGACCCCGCAGAAGCTTAATAAGGAACAGAAAGAATTCTTTGAAAAGCAGATGAACAGCGGAGATATGGTTGCAGAACCATCCGGAAAGGAAAAAACTTTCTTTGACAAAGTAAAAGATTTATTCAATTAATACAAAGAGGCCTTAGGGTCTCTTTTTTTTGTGCTTTGATTGTTTTTCAGGCGCATTATTAAAAACCTAACAGGTCTCTGAGAACAGGATTTTTACGGAAATCCTTTTTTGTTTGCAATAATTAGTTTTTAATTTAGTATCTGATTAAAAATTAAAATCAATGAAAAAAAGCCTAATTTATTTCTTCAGTCTAATAATTCTAATTATTTCTTGTAAAAGAGAGAAACAAAATCTAGAGAGCCAAAATAAAGTAAAACAAAAAATATATAGCCTGCCTAATGAAGAGTTTCGTGAAAAAATACTTCCAAAAGTAGAAAATAAAAACGATCAGATCCAACTTGCAATTCTTTTAGATTCTCTTGATAAAAAAAATTTAAGTTATTGTGATTTTATGAAAAGAGAATTTGAAATTGATGACTCTTGTTATGCTGTTGCAAGAAAAAAATATCCCGAACCGAGTATGCAGTTACAATTTTCAGAATTACATGACAAAACTTTTGATACTGCACATGGAAGATTTTTAAAACAGATCAATCTTACAAAAAAACAAACTGATTTTATTACCATCTTTTATTTTTTCAATAAGGATGTGAAAAGTTTTTGTGGAGCATATTAATTAAAATATTATATCAAATTAATAATTGCTTCTATTCATCAAAAAGCATACAATAAAAAACTCAGCAGTCAATCCACCGCTGAGTTTTTATTTCAATTACAGTCGTCAATTAATTATTTCTTTACGGCAAGGGAATAAATCATTTTTCCTACGGTGAAAACAGCTACGGCAGCCAGTCCGCCTGCAATTCCGAAAGTAAATTCTTTCAGTATGGAAGGCCAGGTAGGAAGCAGCTCGTGAAGATAGTGGATATTATGGGAGAAAATCCCTCCTGATACCAGAATAAGAGCGATAGTTCCCACTACTCCCAATATTTTGATGATTACGGGAAGTGCTTTTACCAGTAAATGCCCCAGTTTGGAAACAACTCCTTTATCGTGGCTCTTTTTAATCAGCTTGAATCCTGCATCATCCATTCTTACGATAAGCGCAACAATCCCATATACTCCTACCGTAGCAATAAACGATACGAATGTTACTGTAATAATCTGTGTAAGCAACGGATGTTCTTCCTGAATTACCGTTCCCAAAGCGATGATAACAATCTCAATGGAAAGGATAAAGTCTGTGGTGATGGCCGATTTTATTTTAGCTTTTTCTGTCACTTCAGAATTTTCAGTTTCTTCACTTTCCTGTACTACTTCATGCCCTTTTTTGGAACGGTGAAATAAAAATTCGATGATCTTCTCCACTCCTTCAAAGGCCAGATATAACCCTCCCAGGATAAGAATAATCTCAATGGCCGGTTTATAGAGCCAGTTGAGCAGGAAAGCAATGGGAAGAATAATCAGTTTATTAATGAATGATCCTTTCGTGATGGCCCATAAAACCGGAAGTTCGCGGGAGGATAGAAAACCGGTTGCCTTTTCGGCATTTACCGCAAGATCGTCTCCTAAAATTCCTGCTGTTTTCTGTGTCGCCAGTTTACTGGTAACTGCCACATCATCCATCAATGCTGCAATATCATCTAAAATTGCAAAAAAGCCTGATGCCATATTTTAATTTTTTTTTAATATTTGTTAAGCTGAGCAAAAATAATTATTTAATTCTATTTACAAACGGTTTGTAAAACATTAATTTCAGACATTTTTCATTCACAATATTCTTATTCTTTTAATATTTGTATCTTAGGCATTTATCGTAATAATCATGACTCATTCAGACATCGAAGAAATCTATAACCGCACTTTTGCCGGGCTTACCCTGTATTACCGTGATACCGATCTTACCGAAAAGCTAATTTCAAAGTATTATCCCGGGCAGATCCTTCACGAACGGGGTTTTACAGACATGACATACAAAGGTGGCGGCCTGTCCGGAAACACCCGCTACCTGATTGCCTCAGCCAACGGAAAAGATATTTCCGCACTTTCTCCTGATATGAAAGATTACGGGCACATCCTGCTTACTGCCGGATCTTATTTCAAAGTACTGGATATCTCGGAAGCGGAAAACAAAACACAGATTTTTCTGCTGGAAATTCCTTCTGATACTATTGATTTCTTTACCCGGAATACCTCCGGTATTGAAAACGAAATTACTGAAAAAGCAAAACAGAACTTTTTATCCAAAATACAGCTTGAACCCCTTCCTGAGCTTTCAGATAAAGACTGGCTGGAAAGGACATCCTATCCTATCGGAATGAATGAGTGTGGAAAACTGTTTTATGATGAAACAGAAAAGCCATCCAGAGAGAATCAGACAGTACCCAGGCCCAGGCCGTGGTGGAAATTATGGTAAATTCATCCTGATTAAACTGAAGAATAGTCTGCTGTATTATTTTTGTATATTCGTAATGCACTGAAAAATATAAATATGAAATCTTTGATTCTGCTTTTCTCTCTTTTCTTATGTAATTTATGCTCCAGCCAAAACAGACAGTTTTTCTATGAATACCGTTTTGTTCCTGATTCAGCTCAAAAGAACCAGAGCATGACAGAAATAATGGTACTGGATATCAATAAAAAAAGATCTATGTTTTTCGGACAGGAGATGTACAGGTCTGATTCTACCCTGCTCAGTGATTCAAAAAAAGGAATACTCTCCATGCCTCCTGATAAACCGATGATCAGTGAACAGATCATTAAATATCCCAATTCCTCTGAAATTGAATATGTAAAAATAGTTTCTCACGAGAAATATATTGTTAGTCAGGATGTAAAACTTCCCTGGAAACTGGTATCCGAATTCAGAACAATCCTGGATCATAAAGTACAGAAAGCAACGGTTTCATTTGGCGGAAGGCAATGGACAGCATGGTTTGCCAAAGATATTCCGTTTCAGGACGGACCTTATAAATTCTATGGGCTTCCAGGGCTGATCCTTGAGCTGGAAGACAGTACCAAAAGTCATCATTATCTCATTAAGGGAATCAAAGAGAGTCAGGAAGAACTGATTTATCCGGCTTTAAACAACTATAAAACATCAAAAATATCGTATCTTCAGTTTATTAAACTGTATAAAAATTACCGTCTCAATCCCGTTGCCAATCTGATTGGTAAGATCCCTGATTATCTTGATGAAAACGGCAATACGGTGAGCGGACAGCAAAAGGTAAGAGAAATCGAAAAAATCAGACTTGATCAAATCAAAAAAGATAATAATATCATTGAAATTGATCTTCTTAAAAAATAAAAATGTTATTAAAAAGTCTCCATATAAAAATCAGGTTTCTGCTGTTGGGTACTATTCCCCTGCTGTTTTCTGCCCAGAAAGCACATGACTATCTTCAATGTGATTTAAAATCTCTGAAAACAGTCTGCAAAGGAAACAGCAGAAAGATTATTTCTGAGATCAGCAGCGAAGGAGGTATCAGAATATACGGACGGCTGAAAGATCTGAAAAGGGAATTACCTGAAAGAGCTTTTGAAAAGTATCAGGACAGGATCCGCTTAATCTGTAACGAAAATATACGGTATGACAGCATCAATAGGATTCACTACGCCCAAAATTCCGGAGATGACAGAAAATTTCATTTTATTTATTCCGGGCAATATAATCCTGTAATCCGATATAAAGGAACTGAAGATCTGAAAAAAATCAAAGATATTAATATCAATTCCCCTCAGAAATACCTTCAGCTTTACAGCAAAGAAAATGAGAACAACCGGGATTATGAAGTCTTTTATTACTTCTACAATCAGCAGGAACGGTTAGAATATGGTTTTCATCAGCATGGCAATGAGTTCAGTGAATATACATTCGTCTACCAGAATTCGCTGTACGGACCGGAACTCGCTGAAGTATATAAAAATAATATCCTTTCCGAAGAATATTCCTATTATAAAAATGAAGATACCTATGAAAAAACCATTACGGAATATCCGGTAGATGAGTCTTACCGGCTGGATAAAAAGAACAGACCCTTTTTAACGAAATCGGCCTATGTTCCGGTTTCCACCCCATGCAACTGCCGTGAAGGGTATGTAACCAGAATTATTTACTGGGATGAGGATAAATGCAGAGATAAAACGATCCTTGAGTAATTCTGTTTTCTTCAATATTTCTCCGTGTTTATTTTGTATTTTTAATCTATGAAAAAGCTCATTCTGAGATACCATTTTTTTGTGGTCGGATCCATCAGTTTCCTGCTTCAGTCATGTAATACCAAATTCAGGGTCTGGGTAGGTCCCGACGGCCAGCAGAAGATCTATAATTTAAAATACGGGGAGCATAAAAGACAAAAGATGGATGTTTTTCTTCCTCTGGATTATCCTGAAGACAGCCCGGTAGTGCTTATTGTACACGGCGGGGCATGGACGCTGGGGAAAAAAGAACATATGATCCAGATCCAGAAAATGCTTTTCAAAAACCAGATTCCAAGCATCAGCATGAATTACAGGCTGGTTTCCGGACGGAAAAAAATCACCTATAAACAACAGCTGGAAGATATAGGTCTGGCTATAAAAAAGTTCAACTCTCTTTCGGAAAAAGCAGAACTGAAGCCTGACAATTACATCCTGCTGGGGGAAAGTGCCGGAGGGCATCTCGCTCTCCTTTACGGATACAAACATCCAGACCAGATCCGAAAGATCATTTCCCTGAGCGGACCGACCGATTTTTACAGCCCGGAATATCTGAATTCATTTTACTCCAAATACACCTCTCCTACTTTTCAGAAAGTAGTGGGTACGAAATTTGACCGCAAAAACATATCCGAAGACTTTAAAGAAGCCAGCCCTATCGCCAATATTACGAACGTACCTACCCTTCTTTTTCAGGGAAATAATGATTTTCTGGTTAACCGGCATCAGGGGATTGCGATGGATTCAGCACTTAGCCGGGAGCATATTCCGCATAAACTTATCTTTATGGAAAGAACAGGCCATGTTCCGAGGCTTTTCAGCAAAAGAAAAAGAGACAGCATCATCTATCCGAATATCCTGGAATGGATAAAAAAATAACCCGCTCAAAAGCAGGTTATCGGTTATACTGTATTGTTGAATGTCTATTCAAAGTCTTTGTTTTCGTATTTAGAGAAGTCCTCTTTTTTCCCGAAAGCAAATTTAATGATCACCGGAAGGGTTGTAACAAGTACAATAACAATGATGATGTATTCCAGTTTTTCTTTCAAATTGATTCCAAACTGATCCATGAACAGCTTGTCAAGGTAATGTCCGGCAAAGATCAGAATGAACGACCATAGAACCCCACCGATAATATTATCTCTGAGGAATTCCTTTTTATCCATCTTTACAATTCCGGCTACAATTGGAGTAAATGTTCTTACCACCGGTAAAAACCTGGCCATAATAATTGCGAGCGCTCCGTGTTTTTCGAAGAAATCATGAGCCTGGTAAAGGTATTTTTTCTTAAACAGCATTGAATCCGGTCTCTTGTATAAGGCAGGACCTGTTTTTCTTCCGAAATAATATCCCACTTCATTTCCTATCACGGCAGCCAGAGCCACCCCGGTAGCCAGCAGTGTGGTATCTAAAAAATCGCTCCCGGTAGAGCCAAAAGTCTCTTTGATGATTTCAACGGCATAAATCCCTGAAACAAAAAGCAGAGAATCACCCGGAAGGAAAAATCCTACAAAAAGTCCGGTCTCGGCAAAAACAATGAATAAAATAAGCCAGAACCCACCCATTTTGATATAAAATTCAGGGTTCAGTAAGTCTTTCCAGCTATTGAAATCTTCCATAAATAACGATTAGCAACAAAAATAAGCGTAAAAAGTCTGAAACAAAAATTAATTATAAGATTTTAACTAAAATAAAAACATGATATTTTACAAGTCAAGATCATCATCGGAAACTGCGGTACCGTCGGCCATAAGGAAGGCTTTTAGAAATGGCGTAAGATTTCCGTTCATTACAGAATCCACATCTGAGGTTTCATGGCCTGAACGTACGTCTTTTACCAGTTTATACGGATGCATTACATAGTTTCTGATCTGGCTTCCCCACTCGATCTTCATTTTATTAGCTTCGATCTCGTTTCTTGCTTTCATACGCTCTTCCAATTCCATTTCATAGAGTCTTGAACGGAGGAGCTGCATGGCTTTTTCTTTGTTCTGAAGCTGTGAACGGGATTCGGAGTTTTCGATAATGATTCCTGTTGGTGCGTGGCGTAGACGTACGGCAGTTTCTACCTTGTTTACGTTCTGCCCTCCTGCTCCGGATGATCTCATCGTTTCAAATGAAATATCGGCAGGATTGATATTGATCTCGATGGTATCGTCTACCAACGGATAAACATATACCGAAACGAAACTCGTATGACGTTTTGCATTGCTGTCAAAAGGTGAAATTCTTACCAGCCTGTGTACACCGTTTTCTCCTTTCAGGTATCCGAAAGCATATTCTCCGTCAATTTCCAGGGTAACGGTCTTCACTCCGGCTACATCACCTTCCTGGAAGTTGAGTTCACGGATCTTGTACCCCTGTTTTTCTGCCCACATTGTGTACATTCTCATCAGCATGGAAGCCCAGTCACAGCTTTCCGTACCTCCGGCTCCTGCCGTGATCTGAAGTACTGCCGAAAGTTCATCCCCTTCATTGGAAAGCATATTTTTGAATTCCAGGTCCTCTATCTTTTCTACCAGCTGAGGGAAAGTATCGTCCAGCTCTTTTTCGGAATCCGGATCCTCTTTTGCAAATTCTACAAGCACCTGCATGTCTTCGAACTGGGTTCTGATCTCTTCATAATCTTCTACCCATCTTTTTTTGGAACGGAGCTGCTTCAGAAAAGCCTCGGCTTCTTTCGGGCTGTCCCAAAATTCCGGAGCGGCTGTTTTCTCATCATCATTGGCAATTTCTATCTTCTTTTTTTCAATCTGAAGATATTTATGTAAGTCTTCTATTCTGGACTGAACTTCTTTTATCTGGTCGTTGTTGATCACGAATTTTTAATTTTATACAAAAATACGAATTCTTTTGTCAGTTGAGGATTCAGAATTCAAGGTTTCCTCTTTAAAGTTCAGGGTTTAATGTTTCATGTTTCACAGAGGCGGCTGAACAGAAGATTTCTTAAAATTTACCTTTTCTTTTTTCAAAAATGTATATTTATCCTGACAAAATACAGATCGGTTTCAAAAGTTGGAGAGAAATATTTTAAATACAAGGTTTGAGAAGATATTTGCGGGCTTGAGTTTTGTATTTTTTTTGCTGTTTCTCAAGATTTTCGTCTGATCCCAATATCATCTGAATGGATAAAAACTACATCAATATTTTAATTAATGAGCACCGGGTCAATTCCGGGCAACTGAAAAAGCTGATCATATCAATGAATATAAGCCCGGGAATGGGTAAAGACTTCTGTGCTTATCTCGCGGAAAAAACTCTTCAACAATTGGAAAAAGGAGCAGATTCACAGAAAATACAGGGTATAATAGAAACCGAACTTTGTGTGGGATATGGTCTTTACAGATCTGAATTCAATTCTGAAAAAATCACCTGTGATATTATGGATTGGTGGGAAAACCTATGACTTCATCAAGTCCCTTTAAATCATTACAAACTGATCACCAGATACTCAATAAATTATATTAGATTTAGTAAAAAAGATTAAACGTAAAGTTGATGAATAATTTCGATTTATCTTGAATGAGGCAAAGTGATGCGATTTCGTCGCTGATAAAGCTAGCTGTTAAAATGCTTGCTTCATCGAATCAACTTTGTTGATTCTAATCTTTACTCCCTTAAAATGTGAAGCAAAAAGATGTAAACTTTGTGTTTTCAAAAAACAAAAAAAATTAAACGCAAAGTTTTATGCAAAATAATTTCGATTTTGATAAACAAGTATTAAATCATTTCTGCCAGCAACTCTCCGATTTTCGGAGCCAGTGCTACTCCCATTCCTGAAAGTCTTACTCCGCAGAACTGTCTTTGCGAAAGTTGTTTTACCACCGGACTTTTCTCAGCTCCCATCGCCATAATTCCTGACCAGCGGAGTGCAATTTTAAAGTCCTGTTCCGGTAAGATGACTTCTTTCAGGAATCTTTCCAGATGATTCTGTAAAAATTCCGTGGTTTCAAAAGCAGTTGTCTCTTCTGTTTTGAAATCCTGATTTCTGCCTCCTCCCAATAATACACAGTTTCCCAGATTTCTGAAATAGTAAAAGCCTTCATCATAATGGAATGTTCCCTTTAATTTCAGATTCCCGATGGGTTCTGTCAGGATGATCTGTCCGCGGGCAGGAATGATGTCTTCATTAGCCAGAAATTCTGAACTGAAAGCATTGGTACAGTAGATCAGCTGTTCAGCTTCCACAGAAAGACTTTCCGAAAGCCTGATCTCCACAGCATCCGTTTTTTCATTCACGCTTTTGACTTCTGTTCCGAACAGAAATTCAATTTTCAGTTCATGGCATTTTTCCTGAAGTTTATGTAGCAGCTTTCCTGAATGCAGGCTTCCTTCACAGGGATTTTCAATCAAAAATGCAGATTTTCCCAGACCGAACTGCAGTATCTTTTCCTGTTCCAGACGGTATGTTTTTTCAAGCCCGGTTATCGGTTTCAGTTTTTCATTCACCAGATCCAGCTTCTGCAGAGGCTGATCATCTTTTAAAATCTCATACCCTCCATCCAGCTCAAAATCTATTTCATCATTTTTAAAATACTTCTGAATTTTCTGAAGCCCTTCAAACCTCATCGTGACCAGCTCCAGCGTTTTATCCCATCCCATTTTCTCTGAATCGGCAATCACTTCCGTTAAGCTGCCAAAACAGGCAAAACCGGCGTTTCTTGTTGAAGCCCCCAGCGGAACCGTATTCCGTTCAATGATCAGAACTGATTTTTCAGGATATTTTTCTTTAACGGCCAGAGCTGTCCATAATCCTGAAAAACCTGATCCGATAATGATGATATTTCTTTTTCTGTAAAAGGTTTCAAGCTCCCAGATGCTGTTCATGAGTAATGGATAATGAGTAAGAAAGATTGATCTGCTTTAAAATGATATTTTTTGTATGTTTATTATCCCTGCGCATCATCTTCATCTCCGTTATGGTGAAACCCGATCGCTCTTCTAGGTTCTTCCACGACCTGGTAGGTCTCAAGTTCTTTTTTCAAAGCATGTATCCTGTAACGGAATTCGTCGAAATTATTGATGATCACATCTGCCAGGAATCTTGCGATCTGGTCCAGATATTCTTCAGTCAGTTTTCCGGCGGCATCTCTCAAAGCAGCATTCAGCAGGTTCTGATCGATCTTCAGATTTTCATTCCGCGTTCTCTGATAAAGATTCTTGATCCGTTTTTTCAGGCTTTGGGTAAAGTCGATCAGCATGGTATTGCTGAATACTTTCATTTTTGAAGAAATGTCGTGCCAGAACGGAACTTTATCGGCTTTATTCTTTTTGAGGATCTTGAACAGAAGAGAATCTGCTTCCAGATCTTTCGTCATCGCATACAGGATGATTTCTGAGCGTTCGGCAGCGTTGGGCGGAAAAACGGGGATCATCACATCAAATCTTCCGGGAGCCAGGATTTCTTCATCAATTTCTGCAATTGAATTGGCTGAGCCTACCATCAGCAGTTCTTCTTTTTCAAATTTCCCGATGTAATGAAGGATGAGTTCCTGGGTTTCCAGGTTGCAGGAAGCAATATCTGTTTCTGCTTTTCGCTGCATCATGATCTCATCAAAATCATCAAGGAAAAGCAGTACTTTATCTTCTTTCATCATCGTCAGCAGGAAATCGTTGAAATTGGTTTTATTACCGTTAATAAATGAAGTTCCCAGATAATGTTTTTTGACTTCTTTGAAATGATACCCTATAATTTCGGCTATCTTGTTGGCCCAGAATATCTTTCCGCTTCCGGGAGGTCCGTAGAGAACAATTCCGGCCGGTTTATTGATTCCCCAGTCTTTGATCTGCTGCGGATTGAGGAATGGCTCCAAAACCCCTGAAATGTAAAAGAAAAGGTCTCTGTAACCTATAAAATCTCTGTGCTTCAGGCTGGTTTTATGTCCGAAATAATCATAGACGAACTGGTAATTGCCTCCCAATTTATTATCGATACCGTAACTGGAGATTGATGAACGGAAGAAACCGTTGTCAAAGATATTGGGATTGGTCTCTTTAATGGCTTTTTCTATATCTTCTTTGGGCTGATTGATAACCTCAGCGATCTGTTCCACAGTTTTATTTTTATCCAGGTCTTTTTCGTAAAGCCTTAAAAAATCTGCATTTTCACGTGCAAATTTTTCAAAATCTTCTTTTACTTCAAAGCTGGTGCTGATGCAGATTCCCAATTCAAGGTCGAAATCCTGGATAAACTGTTTGATGGCTTCTGCCGAAACATTCAGTTCTCTGGCAAGTTCAATTAACTTCATAATTCCCTATTAATTCTATCAAATTTAGCATTTTAATCTCGAAAATCTATTGAAAAATTTGCTAAAATTTGCTAAATATTCAATCCTGAAAACAGGGATACCCTCACGTGATTCTTCATTTTCTTATTTTTCCGAAAGCTTATGCTGCATAGCATTAATGGCATTCTCAATCATTTCCGGCTCATCCTGATTGATGTAATGTCCGCTTCCGGGAGCAATAATCTGCCTGCTGTCTGATGATAGTTTCAGGAGATCTTTCTGCATTTTATCCCAGGCGGTCAGCATTTCATTCTTCAGTTTTTCATCTTTAACAAAACTGTTATACCTCGTTTTATCTGCCGCTGTAATTATATACAGGGGAACAGATCCGGAAACCAAAGAATAATGAGAACAAGCAGTCCCATTCCGAATATTTTCAGCCATTTGAGAATTTTCATACGTTATATTTTTAATATCCTGTGATTATTATTTTCTGAACAGGTATTCTTTTTCACAAAAAAAGCTACACCTATAAAACAATGATAATCTACTGTTTATTAAATCTTTATAAAAAAATCAGCAATATCGTGCATCAGAAAAACAGCCCGCATTCTGTAACAATCTGAAATTTTATGAGACCTACTACCATGTAAAACAATTATCATGGAAAAAATTTTGTCAGTAAAGAATTTAACTAAAAAATTCAAGCGAACTGTCGTAAACAATATCTCTTTCGATGTGGAAAGGGGAAATGTTTACGGATTACTGGGTCCTAACGGAAGCGGTAAATCTACAACATTCGGGATGCTGTTATCTACCATCAATCCAACCAGTGGTGACTGGTACTGGTTCGGAAAGAAGGGAACGCAGCCTGATACCCTGAAAAAGATCGGGGCCATTATTGAGCAGCCCAATTTTTATCCTTACCTGAATGCGGAAACCAATCTCAAGATCGTTGCGGAAATCAAAGGAACTCCTCATACCAGAATTGATGAGGTCCTGAAAACCGTAGGTCTTCTGGAAAGGAAAAAGGATCCTTTCAGAACGTACTCCCTGGGTATGAAACAGCGTCTCTCTATTGCTTCTGCCATGCTGAACAATCCGGAAGTTCTGATTCTGGATGAGCCTACCAATGGTCTTGATCCGGAAGGAATTATACAGATACGGGAAATCATCAGTGCTATTGCCAAACAGGGCATCACCATCATCATTGCCAGCCATCTTCTTGATGAAATTGAAAAGATATGCAGCCACGTGATTGTACTGAAAGAAGGAAATTCAATCTACTGTGGAAGAGTAGATGAAATGACGGCCAACAACGGCTATTTTGAATTAAAAGCAGATAACAATACTCAGCTTTTAAGTGCTCTGGAAGAACTGCAATGGTTTACCTCGGTAAAAGCAGAAGGTGAAATCATCAAAGCCCAGATTCGTGAAGACGCTTCTGTTTCTGCTTCCACCCTGAACCAAAAACTGGTGGAAAAAGGGATTTTCCTTTCTCATCTGACCAGAAAAAAACTGTCTCTTGAATCCCAATTCCTTGAACTTGTAAAAAACACCAACAGCCATGCTTAGATTATTAAAACTCGAATATTATAAAAACCTGAACTACCGACCGTTCAAGATTTTCACAGTGTTATATTTTGCTATTCTCACGGTCCTTCTTTTCATCGGACTTGTGGATCTGGATGTTTTCGGTGCTACCATCAATCTGAAAGAGCAGGGCATTTACAACTTTCCCGAAATATGGAACTTTACCACCTGGATCGTAGCTCTGCTGAAGATCTTTCTTGGGCTCATCATTGTATTTTCAATTTCCCAGGAGTTTACCAACCGGATGTTTAAACAGAATACCATCGACGGGTTGAGCAGAAAGGAGTTTATCGGATCCAAGCTGCTGACCATTACTATTTTTACGGCTATATCTACCTTGCTGGTATTCATTATTACTCTGTTTTTGGGTTATCAGTACTCCAATACGACAGATTCGGCTAAAGTTTTTGAAGAGATATTCTTTATCGGAAATTATTTTGTAAAGCTCTTTACTTTCTTCTGTTTCCTGATGTTTCTTTCCGTATTGCTCAGAAAATCAATGTTTGTCTTCCTGGGATTCTTTGTCTACTGGATCGCTGAAGGAATTCTGACGGTCATTGAAACCTTCCGGAAAGTAAAAGGGCTTCAGGAGCCTGAAAGACTGAAAGTGATGAAAGACGACTTTTTCATTACCCATCTTCTGCCATTGGAAAGTATGTCCAGCCTTATTCCTAACCCTATGATGCGTCTGAAAACAGCCAAAATGATGGGACTTCAGTATGAATTCACCTATCCTGTTGAAAGTCTTATCGCCTGCATCGTATGGTCCGGTATCTTTATTTTCGGTTCTTACTGGATCCTGAGAAAAAGGGATTGGTAAGCCTTCCGTATTCGAATATTAAAAATCAAAGTGGTCCCGGGGATCACTTTTTTTATGGCTGCAGGATTGACCTGAAAATGTTAAAAATATTCTCAATGTATGCAACTATATACTTTTTTTATTACTTTTATCAACATGACAGGAATGAAAAAAATATATTATTTCCCAGGACTGATCAGTGCCTTATTAATGCCTGTTCTGTTCTGGTATTATATTTCTCCGCATATTGACAGAACCGTTTACAGTCTGATTGATATTGGGCTGCCTTCAAAGAGTGCTCCTAATGATCCTTATGACCAGGCCTCTTTTGAACCTTTAAGAAACCGGGATTATCAACAGATTGCCGTCGGTCCAAATGAAGCCGGAAAAAACTCAGAACTCCATGTTTCACAGCTTAAAAAGCTCAGAGCAGATAATAAAAAGAACTCCGGGATTGAGTTTGTTCTTTCAGACCGGAATACTTATGGAGATTTTGTTTCTGTTCTTAATGACCTGCATAAAGCCAGAATGGATATGTTTGCAGTAGATGCCGGAAAAACAGGGCATATCTTTGCTCTGCATGAGTACATTTCTCCTGTAAAAAGCGGGGAAAAAGAAGATTTTGTTCTTTGTGGCACCATTTCCTCATACGGAGATACTTCTCAAAAAAACATCTGGAACTATATCGAAGATTTCAGTTCGTCCCAACACTATACTCTGTTTACCCAACATCTGGTAAAGCTTCCACAGAAAGGCCTTCTGTTTGTTTTTGGATTTCTTTTACTGCTGCATCTTTCTATGCTGAGTATCAGGGAAAGATTTCAGGTGCATTATCAAAAGAAATAAGTCTGTAAAATCTTCCTGAACATTTTTATATACATTTGTGTACCTTACGGAATATGAGAAAACCATGAACAGAATTGACAGGCTTATCTCTGTACTGACGACCCTTCAGTCTAAAAAGTTCGTGACTGCAGATTATATTGCCGATAAATATGAGATCAGTGTGAGAACAGTATACAGGGATATAAAAGCCCTGGGAGAAATTGGCGTTCCCATTGATTATGAACCACAGAAAGGCTATACTGTCCTGCAGGGATTCTTTCTCCCTCCTGTACTGTTAACCAGTGATGAAGCGAATTCCCTGATCATGATCGCAAAGCTTTCGGAACGCTACACAGACAAGACCATTCATAAAAATGTTTCCAATGCCATTGATAAGATAAAATCGGTACTGCAGCACAGGGAAAAAGAAAAGGCGGATCTTCTCCAGGAAAAGATCGGTATTTATGTTTCTCCGGAAACAGGCCGCAACCGGGATCATCTTACCATCATTCAAAATGCAATTGTCGATAAGCAGATCCTGAAAATAAGCTACGTCAACAATCAAAATGAAGCCAGTGAAAGAGAAATAGAACCGATTGGCATGAGCTTTTACACCAATCAGTGGCATCTTATCGGCTGGTGCCGGATCCGTAAGGCATACCGGGATTTTAAAGTGCTTCAGATCAGGGATCTGAAAAATACCGGACAGCCCTTCAGGAAAGAAGATCATTTTACCCTTCAGGAGTATATTAATTCTTTGACATAATTTTTAAAACAGACTGACATAGGGTTGTCATTCTCCCCTTTTACCTTTGCAGGAAAATACGAGAAAACATGGATCAAACCTGCAAAAACTGTCAGAGCTGTGGAATGCCTCTGAAAAAATCACCCAACGGAGGAGGAACGAATCGGGATGGAAGCATCAGCAAAATGTACTGCGGCTTCTGTTATGAAAACGGAAAATTTAAACAGCCTGATATCAACGCTCAGGAAATGCAGCATTTTGTAAAGCTTAAAATGAAAGAAATGGGATTTCCAGGATTTCTGGCCGGTTTATTTTCAAAAGGAATTCCTAAATTAGAACGTTGGAAAAACAAAAACTGAAAAATACAATGACCATTGAAGAACTTTTTAAAGACAAGTCTGTAAAAGCCAAAGAAAAAACAGATATCATCAGTAAATGGATACTGGACAGGTCACTGCCCGCCGATGAACTCATTGCCTTTGCTGAAAAAGCTAAAGATCCGGTAAAAGCTACCTGCGTTGAAGCCCTGGAATATGCTACCAAACAAAAGCCCGATATTGCCGATGAAACCATCCTGACTTTTGTAACCTCTACCCTTCCTGAAAAAGCACCCCGGATAAAATGGGAAAGCGCCAAAGTAATCGGAAATATCGCTCATCTATTTCCCGATCAGCTGGAGAAACCAATCAGCGGACTGCTTGCCAATACGGGTCACGAAGGAACTGTGGTACGATGGAGTGCTGCCTTTGCTTTAGGAGAAATCCTTAAGCTGAAAACAAAATATAATACAGATCTTCTTCCTACCCTTGAAAGCATCTCTGGGAAGGAGGAAAAGAGCAGCATCAAAAAGATTTATCTGGATGCTATCAAAAAAACAACAAAATAAATACCTTTGTGAGAATATAACTACAAACGTTATAGGTTTTGGAAACCTATAACGTTTTAATTTATCACGCAAACATCTGCAAATCCGCGAGATATTTTTTTACGCTCGCAGATAAAGCAGATTGAGCAGATTTTTATAGTATTGATGTTCAAAACCTACATCGATATAGTTCCCACAGATGACGCAGATCTTTTTTATAATTTCTGTTGAAAAGATGTAACTATAAACGTTTTGGAAACCTATAACGTTTTAATTTATTACGCAAACATCTGCAAATCCGCGAGATATTTTTTTACACTCGCAGATAAAGCAGATTGAGCAGATTTTTATAGTATTGATGTTCAAAACCTACATCGATATAGTTCCCACAGATGACGCAGATCTTTTTTTATAATTTCTGTTGAAAAGATGTAACTATAAACGTTTTGGAAACCTATAACGTTTTAATTTATCACGCAAACATCTGCAAATCCGCGAGATATTTTTTTTACGCTCGCAGATAAAGCAGATTGAGCAGATTTTTATAGTGCAGAATAATCAAAAAAAACTTGTGCCCGTTGCGTTTTCCAACTATAAAGTACCAATTTATACTTATAAAATGATCTCCTTCTCTATTCCTATTTCCTCCAGGAAGATTTCATCATGGGAAATCACGATCAGGGTTCCGTGATAGTCTTTCACAGATTCTGTTAAAATTTCAACGTTCTGTAAATCCAGGTTATTCGTGGGTTCATCCAGAATAATCATATCGGGAGCTGTATTGCTTACTGAAAGTCCGCAAAGGAGAAGTCTCAGGCGTTCTCCGCCACTTAATGCCCCGCATTTCTTATCCCAGGTTTCCTTTCTGAATAAAAATCTGGTCAACAGAGTTTTCACCTCAGATTCTTCTAAAGCACCATCATTAAACTGCTGCACAAACTCCTCCACAGCAATATCCTCACAAATCACTGAATATTCCTGATCGATATAGAGAATGCTGAAATCTGATCTGATTATTTTTCCCGATTCAGGCTGAAGACTTCCCATCAGAAGCTTTATTAAGGTCGTTTTTCCCGATCCGTTTGAACCTTTCACTGAAATCCTGTCTCCGCTGAAAATCTTAAAATTCAGATTTTCTTTCCACAGATTTTCAGATGTATACTGATAGTTCATCTCTTCCGCTGTAATCAGAATTTTTCCGGAATGCAGATTGGAATCGTTGAAAATAACTTTCATCTGGTCCGCATTCTTTACAGAAGAACGAAGACTTCTGAGATCTCCGGAAATACCGCTGATCTTTTCGGCATGAATATTTTTCAGCTTAGAAGTATTTTTTTCGGCATTGTTCCGGAGGGTATTCATCATGATCCTGGCCACTCCCGATTTTTCCTGTTTCTGTTTTCCTCTTGCATCCAGCTTCTGCTTACGTTCCAGGGTTTCGCGTTCTTTTTCCTTTGCTTTTTTCAGAGCGCGTTCTTTTGCATGAATATCATTCTGAAGAGCTTCCTGCTCAATAAGTTTCTGTTCTGTATAAAAATCATAGTTCCCTCCGTAAGCATGAATTCCCTGGCTGCTGAGTTCAAATATAGTATCGGCAAGATTAAGTAAAGCACGGTCATGGCTTACCATTACCACGGCTGCATCTGTTTTTTCAATAAGGTCATACAGGAGCTTTCTGCCTTCCAGATCCAGGTGGTTGGTAGGTTCGTCCATCAGGATAATTTCCGGCTGACTGATCTGAATTCCTGCCAGAAAGACTTTTGTTTTTTCCCCTCCGCTCAGGTTTTCCAGTTTCTGACTCAGTTCAAGATGTTCAATATTCCAGTGGCGTAAAGCATTCCGGCTGCGCTCCTCAATGTCCCAGTCATCATTTAAGGTTTCAAAATATTCTTCATCCACCTCACCTTCCGTAATTTTTTGAAGGGCTTCCAGTTTTTTGTCAATTTTCAGGCATTCTGCCACGGTCCGGTTATTCAGATTTCCGAACATCTGCGGGACATAATACAGCTCACCTTTGACGGTAACACTACCTTCCAACGGCTGAATTTCTCCTGCTATGATTTTCAGCAGGGTCGATTTTCCCATCCCGTTACTTCCGGTGAAAGCCGATCTGGTATGAGGCTGTATACTTAAATGAATATGATTGAAAAGGAGATTCCCTCCCGGGAACCCGTAGGATATAGAATGAAGTAAAATCATAATTTCTTTCTGATATAATGTTAAACGATGGTAACAATCCTGCTACCTATGATAAAAGTCTGAAAGAAACTGAATCCTACATATCCGTATTTTGGGTTTTGAAAGTACAAATATACTACAAATCATTTAATTTCAGTTCTTTTTCATCCCGATACTGCAATTTCGGAGAATCAAACCTATTCAGAAACAGCTTTATGAAAATGGAAGCGGTATAGATTTCTGCATTCTGCCAAAAATCCGTAACTTTGCCACCTACTAAAATTTTTTATGGAAAGCATTAAAGTTCACGACAAAACTTTCGTTCCTTATCTGAAGGACGCCGAAATTCAGGAAATTGTAAAAGAAACAGCTTTAAAGATTTATGAAGACTACAAGGATGAGGTTCCTGTTTTCATCGGTGTTTTGAACGGGGTGATCATGTTCTTCTCAGATCTTTTAAAATACTATCCGGGCGAATGCGAAATTGCTTTCATCCAAATGAGTTCTTATGTGGGAACAGAATCTACGGGAATCGTTTACCAGAAAATGGAACTTACCAAAGACGTAAAAGACCGTCACATCATTCTTGTGGAAGATATCGTTGATACCGGAAACACTGTGGAAAGTCTTTTCAAATATTTCAAGGAAACCCAACGTCCGAAATCAGTAAAACTGGCTTCTTTCCTATTAAAGCCTGAAGTGTACAAGAAAGATTTCAAACTGGATTATATCGGAAAAGAGATTCCTAATAAATTTGTTCTGGGATACGGACTTGATTATGATGAACTGGGAAGAAACCTTTCTAACCTTTATCAGCTGGAAGAAGGACAGATCAACCATTAATCACTGCTATTAGCTATCGGCTATTAGCCTTTAGCTTTAAAATTTAATCGAAATAAAAGTAAAATATTAACTAAAAAAGCTAAAGGCCGGAAGCTGTACTGCCCAGGCCGGAAGCGCATCACAATTATGATAAACATAGTTCTGTTTGGCCCTCCAGGAAGTGGAAAAGGAACACAGGCCCAAAATCTGATCGAAAAATTCAATTTAAAACAGATTTCAACAGGTGACCTTTTCAGGTATAACATGAAAAATGATACTGAACTTGGGAAACTGGCAAAGTCTTACATTGATAAGGGCGAATTGGTTCCGGATCAGGTGACAACAGATATGCTGGTAGATGAAATCAGAAAGCCGACTGACACCAACGGATTTATTTTTGACGGTTACCCGAGAACAGCTGCACAGACAGAAGCTCTGGAAAGAATCGTGAAAGAAGAGCTGAACGACAAGATCGATATCTGTCTTTCTTTGGTGGTAGAAGATAAAATTCTGGTGGAAAGAATCCTGAAAAGAGGAGAAACCAGTAAAAGATCTGATGACAGCAACATGGAGATCATTGAAAACAGAATCAAAGAATATTATGCTAAAACAGCAGAAGTAGCCGAACTTTACAAACAGCAGGGCAAATATGTTGAGGTAAACGGTGTAGGCGAAATCGATGAGATTTCCCAGAAGCTTTTTGCTGAAGTAGAGAAAATAAAATAGTTAAAAGTTGTGAGTGATGAGTTATAAGTTTTTACAATTCATAGCTCATAATTCATAACTCATAACTCCTAATTATAAGAAATGTCAAATTTTGTAGATTACGTAAAGATCCATTGTAAAAGTGGACACGGAGGCGCGGGTTCTGCCCATCTCCGCCGTGAAAAATATATTCCTAAAGGAGGTCCTGACGGTGGTGACGGAGGCCGCGGCGGGCACATCATCATGAGAGGAAATGCCAATGAATGGACGCTTCTTCCCTTACGCTATACCCGTCATGTAAAGGCGGAACGTGGTGAAAACGGAGGCAAAAGCCAGCTTACAGGGGCAGATGGAGATGATATTTATATTGATGTACCCATTGGTACGATTGCCAAAAATGAAGAGGGCGAAATCATCGGCGAAATCCTTGAAGACAAGCAGGAAATTATCCTGATGCGTGGTGGAAAAGGAGGTTTGGGAAATGAACATTTCAAATCTTCTACCAACCAGACACCAAGATACGCACAGCCCGGGCTTCCGGGAGAAGAAGGCTATATCGTCTTCGAACTTAAGATTCTTGCGGATGTAGGTCTTGTAGGATTTCCAAATGCCGGAAAATCTACTCTATTAGCTTCAGTTTCTGCAGCAAAACCTAAAATCGCCAATTATGCGTTTACCACGCTGACACCTAACCTGGGAATCGTAGACTACAGAAATTACAAGTCATTTGTAATGGCTGATATTCCGGGGATTATTGAAGGAGCTGCTGAAGGAAAAGGATTAGGACACCGCTTCTTAAGACATATTGAAAGAAACTCTATCCTGTTATTCTTAATTCCGGCTGATTCTGAAGATCATTTCCAGGAATTTAAAATTCTGGAGAATGAATTAAAGGAATATAATCCTGAACTTCTGGATAAAGATTTTATTGTTTCGGTTTCAAAATCCGATCTTCTGGATGACGAGCTGAAAAAAGAAATCTCTGCAGAGTTCCCTGAAAACAGACAGCCGCTGTTCTTCTCCGGCGTTACAGGTGAAGGCCTTGTGGAACTGAAAGATGCGATCTGGAAAAAACTTCACGGATAACATTGATATTAAAAATTCATGGGCTTTGGTTTCGGCTGAAGCTGCAAAAGATAATAACCCCGGGAGCTGTTCCGGGGTTCTTTTTGTTTTTCAGATAGAAATCCTATTTGATTTTGGAACACTTATTGAGAACATTTCCTAAAATAAAGCTATGAGATATATTCTGGGACTATGTGCATTTGTGTTTCTGTTTTCATGCACCCCTCAAAAAGACAGTACTCAGTACTCTACCATTGAATACGAAGCAACTGCGTGTTTCGGGTTCTGTCCTGTTTTCAAAATAACGGTCAGTCCGGACAGAACGGCAATTTTTGAAGCCGAACATTTCAATTTCAGCGACAAGCCGTCTAAGGATAACTTCTCAAAACCCCGCGAAGGAACGTTTAAAGGAACCATTAAACAGGAAGATTACAATAAATTGATAAGTTTACTGAATGGACTGAATGTAAAAAATTTAAATGACCGTTATGGGGAAAGAAATATTACCGATCTCCCTACCTCTTACCTGAGAGTTCAATTTACAGACGGAACGTCAAAAAATGTGGAAGATTACGGAAAACGGGGCAGTGAAAAACTGTCAGAAGTTTACCGCTTTTTTGAAGACCTGAGAAAGAACCAGCAGTGGACGAAGATAAAATAGTTTCGTTTAAAATATTTTCATTTTAATAAAAAGAGTCCGGCATTACACCGGACTTTTCTGTTATAATCAGGTATCAACCTGAATGCTGAGTATTTTTTACTCTACTACTGCACAATAATTTTTTTGGATATACTTTTCCCGTTATCCAGTTTAATGTTGAGCAGGTAAGATGATTTAGGCAGATTGACAACAGAAATCGTTGTACTATTTCCGCTCAGCACGCTTTTTCCTGAAAGATCGTAAAGTATCCAGCCGGATATTTTACTGTTTCCTGCATCAATATTAACTATTGTAGAAGCTGGGTTAGGATAAATTTTCACTTCGGAAGAAGCATGAACAGTAAGCGTTTTGTCAGCCGCCGGCATGATTCTGCCCATTGCAGCACTGTTACTGTTAAAGCTGTTTATACTGCATGGGCTGATATAGGCGTTGAAAACACCGTTTGTTCCGGCAGCTTCCATATAAAATCCGGGAAGCAGATCTACATTGATTCCTGCTTTATAATCCACAGCAATATTGGTATTGATAGCGGATGATGCATAAATAGATTTTCCGGCCTGATAAATATGTGAAGAAGTAACAGGTGTTGTTATCGTCAGTACATCAGGGCAGGAATTCGCGGCATTATCAAAAGACGGAATCAGCTGAGGGAATGAAAATCCGTTCACCGTTCCTGACTGAGGGGTAATTGAGCTCAGAGGATTTACCGTAGGGCTCCACACATTCGGAGTATTGATCACCCCCCAGTTGAAAGAAGTAAAGACAGATGTACTGGGAATGGTAGATCCAAAATAAACATTGTAATATCCATATCCGTCATTCTGCTGTTTTGAATTATAGATCAGGTATATTTTCCCGTTTTTGGCAAGCTGCATACTGGCTGTTCTGCCGTTCAGTGAGAATTCATACTGAGCAGATGTATTTACTGCGCCTACAAGACTTCCTGTACTGATGTTATACATAGACAGACCGGACCAGCCGATGAGCCCGGCAGGATATAAACACAGACATGCCGAAGCACTGATAAAATATACAATATTACTGTCCGGAGAAAATTCCGCACTGTTGGGCGAATCACTATCGTCATCGTAAGATGCGGTAAAACTGTTATTGGCTATAATATTGACAGGGCTTGTAATGCTTCCCGTGGCGTTATCAAAGTTATGCAGCCATACACTCTGGTATCCTCTTGTTAAGAGCTTCTTTGAGTTGGGTGATATTTTAATAAAAGAGCCATAACCGGTACCGGGACTTACCACGGGATTCGTATTCAAACCGCCGGCATCAAGCTTATAGGAAAGAAAATTTCCGTTATTGGCTGTTACAATCCAGTAAGAACTTCCGTCACTCGCAAATGTAGAGGTAAGAGCATTGGTAGGTGAATTGGTAAACAATACATTGTTTTTTGAAATTACCTTACCCATTCCTCCGTTCAGGGACATATCGACGATGGCATACCTTAAACCGTAATTGGTAACGGGATTGGGGCTCGGAATAAAGTCCTGATCTTTTAATGTCCTGTTTCCGTTAATCGTGAATACATAATACAGTGACGCCGAGTTGGGCATCGGTACTATGATGGAAGACTGGTCGGACGGATTTCCTATATAATTATATTCAGGCTGCGATACGCCAAACAGATCATTTCCGTTGTCCATTACCGCATTGTTCTTATTATAAATATTATATCCGTTTGAATAAAAAAGCAGATCGCCTGTATTTTTATCGCTGATCGTGGAGCTGCCATACCTTATGGAAGGTGTTAAATTCGTGGTATGAACAAATCCGTTGGGAGGAGCCGTGTTATCGAAACGCCATTTGCTGTTACCGAACCTCCAGTTGTCATTCTCATGCTGGCCCCATAAAGAACTGGTTCCCAGAATGAGAAAAAGCAGGAAAGAATTTTTAATCTTCATAGTTTTCAGATTTTAAAATTATTTTAATGCATTGATTTTATTTTTCAGCGCTTCAATTTCTTCATTCTGTTTTTTCAACTGGCTGTTCTGATCGGTTAACTGCTTATTCTGATCAATCAGGTGTAAAGTAAGCTCTTCTACCTTTTTAAGTAAAAGAATATTCATTTCTTTAAGTTCTACTCCATTCCTAATGGCTTCTTCGGTAGTTGGCACTTCCGGTAAATGTCCGTTTTTACTGATAAACTGATCCAGTTCTTTCAGCGGCATCAGCTTGTAATCTTTTTCGAAAACATAATCTGCCCAGCCGTTATTCGCAGAAATATCCACTTTCACTCTTTCTGTTCTGATTCCGTCTTTTACAAAAAGTTTGTATTTTGCCCCGTCTGTTGAGATCCCATCCGCAGGAAGCTGATTTGTGAACTGGCCGATTCCTATGGTCCCGTTGTTCCCTACGATCCAGTTCCCGATGTTTAATTCGTTTTCAGGAGAGGTGGCATTGTATGTTTTAATAAAATTTCCTATAAGAATATTATTGTTTCCTGAAGTAATTAATGGTACATTGGCATGACCTATATTGATATTATTGGATCCTTTGGCAATACTCCGGAAAGATTCTCCTCCTATAACCGTATTATAATTTCCGCTGTTGAGATACCTTAACGCACTTGTTCCCACTGCTACATTGAAGTCTCCGGTAAGACTTCCTGATCCCATAGCACTGTTTCCTACTCCAATATTCCCTAAACCGTCTTTAAAGTATTCCAGTGCATTCATCCCCAAAGCCGTATTATAATTTCCGGAACCTGTATGCCGCATGGAATTGAAACCTATGGCAACATTACATAAGCCTTTACTGAATGATGACAGGGCATTATTTCCAAAAGCAGTATTTCCGCCTCCGTCTGCAATCTGGGTAAGAGTTCCCATTCCGAAGGCTACATTATTAGTGGATGCCGTATTATCTGTTCCTCCTCCGAAGAATAAATTTTTATCCCAAACCATTCCCGGAGTTCCTATATTGTAAAAAATGAATCTTCCTTCCGGAGTGATTCTCATTTTTTCGTCGTTATTGGTCTTAAAAACCAATGACTGGTTATCCGTTGTTCCGATAAAATTGCCTGTGGGAGAAGTTCCTGCGTTTCCGGTAAGATTCCAGGATTGTGCACTGAACTGTAAACCTGCAAGAGCTGCAAGCATAATGATTGTTTTTTTCATGGTTATTTTGTCTAAAGATTTTATCAAATATAAGTGCCCTATGCTGATTATCTTTTACGTAATTTCCATTAATCGTTATACATTTCCAACATATCACCACATGGTGTAAATTCCTGAAAAAACATTCTGTTTTCTGTATTCACCGGACGCTCAAAAAACAAGATCGTATTCTTAATTTTTTTTAAACTACCTTTGCAGAATGCAATTCTTTCAGGCTGAAGGAATTTTTATTTAAATTTTAAAATAATTCATTTGAATTTTACAGACCTTAACTTAATAGAACCTATTGCTAAAGCAATTCAGGAACAGGGATACACCCATCCTACTCCCATTCAGGAAAGATCTATTCCTGAAATTTTAAAAGGCAGGGACTTTTTAGGGTGCGCACAGACAGGAACCGGAAAAACAGCTGCTTTTGCCATTCCTATTCTGCAGAATTTATCCGGAAACAAAACTTCAACACAACATATAAAAGCCCTGATCTTAACCCCAACCAGAGAACTGGCTATACAGATCGAAGAAAACATCCATGCTTACGGGAAATATCTTCCTTTGAAAGAGCTTGTTATTTTCGGCGGAGTGAAACAGGGAAACCAGGAAGCTGCCCTGAAAAAGGGAGTGGATATTCTGGTAGCCACACCGGGAAGACTTCTTGATTTTATCGCCCAGGGGATCATCAGCTTAAAAAATCTTGAAATCTTTGTTCTGGACGAGGCAGACAGAATGCTGGATATGGGTTTTGTACATGATGTGAAAAGAATCATCAAACTTCTGCCACAGAAAAGACAGACTTTATTTTTCTCTGCAACCATGCCTTCTGAAATCCAGAAACTGGCAGATTCTATCCTGAGCAATCCTGTGAAGGTGGAAGTCACTCCCGTTTCTTCTACTGCGGAAACCATCAAACAGTCTGTTTATTTTGTTGAAAAAGAAAATAAACTGAACCTTCTTACCCATATTTTAAAGAATGATATTTCAGATTCTGTACTGGTTTTTTCAAGAACCAAGCACGGAGCTGATAAGATTGCCAGAAAACTTCAGAAAGATAAAATCTCGGCAGAAGCCATTCACGGGAATAAATCCCAGAATGCAAGGCAAAATGCCTTAACCAATTTTAAATCCGGAAAAACAAGAGTTCTGGTAGCCACAGATATTGCAGCCAGAGGAATTGATATTGACGAACTGAAGTTCGTGATCAATTTTGAACTTTCCGATGTTTCCGAAACTTATGTACACCGGATCGGAAGAACGGGAAGAGCAGGTGCCGAAGGAACGTCCATCTCTTTTGTAGACGGTCTTGATCTGCTTAACCTGAGAAATACTGAAAAACTGATCGGTAAGAAAATCCCGATTGTGAAGGATCATCCTTTCCATACAGATGACCTGGTAGCCCAGAAAAGGGATTCCAACAACAAACCTGTTCCAGCGGGAGAAAAAGCTCCTAACCAGAGATCAGGAAGACCTCAGGCCAATAAAAAGAAACCTGCCACAGGAAATACTCCTCCACTGGGTTTCAAGAAGCCTAAGAACAAGAACTTTACCCGGAAAAAATAGATTTTACCGGGATGTTGTTCTGTATTTTCCCTTCAAAACAAGAAATCTCTTTTCGAAGTAGGTGTATGAGAGATGGGCAATTAATACAGTCAGCAGAATAACCGACAGGAAACCGGAAATAATAATTACGGGGTCACTTATGTTGTATCCGGATACCAGCTTAAGTAAAAAAAAGCCCACAGGCTGCATTACAATAGCATGATACATGTAGATCCCGTAAGAAATTTTCCCCAGGTGAACCAGCTTCTTATTTTCGAAAAACCGGATAGGTTTCTGCGTGAAGAATATCAGAAACACCCCGAACAGCAGCATCCCAAAAATGTGATACAGCAGATCCGGCATGGAATGAACAAAAATATCCGTTGTAAAATATAGCAGCAGCAGAATACTGCTTCCCATACGGATGAAACCGTTATACTTATTTTCTTTAATCCTGATGAGGGAACACCAGCCGGTAAAGGAAAAGTAAAAAAACATCATTTTATACTCACTTAAAAACGGCAGGATCTTCGAAAAATATAATCCGGCAAATAGAAAACTGAAAATGAGCAGAAATGCTTTAATATATTTCTTCGGAGTAAAAAGGATAAGGGGAGCCACCAGGAGATAAAACTGTTCTTCCACACCAATAGACCAGAGCATTTCAAGGATTCCTCCCGGATGAAAGTTGGCAAAAATATTGGGAAAGAATGTGAACAGGAGAATAATACCTTCAGCCAGGTTATAATTATTCTTAAAATCAAATCCCATTCCGGGAAGGATAATATGATAATATACCATCCCGATAATGGCTACAAGATAGTATAACGGGAAAATCCTGAGCATTCTTCTGGTATAGAAATTTTTAAGATCAATTTTCCCGGAATCTGTTTTTTCCTCAAACAGCTGCCTTATAATAAGAAAACCGCTCAGCGAAAAAAACATAT
This sequence comes from Chryseobacterium indologenes, assembly GCA_002439165.1. Taxonomy (GTDB): domain Bacteria; phylum Bacteroidota; class Bacteroidia; order Flavobacteriales; family Weeksellaceae; genus Chryseobacterium; species Chryseobacterium indologenes_E. The sequence goes on from DJTE01000035.1 coordinate 76,845, forward strand.
ATACAGCTTCACCTCCCTTATTCAGTACCGGTAAATCTCTGAACGCGGGCAGTCCCCTGTTTTCAAGAAACTGCGGAATATGAAAAAGCATCACCAGAGAGGCCAGAAAAAACCTTAATGAAGTAATATTGGGAAGTAGCTTCATATCTATTGTCAGATACCAAAAATTTTCACGGCATTCTCAGTAGTCACCCTGTCTATCTCACTAAAGTCTTTGCCGTAAATATCCACCAGCTTTCCTGCCACCAGATCCAGGTAAGAACTTTCATTTCTCTTTCCTCTGTACGGAACGGGAGCGAGATAAGGGGAATCTGTTTCAAGAACAATTTTTTCCAGAGGAATTTCATTTAAAAACTGATCGATTTTCCCGTTTTTGAAAGTCACCACTCCCCCGATCCCCAGGATGAAATTCAGGTCAATAGCGTGTTTTGCCTGTTCGGGGTTTCCTGAAAAACAGTGAAAGATTCCGCGGAGTTTAGGGTGTTTCTTTCTTTCCAGCACTTCAAATGTTTCATCAAAGCTTTCGCGGGTATGGATTACGATCGGCAAATCCATTTCTATCGCCCAGTCGATCTGCTGCTCAAATGCCTTTACCTGAATATCCAGAGTTGTTTTATCCCAGTAAAGATCTATTCCTATTTCTCCTATGGCCGGAAAGGGTCTCTGATCCAGATAATGCTTAACGGTTTCCAGCTCTTTTTCCCAGGATTCCGGCTTTACATAACATGGATGAAGTCCCATCATGGAAATGATCTGCCCGGGATATTCTGTTTCCAGCTGAAGCATTTTCCCGTGGGATTCCGAATCTATTGCAGGAAGATAAAATTTTGTAATTCCTTTATCCAAAGCCCTCTGAATAGCTTCTCTTCTGTCTTCATCAAATTCTTCTGCGTATAAATGGGTATGTGTATCAATCATTATTTTAAAATTTTAACAGATCTTTGTAAGGATTCTCCAGACCCAGCAATAGTCCGAATGCCGGTTCAGTCTTGATTCCCTGTTTTTTAAGTTCTATTATTTTTTGTTTAAATTCTTCTCCTCTATCTCTTAATATTCTGTATTCAGCCATCATATGACGGTAAGCATTCTGTGCCAGAGACGGTTTATTCTGTCCGAAAATCTCTATTGGGAACTCTTCCAGCATAAAATTCAGCGTAATACTTTTTTCTCCGTTTATCAGGATATTTTCCACTTTTACTTCAGCCTCTGCGGGAATTAACCTGCTGAACATGATATCATCCAGAAAGTCCTCTTCAAACCGTAAATCAACTTCACAGATAATATCCAGATCGCTGCCCTCAATATCAATCCCGATAGGAACTGTTCCTGCCAGAACCGGAGCATATGGTTTCAGTTTAGGAAAAACCTGATATTTTGTGAGAACCTCATAAGCTCTCTGCTGCCTTTCGTTCCCGTCTTTCAGATATTCAATATCAGTGAAATCAATCATTTCTGTGTTTTTATCTTTTCAGCTGTAAAAGTAAAGAGGCTAAACTGCTGTCTCCTTTGCAATCTGTGCTGAATTAAAATGATTCAGTACCTCCCGGGTAATATCTTTTCCTCCCGTAAAATTTCTATACAATGAAGAAACGCTGTAAATAGGACCGAAAGGAATTCCCCACCATCCCAAAAAGAAAGTCATTAAAGAGTACTTCCAGCTGTATTTCGCAGAAGATTCATCACTTTTAATAAAATAAATATCACTCCCTCTTTTAAAGGTCATGATAATAATAGAAATGGTGTACTGAAAATGTACAAATCTGGCACCCCTCTGCAGCTCATGATTGACCTGTTCATCGGTTAAGCCTTCCATATTTTTAATAGCGGCCATAGTTTTTAAAATATCTTATGTTTAACTTTATTTCTCTGGTTATTAATTCTATGATTCAGTTTTTCCCTGAATTCAATGAATTTAGGGTCTTTTGTATCGTTGGTTTTATGCTCCAGCGCCTTTATGATCTTAAAATTTTCCCTGATAAAATCCTTTGTTTCATCAGAGAAATAAGAGTCGCCGAATTTTTCAAAAATATAGTTAACCGCCTGGGTACTCGGATGGATCATATCCTCCTTATAAAAACGGTAATCCCGGAGGTCATCCATTAAGATCTCATACACCGGCAGATAATGACAGTCTTCAAACATGGAGATAGATTCATGGATTGCCGTAATCAGCTTTGATTTACTCAGCTGATTTTCAACCATACCGTCTTTGGTATGCCTTACCGGCGAAACACTGAACAGGATCTGTACGCCTTCTTTACAGATGTCTTTAAGATCTAAAACTGTATTGTAAATAGCGTGGGTAAGCTCCTGATGGGAAAGCAGTCTTTTCTCAAAGTATTTCTGCGGAATCTTATGACAGTTGGCTACCAGCTGTTTTTTAGGGGTAAATTCATAAATAAATGAAGTTCCGTACGTCACAATGATCCAGTCTGCTTCCTGTAAAAATGCATTTCCGGTTTCTATGGCCCCGTTGATCTTTTCCAGTGTCTGATGAATATACCGGGTATCAAAAGCGGTATGATGATCCAGCGAAATAAATTCCTCATTATACGTGATCAGATCATCCTCTTCATAAAATGCCGACTCATGAAGCACCCTTACTTCCTTATAGATGGAAAAAGGATTAAAGATCGTTCCAAAAGGATTATTTAGCGTCTGAAGCTGTCCCTGCTGTAACAGTTCCGACATTTCAGATGCAAAACATGAACCTATTGAAAATATTTTATCTTCAATCTCAATTTTCTTTTCCGACGCGGGGATGTTTACTTCTGTTCTGAATTTCATTGTAAAGATTTCAGGTCGCAGGCTGCAGGTCATAGGTAACCTCTGCGGCCTACAATCTGCAACCTCTTACCACTGTTTAGCTTTCTCTTCTTAAAAGGTAGTTTGCCAATTCTATAAAAGGTTTTTTCTTATCTTCAGGAATATTGATCTTCTCTAAATAGCTCTGTCCGATCTCGTTATGTTTTTCGATCAGACGAAGGGCTTTTTCATCTACTTTCGTTCTTCTGAAGATCTTTTCCACCCCATATACTTTATCGATATTATCGGTCTTTTTGCCATACCAGTAATCCAGCTCTTTTCTTTCTTCTTCCGTAGCATGTTCTCTCGCCAGAAGGTAAAGAACTGTTTTTTTGTTCTCGTAAATATCTCCTGCGTGCTTTTTGCCAAACTGGGCCTGGTCTCCGAATACGTCAAGGTAATCATCCATGATCTGGAAAGCAATACCGATATGTTTTCCGAAATTGAAGATGGCTTTGGCGTCTTTAAAATTAGCTTTTGCAATCAGTGCTCCGATTTCAAAGGAAGAGGCGCTTAATACGCCGGTTTTATAGGTGATCATTCTGATGTAATCATCAAACGTCACATTTTCCTGGGTTTCAAAATTAATATCATACTGCTGCCCTTCACACAGTAGAAGTCCGGTATGGGTAAAGATTCTGATGCAGGCTTTGAAAATTTCAGGTTCAAGGTCTTCAAAGAATTTGTAAGCTTTAAGCATCAGCCCGTCCCCGGAAAGGATTCCTACATTAATTCCGTGCAGGGTATGAATGGTAGGCTTATTTCTTCTTAAAGGTGCTTCATCCATAATATCATCATGGATCAGGGTGAAATTATGGAAAAATTCAATAGCCAGTGCAGGTTTGATCGCCTGTTGAAGATCACCTCCGAATAAGTCGCAGGCCATCAGCACCATAATAGGACGAAGACGCTTTCCACCGTGTGAAATGATGTAGTTCATCGGGTCATACAGCTCAGCCGGCTTATCTTTGAAAGTATACTTATTGATGGCATCAGCAACAATCTGCTGGTATCTGTCTAAAAATTCCATAAAATCTTATAATTTGAACAAAAATACGATTTTTCGAGGCTTTATAAAACAAAAAACTTTGCCCGGAAGAACAAAGTTTTTGTATTAGATAATAAATAAAAAGAATTACTTTTCTTTACATTTAATGGAAGCTGAGAAAGCGGGAATTATGCTATTTTCAGAAGATGAACTTTCTTTAAATGGCTTTATATTCCAGGAATTGTATACTGTTCTTCTGACAAGCATTTCACCCAAATCCATATTATTTTTCACATAAAGATATACCTTATTAGTAAATACATCACTTTTACTATAAATATTTTCAACCCACATCACAGAAATATAGAATGCCTGTCCCACAATGACTCTTTCTTTAATCTCAACAGAATTATTTCTCTTTATATCAACAAGGGGTATAACATACTCATTTTCGTTCAGCTTATCTCCTATCATATTATTTTCATCACCATACACATTAACAATCAAATATCCTTTATTATGCAGGAATTTTTTGAATGGGATTTCAATGTTTTCAAGTTTACATAAACCAAAAGGGTTTATAATCTTAACAGCAAATTCTCTATTATTATCAATAGCTATAACATTTTTACTCTTTTTAAAACCTACGTGGTTCTGGGTGGGGAAATGATCTTTCGATAATTTCACGGTATCAATTTTCTTATAGTGGGGTAATAATTTTATAATATCACTCTCAAGGTTCAATATTTTCTTATCCAGATAATTATTTGATCTGATAATAAAATTACTGGGTTGTTTATCAAAAAAATATTGCCCAGAAGAGTCTGCTATTAAAAGTTTGTCATCTACATAAATTTTAGCATACGGAATAGATTTATTGTCAATACTATCTATAATCTTTATCTTCTGTCCAAAAGAAATAGACATTAATAAAAGAAAAGATAATTTAATTATTTTCATATATAAACAGTATAAAGTGGCTGATTCATAAAAATGAAAACAACCACTTAATTTTAATAACTTATAAATTCTTTTTAACAAGAAACCCATTCTCCAGTTGGCTCATGCTGTATTCTAATCCAAAAAACGTACAAGTCTTCATAGACAGGTCTTTCATAATTACCTGGAGATGTCTCCAAACATGGTCCGTAACTGGTATCTAAGCCAAAACCTTTTGCTTCCATTTTGGAAGGTAGTAAAGTTAAAATAAAGGTCAATACAATTACCAATGATGGTAACGCGAATTTTAAGGAAATTTTCATTTTAATTGGAATTTGTAGTTAATGATAATTTTTTACACAAAAGTATTCGCGATAACTTTTCCTAAATGTAAAAACAAAAAACACATAAAGCAATAAACTTCAATCAAATAAGAAAATAGTATAAAAAAAAGACAACAACAAATTAACAATATAAATGGAAAATACTTTTTGATTTATTATTTTCAATGTAACCTTAAATATTAAGCATTTCCATATAGTAATAAAAACATATACGGACGTTTCAGTTAAAACGTCCGTATATGTTCAATATGTTAAAATAAATATTTTAGCTAAAAAATGTTACCAGAAGATAAGTAACTCCTGCAACAATGGCAGAGATTGGAATAGTCAGTACCCAAGCCCAAAGAAGACTTACGGTAATTCCCCATCTTACGGCAGAAATCCTTTTCGTTAACCCTACCCCGATAATAGAACCTGTAATCGTGTGGGTTGTAGATACAGGAATACCGAAGTGATCCGTAATGAATAAAGTGATAGCTCCTGCTGTTTCAGCACTTACTCCTTCCAGGGAAGTTACTTTGGTAATTTTTGTTCCCATCGTTTTGATGATCTTCCATCCTCCGCTCATGGTACCTAAACCAATCGCAAGGAATGAAACCAGAGGAACCCAAAGGTAATGTTCTGCAAAATAATCGAAACGTCCGGCAGACGGTATGTTAAGATATACCGGATCATGAAGCATTTCAACGTGGTAGAAGATCAGGGCTGCCCCGATGATCCCCATTACTTTCTGCGCATCATTCAGACCGTGTCCTAAACTGAACAGTGCTGAAGAAGCCAGCTGTAATCTTTTGAAAGACTGGTCTGCTTTGTGAGGGTTTGATCTTTTATAAAGGTGAACGATAATTAAGGTAATAATAATCGAGATAATCATCCCTATTACCGGTGCCATGAAAATGAACAGGAAAATAGGAATTACTTTATCAAATTTCACGACACTCTGGTGAGTTACCTGATTGAAAGCCTCTTTTAAGGTTCCCCAGAGTCCGAGATCGGGCTGTGCTGCTGCCACGTCGTGGTAATCCATCATGAAAGCGTGCATCAGAGCTGCTCCCAGGAATCCACCGATCAGCGTGTGGGACGATGAAGAAGGGATTCCAAACCACCAGGTTAACAGGTTCCAGGCAATAGCTGCCACAAGACCTGAAAAGATCACTTCAAGGTTGATAAAATTCTCGTTGACGGTTTTGGCAATTGTATTACCGATTTTAAATTCTCCAATGATATAGGCAGCGATAAAAAAGGCTGCAAAGTTCCAGAGCGCCGCCCAAAGTACCGCCTGGAATGGAGTTAAAACTTTTGTAGAAACTATTGTTGCAATTGAGTTGGCTGCATCGTGAAAACCGTTGATGTAGTCAAAAATCAGCGCCAGGGCAATAATAACTATAAGTAAAATAGGAAATTCCATTTCTGTAAGTTATATTGTTTTTAGGCGTATTTAATCATGATGTTCTCAATCGTGTTGGCAACATCCTCAGCTTTGTCAGTTACTACCTCAAGATAATTAAGTACAGATGAAACTTTGATGATATTGATCGCATCGTTGGTTTCGAACAGTTCTACCATTGAGTTGGAAAGAAGGTCGTCTGCGATGTTTTCGATAGAGTTTACTTTGATACAGGCCTCTTTTACCTGATCCATGTTTTTGAAGCCTTTAAGGTTCTTCATCGCGTTCTGGATCTCAAGACAAGCTTTGTGAATCAGCAGGGAGAAGTCTGAATAAGCCTTCATCTCAGGTGATTTATATAAGAAAATGTATTTGGTAGAAGCGTAGATATAATCGGCAATATCGTCAAGACCGGTAGCCAGCGTGTGGATATCTTCACGGTCAAACGGTGTAATGAAGTTTTTTCCTAGTTCAACGAAGATCTCGTGGGTAAGTTCATCATTTTTGTGTTCATAGTCGCTCATCTTTTTCAGCATTGTATCGTCATTAAGATCGAAATCTTTGATACCGTTGTTAAAGTCTTCAGACATTGCAACTAAGTTTTCAGTTACTTTTTCGAAAAGTACAAAGAAAATTTTATCTTTTGGTTGAAAAGCGTGGAAAATATTACCAATTCCCATTTTTAAGTATTTATAATTCGTGTGCAAATTTCTTAAAAAAGGATTTTACCTGAAACAATATAACATTAAGTTTTGTTAACATTCGGTTAACATCTGATTATCAAATAAAAAAACCGGCTGCAAGGCCGGTTCTGTATCATTTTGAGAGGTTTAGTTTGCTACTTCGGCTCTCATTTCTTTTCCTTTGAATTTCATCGAAGGAATATTGCTTATCACATTGTCTTTGAATGACTTTTCAACTTCAAAGAAGGAGAATTTCTCCAGGATCTCAATATCACCGATTTCTGCTCTTTTTTTGCTTTTTCCGGCTGTTGCCTTATTGATGATATCCAATACATCAAGCTTCTTCAGATGATCTTTTTTCCCTAAGTTGAAGAAGAATCTTACCATGTTTTCATCCCTTCTTCTAGGTTTTCCGCCACGATCTCTGTCGCGTCCTCTGTCACGGTCACGGTCTCTTCCTCTGTCTCTGTCGCGTCCTCTGTCTCTTCTTGAGTAATCATCATCCCTGCTGCTCAGTTTCTGCTCAATAAGATCATGTTTATCTTTGTAATAAAGAGCAAGATCCTTCAGCTGGAACTGTAATAATTTATGAACCAGTTCTTCTTTGGTGAATGCACTTAAATCAGGAATCAGGCTGTCATCAAATTCAAAGATATCTTCTTCGTGCTCTGTAAACAGCTTTTCAAAAACACCACCTACCTGAGCTTTGATAATATCATCTCCTGTTGGTATTGTTTTCTCGGTAATTTCAATTTTCGTTGCAGATTTGATCTGTTTCAGCTTTCTGCTTTCTTCAGGCTTGATCAGCGCCATAGAAACCCCGTCTTTTCCAGCTCTCCCGGTTCTTCCGCTACGGTGAACGAATACTTCCGGATCATCAGGTAAAGAATAATGGATAACGTGCGTTAAAGAGTTCACATCAAGTCCTCTTGCTGCCACATCAGTCGCGACAAGAATATCGATATTTTTCAGTCTGAATTTCTTCATTACAGTATCTCTCTGCGCCTGGGAAAGATCCCCGTGAAGCGCGTCTGCCGCATAGCCGTTCTGCATTAAGAAATCGGCCACCTCCTGAGTCTCCATTCTTGTTCTGCAGAAAAGAATAGAATACTGGTTAGGGTTGGCATCGATTAATCTCTTAAGAGCTTCTTTTTTCTGACGGTATCCTACCACATAGTATTCATGCTTAATGTTCTTCTTAACTTCGTTAATGGAACCTACTGAAATACGGTGCGGGTTGGTAAGATAATTTTTAGAAATTCTCTCCACTTCTTTATTCATCGTAGCCGAGAATAAGAAAGTCTGCTTGGTTTCCGGTGTTTCACTTAAAATTGTTTCCAATTCGTCTTTGAAACCCATCGACAGCATTTCATCAGCTTCATCTAAAACCAGCCAGTGAATAGCAGAGAAATCAAGTGCTTTTCTGTTGATAAGGTCGATTACTCTTCCCGGAGTCCCCACAATAATCTGCGGTTTATCCTTCAAAGAGCGGATCTGATCCATAATACTGCTTCCACCGTAAACCGCTGTGGTTTTGATGTCTTTCATGTATTTGGAGTAATTTTTGATGTCTTTAGAAATCTGAAGACATAATTCCCGTGTCGGACAAAGCACCAATAATTGGATTTTGCGACTCGTATCGTCAATCATATCCAAAATCGGAAGCGAAAACGCTGCTGTTTTGCCTGTCCCTGTCTGCGCAAGTGCGATCAAATCGCGAATATCTGAAAGAATAAAAGGGATAGTCTGTTTTTGGATTTCTGTCGGGCTCTCATAGCCCAGTTCGCCAATTGCCTTAAGGATGTCAGGACTTAAACTGGTCTCCGTAAATAAATTCATTAAATATTTTAAAATTTTTGCAAAGATACAATAAATATTTGATTTGTTTTTGAACAAAGTTTTAAATATGTAAACTTAAATTCAGAATCTTTTAATATATTTTTAATTTTTAAAAAATTAAATCCAAAAAAAGAAGCTTTTGGTTAAAAACATGTTAAACATTATTTTTTTTTATTAAATTGGATTGATTTTTTCTGTATTATTTATGAATTTTCAAAAATAAGACCATGAAATGTAAATTTTTCTTTTTAATTTTTCCGTTTCCGGCATTTGAAATTTTTACACAGGCCACCCGTATCCGCAGACACAGACCACTGAAAACAGCATCAAAAACCAGCCCTGCCGAAGCATTGCGATATCAATAGTTTTATGTAAATTTGGATAAAACAACGGTAAATAAATCCATTAATATGTCAGCCAGCATTTCTCCCAAAACATTTGATTTTTTAAAGAAATTAACGAAAAACAACAACCGCGAATGGTTTAATGAAAACAAAAGCCTTTACACCGCTTCCCAGGAAAATGTTGTTGGTTTTCTTGATGAACTGATCAGGGAAATGTCCGGCTTTGATGAAGAGCTTGGTAAAATTGATGCTAAAAAATCGCTGTTCCGTATTTACAGAGACACCCGGTTTTCTAAAGACAAGGCTCCTTATAAGACCAATTTCGGGGCTTCTTTGGGAATGGGAAAAGGAAGCCGGAAAGGAGGATACTATCTTCATCTGGAACCCGGTAAATCATTTTTGGCAGGAGGTATCTATATGCCGGAATCTTCTGTTCTGAAAGAGGTAAGGAAAGAGATTTCTTTATACAGGGAAGATTTTCTGAAGATCATCAATCATAAAGACTTTAAAAAACATTTCCCGGAGCTGGATCAGGAGGATCAACTGAAAAAAGTTCCCCAGGGATTTGAAAAGGAAGACCCGATGGCCGAATATCTGAAGCTTAAAAACTTCATCGTTGTGTATTCTTTGAAGGATGAGGATGTTTTAAATAAAAACGCTGTAAGGAATCTGGCGAAAATATTTAAGGTCATGAAGCCTTTTAATGATTTTCTGAATGCTCCCTTTTTATAGGAATTTCGTTGGAAAACGCAAAGGACACCAGGTTTTTGACCTGCTTTTAAGACGTAAGAAAATCCAAGATTTTCAGCAAATGATTCTCACCTTTACTAAAAAGGGCTCCCACAGATGGCACAAATTTCACAGAAAAAAATCTGCGTCATCTGCAAAATCTGCGAGCGTAAAAAATTTTTCGCAGATTGGCAAATGTTTGCGCGGTGATAAAAACCTTATAGGTTTGCGGCTGCATTTTTCAAAAGATATTAGAATAGTTTGATTTCTCAGCAGATTAATCAAAAGGACAAACTTTTTAAGCCTATATCATTCAAAAAAAATCAGCAGAAAAGTAGTCTTCTGCCGATTCTTATTATCTGATTTATAATTTTGCTGTTAAAATTTCATTACATCCTTCACTACTCCGTTTTTCTGAGTATGCTGCAGTAATTCTCGTTCTATAAATGTCTTAATCTTTTCTTCCGAACCGTCATTCGGGAACAGTAAGTGCACATTGGCTCCGGCATCCAGTGTAAAGAATAAAGGCAATCCGGTTTCTCTTCTGAAATCCCAGATCTTATTGATGACTTCAAGGGTTCCTGTTTTCATTAAGATAAAGGCAGGATCACTCATCATCATCATCGCATGAAGGGTAAGTGCCTCGTGTTCTACCAATTTGATAAACTGCTCCATGTTCCCGTTTTTCAGGATTTCTTTCATGGGAACAAAGTTTTCTCTGGCTTCCTGAAACCTTCTTTCAGCGTACGGATTGGTGTTCATCAGTCCGTGTCCCACTGTTGAAGAAACACTTTTCTGTCCTTCATGGATCAGCAGAACCCAGTCGTTGAAGTTTTTAAATATCCCGTGAATATCACTGTCCGGGTATTTTACCGCAAACAGGTCTGAACTTCCGTTTACCTCATCCGAAGTTCCCCACACAACAAGCCCGTTATACAGGCTCCGGCAGGCACTTCCGCTTCCTAAACGTGCCAGAAAAGAAGCTTTTCTCAAAGACTCCTCTTCAGAAACTATCCCGGAAAAGGTTTCATTCAGTTTCATCAGGCATTTGGCAATCGCTCCGAATCCGGATGCAGAGCTGGCAATTCCTGAACTGTGCGGGAATGTATTTTCTGTACGGATGATATATTTTCCTTTCAGAATCCATGGAAGGTATTCTTCAATATTCCTGAAATATTTTTCTATTTTTTCCGCGAATTTCACCTCTTCATTTCCCGCCAGGAATGTCTGCACAGAGAAAGGCTCATTGGCCAGAAACTCCATTGAAGTATTGGTTTTACAATGATTCAACGTATAGCTTATACTTGGATTGGCCGGAATCTGTTTCTCATATTTCCCCCAATATTTGATCAGGGCAATATTAGACGGGCAGCTCTCTGAAACGGCTTGTGTATGTATGGTAAAATCCTGTTTTCCCAGAAATTCTTGTGTTGTCATAATCTGATTTGAATGATAAAATGAGGCAACCCTGAAAAGCTTTTTTAACACTTAAGTTTTAGTTACAGCAATGTGCATATTCAAGCTCACTTAAGTTACAAAAATTAAGATTTTATATCTGCTTTTTGGGATTCTTACTATTTTATTTTAATACATTTTTTCTATAATATCTGCATACTTTTTAAGCACTACATTTCTTTTGACTTTCAGCGTGGGAGTGATCTCTCCTGTGTTGATGTCGAATTCAGCAGGCATTAAAGTGAACTTTTTCACCTTTTCAAAATCGGCCAGATGGCTCTGCAGTTCTTTAATTTTTTCTTTATAAAGGCTGTTGATATCATCATTTTTCACGGCCTCTTCCCAGCTGCTGAACGGAATATTGTTTTTCTTCATATAATCCTGAAGGAATTCAAAATTCGGAACAATCAATGCGGAAACAAACTGCCTTCCTTCTGCAACCAGCATGATCTGCTGAATGAAATTATTGTTGGTCAGAAGGTTTTCGATCTGCTGCGGAGCGATATATTTTCCGTTTGATGTTTTCATCAGGTCTTTGATCCGGTCTGTAATGATGAGGTTTCCTTTATCATCAAATTTTCCGGCATCTCCTGTTTTGAACCATCCGTCTTCTGTAAATACTTTCTGTGTTTCTTCAGGTTTGTTGTAATAGCCCTTCATGATCCCGTTTCCTTTGGCCTGGATCTCATCATTTTCCCCGATACGGATTTCCACTCCGGGAAGTGGTTTTCCGCTGGTGGCGTGTTCAAAATGAGTTAAAGGAAAAAGTGTAAGGGTTGCTGTGGTTTCGGTAAGCCCGTATCCTACGGTCACGTGGATTCCTATGGATTCGAAGAATTTTGTGACTTCCGGTGAAAGCGATGCTCCTCCGCATGGCAGGAACCACAGTCTACCGCCCATTTTCTCTTTGATTTTACTGAATACCAAAGCATCTGCCACTGATTCTTTCAGTTTTAATACGAAAGGAACCGGTTTTTCGATTCTTCTCAGTTCGGCAGTCTGCCATCCTGTTTTCAGGGCCCAGTCAAAAATTTCCTTTTTCGTTGAAGAACCTTCTTCTGCCTTTTCCAGCACTCCGGCATATACTTTCTGGAAGAATCGCGGTACAGCGCACATCATCGTCGGCTTTACTTCTTCCAAAGCCTTTGCAATATTCTTCGGATCTTCAAGAAAATAGACTCTTGCACCTCCATAAAGGCAAAGTAAGCTCCAGCTTCTCTCGAAAACGTGGCTTAGCGGAAGAAATGCCAGTGAGAGTTCTTCTTCAAAGTTCTTAAATTTAAAAAATTCAAAATGGGCATCAAAAGCTTTGATAAAATTTCCGTGGGTAAGCATAACGCCTTTTGGAGTTCCGGTAGTTCCCGAGGTATAGATCAGGGTAGCAGTATCCTCATATTCTTTTTTGCAGATCTCCGGTTTTGGGGATGCTTTAGCAATAAAATCTTCAAGGTAAAAGCTGTTGAATTCTTTCTTTATCCAGACCGCTTTTTTAGATACAACAATCGTCTCAAGGCTGTTGTCTTCTTTCTGAAGCAGTTCCAGACACGCGTCGTACTGAGCCTGGTTTCCTGTGAGAACGGCTTTAGCCCCGGAATCGTTGATGATGTATTCTGCCTGCTCGGCATTATTGGTGGAATATATGGGAACTGTTACGGCTCCTATTGCCATTGAAGCAAGGTCAAAGATCATCCATTCAGAAGAGTTGTCTGAATAAACAGCTACTCTGTCATTTTCCTGAATCCCTGCATTTTTCAGTGCGTTGGCTGTTTTAAAAACAATTTCACCGAACTTTTTCCAGCTCAGTTCTTTCCAGCCTCCTTCTTTCTTTTTAAAGCCGATTGCTGATTTTACAGGATGTTTTTCTACATTTTTAAGGATAATTGCCTCTGCAAGGTTCATTAATTCAGCTTTTTGTCGTTAATATAATTTTTAAGATGGAAATCGATGCTTTCTTCTACGGAAATAAACTGATAATCCAGCTTTTCTTTGATTTTTTTATTGGAAATGGTGTTGAGAGATGAGATGGACTCAATGTTTGATCTGGTAATCATTCTCAGTTTGGGAATCAGCCATCCGAAGAGAATATTGGCTATTCTTCCGATATTGAGCTGGGATTTTGTAAGGATTCTGGCTTCTTTCAGACCAAGCTCCGATCTGATCTGCTTTCCCAGATCGGCATATCTTTTATTGTCGGCAATAAGGATAAAGCGTTCCCCGAAAACATTTTTATCCATCAATTCTATGGAAATTTTCGCAGCATCTCTTACATCCACATAACTGGTTCCTCCGGAAAATGTAAAACTGTTTTTTTCAAAGGTCGGGAAAATATCTCCACTGCTCTGCCCCCAGTTACCGCTTCCGATAATCATTCCGGGATTTACAATTACGGTATTCAGACCTTCGGCGGATGCTCTCCACACTTCCATTTCGGCAAGGTGTTTGGAAATCCCATAGGCGGAATGCTCTTCTTTGGGATTGAAGTCTGAACTTTCATCCAGCTCTCCCTTTTCATTATAAGTATCTAAAACAGCAATCGTACTCACATGCAGGAATTTTTTAACTCCCGAACCCTCACACGCATACAGCAGGTTTTCCGTACCTTTTACATTGGTATGGTACATTTCTTTATCATCTTTCGGATCAAATCCCACTTTTGCGGCACAGTGATAAACCTCATCCACATCTTTCAATGCATCCTGAAGAGAATCCAGATCGTCGAAATCTACATTTACCCACTCGATTTTATTGAAAAAACCATCAGGATCTTCGGTATAGAAGCTGTAAGAATGCCTTACATCGTTTAAATTGCTGCCCGGTCTTTTGGAAGCTCTTACCTTCCGGCCTTTTTTAAGAAGCTCCAAAACGATGATCCGTCCAAGGATTCCGGTTGCACCCGTTACAAAAACCATTAATTTTTCTACTTGATTGCTGACTAAAATATGACAATATTTTCTATCCGGCAATTCTCCACGGTATCATCAGAAACTCCTGAAAAACTGCTTCTGCAAATTTGCGATTTTTAAAGCAGAATTCTGCTTAATTTATAAAATATTTGGATTTCTGAACGGAAAATAACATGATAGGAGATATACCTGTCTGTTTATTTACAGATGTTTTGGCTAATGTCAAAGGATTATTTTTATTATTTAGGCGGATTAAAGTCCGCCTCTATTGAATAAATTCTGACTTTCCTTAAACCAAGACCATATTATTTCTTTCCGGAGCTTTATGATTGAAAAAACGTTATAGGTTTTGGAAACCTATAACGTTTTAATTATTACGCAAACATCTGCAAATCTGCGAGATTTTTTTACGCTCGCAGATTTTGCGGATGACGCAGATCTTTTTGATTTATATATTTTTTGTTGGAGTTTGCGCAAAGGCGCTATTTTTTTCCAGCTGTATGGGTATAAGGTGCGAGGATTTTATCTCCGATAAAATTTCATACTGTATTACTTGTTGAAAATCTTGGATTTTCTTGCGCCTTAAAAGCAGAATAGCAGGTCAAAAGCCTTGCGTCTTGGCGTTATCCAACAAAATTCATTTCAGCTTCCCACAGATCCTGATGATTAGACAGATTTTTGAATAAAGCATATTATTTGATTGAAAAAACGTTATAGTCTTTGGAAACCTATAACGTTTTAATTATTACGCAAACATCTGCAAATCTGCGAGATTTTTTTACGCTCGCAGATTTTGCGGATGACGCAGATCTTTTTGAT
>DJTE01000027.1 GCA_002439165.1 Chryseobacterium indologenes
ACGTGGTGATCTGGTAACCGGATAATGCGGCCTGGTTTCTGAAGACATCCAGTGCTGCAATAAGTGTCGATTCGGAGGCTTCCGAACCTGTCTGGGCATCGGTATTGGAAGCATTCACAATACCGTCGGTCAGGTTTTGCGGGATATCCTGTAACCGGGCTCCTTCGATTTTAGCTATGGGCTGAGAAGTGTTGTATCCCCAGATCATAGTTACAGGTATTCCGTCTTTTGTGGTATACTGAAGAAGATTGCCTTTGGCATCATAATTATCAAATGTTACATTTTTTTCTAATTGCTGGCCGGCAAATGAAGTTTGAATTTCTTTTGGTAAGAAGGCAACGTTTCCTGCCCATTGGTTGCTGTATATTATTTTTTTTGTATCAATTAAAATATTATTGTTATAGTTCTCAATCTTCTCAATTTCAGAGATTCTGTTTTGAGATAAAGAAGAATTTCCTGTGTGATAAAAATAATTGGTTTTAAGGATCTGCCCATCTTCTGTATTAATGGTTTGAGACGCTATTTTTTTGTTTAACGGATTATAGGTAAAGGCTTCATTTCTTTCAGTTACCTTCTGGGTTCCGTTTTCATAAAAGAAACTCCTGGATTGTCTTGTATTCAGTTTTGCCCATCCGAAAGCCTCACTCACTTGCTGATTGGAAGTAAAAGAAACAGGATAACCGGGGAATGATGTTTTATTTTTAGAATTGCATGTTACTAAACAGGCAGGAAATGTAAGGGAGTTTTGGTTAAGATCAACGAGGTAGTCATTATAAGTATTCCAGATATTTCCTTTGTAATCAGAGCCTTGCCAGAATTTATGTCCTGATACTTCCACATAATCATCAAATGTATAGGTATTGCTGGTTTCTGTTATTTTTTTCTGACTGTTATCAAATACTTTTTCATTTAATAATAATCCTCTTTTATAATCAATATTCTTTGAAGGAGTGTAAGGTTCTCCTACATTATAATCATCTTCCGGATAATCAACAGGAGATGTATAGGTGTATTCTTTATGTCCTTTTCCGGTTTCATATACTTTTACATTTTTATAACCGATAGATCCACCCTGTGTATTCAGTATGGGCATTTCACTAAAATCTTTCACCTCATTATAGAGCGCTCCTCCCCGTGTTGTTATATAAGCGCTTGCGGTAATACAGTTGGTATCAAGACTTACTGTACCTGAAGTTTTGAAAATAGGAGCAGGATGAACCAGAGAGCCGCTACTTTTGGCAGGGTCTGTAAATTCATTGTATTCAAAATGAATAGTCTTTGATGGGATTATGGCCGGATTGGGCTGATTAAAATCAAAATTACTGATATCCGTACCCGCTTCATAATATCTGATTTCTTTAATCCTGATCCCACCTCCATACAGGTATTTGTTTTCAGGAGTTTTTTTCTTAAAAAAATCAATAACCACACCGTCAGAATCATGGTAATTAAGATCGAATGCTGTTCTTTGAATTCTATATCCTTTATTAGGGTCCAGATTCATTTTTATACAGCATAAAGGTTCGGAAGCGTGGCATATTAGTGAAGTTGTTCCAGGCAGCTGGACACCATTTTGAAAGGACTGCAGCATCATATGAACCTGGCCTGGCTGATCTGCGGGAACAACTATTGAAGGTCTGAATATAGCAATGGTATCTACAATCGATGGCAACAGCTGGGTCCCGTTATTAGTGAAAATGTAGGATAATGTATTGGTTTTTATTAAATTTTCGTGATTAGAACTAAAATCGGTAATCGCCTGGTCTCCGATATAAGCATAGGTATTACTTTCAAAATTAAATAATGCCGATCCGCCGGTAGGATATTTTATTCCCTGTAAAACATCCGTTGTGGCAGCGGAATATGGATTTATAGACTCACTGTGTTTATAATCACAGTTGTTATCATTATCAACAACGGCTAAATATCCCCAATTATCCTTTTCATAATTACCACCTGGATTCGTTTTTTTATAAGCCAGTTCATATCTGTCTATAAAATTTCCATTCTTACTGGTCTCTACCTTTTTTAATATCATTCTTGTATTGATATTCTGGCTTCCTGTATAATCTTGAGTAAATGAAAACTTTTTGACCTCATGACCAGCAGGATCCAATAGTGTAATATCTGTTAATCGTGGTGCCTGATCCCTGATATTAATATTAGTATCATTCCTTCCCGGGGTATAACTGAAAAGAATTTTGGCAACATCGGTTACGGTTATTGTTTTAATTTTTCTTACCTGGACTATATTGGTTTGGTTAGTCACCATTTCTTTCGGTAATTCTCCCATACAGCTTGCATCACGCTCTAAAACGTATTTCTCATAATATCGCTTCATATAGGTAGATTTGCTATATCCTTCCTTATAATTGGTGTAATAGTCAAAATTTATGAGCAATTTTCCGTTATTATCATAGACTTTACTCAGTTGAAATGCACTGATATAATCAGCTTGTTCATTGAATCCTTCATTTACACTGTTAAAGTGCGTGGTCCGGGTTGCTGTAATTCCATTAGATATTTCTTTAACATCAAACTCATATCTATATCCTTTTTCATCATATATGGTAAACCCTGAAGGAGTATAAGGATTACCGTTTACACCCGTATAACGGTTGATAATTTTCAGCCGGTAATCTGAAAGAGGGACTACCTGCAATATTCCCATGCTGTTTTTTTTAATATAGAACCTTCCGGTTTGGCCCATAAAATTAAACTGCCATAGATCATGCTGCGTATCGAATTTTCCCCGTTTAACAGTGTCCCAGTAATAACGGTTTGCTTCGTTAGGCTGGTTCATTGCAAATTCAGAAAGATTGGATATTTTATCATAATAATAGTTGTGATGATTGCTTACATTGGTATTAAAATAAATTCCAACATTCCCACTCTTGGTTGGACCATCCGTTCTGAATACCTCATCTGCAAGACCTCTTATTGTTCTTGAAATAGTTCCTCCGGCAAATAAATTCCACCCCAAACCGACATCGCTGGCAATCTCACTGACGGCAATGCTGGAGGGATGATATTTTAATGAGAGATCCAGATTGAAATCTTTAGATGAAGTAGGAATATTAATAAGTGGAATAGAAATATCAGGAATTCCCGTATAATTGTTGACAGGAATTTCTTCAAACTTCATTAATGAACTTACGGTTGGGGAAGGAGGAATTACCTGAGGAAATCCCATATCTATTTTAGGGGCTTGTAATTGCCCAGACAATATGTTCATCATACAAAGTGTTTGGACAAGTAATAATTTCTTTTTCATGTTTATTTCTTAATCAGTTTTGCATTTGCAGTTTTATTCGTATCGGTTTTGA
>DJTE01000040.1 GCA_002439165.1 Chryseobacterium indologenes
AGATTAACCAAACTTTTTGCTTAGTCCACAACTTTTGATACTGATCCGCTTGATCCCATTTATTTTGACTTTTTGATACTGGCGCTAAAAACAAAAACCGCTGTAAACATTGATGTTTACAGCGGTTTGGCTTATTTTGGTTTCTAACCTTGCGGAGAGTGAGGGATTCGAACCCCCGGACCTGTTACAGTCAACAGTTTTCAAGACTGCCGCAATCGACCACTCTGCCAACTCTCCCTAAACTCCGGCTATACCGTTGTTTTCAGTGGTGCAAATATAGAACGATTTTATGTTCCTGCAAAACTTTTATAAAAGAAATTTTAACAGAACTTAATAATAGACTTAAAATCAGAGAGATTTTTTTCAGAGCGCTCTACTTATTCCCTGTTTACTATTGAAATAAAACTGTTTTTTAAAAGATCGGACGGATATACAAACTGATCTCCATCCTCCCCTTTTACCACAATGGCCCCCTGTTCATCATTCAGGCATTTGTCCAGCTGTGTTTTCATTTCATTCAGGGCTCCGTTGGGAACTTCAATAATGTAGGTGCCTGTAATGTGTTTGATTTTTATAATCTTTCTTTCCATATTCTATTTTCGATTGGATGCTAAATTTAGGTATTTTACCTTAAATATAAAGAGATTTTATAAGAGTTTCAAAACTGACCGGATGTTAGAGCCTTCAAACTCCAGTTTGATCCTCTATATCAGCAAATCCTTGTACCGCCAATAAACGTTATAGGTTTTGGAAACCTATAACGTTTTACCCTTAAGCAAAATATTTTTCCAAATTAAATAATATACGCCAGGTAGGTGATCTGCAGAATCTGCGGACCTAAAAAATATCTCGCAGATCTGGCGGATTGAGCAGATTTTTTTGAATAAGCATTGTTGGAGAATCACAACGACGCTCGGATTTCAACCATTACAATGCATAAATACCCAGGAAAATCTAAGACTTTCAGCAGATTTTACATTTGACACCAGCAGCTTTAAGGGGTAAAAACAGTAGTTTCAAAAAATAAAATTCCTATACAAATAAACCTACATAATACACAAATTTGCACAGTTTCATTGAATGCTTTTCTCCCGCAATTCTGTTTTCCGGAACAAATTAAATTACATTTCTATTGAATAATGGAGACCCATACAGAACTTTCAAAACAACATTTTTCAATTTTTTTATCTGTAAAAATACCCCAAAAGGAGTATTGCCGGGGGCTTGCAGTTTGTCGAATTTTGTATAAAACAATGATCGGAAATTATATTCCAGGGATATAATTCAGATCATATCATAACCTTTAAACAAATACAAATCAGATGGATCCGGCAACTTTAATGACGTGCGTTCAGGTAACATCTTCCGTTGCAGGAATGCTCTCCCCAAAAGGACCTGGCATAGGAGAACTTATCAGCATACAGGTTCAGATGCTGAAGAATATTTCCAGCCAGATTTCAAAATTACAGGATGGCATTAATGTCATTATTAATGATATTGACCAGCTGAAGAAATACGTCCGGTACGAACTTCCTTCCGAAATATACAAAACCTTCATTACACAGGATATGTTGGCAGCATTTACAGGATTTGATGCAGCCATATATGCCTATATCTACGACAGGCAGGACAAAGGAATCCTGAAAGGATACCATATGAACAAGGACAGTCTTCTGATGGTTCTGGACCGCATCCAGATCATCAGAAGCAAGCTTTTCCTGTATAACGATTATTTTCTGGCTCCCGTGGTTGCCCGATGCTTCAAGATAGAAATGGATCTTATGATCATTCTATACGAAAAAGACCGTTCGACAGGACAGTTTCTGAGTTTCCTGCTGGATTATGAAAGCTGGCTGGAGAAAATGCAGAATGAGAATTTCAGCTATTCCGTAGATTACCATATTAAGCTGCATAAAGAAAAATTCGACCAGCTTATCCAATCCTCAGCAGGATTCAATATATGCACTCCTGATACTTTGATTGAAAGAAAGGAAAGACGCGAGATGTCCTATAATTTTGGTTATGTAATTCATGAGTATATAAAAGGAACCGCAACCTATTATTCCTTCAAAAGAATTTACAGCCAGGATTTTGAAGAACAGATGAAAGCTTACAACTCAGATTATTCAGAGCTGGAAGCTATCTATGATGATTTAAAGATTGACCGCAAATACATGCCGAGCCAGGTATCCCAAACCGTAGATAAGTTTCTAAGGAAAGAAGAGGTAGAACTACATTTTGTAAATGAATACTACAATGCCATTCCCGGAGACCAGAAAGCTTATCAAATGCTGGCATACCAATCCAGTGATGCTTTTAATATTTCCAAAGACTATTTTCTATCTAATAAATGTACAGGAATATCTGATAAAATTTTTACTAAAACCGATTTCTACTCTGTTGAAAGCAATATTACTGCTATTACCAAACAGATGATAGTACCCGTTACCCACAAAAAGATCATGACGGATATTCAGAATAAAATATACATTATAAAATCTAAAATCTCGAATCATGCCTGATAAAATTCCACAACTGAATTTAACACCGGATATTGAGGGAGCTTCGGTGATATACGATCTCCAGATACAGAATCCGCTGGACAACAAAAACATAGGCCTTGCCACAAGCGTCCTGAATATTCTGGCCATAGAGTTCAGGGATGCAGTGCTGAAAGATAATTTCAACACCGAATTGGCAGCCATTCATAATAACATCTATGACGCCATCCAAAATCCTTCTTCATCAGGCTACCTTCTGGAGCTGGTGATCTATGTAGATGAAAACGGTTTTTTAACGCTGCCCCAGGGCCGGATTATTAATCCCATCGGAATTGGATCCGAACCGCTGGACGCTATGGCAAATTATCTGAATACAGACCGTATGCAGCCCGGAGGAATTGCCCCGGCCCACCTTAAAAGCAATTCTTCTTTCCTCTGGATTACAAAAAATGGTGACAGGCTGACCGCTGCTTCCATCAATAAAGAGTTTTATAGCCGTTTTATAGAAATGGCCCACCAGGAAGCCAATACAAGAAATCTGATGGGACAATGGATAAGTCTGAATACAGATTCCAATCTGAAGGAAATTCAGATTGCACAATACTGGAGCAACCTGGAAAAGAAAAAAAAACAATTTATAGAAGACGCAGAAACAAGAGACAAAATTGAAAAATTGACCGGAGAAATGGCAGCTCTTCAGGAGAAAACCAATGAACTGTATATAAAGTTTCAAAAAACGCAGGAAGAAATGGTGAAAAGCCAAAAACTGGCAGCCACACTATCTGCCATATCTACTGTAGCCGGACTTATTAAAACCGGTATAGAACTGGAAAAAGCGTTCAGTTCTTCAGACAAGCCATTAAAAAACGGTACAGACGATCATCTGCTGAGCCTTGAAGAAACAATAATAATCAATAAGACCAAACTTAACTATCTGGGAACCCAAAATACAAATTTAACAATAACAACACAGGAGTATCTTGATAAAATGGGAAATTTACACCGAACCCTGTCTGCCATTTATCATATTGAGGTACAGCCGGTTCCGCATTTAGAAAACAATCCCTTATTATTACCCTGATTCTTTTTGTGAAACAGAAATAGTAAGAGACTGTTTAAAATCAGAGAAAAGTATTGATATTAATAATTTTCCTGCAGATGCTCCAATGTTCTTACAGAACCAGAAAAACTGATTTTCCCCCTTATTAATCTTATCACACAAGGTCTTTAATGATTTAAACAAGCTTAAATCACGATGTAATCCTCATGATCATCCGATTCGTAATGCTTTATAGCTGCTTTTGAAAAGCTGTTCATGGTGTAATAATTAAAACTGCCGCCAACAGCAGCTCCCACTCCGAATGGGATGAGTTTTCCCAGTGCAATACCTCCTCTTTTTGTCCCCCATTTGGTAAATATTGTAACACTCACTCTGCTATTGATCTTTTGCAGTACCTTACCCGATACATTTTTATTGAACTGGGCAATAGCCACCTTAGTTCCGATCTTTTCAGCTGCTACTTTAGCGGAAACAATGACTCCGCACCAGATTCCCAGAACCTGGATAAAATCCCGGTTAAACCCCTGATCCATATCTTTGTTGTTGATGACACCTATCCCATAACAGATCTTGGCCATCAGCCTCAGCATTAAGGTAAGATCAGCAGTAACCGTTGTGCCTTCAATGGCAATCTGCCCCAACGTTCCTACTCCCGGGATTACGCTGGGTAAGGCAGAAGCTACCCCAAAGCTGGTATAGTTTTTTATTATTTTCCGGGAGTATTTCTGCGAGAGTTCATTGCTGTTCAGCTTAGGATGGCTTTTCCTGAGTTCATCTATTTCTGTATGGATGTCCTCAAGTGAAGGAGCTACCAGATTAACAATCGTAAGTAAATCAAATTTTGAAGGAATTAAGTTTTCATCCATTCTGTTATTTTTTTAAGTTGTCTTTCAAAAGTAACCGAAAAAAGAGGACAAACATTACGGTTAACCGTAAGTTTCATTTTTCCCATCATAAAATGTCTTTCAGCCCGGCGTACAGACTTGTTTCATTAATCATAAAGTACAACAGCAAAATGAAGGATAAGAATATTGAAAGGATTTTTGGAGAATATTTCCTTATACGGCAGCCTTGAAGCTTTACCAATGCAGAAATTTTTCTTCGTTACTCTGAGTAATATATTATATTTGCAGGGTTCATATAGAGAACAAAACAAAAAACCAATACCTGTTTTCCGATGTTTGCACAATCATTTGTTAAAAAGCCGGTTCTTGCCGCATCTTTAGTTCTTTCTTCCGTTGTTTTCGCTCAAAAAACACCTGTAAACATATTGCCGTCCGGACATCTCATTGTACAGGCTGATGTAGAAGGCAAAAAAGGAAACTTTATTTTTGATACCGGCGGCGGGGTTAATCTTTTTCTGAACAACTTCTCCAAAGACCTCAGCCAAAAGGAATCTTATAACTTCCTCACAGCCTTCCGTGCTACCGGGGAGCAGCTTACGGTGCCCATGTTCAAATCAAAAGAGATCGTTTTTAACGGTAAAAAATTCAAAGATACCTGGTATGCCACCCACCCTATGGAGATCAAAGGAATAGACGGGCTTATTTCTCTGCCGATGCTTTATGACACAGAATTCATTATAGATTATACAACTAAGGAAATTGTGTTTCCAAAAGAAAAATTAAGCGGAAAGAAAGTTATAGATATCCAGCTTTCGACAAATGCGGATCAGTCTTTGGATATCACTACTTATATTCATGTAAATGATATTAAGATCAATGTTCTTCTGGATTCCGGTGCCGGAAATGATTCTTATTGGCTGAGCGAAAGACTTATGGGCACTTTGGGCGTTAAGAAAGAAGATCTTCAGCGTATTGAAAAGAAAAGTGAGTTCAATCCTGCCCTTACCAGTATATTCTATAAAGGAAGTGTAAACTCTGTTTCCAATTCGTTTGCTAAGGTAGACAAGCCCCATGTACTATTTGTAGAAGGCCTGATTTATGAAGGAAAGACAAGCATCAACTGGCTGGGGAAAAAACTGGGTTTTAATCTTAAAGAAAAGAAAATCTATATTCTGGATTAGTTATTTTTCTAAAAAATATTTAAAAAGATCTGCTTAATCTGTGTAATCAGCAAGCCTGGAAAAAGCTTATAAACATCTGACAATTTGTGAAATTTGTGAGAAATTTATGGGCATGAATGCCTTTCTTTAGCGCAAAGTTCTGTGATTAATACTGATGACTTCGGGGAGCTAAGAGTGGAATCAATTTTGTTAATCTGGTGAAGCGATGAATTAGCCAGCATGGTGACAAAAAAACTTGCGCCATTGCGATTTTCCAACAAAAAAGCAACATCCAATAAATTTACCTGTCTATCGCGTTACTCCATAAAAAAAGCGCACCCTGAGGTACGCTTCATATCATTAAAAGCTGGATATTAGTGTAATTCAGCTAAGTATTTCTCTGCATCCATAGCAGCCATACAACCGCTTCCCGCTGCTGTGATCGCCTGTCGGTAGATATGATCCTGAACGTCTCCTGCGGCAAATACTCCCGGAAGGTTGGTTCTGGAAGATCCTTTTTCCGTCACAATATATCCGTTCTCATCAAGATCGATCTGACCCGCGAAAATGTCTGTATTCGGTTTGTGGCCGATAGCGATGAAGATACCGTCTACCTCAATCGCAGAAGTTTCCTGAGTCTGGTTGTTGATCACTATGGCTCTTTCTACCAGGCTGTTCTCCCCTTCTATCCCGATTAATTCATGGTGGAATTTCACTTCAATATTCGGGGTGTTTTCTACCCTGTGAATCATTGCTTTTGAAGCTCTGAACACGTCTTTTCTTACCAGCATCGTAACTTTTTTACACAGCTTGGCAAGGTAAGTTGCTTCTTCAGCAGCTGTATCTCCGGCTCCTACTACCACTACGTCTTTCCCTTTATAGAAGAATCCGTCGCAGGTAGCACAGGCAGAAACACCGCCTCCCGCATATTTTTTCTCATCATCAAGACCTAAATACTTGGCCGTAGCTCCGGTAGAGATAATAACCGTTCTGGCAAAGATCTCTTTATTCCCTGCATATAATTTGTGAACACCACCTTCTTCTTTAGAGAATTCTGCTTTGGTGATCATTTCGTAATGAAC
Source organism: Chryseobacterium indologenes (assembly GCA_002439165.1). GTDB lineage: Bacteria > Bacteroidota > Bacteroidia > Flavobacteriales > Weeksellaceae > Chryseobacterium > Chryseobacterium indologenes_E. The sequence goes on from DJTE01000040.1 coordinate 6,649, forward strand.
TTTGGTATCAAATCTTTCTGCCTGCTTCTGAAGATCCATCATCATTTCAGGCCCTGTAATCCCTGCCGGATACCCTGGAAAGTTGTCCACCTCCGTTGTTGTTGTTAATTGTCCGCCCGGCTCCAAACCTGTATACAGTTCAGGCTTCAGGTCTGCTCTTGCTGCATAAATTGCCGCTGTAAAGCCAGAAGGTCCGGATCCAACGATCACACAATCTAAAATGTTTTGCTCCATAATCTACTTGTTCAAAAGATTTAAATTAAAGTCCGCTAATTTCGTAATTTTTAATGTTTTTTTAAAGTTATTTTAATGATACTTGTCAATAACAGATATGCGGATTGTCGATATATGTTGTGTTTAGTCCGTTTGCAGTGGTCTGGTGCAGGTTGGAAGCATCATCAGAAGAAACTGAGGGGTAATGTTTAAAGTTTTGAGTTCAAGGTTCACGGTTTAAAAGTAGGTGATATTACTTTTCTTTCCCCAGCATCCATTTTACCAGCCCTTCATGGTCCACAATATTCCAAGAATGGGGATGCTTTTTTCCGTTGGCCCGTATTCCCCGGTTCCGGGTTTCTATATATTCTGCGGTACGGCTTCCGAGGTCTGTAAGGGACTGATTCGCTTTCTTCAGCATAAAAGCATTAAGATCTTCAAACTTCCTGCCTCTGTTGTTCTGCTGCCATTCCAGATCGGGTTCACAATAAAAACGGGTTTTGATTCCTTTTAAATACCGAATATTCTCAGTGGAATTAACGGAGATCAGGTAAGGGGAAGCTTCTTTATATTTTCCGGGATGCTCATTGGGTTTTCCCAATTCCCTTTCAAACATTTCTATCAGAAATTTTCCTTCTTCCACGGCATCCGGATCTACATTCGCTACAACATCCCTTTCTGCATTATGATACAGTTTTTCAAGATCAACAGGGGAATCTACCACCAGAAGACCTTTGGGCTGTACAGAATTCTTATTCTTCATTAAATAGCCCGACAGCAGAAACGCTACATTTCCGCCACTGGAAAAACCACCGAGGAAAACATTATCTCTGTTAATTTTATTCTTATCGAATATAGCCTCCAAAGCTAAGGCATATTCTTTCTTCTCGGCTTCCGTTAAAAACAGTTTCCCGTTGTAATTCAGAAGCAGAACACTGATTCCTTCCTTTTCAATATCTTTCAGAAATCCGGCTTCTGCTTTCGTATGCTCAATATTGCAGGGAAAACACGGAAACAAAACAAGAACCGCTTTCTGTTTCGCTGCGGTATGCAGTTCATAATACTCTTCTTTTACCACTTTGCCTGCTGTGTTCTTTACGGCACATCCGGACAAAACTGCCGATAAAACGATCAGAAAAATATTTTTTATCATAGATTGGCTATCTGTTTTAATGCTTGGTTCTTCTTTAATGCTGATGCGCTTCAATATATTCGGGGTTCAGACCTTCATTTTAATCTTATCAACATTGATGATTTTGTATACGAGTTCTTTAATCAGCTCTGCTTCTCCCATATTCACTGCTCCAAGCCCTTTTCCTTTCATATCGAATTCCCTCAGGATAGAAATGACTCTTGTGGCGTGTTTTAAAGGATAAAGGCGGGCACTTTCCGCATAATCTTTAATAAAATACGGATTCACTCCCATCTGTGAAGCGATCACCTGTGGCGGCTGTCCGGCCATAGTCTGGTAAATAATCACATTCGAAAAATAGCTGTACAGGTTGGCCAGCATCATGACAAAGGGATTATTCTTAGGATTTTTGCCCATAAAATGAGCAATTTTAAAGGCTGCATCGGCATTTTTGGTTCCCAAAGCCTTCTGAAGTTCAAAAACATTGTATTCTTTACTGATCCCGATATGGTTTTCCACAATGGTACCATCCAGCACCTCTCCTTCTTTAAGGATCATTTTCAGTTTATTCAGCTCATTGGCTATTCTCGAAAGGTCATTACCCAGATATTCTGCCAGGAGGTGGGAAATATTCGGGGCGGTTTTAATCTTCAGGCTGTCGCATTCATCGGCAATCCATTTGGCAAGCCCGCTGTCTCTCACCGATTCGCTTAAGAAAAGGGCTTTGGCTTTGTCCAGTGCTTTTGTCGCTTTCTTCCTGCTGTCCAGTTTCTTATGCTTATGGGCAAAAACCAATACCGTAGAAGGCACAGGATTGTCTACATAAGTTTCCAGAATCCGGTTCTCCTCTTCATTGAATTTCAGGTCCTGTGCCTCTTTTACAATGATCACCTGCTTATCCCCCATCATCGGAAACTGTCTGGCCAATGAAAGAATTTCCTGGTAAGAGGTATCTTTTCCGTACACCACCGTCTGGTTGAAAGCTTTTTCATCTTCCTCCAGAAAGTTGTGTTCAAGGGCCTTTACAGCAACATCAATAAAGTAAGGTTCATCTCCGTGGAAAAAATAAATAGGTAAAACTTCTTTATTTTTAATATTTTTGAGGATTAAATCTAATTCTTTCATCTTATTAATGGAACTTCCAAAACTGAATTTTCAGGAAACTTTTGATTTTAAATTCAAGAAAGACAAAGATAAGTTTTTTATTTATGATCTGGTCCGCAAAACTTACCTTTTACTTACCCCTGAAGAATGGGTAAGACAGCATTGGGTCCATTATTATCTTACCGTAAAAGCTTATTCAGCCTCTGCTCTTATCACTGAAAAGAAGATCGTCCTGAACGGGCTTACCAAAAGAATTGACCTTTTAATTACCGAGAAAACCGAACCCATCATCCTTATTGAATGTAAGGCTCCGCAAATTAAACTGACGGAGAAAACATTTGAGCAGACGGCAAGATATAATTCCATTATCGGGGCAAAAGAAATTATCCTTACCAACGGTCTTCAGCATATCAATGCCTATTATGAAAACGGGCAGTATCTGTTTTATAAACCGGAATAATTATTTCACTACAAATCGCAGAGATTTTTGAATAATGTTGTTGGATTAACGCTAAAGAACACTGAGATTTTTTTTAATATTTAATGCTTTTAGGGTGCAAAGGCACTGACACCCTGCAAAGATCTCCTTCCAATACATTAAAAACTCTCCGTTAGAAACAAAAAATCTGCTCAATCTGCCGGATCTGCGAGCCTAAAAAAAGGTAAAGCATCTGACAATTTGTGAAATCTGTTTATACTGATCATTTTTTGAAACTCAAAGATTATCTAAAATGCTGTTGATTTTAGAGAGCAAAGTGTAGATTCAACTCCGTTGATTGGATGAAGCTATGGACCTGCCTTCGGCTGTTTTAATCTTAAATCGGTTACCTTGCTGAAATTCCAGGATTTTCTTACGCCTTAAATGCATTACAATGATTAAAATTCCTGCAGCCTTTGCATTTTCCAACCCATTTAACGACAATTTTAATGTTATACGCCTCTATTGAATAAATTCCGCCGCAGAGGATGTTTTGTCTATATTCTGTGGGTTTTTATGAATAAGATCAGACGTAAAAAATCAGCAGTCATCCGGAAAACAGTTCCCTAAAGAACGTATTGCTCCGGAATGTTAAACTTTTCAAAACCTATCTGTTTCAGGGTGCTTAAATAAAAAACTTTCCTGATTTTTGCAGGGTAAACATTAATTTTTCCAACATTGAACAGTGCGGTATTACAGAAGTATGATCTGGTCATGCAAAAAACACAAAAACAATTCAATGGAATGATCTCCGGGAGCCCGATCGCCAATTACATCTTCAGTTTCAGACATCCTGATGACATTGATGATTTCGTAGCTGATCTGGATTTAGCCATTTCGGGTAATTTTTCTGCGATCATTGATCCTGATTATGGAGGCGGGATGGCAAAAAGCTATTGGTTTGCCCATATCACTCCTGATCATTTTGAATTATGGCAGGAAGGTTTTACCAAAACAATCATTCCGTTAGAAGACTGGAAAGAAATTCTGCTGTCCTGGAAAGAATGTCTGGAAGTATAAACATTTTATCAGGTATGGAAATTAAAAACATTATATTCGATTTTGGCGGTGTTCTGATGGACTGGAATCCGAGGTATTTTTTCAGAGATTATTTCAATGACAACGAAAAGATGGAATATTTCCTGGAAAATATAGCTCAGGATGAATGGAATATAGAACAGGACAGAGGAAGAAGTCTTGCAGAAGGCACAGATATTCAGGTGAAGAAATTCCCGGAATGGGAAAAAGAGATCAGAGCTTATTACGACAACTGGACGGTGATGCTGAAAAGTGATATTCCCGAAAATGTAGAGATCCTGAGAGCGCTGGCTGATACGGATTATCATCTTTTCGGGCTGACAAACTGGTCGGAAGAGACTTTTCCCTATGCTCTGGAAAACTATGATTTCTTCCGGCTTTTTGAAGGGAAAATTGTGGTTTCAGGAACGGAGAAACTGATTAAACCCGATCCGGAGATCTGGCATGTTCTGATGAAAAGATATAACATCCACGCGGAAGAATCTGTTTTTATAGACGATAATTCCAAAAATATCGAAGCGGCTCAACTGCTGGGCTTTCATACGATCAAAATCAATCCTGATACGGATCTCAGACAGGAGCTGGCTAATCTGAACGTAAAATTCTGACGGCCTTATACTTGAAATCAAACTATAAATCCTCGCTTTAAGTTATTTTTATTACTTTAGATGAGGATTTTTTTATAACCATGAAGAGAATTTTATTTTTACTGTTATTGGCAGGAACTTCTTGTTATGCACAGAACACAGAAGACAAAGGCGTTTTCAAAAAACAGGACTGCAGAGAGTACCGGGAAAAAGTTCTGGCAAGATTTGAAAAATTTAAAACAGATCATGCTGATATTGAAAAAATTTATCTTAAAATCAATAAAACGGTACTGGATAATCTCATTCAAATAAGTTCTAAAAAAGATCTGAATAATAAGAACGCCTATATTTACATCAAGTATCTGAATAACCAGGGGTATTTTGATGAGCATTCCTGTAATGACGGAAGCACTCCCGAATACAATTTTCTAATCACTAAATTCTGGAATAAAGAGGTTCTTGAGTATGCCCGGAAAAAATATGATAAGGAAATTATTCTTTCAACAAAATTTCCGCGCGAAGATCTTAATCTGATCCGGGATCTGGCCGTAATTGGTTATGAAACGTTTGATTATATTACAAAATATTATGATCCGGAACTCATGAAAATAAGAATTCCTGCCAGACAGGAAAGTAATCTGGAAGTTTCAATCCCTGTTGTGCTGGAATTTATTACTCCGTATCTGATTAAGACAGAAGACCCTAAAACCAGGGGTACAATAACCTATGAGTATAAAAATAACCAGTGGAAACTCCTGAAAACCGAAGCACGGTAATTTACTTTAGTTATTCAGACAAAGGCCTATTGTTTTGATTATGAGAAATTTTGTAATTTTACTGATATTGACGGGAGTTTTTTTTCAGGCACAGAATATAGAAAACCAGGAAGCTTTCAAAAAATGCCGTAAAGAATTCAGTAAGAAAATATGTCTTTCTGACAAAGATCAGGACCATATCCCGTTTTATCTGGATAAATGTCCTCAAGAAGCAGGATCTTCAGAAAATAACGGCTGTCCGTTGCCGGATGTGGATAGCGACACAATTCCGGATAAGGACGACCATTGCCCTACTGTACCCGGGCCTTCTGAAAATAACGGATGCCCGTGGACGGATACTGATGGTGACGGAATCCCGGATAAGGATGACGCCTGCCCTACCATTCCGGGAGTTCCTGAACAAAACGGATGTTCCCAACAGCTTTGCGAATTGGGCAAAGTGTACCCTCCTGAAAAGATTGAGCACTTTGATGTGGCCTTAAACGGGAATATTGAACAGATCTACAATACCATCAACAGAAAGATTGTGGACGATATAATGAAAAAAAGATCCAAAAAAGAACTGACGGACAGAAATACTTTTCTTGCTATTTACTATGCACAAAATATTCCTGAAAGTATGAAAGACGATTTTTTTGACCGTTATAAGGAATATAACTTTCTCGTGGGTAAATTCTGGAATAAAGATTTCATTCAGTATCTTTTAAAAAAATACAATAAAACTCTTTATTTTTCAACTGAAATACCCCGTGAAGATTTTGATATCTACCGTGAAACTATCGGTGATCCTGCCTTTAGTTATATGATCAGATACTATGACCAGCAAACAAAGAGAATAAGGATACCCGCGGCAGGAAAAGGAAATTTATATATCCCCATACGTATCCATATATCTTTCAAAAACCCCTATAAAATTGAAGTTAATGATTATGCAAATGGTATAAATAATAAGATAACTTATGAGTATAAAAACAATACATGGGAATCTTACCCAAACTAGATTTTCCCTACGCTCAGCCTTAACAGCTGCAATAATGGTGGTTTCAGGAAACCTTTTTGCCCAGAACCTTAAACCTGTATCTTATCAGGACGGCACCCAAAAACTCAATGGAATGATCACGTCCAATGCCGGAAAAAAACTGCCCGGCGTACTGATCTTACCTGCCTGGAAAGGTATTGACCAGGAAGCCAAAACCGCCGCCGCTGAACTTGAAAAGCAAGGATATATCGCTTTTATTGCCGATATTTACGGCGAAGGAAACATTCCTGCAGATAATGAAAGTGCAGCTAAGACCTCCGGATATTATAAAAAGAATTACGATGCTTATCAGAAAAGGATTTCACTCGCACTGGAGCAGCTTAAGAAAAACGGAGCTATTCCTGCCAAAATTGCCGTAATCGGATATTGTTTCGGAGGAACTGGAGCTCTGGAATCTGCAAGGGGAAGCCTTCCTGTTGCGGGGGCTGTTTCCATACACGGTAGCCTGGGTAAGGATCAGACCCGGAAAAACGGACCTATCAGCACCAAAATCCTTGTGGAAAATCCGGCTGATGATAAAAGCGTAACCCCTGAAGATTACAATAACCTCATCCGAGAAATGAATGAAGGAAATGCCGACTGGCAGATCATTACGTATGCCCATTCCAAGCATACTTTCACCGACCCGAAATCGCCGGACTATAATGAAGTGATGGCCAAAAGAGCCTGGAATCATACACTGATGTTTCTGAAAGAAGTTCTGAAATAAGTTCTATTTCAGTGTAACAATGTATCAATGTATCAATGATAATGCCTGTTGGTACATTGGTATATTTTACGGCTGCCGGTTTGCTTCCGGTTCAACATCATATTTCTTTGGAGAATATCCGGTAAGAGAGCCTGCTGCTGCATCAATTCCGACACCGATGGCATCACCCAGAACAATGTTCAGGAGGGTAACGGCATTAAAGTTTTTGCTGATGATTTGATTTTCATAGTTTTCACTGATTATATAAATATTTTTATATTCTATTTGCTTTAGAATAAAAAAGCCATCTCACTTCCGAGACAGCTATATAGTTTGTACTGTATTGCACCCAGAGCACCACCAATATTTACCGGAAGAATCCTTCAGCATGGTTTTTTGTTTTATGTTCTCAACCGCCGCAGATACATTTCTAAGGCATAATAGCCACAGGTATCATATTCCCAATGCATGACATCAGGCTCATCATTTATATACCATGTAAAAGAATTCTCTCCGAATCCGGGGCAAATCTGTGTTGCCATAGTGTTTAATCTACGCCTTCTTCTTCCCTGTGCACCAGTTCTACTGAGAAAGCGGGAAGACAAACGGCAAGATATTCGCAGGCTTCAGAAAACGGGTTGCTGTAACGTACTCTGGCTCCTTTTTCTACCAAAATGCTCTGGCCCTTTTCAAGAACAACCAGCTCACCATCTATTTCAAACTGTTTCTTTCCTGAAATGATGTAAGTGAATTCATCAAATTCAGGGGTCTGGTGAGGCTCGCTCCAGTCCGGAGGGGCTACCATATGAGCGATAGAGACTCCGCTGTTTCCTGTGGAGTTTCCCCAGTGCTCTTCGATCAGTTTTCCGTCTGTGGTAGGAACAACAAACGGGGATTTTTGAATTTTATATTTTTTCATATCCAGTCTTCTTTTTTTATTTCATATACAAAATTGGTGCGTGTAGGTTCTGCAAAATAAGCGACTTCCTCTTCGGCGATCTTCTTTCCTCCCAATCGTTCCAAAGCTGTCTGTGACCGGAAATTTTCTTTTCCTATGTGGAAGTGTACTTTGTCTACAAACTGAAAAATATAATCCAGCATCAGCTTTTTCACCTGCGGATTGATTCCTCTGCCCCACGATTTTGTTCCATAAAAGGTATAACCGATAAAAATATGGCTGTCATCTTCATCAAAATCATAGTAGCGGCTGCTTCCCAATACTTCTCCGGTAGCTTTTTCAACAATTTTAAAAGCCCCTTTACTTTCCATTGCCCCTTTGAAAAAGTTTTCAAAGATTTCTCTTTTGTAGCGGTCTTTATTGGGATGCTGTTCCCAAACTTTAGGATCAGAAGCCACTTCGTATAAAGACTCAAAATCCCCTTGCTGTAAGGGGATTAATTGGTATTCCTGATTTTCCAATACAGGCTGTACAGAAAATTTCATTGTTTAGCTTTTAGTTTTGGCAGCGTCAGCTTCAATTTTCTTAATTTCTTTCAATTTATCAGAGATTTTGATCACTGCATCGGGTTTTGCGGGTTTTAAAGCCACTTCAGCCTGAGCCGTATCCCATTTGATCACTAAGTTTCCTGAGTTCTCATCGGTAGGATTCAGGGTGATTTCAAACCATTCCTGTTTATCTGCCAGTTTATTTACCGGTACGGTAACGTCTACCACATCCTGTTTCGGATCATACGTATAGGCTCCCCACTGCTGGAAATCTTTATTTAAAATAACTTTCCATTCTTTTTCAGTAGGTACGATGAACAGACCGTACGTTCCTGCCGGAACCATTTTTCCACCGAAGTTAACGGACTGTCCGAATGTAATTTTCGTAGAAGAGTTGGCGCCTGCTCTCCAAACCTGTCCGTAAGGGACAAGCTCTCCGAATATTTTACGTCCTTTCACTCCCGGTCTTCCGTAATCAATCGTGATTTTGGACATAGAAAACTGCTGCTCTACTTTCTGGCGCGGGCTGGCTGCCGGCACAGAATAGTCCTGCGCAAAACTGAATGCTGAAACTGATATGCAAAGTGCTGCTAATAATTTTTTCACGTGTAAAATTTTGTATAAAATTACAAAAATCAAAACAAAATAGCCTTTTCCAGTTCCAATAATTTTTGCTTTCTCCATATTCCTCCGGCATAACCTACCAGCTCGCCATTTGAACCGATCACCCGGTGGCAGGGAATCAGAATTGCTATTTTATTAATTCCATTGGCGGTTCCCACAGCCCGGATCGCTTTAGGATTTCCTAAGAATTCAGACTGCTGTTTGTAGGTTCTGATCTCTCCCATAGGAATCTCGCGGAGCAATTGCCAGACTTTCTCCTGAAACTCTGTTCCGGTGGTATGAAGAGGAACTTCAAAAGAAATTCTGTTTCCGGCAAAATATTCTGCCAGTTCTTTTTCCAGCTGTTGAAAATGAGAATGTTCTCCTTCTTTAATTTCGGCTTTTAAAGCCTTTGATAAGGACGTAAACTGTTTCTCAACATTCTTCCTGTCGGTGAATTCCAGCAGGCAGATTCCCTGATCTACGGCACAGGCTGCCATCTCTCCCAACGGAGTCTGTATGATTTTCCGGTATATGATTTCCATTGAATTAAAGGTAATCATTTTCCGGCATTTCTGTTATGATTTTCAGATATTCTTCAGTACTCTTTCCGCCTGTACAAGGTGTCTTAGGTTATGGTTGATGACAAACCTGAAGGTGTCTCCTAATTTCAATCTGATCCAATTCGAGATGCTGATATTTGTTTTTGTCCTGTTCAGATCAATATTTTTTGCTTTTTCCAGCAGCTCCAGTAACTGATGCTGCTGGCTGATGAATTCATCTATCGTGCTTTTGTTCAGCTGGCTGTGGATGGGGTTCATACTTTTAAAGGTCTTCATGGTATTCAGTTTTTCCTTCGGAAGCATGCTGCCTGCAAAATAATTTCCTAAGATCCCGGAAGAAAATACGGGCCGGGCGGGAACTTTTGCATCTGAAATCCTGCGGGTGATTTCAGGAATATAGAAATTGCCGTAACGGTTGAGATGGGCCAGGCATTCCAGTGCACTCCAGCTGTTTTCAGAAGTTCTGAAATTCAGTTCACTTTCGGATCTGTTCTGTATTTTTCCGGCAGTCTGAATGGCATTCCGCACGGTATTCTGAAGATCAAGGATCAATTGTTCTGAAGAAATTTTCATTTTAATTTTTTAGCAAATTTCCTGATTTCTCTTTTCCTGAATCTTGACGGAACTCAAGATTTTTTTAATCTGGACAAAGTTTCCGGGGACATTCTGAGATAATTGGCAATATATTTATTCGGGATTTCCTGAAACAGCTGCGGGCTTCTTTTCAATACTCTTGCATAACGTTCTCCCGGAGAGCTGATCAGAAGGTCTTTTTCCCGTTCTATCTGCTGAAGAACCAGATCCTCCAGCACGGAAATCCAGAATTTCAGATGTTCTTCATCTGTATGAATAAATTGGTAAAAGTCTTTTTTGGAAGCGGTTCTTACTGTTGTTTTTTTAATGGCCTGGATATAAAATTCCGATGGTTTTCCGGATAAAAAAGAATCCAGTGAAACAATAATATTTCCGGTATATCCGAAACGGATGATGCGTTCTTCACTGTTATCGGTCATAAAGATCCTGAGGCTTCCCTTTTCTACAAAATAGATATGTGTATCTGCACTTCCTGAAATCTTCAGGAACTCATTCCGCCTGAATTCTTTCTTTTCCCAGTGAAGTCCGCTATCCAGCAATTTCTGAATCATCCATTTTATTATTTGCTGTTCCAAAGATAATCGGTAATTTTAAATTTTTAAATAACTAATCACCTGATCATGCTCAAAAAAACAAATATTCTCATACTGCTCACTGCCGGATTTATAAGTCTTAACGCCCAGAAGACCATCCCTTTCCGGGTTACCCAACATCATAATATCATTGTAAAAACGCTGGTCAACAAACAGGACTCCCTGGACCTGATGTTCCAGATCTCTATGAAAGAGGCTTCTATTTCACCCAACAGACAGCGTAAAGCGGATCATATTATCTTTAACAAAGATGAGATCAGTGATAACAATACTGTGGATATAGGGAAAATAAGTCTGAAGAATGTCCGTTTTTTCGATAATGAACTCACGGGCCATGAAGCGGACGGAAAAATAGGAACCGGGATGTTTCAGGGAAAGGCTTTTAAAATTGACTATGACAACAATATGTTTGTAGTTTATGATAAAAAGCCTGATCTGAAAGGCTATCAGCCCATTAGCCTATTGTTTGATAATGATCTGTTCTTCATTCACGGGGACAACGTTATTGATGGTAAAAGACAGCAGGAAGCTTTATTTTTGCTTCAGTCGGGATATTCGGGAGCGCTGCTGTACAGTAATGATTTCGCGGATGAAAAGCAGCTTGACAAAAACCTGAAAATAGCCGGGGAAAAGCAGCTGAAAACCTCCAGCGGAACAGTTGTTACGACCAAACAGGGCATTCTTCCTTTTTTTAAGCTTGGAAATTTCGTCCTGAAGGATGTTGCAGCCGGTTTTTTTGCGGGGGAAATAAAGATGCAGACTAAAAATTATTTCGGGGCAGATATGCTGAGGAGATTCAACTGGATTTTTGATTCCGACAGAAAAACGGCTTATATTAAACCAAGCAAATATTATTCGGAACCTTACTATAAACTTTATTAATAATTAATAGATGTCTTATTTAAAAAACAACATGAATTTTCCTTTGAAAAGATTAATAAAAATCAACACTGCTGTTGCTTTACTTTCCTGCCAGCTGGCCATGTCCGGATGCAAAAAAGAGGAAAAAAAAGCACTTCCTGATGTTGTTACCACCCACGCTTCTGTAAACACAACAAAAACAGAGGAAAAAAACGTTAATCTGTTTGACATTTATTCTATTGATAACAATAATTTTCTGGACTCTTTCATTTCGGTTTCGGATATTTATAATGATCCTCATCCCGTTCCGGAAGACATGATCAAAAAACAGAAAGAGATTCCTTTTGAAAAACTGAAATACCTTGAACTGGATGCGCAGTACAGAAAAAAGATGCTGGATGCCATTCATCTTACTGAAAATGATTTTCTGTTCATCTATAATTATGAATCCAACAAATCAGAGAAACTTCCCATCAATCAACTCAAAGCGGTTGCTTACCTGAGTCCTTATGTTTCTTCAGGTGATGAAATTGACGGATATTCCTATATGCTGGGATTCAAGGTAAATTCCCAGAAAAGTACTGATGCTTCTTACTCCCTGTACAATAATACGGTTGCCGCTTTTGGAAATGAAAACCCGTTTACAGAGAATAAAATGAAGCCTGTGAAGTGGGAAAAGGCAGGTCCGGAGGTTTCAAAAAAATATTTTTCAGGAGTAAAACCGGAATACGGAAAGACTTATCAGGCCCGATATGATGACCTGACGTATTATCTTCAGGATTTTCTGAAAGAAGGACAGATTTTTGAGCGAAAACTGATCGTCCTCAACAATAAAAAAGAGCAGGTATTTGAAAAATCATTTGTAAATGAAGGTGAAGGCCAGGAGTTTTATCCTCTTAACGGTGTTGAAATGGATATGACCAACTATTCTTCGCAGTGGACAGGTTATCTTCTGAAAGGAAAACCTATTGTTATATTCGGGTTTCTTTCCCAATCTTTCGGATGCCCGGTTATTACCTTCCTTGATAAAAAGGAACCGGAAATGGAAATCAAATGTGATAACAGACATTAAAATAACAGACAAAAGAGCATTGGCTCATTTTGCCGCTATACAGAAAACACTCTAGTCAGCTATAAAATTATTATGAAAAAAACGATAGCTTTTGCAGCTTTTATGCTCTTTTCCGTAAATATTTTCTCACAAACCCACCGGTTTATTTATGTGTTTAAGTACAAAGTAGATTCTCTGGATACGGATTATGAAAAGCAGGAAATGGTCCTGGATATCAATCCGGATGAAGTAAAATTTTATGAATATCAGTTTGCGGTAAACGATTCCCTGACCAGGCTTCCACAGCATGAATTCTCTCAGTATACGAGCCAGTCTCAGCAGACGCTTAAGAGAAAGATAAACACCAATAACAACCTGAATTATGTACAGATCATGATGATGCCTTATTATTATGTTTATGAATCCACCGATCCCATCCGATGGAAGATAGAAAACGAAACCAAAACACTGGGAAGTTATAAAATCCAGAAGGCAACTACACAATTCGGAGGCAGAAACTGGACGGCCTGGTTTACTTCTGATCTTCCGATTTCAGAAGGGCCTTATAAGTTCAGGGGACTACCGGGATTAATTGTTGCTATTGAAGATTCGCAAAAGCATTTTGTTTATCAGCTTTTAAGAAATGTCAATTTTGATAAAACCTACGACACATCAGCCTTTCTTGAAAAGCATTATAACCTGAATGCCCTGAAGATCAACTACAAGACCTGGATTAAGCTGAATCTTGAGTTCTTCAATGACCCGTATGCCAGAATGAGAACCGAATTCAGCCCTGACTGGTATGTAACGATCAACGGAAGAAGGATTAAGTCGAGAGAGGAGTTTTATGAACTTACCAAGCCTACTCAGGACCAGATCCGAAAAGAATATAATCCGATTGAACGGGATAAAGCTATTCCTTACCCGAAAAATTAGAAAGAAAACAGGCGGAAAACCGGGAGAATGATGCCGGAAATTAATTTTAGCCTTATTTATTATTAGTATTGGGTGAGAAGTTATTTTTAATTAATCGCAAAATCAACAAGGATCTGTAAAATGCCGATGTTTTTTTAAGGTAAACAAAGGTGTAAAATAACATATTAATCAATATAATTATCAGTCCGCTCCTGCTAAATTCTATGAACAGAGTACTCCTATGGAGCACTTAAATTACATTCCTGGCTAACCTGGCTTCAGGACAGCCTGGCGAATGGGTTCTTTTTAACGGTTCTTTTACAGGAATATACCGGCTGAAATGTGCAAGAGCAGCGCAACATCCGGGGATATCGGATTTTCTGTTTATATGACCGCGGATGTTATCAGCGCCATATAATAATTGGCACAGTGTAAAGAGTTGAGTAATAGAATATCTTTATAGGAGGACGCTTCAAATGTATCAGAGGTGGTGATGCTGTACTCGTAATTCAGCGAAGTCCATTTCAGGTGCGGTTTTATAACCATAAGTTCCGTTCCTTCCTGATCTGTAAGCACAAATGAATCTTTGAAGACTCCCCGATGTTTAAAAATATAGCTTTCCTTTACTCCATTAAAATAGGTTTGCACCACAATTTCCCCGTTCCAGTTCATCCTGAATTTCAGCAGTACCTTTTCATCATCTTTCAGCTCAATGGTTGTGCCCCAGAAACCTTTCGGTTCTATCTGATAAGCGTGAACGGATGTCTGTATTTCAGCATTAAATCTGAACCAGCTTCTGTACACCAGTTTTCCTATTGTAATTCCGTCACTGGTCATTTCAAAAGTCAGAGAATTGCTCGATTTTGCCTGATATTCTGCCATGGTAAGTTTTAATTTGATGAATTTCCTGCCTGTTTCTGAATGCTACTGATTATTTTGATTTGTAACGCTCTAATTTATAAATAATTCTGTACAGTTTAAACTGTTTTTCACCAAAAAACAGACCTCGGCAGGGAAAATGTGTATTTCTGTTTTAAAACCCTTATTTAAAAGCGGTTTAAAATGACTTTAAAAGTCTGTTTAAGTTTTATCTGAAACATTAAATGTTAAGTTGAGATAAGAAAAGATCGAAGATGTTTATAAGTATTATATCCTAAGATAAGGAACTGCTTAATGTTCTGAAAGCGTAACTCTCCTGATCGCTTAAAATAATTCCGGATAAATTACAGGACCAGCCCAAAATTTAAAATTTTATCAAAGGCTCTTATTTCATTCCCGGCTATTGGCGAGGAATATCAAGACCCACAAATAAAATACTGTCTATCAATAAATTAAAACAAAGACCCATCTTATAAGGTGAAGCATCTGTACCAGAATCTCCCTTTATTTTTGCGTTATCAATCTTAAAGAATAAACGATGGTTAGTCTTCATACACAGCTTGTTCCAAAGTCATTCACCTTACACTTAAAATCAACCCGATGAACAGATATATTATACTATGCTCCGGTATTCTGCTATTTTTTTTAACGGCATGCCGGGAGGAAACATTTGACCAGGAGTTTGTGAGGGAATTTACGCTTCATTCCTCTATTAACGGCAGCCGCTATCCTATTAAGATTGCCTTGCCCAAAAACTACTCTGCTTCGTCAGAATATAAGACCATTTATGTTCTGGACCCGAAATGGGATTTCGATGTTGTGGCTAAGGAAGTTCAGAAGCAGTGTGAAAGTTTTCAGCGTTGGGATATTTTAGTGGTTGGCATTGGCTGGGGCAACGACCGGCTGGATGATTATCTTCCGGTTCCTTTTAAGAACGGAAAAGGCCGTGCCCATGAATTTGCCAGGGTTATTTATGAGGAACTCATCCCGAGACTCGAACAGGATTTTCAGGCAGCCGGTTCCCGGGAAAGCCGGACGATCTTAGGCCATTCTGCCGGAGGACTGTTCGGGGCCTATTGTTTTACCCGTTATCCTGATATTTTTGGCAATTATCTTTGTTTAAGCCCCTCACTCTGGATAGGAGATCAGGTTGTTCTTAAAGAAGAAAAAAAAAACCGGGCCGCAAATCAGTCCCGAACTGGTAGGTTCTTTTTAGCCGTCGGAGAACTTGAGGAAGAGGTAATGCGCCCGCCTGTTGAAGCATTCCGCCAAACTCTTCATCAGTATTACACCGGTTTTTCACAGCAGTATAATCTGGCCAAAGGTCTGAATCATATGAGCTCCAAAAAGCCTAATATCCGGAAAGCCATTGCTTTTTATTTTCAACAACTTTAATCCCTTTGTATGCGTTTAACATTCATCTGCTTTTTTATGGCTGTCTTTTATATACAGGCACAGGATAGTACAAAACATATGGCATCCCCTGAAGTAAAACCTGCCATCGGCGGTACGGGGAGTTCAGTAAAGCCTACTGTTTCGGTCATGTTTTTTCATCCTCTGAACCACAGGTTTTCAATGGTTTCTCATTCCCTGTTCAGCTTTCTGCTGTTCAGAAATTACCCGCAGGAGTATATTAAAACCCATTATAATTTTTCATTTTCACAAAAACTGGGTCTGGGCTATTCTCTGTATGGAAAACAGGGAAAGGGCCGACATACTTTACTGGCTTTAGGCGGCATCAGGTATGTCGCTTTTAAAGAAACTATGGATAATCCGGAGCTGGATAAAGTAACCGTAAGCACGCACAATACGGTTCCGGATTACGGTCTCATGTATGAATTTTCTCTGGGAAAAGGACGGTATACATTCGATACAAGGCTTTATCTTCCGTTAAGCCCTATCCGTTATTATCCATTGGGTACGTTAACGAATCTTGCTTATCTGGAAATGGGTGTGGGAATTAAGCTCTACCCCGTAAAAAAGAATAATTGAGATCCTGACATAAATTTTCATACTACATAAAGGGCTGTATCAAAAAACATTCAATATTGCAGATAGATTCTTTATCAGTGGGAAGTCATTTTCCGGATGACCATGAAATATACCTTAGAGGAACAAATGAAATCATTGGTAAAAAAAGGAATATCACAGGTTAATATTTGCTATTTTTACTTTTTTATTTGTGATGACCATGGAGGCAGGCTGGCAAATTATTTACATAGGCGGGATTTCAATATCACTGTTTCTTTTTATCATACTGATCGGTAAGCAGAAAAAAACTACGGCAGATAAGATTTTGAGTACCTGGCTTTTTTTTGCATTGGTTCATCTGATTATCATTGCAGGTTATGCTTCGGGTTTTATCTATAAAACCCCTGTTCTTATCGGATGGGAACTGCCTTTGCCGTTTCTGCATGGGCCTTTTCTCTATCTGTATATCCTGTTTCTGAGCGGCCAGCAGCGTTATCATGGCTTCCGACATTTACTTCATTTCATTCCGGCGGTGTCTGCGGCTCTTTTCCTGGCGTTTATCATTCCGGAAGTACAACTGAGCCCCTCTGCGTTATCTGATTTTACTCCCCTCTTTCGGGGAATCGTAACAGGTATTATGATTTCCGGAGTTATTTATGTAATCTTATCACTCCGGCTATTATACAGACACCGGAAAAATATTGTGGGACAGTTCTCCAATACCGATAGAATCACACTCAACTGGATGCGGTATCTTATTGCAGGAATGGGAATCATATGGATTGTAGTGATTTTTACCCAATCTGCCCGGACTGTGTATATAGCTGTTGCATTATTTATTTTCTTCATTGGCTATTTCGGTATCCGCCAGGCAAATATTTTTTCTAATCCGGTATCAGCCCATGAAGTGCTTCTTCCCAGTATACTTGAACCTGGTGATCAACCGGAAGAAACGGATACTGTCCCGGAAACTGCCGGGCGGATAAAATACGAAAAAACCAAACTGGAGGAAACCAAAGCCAGTGAAATCCAGGCAAAACTGGCGGTGCTTATGAAAGAAGAGGAATGTTATAAAGATCCTGAACTCACTCTGGGAGATCTGGCCAAAATGCTGGATGTTCTTCCCGGTACACTTTCCCAGGTCATTAATTCTAAGGAAGGAAAAAATTTTTACGATTATATCAATACTTTAAGAGTAGAAGCATTCAAAAAGCTGTTGCTCAGGCCGGAAAGCAGGCAATATACACTGCTTGCCCTGGCATTTGAGTGCGGGTTCAATTCCAAATCCAGTTTCAACCGGAATTTCAGAAAAATTACGCAGATGTCTCCCAGCGGCTATGTAAAGCAGCAACGGATAGAAATACAGCTGGAGGATTAAACCGATCGGAAAAATGTAGTTTCTTTTTCTCTTCAGACTTTTTTATTCAATTTTATATATATAGTCATCTTTAAATTCGTCTGACTTTTCTCTTACCTCTTTAACACTGAGCTTTTGGCCGTCAATTTCAATACTCCCGATACTTTTCATCCAGTAATAATTATGTGTTTTTTCAATCCTTACCGTTGAATGCGGAGGGATTTCAATGGTGATGACAGAATCATTAACATTTATTTTTTCCAGAGACCGCAGATCTTTATTCTTTTTAAAAGCTCCGGGTTTCACAATGCCATCCTGATAATTGAAACTGAAATTTCCATAGGAATCATTATTCAACGAATTTATGATCTTCCTTCCATAGTTGATTTTAACAATCTTACCGGTCTGCGTAAGATTCTGAATATAAAAATCCGTTTGTATTGAGCATCCCAACAGAACAAGGGTGAAAATAACTCCATAGAAGAATTTGAATTTTTTCAGAATGCGCATGTATTTTGATTTAAAGCTTTTTTGTAAAATTATACGAAAATCTTTAATTCAAACAGATTTTGTGGAGTGAAATTAATAAAAAAAACCTCATAGATTTTGGAGGTCTATGAGGTTTACATTATTATTAAGTCCTGATTACATGGTTTCCATTTTGAAACTCATGCTTTCGATTACTTTTAAGATGGCTTCTACCGTATCCATTGAAGTCAGACAAGGCACTCCGTTTTCCACGCTCATTCTTCTGATCTGGAATCCGTCTCTTTCCGCCTGTTTTCCTTTGGTGGTGGTGTTTACTACATACTGAACTTTTCCTTTCTGGATCAGGTCGATCAGGTTTACGTCCTCTTCTCCGATCTTGTATCCTATTTTGCAAGGAATTCCTTTTTCTTCGAAGAATTTCGCGGTTCCTTCCGTCGCCCAGATTCTGAAACCTACTTCATGGAATCTTGCTGCAAGATCAGCAGCTTCCTGCTTATGCTTATCTGCTACCGTGAACAGGATAGATCCGTGCATCGGTACTTTTCTTCCTGCTGCAATCAGTCCTTTGTAAAGTGCTTTTTCCAGCGTGGTATCTTTCCCCATTACTTCTCCCGTAGACTTCATTTCAGGGCCTAAGGAGATGTCAACTTTTGTCAGTTTCGAGAAAGAGAATACGGGAACTTTCACGAAGACTCCTTCTTTATTCGGAACCAGGCCGTTTTTGTAGCCCAGATCTGTTAATTTCTGTCCAAGAATAGCTTTTGTTGCCAGGTTCGCCATCGGAACGTCTGTGATTTTGGAAAGGAAAGGAACGGTTCTTGAAGATCTCGGGTTGACTTCGATCACATATACATTTCCTTCGAAAAGAACGTACTGGATGTTCATCAGTCCGATTACGTTCAGCCCTTTTGCCAGTCTCTGGGTGTAATCTACCAGTGTATCCACTTCACTCTGAGAGATATTCTGCGGCGGGTATACCGCGATAGAGTCTCCGGAGTGAACCCCCGCTCTTTCGATATGCTCCATAATTCCCGGAATCACTACGGTTTCCCCGTCACAGATCGCATCTACCTCGATCTCTTTACCTACCATGTATTTGTCTACCAGAACAGGGTGTTCAGGGCTTGCCTCTACCGCATGCTCCATATAATGGGCAAGTTCTGCTTCTGCGTAAACGATCTCCATTGCTCTTCCTCCCAGTACATAACTCGGACGAACCAGCACCGGATAACCGATTTCGTTGGCAATTTTTATCGCTTCTTCTTTGGAAGTGGATGTTTTTCCTTTTGGCTGAGGAATTCCCATTTCCTGAAGTGCTTTTTCGAATTTATCTCTGTTTTCAGCTCTGTCAAGGTCTTCAAGTGAAGTCCCCAGGATCTGTACGCCGTGAGAGGCCAGTTTATCCGCAAGGTTGATCGCTGTCTGCCCACCGAACTGTACAACTACCCCTTTAGGTTTTTCAAGATCGATGATGTTCATTACATCTTCTTCGGTAAGCGGCTCGAAGTAAAGTTTATCTGAGATGGAGAAGTCTGTGGAAACGGTCTCCGGATTATTGTTGATGATGATCGCCTCGTAACCCATTTCTTTGATGGCCCAAACCGAGTGAACGGTTGCGTAGTCAAATTCAACTCCCTGTCCGATTCTGATAGGTCCTGAACCCAGAACGATGATCTTTTCTTTATCTGAAACCACACTTTCGTTTTCTTCTTCGTAAGTTCCGTAGAAGTAAGGTGTTTCACTTTCAAACTCAGCTGCACAGGTATCTACCATTTTGTATACCGGCATCACTCCGTTTTCTTTTCTGAAGTTGAAAACCTCTCTCTGTGATACTTCCCAAAGGTGAGCGATATTCAGGTCTGCAAAGCCTAATTTCTTAGCCTGGATTAAAGTTTCTTTATCAAATTTATTAGCGGCTATCGTTTTTTCGAAATCCACTAATTTTTTCAGTTTCCAGATGAAGAATTTGTCAATTTTGCTCCATTCTACGATCTGTTCCCAGTCGTATCCTCTTCTTAAAGCATCTCCGATGATGAATAATCTCTCATCGTCGCATACTCTGATTCTTCTTTCTATTTCTTCAGCGGTAAGTGCCTGTGCCTGTTTTGTTTTTAATCCTAAGTGTCTGATTCCGGTTTCAAGAGAGCGGATGGCTTTCTGCAAAGATTCCTCGAAGTTTCTTCCGATGGCCATTACTTCTCCTGTTGCCTTCATCTGTGTTGAAAGTCTTCTGTCCGCTGTTTCGAATTTATCGAACGGGAATCTCGGGAATTTTGTCACCACATAGTCAAGGGCTGGTTCAAAGCAGGCGTATGTTTTTCCTGTTACCGGGTTCATGATTTCATCAAGGGTTAATCCTACTGCAATTTTCGCTGCAATCTTTGCAATCGGATATCCTGTTGCCTTACTTGCTAAAGCTGATGAACGGGAAACTCTCGGGTTAACTTCGATGATATAGTAGTTGAATGAATGCGGATCGAGTGCCAGCTGTACGTTACATCCTCCTTCAATTCCCAATGCTCTGATGATTTTTAACGATGCATTTCTCAACAGCTGATATTCTCTGTCTGAAAGGGTCTGGGATGGTGCCACTACAATTGAATCTCCTGTATGAACTCCTACCGGATCGATGTTTTCCATGTTACAAACCACAATCGCGTTGTCGTTGGCATCACGCATTACTTCGTATTCAATTTCTTTGAAACCTGCGATTGATTTTTCGATAAGACACTGGGTAACAGGGCTATGCTTCAATCCAAGTTCAGCAATTTCTTTCAGCTCGGTTTCATTGGAAGCGATTCCTCCTCCAGTTCCTCCCATTGTAAAGGCCGGACGGACAATTACAGGATAACCGATATTGTCAGCAAATCCTAAAGCCCCTTCTACGGTGTTTACGATATCTGATTCCGGAACCGGCTCATTCAGTTCTCTCATCAGCTCACGGAACAGATCTCTGTCCTCCGCTCTGTTGATCGCTGAAAGCTTTGTTCCCAAAACTTCTACTTTACACTCTTCAAGAATTCCTGATTTCTCCAGCTCTACCGCCATGTTAAGACCAGTCTGCCCTCCAAGCGTCGGTAAAAGCGCATCCGGACGCTCTTTTCTGATGATGTGACTTACAAACTGTAATGAAATCGGCTCGATATATACTTTATCCGCGATTTCTACATCCGTCATGATCGTTGCAGGGTTTGAATTGATCAGGATCACTTTATACCCTTCTTCTTTCAAAGACAAACAAGCCTGCGTTCCCGCATAATCAAATTCCGCTGCCTGACCGATGATGATTGGTCCGGAACCGATTACTAAAATTGTTTTTATATCTGTACGTTTTGCCATTTTTCTTTTTTTTATTATTCCACGGATTTCATCCGTAGCTATTATTGCTGAACCATTTCATGGTTCTGTTTTGTTTTTTGGGGCAGCCACGAAGTGGCTGAATTTTATACCTATGGATTGGAATTTTTAATTATATTCGGACAACCCACGAAGTGGGTTGAACATTATTTACCACAAATATTTTTCATCAAATTCAACTCCATGAGACTTTAACAAATTCTTATATTCAGCTTCAAAAGATTCACTTTTATGATGCTCTTTCTGCTTTTTAATATAACTGATGATCATATCTTTTTCTCTTTCAGAATAGGTGAATGCTCCGTAGCCACTCTGCCATTCTTCAAAACCGGGAAATAATCCACTTTGCTTCATCCACAAATTACTTGAAACTTTTATGTCTTTTACCAGACTGCTTAAAGAAACAGACGGATGCAAATCTGTGAATAAATGAATATGATCCGGCATTCCATTAATCCTATAAAGTTTACAATTCTTATTCTTTACAATCCCCCAAATATATTTGTATAACTGATCTTCATGTTCAATATTTAATACAGGAACCCTGTTCTTTGTACTAAACACAATCTGATAATATATCTGGCGGAATGTTGACATTTCCCTTATTTATTTTTAAAGTTTTCCATTAAATCAATGAACTCATCAAACAGGTAATTCGCATCTTCAGGGCCCGGGCTTGCTTCAGGGTGATACTGAACTGAGAAACATGGGTGGATTTTGTGTCTTAACCCTTCGTTGGTTCTGTCATTCAATGCGATGTGTGTTTCAATAAGATCTGTTCCTTTCAAACTCTCCTGGTCTACTGCATAACCGTGATTCTGGGAAGTAATTGCCACTTTGTTTTTCTCTAAATCCAGTACCGGATGGTTTCCTCCCCTATGTCCGAATTTCAGTTTGAATGTTTTTGCACCGCAGGCCAATCCGATCAGCTGATGTCCTAAACAGATCCCGAAAATCGGAACTTTTCCTAACAAACCTCTGATCATATCCAGCGCGTGTGGAACATCTTCCGGGTCGCCAGGACCGTTTGACAGCATAATCCCGTCAGGATTCATCAATAAGATCTCTTCTGCTGTTGTATCCTGAGAAACTACAATAATGTCACAGTTTCTTTGGGATAATTCTCTGATAATTCCCAGTTTTGCTCCGAAATCTACCAAAACCACCTTGAAACCTCTGTTTGGATTGGCATAAGGCGTTTTTGTAGAAACTTCTTCCACCTGATTGATTGGGAAGGTCGTTGATTTCAATTCAGCAGCTACTGCATTTTCATCTGCATCCACATTCACGATTTTTCCTTTTACCACTCCCTGGTTACGAAGAATTCTGGTCAGCTTACGGGTATCAATCCCTGAAATTCCTGAAAGCTTTTTCTTCTTAAATAATTCATCTAAAGTAATCTGAGTACGGAAATTGGAAGGAAGATCGCAAAGCTCTTTTACGATAAGTCCTTTAATAGCCGGCTCAATACTCTCATAATCATCACGGTTAATACCATAATTCCCGATAAGCGGATAGGTCATACAAACAATCTGACCGCAGTAGGACGGGTCAGAGATCAGTTCCTGATACCCTGTCATTCCGGTATTGAAAACTACTTCTCCGGCAGTTTCCAAATCTGCTCCGAAACCTTCTCCATGAAACACTTCACCGGACTCCAGTATTAATTTTTTCTTCATTTTTTCTATTTAGATTTTCTTTTTATTTACAGGTTGCCCCTACGGGCCTTCATTCTTTTTCTATGGGTTTCACCCGTGGCTATTAATTAGATTGCTCTACGGACTCACATAATTTTGTCTTCATTATTATTAGCCAAGGGTTTCACTCCTGGCTATGGTAAATCGCCCCTTTGGGGCTCTTTTTTATTTAAAGGTATATCCTTTTTGTTCAAGGGCTTCTTTTAAGATGGCCATTCTGGCAAAAACGCCGTTCTGCATTTGTCTGAAGACTCTTGAGCGTGTACATTCCACCAGGTCGGTATCTATTTCAACTCCTCTGTTGATGGGTGCCGGATGCATGATGATAGCACCGTCTTTCATTGCTTTTTCTCTTTCTTTCGTCAGCCCGTATCTTCTGTGGTATTCTGAAGCGGAGAAGCTCATTTTGGCATCGTGTCTTTCATGCTGTATTCTCAGGAGCATTAAAACATCCACTTCAGCGATCAGTTCGTCTAAAGCCAGATAAGTTCCGTTGATCAGAGCTCCTTCATCAAACCACTGTTCGGGTCCTGAAAAATATACTTTAGCGCCTAATCTTCTTAAAGCTTCAGCATTGGAGTTGGCTACACGGCTGTGCTTTACATCTCCTACGATTCCTACTTTCAGTCCTTCAAATTTTCCGAATTCCTGGTAGATGGTCAGCAGATCCAGCATACACTGTGAAGGGTGATTTCCTGTTCCGTCTCCTCCATTGATTACCGGAATATTTATATTTTTAAGTTCTTCAAAATAACGGTCTTTTTTATCTCTGATTACAACCAGGTTGATTCCGATGCTTTCAATAGTCTTTACGGTGTCATAAAGACTCTCTCCTTTATTTACGGAACTGTTCGTGGCATCAAAAGGAACTACCTGAAGTCCCAGTTTTCTTTCTGCCATATCGAAGCTTGTCTTTGTTCTTGTACTGTCTTCAAAGAAAAGATTTGAGCAGAAAACTTCTCCTTGAATTTTAGCAGTTTTTCCGTTGGCAAAAGCCATTGCCTCAGTCAGTATACTGTTGATTCTCTCGGTGCTAAGTTCTGTAATCGTAAACATATTTCTTAATTTTTGAGCATAAAAAAAGCGAAGACAAATCTTCGCTTAATAACAATAAATATCGTAAAGGGCGCTTTCGCCCGGTAAATCTAATGATATAAATACTTTTTTATTCATTAGGTGCAAAGATATAAAAATTTCACGAATCTACAAAACCAATTTTTCAAATAAATTAAAACGGTGGTTCTTTCCTTATTTTCATTTATAAATACTATTTTTGTTTCAACTCAAATTTATTTTATGGATTTAAAAGACAAAATGATTCTCAGTATCATCCAGGAAGATTCCACTTTATCTGTTAAGGAAATCTCAGAAAGGATTGGTCTTACCTTTACTCCAACGTATGAACGGATCAAGCAGCTGGAGAAGCAGGGCATTATTGAGAAATATGTAGGTCTTTTAAACCGTGAAAAGCTGGGTCTTAATATTGTGGTTTACTGCAACGTCCGTTTAAAGGAACAGTCTCAGAAAGTCCTGGAGACTTTTGAAAAGAATATTGGTAAACATGACGAGGTACAGGAGATTATCAGTCTTTCCGGAGAGTACGATTATATGCTTAAAATTATCGCTAAGGACATTAACTCATATAATGACTTTGCAGTCAATGTTATTTCAAATATTCCTAATATAGGGCAATATCACAGTTCTATTGTGCTTCACGAGGTGAAAAAATCTACCAAGTTTAAGATTGATCTGGAGTAGTTTTTAATTATTTTTTTAATTAATCGCAAGAATATACAAAGAGAAATATTGCTAAGCGTTTTTAGGATAGACAAAGGCGCTTCGCTTATTTTTGAAATACAAAGTCTTTTTACTTTGCCGCACTTTATATCCCTTGTTTTTATCTCAGTTCATCTACACTCAATCTGATTTCCATTCTTATCCTTTTTACATATCTACAATATTTATTTAATTTAAATCCATTCTATTCATTTAAAGATGCTTCGATTCCGCTCAGCATGACAGCACTGCGGAATGACTTCTATGATCAGAGGTATCTATCAACTGAGCGAAACCGAAGCTTTGATAAGATCTTTAACACATATTGTTTAAGATCAACCCAATAATTTATTTTTCAGCTTACTGAACTGGTATTCTATTTTATCCAGGCAGAGATTTCCTATGCTTCCCTGGTGGGTATGATTCAATTCTCCTTTTTCAAATTCAAATTCAAGGTTTTCAATCTCCTGTCCTATTTTGATATAGGCATCGCGGAATGAGCTTCCATTCTTTACTTCTTCATTGATCTTTTCCACACTGAACAGATATTTATACTTTTCATCTTCAAGAATCCCATCTTTCACCTGAATATTCGGAAGGGTATAATTTAAAATTTCCAGACATTCCTTTAATGAATCGATAGCCGGGAAAAGGATTTCTTTTGTGAGCTGTACATCTCTGTGGTAACCTGACGGAAGGTTGTTGGTAAGCATGATCAGTTCATTTGGAAGCGACTGGATTCTGTTGCACCGTGCGCGAACCAGCTCGAAAATATCCGGATTCTTTTTATGGGGCATGATACTGCTTCCTGTGGTAAATTCTTTTGGAAAGCTAATGAAATCGAAGTTCTGATTAAGATACAGACAGACATCATAGGCAAATTTCGAAAGTGTTCCTGCCAATGCGGCCATAGCCATAGAGAGTAATTTCTCTGATTTCCCTCTGGTCATCTGGGCATATACCGAATTATAATTCATCGACCGAAATCCCAGGTTATAGGTTGTACTTTCTCTGTCGATCGGAAATGAAGAGCCATAGCCGGCCGCTGAACCCAAAGGATTTTTGTTGATGATGTTCTTCACCGAAAACAGGAGTTCAATATCATCCAGCAAAGCTTCAGCATAGGCCCCAAACCATAATCCGAAAGATGACGGCATGGCAATCTGAAGATGGGTATATCCCGGAAGCAGTATGTTTTTATGCCGGTCCGCAAGTCCTGTAAGGATCTGAAAAAACTCATCCGTTAACAGAGTAATCTCACGGATCTCATCTAAAAGATAGAGTTTTATGTCTGTCAAAACCTGATCATTACGTGATCTTGCGGTATGGATCTTCTTTCCGGTATCGCCTAATTTTTCAATGAGTATCGCTTCAATCTGGGAATGAATATCCTCAGCTTCTTTGTCGATCTCAAAATGACCATTTTCAATTTCGTTTAGAATAATCTGCAGAACGGAAAGCATCTGTTCCGATTCTTCACCGGAGATAATTCCGGTTTCTGCCAGCATTTTGCAGTGAGCCATCGATCCTTTAACGTCGTACTTTGCCAGACGTTCATCAAAGTCAAGATCTTTCCCGACTGTAAAGCTGTTAACTAATATATTGGTAGCAAGATTATCCTTTTGCCATATTTTTTTCATAGATAATTATTTATTTTGTTTCAGCTGCCCGGCAGAGATCCTTAACTATATACTGTTACCAGTAAAAAACTATTAAAAAAACATCTCCACATTCAAAAGCATTTGTCTTTAATTTTTCTTTTTGCATAAATCCTTATTAAAAACTCAACTTTAATTTCCCTGCCGGGCGTAGCTAAAACATGTATGACTGATAAGAGACATCAAACCGCGGTTCGTTTTCTCTTTTTTATAAAACTTTTTCCAGAATCCGGATATAGATTTCAATTCCTTCTTCTATTTCTTTTATATAGATGTATTCATCGGCTGTATGAGAACGCCTGCTGTCTCCAGGACCTATTTTTACGGATGTACATGGAATAATTGCCTGATCCGAAGAGGTAGGCGAACCGTAAGTAGTTCTTCCTATTTCCAAGCCGGCCTGTACAAACGGATGATCCATTTCGATCTTTGAGGAATTGAGCCTGAAAGATCTCGCCCTGAGTTCTGATTTCATCTGCGACTGAATGATTTCAAATGCCTCTTTATTGGAGTATTCATCGGTAACCCTTACATCCAGTGTGAAAGAACATGATTCCGGAACGACATTATGCTGTACTCCCGCATGAATTCCTGACAAAGTAACTTTCACCTCGCCCAGATAGTCGGAAACTTTCGGAAACCGGAAGTTTAAGATGTGCTGAAGGTCTTCCATGCATTTTACGATGGAGTTGTCATTGTTCGGATGAGCAGCGTGAGAAGGAGTTCCTTTCATTTCCCCGTCAATAACCAGAAGTCCTTTTTCTGCAATCGCCAGATTCATCTGCGTGGGTTCTCCTACAATAGCGAGTTCCACATTGGGAAGCTGCGGAAACAGGGCTTCAATTCCATCAAATCCTGAAATCTCCTCCTCTGCTGTCAAAGCAATAACTAAATTATATTTTAAATCTTCTTTTTCATAAAAATGCAGAAATACCTGCGCCATAGAAACCAAAGAAGCTCCTGCATCATTGCTTCCCAATCCATACAGTTTTCCTTCTTTTTCGATCGGCAGAAACGGGTCCAATGTGTAGGCCTTATTCGGTTTTACTGTATCATGGTGAGTGTTGAGCAGGACTGACGGTTTGAATACATCAAAGTTTTTATTCACCGCCCAGATATTGTTCCTGAAACGTTTCGTGGGAATCTGATGCTTTCCGAAGAAATTTTCAATCTCTACCGAGGTATTGAATTCATCTTTGCTGAATGAAGGAATTTCGATCAGGCTTTTAAGCAATTCCACGGCATTGCTCAATAATTCTTCTTTACTATAAACAGATTTCTGTTCCTGCATGATGATGTTCTATATGATTTTTGAGTTCGGTTTCTTTGATGAGAAACACTTTTTTTACATTATTTTTTATGGCTCCAAGAGCATTTTCCAGTTTGGGAAGGATTCCTTTATGAAGTTTTCCCTGTTTTTTCAAGGTTAGAAATTTTTCTTCAGAAACGTTCCTGATTACAGATTCAGGATCGTCAACATCTTCCAAAACCCCCTCTTTATCAAAACAGTACAACAGTTCAACCTCATATTTTTCTGATAAAGCCTGTGCCATTACAGAGGCAATAGTATCTGCATTGGTATTGAAAAGATTCCCTTTTTTATCATGGGTAATCGCTGAAAATACAGGAACAAGATCCAGTTTAATCAGTTTAGAAACCAGTTTTTTATTGATACTCTTTTTATTGATATCCCCTACATATCCGAAGTCAATTTCAGGGTGTTCTCTTTTTTTGGCTTTAATTAAATTACCGTCCGCTCCCGAAAACCCTATCGCATTACATTTTTTCTGCTGCAATTTTTCAACAATATTTTTATTGATTCCGCCTGCATACACCATCGTTACAATATCCAATGTATCTTTATCTGTAATCCTCCTTCCGTTAATCATCTTCTGTTCTATACCGAGCTTATCCGCCAGCGTTGTCGCCAGCTTTCCTCCTCCATGAACAAGGATTTTCTTTTCCTTAATTCCGGAAAACTGCTCCAGAAACTGATTTAACAATGCTTCATCGTCAATCAGGGCGCCTCCTATTTTTATGATGTATAATTTGTTGTTCATTGTGGATTATGATTGATATTTGATATATTTTAACAGGATTCTATCCTATTCTTGGCTGAATCGTCCCGTTGGGACTTTTTTGATTTTGGGGTTGTATTTCAATTTGGCGGGTTTTTAAATTGATAGGATTTCATCCTATCCTTGGTTGAATCGTCCCGTTGAGATTTTGATTTTGGGGTTATATTTCAATTTGACGGTTTTTTAAATTGATAGGATTTCATCCTATCCTTGGTTGAATCGTCCCGTTGGGACTTTTTTGATTTGTTATTGTATGTTGTTTAAAATTTCACTGAAAACGGCCTGGGCGGAGAAAATTCTGTTTTTTGCCTGTTGATAGATGACGGAGTTTTCACCATCCATAACCTCGTCGCTGAGTTCTACATTTCTACGCACTGGAAGGCAGTGCATTATTTTTGCATGATTGGTATTTTCCAGTTTTTCATTCGTCAGCATCCAGCTTTCTTTTACTTCGGGCATTGCAGCGTAATCATCAAAAGACGACCAGTTTTTCACGTAAATGAAATCGGCATCTTTGAGAGCTTCATCCTGATCATGAATTACCTTTACATCTTTTGTAAAGTTTTTATCCAGATCATAGCCTTCCGGATTGGTGATTACAAAATCGACATCCATTTCCTGCATCCATTCTGCAAAAGAATTTCCTACGGCCTGAGCAATCGGCTTGATGTGAGGCGCCCAGGTAAGAACTACTTTGGGCTTACGTTCTTCTTTCCAGTTTTCAGTGATTGTAATACAGTCTGCCAGGCTTTGCAAAGGATGCCGCGTTGCTGATTCCAGGGAAACAACCGGTACTTTCGCATGTTTTTCGAACTGGCTTAAAATGCTTTCGTTAACGTCATCTTCTTTATTTTTCATTCCTGCAAAACAACGTACCGCAATGATATCGCAGTACTGATTCAGTACTTCAATAGCATCTTTGATGTGTTCTACGGTATCTCCGTTCATTACAGCACCATCGGCAAATTCAAGATTCCAGGCTTCCTGTGCTGCATTTAAGGTCAATACGTTCAGCCCTAAGTTCTGGGCAGCAATCTGACTGCTTAAACGGGTTCTCAGACTTGAATTCAGGAATACCAGACCTATGGTTTTTCCTTTTCCTTTCGCGGTTTCCGAAAGAGGATTTTCTTTTATTTCTAAAGCTTTTTTTATAATATCCTGTAAGTTTTCTACATCACTTACAGAGGTGAACTTTTTCATTTGACAGTTTCTGTTTTTTTAATGGATAAATGAAATATCCATTTCAGTTTAAATTAATTTTTCAGTCTTTTTCAGTTTTGCTCTTCCGCTTCTTAAACATTCCCCAATACCACTTTCAAGGCATTGATGAAAAGGTCTGTTTCCTCTTTTCCGATATTGAGTGCGGGAAGAATCCTCAATACGTTTTTATCATTGGAGTTTCCTGTAAAAATGTGGTGGCCATACAGCAGGTTTTTCCTTACTTCAGAACAGTCCATGTCGAGTTCTATTCCAATCATCAGCCCTTTCCTCCGAATGGCCTGAATATGTGGAAGATCTTTAATTTCATTTTCAATATACTGGCCCATTTTCTGAGCATTTTCAATAAGATTTTCATCTTTCATCACATCCAGTACTGCGATTGCAGCAGCACAGGCCAGATGATTCCCGCCAAATGTCGTTCCGAGCAGACCATTACTTGCTTCGAATTTCGGATGAATCAGAACTCCGCCAACCGGAAATCCATTTCCCATCCCCTTTGCTGTGGTGATAATATCAGGTGTTATCCCGAATTCCTGATGGGCAAAGAAACAGCCGCTTCTTCCATAGCCGGACTGCACTTCATCAAGAATAAGAACAGCCTCATATTTCTCACACAGTTCTTTAATTGCGGATAGAAACTCTGCTGTCGGAATCATAATTCCTCCTACTCCCTGAATACCTTCCATAATGACAGAAGAAATTTCGTTTCCGTGCTTTTCAAAGGTCTGCTGAAGCTGCTCTACATTATTCCATTCTGATTTTATGAATCTTTCCGAAAAGTTAACCGGTGCTACAATTCTGGGATTATCTGTCACCGAAACCGCGGCAGAAGTTCTTCCGTGAAATGAACCTGAGAAATAAAGCACTTTATTTTTCCCATTATGGAAAGAAGCCAGCTTTAAAGCATTTTCATTGGCTTCAGCCCCTGAATTACACAGGAAAAGATTGTAATCTTCATATCCTGAAAGTGCTCCCAGCTTTTCAGCCAGTTCATTCTGCAGATTATTCTGTACAGAATTGGAGTAGAAAGAAATTTTTTCAAGCTGGTCTTTCAGCTTATTCTGATAATACGGATGGTTGTGTCCGATAGAAATCACGGCATGCCCTCCATAAAAATCAAGATACTTTTCTCCTTTTTCATCCCAGAGAAAAGATCCCTGAGCCTTTACCGGGTTTATATTAAATAATGGATATACGTTGAATAAATTCATTTTTATTTTTTTAATTCATTTTTGTTCTGAAACAAAATTCAAGACCGGAAACTTTTGCCAGAATCAATTCTATTCTCTAAAAATTGACCTTAAAACGCTACCGGCTTCAAATCCAGCCCCAGATTTTCTTTCCAGCCCATTGCAATATTCATATTCTGAACTGCCTGTCCTGAAGCTCCTTTCAACAAATTGTCAATCGCTGAGTGAATAACGGCTACATTTCCACTTTTCTCAATCTGAATCACACAGCGATTGGTATTGACAACCTGTTTTAAATCAATTGCTTTCTCACTTATCTTTACAAAAGGTTCATCCGCATAAAAATCCTGATACAACTGACTTATTTCTGAAAGTATTAAATCTGTTTTCACAGTAGAACTTGTAAAAATTCCTCTTGCAAAATCGCCTCTCCATGGTACAAAGTTCAAACTGATCTCTTTATGATTAAACGAAACCAGCTGTTTCAAAACCTCATCAACATGCTGATGCGACAATGTTTTGTATGCTGAGATATTATCGTTCCTCCATGTAAAATGGGTAGTCGCCTGTAATGACTGCCCGGCTCCTGTGGAACCTGTAATTCCTGTGGTAAAAACCTCATCCAGCAATCCTTTTTCAGCCAGAGGCAGTAATGCCAGCTGAATTGCCGTAGCAAAACATCCCGGATTGGCAATATTTTTCGTCCCATTCAGATGTTTTTTATTGATTTCAGGAAGTCCGTAGATAAAATTTCTGTTTTCCAATTTCCCATCCAAACGGAAATCATTTCCCAGATCAATGACCAACGTTTCTTCACTGACAGGATTCTGCATCAGCCAATTCCGGCTTTCTTTATGAGGAAGACAAAGGAAAAGGATATCTGTCTCTTTTGGCTGATCCGTCAGAGCATCCTCGCAAACGGTTGCTAAATCCGGATACAAATCTGAAATCTTTGTTCCCGGATTGGAACGGCTATATAAAAAACTCAATGACACATGAGGATGAAAAGCCAGAAGACGGACCAATTCGCTTCCTGTGTAGCCGTTGGCGCCTACAATTCCTACTGTTTTTTTCATGTTGAATGTTGATAATTGATAAAATTTGATAGGATTGCATCCTATCTTTATTAAATCGTTCCTCCGGAACTCTTTTGACGGATGTTTCGATTGGATTTAAATTGACAGGATTGCATCCTATCTTTCGTTAAGTCGTTCCTTCGGAACTCCTGTTTTTATAATGTTGAATTCACCTGGTGGTATATATTCAGGGAGTTGCTTACAATTTTGGTGTAGCCTTTTACATCTTCACCGCTCCAGGCTCTGTTAGCTTCGCCATAGCTGCCGAATTTATCAGACATCAGATCATGACCGGATTCAATTCCGTTTAGGATGAACCTGTATGGATAAAGGGTTACAAATACTTTTCCGGTTACCATTTTTTGAGAATCCGATAAAAAGGTTTCAATATTTCTCATTACAGGATCCAGGAAAAGTGCTTCATGAAGCCAGTTTCCATACCAGTCGGAAAGCTGTGATTTCATCATCTGCTGGTATTTTGAAAGGGTATGTTTTTCCAGTAAATGATGGGCTTTTATAATGACTGATGCCGCTGCCGCTTCAAATCCTACTCTTCCTTTGATTCCTACAATTGTATCTCCCACATGAATATCACGTCCAATTCCATAAGCAGATGCCAGTTTTTCTATTTCCTGAATAGCATATACAGGATGCTTAAAGCTTTCTCCATTCACCGCAATTACTTCTCCGTTTTTAAATTCAATTTCCAGATCGGAAGGCTCCGTTTCTTTTATTTGTGAAGGAAAAGCTTCTTCCGGAAGATAATTCCTGGAGGTCAGTGTTTCTTTCCCTCCTACAGAGGTTCCCCAAAGTCCTTTATTTACAGAATACTGTGCTTTATGGAATTCCATTTCATAGCCATGACTCTTTAAAAATTCAATTTCCTCTTCGCGGGACAGAGCCTTATCACGGATTGGTGTAATGATCTCCATTTCCGGGCACATCACATGAAAAATCAAATCAAAACGTACCTGATCGTTTCCGGCTCCTGTACTTCCGTGCGCAATGGCATCAGCATTCACTTCTATGGCATATTTTGCAATTTCCTGCGCCTGAATGGTACGTTCAGCACTTACAGACAAAGGATATGTATTGTTTTTCAAAACATTTCCGAAGATCAGATATTTTACACAGAAATTATAATAATCCTCCTGAGCGTCTACACACCTGTATTCTTTTACCCCGAGATTCAGGGCTTTTTTCTCCAGTTCTTTTTCTTCTTCTTTAGAAAAACCTCCGGTATTTACAGTGACTGCATATACATCATACTCCAGTGTTTCACTCAGGTATTTTGCACAGTAAGAGGTATCTAAACCTCCGCTAAACGCTAAGATGACTTTCTTTTTCATCTGAATTCTTTTTATTATTTTTAATGGTCCGGTGAAATTCATCAAGATGATCATCTACATCCACCTGACTGATTTTATGATGATACTCATTTTCGGACTGATCCTCTGAAGTTCCGGCTGCTGCTTTCTTATCAGGAACAAAAAGCATGGCCGTACAAAGACAGTTCTTACGTTCCTTCATCATTAATATTTCATAGTTCACACAGCTTTTGCATCCGTTCCAGAATTCCTCATCCTGTGTCAGTTCGGAATAAATCACCGGTTTATACCCGAGATCACTGTTGATCTTCATTACCGCAAGCCCTGTTGTCAGTCCGAATACTTTTGCATCCGGATATTTATCTCTGGACAGCTGGAAAACTTTTTGTTTGATCTGAGTGGCAACCCCTCCATTCCTGAATTTCGGAGAAACAATAAGTCCTGAATTGGCTACAAATTTCCCGTGCGACCAGGTTTCTATATAGCAGAAACCTACCCACTCTCCATTTTCAGTAGCTACAACAGCATTGCCTTCTGAAATTTTTTTA
Organism: Chryseobacterium indologenes; assembly: GCA_002439165.1. Classification (GTDB taxonomy): domain Bacteria; phylum Bacteroidota; class Bacteroidia; order Flavobacteriales; family Weeksellaceae; genus Chryseobacterium; species Chryseobacterium indologenes_E. Next base: position 40,955 of record DJTE01000040.1, read on the forward strand.
CTCAAATACTCAAGGGAACGCTTTGCGATCCCTGTTCCTCTGCGCTGTGCAGAATCATACATTTCCTGCTGTATTTCACTCACATACATCAGATGTGCGCATGAGGAAATTTCTATTTCCATTTATTTATCTAAATTTTTTGGCAAATTTAAAATATAATTTCTTTAAAATCCAAATTAAAAAGATATTTTTTTTGTTTAAATAAAATCAGCAGGTAAAATTATCTTTGTGTAAAATTATATATTTGCTAAATTATTATATATTTGCTAAAAAGGTATAGTTATGGAAAACCAATGTCCTAAATGCAAGAGTACCAAAGTGGTAAAAAGCGGAATCATAAAAGAGAAACAACGCTTTCACTGCAAGGACTGCAGCTATTATTTTACCGTTAAAAAACTGGGAAAACAGATTGACGATTACTATGTCACAAAAGCATTACAGCTTTATCTTGAAGGCCTCAGCTACCGTGAGATAGAAAGAATCATTGGTGTTTCCCATGTAACCATAAGTTCGTGGATAAAAAAATACAATATTACAAGACCTCCCCATTCAGAATTTCATCCGGTTTATAAGATCCTGAAACAAAATGAATTAATAGAGTATATCGCCCAGGAAGAAAATATTAAGAACTCAGGGATTATTATTACCCAGTTTGCTGATAAATACATGCTGATCAAGTGGGAAAGGTTTAAGAAGTAGATCAGAGATCAGAGATAATAGACGGATAGATAACAGACGGATGGATGGATAGATGACAGACCACATACTCTTTATTTCACAGGTTACATCTTATAGCTATACTATTAGCATAAATATATATTAAATTTTCGTAAATAAATTATTAATTACAATTTGGCATCAATAAAAAACAACGCCAAAAATTGATAATTTATGAAAAAAATTCTCATATTTATAGGATTAACCGTAATAAGCAGTTCTTTATACTCGCAGGGCTCTCCGGATTATGGCAGCGGATTAAAATTAAATCTCAACCAGGATGGAGATAAGTACATCAGATTTATTTTATGGGATCAGTTCTGGCTCAGGAATACCCAGATGAATCCGGGAAGCACGGTAGCAGGTGAACCTACGGACAACTCATGGAGCCTGGGAAACAGAAGATTAAGAGCTTTAGCTTATGCCCAGATCTCTAAAAGATATATGATTCTGGCTCATTTTGGAATCAACAACCAGACCTTTATCAATGGTGGAGGGTCAGGGACTTCAGGAACAGGCGGTTACGGAAACGGCAAGAAACCGCAGCTGTTTTTTCATGATGCCTGGAATGAATATGCAGTTATTTTACCTGGAGAAGCGGGAAAATTCAGTTTATCTTTAGGGGCAGGACTTCATTATTATATGGGACTTTCCCGTATGACTATGGCTTCAACGCTTAATTTCCTTACAGTGGACTCTCCTATTTTCTCATGGCCCCTCATCGATAACTCAGATCAGTTTGCCAGACAGCTGGGTATGTTTGCCAAAGGAAAATACGGAAACCTGGAATACCGTTTCAGCTTAAACAAACCTTTTGCCACCGATCTTGTTCCGGTAAATGTAACAGATCCGTCGAAAGCCGTAGCCGTAGACAACAATGGAAATCCAAGTTTTTCAAAGGCCGGTTATGTTGAGTACCAGTTTCTTGATGAAGAATCCAACACCCTCCCCTTCAAAGTCGGCTCTTATCTGGGAACGAAAAAAGTTTTCAATGTAGGAGCAGGTTTTTACCACCAGGCAGACGGAACAAGAACTTCTGTAAACTCCAACGTAGAAAAACACGATATTACTCTTTTTGCCGTAGATGCTTTTGCTGATATTCCATTAGGAGAAGCTAAACATAAAATGGCGGTTTCTGCCTATGCCGGATATTACAATTACAATTTCGGACCTAATTATGTCAGAAACTTAGGAATAATGAACATTGCGGCAACAGACCCCAGCTTTATGGGAAACAAAGCCATCGCAGGGCCCGGAAATCTTCAGCCTACCATAGGAACAGGTAATATTATCTATGCCCAGGCCGGTTTACTCTTACCCAATCAGGCGGAAAAACCAAAAGTCAGGATACAGCCTTTCGCAGCGTACACCCATAAAAGTTTTGAAGCTTTCGACAAATCATCTTCACAATTTGATATAGGCGCCAACTGGTTTATTGACGGTCATCACGCGAAAATTACCACACAGTATTCCACAAGACCGGTATATACAAGCCCGACAGAAAGCCCTTCTAGTAAAGGCGAATTTATTGTCCAGTTTCAGATTTACCTGTAACAACCGGATTCTCCGCTATTATTTATTTAATTAACATCAAAAAAAATCAAGCAATATGAGCGAAAACCATCAAGAAAACTACGAAAACATGACCGAAAGGCAGAAAAACCGCACGATCTGGAGCGTTATTACGGCCTCTTCTCTCGGTACCCTGATAGAATGGTATGACTTCTATATTTTCGGAAGCTTAGCCATTGTTCTGGCAACGAAATTCTTTCCTGCTGATAATCCTACCGCAGCATTTCTGTCCACCCTGGCCACTTTTGCCGCCGGATTTGTCGTAAGACCTTTCGGAGCGCTGTTTTTCGGAAGACTGGGAGATATTATCGGAAGAAAATATACGTTTCTGGTCACTTTGCTGATCATGGGATTTTCAACATTCCTGATCGGGTGTATTCCAAGCTATGAGACCATCGGATTTTTAGCACCTGTCCTTGTTTTAATTTTAAGACTTCTCCAGGGACTTGCCCTCGGTGGTGAATACGGAGGTGCCGCTACCTATGTTGCCGAATATGCACAACCTCACCGGAGAGGTTACTGGACATCCTGGATACAGACTACCGCAACAGCAGGACTTTTCATTTCCCTGATCGTAATCCTGGTTACCAAAACTTCGCTTTCGGCTGAAGAATTTGACCACTGGGGATGGAGGGTTCCTTTCTGGATCTCTATTCTTATGGTGGGTGTTTCTTACATCATCAGAAAAAACATGAAAGAATCTCCACTTTTTGCGAAGGCTAAAAGCGAAGGAAAAACGTCCAAAAACCCATTGAAGGAAAGCTTTGGAAACAAATACAATTTCAAATTTGTTCTTCTTGCCCTGTTCGGAGCCGCTATGGGACAAGGGGTAATCTGGTACACGGGACAGTTCTATGCGATGAGCTTCCTGCAGAAAGTAATGAATGTAGAATCTGCACAGGTTGATTCACTGATGGCAACTGCCTTATTTCTGGGAACTCCTTTCTTCGTTTTCTTCGGATGGCTTTCTGACAAAATAGGACGAAAAGCGGTGATGATGACCGGAATGCTGATAGCCATATTAGCCTACCGCCCGATATACGACAGTATGTTCAACAGTGTAAAGCTTGAAAACAAAACCGTTGCCGCCAATGGCATTACAGAAAAGAGAACCGCTAAAATTCACGATAAAGTTGCTTCAGACAGTCTGATTACCTTCCATAAAGAAACCCTTTATACAGACGGAACCTTAATTAAAAAAGACAGTGTAGCTCACTGGTCGCCTGCTGGTCCGGTAATGAAAGACGGAAAAGCGGAAGAACCGAAAGTATCACAGTCCGTAACCCTGGCCGACAATACAAAATGGTATCTGATCTTCCTTGTATTTATCCAGGTGATATTTGTAACTATGGTGTATGGCCCTATCGCAGCTTTCCTTGTAGAAATGTTCCCGGTAAGAATCCGTTACACCTCCATGTCTCTCCCTTATCATATCGGAAACGGAGTATTTGGAGGACTTCTTCCGGCTGTTGCCACTTATCTGGTTACGGTAGGTAAAGACGCAGGCCATCCGACATGGTATCTTGAAGGGTTATGGTACCCGATAGGGGTTGCTGCAGTCTGTTTAATCATCGGATTATTTTATCTTAAAAACAAGAACAATAATATTCACGATTAGGCACTGAATCACTCAAATTTTTATTAATTTTAATACTACTAAAATGAACGGACTAAAAAAAATATTAGGCATACTCTGGATCGCCATTGCGCTGGTGGTGGGATATTTCGGAATAACAGTTTTAGGAATTCCCAAAATTACTTCGGGTAAGCAGGAAGATCTGGTTTTCGGTATCATTATTTTATTTGTTTTGATGCCGATTATTTCCGGCGGACTGGGTATTTTCGGCTATTATGCCCTGACGGGAGAATATTCTGACGACAAGATTTAGTTATAAAAATAAACGATAATTGATGAATTATTATTTGTTCATCAATTATCGTTATTCATGAACATTATGAAGAAAAGACACGAACAAAAACTGGTTATCCTGAGCATCGGGCTGATAATTGCCTTCAGTATTCCTTTTTCTCTGCTATTCAACAGCGACAGGGAAGTTTTTGGCTATCCTATGATCCTCGTTTACCTGTTTGCGGTCTGGATGATTTCCATCATTATTTCTTTTGTAATCGTAAAAAGGTATGATGAGTAGTTTTGCATTATTTTTTGTGGTTTTGCTTTACCTGGCCCTTTTGTTCTTAGTTGCCCACCTGGCAGAGAAGAAAAAGAGCAAGCTGTGGATCAACAATCCCTATATTTATGCCCTGTCTCTTGCGGTGTACTGCACGGCATGGACCTACTACGGAAGTATTGGCGTCGCGGCCACCAGCGGGCTCAACTATCTTCCTATCTATATCGGACCTGTGATGATTATTCCGGCATGGATCTACATCAATACCCGGATCGTACGTATTGCCAGAATCAACAAAATAAGCAGCCTCGCGGATTTTATTTCTCTGAGATACGGTAACAGCAGAAGCTTCAGTGCCATTATTACAATCGTTTGCCTGCTCGCTATTGTTCCTTATATCGGGCTTCAGATCAAAGCGATTTCAGAAACTTTCCATCTGGTGACAGAAACCTCAATGTCCAGCAATATTCTTACAGATAACGCCACATTCGTAGTTATCCTGATCGCTTTATTTTCCTCGTATTACGGAACAAAATACGTGGATGCTTCCGAGAAACGTTTAGGGATTATTTCAGCCATTGCCCTCGAAAGTTTTTTGAAACTCTTCTTTATTATTATTCTCGGAGTTTTTGTTATTTATTTTGTTTTTGACGGATTCTCCGATATTTACCAGAAAGCGAGCCAGTTTGAAGATTTTAAAGAAAAAAACACTTTTAGCGGAACCGAAGACGCCATGAACTGGATGGTGCTTTGTATGATCTCTGCAACAGCCATATGTATTCTTCCAAGACAGTTCCATACTGCTATTGTAGAGAACAGACAGGAAAAACATATCAGAACCGCCATCTGGTTTTTTCCTCTTTATCTTTTAATATTCACCGTATTTATATTCCCGATCGCCTGGGGCGGAAGGCTTATTTTTGACGGACAGAAAGTAAATCCGGAGTTCTACTCTATTTTGATTCCCCAACATTTCGACAATACCCTGATTACTGTTTTTGTATTCCTGGGTGGGCTGAGTTCGTGCATTTCCATGATTATTATTTCTGCCATTACTCTTTCGATCATGCTTTCCAACAACCTCATCATTCCTTATGGATTACTTGGAAAATTCAAATCTGAAAATGAGGTTCAGAATACCAGAAATATTACCAACATCAGGAAGTTCAGTATTTTCGCGCTGATCATCATGGCTTTTGTTTTCTATAAATATTTCATCCTGAGAACGTCACTGGATTCGGTGGGGTTGATCTCGTTTGTAGTGATCGCACAGCTTGCTCCCGCTTTTTTCGGAGCTATTTTCTGGAGAAGGGGAAGCTATAAAGGAGCGGTTACAGGATTGCTCGCCGGACTTGCCATATGTTATTTCGGATTGATTATTCCGCAGTATTATTTTTCTTACAACCAGGAATTCAAAGGCGTTCTGAGAGATATGTATGATGCTTTCGGGTTTTTCAATATTCCTTATCTGAGCAGGATCTCGCAGATCTTCTTCTGGTCTTTACTCATCAATACGGCTCTGTTCACCATTATTTCCGTGAGTGTTAAAGGAAATTACCGTGAAAGAAATTTCGCCGAGCTGTATGTAGACATCGACAAATACATTCAGAATCATGAAAATGCTTTTATCTGGCGCGGAACAGCTTATGTTTCGGATATTAAAAATATTCTGGAAAGATTTTTAGGTAAAAACAAAACCGAACAGGCGTTAAGGATCTTCAATTTAAAATACAATATCGATTCCCAGACGGAAACAGCCGATTCCAGGTTTATCAAGTTTTCAGAAAATCTTCTGGCCGGGAGGATAGGAACCGCTTCTGCCAAGATCCTGATCGAAGGCGTAACAAAAGAGGATAAAATATCCTTAAAGGAAGTCCTGAATATTTTAGAGGAATCCAAAGAAAACATTTCCCTCAACAAAAAGCTTACGGAACAGTCTGAAGAACTGCAGAAATTATCCGATGACCTCAGAAATGCCAACGAGAGCCTGATCATCAAAGACCGCCAGAAAGACGACTTTCTGGATTCCGTAGCCCATGAACTGAGAACCCCGATCACTGCCATCCGCTCTGCGGGGGAAATTTTAGCAGACGACGACGATATTCCCCTGGAGATCAAACAGGAATTTTTGAATAATATCATCACAGAATCAGACCGGCTAAGTGAAATCATCAACGACATTCTTTATCTGGACAAACTTGAACACGGCGAAATTGCTTTAAACATCAAAGAAAACAACATTCTCGAAACCTATAAAAAAGCAGTCAGTCCCCTGCACCATCTGATCCAGCAGAAAAACATCCATTTAAGCGAAGTAAACCTTCTGAATCAGTATCTGTTTGAATATGATGAAGCAAGAATGATCCAGCTTTTCCAGAATATTTTAGGAAACGCCCTGAAATTCACAGATGACCAGGGAACAATACAGACCAAATTATCGGAAAAAGAAAATGAACTCGTGATTAAGATCTTCAATACCGGAAGACATATTCCCGAAGAAGACCTTGAAATGATCTTTGATAAATTTTATCAGTCCAAAAACCAAAATATTATCAAGCCTACCGGAAGTGGTCTGGGGCTGGCCATTTCCAAAAAGATCGTACAGGCTCACCACGGAAGCATAAAAGCAGAAAACAGCGGCCTGGGCGTCACTTTTACCATCAGCATGCCTGAACCGATAAATAACCGTAAAAATGAAGTTGAATAACTATAAACACCTCCTATGAAAAAGATAATCATTGCAGATGACGAGCACAAAATATTAATGTCGCTGGAATACAGTTTCAAAAAAAACGGCTACGATGTCTATATTGCCAGAGACGGAGCCGAAGTGCTGGAATTTTTAAAAACCATGACCCCGGATGTTATCCTTCTCGATATCATGATGCCGAATCTGGACGGATACAGCACACTGGAAATCATCAAACAGGATGAAAAACTGAAAGACACCAAAATTCTTTTCCTGAGCGCCAAAAACAACCCAAAAGACATTGAAAAGGGACTGGAAATGGGAGCCGATGCTTACGTTACCAAACCTTATTCCATCAAGAAGCTGATCCAGCAGATTGAAGAGATGTTTGAATAAAAAAGATTCAAAAAAAAACGGAAAAACAGGATAATCAGAAAACATGAAACACAGAACTGATATGAATGCAGATATTTTATTTAAACAAAGCATAGAAGACAAGGAGAACTTCTGGAAGGAACAGGCCCAACAGATCCAATGGACAGAATTCCCGTCACAGATTCTTTCTCATGATAAAAACAACTACCCGCAATGGTTTGCGGACGGAAAACTCAATATGTGTTATCTGTGTATTGACCAACATATTGAAGATGGTTTCGGAGAGCAGACCGCCATTATATATGACTCTCCGGTAACCGGGCAGAAAAAAACCTACACCTTCAGCCAGGCTAAAGAGGAAATCTCAAAATTTGCCGGAGGGCTGGCTTCTTTAGGTTTACAGAAAGGAGACACCGCCGTGATCTATATGCCGATGATTCCTCAGACCCTTTTTGCCATGCTGGCCTGTGCAAGGATCGGAGTGATTCACAACGTGGTTTTTGGAGGATTTGCCCCTCATGAACTGGTGGTGAGAATAGACGACTGCAAACCCAAAGCATTGATTACCGCTACCGCCGGAGTGGAAATCGCTAAAAGAATCCCTTATCTGCCTTTGGTGGAAAAAGCCATAGAAATGGCCCAGGACAAAGTAGACCACATCATCGTTTACAACAGAAAATTAGTCGATAACCAGCACGAAATGTTTGAAGGACTGACCGATTACGAAGAACTCGTTCAGCAATCAGCTCCTGCAGACTGTGTTCCGGTAGAATCCGTACATCCTTTATACCTTCTTTATACTTCAGGAACGACCGGAAAACCCAAAGGAATCGTCCGCGATACCGGAGGATATGCCACTGCCCTGAAATTTTCCATGAAATACATTTACGGTATGGAACCCGGAGAAACCTACTGGGCCGCTTCCGATTTCGGATGGGCGGTGGGACACAGTTACAGCGTTTACGGACCCCTCATCAACAGAAACACCACCGTCATTTTCGAAGGAAAACCCATCATGACACCCGATGCAGGAACTTTCTGGAGAATCATCTCAGAATATAGGGTATCAGCCATGTTTACGGCTCCAACTGCGATCAGAGCCATCAAAAAAGAAGATCCTGACGGTGAACTTGTAAAAAAATACGATCTGTCCTGCCTGAAGAAACAGTTTTTAGCCGGAGAACGCTGTGATGTCGCTACCCTTGACTGGTTCGCCCGACATATTGGAGTTCCCGCCATTGATCACTGGTGGCAGACAGAATCCGGATGGCCGATGCTGGGTTTAATGACTTTTGACGATCAGTACAAAATCAAAAGAGCTTCTGCCGGAAAGCCAATCCCGGGATATGATATTAAAATATTTGATGAAAACGGATTTGAACTCGATCCTCATCATGAAGGCTATCTCGTCATTAAACTTCCGCTCCCGCCGGGTGCTATGCTTGGAATCTGGAATGATTATGAACGCTTCCGGAACAGCTACCTGTCACAGTACAACGGCTACTACTTCTCAGGTGACGGAGCCATTCAGGACGAAGACGGCTATATTTTCATCACCGGAAGAGTGGATGACGTAATCAATGTAGCCGGACACCGTCTTTCAACTTCCGAAATGGAGGAGATCGTGTCATCTCATCCGGAAGTCGCGGAATGTGCTGTCGTGGGAATAGACGATGACCTTAAAGGCCAGGTACCTTTTGCCACAGTGGTTCTGAAAAACGGCTCGGTGATTTCTGAAGAACAGGTGGAAAAAGACATCATTCAGATGGTTCGTGAAAAGATCGGTGCCGTAGCTTTTTTAAAGAACGCCGTGGTTGTGAAACGGTTACCGAAAACCCGTTCCGGAAAAATCCTGAGAAAGCTGATCAGAACCCTGCTGGACGGGAAAGAATTCCAGATCCCGTCTACGATTGATGACGAGAAAATCATTGAAGAAATTCAGGAAAAAATCAGGGAATATAGGGCTTAAACAAAAAATTAAACATACATTTAATATTAATAAAATTCAAATTTCAAAAAAACGAAAGGATATGAGAAATTACTTAATAGAAGATCTGCCTCACTATTTTGAAGAGTACAAAAAGTCTATCAAAAATCCTAAAAAATTCTGGGACAAGATCGCCGACCAGAATTTCGTGTGGTACCAGAGATGGAGCAAGGTCGTTAAGTACGATATGAACGAGGCTAAAATCACATGGTTTAAAAATGCAAAATTAAATATCACCAAAAACTGCCTGGACAGGCATCTTTCCGTAAGAGGCGAAAAAACAGCCATTATCTGGGAGCCTAATGATCCGAAAGAGGAAGCACAGCATATTTCTTACAGCGAATTATACACCCGTGTGAATAAAACCGCCAATGTTCTGCGCGAAATGGGAATTGAAAAAGGAGACAGAGTATGCATTTATCTTCCTATGATCCCGGAATTGGCCATCACCATGCTTGCCTGTGCGAAATTAGGAGCGGTACATTCGGTAATTTTTGCCGGGTTTTCAGCCTCTGCCGTATCTTCCAGAGTGAACGACTGTGGTGCTAAAATGGTCATCACCTCAGACGGAAGTTACAGAGGAAATAAAGTTCTGGACCTGAAAAGCATTGTGGATGAAGCCCTTGAAAAAACGCCGAGCGTAGAATCCGTTCTTGTGGTAAAAAGAACCCGCAACGAAATCAAAATGAAAGAAGGCAGAGATTACTGGTTCACAGACCTGTATGAAAAAGCCTCTGCCGATTTTGTAACCGTAATCATGGATGCTGAGGATCCTCTTTTCATCCTTTATACCTCCGGCTCTACCGGAAAGCCTAAAGGAATGCTTCATACCTGTGCCGGTTACATGGTGTACACAGCCTATACCTTCAAAAATGTATTCAATTATAAAGAGAATGACATCTACTGGTGTACAGCAGATATCGGATGGATTACCGGACACTCTTATATTCTTTACGGACCGCTTCTTAACGGAGCCACTACCGTTATTTTCGAAGGCGTACCGACCTATCCTGAACCGGACCGTTTCTGGGAAGTTATTGAAAAACATAAAGTCACCCAGTTCTACACCGCTCCTACCGCCATCCGTTCTCTGGCCAAAGAAAGCACAGAATGGGTAGACAAACATGATCTGAGTACATTAAAAGTTATCGGTTCAGTAGGAGAACCTATCAATGAGGAGGCATGGCACTGGTTCAACGATCATGTCGGGAAGAAAAAATGCCCGGTAGTAGATACCTGGTGGCAGACAGAAACCGGAGGAATCATGATCTCCCCTCTTCCATTCGTCACTCCTACAAAACCAACCTACGCCACCCTTCCTCTTCCCGGTATTCAGCCGGTACTGATGGATGATAAACGTAACGAAATCACAGGAAATCAGGTAACCGGAAATTTATGCATCCGTTTTCCGTGGCCGGGAATTGCCAGAACCATCTGGGGCGATCATCAGAGATACAAGGAAACTTATTTTACGGCATTTCCGGGGAAATACTTCACAGGAGACGGAGCGTTAAGGGATGAGGTCGGATATTACAGAATTACCGGACGTGTAGATGATGTGATCATTGTTTCCGGGCATAATCTGGGTACTGCACCTATTGAAGACAGCATCAATGAGCATCCGGCCGTTGCAGAATCTGCTATTGTAGGCTACCCTCATGATATTAAAGGAAATGCCCTGTATGGCTATGTCATCTTAAAAGAAAGCGGAGAAGGCCGTGATAAGGAAAATCTGAAAAAAGAGATCAATCAGCTTATTTCAGACCAGATCGGGCCTATTGCCAAGCTGGATAAGATACAGTTCGTTTCCGGGCTGCCGAAGACAAGATCAGGAAAGATTATGCGCAGAATCCTGAGAAAAATTGCGGAAGGAGACTTCAGTAATTTCGGGGATATTACCACTTTATTAAATCCTGAAATTGTGGAAGAGATTAAAAACGAAAGAATTTAATTTTTAATAATGATATTGAATGAAAACGGGCTTCGGTCCGTTTTTTTGTTTTCACCATTTCCTGCAGGCTGTTTCATTCCTTTTTATGATTGCTTTATTTTTTATCGCTCGCTGATCAGGCAGATTGAGCAGATCTTTTTGATTGATGTATTTTTGGCGGGGGTTTGCGCAAAGACGCAATTTATTTTTTTATATCGGATAAATCAGGCGCTAGGATTTTATCTCCGATAAAATTTTACACTGCTGAATACATAAAAATCTATGATTTTTATTTTAAGCGAACTTCTATGAGCAAGGTATTTAAATTTAAAGATCACTAAAGTGTCAGAATCTTTTGTGTCTCGTTGGGGATAAAATAATATCATACAGACAGCACGAATTTTACAGATTTTTTAAATTCAGTATATTAAATCTAAGGTATTGAAGTTAATTTAACTTTTCAACCCTATTTTTTAAAAAAACAAACTGAATTTGTAAATAAAATCCGAATGATCTGTTAAAAATATTATTTTTGGCGGCAATGAAATATACACTGATTACAGCTGCACTTGCATTACTGTTTTGCTGCAGTAAAGAGAAGCAGAACAGAGAAAAGATTGTAAAAATATTTGAAGCAGACCGTTGCTATAAACAGATGATGATCAATGACAGCTTGCCGCCGAAAGTATCTTATCTGAATACTGCAGCCTTCAGGGATAAAATAGAAAAGGAGAATCTGAAGTCATTTTACACTGCAGATCTGAACCATGACGGCATAGATGACTACGTTGTCAATATTAAAAAGAAAAAAGAATACGAGGGAAAAGAGATAGCCATTAGTGTTTTTCCGCTTAATCTTTGTGATGGATTGGGAAATATTGCTATTGCCCTGAGCCAAAAATCCGGAAAGTACAGAATATTCAATCCTTACAAGGAGATGAATGAAGAACCTATTGCCGCAAAGATTTCTCCGGACGGAAAGTTCATACACGTTTTAAGGGTTAAATATACTCCATCAAGAAATATAGATTATAAAGAATTCTATGAAACGGATATTTTAACGGTTAAAAACAATGTCACCACGGAATATATCAAAACTCCTCAAAAACATATCATTAATGAGGTGAAAATAGAACTGGACGGACAATTCATCATGACCCTGGATTTTAAGGAGAAAAAAATGTATCTGGATCAAACCCGGCTCAATAAACTGAACGCAGAAAAAAGCTACTTCAAAAAAATGTCAAAAGAAGATGAAAAGCAGCTTCTGATGCTTCTGACTGATATGGATTTCGCCAATATTGACAATTCAGAAAATACTCCGGTTAAAAACGTCGGAAATTATTTTCTCGACATCAACTATGACCAAAATCAAAATAAAGAGATCTGGAACTACGGTAAAAACGGAGGATTAAGAACCATGAACTTTTACGACCAGATCATCCTTTATATTTACCAGTTGGGCTGGGCGGAATATGAATATAATGACTAACGCCATATTTCATTACAAAACAGCTCATAAACTTAAACACCCGTTCAATAGACCTTATCAAATATTTCAATAATATTTGATAGATAAAACAATAAATATTAAATTTTATTGAAATTAAAATAACAATATTGAAAAATATTTATTACCTTTAAGTACAAATTTAAAATTACTGCTTATGTCAAATATATTAGCTGGGGTATTTGCACATCACAGCGATTACAAAAAGCTTGAAGCCGATCTGGAAAATTCAGGATTTGGAGATTCAGATTACATCATATACTTAAACAGCGGCTCGGACCACGCTCAATATCTGGCGAGTGTTGCGGTAAAAGATAATAACCAAACTGATAGCGCCCGAAATGTTTTCAGCGAAAATTCAGTAATGAAGACTTATTTGCTCGAGAATATGAGTATTGAGCAGGCGGATTATGACCATATCAAAAGGTTCATAGATGCCAGGAACAGAGCTGAGATCCATAACAGCCCGGATGTGAAGATAAAGGCATCAAGCAGCGGCATGGATTCAGAAGTTAAATTCTGACACACACATAAAACCTAATAACCGGAATCCGCAGAGCGTTCTGCGGATTTTTTATGTTTGAAAAGTTTAAAAAATTTCGTATTTTCGTCTAAATATAGGCATTAGCACAAATGAGTTACGATTTAGAACAGGAAAACAAAGAGATCCTTGCCCGTTATAAGGACCTGATTTCCAATACATACAGAACACTGGATGAGGAAAACAACAAGCTCATCCGGAAGGCATTCGATATTGCGCTGGATGCCCACAAGGACCAAAGGAGAAAATCCGGAGAACCTTATATCTATCACCCCATTGCGGTTGCTAAAATTGTAGCGACTGAGATTGGTCTTGGAGCTACTTCCATTGCATGTGCCCTTTTGCATGACGTGATTGAAGATTCGGACTATACGTATGAAGACCTGAAAAAGATTTTTGGAGAAAAGATCGCCAACATTGTGAACGGGCTCACGAAGATCTCTATCATGAATCATCAGAACATTTCCGTACAGTCTGAAAATTACAGGAAACTGCTTCTCACGTTATCTGAGGATTTCAGGGTGATCCTGATCAAAATTGCAGACCGCCTTCACAATATGCGTACTCTGGAAAGCATGGCGCCGGACAAGCAGAAAAAAATCGCATCCGAAACGGTTTATATCTACGCTCCCCTGGCCCACCGTCTTGGACTGTACAACATCAAGTCTGAGCTTGAAGATCTTTCTTTAAAATATAACAGTCCTGAAGTTTACAATGAGATCACCGAAAAATTAGAACTTGCCAAAGAAAGCCGTGAACGCTATATTGAAGAGTTTAAAACAGAGGTTTCGGAAAGACTGAAAGAAGAGGGTTTAAACTTTACCATCAAAGGCCGGGCAAAAGCCATTTCTTCCATTTACAGAAAAATGCTGAAACAGGGTGTTTCCTTTGAAGAGGTTTTTGATAACTACGCCATCAGGATCATTTACAAATCAGATGCAAAAAATGAAAAATTCCTGGCCTGGAAAATCTACTCTATTGTAACGGATGTCTACCACAGCAATCCTTCCAGAATGAGGGACTGGATTACGCAGCCACGTTCTACCGGATACGAAAGTCTCCATTTGACGGTTCTCGGGCCGGACAAAAAATGGATCGAAGTACAGATCCGTTCAGAAAGAATGGACGAAATCGCTGAAAAAGGTGTTGCTGCCCACTATAAATACAAAGAAGGTTACAAACAAAGCACTGACGACCGGAATTTTGAAAAATGGGTTACCGAAATCCGTGAAGTTCTTGAACAGCAGCAGAATCTCTCCACGTCAGAGCTTTTAGATAATATAAAACTCAATTTATATGCTAAGGAAGTATTTGTCTTTACCCCTAAAGGTGAGATTAAAATTCTTCCGACCAATGCAACGGCACTGGATTTTGCTTTTGCCGTCCATTCCGATCTTGGAATGAAATGTCTGGGAGCCAAGATCAACGGTAAACTTGTTCCTATTTCATACACCCTTCAGAACGGAGATCAGGTAGATATTCTTTCGTCCCAGAACCAGAAACCTAAATCGGACTGGCTGGAATTTGTTGTTACTTCAAAGGCCAAGTCGAAGATCAAAAGCTACCTGAATTCCCAGAAAAACCAGCTGGTAGAGGACGGAAAAGAGATTCTTCAGCGAAAGCTGCGCCATGCAAAAATCAATTTTAACGATGAAGAGATCAACAAACTTCAGAAGTTTTTCAATTTAAAATCATCCCAGGAACTGTTCCTTAAATTCCAGAGCAACGAGCTGGACGCAAGCAGTTTGAGAAAATATATTGAAAGTAAAAACGTATTCAACAACTTACTTTCCAGATTCAGAAAATCCCCTTCTAAAAATCAGCATTTCGAGGAACCGAAAGAGCAGAACCTCGATATGATCGTATTCGGGAAAGATGAAGAAAAGCTGAATTACAGCTATGCCAAATGCTGTACCGTAATTCCCGGAGATAAGATCTTTGGATTCATTACAATCTCCGACGGAATCAAAGTTCACAGCGACAACTGCCCGAATGCCATCAACCTGAGAGCCCAGTACGATTACCGCGTGATCCCTGCCAAATGGGTGAATGCGGAAAGCTTTAAAAACCGAGTGAAGATCGAGATTGAAGGCCTTGACAGAATGGGTATGATCAATGATATTACGACCGTCATCAGCGGAAGTATGGGAATGGACATGAAGAGTATGTCTATTGAATCCAATAACGGTGTTTTCACCGGAAACATCAATCTTGAGGTAAAAAACAAGGGACAGCTTGAGGAAACATTCAAAAAACTTAAAAATATCAACGGAGTTTCAAGAGTGAGACGATTACAATCTTAGACATGAATTTAACTCTCTATTTTAAAAAATTTTTCAGCAGCAATCAGGCATCAGGAATCATCCTTATCTTCTGTGTGCTTATTTCATTACTTATTGCCAATTCATCTGCCGGAGAAGGCTTTCAGCGCCTGCTGGATCAGGAGGTTGGCATTCAGCTTTTTCATCTCACCTACCCTGTGAGCATCTGGATCAATGACGGGCTTATGGCGGTCTTTTTCCTTCTGGTAGGGCTTGAAATAAAAAGGGAGCTGGTAGAGGGAGAACTTTCTTCCTTTAAAAATGCTTCACTTCCTATTTTTGCCGCAGTAGGCGGAATGCTGGTTCCTGCGGTTATTTATAGCCTTTTCAACAGCGGAACGGAGTACGGCAGCGGCTGGGGAATTCCAATGGCCACAGATATTGCTTTCTCTTTAGCCATTATTTCTATGCTGGGGAAAAAGATTCCCAATTCCATTAAAATATTCCTGGCAGCTCTGGCCATTGTAGATGATCTCGGGGCGATTCTCGTGATTGCCATATTCTATACGGAGCAGATCCACTGGACTTATCTTTTATTATCTTTCGGCACAGCGGCACTTCTTTTTGTTTTAAATTTTATGAAGGTTACACGTATTGTCTTTTATATTATTCCGGGGCTTTTCCTCTGGTACTTTCTTCATCATTCGGGGATTCATGCCACAATAGCAGGGGTTCTGCTGGCATTTTCCATTCCTACCAATGTTTCCGATGTGGAAATATCCCCTCTGGAAAAACTTGAACATCAGCTTCATGTTCCGGTAAGTTTTCTGATCATGCCTATCTTTGCTTTAACGAATACCAATATTGCCTTTTCCGGTGAAATGGTGGAAGGTGTTACAAGTACATTAGGGCTGGGAATCATCTGCGGGCTTGTATTAGGAAAGCTGCTTGGAATTAACCTGTTTTCTCTTATCGCGATCAGATTAAAGCTGAGTTCACTGCCTCAAAACAGTAACTGGATGCAGATGATCGGGGTTGGCCTGCTGGCCGGAATCGGTTTTACCATGTCGATCTTCATTGCTCTTCTTTCTTTTAAAGATGATATTGCCATTCAGGATGAAGCTAAGTTTGCCATTTTAATCGCTTCTTTCTTAGCAGCTGTAACCGGTTTTCTGATTCTGAGTATGAGCTCTAAAAAAGATCCGGAAGCCATAGAAGATTAATTTTTCTTCTTTTCTTCCAGCTTTCTGCGGTGTTCTTCATCACTTTCCAGGTTAGGCTCAGTAACGGCAGCATGATAGTTAACAGCCTCTTTCTGAATCTCATCGGAAAGCAGTTTTTCTATTCTCAGCCTTCTGAGCGCCATATTCAGTTCATTACCGAACAGAAGCAGGTATACATTTACATTTACCCAGACCATCAGCAGGATCATACTTCCGATAGATCCGTAAAGAACGTTGTACCGGGCAATGTCTTTTACATAAATTGCAAAGATGTATGTGGTAAGAACAAACAGGACTGTCGTTAAAACAGCTCCTGGAACCGCCTGTCTGAATCTTGTAATTTTTACGGTTCCCAGCCAGTAAAACAAGGTCAGCAAAATAAAATAGAACAGTGGGAAAGAAACAAACCCAATGATTTTGGTAAGGTTATTCACCAGCCACGAAATATCATAGGCCGGGGTAAAAGGTTTGATCACCACCTCTGCGTAATACACGCCGAAAAGTGCCAGAAATACAATAACAATAAAGCCTATTGTAATAAAAAACGATAAAATAAATTCCTTTACATCACTGAGTTTCTCCTCTGTATTTTCATTGAACCCATTGATCAGAGAAAAGGTTCCGTTGGTGGCAAAAATCAGAGCCAGTATAATGGTCAGATTGCTGATCCCTTTCATATTGGGGATGATATTTCCTTCAATATATCCCCGTATATCCCCTTCCATATTGGATGGAAACACATTATGCATCAGCACTTCAAAGATATAGAACTGCAGTTTGTCATAATGCGGCATATAGGGTAATACAGAAAGTAAGAAGAGAATAAACGGAAATAAACTGATGGTAAAACTCCAGGAAATCGCAGCTGCTTTTCTGCCGATCTTTCCTTTGAAAATCCCTGAAATATAGATCTGGAACATCTGCCATAACGATATGCCCAGAACAGGAATATGGATACCGTCAAAAAATTCCTGAATCTTCAGGATAAATCTTGGAACTTTTATACTCATCTATCTGTTTTAAGGTTCATTTTACAATCTATAAAAATCCGGGGTTTCAAAAACAACAAGCGGATATTATTTTAAAGATTTCCAATAAGTCTTCCTACAAATATAAACATTTTCCCCGTCCTCATAAGCGGGCAGAATTAGCCTATCCTTATTAATTTCAAAGGATCTTCCCGTTCTCTCTGCTGTGGGTAGAGATATTTTATGCTAAAGCAAATTTTTTCCCTGAAAACCACACATCTGTTCAATATCAGTCCGGGACTTTATTTAATCAACTTCGCCGATTCTATCCTTTGCTCCCTGAAAAATATACAGTCTCAAAAATGAAGCTTTGCATGGTAAAAAGATGATCATCATCACGTTATCTTTTTAATCAAAAAAAACGGGTCACCGGTATTAAACTTAAACAGGCTCTAGTGACAAGGCAATCTGCTTCCGGCAGCTGTTCACAGTTTTAAAAATGGTATCTTTGCAGTCTGAAATTTTTTATATATGAGAATCGGCTTGCTTTGTATCGGAAAAACTGACGATAAAGAGATCACTTCCCTGATCGGCTATTACCTGACCCGTCTTCCCAGACACTGGAACTTTGAAATTACTGAGATTCCGGATGTAAAAAATGCAAAAAACCTATCTCCGGATCTTCTGAAAAAAGAAGAAGCCAGACTCTTCCTCAGCCATATTGATAAGACCGATCTGGTTATTATTCTTGATGAAAAGGGAAAACAGTTTACCAGCCGTGAATTTGCCCAGAAAATTGATACCTGGATGAATTCTTCCGTTAAAAAAGTACACATACTGATTGGAGGTGCCTATGGTTTCTCAGAAGAGATATACAATAGAGCCAACGAAAAAATGTCCTTATCTAAAATGACATTCACCCACCAGATGATCCGCCTGTTTATCGTGGAACAGATTTACCGTGCAGATCAGATCCTGCAGGGAAAACCTTATCACAATGATTAAAATGTCAGGTTTCTGTTCTGCCTGTTAAAGTACGGCATTGCATTTCAGCCCGATCTGTCTTTTTGCTTCACCCACTACGAAAGCAACAGAATTGGCAATATTAAAGCTCCTGATCAGTTCAGACATCGGGATCGTTAAGTGTTGATCGAAACGGTCCAGGATTTCTCTGCTTAAACCAACGCTTTCTTTTCCGAAAACCAGCCAGTCACCATCCCGGAAGTCATTTTCAAGATATGATTTCTCTGCATGTGAACTCATCAGGAAAACCCGCGACAGATCGGGAACATTCTTTATCCACTCTTCTATATCTGAATATTCGGAAACATCAAGATGGACCCAGTAATCCAGGCCGGAACGTTTCAGATTTTTATCATTAATCACAAATCCAAAGGGATGAATTAAATGCAGCCTGCTTTCGGTACCCACACATAATCTTCCGATATTTCCCGTATTATTAGGGATTTCCGGTTCTACAAGAACAATATTTAACATTTAATTTATTTATTATTTTAACCGGCGCAATCCGGCTTTAACACTGAAAATCTTTTCTATTGAGGGTTATCAGCCCCCTATCGGATATCAGCATTTATTTTTTTGCGCACTGGGCATAATATTCTGCCAGAACAGCTTTTTCATATCCCAAACCGACCGCTTTATCCAGATTTTCGCAGGCTTCCTTAGATTTTGACATTTCAAATAAGACAAGTGCTTTGCTTACATAGGACTGGGCAAATTTCGGATCTATGGAAATTGCTTTGTTCGCATCTGCCAGGCTTTCTTTATACTTTTTCATTTTGAAATAGGTATCTGCCCTGCCATTATACAGCAGTGATTCCGGTTTTTCAGAAATCAGCTGGTTGTAGTCTTTCAAAGCACCTTCAAGATCGCCGTTATTTTTTTTAAGGTTGGCCAGCCCTGTTTTTGCGAAAATATTATCCGGGGCAAAGGTCAGGATCTGTTTAAGATCATTCTGGGCAAGGTCTTTTTTACCCTGGCTGTCGTAAATTTTGGATCGGGTAAGATAAAATTCCGGATTTTCAGGCTCTATTTTAAGTCCTGTGGCAATATATTCCAATGCTTTGGTTTTGCTTCCTTTCTGGCTGTGCAGGGAGGCAAGGTTAGCATATACAGAACCGGACAAAGGATTGGCTTTTAAAGCAGATTCATAAGACCTGAAAGCAGCCGTTGTTTTTCCCTGCCTTCTCTGAGCCGTTCCCAGGTTATTATAAAGCTCAGACTGAAATTTCTGTATCTGCTCTTTTTCCGCAAGTTTGGAATACTGTTCTTCAGCACATTTGTAGTCTGCCTTTTTCATACATTCCTCGGCTGTTTTTTTATCCTGTCCGTAAAGATAGAATGAAATACACGTAAGTGCTGCAAGTAATAAAGTTTTTTTCATGAGGTTATCGTTTGCTTGTTGATCACTTTTTTGGCGAGTGCACCGAATATCACTCCCAATAAAGATCCAACAAACGCCCCCACCAAAATATCTACCGGGAAATGCACTCCTAAATAAATCCGGCTGTAGGAAACCACTATAGCCCATACAAATATAGCATATGGAAACCAATTGAGTTTCTTTTTTAATAAAATACTTAAATAAGATGCCAGAAAGAAGGTATTGGAAGCATGAGCAGAATAGAAACCATACTGTCCTCCACATTTCACAATCCTCATATAATGTTCCAGGGAAGGATCATGACATGGCCTCAGCCTCGCCACTCCGTATTTGAAAACACTGGCAAGCTGATCGGAAACCGTAACACCCAGTGCAATAAATACAAGGACGAAAACTAAAGATTTCAGTTTATAATTTTTATATAAAAAGTAAAGGAATATAATATAGAGCGGAACCCAGATCCAGGTGCTTGAAATCAACATCCAAAGCTGATCAAAAGACGGATCGCCCAAATTATTAAGGTATAGGAAAACCTTTTTATCTTCCTGAATAATTTCCTCCATCTGATTATCTGCTTACCGGCCCCTCGTAGGTTTCATCATCGGCAGGCTTTGGTTTTGGAGGTTCATTATGAGTGGTGGAAGAAGGCTCGGTAAGAATATCTTTTTCAATATCCTTCATGGGATTAAAGTCTTTGGCCGCGTCTTTCACTTTCTCAATTTCACGCTTGATCTCAGAAACGGGATTGTCTGTTTCTTTCATGATCTCTGTTTTGATATCTTCCACTGCACCGCGCATTTTTCTTACACCTGCTCCTAAATCACGTGCTATCTGAGGAAGTTTATCCGGACCGAATAATACAACAATCGCCACTGCGATCAATGCCATTTCTCCAATGCTTAATTCCATGCCGTAAAATTACGAAAGTTTATACATTTATTGATGATAAAGTAGAATTTTAAACAAATTTTAAGATTTAAAAGAAGGAAAGCCGGAAGACTGAAACCGGAAGCCGCTTTCCCATGATAAATTCTAACAATCGTTATAGATTCTGATTCCCTTAAAAATACAGAAACAGATCAGCCTTATTATTGATAACTTTCATAACATCCCTCTCCCATTTTCCATCTCCAACCCCTGTCTCAAGCTTATCCTGTAAATCATGATGCCGAAGAGAAGTTATATGAACAAAATTTAATTCAAAACATAGAGAATTAATTTAATTTTCATTATCTTTATTTCACACAAAATCAAATATATAATTTATGAAAAAGCTATTTACTCCTTTTAAGATCTTTGCCATCCTGTCAGTAATGGCTCTTACGGGCTGTCAGAATGAAAACAGTGAAGCAGTGCAGGAAAATCCGGCTGTAAAAGTAACAGCAGCGGATCTGAAAAAAGAAATGAGCCCCGGAACTCTGTCTATTCCAGAAAATGTCCGGTCTCAGCTGAATGCCTCAGAGAAAAATCTTGAAAAGTTCTTAAACAATGATCTCCAGATCACCGGAACAACAGTTTTAGGTAAACTTTCCACACAGAGAGCTATCGAAATATCCCAGAGCCTGATTTCAGATAAAGATCAGTTTACTGCTGAAGGAAATATTCTTTACCCTGAGACCTTAAAAGTAGGAAAAATCGGGGATTTATACTCCGGCGACCTTCTGGCTGAAGCTCAGAAAGGTTTAAAGGAAACAGCCGCAGAACAGATTAAAACAGGATCTGAGGTAATGGAAATTTCCTGGAACTACAAAGGGACAGCCTTCAGTACCCTATGTTTTTATAATGAATCCGGCATTATCTGGGACAATATGTTTGCTGGCCTTGTCATCATGGATAAAAGAGGAAATACAGAAGTTTCCCCATCAGAGAATCAGGCGAAGGTGTCTTCAAAATGGTATAAAGAATGGTGGACAGCCAGCTGGCTCTGGGGCTCCAAAAGAGGAGAAACGGGATACCAGATCACCATTTACTATACCGGCTCCACCGTTTCCAATGTGGATGTGACAGACTGGGGATATATCAGCTTAGGGAAAGCAAAAAGCGAAAGTAAAGTTACAAAAAGAACAGGAGCCTACGGACAGTGCAGATATGCTCTCGGACTCTGTACTCCTACCGGTTCTTTAAGTTTTAATGCCAGCAATTTCTCGGTATCATTCTCAGGACTGGGAAGCAACCTGGTTCATAACGGGACAAAATCCCTGTATCCATAACAATCAGTTCATTATTATATTTTCATTAAAAAACGGGGAAGTTCAGTTGAGCTTCTCCGTTTTGTATCAGGAATCTGACCTTTTATATGGATTAAACCATCTTCCGTATTCAGAAAATTATTCTTTATCTGCGGCTTTCTGTAAAATCCCGGCTTCATTTTCTTTCAATCCGAAAACGCTCTCAAACATTTCATACAGAGCAGCATGGTTCCCGATACTGACGGATTTTTTTTCTCCATTATTGTATCGGATGTTCAGGACATGATTACTGTAAGTATAGCGTGCCCCGGAATCTGCTTTGGAAAGAACAAGATTGTTTTTAAATCCTGACTGCGGATGAGTAGACAGATACCAGTTCGCGATTTCCAGATCGGCATGTTCTGCACTTTCCAGGGCAAAACGGTAAACCGGCAGCCACGATTCTTTCAGAAACCAGAGAATATATCCTTTATCATTTTTAGTGATTTTAAACAGACCGTTGGGGGTCTGCTGCGGTTCTTCTTCATTCAAAAGCAATGGTGAAGTAAGGGTAACTATTCCAAACCCGCAGTCTACGAGATATTTCTCCCCTTGATATTCTACGGTTTGTAACAAATGGGTCCGCGGCGCTTCAGCATGTTCATCTTTTTTCCATAATACGCGGGCAAGCCGGATATCAGTATTAAAACCGATGTACTTCAGTATATCATTCAAAAGCAGATTCTGTTCATAACAGTAGCCTCCTCTTGTCTGTAATACCAGCTTATCAAAAACATCGTTGAGCTCCAGGGAAGGCACCTTACCTGTATAGGAATCGATATTTTCAAATGGAATATGGGCAGGATGCAGCCGATGGATCTTTTTTAAAGTATCCATATCAGCTTTTACCTCTCCTGAATAATGAATTCTTTCCAGGTATTTTTCTATTTTAAATAAGTCCATTACTTTTATATTTTTCCCACCGGGTTAGAGTTTGATCTTTGGCTTTTTCTTAAAAGCATAGTAGGTGATCACCACACTTACGGTCATTAAAATAAAGGCCAGCAGGAATGGTGCTCCCGCAAATTTAACCTGTGCTTCATCTCTTGTAAAATAATGGAACAGGCTTGTCATTAAAAGCGGCCCTACAATAGATGTGGCACTCATCAGACTGGTTAAAGCCCCCTGAAGCTCCCCCTGCTCATGAGAAGAAACACTTTTGGAAATCATCGACTGAAGTGCCGGTCCGCAAATTCCTCCCAGACAGTAAGGGACAAGAATTACAAACATCATCCAGCCCTGGGTGGCAAATGCAAATAAAAACATTCCCACAGCGTAGAGTATCAGTCCGTAATAAATGCTTCTCTGTTCTCCCAGTTTCGGTGTTGTCCAGCGTATAAGAAGTCCCTGAACCAGGCCTACCAGAATACCGACTACTCCCAGTGATATTCCCACCATTCTTGTATCCCATTTAAACTGGTACATGGTAAAGAAGTTCCAGTTGCTCTGTACCGCATGACCTGCAATATAGATCAAAATAAGAGCTACGATCAGTCCTGAAATTTCAGGGTGCTTTCTTAAAAATTTAAATGAACCGATGGGATTCGCCCGCTTCCAGTCAAATTCCCTTCTTTTATCTTTATCCAGACTTTCAGGCAGAATAAAGTATCCGTATAGGAAATTCAGAAGGCAGAGCACTGCTGCGGCATAAAACGGAACCCTTGCCCCGTAATGGCCCAGAAAACCTCCCAATACAGGTCCTATAATAAATCCCAGACCAAAAGCAGCACCAATCATTCCAAAATTTTTAGCACGGTCCTCATCAGTAGAAACATCTGCGATATAAGCGCTGGCCGTGGTAATACTGGCTCCCGTAATTCCAGCGATAATACGCCCTACAAAGAGCCACCAGATGGTTGGAGCAAGTGCCAGGAAAATATAATCCACAGCAAATCCGAAAAGTGAGATCAGAATAACGGGTCTTCTCCCGTATTTATCACTCAGGTTGCCGACAATCGGGGAAAATACAAACTGGGTAAAAGCATAGGCAAAGCCAAGCCAGCCACTATATTTTGCTGCTTCACTGATGTTGGCATGAATAAGTTCTTCAATCAGTTTTGGAACAACCGGAATAATGATTCCCCATCCCGTGATATCAATCAGTAAAGTTATAAATATAAAGCCAATAGCTGCTTTTTTCTTTGATTTTTCCATAATCTGCAAAATTAGTCAAAACATGAAAAATAATGGTTCTAAATTAGTTGGTTACTGAAAATTTAATATTGTCCTGAGTTTTGGGGAAGAAAGGTAGCGGAAAGTGGGAAAAAAGAGACTGAGAATAACTTGCAGTTCCAGCTACTGAAAATTCGCTGCATAGCTAAATTACCTTAAAAAAGATCACATTTATTAATGATGACCTTTATAACTTTCTTTTTCTGTTTTCAAACTTCAATTTCCAGTTTTTCAGATTTTATCCTGAAATCATTCAGAATTCCATAACTGAAAGTACTGGCTCTGCTGCTAATCATAAATAAAAAAGGCCGCTTCAAAAGAAACGGCCTTTACTTATTTATTGTAGTCTGTATTACTTTGAAGCAAGTACTTCTTTATTGGATGTTGACTTTCCGTGTACATCTTCTTCTTTTCCTGTTTTAAGGAAATCATAAGCAATTGCAGATGCAATGAAGATGGATGAATATGTACCAAATCCGATACCGATAAGCATAGCGAACATAAATCCTCTTAAATTATCACCACCAAAGATGAAGATCGCTAAGATCACCAGGATGGTTGTGAATGAGGTATTGAATGTTCTACCTAATGTACTGGAGATAGAGTCATCAAATAATCCTGCCAGTGTTAAAGATTTTTTCTCTCTTAAATATTCCCTGATTCGGTCAAAGATGATCACGGTATCGTTAATTGAATACCCAAGTACCGTAAGGATCGCTGCAATGAAATCCTGGTTGATCTCCATGTTGAACGGCATATATTTGTGAAGAAGCGAGTAAGCTCCCAGAATAATTACCGCATCGTGGAACAATGCTGCCACTGCACCAAGAGAGAACTGCCATTTTCTGAATCGTACAAGAATGTAAATGAAGATTCCGGCTAAAGCAGCTACAACTGCAAGGATACCGTGTGTTTTGATATCGTCTGCTACTGTTGGACCTACTTTTTCAGAAGAAATGATTCCGGCATGGTCTTTATCAGCAGATTTAAAATCCGTCAGGCTGATTCCCGCAGGCAGGTTTGCTTTCAGTCCTTCATATAATTTCTGCTCAACAATCTGGTCTGCTTTTAAAGATTCGTCTTCGATAAGGTAATCCGTAGAAATCTTTAACTGTTTGTCGTTTCCGAAAGTCTTAGCTTCAACAGAAGAATTTTTCCCGTCTTCAGTTTTGAAGATTTTGGTCAGGTTTTCTTCAATGTCATTAGCATTAACGGTCTTATCGAATCTCACCACATAGTTTCTACCCCCTGTGAAATCGATACCGTATTTAAATCCGTGTGTTGCGATTGAAACGATACAGATTACGGTTAAAACAACAGAAATAATGTAAGCATATTTTCTCTTACCGATGAAATCGATCCATGTATTTCTGAACAGGTTCTTGGTAGGGGCAGTCCATACAGAAAGGCCTTTTCCTTTATCAAGTCTGCTGAAGATCATTACTCTGGAAAGAAGTACGGAAGTGAACAACGTCATTACGATACCAATCATCAGCGTTAATGCGAATCCTTTGATAGGACCTGTTCCGAAGAAGAACAGTACCACAGCGGTAAGTAATGTAGTGGTGTGCCCGTCGATAATCGCATTTAAAGCGTGTTTGAAACCGTCTTTATAAGCTTCCAGGATACTTTTTCCTGCGAATAGTTCTTCTTTGGTTCTTTCATAGATAATTACGTTGGTGTCTACTGCCATCGCCATAGTAAGAACGATACCTGCAATACCGGGAAGGGTAAGCGTAAAGTCACCGGAATCCATGATCCCGAAGATGTAGAACAGGTTAATCACCATTGCAATTACCGCATATACTCCGGCACCACCGTAATAGAAAATGATATAAACGATAATGATAAGGAATGCAATAGCAAATGAGATCATCCCTGCATTAATAGATTCCTGTCCTAAAGACGGACCTACCTGTGTAGCCTGAACCACTTTTGCACCGGCCGGCAGTTTACCTGCACCTAAAACGTCTACCAGTTCTTTAGCTTCTTCCTGAGAGAAGTTACCGGAGATCTGAGTTCTTCCGTTTGGAATGGCACCTACAACATTCGGAGCTGTATATACTCTGTTATCAAGAGTTACCGCAACAGGTTTTCCTACGTTTTTCTCTGTTAAAGTTTTCCATTCTTTAGCTCCTTTGGAATCCATCTGCATATCTACCACTACTCTCCCAAGTTCATCGTAGCTGATGTTGGCAGTTTCTACCGCACCGTCTACCGGAGCTTTCTGGTTGATGTTACTTCTGATCGCGTACAGTACCAAATCATCAGGACTTGTAGCTTCAGGTTTGTAACCCCACATAAACTGTGTATATTTAATGTTGGCCGGACGTAAAGACTGGGCTACTTTGCTGTTTAAGATTTTGTTTACAACAGCAGTATCAGATAGTTTTACATTGGCTACTCCATTGCTTCTTAATTTGTCAAGCTGCAGAAGGTTCATGAAGTTAATATTCTTCTTAACTCCCATAGAGTCTCCTTTTGCGCTTACCATAGCTGTTAAATTCTGGAAATAAGGAGCGATTTCAGGAACCTGCTGTACTTCCCAGAACTGAAGTTTTGCTGAAGTCTGAAGCATCTTCTTCACTTTGTCGATGTCTTTCATCCCCGGCATTTCCACTGAGATTCTGGCTGTACCAGGAACTCTCTGTACGTTAGGCTGGATAGCACCAAGCTTATCGATCCTTGTTCTGATTACTTCGAAAGCCGTTCCCACAGAAAGATCAACTCTTCTTTTAATGATGCTTTTTACCTGCTCATCAGAAGTATTGTATTTAATCTCAGACAGATTGGTATTTCCGAATAATTCAGGATCAGCAAGTTTAAGGTTGGTTCCTTTTGTTTTGTTGATCACATCAAACTGCTCGAAGAAATTGTCGATGTAAGATTTGGTAGAATTTTTCTGAACCTCGTCAGTTTTGTTCAAAGCTTCAATAAGAACAGGATTGGTAGAATAATTGGTAAGATCGTTCACCAGGTCTCTCTGGTTGATCTCCAACAGAACGTTGATCCCCCCTTTCAGGTCAAGACCAAGTTTCATTTCCTTGTCTTTTGCTTTTGAATAGTAAAGCTTTGTATAACCGAGATTAAGAGTATCTTCCTTGATCCGTTTGATCTCTTTCTCGTTCCCATTCGCAGCTTCAATCTGCGATTCAATTTTGCTGGCGTACCAGGTTGGCAACAGCTCGTTTAAGCATATCAGCCCTAGCACAATAGCAACAATTGTAATAAGTCCTTTTCCTTGCATTTTGTTATAACTACGTTAAATTAAGTCGGCAAATATAATGATTTTCTTGATATTTTATGAATTTTTTAACAACAGAAATGGTTTATTTTCAGATATATCGGTGTTTTAATTTCTATTTAAGATTTAACAATTTTTTGAGCTTATCATCATGAAATTTTCAAATTTTAATTGGTATAAAATTTTCATTCCTATATCAATACACTAAATATCAAAATATTATGAAAAAACTACTTTTTACGATGGGTATTTTTTCTTCTTTAATTGTTAATTCTCAAAGTATTAATTTGGAAGAATTTGCATCCGGGCTTACCAGTCCCGTGGAAATCACCAACGCCGGAGACAGCCGTCTCTTCGTTGTACAGCAGAACGGAATTATTAAGATCCTTCAGCCTAACGGCAGTGCCAACGGAGCAGACTTTCTGAACATCAGTACCAAAGTCAGCTTCAACGGAGAAAGAGGCCTTCTGGGGCTTGCCTTTCATCCTCAATATTCTTCAAACGGCTATTTCTTTGTGTATTATAACAATACGGCAGGAAATATAATTGTTGCCCGATATTCCGTAAGTACATCCAACCCTGACGTAGCTGATCCTGCTTCTGAAAAAATCCTGCTGAACATTCCTAAACCCTTCGACAATCACAACGGCGGCAGCATTCATTTTGCTCCTGACGGAAACCTCTGGATCGTCACCGGAGATGGAGGCAGCGGCGGGGACCCCAACAACAATGCACAAAATAAAAACTCTCTGTTAGGTAAAATGCTGAGAATTGATGTGAATTCTTCGGGACCCTATAATATTCCTCCGGGAAATCCGTTTGCCGGAGCAGGTGTGGACGGTGCTGATGAGATCTGGGCATATGGTCTGAGAAATGCATGGAAATGGTCTTTTGATCTTACCTCCGGAAATGTTATGATCGCAGATGTAGGCCAGGGAGCCATAGAGGAAATCAACCGGGTTCCCATCACGCAGGCCGGAGTAAATTATGGCTGGCGCTGCTATGAAGGAAACAATGCCTATAATACGGCAGGATGTCCCGGAATGGCAACGATGACTTTTCCGGTAGCAGTCTATAATCATTCGGGAGGAAGATGTTCCATTACCGGAGGCTATATTTACAGAGGAAGTCAGTTTCCTTCACTTCAGGGAAAATACTTTTTTGCAGATTATTGTTCTATGCAGATCGGAATTATGAGTCCTGACAATTCTATCGTGTGGACAGCTGCAAGTTCCGGGAATAATTTTTCTACTTTCGGGCAGGATTTTCAGAAAGAACTGTATGTAGCAGCCGTAACCAGCGGAAAAATCTTTAAAATCACAACAGGAACGTTAGCCGTAGCAGAAACAGATAATTATAGCCCTGTGAGAATTTACCCCAATCCTGCTTCTGACAAAGTTTTCATTGAGGGCTTTGATGAAAAGAAACGATCCACAGATCTCATCAGCACCGAAGGGAAAATAGTTCTGGAAAATGCCAGAATTGAAAACGACGGCAGTATTGATATCACAGGAGTTCCCACCGGAACTTATTATCTGATCTTAAAATCCGGGAATATCAGGTCTTACAGCCAGAAACTTATTGTTGAATAAAGGTTAAGGCAGGAAGACCGGGGTATGGAGCATAAAATCAGGAATGATTATAATTCAAAAATTCATGATTATATCATTAAAAATTCTACCTGATTATTTTTTACCTGTTAAATTTCAGTCCCGGTTATATTGTTCCGGGACTTTTTTATACAGATAATATAAGACTGAAAGAACAGGAACAAGCACCAGAATTCTCACAGGGACAGAAAATCTTTCGGTTTCATTATCAAAAAGAAAATTGGGAAATACCGTTACCAGAACTATTGATATGAAGAAAAAGATCATTTCAAACCAGGTCAATGAATGACCGGACTGATAAGTTTTTCCCAACCTGCCGCACAAGATCCAGAATCCTGTAAAAAGAATCATAAAAGGAAAACTCCATATCCTGAATGTGTCCCAGGCAATTGAATGGAGAAGTAACGGTGATGCCGATACAGCAGCAAGCACTAAAAGAACATATCTGTTTATTCTGCTGAACTGTTTGTATACCATGTATATCATAAAAAGCAGGGGTATTCCGTAGCTTATGGTTCCTGTGGAAATAAAAACCCTCTGCAGAAAATGGGGAGCTTCGCTTCTGAAATGATTTCCAAAACCATCAGAATAAGCAGCTGCCATTGAATTGATCACCTTTTCCCCGATCAGTCCCGTATCCTGAAGATAATTAAAGATAAGCCGGCGGTTATCCTGTCCGCAACATTCCTGGTAAATAAACACAGAAACCACCACCGCAGCGGGAAACAATAAACAGATCCCGATCTTTTTCAGCAGATGTGAAGTAAAAATCTGCTGATGATCCCTGAATTCGTTCATCATCAGTGCAAAAATGCAGACCGGAACCATCAGAACAAAAGAAATCTCATGCGCAACAATACTGAATGCCATAATCAGCGAAGCCGGTACAATTTTTTTATCACGGATCAGGCAAACCGACAATAAGGTCATCAGGAAAATCAGGTGATCAAAATAACCGATCAGGTGTGCTGAGAATATGATGTACTGCGATAAAAAGAATACCGTATAAAACAGAACTTTCTCAATACTGTAATTTTTCCAGGTATTTCCGACTGCAATTATAAACAGTACGGCATACAGCAGAAATAAGACCACTGATGACAGGATCAGGATATTGAACTCATTTTTCTCAAAAAAGAAACCAAAGATCTCTCCCAGCAGTCCTCTTTTAATGAATCCGAAACGGTAATCCATCAGCCAGTGCGCCACAGCCCATTGCCCGGGAACCCTTATGGTCTTAAAAACACTGAAAGACAATGCAAACAGATACAGAAAAGCAATGAGAAGCTTATGATTTCTGTGCATCCGTTTTCTATATGGTCATTGAAAAGATTCTGGTTTCCGGTTTGTTTCTCATCATTCTGAGGTCAAAAACCATCGCTACATTCCTTGTAAATGCTCTTCCTTTTTCTGTAATTTTAATCCGGTTATTGCTGATCTCCACCAATTCATCATTTTCCATTTCTTTCAGCATTTCCAGTGCATTTTCCAGTTCAGGGAAAGAGTTTCCGGCATCAAAAGAAGTTTCAAGCTGGCACATCAGATTAAGAATATGTCTTCGCACGGTAAGATCTTCTCCGTTAAGGATATGGCCTTTTACTACAGGAATTTCTCCTTCTTCCACTGCCTTCTGGTATTCTTCCACCGTTTTTACGTTCTGGGCAAAAGCATACCATGAATCGGAGATTGCAGACATTCCCAGACCTACCATCAGCTGGGTATTGCTTGAGGTATATCCCATAAAGTTACGGTGAAGCTTTTTATGGATCAGCGACTGATACAGATCATCGTGTTCCAGGGAGAAATGGTCCATTCCCACTTCAATATATCCCAGATCCTGAAGCAGTTTTTTACCGTCTTCATACAGGCGGCGCTTTTCTTCCCCGCTCGGAAGGTCATTTTCATCAAATCCTCTCTGCCCCACTCCTTTTACCCACGGAACGTGAGCATATGAATAGAAAGCCAGACGGTCCGGCTTCAGTTCCATTGTTTTTCTGATCGTATGCTCCATTGCTTCCCAGGTCTGATGCGGAAGCCCGAAAACAAGATCATGACTGATTCCTCTGTAACCGATCTCTTTAGCCCATTCGGTAACGTTTTTCACATTTTCAAAAGGCTGAATCCTGTTGATGGCTTTCTGCACCTTAGGATCATAATCCTGTACTCCGAAGCTCACTCTTCTGAATCCCAGATCATACAATGTCTGAAGATGCTCTCTGGTGGTATTGTTCGGATGTCCTTCAAAAGAAAATTCAGGATGTTCTGCAATTTCTACGGTAGCAAAAATTCCTTCCAGTAATATTTTCAGGTTCTCCGGAGAAAAGAACGTGGGTGTTCCTCCTCCCAGGTGAAGCTCTTTCAGCCTGGGCCTTTCATTGAACAGGTCAAGATACAGTTTCCACTCTTTCAACACGCTTTCCAGGTAAGGTGTTTCAACGCTGTGCTGTTTGGTTATACGTTTGTGGCAGGCACAGAATGTACATAATGCTTCACAGAAAGGCAAATGAATATAAATAGAAATTCCCTCCCCAGCATTGCTCTCATGAAAAGACCTGATAACGCTTTCCTTCCATTTTTCCGGTGAAAACGTTGTTTCATCCCAATACGGGACGGTAGGATAAGAAGTGTAACGCGGCCCGGGAATATTATATTTATCGATTAAAGAGTTCATCTTGAAAATTAAAATTTTATTGGAACGGTAAAATTCAGTCTTACCGGATTCCATAGTGCAAAATTAACCATTACTGATGAATTTTGACCTATGAATTATATTAGGTTCTATTTTATAATGAATCTAAATACTTTCATAAAACCCTTCTGACAGGCTGATATTAAACATCTTCCCCCGTCATTGAATCTACTCTGATCATGGAAGTTATTTTCTATGATTAAAATTTATATTTTCTTTAAACAGAACCGATAGAAAATTGGGGTTAACTATTCTTTAGAATTTCAGCTTCATCATCATAATCCGCCCGTTTCCTGCGAATACCACAGAATGATCATCTACCCAATCGCATACAAACAGTCCTTTTTCATCGGAAATCTTTTTCCATGTTTTCCCGAAGTCTGATGAATAACTGATGTGCTGATCTCCAACAGAGATGATGTCTTTTCCTTTTGAACCCGGCTTAATCTTTACACAGGTCGTATAGCCTGCATTCTGACCGGAAGCCTGAACCTGCCAGGTTTTTCCGGCATCACGGCTTGTCGCAATATTATTAATATTTTCAGCCTGTTTGGTATAATCGCCTCCCACTGCAATGCCGAACTGATCTTCAAAAAAATCTACTGAATACATCCCCTGTGCCCCATCTCCCTGTATAAAAGGCGTTTCAAAAACTTCCGTCTTCTCATTTTTCAGGTTAAGTCTTAAAATCCTTGAAGCCTTTCCTCCTGTTGCAATCCACAGGTAATTTTCCGAAGAAGCGATATTGGTATTACTGGCAGCGAAGGCCGCTTCCCCGCTGTTCAGTTTTATATTATTTTTGTACATACTCCACTTTCCGTTTCTCAGGACAGCAAGCTTCAGTATATTATCCGGAGCCGCATCGCTGAAAGTAAAGGCCAGTTTATCATTCACAAAATGTAAGGCATCATAGAAAGCCGTTTTGGCGGTATCGGTAAAAACCACCTGGGATTTCAGATCTTTTTTATCAATTTTAAAGAAATAAGCCGGACTTACTATATTGATTGCATAGAAGGAATTCCTGTCCTGAGCCAGTGTCCTGAATTCAAGCTTTTTATCTGAAAGTTTAATCTGCTTACGCTTTTCAGGATCTTTAAGATCTACATAGCCGAATTTTGAATCTGACCCGCTGTACCATACCTTATGATCATACAGCTCAATAGCTCTTATGCTGATCTTATCTTCAAAAACAGGGGTAAAGCTTTCAACCTGCTGAGCCAATGACCATATTCCCCAGCCTGACAATACAATGGAAAAAATCTTTTTCATAGGCATAAAATAAAAAAACCGCCGAAGCGGTTTGTATTAATAATTAATCGATGTTTTTATATTTTTCAGGATTGTTCAGTTTACTGTTTGATCTTCCGTAAAGAAAATAGATCAATCCTCCCAACAGCAGCCATGCGGCAGAAAGTTCCAGTGCATGAGCACTTAGTCTTGAAATCAGAAACAGGTTAATCACAACTCCCAAAATCACTACAATCTGATAAGCCGGTACTTTGAAAGGTCTGATTAAATTGGGTTCTTTCTTTCTCATTACCCATACCGCGATACAAACCAGGGTAAACGCAAACAGAGTTCCGAAACTTGTCATATCCGCCAATGTGGAAATAGGTGTAAACGCCGCAATAAACGCCACGATAGTTCCTAACAGGATGATTCCTTTGTAAGGCGTTTTTGTTTTTGGATGAAGTTCACCGAAGAAACCGGGGATCAATCCGTCTTTTGCCATACCGATAAAGATTCTGGACTGCCCCATCATCATTACCATCACTACGGAGATCAATCCTACCGTAGCTGCAATGGTCACAATATTACTTGCCCAGTGTTTTCCTGCAATTTCAAAAGCGTAGGCAACCGGAGCTTTAATCGCATCCGGGAATTTCCCTTCAGGATTGAAGTCTGTATAATGCATCATTCCCGTTAACACAAGAGATACGCAGATATACA
Organism: Chryseobacterium indologenes; assembly: GCA_002439165.1. GTDB lineage: Bacteria > Bacteroidota > Bacteroidia > Flavobacteriales > Weeksellaceae > Chryseobacterium > Chryseobacterium indologenes_E. The sequence continues at coordinate 75,154 of DJTE01000040.1, forward strand.
ATGCTGTACAGATTAATAATGAAGTGATAATCGCAAAAGGAACGTCTTTTTTAGGGTTAATGGCTTCTCCTGCCTGTGTAGAAACAGCATCAAAACCAATATAGGCAAAAAAGATAGCCGCGGCTCCCGAAATAATCCCCTGAATACCATAGGCCGAGACCATATCTCCTTCAGAGTTTTTGATCTTTATCTGATCGGGAATAAAAGGTTTCCAGTTCTTTACTCCGTCAGCAGCATTATAAAGATCTGTATTGGAAAAGATGATATAAATTCCGGCAATGATTACGAAAACAACTGCCGCAGTCTTTAATAATACGATCAGGTTGTTTGCTCCAGCCGCTTCTTTAGTACCTTTTACCAATAATGCGGTAATCAGTAAAACAAGAATAAATGCAGGAAGGTTCATTGAAAACCCCTCTCCTGTATAACTGGCAGGATCGGAGGTGAGATAGGCGGGTAAATGAACTCCGAAAATTTTCAGAAATTTGGTAAAATAGCCGGACCAGCTCACGGAGACTGCCATACTTGCCATAGCATATTCCAGGATGAGACACCAGCCCATCGCCCATGCAAAAATTTCACCTACCGTTCCGTATGCGTATGCATATGCAGATCCTTCAACAGGAATAATAGATGCAAATTCTGCATAACATAATGCGGCAAAAACACAGGCAATACCTGCTATAATAAACGAGATAGCCAATGCCGGTCCCGCATGGTAATAAGCTCCTGTTCCGGTAAGAACAAAAATTCCACCGCCAATGATGGCTCCTACTCCAATTGCTGTTAAACTCCATTTTCCCAGGACTTTCTTCAGCTCACTTTTCTGCATATCTGCCTCATAGGCACTCAGTGGCTTCTTAACCCAAATTTTAGACATGTTTTTTATTTATTAAGGATTTACGAAAATATAAAAATTTTACAAACCTTAACGTTTATTGACAAACTTTAATGATTTATTTTACATTAAACAGCCTAAAAAACTGATTAACACTTTATTTAAATTATTTCATGAAGTGTTAATTTTTGTTTACTTTTGGCCGCATGAATTTATATGATCTCTTCGTAAAGCCTTATGAAAAATATGATACTTTGCAAATCATACTGGAGGCTTCGGGAGCTTTTTTCGGAATTCTGAGTGTCTATTTTTCCATCAGGAAGAATATCTGGGTATACCCTACCGGGATTATTTCCACACTCATCTACGTTTATATTCTTTTTAACTTCGGATTGCTGGGAGACTGCATGATCAATGTATATTATACCGCCATGAGTATTTACGGATGGATCCTATGGTCTAAAAACTCGGAGGATCATATTCATGTGGAAGTTTCCTGGGCTACCCGGAAGGAAAGGATGTTTGCAGGACTGCTTTTTATCGTCAGCCTGGCATTGGTTACTCTTGTTTATTATTACAAACCTTATATTGACAACCATTTTTCCATGAAAGGAACCAACCTGGGATTATATCATCTTGACTGGGCCAACTGGCTTGATGTAATCACCACTTCTATATTTTTAGTGGGAATGTGGTTTATGGCCAAACAGCGCATTGAGAACTGGTTTTTCTGGATTATCGGAGATTTTATCTGTATCCCTATGATGATTTTTAAGGAGCTTGGCATCACTTCGGTTCAATATTTGGTATTTACAATAATGGCTATCTTAGGATACCTTAACTGGAAAAAAAATTTAAAAGAAAAAAGTACAAAAAAGTCATGAAAAATTTATTTAGAATAGCGCTCAGTCTTACAGTCATTATCGGTTTATCATCCTGTCTGGCTTATGCTGACGGATATGCCAATAACGGATATGGAGACCCCTATTATAACAACGGATATTATTATGCTCCGTCCGGATATTACGGCAGTGGCGGTTATTATGGTAATGACGGCTACTATTACAGAAACGACATCAATTATTATTACGATAACGGAGCTCCTTATTATTACTACAATTACAACAACAGCAGAAGAAAAGTGTATGTGGAAAGAAGGAATAGCGGAACGGTAACCTCACAGAGACCGAATAGCGGATTCAGAGGTGAGCCTACCGGAGGCGGTAATAACAACGGATTCAGAAGTAACAATAGCGGAGGGTTCAGAAACTCCTCAGGTACTCAGAATAACAACAATTACCAGAATAATCAGGGTGCGAGAAATACCGGAGGATTCCGAAATTCTTCAGGTACACAGAACAGCAACAATACCCAGAATAATCAGGGAACCAGAAATAATACAGGAGGGTTCAGAAATACACAGCAGTATAATAATCAGAACCAAAACCAGAATCAGAACCAGAACGGAGGATTCAGAAACAATTCAGGCTCTCAGAATACGCCACCGCCAAGTACCAATACTTCGAGACAGTCGGGAGGTTTTAGATAAAACGATTATAAATAACATCACGGACAGTTTTCACTGTCCGTTTTTCGTTTAAAATATATTAATTTTGCTCGTTAATTTTAGATCAGAAAGAATATGGAATTTTATAAATACCAGGGAACGGGAAATGACTTTGTAATGATAGACAACCGTGACCTTCAGTTCCCTAAAGATAAAGATATTATTGAAAAACTTTGCGACCGGCGTTTCGGAATTGGTGCCGACGGGCTTATCCTTCTTGAAAATGATGACCAGTATGACTTCAAAATGGTATATTATAATTCGGACGGCGGAGAAAGTACCATGTGCGGAAACGGCGGAAGATGCCTGGTTGCTTTTGCTTTCTTCCTTGACATCTTTGAAGATAAATGTAAGTTTATTGCCATAGACGGTGAACATGAGGCTGAAATTCACAACGGAATTATCAGGCTAAAAATGATTGATGTTCATACGGTTTCCAATGACGGTGAAGACACCGTGATGAATACAGGATCTCCCCATTATGTAAAGTATGTGGAAGATCTGGTGAATTACAATGTTTTTGCAGAAGGAAACGGAATCCGGAATTCAGAAAATTATAAAGAAAAAGGCATCAATGTGAATTTTGTGGAAAAAATTACAGATGATGAAATTTTTGTAAGAACCTATGAACGAGGTGTTGAGGACGAAACGTACAGCTGCGGGACAGGAGTTACAGCTTCGGCTTTAACTTTTCTGCAGAAAAACAATCTAATCTCTGTAAAAGTTAAAACTTTGGGGGGAAATCTTAAAGTATATGCGGAGAAAAACGGAAATTCTTTCTGCAACATCTGGCTGGAAGGTCCCGCAAAGCAGGTTTTTAAGGGTAAAGTAGATCTTATCTAAAAGACAGAAACTTTTAATCAACATTTTATTAAAGAATGAAAAAAACGGTTCTCATTATCGTTCTGCTGATATTGGCAGCAGCAGGATTTTTTGGTTTGAGATTTTATAATACCTATTACGGAAACAACGTTGCAAAGGACGGGTATGTACTGATTCCCCACAAAGCAAGTTTCAGGCAGGTGCTTGATTCTGTTGCTCCGTATGTGAAAAATAAAGAAGCTTTTGAAACGGTAGCCAAAGATAAGGGGCTGGACAAATATTTTAAACCCGGCCGCTATCATTTTGAGGAAGGAGCAGGAAACACGAATCTCGTGAATATGATCAAAGCCGGAAATCAGACGGCCAACAGTTTCAGAATCGGAGATTTTGGGGATATGTACCAGATGATCGGGAAGGTAACGAAGAAGACGGAGCTGGATTCTCTGCATTTTGTAAATGACCTGAATGAAATTGCTGTGGAAAAAGGTTACAGAAATGCGGAAGACCTGAAAAAATATTTTTTCATTGATACGTATAATTTTTACTGGACCGTGAGCCCACGCGAATTCTTCAAAAAATTTGATGAACAGTACCAGGACTTCTGGACGGGCGAAAGACAAAACAAGGAGCAGCAGTCCGGGCTCACCAGAGATCAGATCTATGCGCTGGCCTCTATTGTATACAAAGAATCGGGAGGTAAGAAAGATGAAATGAAAACAATTGCCGGGCTTTACCTTAACCGTTACAGAAAAGGCATGAAACTTCAGTCTGACCCCACCGTGATTTATGCAATCAACAAGCAGACGAATTTCAAAGAGCCGATCAAAAGAGTTCTGTACAAACATTTATCTACGCCGTCTCCTTATAACACGTACGCCAATGCAGGAATTCCTCCGGGACCAATCTGCGTGGTGGATAAAAATTCCGTAGATGCGGTACTGGAAGCTGAAAACAACAATTATATTTTTATGTGTGCAGACCCTGCCAGATTCGGATATCACAAATTTACAGCAAGTGCTGAAGAACATGCCGTGAATGCAAAAGCCTATCAGGACTGGCTGAATTCTAAAAATATTAAATAAAAAATAATTTTAACTTTATTTTAACAGATCAATAACTAACATTTAGCATTTTAATAATACATATATACCACAAATAATAAACAAATCGTAATATTTTGAAACTCAGCCCAATTAATGATTTCACAATATTAAGAGGTATAATTTCATGATTTTACACAAAAACTAACTTATGAATCAGACGGAAATTGTCAGTATTTTCACTAAAAAAACTTTAGCGCTTACTTTTGTGCTGTCGGTCGCTGCTATGGCCTTTGCACAGGAAAAAGCAGGGGTTTCTGGAACTGTTGTCAACAAAAACAACCAGCCTGTTCCCTACGCTTCAGTAACGTTCAGCAATAAAGCCAACAAAGCATTAAGTGATGCCGTACTGACCGATGAAAAAGGACAGTATAAACTGGAGCTTGTCCCTGGAAATTACGACATTACAGTAGAGGCAATTGATTACAGGAAAAGCACAGTCAACAAAAGCATTACCGGCCCGGGAAGCATCGGAGCCTTATCTATACAACCTGAAGCAGCCACTACTCTGGACGGAAAAACACAGGAAATCCAGGGAGTTGTTATCACTGCGGCGGCTACGAAACCTTATAAAGTAGAACTGGATAAGAAAACCTACGACCCGTCTCAGGATATCGTAAGTAAGGGAGGAAACCTTCAGGATGTACTTTCCAATGTTCCTTCGGTTTCTGTGGATACGGACGGAACGGTTTCTATGAGAGGAAGCTCGAATGTGAAATTCCTGATCAACGGTAAGCCTTCTGCCCTTCTGGGAATTGATGACGGAGCCAATGCTCTTCAGAGTATTCCTGCTGATCAGATCGAGAGAATTGAAGTGATCACCAATCCTTCTTCCAAATTTGAGGCGAGCGGAACTTCAGGGATCCTGAATATCATCCTTAAAAAGAATAAAAAAATAGGTTTCAACGGAAGTGTGATCGGTACTTTAGGTTATCTTCCGAGAACTGCACTGAACACCAACCTGAGCTGGAGAAAAAACAACTGGACGTGGTTCCTGAACGGCGGCGGCGGTTACTCTGAAAACAAGAGTAAAAACGATACGGAAACTACCTACCACAATATTACCTTTCCTGATGTAGATCCTACAGCAAGTCCGTTTTTACAGCCGAGAGATATACCTACATATCAGCTTCAGAATTCAAGAAACAAGAGCTATAACAAGAACTATAATGCAAGCGCCGGCTTTGTTTATGATATTTCAGATAAAACATCTGTTAATTTATCAGGGGTTGTAAGAACATTTGAAAGTGACAACAGTGAACTTCTCAATACATACGACAGTTTTTACCGCTATAACAGAACTCTGAATACCTGGAACCTGCTTACTCCATTCGGACAGAGAGACTCTGAAGGAAGAAGCACCAATCTTGCCTTCCAGGGAGATCTGGGACTGGATCACAAATTTGACGATAAAGGACAGAATTTATCCGTATCATTAAGTGTGCAGCGAAACAGAAGTGTCAACAATTCCAATATTCTGGAAACTTCAGATTCCGAATTTGTTCAGCAGGATATTACCCGAAGATATTCCGTAAACAGATCCATTATCGGAAAAGCGGATTATGAACTTCCGATCGGCGAACAGTCTAAGCTTGAAGCAGGATACAGAATAGACGTGAACAACAATGATTACGACAACACGGTAAACAGTACTTCCAATAATCCTTTTCTCCTTGACTACAACAATAAGACGGATTATCGTGAAATGTTCAATGCCTTCTACCTGCAGTTTAAAAGCAAAATCGGAGAAAAGTTTGCTTATCAGTTAGGATTAAGAGATGAGCTTTCAAATGTTAAGATCGACTATACAAGCCTTAATCCCAATAAGGAACCGTTGAATAAAAATAAAAATTACAACAATTTATTCCCGAGTGTGTTTTTAAGCTATGATATTGCTAAAAACAACCAGATTTTGGTAAACTATTCCCGAAGAATAGACAGACCGAGATCTTTCTTCCTGGTTCCTTTCCCGAATTACAGCAACAGCCAGAATGTATTTGAAGGAAATATTGATCTGAACCCTTCTTACGTAGACTCCTATGAAGTGGGATATAATATTACGAAAAAGAAATTCACGATCAATCCTACCCTTTATTACAGACACGCAACGGATGACACCAAAATGCTTGTTTACAGACCAGATGAAAGCCAGAGTGTTTTCTATACCAAGCCGATCAATCTAGGAAATGACGACCGTTATGGTTTGGATCTGAATTTCACTTACGATCCGTTCTCATGGTTAAAAGTTATGGGTAGCTTAGATATGTTCGGTTATAAAACAACGGGTATTGCTTACTATGACACAAAAGATTCAGACGGAAATGCAAAAACAGGAACGATGAACTTCACTGGAGACGGTTTTTCTACCAGAGCCCGTCTTAATACCACATTTAAGATCGACAAGACGTTAAGTGTACAGCTTCAAGGGTTTTACAGAGGAGCTCAGAAAACAGCCAACCAGAATACGGAAGATATGTATGCTCTGAATCTGGGTGCTTCCAAAACGATCTGGAAAGGAGACGGAACCATCTCTTTCAATATCCAGGATATTTTCAACACCAGAAACAGAGAGGTATTAAGTTTCAACAGTGATTATTCCCGCCGAAACTATATGCAGTGGCAGCCAAGACAGTTCTCTATTGCTTTAACTTACCGATTCAAGCAGGGTGAAAAAATAGAGCAGCCGAAGAAGAAAAAAGACATCAACGCCAATGAATCCGGCGACGACCAGCAGGGTCCGATGTAATCATAAAAAATCCCGAAATTAATTTTTCGGGATTTTTCTTTATTTTACAGTTTCTGTCTGTTCGAATTTTTCTTTCTCAGCTTCGTAGATCCTTCTTCTCAGGTCGCTCGTGGAAAATCTGTGATCTCTTTTATTATAAAAAATCTCTATTCCTTTTTCCTCACAATACTGTTTACCTGTAAAGTCTCTGTCCATATAATCGTCACCAATGATTCTTACATCAATGACAAAAGATTTCAGGATGTCCAGCAGGTCTTCTTCGGTGTAGTAAGGGATAATTTCGTCAACCGCATTTACGGCCTTTAACTGGATATATCTTTCTACAATGGTCTGGCTCGGTCTGTTTTTATTCGGTCTGTCGTGGGAAGGATCGATCTGGAGGCCTACGATTAAATAATCACATACTGTTTTGGCTTCTTCAAGCATTTTGATATGCCCTGCGTGCAGCAGGTCGAATGAGGAAAAGGTAATACCTATTTTTTGTGTCTTCATATTGTTTTTAATTTTAAAATTCCGCTGAGATAAATGTTCTTTTAAACGGGTAAAAGACCGGTGATTCAGGGAAGATATGTTGTAATTCGTTTTTATATTCTTTTTTAAAGTCTTCTTTCAGCTCATCGGGAAGTTTTTCCATATAAGGAATCATAGCTGTTCCTGAAGCCCAGGTAAATACCGCATCTGCATTTTCAAGAACATGGGGGAATACCTTTTCGAAAACCGTGATTTCTTTTCCTTTATTTTCAAATAAAATATTAGCATAATCTTCGATCTTCAAAACCGTATATTCTCTCTGCCATGAGTTATAAGCTGTTTTATACGGTTCTTTTTCCGCTATTTTTCTCAGCAGCTGATGTACGATATATTCATGGTTGGAAGGAATCTGAACGGCAAGCTGCCCTCCCGGTTTAATTTTACTGATGATCCTCGGAAAAAGTTCTTTGTGATTGCTGCACCACTGGATGGCCGCGTTGGAAATAATAAGGTCAAAGCTATCGGGGCAGGTTCAGCTGTTCTTCAATTGACCTCTGCTCAAAATGAAGCCTGCTCGTTTTATAATGAGCTGCCTTTTCAAGCATTTCGGCTGAAGAATCTATTCCTACAACTTTAGAATCTTCCATATAGTCCAGAAGTTTAGACGTCAGCTCTCCTGTACCGCATCCAAGATCTATGACGGACAGATCTGTTCCTGATTTTACGAGCTTCAGCAGGTCAAAAAAAGGGGCTGAGCGTTCTTCTTTGAATTGGTCGTATACTTCGGGATTCCAGGCCATAATATAGGTGTTTTTTAGTTATTTCTCGACTGAAGATATTTCTGCCACTCCCAGGTTGTTCTCAATGATTCTTCCAGTGAAGTTTCAGACTTCCAGTGCAGTTCTTTTTCAGCTTTACCTGCATCGGCATAAGCTACGGTAATATCTCCTTCTCTTCTCGGGCAGATCTGGTAAGGGACTTCTACATTATTGGCTCTTTCAAAGGCCTTTACCACTTCCAGTACGGAAGAACCTTTTCCTGTTCCCAGATTGAAAATATCAATTACCGTTTCATGATGGTCATTCTGCATCAGCTTTTTAAGTGCACTTACATGCGCTTTTGCCAGATCAACGATGTAGATATAATCGCGAACGGCTGTTCCGTCTTCGGTATCATAATCATCACCCCAGATGCTTAGTTTTTCACGGATTCCTGCGGCTGTCTGGGTCACATAAGGAACCAGATTATTCGGAATTCCGATCGGAAGTTCTCCCAGTATCCCTGAAGGATGGGCACCAATGGGGTTGAAATATCTCAGCAACGAAATTTTCCGGTGATAGGCTTTTGCAAAATCAATCAGAATCTCCTCTCCCATCTGTTTGGTCTTTCCATAGACGCTTTCAGGAAGTTTCAGCGGGGTATTTTCATCGATCGGCATTTTTTCAGCCTGCCCGTATACGGTGCATGAGGAGCTGAAAATAAAGTTTGAAATACCTCTCTCTTTAAACTCCTGAAGAATATTGATCAGGGAGAATAAATTGTTTTCGTAATAATCTACCGGTTTCAACTGGCTCTCTCCGACTGCTTTTGAAGCTGCAAAATTAATACAGCCTTCTATTTTATGTGCATCAAAAACCTGGGTAAGGAGTTCTCTGCGTCTTAAATCAAAGGGGTAGAAAACCGGTTTCTTTCCTGTGATTTCTTCAATATTGTTTAAAATAAACCTCTCCGAATTGGAAAGATCGTCTACAATAACAACTTCAAAGCCGTTATTGATCAGTTCTACTACTGTGTGGGAACCAATGTATCCAAGCCCGCCTGTAACAAGTATCGCCATTTTTATTCTTTAATCTTCGTGTTTTCCTATGTTTTCAATTTCTCCTTCTGCCGGAGTATGTTTAAAATAATTTATAAGTATAACCGGGCCTGCAACAAATAATATATTTGAAAATATATAAAGGAATGTCTATAATGCAGGACTTGTAGTTTTTTGATATTTAACATAAAAAATTAATGTATGAAAAATAATCATTAAGAATAAAGAAATATTTAAATAAAAAAACATTTTTCTAGATTCTTTAAATATGCTCACAAACGTTACAGTTAATAATGGAAGTATTAAAAAATATAATGCATAAATAGGTATTTTAAATGCAGTATAGTCTTCTGCTAATCCATACCCTTTTAAAAAAATAATAAACATATTATATGCAAAAAATATCATCCAGCAAAGGACAAAAATAATTGCAAAGAAATAGGCAAATTTATTTTTAAGTATTCTTTCGTCGTGAAGCATTGTCCGTGTTATCCCATAAACTCAAGCACCGCATCCGTAATATACTTCAGCTGCTCTTCGTCCAGTTCCGTGTGCATCGGTAAAGAAATTACCTGATCCAGAAGCTTATCTGTATTCACAAAACCGGCATCATTGCTTTCCTGGTAATATGCTTTCTGCTTTCTCAATGCTACCGGATAATAGATCATTGCCGGAATTTCTTTTTCAGCAAGAAACTTCTGAAGCTCGTTACGTTTTCCGTTCAGAATTCTCAGAGTATACTGGTGGAATACATGGGTAGAGCTTTCTGATCTTTGCGGGGTAAGAATATTTTCATGTCCGGCAAATGCTTCATCGTAATAATCCGCTGCTTTTCTTCTCGCTTCATTGTAAGAATCCAGGTGAGGAAGTTTTTTTCTTAAAACAGCAGCCTGAATGCTGTCTAATCTTGAGTTTACCCCAACCTCGTCATGGTAATATCTTTCATACATTCCATGGTTTACAATCCCTCTTAAACGGTGTGCCAGTTCATCGTTGTTGGTAAAGATAGCTCCACCGTCTCCATAGCATCCCAGGTTTTTGGAAGGAAAAAATGAAGTGGTTCCCACAGTTGCCATAGTTCCTGCATATTTTTCGGTACCGTCTGAGAAAGTATACTTTGCTCCGATGGCCTGTGCATTATCTTCAATCACGTACAGGTTATGTTCTTCGGCGATCTTTAAAATCTCTTCCATATTGGCGCACTGCCCGAAGATGTGTACAGGAATGATCGCTTTTGTTCTCGGCGTGATCGCCTTTCTGATCTGCTCCGTTGAGATTGTGAATGTATCGTAATCTACATCTACCAGAACTGATTTCAGTTTCAGCAAATGAATAACTTCTACTGTTGCGGCAAAAGTAAAATCAGCAGTGATCACCTCATCCCCTTCTTTAAGGTCTAAAGCCATCAGTGCGATCTGCAGAGCATCTGTCCCGTTGGCACAAGGGATTACATGCTTTACGTCTAAATAAGATTCCAATTCATTCTGGAAAGACTTTACCTCAGGGCCGTTGATAAAAGCCGCTGAATCCATTACATTTAAAACTGCATTATCTACATCATTCTTTATTTTGTAATACTGACTTTGTAAGTCAACCATCTGAATTTTTTTCATAAACAAATATTTCTGTAAAAATAAGGAATTTAATATCCTATCAAAAATTTTATTGATTTTGTTTTATCTTTATAGAAAATAACTGCATGAAAAAACTTTTACTCTTTTGTCTTTTAACAGGTTATTCCGCTGTAACAGCACAAACAGAACTTGTTTTTGTACATTTTACCGATAAGCCCAATAAAGCGGCATTTTATGCCAATCCTCTTTCGGAGCTTAGCCAGAAATCCCTGAACAGGCGTACAGCACTGAGTATTCCGCTCAATGACCAGGATGCCCCTATTGAGGCTTCCTATCTTCAGAATCTTCAGAACCTGGGATTTACGGTGACGGATTATTCCAAATGGCTGAACGGAGTGGCCGTGAATGCTACCTCAGCACAGATCGCACTTCTTCAGACCCAGCCTTACGTCTCTTCGGTAGAGCGTTTTGCCAGAAACAGTCCGGCTATTCCTAAAACAGCATCGGCAAGTAAATGGAATGATATTTCCGGAGCGCAAAAGGAGCTTACTGTTTTTGATTATGGTTCCGGCTCTGCGCAGATCGACCAGGTCAATATACGTCCACTCCATCTTGCAGGATTTACCGGAACAGGTGTTTCCATTGCGGTGATCGATACCGGTTTTCCTTATGTAAATACAGGTTCAGCTTTTGAACGTCTCCGCACCAATAATCAGATTAAAGAAGGCTATGATTTTGTAACCAAGACGGCTGATATTTATAATACATCCCTCCATAATCACGGATCCGTTGTTCTGGGAGCGATTGGCGGCTATATTCAGGATACTTTTGTAGGATCTGCTCCTGACGCTGATTTTTATCTTTATCGCAGTGAAAATGCGGTGGGTGAAGTTCCCCTGGAAGAAATATACTGGATAGAAGCTGCTGAACAGGCAGACCGGAAAGGCGTGGATATTATCACCGCCTCCCTCGGATATAATATTTTTGATGATCCGCGGTACAATTACGAATATGCGGATATGAACGGAACCACTTCCTTCATAGCAAGAGCTGCCGGAATAGCAGCAGATAAAGGAATATTTGTTCTTGTAGCAGCAGGAAATGCAGGACAGCAGCCGTGGCATTATCTGACAACTCCCTCCGACAATGCCAAAGTATTCAGCATCGGAGCGGTAGACGGAACAGGTGCTTCATCAGGGTTTTCTTCTTACGGGCCTAATTCCCTGGGAGTAGTGAAGCCGGACGGAAGTGCAAGAGGAACGGGAACCACTACGGTAAACAATAACTCCACGGCCATCGTTAACGGAACTTCCATTGCCACTCCTATTGCAGCAGGCGGAGCAGCATGTTTTTTACAGGCATTCCCATCTATGAACCGGGAACAGATCAGGACAAAACTGAGGGAAACAGCTTCTCTTTATCCGGCCCATACCGATCAGATGGGATATGGAATACTCAATTTCGGGGGGCTGTACAATAATGTTCTGAATACTTCCGAAGTTGTAAAAAAAGAAAAATTCGTTATTTTCCCGAATCCGGTTAAAAATATTTTAAATGTTGCTTCGGAAAGTGACGTTCAGGCACTGGAAGTGTACGACAATCTGGGAAGGCTGATCAGAAAAAACACCGGAATAAAGTCTGTAAAAGTCGAGGATTTTGCAAAAGGAACCTATTATCTGAAGATTATGACTAAGGACAAGGTGTACTACGAAAAGTTTTTAAAAGAATAATCACCGGCCCCGGTTAAAACCCGCAATCATCCGTTAAAAGCTGATATCGGCGGTCATTAACTGTTAAAATTCAGCAGATAAAAAACGCCTCCATATACGGAAGGCGTTTTTTGTATTTATACCGGGATTACGCTGAATTCCGGCTTGCATTAATGTTTCCGAATAAGGATCTGGTAACCAGTTTTTCATAAGCTTCCTTATTGCCTTCCCCTTTCTGGATCTTCATCAGGGCATACTGCTGAATGCTGAGCAGCGGAAGCACAATCTTTTCACGGATCTTCACCGATTTTCTGGAAAGCGGGTCTTCCTCCTGAAGTATTTTGAATCCGGTAAGTTCCAGCATAATATCTCTGGAAAGGGTATATTCATCAAACAATATATTCCAGAATGCGCCGAATTTCGGATTATCTCTGATGTAATAGGTAAGCGGGAAATAGGATTTATTCATACTCATCATCGAATTCAGGACTAAAGTTTTAAAGAAATCCGAGCCTTTATACAGCTCTTTTACTTCTTCAAACCTGCCCTGTTCTTTCATCTGCTGCATGGCAAATCCAAATCCGAAAAATCCGGGTACGTTCTGCTTCAGCTGCGACCATGATCCCACAAACGGAATGGCTCTCAGATCTTCAAATTTCAGTTCACTGCCGTTTCCTCTTTTGGACGGGCGGCTTCCGATATTGGTCTTCCCGTAATATTCCAGGGTACTCATTTCCTGAAGATAGGGCACAAACATAGGGTGTGCTTTCAGATCTGAGTATTTTTTATAGCTGATCTCTGCCAGTTCAATAATAAGCTTTCTTTCTTTTTCGGTGAGGTCTTTCTTGGAGTTTTTAAAGACGTCATTTTCCACTCCGGCAGTGAGAAGCTGTTCAAAATTGTATTTTGCCTGCTCTTTGTTTCCGAAGATGCTGGTAATGGTCTGCCCCTGTATCGTCAGTTCTATTTTATTATTGGCAATGGTATTTCCCTGCGATGCGTAGAAATCGTGTGTTTTGCCTCCTCCTCTTGCAGGCGGACCTCCTCTGCCGTCAAAGAATACTACTTTAATTCCATACTGAACGGAAAGTTTCGTTAAAACTTCTTTAGCTTTATAAATTTCCCAGTTGGCCTTCAGATAACCTCCATCTTTGGTTCCGTCTGAAAAGCCGAGCATAATGGTCTGCTGGTTGCCTCTTCTTTCAAGATGCTTTTTGTAGACAGGATGCTGATAAAGCTCATTCATCACCTGTTCTGCATTGGCAAGACCTTCCATAGTTTCAAAAAGCGGAACAATATCCATATTGATCTCTTCTTCTTTATACCCACAGATTTTGAAAAATGCGTATACATTCATCACATCCTTTACTGCATCGGAATTGGAAATAATATAGCGGTTCATTCCTCTGTAACCGTTCAGCTTCTGAATCTCTGCTACCTGTGAAACTGTCAGCAGGGTATCTTTTACAATATCTTCAAAATCAGCAGGGTTTATCTGCTCTGAAATCTGAATAAGTTTACTGAACTTTTCGGTCTCATCGGCCTGAATATTCCCGTTTATCTTTGCAAAAACCTCATCGATCACTTTCTGATGAATCCTGCTGTCCTGGCGGATATCCAGCGTGGCAAAATGGGTTCCGAAGATCATCACGCGGTCTCTGAAATTAACCAGCAGATCCAGAAACAGGGAATTGTGCTCATTCACCAGTATTTTCTCTGCTTCCCCGGTTCTTTTCAGGATATTCTCTGCAGTTATATCCTTTCCGTTAAAAATAGCATCGTATAATTCATCATTCAGCTGAGAAAGGACTTCCGATACTCCCCTGAAGCTGAGTCTTCTTCTGATAAACTTCAGGTGGCTGTAATAGGATTTAAGAATTGCTGAACGGAGTTCCTCAGCTACTCTTTTGGTGACATCAGCGGTCACAAACGGATTTCCGTCCCGGTCTCCTCCCGGCCAGAAACCAAGCTGTATAATGTCTTCATGGAGGTGGAAATGTCCGTTTACGAAGGTCTTTTTAATCTTGGTAAAGAGTTCCCCGATGGTGTCGTAATACACATACCTCAGATAAGAGATAATACTCAGAGCTTCATCAATAGGGGTAGGTTTTTCTTTGTTGACGAAAGGGGTTTTCCCCAGCTGCTGCAACAGCATATCGATCTGGGTAACGGAATCGCCGGTGATGGCTCCTCTCAGATCCTGAATGATACGCTGTACTGAACTCGGATAAAACTGTGTAGGGTGTGCGGTAAATACAACCTTTACCGTGAAATCCTTCAGCTTTTCGCGGACTTTTTCCAGTTTATGATCCTGATACGAGCGCTCAAACAGATTGGTTACCGTTCCACTGTCGCTTTCAGAATGAAGATTGGGAAATGCCGCATCTTCAATACTGTCAAACAGTACAACCTGTCTTTCGATGTACTGAATGATCTTGAAAAGCAGTTCCAGTTTCTGTTCTTCTGACTGGAGATCCGTATGGTTTTTAAAAAATTCTTCAACGATGTTTTCAGGGGTCTTTCCGGCTTCGTAGCCATTCCGGCTTTCCTCATAAAGGAACGGAAGTAGCATTCCGATATTCGTCATTTTATCATAGGGCAGGCTCATAAATAATGAATTGTAGATCTGGAATTTATTCTCCACGATCTGCCTGAATTTTTCTGCGCGTTGGTCGTGTATCATATTAACAAATGTAGTGGATTTGCTTTTAATTTACATGGGTTTTTCTTTAAAAAAGATTAGTAAAAAGCAAAAGTAAGCAAAACGATTAAAACCTTTGCTATACAATGTTTTATAAAATAGTAGTCGTAGTTTGGAACTCTGTGTCTGATAAGTTTTGGGCTTAAAATGACAAGGTTAGGTTACTAATTCGTTACCGATTGATAAAGGTAATGATATATATTAACTTGTTATATTTCAGTCTTTTGCACCTCTTTTTACATTTCCTTGTAACTCAATGAAAGTTAATTTTAAACATTAAACATTTGAGTTATGGAGCAGACAAAAAAATCGACGTTCAAACTGCTTTTCTATTTGAAAAAGAACGAACTGAAAAAGAATGGTAACGCACCAATTATGGCACGTATTACCATTGACGGAACACCGAAAACTTTGGGGACAAAGTTAGAAATAAACCCTAATAATTGGAATTTAAAACACGGAAGAGTTGAGGGTAAAAGTGCCGTTGCATTGAATATTAACCAGAAACTGGATAACATACGTGGTCGTATCGACAAGATATACGAAGACATGCAGAAACATGAAGGTTTTGCCACCGCACAGAAAGTAAAGCTTTCTTTTCTTGGTGTCGGTGTGATGGATGATGCAATACTAAAAGTATTCAACGATCAAAACGAAGATTTTAAAAGATTGGTCGAAAAAGAAGAACGTTCACAAAGCACTTACAACAAGTATATCACGGTTTACAACCATCTTACCAATTTTATTAAAGAACGTTATCATCGTGATGATATGGCATTCCGGGAATTGACTGCCGAGTTTATCAGGGAATTTGATTTTTATCTCCGATACGATTTACAGTCTTCTCACAATACAGTTTGGGTTTACACGATGCCGGTGTTAAGTCTCGCTGAATTGGCTATCAAAAAAGGCTTGATACGTGATAATCCCTTTCAGGATTATGAGATAAATATGCAGGAAACCGACAGAGGTTACATTTTGAAAGAAGATGTTGAGAAGCTGATGAAATGCGTACCGTCACACCCAAGATATGAGCTTGTAAAAGATCTCTTTATCTTTAGTTGTTTCACCGGACTTGCTTATGCAGACATTAAGAAATTAACTCGGAATAATATCCAATCATTCTTTGATGGTCATCAATGGATCATCAGCAGGAGAAAGAAATCGGATATTGCGTCCAATGTTAGGTTGATGGAAATCCCAAAACGTATCATTGAAAAATATCAAGGTACGACGAGGAACGAAATTATCTTCCCGGTTCCTACAAATGTAACCTGTAACAATCACGTCAGTAAATTGATTGAAACAGCGGAGATCATTACAGAACAGAAAGTAACCTTTCATACGGCAAGACACACTTTTGGTACGATGTTCTTAACCGAAGGCGTACCGCTTGAAAGCCTTAGTAAAATGATGGGACACAAAAACATTTCCACCACACAGATTTATGCTAAAATAACCAGCCAGAAAATCAGTAAGGATATGGATTTGGTGGCTCCGAAATTTCAAGAAATGGAAGAAGCATTTTTAGCAATCGTCTGATTAGATTATTACACTTCCTTTTAACAGAGCAGAACTTTATAGGTTCTGCTTTTTTTATGCCCGTACTTTTTTACAGCCAAAGCACATTTATCTCCCTGCGTTTTGTTTCCCTCTCTCATAAAAGAGCTTTTTAAGGCTGTTTTCTAAATAGAAAATTGAAAAACTAACTCCTTATCCATTCCCTTTCAGTTTCATTTTTCAAATCTCTCTTATAGGCTTTAATAGCCTGGTCAATTACAACAAAAATTTAGGACAGAATATTTCCATAATCAACCGGTAAAAAGGCAGCCAAAGTACGGCGGTCACCCCAAGCTCAATCCCAGCCAAAAGACTACGGCATAAACGGTTTCCTCCCTAAAGGTACCCTCCAATTATTCCGTTTCCTTTTGGCTTTTCCTCTTGACCGCCTTGATAGTCTGCTTTCTTTTTTCCGGTTTTTCTTCTGAAAAAAAATTAATTGAAAGAAAGATGTTCTTTGACATAAACGCATTAATAAAAAACGCCTGAAGGTAATATTTTCTTCTGCGTGCTCTTGGCAACAACTGTTTGTACATGGCGCTTGAGGTCAATTTCTTTGTCGGGGTTGTAAAATACACCACCAGTAAAACGCGACCTTATTGGATATTAGGGATTTCAATATCTACCCCTAAGTCCTTTAATTTGTCTATGTATGACTGTATCTGTTTTTGCTTTTTCCGAGAGTCAAGATATTCATATCCTAAATCCTGATACGGGACTTTGTCCCTGATGATGTAATATGCTGCATTAAGCATTTTATGTCCTACTGCGATTAATGCCCTCTTTTTACCACGCCTACCTATTAAACTTTCATATTTTTTCTTTAGGTAGCTGTTTTTAACATGAGAGGCAGCCCAGGCACATTCGACTAAAATCGGTTTGATGTATTGATTGCCTTGGTTGGTTCTTGAAGAACGGCTTTTGCCGGCACTCTCATTATTGCCCGGGCATATTCCAGCCCATGATGCAAGGTGATTAACCGTTGGAAAACGACTCATGTCAACCCCAATTTCTGATAACAACATCGTAGCACTAATTTGATTGAGTCCTGGCATAGTCTTTAATAATTCTAACTCAGTATCATATGGCTGTGACAACTGGAGCAGCTGGTTATCAACCGATTCAATTTTTGACAGAGTGTTATAAAGATTGGTTCGGATAGCATTTAGCATGTATTTATGATTATCTGTGAGTACTCCCTGAAGAGATTCATACAGTATTTCTCTTTTCTTTTTGATTCTTCCATGGCATAGGGATAAAAGGAGATTAAAGTCGTCAACTCCATCAATGAGTGCATTAATTAATAGGGTTCCAGATTTACCAAAAATATCACTGATAACATTGCTTAGTTTGAAATTTGCATCCTGCAATATTTTCTCAAAGCGATTACGATCTGCTGCTGCATTTTGAACCAATTTCTTACGGTAACGGGTAAGGTCTCGCATATCCCGGATATCTTTTGGTGGGATGAAACTTGCTTTCAAAAGGCCGCTGATTAGAAGTTTAGCGAGCCATCGACTATCTTTCTTATCGGTTTTATGGCCAGGTACGTTCTTTACATGGCGAGCATTGACTAAGATTACCTCAAAATCCTGCTCAAGAATATTGTAAACCGGTTTCCAATAAATTCCGGTACTTTCTATTGCCATATGAGTAATATTTAAGGAAATGAGCCAATCTCTAAGGGAGCGTAAACTATTCGTGTAGGTTGTAAAAGAACGTGTCTCAACAGTTATACCTACTCCCATTACAGTAACTACGACTGTATCGCGATGTACATCCATACCACATCCGCGTTCAATAACTTGGGGAAAATTTACTTGTGCCTTCATAATCTAAATATTTAATACACTAAAGTACTGAGATATGCGATGCCTTTTTCATGCCTGTTAGTGACTCTAAAAAATGTGTTTAGTCATGAGAATTTCTTTTGGAAAAAATTATGCGAAGCGAAGCGGAGCAAACCACAACAGGAAGCAGGAAACGAGAAAAGCGAACGTAACAAAATGTAAAACTTTTAAAACAGGAACGATTATGAACATCATCGGAAGACTGACAAGGGATGCGGAAGTACGCACAACGTCACAGGACAAACAAGTAGTAAACTTTTCAGTAGCGACCAACGAAAGCTACAAGAACAAACAGGGCGAACGCATTGAGCAAACAACCTACTTCGACTGTGCCTATTGGCTGTCTGCAAAGGTAGCATCACTACTGACCAAAGGCACTTTGGTAGAACTCACAGGCAGGGTAAGCACAAGAGCGTGGACAGGCAAAGACGGAGAGCCGAAAGCAGGTCTGAATTTCCATACCTCAAACATCAAGTTTCACGGAGGTATCAAAAGAACCGAAACCGCACAGGCTACTGCACAATCTGAAAACAACGGATTTACAGCACAGGGAACAGAGGACGACCTCCCATTTTAATCAAGAACATTCAATCATTTTTTAACATCAAAATTTTATCAAAATGGCACATAATATCAATTTCAACGAGCAAACAGGAAAGCACAGTTTCTTTTCAGTACAGCAAAAAGCGTGGCACGGTTTAGGGCAAATCGTGGAGCAATACCCAACGAGTGAGGAAGCTATCCGACACGCAGGGTTAGATTACGAAGTCATAAAATCCCCACTGTTTACCAAAGGTTCGGGTATTATCGAAACAGCCAACGGCATCGAGATAGGCAGTAGCGAATTGGAAGTACCTAACTATTTCGCCAACATACGCACTGATAACAATGCAGTTTTGGGCGTAGTCGGTAAGGATTACCACATTGTACAGAACCGTGAAGCCTTTAATTTCTTTGATGCCATTGTAGGTGGTGGCGAGGGTATTCTCTACGAAACCGCAGGAGCATTGGGTAACGGAGAACGCATTTTTATCACAGCCAAACTACCCGATTATATCCGAGTGGGCAATGGCGATGATGTTACGGAAAAGTACATTTTCCTAACCACTTCGCACGATGGTAGCGGAAGTATTACCGCAGCGTTTACACCTATCCGTATCGTGTGCCAAAACACCTTAAACGCTTCGTTACGCAATATGACCAATGTAGTCCGTATCAAACATACTTCGGGAGCAAAACAGCGTATTGAGAACGCTCACAAGATTATGGGACTTGCCAATACGTTGAGTAACCAATTAGAGAACATTTTCAACAATTGGACAAAGGTAAAAGTATCAGACCGAGAAGTAAGAAAGCTAATCCAATTGGCACTTTGCCCGAACAAGGAAACTTTAGAGCTAATCAACAAAGGTGCGGAAGATGAAATTTCCACCGTGTTCAAAAACGTGGTTGATAATGCTTTTACCTATGCGATGATAAGCGACACACAGCAAATGGACACGACCAAAGGTACATTGTTCGGGGCATATAATGCCGTAACAGGCTACTATCAGAACGTAAGAAATTACAAAGATGATGAAGCCAAGTTGCAGAGCATTGTATTAGGTGGAACGGCTCAACAGAAAACGCAGAAAGCATTTGAATTGTGTACCGCCTTTGCAACAGACGGTGCGGAAATCCTAAACCTTAATTAAATAACAACAGGCTACCGCCTTAATCGGTGGTAGCCTACTATAAACAACAGTTATGACAATAGAGATATATGAAGCAACGCTAAAGCACGACACAGGTACAACAATGCTAAGAGTAATATCACTAAGCGGAAAGCAGGGAGCAATACAGCAGATAACAACCGTAGAGGGTTGTCCCGAATGTGCCATTGTGGATATAGTAGAAATTTTTAACGATACAAGACAGCAGGATATGAAAGCAAAAACCATAGAGGAAGCAAAAGAATTGGCTAAAGGCAAGAGCCTTAAAAAAAAGCACAAGGACGAAACAGTACATATTATCTACTGCAATCGTACAGAGTATTTCTACATAGACACGGACGGTTTAATACGCCTTTGGGAGCAGTCATTCGGCTACTATGTGAATGGCGTTTATACCGCTGAAAAATCACATTCATAACCTTAAACAATAAACGATTATGACAAATTGGTGCAGTAATACGGTTGTTTTCGAGGGCAAACCCGAAGCAATCGAACAGATACAACAGCTATTCAAATCAATGGTTGAAAAGGAACAGAAAGAAGAATGCGGACAGTTACCCGAATTTGTTTCGGAGCATAACGGTGGTTATTTCTTTGAAATCTATCAAAACGATGATGTAACAGGCGTATTCCAATATGAAACAAAATGGTCGCCCAATATTGTAGAAGTACAAAAGATAGCAGAACACTATAACGTGAATTTCACACAGGACTATCTGGAATTGGGTAACTGTGTATGTGGCAGGGCAACATCTGCTGACAAGCTACTCACAGATGTTTTTTTGGAGTACGAAGATTTTGAACAGTTCGAGTTTGACGAAGAAACTGACACCTACCATTTTGAGGGCGAAGATTACGACAGCGAGTACGAAATTTTAGAAACCTTATTGGAACGTAAAATCGAAAATCAATTTACCAACACTAACATTCAGAACGATGAAATTATCAGATAAACCAACAGCATACGTACTGCTCAAAGCAGGAACCAACAGCGAATGGGACAATTGCAATTTTGCCATTGTCCACATTACCGAAGATTGGAAAAAGGAACAGCAAAAAAGGCTTGAAATGGTTAAGCCGTTTGAAGAAGATTACTTTTTACAATCACTGAACTATTACGATACGGCAGTAGATTTTTATACCGCTGACGAAGACGATAACCCCGATTTATACAAATGGCTTGAAAATAAGCCTATGGCATACGTGGATATTGACAAAGAAGAACTCCAAACATTATCCGTACCCGAAAATCGCTTGGACTGTTACAGGCTTGTACTATATAAGACAGGAACAGCAATGTATAAAGCCTACGGAAAGCACACGAGCGAAGAATTTTGGTCAGAGGAATTTCCATTATCACAATTAATTACAGAGGTATGTATATAACCGATTTGAACGGTTGTGAAATTGAAATAACCGACTTAAAAGAAGCTATCAAAATAGCCAAAAGAAATACAGGGTACAGCCACGAGGACAAAAGTTTCTCGGAGTTTGACAAACGACAAAAAGCCTATTGGGTGGACATACACGATAAACTCACAGCAATCAAAAAACGAATAGTTAACAATTAAAATTTCAGAACGATGAATACCAATTTTTTCAATCAGATACAAGCTTTGGACTTTACAGGGGTACTGCAACTCAACATTTCCAAAGGAGCAGAAAACAACCTTATCGTATCGGTATTGCTCAACAACGAACAATGTGGAGATAGTGCCAAAAATCTAATTCCCCCCTTAACGTTTAACGCCACTCCGCAGGAATTTGACGAGGGATTTTTTGAGCAGATAAAAGCACCTGTTAAAACCGTTTCGGGCGTAATGGTGGATATGGAAAAATTCTTAAAACAAATGGAGGAAGTCAAAAAGCAATCGGCAATGGAAAAAGAAAAGACCGAGAAAGCCAAAAAGGAAAAAGAAGCCAAAGACAAAAAATTTAAAGACGGAATGGCAAAGGCTGACGAACTCGAAAAAGAGGGCAAATTCCGTGAAGCGTGGATGAAAGTTCCCGAGATAACCGAATTTCCCGAAAAAGCGGACGAGATACGCAAACGCAAAACATCATTGTCAGACAAATTCGCCACACCGAGCCTTTTTGGAACAATTGAGGAAACAGCACCCGAACTGCCACAAGCAGAAGAAGTTATATCCGACTATCCCATTGATGAAACGGACGAAGAAGAAACAGAGTATTAACCATTAAAAACGAGCATTATGTTATTAGCAACGCAATTGGAAAGAGTTTTTATACTCAAAGATAAAGGACAGGACATCAGACTGACCGACCCCGAACCACGTTGGAGCGTGGAAGCGGTAATGAATTTTTACGCCAATATGTACCCCATACTGACTACCGCAAAAGCATCTGCACCGCAGATAAAGGACGATGCAGTCGAGTACAGATTTGAGAGCGTAATGGGAACGAAAGGGTAAACCAAAATTTTAAAGCGATGAACTATGCACAGACATATCCTATCGGGAACGATTACAATACCCGAACAGCAACGACAAAGACAATTGCACCGCCAGTTAAACGAGTTCGCCAATTGGATGCAAAAGCCAAAGGATGCAAACGAAGTACGGAAAGACAAACGCAAATCAGTACCAACAGCGATGTTGCCAATGGTTTTCTAAAATGTTCGTTTCTGCCTAAACTGAAAGAAACGAAAACCGTACAGGCTTGCAGTAAATCAGACAAAACGGAAAGGGATTTTTTTCAGTCCCTTTCCAAATTGGCAGAACATTACAATATTGAACCTGCACAGACCAAACAATTTGACTATCCCTATAATATGGCATTGGCTATGACTGATGTAGAGGAAAAGTTAAAGAGCAAGGTTTTGGATTGGGAAGAAATCCGTTTGGTACAGGACAGTAAGAAAACCTATTTCGTAAGTGAAGAACGCTACAATACAGGAGCAACACTTTTTTACATTCCTGTTTCGCCATTGTACCGCCTTTTGCACGATAAAAAGAGAAAATCCAACGCACATTTATTATTGTCTGTTTGTGCTTATCTGTATCATATAGCCGACATTCCGTATTACAGGCAGGAAGCAAGCTATCTCTATTGGATGTACGAAATGATGAACGATTGGGTTGAACAGGACGATTATACCGAAGAAACCGAAGTTTATTTATCAGAAATCAAACAAGCCGAATTTATCGGTGATTTTATTGAACAACGGATTTATAACCGTATCAATCTGACCGTATTTGAACAGCGTATTGAAAAGTTCAAAGTAAGAAATGTTTTTGACAAGGAATGTTTAACCGTAGCAAAAGAAGCCTTTTCCCTGTATAAAACCTATCCGAATGAAAATGTACTCCGCAATGCCAAACCCAATGGAGAAGCATCTGGAGACGATATGGAAAATGTTATCGGAATGGAAAAGTACATTTCATTTTACGCAGACCATAAAGGTTGGCTGAATGAAACCTTGATAGAATCCGTAAACACCGATATACAGGAATACGGACAAATGGAAGAACCCATTATACTAAAACAGTTTGACGGCAGGGATATAACCGCCAACAATCTTTGTTTTGAAAAGAGGTTATTTCAATTATTACACAACCTAAGCGATATTTTACACCAATGTTAAACACAAGAATATGGAAACGATTAACGATATAACACAGGACTTCGGGACATTATACCACCCCAAATCGGCTTTGGTATTCTACGAAACCAAAGAACGGACAACCGATGTGTATGTAGAGCATTTTGATATGGATAAAAACGGAAATCCAATCAATGCCCACCCATTGACCGTGAGAGAAGCAAATATATTGGCAAAGTCACTTCGCACCGAAAAAGACAAGGACAAAGCCTTTTTAAAACCAAACGGAATTTTACCGACAAACATTTTGCACCTTAATCCGAGTGCAGAAAAAGCCACGGTAATCTGGTACACCAAAGCACAGCAAAGAAAGTTGTTTTTTGTGGACGGTCTGAAAATTCCCAATGGTAAAGCCTTTGTACCGCCAATGCTTTGGAAAGCAAGCAAAAACAGTCTTGCCGTTTATTCCCTTTCGAGTGACAGAAGACCGAACGATAAGACTAAACTGCATTACGCTCCGTTTTTCAATATTTACGAAGATGGTAAAGTTTGTATGGGTACAGTAAGCGTTGATATTAAAAAATCGGCTTCGGTGGAAGAATTTATACAGGCTTGGGAACACTACTTTTTCAATAGTTATTTCAGCCACTTATTGGGCAAACACAATCCCATAAAAGGCGATTGCGTAAAAGTTTGGAAAGACCTTATCAATACAGATAAACCCTTTCCGAAAGAAGTATTGAAACCGTATAACAAAACCCTTAAAAATCTATTGTAATGGAAACAGTAAAAACAGCCGTTCATTTTACGGACAACTATTTGATAAGCCCTACTAACCCGATTGAAGTCAATTTGATTGGTGCAGGTGGCACAGGTTCAAAGGTGCTGACCGCCTTAATGGAAATGAACCACAGTTTAACAGAATTGGGACACGCAGGATTGCATGTTCGTTTGTGGGATGATGATATTATCACGGAAGCCAATTTAGGCAGACAGCGATTTGCACCGAGTGAAACAGGCTTGTACAAATCGGTAGCACTCATAAACCGTGTTAATCGGTTTATGGGAACAAATTGGAAAGCAGAAACCCAAAAGTTTGAACGCAATTCTTTAGGAGGACTGCCCGAAAATGCGAAAGCTACGATTTATATTACTTGTGTGGATAATGTAAAGACAAGGTTTGATATTGCAGAAATGCTCAAAGCAATGAGTAAACAACGCAGAGCCAACCGTGATGAACCAAAATATTGGTTGGATTTTGGAAACAGCCAACATACAGGGCAAGTGTTACTATCTACCATCGGAAGTATCAAACAACCCGACTCTGAAAGGTATGAAACGGTGGCAAGCCTGCCAATGGTTACAGATGAATTTGGAGAACTGCTAAACCAGTCCGAACAAACGGACGATACGCCAAGTTGCAGTTTGGCAGAAGCTTTAGAAAAACAGGATTTGTATATCAATGCAACATTGGCTCAAATGGGTTGTTCGCTGTTGTGGAATATGTTTCGCTACGGAATGACCGAAAACAGGGGATTTTTCATTAATCTGAAAAATTTCCACACCCAACCCCTGAAAGTCGCCTGACCCCAAAAGGTCGGGCGGCGAAAAGACGCATCCTTCCTTTGGTCGGAACCGCCTTTTCGCATTTAAAAAGGTGCAACCACTTTCCTAAAATGCACCGCTATGCAGTTCCCTTTCTCTACATTTTACCAAACAGGTTGCGACATTCTTTTCATGGGATATTCATTATCCCATTTGTTGTTTTTGGAAATGACTTCTTTTCTTTTCACATCTGCGACCAAAGAAAAGAAGCAAAAGAACGTCGCTTGATTAGAAATAATACTTTGAAAGCAATTTATCATACAATACCATTTTTTTTATAAATTAGCCAAAGGCTTGAAGTATTGTTTGTTGCTCAACGAGATTGTAAAACTTATTTTCAATTTAATTGATTCTATACATACCATTATAGCTTTGTTTATTTATTTCTAACCAAGAAAAGCAAATGTATTTATCCTATATAAAAGTTGAGAATTACAAAGGAATCGAAGCAATTGAAACAGAATTTGACCCCAAATTAAATATAATTATTGGTGAAAATGGGTGTGGAAAATCAGCAATCATTGACGCTATACGTCTGTTATATAATATTGGAGAGCCTATCAGAGAGATTTCTGTTTCATCTGATGACTTTCATCAAAAAACAGTAGAGAACGGAGGAATCAAAACTATTCAAAAGTCTTCACTCATTACTATAACATATGTTTTCAAAGGGCTATCTACAGCGCAAAAAGGAGCTTTTTATGAATATATGGTAATCGATCCTAATAAAATCGAAGAAGATTATGCTAAAATATCGATTTCTTACGAAGAGAAAGATGGGAAATATCCGAACTTCTCATATAATACAGGAAATATTGATGGGCAAAAAGCCGATTATAAAACATTTGAACTTTTTCAACATTACTATTTAGGGGCATTGAGAGATAGTACTAAAGATCTACTGAGCACTCGGAATAATATTCTTGGAAAAGTTATAAGACGATTTGTAAAGAGAGAAAAGTCTGAGTCTGAAATTGAACAAATTATTAAAGATGCTAATTCTCAATTGTTGAGCCGTGATGAGGTAAAAAATACCAGAGATGGGGTGAATACAAATCTCGAAAGTATTTTTAAGAAAGTTATTGATAATAAAATTGGGGTTAGAATTGAAGAAGCAAAAACAGAATATATTGTTAATGCTATTAAACCCTATCTTCCACATGATAGATCAACCCTAACGGATGAAGGATTTCATTTATGGCAAAATAGTTTAGGGTTAAACAATCTGATATACATAGCAGTAGTTCTTGGTGATATAAAAGAGCAAATTAAAGATAATGGTCTTCCTCATTTCGCCTTATTAATTGAAGAGCCTGAATCTCATCTGCATCCCCAATTGCAACTAAGCCTTTATAACTTTCTCAACAATGCAAATGCTACCGAAAATAGTCAGCTATTTATAACTACTCATTCACCGACTTTAACTTCAAAAGTCCCCCTAAAGAATCTTATCCTTTTGGATTGTGGCAAAGCGACAAAACTTGATAAACAATTTCAAAATAGAGAGTCTGAAAAATTAATCGAAGATACCACCAAAAATAAGGAATTGTTAGATCCTGATTTGGAAAATAGAATGAAGAAGCTTCAGAGATATATAGACGTGACCAAATCTCAACTTTTATTTGCAAAATCAATTTTGTTCATTGAAGGTATTTCAGAAGAACTATTGATTTCAGCGTTTACTCTTTTGGAGGACTATAAATTGGAGGATTACAGAACCGAAATTGTTAACGTAAAAGGAACATCTTTCTATCCATTCCTCTATCTTTTTAATCATTCAAATCTATTAGAGAGAATTAACAAACCTATTTCCATCATCACAGATGATGATAGATTTACAGATTCGAAAAAAACTGAATATAGTTTTGATAGTTTGATAAATGATACCACTATTCTCGATCTGTTAGATGATTCTATTCAAAAAGGTAATGCAGTATCGAGAATAAAAAACTTGAATTCTGTAAAGAATAATGCAGATAACATTCAAATCTTTGAGTCATTCAAAACATTAGAATACGAAATTGCATTGCATAACATAAATGATGATAGGAGAAATTTTAAAAGCAACTTTTTAGTACAATATTTAGACCTTGTAGAAAGTGCTAAAATCATTAAAATTGTTGCTTATATGGCGACATTTGCTACAGATTTAATGACAGATGAGCAAAGAAGGAAAGTTGCAATTCTCCTATGGAAAACTTTTCCCGCTAAAGCTGAATTTGCACAGGACTTCTCAATTCATTTGCTGGATAATTTGGAAGATGCAAAAGCATCATTTATGGTTCCAAAGTATATATTAAATGCATTAACTCATTTAAAAAACGGATTATAATGTATTTTGAAAATGAGGAAAGATTAGCTTATCTACAAGCTAGGGGGAAAGTTATTCTAAGTGCCTGCCCAGGTAGTGGAAAAACAACCACTATTGCGAAGAAGATTTTAAATTTAGAAACTTCAAAAGAAATCGGAGGTCATTCTGGTGTAGCTTGTTTATCGTTCACTAATTCTGCTAAAGACGAAATTAATGAAGCATATAGAAAGCTAAGCGGTAAATCACTTCAGTTTCCTAACCACGTATCAACCATTGATAGTTTTATAAATAAATTTATTACACTTCCTTTTTATAATTTGCTTAATCGTGATTTCAATAGACCAAAGATACTTGATCATACAAATATCTTAGATGACATGTGGAAAACGACCTACGTAAAAAATGGAAAGACACTAGATGGTTTGTTACGACCTTTGAATAACGCAGAATATAAAGCAAAAAATAATCGCAGTATTTTTCATTTATATCCTCCGAGCGAAATAAGAATTGAGCCTGATGGTACATTTTCAATAAATGGTAATCAACCATCTCTGGATAAAGTAGATAGAGAGAATTTTAATAAGTATTGTCAGCTAATAAAAAATAGACAATTTACAAAAGGTCTTATATCAACTGGAGACTCTGCATATATTGCACTACATTTATTAAGAAATAACCCCAAAATTTGCCAATGGCTTAGTCTAAGATTCCCTTTTGTTATAATTGATGAGGCTCAGGACAATTCTTTAATACAGCACGCCATATTTGAGGAATTGGTGAACCAAGGCCTGAAAAACATTGAATTAATTGGAGACCCTTATCAAAGCCTGTATGAATGGAGAGACGCAAAACCTGATGAATTCTTAAGAAAATATGAAAGCGATCAAACTTGGCAATCTTATGACTTGACCGACAATAGACGTTCGCCTCAAAGTATCATTGATGTTTTTTCTAAAGTTAGACGTTCAGACGACTTAGCAATTAATAGTGTTGACTGTGAGGAGCAAAATAACTCTGTTATAGTGTACAAATATTCAAGCAATAATCACCAATTAATAATTAAACATTATGACGATTATTGTTCAACAAAGAAACACCTTAATAGCTGTATTGTAGTTAGGGGAAATTCGTTAAAAGATTCGTTGCTGGGAAAAAAACTAGAACAAAGACCTTGGGGTACAGAACTACCTAAAGATATCATTTATGCTAAAAATCTCTACATCAGCGGTGATATTAAAAATGCAATAAAAGAAATACGAGCAATAAGTATTCAGCTCATTTATACTGATACATCTGATTATCATATACTAAAGGAAATTGAAAAAGAAAAGAGTGTTGATCCTCATTTTAATTCTTTAATGATTACCATCTTAAATGAATTACCTGATTTTAGCAAAACTGTACAAGACTGGACAACAGAAACTCAGCTTTTTCTAAAAAACAGATTGAAACTTAATTATGACGTTGACTTTAATTTACGAAATAGAAAATCAAAATACTTCGAAAAAACTACATTATTGGAAACCGTAAGCCAGCATTTCAAGAAGTCTTTTTCTGCTTTTAATATTCCCATTACAACAATACACCAAGTCAAAGGTCAAACCTTGGATTCAATTCTTGTTTTCTTCAATGAAAGAAAGCATAAGGATAACATCTTATTTGAAAACATATCAAACAGCGGAAATATTTTTCCTGATGAAACGAGGAGATTAATATATGTAGCCCTATCCAGACCAAAATATCTATTAGCAATGGCATTTCCGGATAGTATAAAAGATATTGATCTCAAAAAGAAATTTGGTGAAGCCATAAAGATAGTAACACAAGAAGAATTGATATAACTGCTGACGTTTCGAAAAGATTGTGAAAGGGATAGTCAAAGAATATATTTACAAAAAAAGTATGCACCAAAATGGTGCTTAAAAATTAGTAAAAGCAAATGCTAACCTATAACGAACTTATAGAACTAAGAGACCAATTAGTAAATAGCGAAATTCAGTTGGAACTTGCAAAAGCACAGTATTGGAATGGGTCCAAAGAGGAACAGCGCTCCTGGCATACAAAAGACTGGAAAGAAAGGAGGTCAGAATTTATTAAAGATAAATGCGAAATTTGCAGTAGTACTGATACATTAACTATACAACATAATTCTCATCCAAGAAAATATTCCGATTATTTAAGAGAACTAATAAGAGGATATACTAAAGACTACATAGATAGCAATCAAGAAGTTAGTAAGTCTGATTTTACAGATTATGTGCTAAAAAAATATAATTATGAACCCGTTCCACTTTGTTCAAATTGCAATAACAAAAATCCAAGCGTAAGGGTAAGGAAAACTCCAAAATATCGCTGTGCAGATTGTAAGCATGAATTTGATGAAGCAATTTTCAGAACGGCAAATGAACTCATTTCTATATTTTACGAAAATGAAGATGCTTACGAGGTTCAAGATAAATGTTTTGTTTCAAAGGATAAATGGGCAAATAAGAACAATCTATCTAATATCCGATATTGGTTACAAAGAGAACGTGCTAAAAATAAGGATGCAGAGCAGATTGAGAAAGAAGCTTTTTTACTTCATGTAAATGACTGTATCAAATATCTTTCCTTTGAAGATGCAATAACTGCGTGCAGAAAATGCGCTTATAATCTTGATATCAAAAAGATGGAACTATGTCCTCAATGTAAGCAAAATTATAAAGGACTTCAGTATCCAACCTGTATCGATTGTTTGCCCGAAGAAAAGCGAAAAGCTGCACTAAAAAGTATACAATTCGGAAAAGAATGGCATGAAATGCATAAAGGGTTGGGGATTGACTAAATATAATAATTAATTTTCTACAACTTTTTCAATCGCTTTTTTAAAATCAGCAACATCACTGCCAACCAATAAACAACTCGAAAAACCAATATTTAAAAGAGCCTTGCCAACTTTCTCATCATCAATATCACTATGGGCAATCAATTTAATACGTGGATATTTTTCTCTTAATTCCTGAAGCTGTACCAGCACATCATTATCGTAAAAATCTAAGTCTATGATACAGACTTCTGGAAGTGCTTTTAAAGCGGATAATTGAGTTATTCCATCTTCGACATGCTCCAAGCGGAAGAGTATTTCAAATCCTGAACCAGAGAGGTCATTGCAAATACTATCTAAGATGAGGCTTTTATCATTGATAAATGCCAGAGATTGTTTGGGTCTGTTTATTGTATCCATAATGCCATTTTTTCTTTTTCATGAACCCTACACAAAAAAAGAAAGCGTAGGCAATCACACTTACCGGCATTAAGGCACTGGTACGCCATCCCCCAAATAAGCGGACGCCCACGCCTATGACGTGAGCGTTCTTACTTATCTGTTCCGGGGATTTAAAAATTACCAGTTTCTAATGCGGAACCTAAAGCAAAAACACTTTAAGTATTTTCTATCTTCTACAAAGATACAAAACTCATTTCGATATAGAAATATGCCCTAAACTAAATTTGATCATAGATTATTTGATTTTTTGGCTACAATAGTTTTGCTCCAATACACTCAATAAATCTGTTTCTTTATAAATGATTTTGCCTCCTATTTGAATATACGGCAGAATATTGTCATCACGATATTGTTGCAAAGTACGTTTACTGATGTGTAACAGCTTGCATACATCTTCGCCCGACAGGTATATTTCTCCGTTCATTACGGGGCGGTAGTTTTTTAATATTTCTTCAATACGGCTTCGCAACCGCATTATCATCTCCTGTTGTTCGATGATTTCTTCGGTTTCATTCGTCAGTAAATCCATTGTCATTGGTATTATACGAATGTTTGCCTTTTAGCAAAGCCTGCACATCCGAAAGTTTATAATAATTTTTGCGGTTAAGCTTGGAGTAAGGCAATAAGCCTTTATCCTTATAGGTCTGCAAAGTCCGTTTGGTAATGTTCATCATCAGGCACACTTCCTGGTTATCGAGCCATTTCTCTTCTTTGAAAATCGGGGTATATTTCCGAGTAGCGTTTTCGGTCAGTTCCAAAAGTGCTTTCAGCTCTTTTTTCATTCCATCCAGTAGGGATTTTTGTATTGCGATAACTTCCATATTCTGCTCAATTTTTCTGTGGAAGTCTAATTTATAATGGCTTATTACATAACTGGGAAATGTTGTAGTCATTGGCGTTGAGAGGCAGTGTTTGGCTGTTTTCTTTTGCCGTAAACAAAAAATCGGATAGCCTTTTGGGTTATCCGATTCGTTAAAAAGTTTATAGGGAAATTTCTATCAACGTTTGGTAGGCTGTTCAATTTTAACTTCCTGTTGTTTTTTCTCCCTTTCTTTTTTCATCTGTGTATAAGACCAAAGAATAACAACGCCAAGAATAATTAAAGCATAGGCAATCCATTTACCAACACGTTCTATAAAACGGATAAATACAGATGCTTCAAAACTCGAAAAGCCCTCTGCACCCATCGCATTACGTCTGTAAAATTTCCTCCGGCTTATCCAGTAGATAAGACCTATACCGATAACAAGCGGAATAATTCCCATTACCAATTGAGAAGTAACTGCATCCATATTGTCAAAATTATATCAAATAAATTTAAACAAAACATCCTTGGTTGAAAATCAAAAGCAAAAAACCGACCTATAAAGTCGGTTTTGTCGTTGTCAAAGTTGTTGTTCTTAATCACTACTATTGAACTGAAAACTTAATTGCTTTTCATTCCCGAAGCTGTCCGAAATCCAAACCTCAAAGGATTGTGAAACAGCAGATGTTGAAGTGTAGTACAAGCGAAACTGCTCTGTTGGTAATGAATACAAATCGTTCGGGAGGTACGGTGGTTCATCGTAGTATTGCAATGTTCCTGTACCGTCAAACTGAAAATAGCGAAGAAAATACTGAGTGTTCGTGTAGTTTCCTGTTCGATGTATGGTAATGCGGATCTCTACCGTCTGCCCATCGGCAACATCTTTGGGTACCGGCATTACATTTACCTCAAAAGGAAAATCGTTCTGTATTTCGAGTTCATCATCTTTGCTACAAGATACCAAAGAAACCGAAGCTGCGAGAATTGCCAACATTAAGTATATCGGCAATAAGCCTATTCTGAATTTATTGAATATTGCTATCATTGTTTTTACATTTTAAAAGTTAAACCTTAATCCCACACCTGCGGAGGGGCGGAACTGTTTCATATCCGTACCCCATACGACCTTAGTACGTCCTTGCAGAACTAACACAAAACGATCTGACAGGTACGTTTCAAAAGTGAGCCTTCCACCGGCTCCGTAGATGAAGTTGTCTTCATTCAAAACCTTTGCTCCATCATACAACATTGTTTCGCCACGGTTGATTGTTTCATAACCCAGTACGCCTGTTATAGCTGCATTCAGCGTGATGTTTTTACGGGCATCGCCCAAAAGAAAGAAACTATAACCTCCCTCAGCTGTGTAGGTTTCCTGTGGTATGCGAAGATCTTTGTAGTTGTGGTATTGATGGGTATATTCCAACGCCCATAGCTGATAATTGCCGTTTTTGCCGTTTACAGTCATACCAAGGCTGATGTAATAATCGTTGCCGATTTTATCATCGGATAATACACCAACATTTACTTCCAATCCTTTTTGTTTAGGCAACATTCGTTGCGCTTGGCTGGTTGTGATGCCTATCAGTATAAGCATCACAGTATAGATATACTTTTTCATATTATTGCTTTAAAGGTTTATTAAAATTTCAGATGCATATCGTTGATCAATCGGGCTTTTATCAAATCCGAATTTTCTACCTGAAGTGTTTGATGACGACCACCGTTCTTCTCGAAAATCTCAACCAACAGTACCTTATCATCGGCAATAGTGAATTGGTCTAACAGGAAAACATTTTGTTCGGTGGTTTGTCCCGAAATTTCTGTAAGTGGTTTATAGGTACGAAGCGGTATCATCGGGCGTTCCTGTACTACGGTTCGTTTGGCAACCTTTTTATCAACTACCTTGAAATTCACAAAGTCGATATTGAACGGTACATTGCTGCGATTTCTCAATTCCGTATGGAAATAGTATTTACCATTGTGTATGTAAATTCCTTTCAGAATAAACTGAATGCCGAAACTCTTAGCCCCAATATGCTTTACAATGCGTTTGTCCTTTTTGTAAATAGTTTCCAAAAGCAAGCCCGCCAATGAGGGAGAATTGTTGCCCAATTCTTCAAAAAGCACATCGTTACCGTTGGCTTTGTCCACTGCTTTTTGCATTGTCAAAAGGTCATAGCTCAATGCTTCGGGATACCCGCTGTAATACACATTGAAACTGTAAAAACGTCCGTCATTCGTGATAACGGAAAAATTGGTTTCCGCTTCAAAATCCCTTACCGATGCTTTTACACGCAATACATTTTCGGCATCTTCCGCTTTTCCTGCAATTAGGTATTCACTTCCCAAATCCACGTAACGAATGGCAGTCGGGAAAATCAGGTGCGAAGTTTTATCGTAGGTCAATTCCATACGGTACGGTTCTATCTTGCCCAGGGCAAGCGGTGTTCTAATGCTGTCCTGTGCATAAGATTGTACGGCAAAGCCAAGTATGAGGGCAATTGCCCAAAAAGTTTTAAAATGATTTTTCATTGTTTTATTATTTGAATTCAACATTATTTTTTAGATACCAAGAAGACCTGATGTCCTGCTTTCAGTGTTACCTTTGGCGTTCTTACTTTTTTGGCGAAATAGCCCGAAATACCCTGTACTACGCCACGGCTAAGGTCTGCGGCAACTTGCTGTCCGGCATTTTGAGTAAGCATCAAGCGTGTTCCTGATTGTTGGCTCATATTGCCTGCCATTTCTGTAAGGGCATTCATTTCAGGCGAATACGGAACATACAATCCTTGCTGTCCGTCCAAATCGTAAATGGTAATATCCACAGGGATGATGTTGCCCTCCAGTTCTATCGAAGTAATCTTTAGCTGTAATCGCCCTCCCTGAAATTTGGCATTAGCTGTTACAATCGTTCCTTTGGGAATGGTTCGTTGTGGTGTTTGGGCTGGCTCCAATAAACGAAGACGTACACCTGTTTCGCCAACTATTGTTTGTGTTTCGTGTACGCTTGCTTTTATACTGTTTTTCGGTTGTACCACCTGCTCAATGGAACCTGCGGTATAAAAGCCACGATTTTTGGTCTGGCTCCAATCGGCTAAAAATGCACTATCGCTGGGTTCACGGTATAAGGCAGAAACAGTGTTTTTCCTCATAGACGTAAATGCTACAAAATGCTCTTTTTGATTAGTAGTAGCAGTTCCTGAAGCATTGCTGTTATTGACAGGTAGAGCTTCTGAAGTACTCGTACTACCTTGGGGAAGATACTTTGCTGCCATCTGATAGGATTTTTCCATCAGTGCAAGCTGGTCATCTATAGTTGCAGCTTTGGGTACATCTTTTTCAGCCAATTGCTCTTTCAGTTCGTCCAATTGCCTGCGGAGTTCTATTGTTTCCAAATTATCGTCCTGATAAAACGAACCCAATGTACTTTGTGCATTGCGGTAACTGTTTAAGATAGAATTTCCATATCTGCCGGAATTTCTTTCAGAACCATAACGATAGCTTTCCTCTTCTTCAGGTATTTCTTCTTCCATACTCTGGGAGCTGTCTGTATTCCAGTAATCTGAAAGCGTTGTCAGGGCATTTCGTTTTTCTTTATCCTTTTGTTCCAGCATTTCCTGTTCGTATGCCTTTTGCTTGTCCGACTGTAATCCTGCTTCAGTAGCCTGCGGAACTGCATCGTTCAGTCCAAGACTTTCGATTTCGTTCTTATCTTCCGATGGTTTAAATATGAGATACATACAGCCTACAAAGACAATTCCCATCAAGCCGAATATGAGTGGCTTTTTCAGTTTATCGGCTTTGCTCTGCGTACTGTCTTGCAGCACATCAGCGGTTTCTTTCGGATTACCCTCGGTTACCCGAACCACCGTCTTTTTATTTTCATTTTCTTTCATAAATCTTATTTTTAAAAATGGTTGATAATGTGTCCTGTAAGCTTGCAGGGCTTTCTCCTTTTCTGAGTACAGGGTTTTCCATATGCCTGATTTTCATATCGTTTTCAGACTTTCCCGTGTCGTACCAAACTTTGGCAATCACGCCTGCGGTAAGCATCAGATAACCCAAGAAAAAGTATAGGGTATATTTGTGCTGTTTGCGTACAGGCAGTTCACGCCAGCGATCATCCAATTGGTCAAAGTGCCTGTCCATCTTTGCTCTTAATTTTTTCATATTGTAATGATTATCGGTTATCGCATTCGGAACCGTCTGTTTTGGTTAGACAACTGTTCTCTGGGCTTTTCGGAAACTTGTGCAATCGCTTCTTTTCTTGTCGGAACCGAATTTGTAGTGAGATCCGTTAATTTCGATTGCTTCAATAATTGCCCATACTGGTCTATTCTGTCAATATTCATTTTCTGAACATCGAAAAGACCGTCTTTGTACTTTATCCACATATTGCATTCAACCTTTGGCTTATCATCGCCATTCCATTCCAGGTAGGTTTTCAGCATCAGAATGTTTGGCAACATCGGTTTGTCTGTTCCATTATTACAAGCCTCCAAAAATCTGCTGATGCTATCTTTGATTTTGTCGGCATAGGCCGCTTCTGTTTGGAAATAGCCGTCATACCCTTTGTTCGTGAGGGTTTGTGCGAATGTGTCTAAGTCAAGTAACTGTTTCATAACTTCTATTTTTAGCGTTCAATTACTTCAATGTCCCTGTTTTCCGTTACGGCAAACTTTTCGATATTAAAACCTTGTGGGTTATTATCGGAACGGACAGAGTTCACGAGATAGCAGGACGTGATCAGGTTCCGTCTGGTTACATTGCTCGAACGGATGATGAATTGTTTGGCATAGGTTCGCACGGCATACGGATAGGTATCGAAGTTGCAGACAACGCTATCCACCTCAATACGCTGCTGTACGTTTCCTGAAATGATACGGTTATAGTATCCTTTTTCCGAAAGGTCTTTGTAATAATCAAAGGCACTTTTGTCGGCAAGATTGAATGCCCTGCTCATATTGCTTTCTATAGCGTTTTTGTCGGGAGCAAGTGTAAAAAACAGCTCGTGAAAACGTCTGACGTGTTCCCTTGCTTCCACAGGTCGGTTGATACTTGCATCTTGCGATAAGGCAAGCATCAAAGATTTGCCGTTATCCAATACATAGATTTTTTGGCGTTGTTCTTCTGCAAAGCGGTAGGACTGCCATACGGCATATCCTACCACGCCAATACAGAGAACCGCAAACACAATGGCATATAGTCTTATCTGCCTAAAGCTGTTTTCGATATTTCTTAGCGTTTTAAATTCCATTTTTTTGAATGATTTATTGTTATTTATTCATCAGTTTACCGCCGATGTTTCCTACTGTAGATCCTGCACCAGCACCCGCAAGGTTTCCTGCCTTCATCGCTGTTTGATTTACATTACGAGTAAAGTTTCCTGCACCTCCGGCTTGGATTACCCAACCTGTTACTGTTGGAATTGTGAAGTAGCCAACGATACCGATAATCATAAAGATGATGTACACCGTATTGCTCGTATCGGGTATGTAGGTCGGGTCGGCAAGCATTGCTATATCCCTTTCCAGTATGAGGGATTGTATTCTTGCCAGCATCGAGCTGAACAAATCGGAAACAGGAAGCCAGAGATATACGCTGACATATCTCGTGATCCACTGTGTGAGCGTGGACTGAAATCCGTCCCAAACGGAAATAGCAAAAGCTATTGGTCCGAGTATCGAAAGGACTATCAGGAAAAATGTTCGTATGGTATCAATAACTAAAGCCGCCGCCTGAAAGAGTATTTCCAATAAATTGCGAAACCAATCCTTTATTGCTTTCTCTATCTTGTAGGCTTGCCTGTCCATATACATTCCTGCCATTGTACCAACGTCCGATGGCGACCAGCCCAATTCATCCAGCTTTTTATCAAACTCTTCGTCTGATGCCATATAGGCGGTTTCGGGATTTCGTACCATTGCTTCGTATTCCAATTGGTCTTTCTGTTGCTGGAGTTGGTTGAGGTCAAGCACCTGGTCTTCGAGTATGGCGTGAGTTCCTGTAACTACCGGGCTTAATACTGCATTAATGGTTCCCAACACGATGGTTGGAAAGAACATTATACAAAGACCCAGAGCGAATGGACGCAGTAACGGAAACACATCGATAGGCTCGGCTCGGCTTAAAGCCTGCCAAACCTTTAATGCTACATAGAACAACGCACCCAATCCCGCCAATCCTTTAGCCACAGCCGCCATATCACCTGCAAGCGGCATCATATCGTCGTAAAGTGAACGAAGGAGTTCGTGAAGATTATCCCATTCCATTTTTACCAGTATTTTTGGTTAGAAGTTCCGTAGAGTTCAAGAACTCTCTGTGCGTCGTTTTTCTTTTTCGCTCTTAGGTAGCTTACAGAAATGTTCTTATTAGTGTAGTAGCGTACAAGGCTGTGGTAATCCTTTACCTCTTTGTACACACGATCAATAATATCCATACGCTCTTTGTCGTTTAGCGAAAGGCTTGAAGAGGTTATGATCTGCTTTAGTTCCTTCAGTAGCTCGGTACTTTCGCCCAGTAATGCCGAATAACCATTGCCAATTGCAGTCAACTCCTGAGCTGTGAAATTGGGATCGTTCATCATCTTGCCGAAATTCTGTACATACATTTCGGATACATCACCTACCAGCAAAACCGTTTGTTGCACTTTACGGGCGTCCTTTACTAAGTTGTTGATGGCTTTCAGTTTGTCGTAATACTCTTTGCCTTGCTTATAGACTTTTTCAACCTCCTTAAAATTCTTAACCACATTACTTACTGTGGAGGATGTTTGTACAATCTCATTGGCGGAGTTGAGAATACCGGATGCAAGATTTGCAGGATCGGTTACTACAAACTGTGCTTTTGCGGAGGGTGTAACGGCAAGCATAATTGCCGTACACACCAGTAACATTACTTTTTTCATTGTTTCTAAATTTTTAAATGATTAATAATTATTGATTTACTTGTTCACGCCTTTGCATAGCGATATGCTTGATGGCGAGTTCGACGTTGCCGTCGAGTTCCGATGCGAGCTGCATCACTTCCATTTTTTCGGTTTCTTCCGTGGTATATGCGTAGGATAAGAACCCGGCGCCTTGCCATATTGACTATGGTAGGTTTCCAAGAACTCTCCCCCGAACCGTACGTACCTGTCTCCAGGTATACGGCTCTCCATCAATTTATTCAGTCTAACTTGCCTGCGTGTATCTTATCGTGGCATTTTGAGCATAATGCCAAGGTTTTTCTTCTCCTTGCACTCATTCGTTTTTCCCAGTCTTGCTTACCTTTCAGGTCTTTCAATTTGCGTATATGGTGCATTTCCAATTTCTCGTTGGCACCGCATAATTCGCATTTCTGGTTTTGCAACCTTGTTATAAGGCTGTTTCTTCCTCCTGTAATGGTAACTGTGACAGGTAAACTATCCACGTAAGCACCACGGGCAGCTTTTTGGCGTTTGAAACCCTCTTTGTAAAAGCGTCTGTACATTATATCTCCTTTCCTGTTTTTGTAGGGAATGGAAAATACTCCGTTGATACATCTTTTAGTCTTTTCCTGACTGATTGAAGTTTGGTATTTCAGTGCATACGTTTTGTACATACTGTACTCCAAGATGTAAGAAAATGACTGGACAAACGAGCTGTTGTTGGCAATTGAGTAATAATTGTAAAAGCCCCGTATTTCAGCGTTGTACTGACTGATGATTTCTAAGTCATCCAAGTCTTTCATGTAATAGCGTGAGCGTGGTTTCCAAACTTCTGTGCCTTTTTTATTTACCAGTTTCATGGCATTATAGCTCAGTAGCTTTTTCTTCATCACGTCTACTGTGACACGGAGTACAATCTTATCTCCGAAACATCTTACGGTTCTACCGTGCTTATCTCTCTTGGATTCATCGGAGTTTCGCACGGAGACATCAAAGCCTAAGAATTTGGCTGGTTTCTTAGCATTAGTCACCAAGGTTTTTTCATCAGACAGTTCAAGTTTCAGTTTTTCATCAAGGTAAACCTTGATGTCTTCCTTTATCTTTTTGCAGTCTTCTTTGCTACCTATGACCCCGATAAGAAAATCGTCCGCATACCTAACGTATTTTAACTTTCTGAAACTGCCATCCATCTTGTCATAAGCTGGATATTTGTTTCTTTCCTGTCTCAACTCTTTGATGTCCTTAATCATCTGCTCTCTGACAGTTTCGTCTGTCTCACATTTGAGTTTCTTGGCCAAGCGGTATCGTCTCTGTTCGTGTAGCCTGTACTGGCGTGTTGCCGTAGTTCTTTTACCCTTATCGAAGTCCTTGATATAATCCTTGACATATTTATCGAGTTTATCAAGGTAAATGTTGGCAAGGATGGGGCTTACAATCCCACCTTGCGGTGTGCCACTGTATGTTTTGTGGTACACCCAATCTTCAATATACCCTGCATTGAGGAACTTTCGTATCAACCGAATGAACCTGTCGTCAGCGATACGCTCCTTTAGGATACCAATCAATATTTCGTGATTGATATTGTCGAAGAAGCCTTTTATATCGCCCTCGATGAACCACCGTACAGCAGTGAATGACTGTTGGACGCTTAATAGGGCTGTGTGACAGCTTCTATTGGGTCGGAACCCATGTGAAGTATGCTCAAAGCTACCCTCATAAATTGCTTCCAATATCATTCTGATAACCTCCTGCACTAATTTGTCATCAAAAGATGGTATACCAAGCGGACGTTTCTTCCCGTTCTTTTTCGGAATGTATGTCCTCTTGGATGGGTTTGGCTGATAGGTCTCGTTTCGCAACGATGCAATCAGCCTTTCAATGCGGGATATACTCATTCCGTCGATGGTCTTTCCATCAACTCCTGCCGTCATATTGCCTACTTTACTGTAGATTTTCTGATAGGCGATAAAGTACATCTCTTCATTGAACAGAACCTTGTATAGCCTTTCGAACTTATAGTCCGTGTTTCCGCTGTGCCTTATTAGACTGTTCAATACTTTTTCTGGATTTCTCATAATGTCTCTCACATTTTCCGTTAATCGTATTAAACTAAATTGACTGTCTCCCTTCGCCATGTACAGGGCTTTCCCCTGCTCGGACTACTACGGAGACTCCGTTGCCGTATCGGATATTCAGGAGCTTTTTCCATAGCCACGCCTGTGGCATTCCGACTTAGGCAATCCCCATTTAGACATATAGCAACTATTGGCACGTTAGATTGTCGGATGCGATGTTCGCCCTTTTCTGCTTATTGCAGTTACGTTGTGGTCTGTTTATGCTATCACTACTACCTGTCATTAGGATATTACCACAAAGTGACGTTGGTAACTGTCTTCCGTCACTGCCTAAGAACTGACCGTTCGGACTGTCGTTCAATCAATCAAGACTTCATCCTTATATCTAACTTTTCAACTCGCCATTCAGTCGCAACACGACAATTAGTTGACTTATGGCTTTTCCGACATGCTACACTCCCCGTCGGGTTTCCCGTTCGGATAAGTCGGCTGTTGATGGGCGTTATAAACACTTGCCCAGTGGTTGCCAAACCACATTCACTATATGCCCTTATGGGCGCACCAAATACTCTTCAAGACTAACTTCGGTGGCATAGACTGCCGAGTGCGTACCACCTAATCCAATCCACACTTCTTTATAAAGCCGTGACGGATCGTTGTTCATATTGATGGAGAGTACCTGTCCTTTTTCTTTATCGGTAAGCCCGAGCATTGCCTGTATATCATCAAACTTGTTCATATACTTGCGTTGGTCTAAAAGGATTTTACAATCACTGTTGTTAATGATACTTTCCTTAACAATGGGCGACTGGATGATATCATCCACCTCCTGCGTTACCACGATGGCTTCACCGAAAAACTTCCTAACTGTTTTAAACAAATACTTTATATATTCTGCCATACCTTCCTTCGCAATCGCTTTCCACGCTTCTTCAATCAGGATAAGCTTTCGGATACCTTTCAGCCTCCTCATCTTGTTGATAAAGACCTCCATAA
Source organism: Chryseobacterium indologenes (assembly GCA_002439165.1). Classification (GTDB taxonomy): domain Bacteria; phylum Bacteroidota; class Bacteroidia; order Flavobacteriales; family Weeksellaceae; genus Chryseobacterium; species Chryseobacterium indologenes_E. Next base: position 117,146 of record DJTE01000040.1, read on the forward strand.
TGATAATCGTGACGATGGGAAAAAGAATTTTGTGATCCTTGATGGCATCAATTTCAAACACAATAAAGCGTTTGGAAAGCAAGTCTAATTGCTTGTCCGAGTTCAACAGATAATCATACTCTCCACCTTTGTAGTAAGGTTCTAACACATTGAGAAAATTAGCAATGTCAAAGTCTTTTTCACGAACCTGTTTTTCTTCGAGTACCTTGCGGTAATCACCTTGGACATATTCATAAAAACCGTTGAATGATGGGAAAATCCCTTCCGTTTTGATACGCTCAATGTATCCACTCACGGCATTGGAAAGGGCGACCTCTTCAGAACGTGTTGGCGGCTCATCATCACGTTTCCAAAGGGTCAATATCAAAGTCTTGACACTTTCACGTTTCTCGATGTCGAAAACGCCATCATCGGTATAGAAAGGATTAAAGGCAATGGGATTGTCTTCTGTGTACGTGAAATAAACCCCATCTTCGCCTTTGGTTTTTCCTTTAATCAGTTCGCATAATCCCTGATAGGAATTACCTGTATCCACGAGCAATACGTGAGCACCTTGCTCATAGTACTGCCGAACCATGTGATTTGTAAAAAAAGATTTACCACTTCCTGACGGACCAAGTATAAATTTGTTCCGATTTGTGATGATACCACGCTTCATTGGTAAATCCGATATATCCAAGTGGATAGGCTTTCCAGTAAGCCTGTCAGCCATCTTAATCCCGAATGGCGAAGGTGAATTATGATAATTCGTTTCTTCGGTAAAGAAGCATAAGGCAGGTTCAATGAACGTGTAAAAACTTTCCTCACTCGGAAAATCGCCTGCATTGCCCGGCATTCCTGCCCAGTACAAAGTAGCTACATCCGTAGTGTTGTGGCGGGGTTTACATTCCATCAATGCCAATGCACCACCACAATCGTTCTTCAACTGTTTCAGTTCCGCTGGATCTTCTGACCAGGCTATGATGTTGAAGTGTGCCCGTATAGATGAAAGACCGAAAGAATGGGCTTCGTTCAGATACCTTTCTATCCACTCCTTGTTGATCTGGTTGGCACGGCTGTACCGAGCCAGCGAGTGCATATTCCTTGCAGACTTCTCAAACTTTTGAAGATTAGCATCGCTGTTGTCTAAAAACAAGTATTGGTTGTAGATATGATTACAGCTTAACAGCAATCCTACGGGTGCGGCAAACGATAAACGACAGTCGCTTCGGTCGGTCGATAACTTTTCAAAACGTGTATCTGCCGATACCGTTCCCGGCAGATCGTCCGTATCGGACAAAGTATGCAATGATAATCTTTTGTTTCCGATACGTACTTCTTCAGACCCCAAACCGATGTCCTGCATCGGAGTTTCGGCTTCCCTCGAAAGGGTAAGGTATTGTTCCAGCAATCCTTGTTTTTCGTCCGTCCCTATGATGTCGTCTTCGGTCAGGCGTTGCAGGCTTATGAAACCGCTATCGTTTACGATACGCTCAAACTGGGCGACTGCCTCCATAAAGCGGTGTATCGTTTCCTTGTTCCTGATTTCCTTGGGTATCAGCGAACCTTTGCAAAGCGAACTGAAGTTGCTTTGCATACGCATTCTTTCCTTGGTAGTTTTGGTCAGGAACAGGTAGCAATAATGGTTCAGGAACGGTCGCTCATTAAAATGGCGCTGGTAGGATTTAGCCAAAAAGCTCTGGTCTTCCTTTGCCAAATCGGGAGCGTAGTTTTCCTTGATGTACCAATCCTGTTTGTGAACGATTGTAAAATCCGGTAAAGTTTTGATAGCCTTATGCCACGCTGCGTGAATGGCTTCATATTCCGCAGAAGCGACCGTAAACAGTTCCGGCAAACGAACGGCAAAGCAAGCAGTTATGTCTGCATCTTTGGAAAGAATACAGTTGTTTTCTACTGCCAGCAGAGGGAATTTGCTTTCCAATGTAGTGGTCTTAGATACATTTCTCATACAGCACTCTTTTTAGGTGTGAATTTTAAATAGCGCCTTACGGGCTTGCGACAGATGATGTAATGGGGATGCCTTTTTATTGCGCCGATTTTCATCAATCCGTGTTCACCATACTTTTGATTGAGTGAAAAGGTCTGCCATACAATTAGCGAAGCACCACCAATTCCTAAAGACAGACAGATGTAAGAATTAACCCCAGCCATGTAAAGTATCATGACCAGGATCAATGTCCCAAGTAATCCGCCGGCGAAGATGAATAGGTACTGCGCTTTCAGTCCCTTAAATTCTACTGTTCTTCCAATGCCTTTGTTGATGTTGTAATTACTCATAGGGCAAAGGATTAAAGGAAAAATGAACGAAGAATGGTAGCAGCTACAATAAGGAAGATACAGGCACCGAACCACGATGCCGCCGTTTTACTGGTATCGGGATCTCCGCTACTGAACTTGTTGTACACTTTAACACCTCCGATGAGTCCTACTACGGCACCAATAGCGTAGATAAGCTGTGTGGCGGGATCGAAATAAGAGGTGACCATTTGGGTAGCTTCTGTGATACCTGCTGTACCATTTCCCTGGGCGAATGCACCGATTCCTGAGAGCATCAATGTAGCTGCCAGCAAAACTTTTTTTCTTTGTTTTTTCATGATTAAACACATTAATTTGTTATTGTATTCCCACTTCTCGCGGGCTTTCTGAACAAAGGTGTTTCAGAAATCAAGGCGTTATAATAAAGTGACAGTCAAAGGAATGATTTGGCAGTGAGTGGCGTTATAGTTGATAATGGAGCATGAAAAAATGCCAAACATTTCGATACAGAATAGCTGATAAAATTTCTCCCTTATGATTTTATAAGTTTTCCATTATCCTAAAAAGACACTGGGTATTTATTTATCCCCTTAACAAAGTCCCAAGAGACCCACCGCTTAAAAAAAAGATTTATTAAAATTATCATTTAAGTATTTGCTTAAATAAGAAAACTATTTGTATCTTTGTTGCGTTATTAATCCTAAACAAGAAAATTATGGAAAACAACCAATCGTGTATCAGAGTGTTTGCCGACAAGGTTCAAATAGACAATTGTAGAGAAATACTTCAAACCAATGACAAGGCATTCAGCCAACTGAGTGGACTTTTAGCATTGGCGGGAAACGAAGTAAGGTTGAAAATCTTATTTCTCTTAGAAGAAGAAAACGAACTATGTCCCTGCGACCTTTCAGACATTCTCGGAATGAGCATCCCTGCCGTTTCGCAACACCTCAGAAAACTAAAAGACGGAAACATCATTGAAGGTAGAAGAGAAGGACAAACCATTTTCTACTCTTTGAAACAGGAGCAACTTACTTTACTTCGTCCATTTTTTAAACACATCATAAACAATTCAAAAAAGGAAACAGTATGAACAAGAAAAACAACAGACTTGTCGGAGCGGGAGTGCTTTCGGCAGTAGCAGCATCACTTTGCTGCATTACACCAGTATTGGCTCTTATTTCAGGAGCTTCAGGAGTGGCATCTACCTTTTCATGGATGGAACCAGCAAGACCTTATCTAATCGGTATCACCGTTTTGGTATTGGGCTTTGCTTGGTATCAGAAACTCAAACCACGAACAGCCGAAGAAATCCAATGTGATTGCGAAGAAGACGAAAAAAAACCCTTTATGCAGACCAAAACATTCTTGGGAATTGTAACCGTGTTTGCAGCCTTGATGCTCGCTTTTCCAAACTATGCACACATTTTCTATCCTTCAAACGACAACAAGGAAGTTGTAATCGTCAATGCTTCTGACATCCAAACGGTAACTTTTGATGTAAAAGGAATGACTTGCAATGGTTGTGCTTCACACGTAGAAAATGATGTGAACAAATTGCCAGGCATTGTTAAGGTAGATGCGATTTATGAAGAAGCGACTGCCAAAGTAGAATTTGACCAAACCAAAGTGAGTCTTGCTCAAATTGAAGAAGCCATCAACGGTACAGGTTATAAAGTGGTTGGCAAGAAATAGTATTTTTTTGCCCCTCGTATTTAAGAACTTAATTAAATAATTATACTATGAAAAAGAATTTAATTCTATTGAGTGCTTTGTTCCTAATTGGAATTGCTCAGCTTAATGCTCAATGTTGCAAACCGAATGACAGTAAAGCACAAACAGCAAATACAAACCAGCAAGAAGGTAAAACCCTGAAATTGAAAATAACGGGAATGACTTGTGCAGGTTGCTCCAACCACATTTCAAATGCCCTCAAAGAAGTGGACGGCATTATTGAACACAAAGTGGAATATCCAGGCGATTTGGCAACTATCCAGTACGACCCAAGCAAAACAAATCCTGAAGCTATCATAAAAGTAATTGAAAAAACAGGTTATAAAGCCGAAATCATTAAAGAAAATTCTAAATAATATGAAAACTGTAAAATTAATTTTAGGCATTGTTACTATCGGGATGATAGTAGCTAGTTGTAATAAAGAAGTACAGGAACCGGAAGTAAAACCAACAAATTCTTCAACTCCCGGTACTAATTCTTCCACCCCAACAGGTACTTCGACCATTTCTTACACAGATTTGAGTGCGGAACAAAGCACCATTGCAATTGGGGCAACCACAAAAGTAACAGCTACAGCAACAGGAGATGGTCTTTCTTATATCTGGAGTGCATCAGATGGCGATATTATAGGAAGTAAAGCATGTTTGCAGTAAAACCCCAAATAGAAAACTTATGAAAAATCAACGAAAATATATTGACGGTCAATTAAACGACATTCTTTTTTCTGAATTTAAGATAAAGAATAGCGATTTTATTTTACGAATATTTCAAGAATTGATGCTAGGCAGTTCTATATCTAAAAACAGATTTTATAAACTAATAAAAGTGTCCAAAGATAAAGCGGACGCTATTTTGAATAAACTGGGCGAAACCGATGTACAAGGAAATATTATTGCATTTTCTGGTCTATCTACAGTTCCTACCAAACATCGCTTTATTGTAAATGGTAAGATGTTATACACATGGTGTGTAGTAGATGCCATTCTGTTTGCTGAATGGTTAGATGTGGAAGTCAATGTTCATTCGTCCGACCCAATTGATAGTTCTCTCATAGAATTACAAATAAACGGAGGTCAGCTATTATGGACAACTCCTTATCCTTTATTTATTTCTTGGGTAGAATCTGTTGACACCTGCAATATTAAAGGGTCGCTATGTAATCACGTTTCATTTTTTGCAAGCGAAAGAACAGCAAAACAATGGTTAAAAAATAATCCTGATGGAAAAATATTGACGCTTGAGGATTTCTTTGAGCCTAAAAACATAGGAATGAAATGTTGTTAAGTATAGTCCTAAATAAATTAAAAAAATAAGATGAAAGAAGAAAAAATAAAATTGGAAATTGCAGGTATGACCTGCGACCATTGCGCCACAGGCATTGAAAAACTGCTCACCAAGAACGAAGGCGTAAAAGAAGCTAATGTGAGCTATCCAAAAGCCACTTGTGAATGTTCTTTTGACCCTACTAAAACCAGCAAAGAAGAAATCATCAACACCATCAACAGTACAAAAAACTATCGTGTAAAAAGTGAAATCCCAGAAAATGGAATTAGTGGCAACAACCAATTCGACCTAATAATTATAGGTGGTGGTTCGGCTGCATTTTCGGCTGCAATCAAAGCCGAAAGTTTAGGTTTATCGACTTTAATGGTAAACGGTGGTTTAGACTTTGGCGGTACTTGCGTCAATGTGGGTTGTGTGCCTTCCAAAAATCTTATTCGTGCAGGTGAAACGGCTTATCACGCTACCCATTCCAATTTTGATGGTATCAAACCAAAAGGCGTTGACATTGATTTTGCTCAAATTATCAAAGACAAGAAAAAATTAGTAGCAACACTTCAAGAGAAAAAATATATGGATGTGGTAAGCGATTTTGAAAACTTGACTATGCTAAAAGGTTGGGCAAAATTCAAAGACAATAAAACCATTGCAGTTGATGGCAAGGAATACAAAGCCATCAAATTTTTGATAGCTACGGGAGCTACTACCAACATTCCGACTATTGAAGGATTGGACAAAATTGACTATTTGACCAATGTTTCCCTATTCGACTTGGAAGAAAAACCCGAAAGCTTGACCATTATGGGAGCAGGTTACATAGGTTTGGAAATTGCAATGGCGTACAATCGTTTAGGCGTTAAAGTCCGAATCATTGAATTTACCGACCGTGTTCTACGGACACAAACCCCAGACATCAGTGAAGCATTGGAAACCCAAATGCGAAAAGAAGGCATTGAAATCTTACCTAATTTCAGAGCCGTGAAATTCGAGAAACAAGCGAATGAAACCATCATTCACTGTAAATGTCCTGACGGTTCATTTACGCAAATTATAGAAAAAGGTAAGGTAGTAATTGCCACAGGCACAAAAGCCAATACAAGCCAATTAGGGTTAGATAACATTGGTTTGGAACTCACCAAAAGCGGACATATCGCTGTAAATGAAAAAATGGAAACCAATCTACCTAACATTTACGCAGCAGGTGACGTAACCAACACCCCTGCATTTGTTTATACAGCAGCCTTTGAAGGTAAAATTGCCGTTGAAAATGCTTTCTCAGGAACAGAAAACAAAGCCGATTATTCTTCTTTACCTTGGGTGGTTTTTACTGACCCACAAATTGCAGGTGCAGGTTTGGACGAAGCACAGGCAGAATCCAAAGGCATTCCGTTTGAAGTTTCAAAATTGGAATTGAAAGACGTACCGAGAGCCATTGCAGCAAATGACACAAGGGGATTTATCAAACTTATTCGCAACACCGAAACGGATAAATTGATAGGTGCAAGAGTAGTCGCACCCGAAGGTGGAGAGCTTATCCAACAATTAAGTATGGCAATCAAATACAGAATAACAGTGAAAGACTTAGCAGACAGTTTCTACCCTTATTTGACTTTGGGAGAAGGCATAAAATTAGCAGCAATAACTTTCGGAAAAGACGTATCGAAATTGAGTTGCTGTGCGAGTTGATGTTTGTAAGTGTGCTATTAAAAAAGGTTTAACCCTATAATATTTGCGTATTTAATAACATATCCAAATACTTTAGTCCAATTAAGATAATAATTTCAAGCAATCTGCCAGCGAAGATGGATAGGTTGCTACTTTCTCCATTCTCCCACGCTTTACAGGTTTTCTGGACATTGCTGTGCAGTGAGTGGTAATTTCATCAATAATTTGGCATAAAGCACGTCAGAACAAAATGCTGTCCGACGGGCTTCTTTCTAATCCTTTTTTATAAGGCTACATTTTTCGTCCTTTGTTTCCTTGCTCTTTTTTTGAAGAGAAAACAGGTTTGTTTTGGAGTTTTTTCTTGGTCATTTTTTCTTTCAGCACCTTCAGGTTTTCTGTTATTATTTGTGGTAGAAATGTTTCCTTCCAGGGAATTGTCTTTGCTTCAAAATGAGATTTTAAACCTATACGTTTTAAATCTTCTTTGATATTCCAACCTCCGTTTCGATTCCATCCGATAGGGTCAAGTTCTCTTTGGAAAGGGAATTGAACTGCGATAAGGTCTTTTGGTAATTCCAGAATGCTGTCGTAGTCTAATTCTTGGAATTCATGTATTTTGGGATTGTAGGGAATGATGTAAGCATTCGCTTCCTCGGAGAAGTAATGATCTATTTCATCAAAGACGATTCCTTTTGACAAAAAATCATCTTTAGGACGAAGCATACCCATTCGGATATCAACATAGAAGGTATGACCTTCAATATTGATTGTAGGAAGCATTCCCTTTTGGGTTCTGTCATTGAATGCCGTCTGATCCACCATCAAGTCGAAGTCTGTTTTATTTTCTAATTCTTGGGGTGTTAGCTTATACTTTTCTGCCATTCCTGCTGGATCAAGCACAACGAGTTCCGGTATCTTTACTGAAGTGTCTTCTCCGTTACTTATAAGGTTCGGAATGTTCTTCTCCTGTAGACTATAGTTAAAAGCGTAGCCATCTTCTACATCGCTCATTACGTAAATTGAAATGGTATTGACTGGATTGTTTTTTTCCCTTAACTCGACCTTATTTATATCGATCAAGAAATCTGTTCCCTCGATATTTATACTGGGCAATTCTCTTTCCATACTTCGTTGTTTTAAAAGACAAAGGGAAGTCTATACAAACTCCCCAATGTCGAAATTTTCCAAATCATTTTTCCGCAAAGTGGAAGAACTGGTTTCCGTTTCAGAAGAAAGGCTACTATCCAATAGCTCTGCTATTTTACGAGAAGTGCCTTCCATAGAATTTTCCAAAAGGCTGAATAATTCGGTTCCCTGTATTTTCTGAACTATAGCTATCGCTGTTTCCTTTTGAGATTGCTCCAGTTTTTCTTTTTGAAGCAGTATCCCCACGGAGCTTAGTTCTTCAAAGGTAACCCCTTGGGCGAAACCGTTATCGCCATCGGATAATTCGTACCTATTCCATTCTTCCTCCTCTTCCCCAAAATCAGGCATATTACTGAAAACTTCGTCCAGCTCTTCCTGCGGAATTTGAATGCCGACGTTTTCATTTTCGTCGTATTCTATGTCAAAATTATCAGGATTTATTTCTGGTTTTTCAACTTGGCTTTCGGTGGCATTGTTTGGCACCGAAAGGCTTCTCTTAGGTCTAGGTTGCCCCATAATATCGGGCAGTTTAGGGTTGCTTTTTTCCTGTATCGGTTTTCTTTCTGAACTTTTTTTGATTACAATCTTGTCCTGCACAAGCAGGGCAATCACAATCAGCAGGCATATCACAATTACTATTTCCATAACTATAAAATGGGTTTAAAACGTTCGTTGAAATAATCAGTAATATCATCCCCAAACTCCCTAAAGTGGTGTTCAAGGATGTTGTCGATATAAGAATAGAGTGTAGTCTTTTCTTCTCTTGTTAATTGCACAATGCGGATTAACCTTTCGTGGTATTCGGGACGTATGTAAACGACCTTTCCGTTTCGACCTGAAGGAAACCGATTGACCAGAAATGTCTCCTCATAATCCACCTTCTTTGAGGAACTATTGCGGGCTTTTTCTTTTGGTTTTATTTCCTTCTGTATTTCCTGTTGTTGATTGGCTTCGGGTACAGTAAAAGACTGATTACCACTCATGATATTCATGATTAATTCTTCATCAACAACAGGTTTATCGAAGTCTTTTCTTCTCTTATCTGTTGACATACTTAACTATTTTAGAGGTTAACAATTTTTAAAAACTCCTCAACAAACAAATCCATTCTAGTTACTTTCATAAGCTGTGGTTCGGCAGGTAGCAAACTTGACCGGAATACACTGTTCAAGGTATCATCCGTTTCTTTCCTGAAACGTTTACTATCCATGATTTTTGAGGTCATTACAGATAAATCAAGCTCGTTAATGACACTTTGATAAGCCTCGTATATTCCTGTCTTTTCCCGGCCATCTACCTGGTTCCAAAACATCCACATTTTCTGATCCTCATTACTCTCAGCAGTTTCGGGTAAGCCAAGGAATGCTTTAGTAAAGCTCAACGTACTTTCCATAACCAGACGGTCAGCACTGATTGGAGAAAAAATAAAATCCATTGTTCTTAAGGTAGTAAGCACACCTTTTGTATTAGCTGTGCCGGGAAGGTCAAAAAAAGTTATATCAGGCTCTATTGTAGATTGATTTACGTATTCCAAAGCCTTTGACAAGGCATCCTCCGCTTTACAACTGATAATCGGATATGCCTTTTTATTGATGCTTTGATACAATTTCATTGCAGATCTTTTATGGTAATCATTCTGCATAATAGTTTTCAAATCCCTTTCTCTCATATTGGCTAAGCTGTGTTGTGGAAAATCACAATCCATTACAAGGACATTAAATCCTAAACGATAATGCAATACACTTGAAAGTAGTGCAGTCATAGTAGATTTTCCAACACCGCCTTTAGGCGTTGAAAAACTGATTTTTAAAGTTTTCTTTTCTGTTTCCATTATTTAAAGATTTATTGTTACACATTTTATTTGTTTGACAGGTTTGAATATTGGTGTATTTAAATAGCACCTATTTCCCGTATGCCTGTATTCCCTTTTTGGAAATTTTCTTGATTGTTATTTGCTTTCATTACCGCTTGGTGGGTAATCATTTTTAGCAACTGGTAAACCTTGTAGCTAGTAAATTGCTTTATCGCTTTTATGCTTTTACACTTTTATTGTTTTATGCTTTTAAAACCATATGCTTTTATTCCAAAATATTTGTACTAAAACCCAATTTATTTTTTACCCCTAATACATTTTTTATTACCTGCACTAAAACTATACGGCAAATAAAGCGATCGAATTGGCTCATTATTGATGTGTGGCAGTGTTTGGCTTCCAAAGGCAGAGTTTGTCCTAGTATCACATTGCAATACTTTTATTAACAGTTGGTTACTTTGTAAAATGAATTTTACTAACGGATTTATGCAAAGCATCTTGATAAAATGGACACGAAGCAGAACGGCTTCAAGCCGTTTTTTCCTGTTACATTTAATCCGTCCCGCAGGGCGGATTTTTGTGTTCACCGGAACACGGCAAGTTGTGTTTTGAGGCACTCGAAACCGAGTTAGTGCCTCAAAACAACTTGCCCTTAGCAGGGGGCAGAAAACGCTCTCCGAAGTCGCTATGTTTGTAATGAGGATGGATAAGTAGAATGGCATAAGCCATTCGTTTATTAAATTTGAATAGCTTAATAATCAATTAAATAATAATGACTTATGCCACAACAAATAACTGAAATTAATACTGAGAAAAAAAAGATTTATGTTGGGATAGACGTACATCTTAAAAGCTGGACTGTTACTATATTGACAGAAAATATCGTCCATAAAACTTTTACGCAGCCTCCTAGTGCTATCATTTTAGCGGACTATTTAAAGAATAATTTCCCGGACTGTGAATATTTATCTGTATTTGAAGCAGGCTTTTGTGGTTTTAGCCCTCATTACGAACTTCATAGATTGGGTGTTAATAATATAGTTATTAATGCAGCTGACGTGCCTACTACACAGAAAGAGCAATTTCAAAAGAATGATCCTGTTGATAGCCGTAAACTAGCAAGAGCACTAAGGGCTCGTCAATTAACTCCCATATATGTTTTAAAAAGTGAAACATTAGAAGATCGATCTTTGGTTAGGACTAGAGATATGCTGGTTAAAGACCTCGTAAAATTGAAATGCAGGGTAAAATCGTTTTTACACTTTTATGGAATAGGTTTGCCGGAACAGTTTAGTAACCCCTACAGCCATTGGACTAAGCGTTTTTTAAAATGGCTTAAAGAAGATGTGCAGTTACTTTCTCCATATGGTAAAGATGCGCTTAATTTTTTACTTATTGAAGTTGAAGGTCAACGAAAATTATTACTGGAAGTTAACAAACGAATCAAAAATCTATGTGATGAAGACCGGTATCAAAAAAAGATTGGCTTGTTAATAGGTATTCCAGGTATTGGAAGAATAAGCGCTATAACTTTATTAACACAGTTTGAAGACATTACAAGATTTAAAAATACAGACACTTTAGCCTCATATATTGGCTTGGTTCCAAACACCTATTCTAGTGGTGAAAAAGACCGGGTAGGAGAAATAACATTTAGGGGACAAAAGACTCTAAAAAGAATACTGGTAGAATGTGCTTGGATGACGATTCGATTCGATCCTGCGTTATCGACCTGTTATAATGAATATTGTAGACGCATGCAGGCAAACAAAGCCATCATACGCATTGCCAGAAAATTATTAAATAGAGTTTACTATGTTTTAAAAAATGAACGAGAATACGTCTGTGGAGTGAAAAATTGAAACTATAAGAACAACAATAACCTGAGGTGACCGCTTAACAATCGACTGCAAAAAAAAGTATTGCTATCCGAAGTTTACGGCCCTCTTACCTATAAAAATTGAAAAAGCGAATTGTAGCATCGAATGTCTACTGATAGAAGGTTGTTTTTATAGTTATTATTACGGAGTAAGGTTTTTTTAGCCATTGAGCGATACCTGTAACTTATAAAAAAAGAGGATGATAAATCATCCCCTTAAAAAATGTTACAGTGTAACGCAGGGAGCCTATTGCTCGCAGGTTGCTCCTCAGCAGAGCCTGTTTCCTCTTCAACTCCTTAATACAAAGGAAATTATTTTTGAAGTTAGATTAAAATAATAGTAGAAAAATTTTTATTACAACATAGAAGTCGAGGTTTTGTGTGGATTAAAAATGGATTAGTGATGAACGAGAACAGTAACAAAAAACAGAATAAGGGCGGACGGACACCGAAAACCGATCCAAGCATCCACCGCCACGTTTTCCGTCTTACAGACGAAGAAAATGCCAAACTTTTATCGCTTTTTGAAGCATCGGGAATGCCCAATAAAGCAAAGTTTATCATTTCCCTGCTGTTCAGTAAGGAAATGAAATCGGTTAAAATTGACAAGGGAACGGTTGATTTTTATATGCGATTGACCTCGTTTCACAGTCAATTTCGCTCCGTAGGAGTAAATTATAACCAGATTGTAAAACTATTGTACAAGAATTTTTCCGAGAAAAAAGCCGCAGCGTTCCTTTACAAATTAGAAAAACAGACGGCTGAAATGGCGATGCTATGCCAAAAAATCATTCAGATAACTGAAGAATTTGAGGCAAAACATTTGAAAAAATAGTCTTAGAAATGATAGCAAAAATCGGTAGAAGTGGAAATGTATACGGAGCATTGGCATACAATCAGCTCAAAGTGGAGAATGAAAATGGAAAAATTTTGTTTGCCAATAAGATGATTGAAACTGCTAACGGGCATTATTCCGTGGCACAATTAGCCCAATCTTTTGCGCCTTATTTGATAGCGAACCGAAATACAGAAAAACATACGTTGCATATTTCGCTCAATCCTGACCCGAAAGATAAGGTAAGCGATGATAAATATCGGGTAATGGCAGAGCAGTATATGCGGGAAATGGGTTACGGCGAACAGCCTTTTGTGGTATTTAAACATACCGATATTGACCGCAGTCACATTCATATCGTATCGGTTTGCGTGGACGAAGAAGGCAAAAAGATTTCAGATAAATTCGAGAAAATGCGGTCTATGAATATTTGCCGTGAACTGGAAAGGAAATATGGATTGATAACCGCAGCTGATAAAGAACATAAACAGAAAGACAAGATTTTCCATCCGGTAGATTACAAAGCTGGAGATGTAAAAAGCCAAATCGCTTCGGTTGTCCGCCACCTGCCTAACTACTACCAGTACCAAACTTTGGGTGAATATAATGCTTTGCTTTCCCTGTTCAATATTACCGCCGAAAAAGTGGAGGGCGAATTGCTAGGGAAAATGCAACAGGGTTTGTTGTACATCCCGTTAAATGAGAAAGGCGAAAGAGCCGGGCATCCATTCAAGGCTTCCTTATTCGGAAAAAGTGCTGGACTTCCTGCTTTAGAATTGCATTTTGCAAAAAGCAAAGAGGCTTTAAAAAACCACCCGACAAAACCAACCATTAAAGCTGCCGTTACCTTTGCTCTGCAATCTACAAATAACGAACAGGCTTTTAAAAATCAGTTGAGCGAACAGGGCATTAACGTTGTGGTTCGTAGGAATGACACAGGTCGAATTTATGGTATAACTTTTATAGACCACAATTCTAAAACGGTTTGGAACGGTTCACGTTTGGGCAAGGAACTTTCTGCCAATACCTTTAATGATTATTGGAATAATAATATCAAATCTGGGATAAAAGAACCAGTTGAATTACAATCGAAAATATCAAGACCAAATGATGCAGATCTTTCTGCGGAAGAACCTCATCACTTGTTCGACTTCCTGAATACTACTGAAAAACACGAAGACGGTTTGATTGAAGCATTAGGCGGTTTGCTTCCCGAAGCACAGGGCGAAGATTATGAGGAACAAGATTTTGCTAATAAAATGAAGAAGAAGCGTAAACGCAAAAGAAGTCAGTAATAAACATTTAGCCAAATACCGCCAAATACCGCCAATAACTTCCACATTTTAAGAGCCGATAGCAACAGCCTTTAAATTCACGCCCGAACATTAAATCTTAAAATGATGCAGGGAGAAGACGATTTAAGAGGGCTTGCCAAGATAATGGCTTTTATGAGGGCAGTAAGTATTCTATTGGTACTGATGCACCTTTATTGGTTCTGCTACGGTTTCTTTATGGAACGTGGCTGGACGTTGGAAGTAATCAACAAAATATTAGGCAATTTCGACAGAACGGCGGGTTTATTTTCACACGCCTTATATACCAAAGCGTTCGCTTTGGTTTTGTTGGCTTTGAGTTGTTTGGGAACGAAAGGCGTAAAGAATGAGAGGATAACCTGGTCTAAAATTTACGTGGCTTTGAGAGTTGGTTTTGTGCTTTTCTTTCTGAACACACCATTGTTAAAGCTATCTCCAATAATAGGCACATTTCTGTATATCCTTACTATCTCGTTAGGTTATATCGCTTTGCTGATGGCAGGTGTATGGATGAGCCGATTGCTCCGTACCAATCTGATGGACGATGTTTTCAATAATGAGAACGAGAGCTTTCAACAGGAAACAAAGTTGATGGAAAACGAGTATTCCGTTAACCTGCCCACCAAATTTTACTACAAAGGCAAATGGAATAACGGTTGGATAAACATTGTAAATCCTTTCAGGGCATCAATCGTGTTGGGTACTCCGGGTTCAGGAAAATCGTATGCCATCGTAAACAATTACATCAAGCAACAGATTGAGAAAGGTTTTAGTATGTACATCTACGATTTTAAGTTTGATGACCTTTCCACCATTGCGTACAACCATTTGTTGAAGCATCTGGATAAATACAAAGTTCAACCCAAATTTTACGTCATCAACTTTGATGACCCACGAAAGAGCCACCGTTGCAATCCACTTAATCCCGATTTTATGACGGACATTTCCGATGCTTACGAAGCAGCTTATACCATAATGCTGAACCTCAACCGTAGCTGGATACAGAAGCAAGGGGATTTTTTCGTGGAAAGCCCAATTATCCTATTGGCTGCCATTATTTGGTATCTGAAAATCTATGAGGACGGTAAGTATTGTACATTCCCACACGCCATTGAATTGCTGAATAAAAAGTATTCGGACGTATTTACCATTCTGACCTCATATTCCGATTTGGAAAACTATCTTTCTCCGTTTATGGATGCTTGGCAAGGTGGCGCACAAGACCAATTGCAGGGACAGATAGCATCGGCAAAAATTCCTTTGTCAAGAATGATTAGCCCGCAGTTGTATTGGGTTATGACAGGCGATGACTTTACGCTCGACATCAATAACCCAAAAGAGCCTAAAATTTTGTGCGTTGGTAATAATCCCGACCGCCAAAATATCTACTCCGCAGCATTGGGGTTATACAATTCAAGAATTGTAAAGCTCATCAACAAAAAAGGACAATTAAAGAGTTCAGTAATCATAGATGAGTTGCCCACAATTTATTTTAGGGGACTGGACAATCTTGTTGCAACTGCAAGAAGTAATAAGGTAGCTGTATGTTTGGGCTTTCAGGACTTTTCGCAATTAACAAGGGATTACGGCGACAAAGAAAGCAAGGTTATCCAAAATACAGTAGGCAATATATTTAGTGGTCAGGTGGTTGGAGAAACGGCAAAAAGCCTTTCGGAACGTTTCGGAAAAGTATTGCAGAAACGCCAAAGTATGACGATTAACAGGAATGATAAATCTACTTCCATATCCACACAATTAGATAGCCTTATTCCGGCTTCCAAAATTTCAACGCTTACACAGGGTATGTTTGTGGGTTCTGTATCCGATAATTTCGATGAGCGTATCGAGCAAAAGATTTTCAACGCTGAAATTGTCGTGGACAATGAAAAAGTTGTCGCAGAAACTAAAGCGTACCAGAAGATACCGGAAATCCTAACCTTTGCAGATGAGCAGGGCGAGGATAAGATGAAAGAACAGATTGAAAGCAATTACCGCCAGATAAAAATAGACATTGTATATATTATTAAAACCGAAATGGAGCGTATCAAAAATGACCCGAGCTTACAACATTTGGTGCAACAAGGGTAATATGAAAAAAGAGCTACTTCGTAAGTATTCTCTTTCGGATGCTGATTGAATTTTAATTTATCAGAAAGAAAAGAAGATAACACGGTTACGTTTTTTTTGAGTAAAGGGTTAGATAAAGAGCATTTATAGTTATTGTAGATGTAAAAAAATAACTGTAGTTTTGCAAACTCAATGAAAAGAACAACACAAATATCTTCTCAAGTTACTCCGCCTTGATAGGCGGTTAGCAGTTCTTTTTCCCAATTTAATTTATTGGTCGCTTTGTCGCATCCGAAAGTTTCACTTTCGGCTCATTGCCTTTTCAACAATTTTAATTTTATATATATATTATGCAAAAAATCATTAATTTGTTTGACTTCAAACAAAAGGTAGATTACAAAACAGAAGTATTATCAGGTGTTACCGTAGCCTTGGCATTGGTTCCTGAAGCGGTAGCATTTGCTTTAATTGCAGGTCTTTCTCCATTAGTTGGTTTATATGCCGCCTTTATGATGGGGCTGGTTACCTCTATATTAGGCGGTCGTCCTGGAATGATTTCAGGAGCAACAGGTGCAATCGCAGTTGTCATCGTGGCTTTAGCAAAAACCCACGGTGTAGAGTACGTCTTTGCCACCGTTATCCTTGCTGGTCTTATTCAGATGTTGGCGGGATTTCTAAAATTAGGAAAGCTCATTCGATTAGTGCCACATCCTGTTATTTTTGGTTTTGTGAACGGTTTAGCGATTATCATTTTTATGTCGCAGCTCGACCAGTTTAAAGACGCTTCCGGCAATTGGCTTACGGGTTCGAATATGTATATCCTTTTGGGCTTAGTAGCTCTAACAATGCTTATCATCTGGGGTTTACCAAAATTAACCAAAGCTATTCCGGCATCTCTAACTGCTATTTTGGTCGTATTTGGACTGGTGTACTTTCTTAAATTAGACACTAAAACCGTTGGCGATATTGCGTCAATAAAAGGTGGTTTCCCCCCATTTCATATTCCTTCTATTCCTTTTAATTTAGAAACACTTCAAATCATTTTTCCTTATGCCGCAATAGTTGCGGGTGTGGGACTGATTGAAAGTTTGCTTACGTTAAATATCATAGATGAAATTACTGAAACAAGAGGCTATAGTAATAGAGAAGCTGTGGCACAAGGAACCGCTAATATTTTATCTGGTTTCTTTTCAGGAATGGGCGGTTGTGCTATGCTTGGTCAGAGTTTAATCAATATTTCCAGTGGTGCAAGGGCACGGTTGTCAGGAATTATCGCTTCTGTGGCTTTGTTAATTTTTATTATGTTTGGCAGTGGTCTGATAGAAAAAGTGCCTATGGCAGCTCTTACAGGTTTGATGATAATGGTAGCTATCGGTACGTTTGAATGGGCAAGTATTCGCATCATCAATAAAATGCCACGACACGATATTTTCGTTGGTATGCTGGTCGCTCTGATTACGGTTGTTTTACATAATCTCGCATTAGCCGTATTAATCGGTGTTATCATTTCCGCTTTAGTGTTTGCTTGGGAAAGTGCAAAACGTATTCGTGCCAGAAAATATGTTGACGAAAAAGGAATAAAGCATTATGAAATTTTCGGACCGCTTTTCTTTGGTTCTACAACAGCCTTTACTGAAAAATTCGATATCCTTAATGACCCCGAAGAAGTCATTATTGATTTCAAAGAAAGTAAAGTGGTGGATATGTCTGCTATTGAAGCACTTAATGTACTGACACATCGCTACGCTAAACAAAACAAAAAAATCCATTTACGTCATTTAAGTCAGGACTGTAGACAATTATTGAAAAATGCTGAAAGTGTTATCGAAATAAATATTATTGAAGACCCCACTTACAAAGTGATGTTGGATAAATAATTTGTTATGACACAGGAAGAAAAAGCAGAATTGCAAACTGCAATCGAGCAAAAAATAACAAAAACGAAAAAAGACATTGCGGACTACAAGGAAATGACCATACCTGTAGCCCCCGATGTTGCTATTGGAAGAATTAGTAGAATGGATGCCATTAACAATAAAAGTGTGTTGGAAGCCAGTTTACGTGAAGCCGAAAGCAAATTGATAAGATTAAAAAACGCTTTACAAAAAATCAATGATGAGAGCCTTGGTATCTGTATTAAATGCCATCAACCCATTCCTTATAAACGTATGCTCATTATCCCTGACAGCGTAAAATGTGTGGGTTGTTCTTAATAGAAACTATAGCGAAACAATATCAACTTAAAGCAAGAATGCAATTTACTGGAGTAATCGTAATTCCAAAAGTGCAGTTCGTGAATGCTTTGTATGATATTAGTAAATGCTTGAACATTCTCTATTTCTACAAACTGGATGATGCCTAAATGTAATAACAAATTTACGCTTCTCCATTTATAATTCAAACATCAAGAAGTAAAACTGAATGGATAAATATTACAATGAAACGATACAGAAACTGGAAACATCAATCAACGAATTAGAGATTGAAGCTGATTATTCTATTGAACGGATAGAAGCGATTATAGATATCATCCTTAAAAGCTTGTCTAAAATAAAGGAATATGTTTTAAATAGAGGTTTTAAAAATATTGATGAGGAAATACATTTTTTCAAACATCAGAAACCTGTCATTGTTGCAAAGCTCATTTACTATAATGCCATCTATAAAATCGAAACAAAAAAACCTAACGGAACTAAGCCTATCAGGAAATACCTCAATGAAGAATTGAACAAGCTCAAACGGTATTTCGACAACAATCTTGAATTTTATAAATACTACCGAACAAATAACTCATTTATTGATGATAAGCTATTTATCAGGGGTAAATATGATATAAAATTAAGTTTAGACACCATTTATTTTGAAACCGACCATAGATTTTCTACCATAGCCGATTACAAAGCAGCCAAGATACTGGCAAACGATTTAATACAAGTTTATATTGAAGACCAACTGAATAATAACAATCAGAAGACACCATCTAACAGTTTCTCTTTAAATTGGGAAGAGAGCAAAACAGCATTAACTGAATTGATTTACGCACTGCATTCGCAGGGTGCATTTGGCAATGCAGATATAATAGCCATCGCCAAAACATTTGAATGTACATTTAATATTAGTTTGGGCGATTTCTATCATACATTTATGGAACTTAAAGCCCGAAAAATAAACCGTACCAAATTCCTTGACAGCCTAAGAGAAAGCCTGCTTAAAAAAATGGACGAAGAGGATGAAATATAATAAACATTCTTATAAGACCCCACGAGGCAAATGAATACCTTTTGTCCGTACAATATTCTCCGAATTGTTTGCTGTTTGCTTTTGTTTCTCGACCTGCTCCGCTGGTTCTTCTTTCGTTTCCGGAGTAATAGACAACTGTATCTTCCGTTCAACGGCAGCCAGTTCCGTTTTGAGTTCACTCAATCGGTTTTCTTTAGACCACGAACCGTTTACCACTTCCTGAAGAACAGGTAAATCCTTTTGTATTTCCGCAATTTTCTTTTTTTCCTGTTCGATATAGCCGGGCAACTTCTCCAGTGCATTAAGGAAGTTCATAACAGCCAGCTTTTCATCTTTGGCGATGATACCGTTGTTGTAGGTGTATTTGATATTCCCCTCGCCCTGTACCAAAAAGCGGTTTACCCGTATATCCACGCCCTCTTTTTCAGACATTTCGGTTTTGACCAATAAGGTAAAACCGTACAGGCTTCCTATTTCTTCGTACTGACCTCCGGTGCGGGCTTTGTCCGCAAGCTGGTTGAGCTTTGCACCGATTTGTTTAATATCCGCATTGGGCGGTAAGCCGTCCAATTGTACAGGATTTGCGATTGTGCCGTCCGAACGTTTTTGGATACGCCCTTGCAGATTATTCCAATCAAGGCTCATACGGTCAAAGCGGGATAGGGCTTTATCAAGTTCAGCCGTATAGTCTTCCAATTTGTACTTCGCACTATACTTTGAACGGTTAAACGCCTGTTTTTCGCTTTCTAATCCGGCAATCTGTTTTTCTAATTTGGCTTTATCCAACAGGTCGGTATTTCCCGAAAGGATAGCTACATATTCCGAAAAGTTCATTCCCGATTTTTCGTCCATACTACCCTCGTCAATGGTTCGTTTGCCGAGATTGTTATTTTTTAATTGGTCTATGAATAGCTGTTTGTTGTACAGCAGGTTAAACTTGTAGCTATCTAATGATTTTTCTACGGCATAGATAATCACATCTACCTTGTTCTCTGCAAAGAACTTGGCAATTTCATTGCCTTTTCGGACTGCCCGACCGTCCCTTTGAGCAAGGTCGCTTGGTCTCCACGGTGTGTCCAGGTGATGAACGGCAACTGCTCTTTTCTGTGCATTCACACCTGTACCCAACATACTTGTAGAACCGAACAGCACACGGATTTTACCCTCGTTCATTCCTTTGATAAGCTCCTTACGCTGCTTATCATTTTTGGCTTCCTGTATAAAACGGACTTCGTGTGCAGGGATGCCGTGGTCTTCCACGAGCTTGCGTTTGATTTCGGAGTACACATTCCATTCGCCCGACTTGTAGGTTCCTAAATCCGAAAAAACGAACTGCGTTCCTTTCTGTGCGTTGTATTGGTTATAATACTTGGCAAGGTTTGCGGCACAATGCGAAGCCTTGCTATCAGGGTGGTCATCATACGCACCGCTTACCATACGCATATCAAGCGACATTTTACGGGCATAGTCCGTAGCGATAAGCATCTTTGCTTTTTCTTCGCTTTGACTTAACGGAGGTCTGCCCAACAGTTCTGCATTTCCTGTTTTAGCAAACTCCATTAGCTTTTTAATAAAATCTTCCTGGTCGGGAGTAGGCGGTATGTTATACAATACCTCGTTCTTATTAGGTCGGTCAATACCAATATCCTTTGCCGTTCTGTAATCTGTAATTTCGGAATAGAATTGAGCCAGTTCCGGTACTTTTATAAAGTAGCGAAAACGCTCTTTTGCCACAATATTATTAGCAACCGAAAATTCATAATCGGTCGTTTTTCTTGCATAAATGGCTGCCCAGGCATCAAAAGAGTGAATACCCTGTTTTTCCATTGCCCGTGGTCGCAGGTATTTGAACAGTAGGTACAATTCCGTCAGCGAATTACTGATAGTTGTTCCCGAAAGGAAAGTTGCTCCCATATCGGCATTTGTGCGTTCCTGAATGGTACGGATAGCAAAGAGCAGGTTCAATGCCTTTTGGCTACCGTCCACATTGCCCAATCCGGCAACTCTTGTATGCCTTGTATTGAACATCAGGTTTTTGAACTGATGACTTTCATCTACGAACAAATGGTCAATACCCATCATCTTAAAATCCACTACATCATCCTTGCGGTTTTCAATATCGTGTTGCAGGGTTTTAAGTTTGACTTCGAGGTTTTCTTTCCGCTTGATTACTCCGGCGAGCATCCCTCTGGTAACTTCCTTGCCTTGCGATTGCAGTGCATCGAGGTTTCGCTCTACGCTATCCAATTCGATTTCGAGGATTTCCTTTCGTATTTCGGACGACTGCGGTATCATACCGAATTGGTCGTGTGTGAGGATTACACAATCCCAATCGTTGTTTTTAATATCCCCGAAAATCCGCAGGCGTTTTTGGGGCGTAAAATCTTCCTTGCCCGGAAACAGGATTTTGGCGTGTGGGTAAGCGGTGCGGTAGGCTTCTGCAATTTCGTGAACATTGCTTTTCAGCCCGATAATCATCGGTTTGTGTGCCAATCCCAAACGTTTCATTTCCTGTGCTGCGGTACACATTACCAACGTTTTCCCAGCACCTACTTCGTGGTCGCAGATAGCACCCTTGTTCAGCTTTATCATCCAAACGGTGTCCTTTTGGCTTGAATACAGGTCTTCAATGCCCAATGCCTTACGGTCTAAGCCCGGAAAGTCCTGATGCGTTCCGTCATAGTTTGGTCGGACAAAGCAGTTAAAAGTATCGTTGTATTGGTCGGTCAGCCTGCTTTTAAATTCATCGTTTTGAGCGTGGAGCCATTCGGTAAAGGCGGTACGGATTTCATCAATCTTGGTGTTCGCCATTTGTATGGCTTCCATATCCCGCACTTTGACCTCTTGGTCGCCAACCGTAATCTTTTTGGTAATATCAGGCGTGGTATTGACAAGGGCGTGTTTGAGCAGGGCAATCCCGTCAAACGTTCTGCTTTCAGCTTTGACAGCGTATTTCTCCCATATATGCAAATTCTTACGGTCGCACTTTACTGAAAAGTCATCGGAGCTTTCAGAATAATGAACGAGTACGTCCGTATCAAAAAGATGTGAAGCAAATCGGGCATAAATACCTGTGGGTATCCAGCGTTCGCCCAAATTAAAATCAAGTTCCTCAAATTCGATACGTCTTGGTCGGGCTTCTTCCAAAACGGTAAGGCTTGCTTTGGCTTCGGTATCAGCAGGGTTGTTTTCAATGTAGGTTCGTACTTCTTGAGCTTTCTCTACTACATTCCCTGCAATCCAGCGTTCGGCTATTTCATATTCCTTTTGTAAAGGATTGTAGTAAATACGACCGTGTAAGGCTTCTTTCAAAGCATCATCGGTCATACCGCTGATTTCGGACATATAGTCCAAATCCACGCTTCCGTATTTGTTCAGCGAAGCCGCTAACGCTTCTTCTGGATTGTCCGTTGCTATAGTTAAGGTGGAGAAACTTACCGGACGGCTGAATATATCCGCCTTATGGGTTACGCCACCAACGATACGCTCCAAATAAGGGATTTCCTTACCGGAGCTATCCGTTTTGATGAGCTTGATATTATCGGCACTGTTAAGGTTTCCATACCTTTTGACAAAGGCATCGTAAAGGCGGTTAAGGTTCTCCCTTTCTTCCTTGTGTTCGGTCTGAAACTTTGCCTCTTTATGGTAAAGGTCTTGGTAAACATCACGTACAGCAATGTACGCTTCGGCTCTTGCTTTTTGTAAGGTCGGTAACTGCAAAGGGTGGAAAACTGCCGTACCGTCTGCTATATCTACATCTTGCAGATGACCGACCCAACCATTATCCACAACAAGACAATTGTTACGGTGGTACGATTGCAGTTCGCCACTATAAGGAGCAGGTTCGGGAATAGTATTGGGAACGGCTGGCTTATTAGCTTGGCCATTCCCGTTTATTTGTGAAAACAGGTCGCCGATAGTTTCCTGTTTTTTGCCGTTGGCTGACGTATTTCCATTAGTGGCTCTATTGGTAACAGGAGGCGTATAAGGTTGCGGCATCGCACTACTGAACAGGTCAGGTTGGCGACCTATTGCACCTCTTCTTTTGTTGGTGCTTTGCCTTTTAACTTGTGTCGTTCTTTTGGGCGGAGCAGTAACTATTACAGGTTCGTTCGCATTCTCAAACAGGTCGAAGATGCTTAGTTGCTTTAATTCCTGCGGACTTTCCCGATTGATTATAGGAACTGATAAAGATTGTATTTCCGGTTGAATGGTTACAGGTTCGATAACCAGAGGTGTAACCGTTGGTTCAATCGGAATTTGTATTACAGGCTCATCGTTCTGTTCGCCTTTGTATAAATTCAAATTCAGGTGCTTACCAAAATCTTCGGAAAGCATTTGTTTGAGGTCTTTGGCAATTCCCTCAATACCGTCTTTATGCGTATAGATGAGTGCAGGTTGCCCGTAAGGGTCGGTATCTAATCTGCGGTCGGTATGCACAATCCTTGTGCTGTCCT
Organism: Chryseobacterium indologenes; assembly: GCA_002439165.1. Lineage (GTDB taxonomy): Bacteria > Bacteroidota > Bacteroidia > Flavobacteriales > Weeksellaceae > Chryseobacterium > Chryseobacterium indologenes_E. The sequence goes on from DJTE01000040.1 coordinate 140,833, forward strand.
GAAAGAGCGCATTGCCCGGAGTATTATATTCTGTTTGCCTGCTTTGGCAAAACAGATCTTCCCTTTCGGTCAGACCTTGTTTTGCTGTGTTCCTTTGCAGGATAATCAGGTCGCTTCCGACTTCCGTACCTGCATATTCCGTAAATAGGTTGTTGGGGAAGCGAACAACCGAAACCAAATCATTATCCTGCATCAACGCCCTGCGTATGGGTTCATTCTTAGGACTATTCAGAATGCCCTGTGAAGTAATATAAGCCAGCAAACCGCCCTCACGGAGCATATCAGCACCTTTCAGGAAAAAGTAATTGTGTATGCTTCGGGCAGCCTGTACTTTTGCGCTATCCCTGTTTCGGGAATAGGAAAGGTCGAAAACGGAAGTATCGCCAAAGGGAATGTTACTGGCAATTACATCATAGCTGTTCTGTTCCTTTTCGGGGATTTCTTCAAAACCGCTTATACGAATATTGCTTTCGGGATAAAGCTGTTTTAAAATCTTTCCTGTCAGCAAATCCTTTTCATAAGCGGTAACATTGGCTTTTTGGTTTTCTGAAAAAGATTGAATGAATGAGCCGATACCTGCGGAGGGTTCGAGGAATTTATCAATGTTCAGACCTCTTTCACGCAAGGTTGTAGAAATCGCATCTATGACCTGTGGCGGTGTGTAAAAAGCTGTCAGCACAGAGCTTTTCATACTATCCACGTACCTGCGGTATTGCTTATCATCTTCGGAATGTTCTTTTAATAGCTGGTGGAGTTCCTGCGTAACTGGGAAAAGGTCGTGTTCTGTTTTTCTCCAATGATTGATGTCTATATCGTCCGCTATGGGATTAAGTACGAATTTAAGACCGCCAAATCCGCTATAACGCATCATTGACAGTCTTTCGCCTACAGTGGCTTGCCGTTTCTCCTTTTCCAGTTTAAAAGCAATTCGCAGGGCATCAATGTTCTGTTGGAGATGTTGCTTTTTACTGAAGCCCATTTTCCTCTATCCATATTGCAATGGTTCCGGTTATTTCGGTATAGAGCAGGTCGTACTCTGTGCTATAAGCGAAATCATCGGTTAGTTGATAGCCGGAGAAAACAGGCTCACAAACAGGGAACATTTTCAGGGCGAACGGTCGCAGTTCCTCATCTGCCATTATGGTATCAAACTCATTGCATACCACCTGAAAAACGGTATCGAATTTGGAGAAATGCAAGCCCTCAAACAGAATGTAGTTGGCTATCTCGTTGCATTGCTCAATAGCGTTTCCCGAATGAAAAGCACCTTCGTAGGCATTGGCAGCCCACGAAGAACGTTGCTCAATAAATTTTTGGTCGTTTGCCTTTTCGGGAAAGCTGGTGTTTAATAATTCTTGCAGTCGCAACCTGAAATACGATAGGTCTTTTTGCTGTACATCCATACTATTATTTGTTTTAGAATTTTACTTGAAGCCTAAAATTATAGCAGTAGATAAGAGCCTTTACAGAAGTGGCAGGGTTTGGCTTTGAGAGGCAGGATTTGGCGTAATGGGCAATAAAAAACCTCTGAATATTCAGAGGTTCGTTCTATGAGTTTTTTAAGATTTGAAGCATCCTGCCAACTTCAATATCCATTCTCGAAAAGGCAAACCATTTTTTGCCCAGGTCTTTGAGTGATGCTCCGATATGGTAGAGTTCTGTATCGTCAATTATCATAAATCGGTCGTGAGCATCGGAAAAGACCTCAACTTCTATATTCGGATATTGGCTGTTATACCGTTGTAAGTCCAGCCGTAGCTGATTGCTGATGCTTTTGGTATAGATTGTTGCGGTTACATTATTATTCCGTTTACCCAATAAAGTCAATACCGTATCATCTACATAATTATCCAGCAGGATAATGGAGGTTTTAGCACTTCGCACAATGTCGGAAACAAAGGTATAAGCATCGAAAATCTGTCCGTTGTAGAAAATACCTTTTTCGCTGTGGAGCTTGTCGCTTTCCAATGCTTTAAAAATCTCCTCAAATTTTTGGTCGGCTTGTAATTGTTTCAGTTCTATGTGGTCCAAACGATGAAATAGCGAAGCATTGCTGATAAGCATTTTTCGCATTTCTACAAAGGCATTCATAATCTCAACACTGACCTTTACGGCTACATCGCTACGCAATAATGCGGACATCATTGCCACTCCTTGTTCCGAAAATGCAAAGGGTAGCGTACGCCGACCACCTCGCCCGATGTTTGAGGTGCCAAATTGGTACTTCAAAGATTTTGCTTCTTGTTCGGCAAGCTGAAAGCAAAAAGTTTCGGGAAAGCGGTTCTCATTTCTCTTTACAACCCTGTTTAGTGCTTTCGTTTCTGCTTTATAGAGCATTGCTAAATCAGTGTCAAGAATAACTTGCTTACCTCTAATAGTATGGATAAGCGGAGCAATTTCTTTTTGGGATATGGCAATATCGGTCATCGTCTTTTTGATTTTTGATTTTCAAACTCAAAAGAGGTTGTACAATCCTCTTTCAATACGATATACGCATCGAATTTCTTTCCTGCCTTGCTTTTCATCCCTTTGATAAGTGAAGTTTTCCTTTTATTGACAAGGCTTTCAATATCAGCTATGCCTATTTGTATGCCACACACGTTGCGGAACTGAACCCAATTACAAGCCTCATCAGGACACTTCACAATTTTATCACGGATAATGAGTTGCTGGCTTTTACATTTCGGGCAAATGAGTTGTGGTAGGTTATTTTGAGCAATGGAAGTTTGCAGCAATTCATCGGTAATAGACGAAGCATAAGTTTCCATTTCTTTTTGAAATGCCCCTGCATCCGTTTCGTGGTTTTCTATTTTCTGCAATGCGAGTTCCCATTCGGCTGTCATTGCCACGTCCGCAATTTTCCGTTCTTTAACCAATTCATATACTTGCAATCCTTTTTCGGTAGGGATTAAGGATTTCTTTTCCCGTTGGATATAATTGCGGGTAAACAAGGTTTCAATTATTGCGGCTCTTGTAGCCGGAGTGCCAATACCTATATTTTGCAGGGCTTTCCTTTCGTCTTCGTTTTCAATTTCCTTGCCTGCACTTTCCATAGCCGACAAAAGCCCTGCTTCGGTATATAATACAGGTGGTTTCGTTTTCTTTTCCAAAACGGTTGCTTCCTTGATTTTGAGTTCATCGCCTTTTTTCAGTTCGGGCAAATCCTGTACAGGTTCGGTATCATCATCGGAGAAACTGCCTTTGATAGAACGCCAACCTGCTTCTATAACCTTACAACCCTTTGCCGTAAAATCATAATGCAATGCCTGTAAACTTACATCGGTTATCTCTTTGATGCAGGCTTGTGAAAGGACTTCGAGCAATCGAAAGGCAATCATATCATAAACGGAATTTTCCTTTGCGTTCAGAGCTGATGGGATTTTATCAGTAATCAATAATCCGTGGTGGTCGGTAACACGCAAATCGTTTACAATACGTTTATTAAAACGTCCCCATTTCATTTTTGATACAGCTTGCTTACAAGTTTCTCTGTCCTGCAAAGCTCTTACAAGGTTGGGTACTTCAGCCCAAACATCTTCGGGAATATATTTGCTTCCGGTACGTGGGTATGTGATAAACTTCTTTTCGTAGAGGCTTTGGGCAATATTCAGCGTTTCTTCCGCAGGAAGGTTCAGCTTTTTGTTGGCTTCTTTTTGCAATCCGGTAAGATCGAACAATAAAGGTGGTTGCTCTGTAACACTTTTGGTTTCCACCGATGTAACCGTTGCCGTTTCGTTTCGCTGAA
>DJTE01000044.1 GCA_002439165.1 Chryseobacterium indologenes
TTAAACTACGTGTATTAAGTGCCGGGGCTGTGTTCTTCTTAGGAGCAGTGGCTTTTGCGCAAACAAAAAAGAATGATACATTAGCTACTAAAGCAACTCAAATTGATGAAGTAGTAATGGTTGGTTATAGCAATAAAAAGAAAGAAGCTGTAACAACTGCTGTAGGTACAGTAAAAGCTGCTGAATTGAATAATGTGCCTGTTGGTAACTTTGTTCAGAATTTAGGAGGACGTATTGCAGGGGTAGATGTAATGGTTGGATCCGGACAGCCGGGTACCGGAGGTAATATCATTATTAGAGGTGCTGGATCAATCAATGGAGGTACTACTCCTTTATATGTTGTGGACGGTGTTCCTTTGAATTCAACAGCGTTCGCTGGTCTGAACCCAAATGACTTTGAAGAGGTTTCTGTATTGAAAGATGCAGCCGCAAAAGCTCAGTATGGAGCAGCCGGTGGAGCCGGGGTGATTTTGGTGAAAACTAAATCAGGTAAAAAAGGTGCTCTTCGAGTTCAGTATACAGGTCAAACGGGTATAGCAATGAAAGGTAAATATAAATACCAATTAATGAATGCTCAGCAATGGCTAGACTGGAATCATAAATGGGGGAATTTTGATGATAGTGATGTAGCATATTATGCAGATAAGCCGGAGCTATACACAGACTGGACTAAAGTATTCTTTAGAACAGGTAGAACCAGTTCAAATGATATCGCAGTTTCAGGTGGTAGTGATAATACCAGCTATTATGTTTCATTGGCACAGTTTAGCCAGGATGGTATTGCACTTAATTCCAGCTTAGACAGATATACATTGAATACTAAGATTAATTCCGGTAATGGTAGGAATTTTAGATTTGGTGTTAACTCATCATTGAGTTTCAATAAAACAGCCAATATCACTGGTGAAGCGGGTGTATTTACCAATAACCCTTTCTTTGCAGTGAACACAGCTCCTGTATTAACACCATATAACCCGGACGGGTCTTATGCGGTTAACCAAGGTTTGTTTGGTTCAGCGTCTTATGCATTAAATTACGGTGCAAGAGCTCTTGAGCAGACTATGGAAGGTGCAAGAGGAAGAAAACAAATGAAATTGATTTCGAGTGTATTTGGTGAATATGATTTTGATGATCACTTTACTGCAAGAGTAATGGGTGGGGTGGATTTTACTCAAAATAACAGTACTACCTACAACAATCCTGCTACTTACTATGGTTCTACTACGAACCCAGGTAGAAACGGATCTTTAACAAGATCAATTTCCAACTGGACTACTCTTACTTCGAACGCCAGATTATCTTACAAAAATACCTTTAATGATGTGCACAATTTTTCTGCATATATCTTAGGAGAATATGTTGGAAGATTCAGAGAGAGTCTTGGATATACTGGTTATAATGTTGCAGCTAATACACCTGCTTCTATTATTACTTCAGCTACCCTTATTCCTGTTCTTAGCGGCGGATCTACAAGATTTACTACTTTAGCTGCATTAGGATCTATTTCATATAACTATGATAATAAATATTTCTTTGATGCCAACATAAGAAGGGAAGCCAGCTCTCAGTTCTCAAAAGCTGAAAAAGCAGGTACTTTCGGAGGGGTATCGGCAGCTTGGGCAATTAATAAAGAAAACTTCATGTCCGATAGTATTTTTAACGAATTGAAGTTAAGAGGTAGTATCGGTTGGACAGGTAATACCGGTGATCCAACTACACTATACCCTTACAATGATTTGCAATACTATTCATATGGTTCTCTATATGATACATCAAGATCTTTGGCAGTTGGAAGCCCTCTTAATGAAAACTATAAATGGGAGAAAGAAAGACAGGTTAACCTTGGTTTAGATTTTGGATTGTTTAAAAACAGACTTTGGGGATCCGTAGATGTTTACGACAGACAGACAAAAGACTTATATGTAACTTACAGCCTTTCCGCAACTTCAGGATTTAGCGCAATTGACAACTGGAATGCAGGTAAAATGAGCAATAAAGGGGTGGAAGTTGACTTACATGGAGATGTTATCAGAAACAAAGATTTCAAACTTTCATTATTTGCAAACTTTGCATATAATAAAAATAAAATTACAGATTTAGGTCAGGTTAATCAGTTTGAGCAGGGAACTTCTATTATCAGAGTTGGAGAAGCTTTAGGTAGCCACTTCATCGTAGGCTGGACAGGAGTAAACCCACAGACAGGAGCACCGATCTATCAGGATGTTAATGGAAATCCAACAGAGGTGTATGATGCGATCAATAATAAAACCGGATGGGGTACTTTCTATGCACCTTATATGGGAGGATTTGGTCTTGACCTGAACTATAAAGGATTCTCATTATCTTCTCAGTTCCAGTGGAAATCTGGTTTCTCAAGATTTAATAATCAGAGATTCTTCCAGGAAAACCCAAGTTTCTGGTACCTGAATCAGAATGTAAACCAATTGGATGTTTGGACAACTCCAGGACAGATTACGGATGTACAGGGTGGTGAATATAAAGTGGAGTTCTCCTCTAAATTCATAGAAAATGCATCGTTTATCAGACTGAAGAATGTTAGATTAGGTTATGATCTTCCTAAAGACATGTTACGTGGTGTAGTTAGTGGTATTACAATCTTTGCAGAAGGAACGAACCTTTATACTTGGACTAAATGGACTGGCTTTGATCCGGATGATGATAATAATATTGCACAATATGAATATCCTACTCCAAGAGTAATTTCATTAGGAACTACGATAACTTTTTAATTCTTAAAATCATTATGAAAAACTATATAAATAGAATACTTTTAGCTTCTGTGCTAGGACTTACAACTGTAAGTTGTACTAATCTATTGGAGGATGTTAATCCGGACGCTCTTCCGGAAACTCCTGAGACATTAACAGATATTCGTAACTTACAACAATTGCTTAATAATACCTATCAGACAATGCCATTGGCTAGTGAAGGTTTTATTCAGGCTCTAATGACAGACGAACTTAAAATTGCTACTACGAATAATGGTAGTGGAGTATTTTTATGGGGAAGAACATTCACATCACAGGATGGAGATGTTGAAGGACTATGGTATAGTGCTTACAGAACTATATTTACTGCAAATAAAGTTTTAGATAACATTGATACTGTTAATAATGACGGAATCACTTGGAACTCTACTGTTTTATCAAAAAACCAGATTAAGGCGGAAGCTTTGGGGATGAGAGCTTTTAACCATATGCTGATTTTAGAGAACTTCTCACCAAAATATAGTGCAAATGCATTAGGGTGTGTTTACATGAAGACAGCAAAAGATATTACTTATGGTACTCCACCTAGAGATAATATGCAGACTTCTTATCAGAATGTTTTAGCTGATCTTAATGCGGCGTTAGCTTTAAATCCAAGTAATACAAATAACAAGTATATTAGCAGAGATGCATTAAATGCAATGAAAGCACAGGTATACCTGGAAATGAATGATTATCCTAATGCTATTACTGCAGCTAATTTGGCGATTGGTTCCAAAGTGCTAAAAGGAGCTTCTGTTACATATGATAACGTTACAGGGGTGCCGTCAATGGTCAATAATGTTGCTCCGGTTTGGGCTGACCCGATTGCTGGTGCAGGTACTATGAATGGTGCAGTAGACGGTTCAGAGGTGATTTTCCAGCAGATTAACATTGTTGGAGCTGCAAGTGTGAATATCGGAGGTTTATATACTTCACCTTCTTTAGGAACATTTTGGTCGCCATCTACTACTTTACTTCCAAAATATAACGCTGCGGATTTAAGAAGAGCTGCATATTTAAATAGTAATACAGTTTTCAAAAAATATTATGGAACTACTCAGAACAGAGGTATTGCCAATGTTAAAGCGATTAGAACTGCTGAGATCATTTTGTTAAGAGCTGAAGCTAAAGCTAAAGGTGGTGATCTGCCAGGAGCTTACAATGATTATCTATTAGTTCGTAAAGCAAGAAACGGAAATGGTACTAATACTCTTGTTCCTGTTCCTACCGGAGGATATGCTGTTCAGTATACCAATGATGCTGCCTTTACAAGTGCAACCGATGCTATTGATAAAATTCTGGAAGAAAGATTCAGAGAATTCCCGTTAGAAGGAAAAAGATTGTCTGACCTGAAGAGAAACGGTAAAATTGTAACCAGAGCTGCAAGTGATGCAACTGCTGCTTATCCGAATACTACTTTCCCTAATGTAGACAAAATGACTTTACCAATTCCTTATTCTGAAATATTTGCTAATCCGAATATTCAGCAGAACGTTGGATGGTAAGATTTAATTTTAAAAATTAAATGAATCATATAGAAGGCAGGATAACATTTTATCCTGCCTTTTTTATTTAAAATGGTACATCAAAATAATGCAATTCAGCTCTACATCTTTTTGAATCAACATTTATAAGAGTCTTTTATACGATTCAGGATAAGAAAATGTTTATAGACCATTATTTTGACATTATTTCTTATTTTTGCTTTACAAAATCAGCACCCTGCCATGTCTCGGAGATCTTATGATTTTGTGATAATATATAGATACATGAAATACTTATTTCTTATACTTGTTGCCTTCAGCGGTTTTACAAAAGCTCAGATCGTCAATACAGCAGATCCAGCCAATCCGGTTAAAAAAGCAGAAGACACCCTGGTCATTGATACAGGGAAAAAAGACTCTCTGAAGATTTTTAAACCTACAATTAACGATTACCTGTATCAGACCCAGTTTTCTGAAAAGAAAGTATTTGATACCGTGATGACCTTTGATAAGACCCACATCTTCTCACAGTACAATAACAGAGACAATTTTGGAAAAGTTCAGCCTGCCAACATAGGAGCTGGATTCAATCCTCTTGTATATGAAGTGAATGCCGAACAGAACCTGTCTCTTTTGCCTTCCAATAAATCCTATATGATCTTAGGAGTTGATGACGTTAAATACTACGATGTAAAAACACCAACGGCATCTTTCATTTACCATACCGCTATGAAAAACGGGGCCGCTCTCAATTCAACCTATACCCAGAATATCGGTAAAAGATTCAATTTTGCAGTTGAATATATGGGACTGCGCTCTCAGGGATTTTACAGGAATTCATTAGCGGCTAATAACAATACCATTTTCTCAGGACATTACGTTTCCAAAAGCGGGAACTATGAACTCTTCGCCCATTACCTTCACCAGAATGTCAATAATCAGGAAAGTGGAGGAATCCAGGATGATGATAAATTTCAGAATGGTGACAGCAACTACAAAAACAGACAGAATGCCCAGGTAAATCTGGCATCATCAAGCTCGCAGTTCTCCTACAGAAGATATTATCTCAGCCATCAGTTTACCCCTTTCAATGCAGAGAAATTTCCTTTCAGTATAAGACATACCGTTTTCCACCAGGGAAATAAATATTATTATAACCAGGGACAGCTGGAATCTTACTGGTATACCGATGCCGCTACACAGGTGATCAGCGGTTTTCCTCTGACAACAAAAAAATATTCAGATAATTTCAGTAATACGGTAAGCCTTGTTTTCGATAATGAAAAATTCAAACTTGATGCAGGAGTTCGTTATCAGATGCTGAAATTTGGAGTAAGAGATCTTGCTACGGTCAACGGGACAACCCTGCCGGGAGAATTGAAGGAAAACAGAATAGGAGCCGTAGGAAATCTTCAGGTAAAACTTTGGGATAAAATCCAGTTGAAATCCTTTCTGGAGTTTTCAAACGGAAGCCAGTTCGGAAGTTATCTCAGAACAGCTAATAATCTTAAATTTGAACCCATCAAAGATTATTTTGTCAATGCCAGGGTAAACTTCCAGAGTGCTTATCCGTCTTTTAACTATTTACTGAATACTTCCGCTTATAATGGGTTCAATTATTATCTTGAAAATGCTAAAAATCAATCCGTCACTGAGATTGGTGGGAGCATCAACCTGAAATGGTTCAAAACCGAGTTATTTGCCAATTATTTCAGAATAGACAACTATGCCTATTTTGACAGCAGTGCCAATCCAAAACAGAGTGAGAGTTCACTGAGTATTTCCCAGATCGGAGGAGATGCCACATTCAGTTTTAAGAAATTTCATTTAAATACAAGACTTCATTTCCAGAATGCATTAACGAATAAAGACCTTCTTCCCATGCCGGGTTTTATCGGTAGAGCCAATTTTTTCTATCAGACCCGGGCATTTAAAAAGGCAGCTGAAATTCAGGCCGGAGTGAAAGTCTATTATTTCTCCAAATTTGCATCGAGAGACTATTTCCCGATCCTTAACGAATACATCCTTCCTAATGCCGATGCATTCTCAATCGGAGGACAGCCCATTGCCGATCTTTATATCAATATGAAAGTTAAAAAAATGTTCTTTTATTTAGAGGGGCAGCAGATAGGAACGGTAATTTCCAACAATAAAGCCTATGCATTCCCGCATTATCCGGTTTATGACTTCAGACTGAATATCGGGATTGTATGGTATTTGTTCAACTAAAATCGAAACAGGTTGAAAACAATCAATAAAATATCCTTTAACGATATAGACAGTATCCCTCAGCTGGTGAAAGACTTTCTGAACCAAAAAATTGAGGGATTTGAAGAAAATACGTTTTCTTTAGAACATTTCAGAAATCAGATTCATCTTAAAAAAGATTCTTTTACCCGGGAGCATAGGAATGTTTTATCCGGTGAGCTCATGAGGCAGATGGAACACCTATCCCTGTCTTCCAGGCAGAGAGAAAATCTGGATAACCTGAAACTCCCCGATACATTTACCATCACAACAGGACATCAGCTGAACCTGTTCTCAGGCCCCGTTTTCTTTATCTACAAGATTTTGCAGACGATTAAAACCTGTACCTGGCTGAAGGAAAACTTCCCCGACTTCAATTTTGTTCCGGTATACTGGATGGCCTCGGAAGACCACGATTTTGCTGAGATCAATCATTTCAAAACAGAGAATAACTACTACGAGATCAACGAAAAATACGGAGGGGCGGTAGGCCGGATAAAGATCAGCGATACCTTTTTTATCTCAGAATTTGAGAAAGAATTCAAAGATTCTGTTTTTGGAACAGAACTGATCCTGATGTTGAAAGAAGCCTATAAAACAGGTAATACGCTTACCCAGGCAATTAAAACCCTCGTCAACCGTCTCTTTTCCGAATTCGGACTGCTGATGATAGACGGAGATTCCGGAGCGCTCAAAACACAGGTCAGAGATATTTTTAAAGAAGAATTGCTTCATTTCAGCCTTTACAGCAATTCAAAGGAAAAAGTAGACTATCTGACAGAGAAATATGGCAAAGTCCAGGTTAATCCCAGGGAAATAAACCTGTTCTATCTTTCAGAAACCAGAGACAGAATAGATTTTGACGGCAAAGTTTACAGAATCGTAGATACAGATATTCAGTTTACCCGGGAAGAAATCTTGGCTGAACTGGAAAACTGTCCTGAAAAATTCAGCCCTAATGCTCTCATGCGCCCTGTTTATCAGGAAAAAGTGCTCCCCAATCTGGCCTATATCGGAGGAAATGCAGAAATCATGTACTGGCTTGAACTCAAAGATTACTTTTCAGCAGTCAGTATACCATTTCCTGTTTTGATTCCAAGAAACTCAATGCTATTTCTCAAGGGAAAAACATTAGGAAAAATTGAACGGCTGAATCTTAAAATCGAAGAATTTTTCGGAAACTTTACCGATATTACCAGGCAGAAAATTTTAGAGGATAGTAATGTTTTAAAATTGCTGGAAGAAAAAGAAATGCTTCTGGAAAAAGGATTCTCAGAATTGAAAGCTGTTGCCGAAACTACGGAGAAATCTTTTGGAAATATGGTGAAAGCAGAAGAAGTGAGACAGCTGAAATCTTTCAGAAGAATGAAAAAAAGACTTCTTCATGCTGAAAAGATAAAACAGAAGGAACTGCTGGAAAGACTGGAAAACCTGTTTTTAGACGTACATCCATCGAAGACCTGGCAGGAGAGAGTCTGTAATTTCAGCGTATTCTTTTCAGATTATGGGTATGCATGGCTTGAAAATTGTTTGGAAGAAATGGTGGTTCAAGAATCCAAATTAATAATTGTTGCCATTTAATTTTAAAGGAGTATTTTTGTAAATTATAAGTATCTGATATGATAAAGAGGTTTTTTATTCTGTCCGGTTTATGTATGGTTTTGGGTGTCTCTGCCCAGAATTCACACACCGTTGCCAAAGGAGATAATCCTTACAATATTGCTAAAAAGTACGGGATAACTGTAGAGGAATTATTAAAGTTGAATCCTAAACACAAAGACGGAAAGCTGGCTATCGGTGATGTTCTTATGGTGAAAGCTGAAAAACAGACTGCCCCTGTATCCAAACCTGCATTCGTTGAAAAACCTGCACCCAATTTTGGAAAACCGGTAGGTAAAATTGTATTACAGCCTAAACAGACCGTCTACGGAATTACAAAACAGTACCGTATATCCGAAACAGACCTTCGGAAGCTGAATCCTGATCTGGATTCTCACACAAAGATCGGTGATGAGATTGTACTGCCCCTTGAAAGTATTAAAAAATATGGCGGCGGACAGCAGACTGTGCCTGCCACTAAGCCTGCCGAAACATCCGTTGAAAAGCCGGCGGCCACGGGATCATCCGATCAGGGAACTTATGTCATTCAGGCCAAAGATAATTATTACAGAATTTCAAAACAGTTTGGTATCAGCCAGCAGGAACTTTTTGCTATAAATCCGGGATTGGAGGCAAAAGGTCTGAAACCCGGTGAAACCATCAATATTAAAAAATCAAATACGGAAACCCCTTCTGAAGCGGTAAATCCGAAAGCAAAAATAGACTCAGGAAACGAAAGATCTTCAGCCGGATCTGTTGCCGCAGCAGGTGATGATTACGTTACCTATACCGTTCTGCAGGGAGATACCGTTTTCTCCATCGTCAATAAGTTCGGAATTTCAATTGACGAGCTTATTGCGCTTAATCCCGACCTTTCTCACGGGCTGAAAGCAGGAATGGTTTTAAAGATTAAAAAACAGGACCCCGCTTACGTAAAGAAAAACGGAGATGCACTAAGCGTCGTGTTAATGCTTCCATTCGGGTACAGTACCAATGAAACCCAGTACAGGGGAATGGCTGTGGATTTCCTTACCGGTGCTAAACTGGCTATTGAGAGAAATGCAAGAGGAGGGCAGAAACTGGATATCAAAATTGTGGATTCCGGAAATGAAGCATCATTCAAAAACTCAATGACGCAGATCAACCCGGATAATACCGACCTGATTATTGGCCCGTTCTTTAAATCCAATGTGATTGATGTACTCAACTTTACCAAAAATCAGAAAATTCCTGTTGTGGCACCATTTGCCAATTCACCGGAATTATATAATTACAGCAACCTGATCATCGTGGAAACCAATGACCAGACTTATGCTGATAAGATCGTAGAAGAAGTAAAATCTGTTTATTCAGATCAGAAAATATACGTAGTGGCCGATAACAAAAAAGAAATGGCAGACTACATTAAAGGCGGTTTGGAGAAAGCCGTTAAAAATCCGAATATCATCATTGTAAATTCACCGGCAGACATCCAGTTGGATCAGAATATGATGACAGGGCAGTCTGCTCCGGTTATTGCTATTCTGGCAAGTAACAATGATATGGCAGGAGATGCGTTTGCAGCTAAAATGATCGGTCTTTCCAAAGAAGTTCAGGGCGTAAAAGCATTCAGTATGTATTACTCTCCGGTTTTCGAAAAGAAAGTTGATGAACTGAGCCAGGCAAGCCTTGTATATCTGATGGACAGAAAGATCAATACCGATGGGAATTTTGAGAAGGAAATTCTTGCCGCCTACAAAACAAAATACTGCAAAACCCCTCCTAAATATGCTGTCATAGGTTTTGATGTAGTGAATGATATGCTGACAAGAGAAAACAGAAAAGGAGAGATCTTTAAGCAGATGAATAAAGTACAGACCCAGCTGGCTACCAAATTTGAGTTTGTAAAATCTAAAGCCAACGGAGCTTATGTAAATACAGGTTATCGTGTAATAAGATTGGTACCATAAATGATTTATGTTTCTTTAACAGAATTATTTTAACATTATATTTATATTTGCATAATATTTAATTCAATACATGAAAGCACTTGTATTTCCTGGGCAGGGTTCTCAGTTTGTCGGAATGGGAAAAGAATTGTATGATTCCAGAAAAGATATCAAAGACCTGATGGAATCAGCCAATGAAATCTTAGGTTTCGATATTCTTTCCATTATGTTTAACGGAACAGATGGAGATCTTAAAAAAACAGAGGTTACCCAGCCTTCTATATTTATACATTCAGTAGCTGCTTTGAAAGCAGTAAACGGTCTTGGAGCTGAAATGGTTGCAGGACATTCCTTAGGAGAATTTTCAGCATTGGTTGCCAACGGAGTTCTCTCTTTTGACGACGGTCTTAAACTGGTTTCCGAAAGGGCTAAGGCAATGCAGGAAGCCTGTGATGCCAATCCAAGCTCTATGGCTGCTATTTTAGGCCTTGAAGATGCTAAAGTTGAAGAAATCTGTGCGCAGATCAGTGGTATTGTGGTGCCTGCTAATTACAACTGTCCGGGACAGCTGGTTATTTCAGGAGAAACTCCGGCAGTAGAAGAAGCCTGTGCAAAACTGAAAGAAGCAGGAGCAAAAAGAGCACTTCTTCTTCCTGTAAACGGAGCGTTCCACTCACCTTTGATGCAGCCGGCGCAGGAAAGACTGGCAGCAGCTATCGAAAAAACTAAATTCAGAAAAGCAACTATTCCGGTTTACCAGAATATTACCACTACGGCAATTACCAATCCTGATGAGATCAAGCAGAATCTTATTGCTCAGCTTACGGGACCTGTAAAATGGACTCAGTCCGTTCAGAATATGATCAAAGACGGGGCTTCCAATTTTGTAGAAGTTGGTCCCGGAAAAACCCTTCAGGGACTGATCAAGAAAATTGATGCGTCTGTGGAAGTGGCTTCAGCAATCTAAATAAAAACAATATGGGCGAAATATTTTCACCGGGAAAGCTTATGCTTACTTCAGAATATTTCGCAATAGACGGAGCTCTTGTCTTAGCAGTACCAACACGGCTCGGACAAGAGCTTTCTTTTAAAGAAAGGCATGATGGAAATTCCCTTATTATCTGGGAAGCCTACCATCAGAATAAATTATGGCTGAAAGCAGTTATCAGCTATAAAAACTGGCAGATTCTTGAAACTAACCTGCCATCCGCCGCTGAATTTATCCTCAAAACACTGAAAAATGTTCAGCAGCTTTCGGAGACCCGGTTCAAAAAAAATTCTTCCTATGATCTGAAGACCAATCTTCAGTTTCCGGCAGATTACGGATTGGGAAGCAGTTCAACCTTAATGAATAACCTCGCCGAATGGTCCGGCATCGATCCTTTTCATCTAAACAGCATCAGTCTTGGCGGAAGCGGATATGATATTGCCGTAGCCAAAGAAAGATCAGCAGTACTTTTTAAAAATAAACCTCAAATCTGGTACGAAAAAGCAGATTTTAACCCTTCATTCAAAAATGAGCTTATTTTTATCCACTTAAATCAGAAGCAGGACAGCCGGGAAGGGATTAACCTTTACAAATCAAAAATAAAGTCTCCGGAACTTATTGAAGAATTTTCGGATTTAACAAAAAAAGTTTTATTATGCAGTGAATTGGAAGTGTTTTCTGAAATCATGATGCTGCATGAGCAGAAAATTTCAGATTTCATTGAAATTCCCACAGTTAAGGATAAATTTTTCACCGATTGCCCGGTTTTTGTTAAAAGTCTGGGTGCATGGGGCGGAGATTTTGTAATGAGCACCAAATTTGAAGGCTTTAAGGACTATTTTTGGGGAAAAGGTTTTACCCGTGTTTTTGAATGGTCTGAAATAATAAATTAATAATCAACAGGTTATAATCCTGTTTTTTTATTTGTCATTCTGACTTATATCATTATATTTAAACCACCTTTAACAAATAATTAATATTAATTTTGTTGAACCCAATAAAGAAATAGAAAATATAAGTAAAATGAAACACGCTAAAATCATCCAGGATTTAGAGAAATTAGGGATTAAAGGAAATTACGAGGTGGTATATAACCCTTCTTACGAGGAATTATACCAGGCTGAAGTGTCTCCTGAAAATCAGGGCTTTGAGAAAGCTGAGCTTACGGAATCTGGTGCAGTATCAGTAAAAACAGGAATTTTCACAGGTCGTTCACCTAAAGACAGATATATTGTTCAGGATGATGTTACGAGAGATACGATTTTCTGGGACGGAAAAGTAAACCTTCCTACAACAGCGGAAATTTTTGACTCTTGTAAAGGATTAGTGCTGAACCAGCTTGCCGAAGCTAAGAAAATCTATGTTGTTGATGCTTTCTGCGGAACCAATACAGATACAAGACTGAAAGTAAGGTTCATCGTTGAAGTAGCGTGGCAGGCCCATTTCGTTACGAATATGTTCATCCGTCCTTCCCACTACGAGCTTGAGAACTTCGGAGAACCTGATTTCACTGTTATCAACGGTTCCAAAACAACCAATCCGAACTGGGAAGCTCAGGGATTACACTCAGAAAACTTCATCATGTTCAATCTTACAGAAAAACTTCAGATCATTGGAGGTACCTGGTACGGAGGTGAAATGAAGAAAGGTATGTTTGCTATGATGAATTATTATCTTCCTTTAAAAGGAATGGCTTCTATGCACTGTTCCGCGAACGTTGGTGAAGAAGGAGATGTAGCTCTTTTCTTCGGCCTTTCAGGAACAGGTAAAACCACCTTATCTGCTGACCCTAAAAGATATCTTATCGGTGACGACGAACACGGCTGGGATCACAACGGAGTATTCAACTACGAAGGTGGTTGCTATGCTAAAGTAATCGATCTTTCCGAAGAAAAAGAACCGGATATTTTCAGAGCAATCAAAAGAGATGCGCTATTGGAAAATGTAGTCATAAACAACGGTGTTGCTGACTATAAAGACGGATCTATCACTGAAAATACAAGAGTATCTTATCCAATTTATCATATCAATAAAATTGTTCTTCCTTCAAAAGCAGGACATGCTAAAAAGATCGTTTATCTTTCCGCAGATGCGTTCGGAGTACTTCCTCCGGTTTCCATCTTGGATGATAACCAGGCACAGTACCACTTCCTTTGCGGATATACTTCCAAGTTAGCCGGAACAGAAAGAGGAATTACTGAACCTCAGCCGTCTTTCTCTCCTGCATTCGGAGAAGCATTCCTTACCCTTCACCCGACCATGTATTCTAAAACACTGATCGGAAAAATGAAAGAACACGGAGCAAAAGCTTATCTGGTAAACACTGGATGGAACGGAACAGGAAACAGAATCTCTTTAAAGGATACAAGAGCAATTATTGATGCGATCATTGATGGATCTATTGATAATGCGCCTAAAACAAGAGTTCCGGTCATGAACCTTGAAATTCCTACACAGCTTCCAAATGTTTCCGAAGGTATCCTTGATCCTAGAGAAACATACAGCAATGCTTCCGAGTGGGAAACAAAAGCAAAAGACCTTGCTGCAAGATATATCAAAAACTTTGAGCAGTACTGTGATACTGAAGAAGGAAGAAAACTGATTGCTTCAGGGCCTCAATTGCAAGAACAGACTATCTAACTAATCAGATATTGTACAAATACAGAGCCTCATCACAGATGGGGCTTTTTACATTATAAGTGGGTTGGAAAACGCAAGAGACGCAAAAGACTTTAAATTATTATATTGTTTTAAGGCGCAGGAAAATCAAAAATTTTCAGCAAGTTTATATGAAATAGGCGGTATCAATTTTATCGGAGATAAAATCATTGCGCCTTATTAATGCAGTATAAAAATGTTTTTGCGACTTTGCGTACACCAACATTATGCACTTAATCTAAAAAAATCCGCATTATCTGCAGAATCAGCGGGCGAAATATTACATCCGGAATTATTTTAAACTAAGGATAGCTAACCGATATCCATCCATTCCGAATCCGGATAAAACCGCATCACAATTGGCCGCAGTTACAGACTTCTGGCGGAATTCCTCACGTTTGTATATATTGCTGATATGCACTTCGGTTTTCGGCTTCCTGATATTCTTTAAACAGTCTGCAATAGCATAAGAATAGTGTGTGTAGGCACCCGGATTGATGATTAATGCTTCAAAATCATCTCTTTGCAGCCTGTTGATAATTTCTCCTTCAGTATTAGACTGATAATAGTCCAGTTCATGAGCAGGGAACTCATTTTTAAGTTCTGTAAAGCAGGTTTCCATAGAGATATTTCCATAAATCTCCGGTTCTCTTGTGCCCAGCAGGTTTAGATTGGGTCCGTTGACAATTAAAATTTTCATTCTATAAATTTAGAAAGATTAGTTCAGCTGATGAAGCGTTTTCTTTCTTAATCTCAGTTTTTTATTCATTGAGATATTCATAATGATATTTATCATGTTTGTATAATTGATAATGATGTAATGCTTTGGTGTAGCGTATTTTAATTAAAAATTAACTTAATTTTTGAAAAATTTTCATTAAAAATTTATAAGTCTACTTGTTTTGTAGACTAATTGTTTTTAGATTTGCACTCATATTTCGATCGGCTTATAAAGAAAGATGGAGGGAACTGACCCTGTGAAATCTTAACAACCTGCCCCGGTGCAAGGTGTTACATTCAGCCTTTAAAGGAAAAATAAGCATTTGGTTAATCGTATTTATCGATGCCCTTTGCTGACTTTTCTGCAAAGGGCAAAATTTTAATATATGATAAACAAAATTGATTATGATTGCTAAAAAATTAATTAATTCTAAAGCCTGGATTCCTCCTGTTGCTGTATTTTTCCTGGGAATTGCCAGTGTAAACGCGCAGGAAACCAAACTGAAAAAAGATACGATCCGCGAAAAAGAAATTGATGAAGTCGTGGTGGTGGCTTATGGGAAGGCAAAAAGAAACAGCTATACAGGATCCGTAGCTACCATTTCCAGTGATAAAATCAACAACAGACCTGTTACCAATATTACAAAGGCACTGGAAGGACAGGTCCCGGGAATTCAGGCGGCAAGTGCTTCAGGACAACCGGGTTCCACGGCTTCCATCAGAATACGGGGAATCGGTTCCGTAAGTGCTTCCAGTGATCCGCTTTTTGTGGTAGACGGAATTCCTTTTGACGGAAACATCAATTCTATCAGTCCGAATGATATTGAATCCATCAGTGTACTTAAAGATGCTACGGCAAGTGCTTTGTATGGTTCAAGGGGTGCAAATGGAATCATCATCATTACCACCAAATCCGGTAAAAAAGGAGAAGCAAAGATCAATTTCAATATCAGCCAGGGATTTTCCGGAAGAGCGGTTAAGGATTACGAACAGGTGAGTACAGATCAGTATTTCCAGTTGTACTGGGAGGCATTGAGAAACGGGTATAAATCTGATAAAATCTCTTTACAGCAGGCTGCACAGATGGCTTCGGACAATCTGGTTTCCTCTTTGGGAATCAATCCGTACGGGCCGGGATATCCGAATCCGGTAGGAACAGACGGTAAACTTATTCCGGGAGCAAAAGCTTTGTGGAATGACGACTGGAGAGACGTGCTTCAGAGAATGGCCTCCAGGAATCAGGTTGATTTCGATGTCAGCGGGGGAAGTGATAAAAGTAATTATTTCTTTTCACTGGGGTATCTGGATGATAAAGGAATTGCCATTGAATCCGGGTTTAAGAAATACAGCACACGTTTAAAACTCAATTCGGAAGTAAAAAAATGGCTGAATGTAGGGGTGAATTTAAGCTATACCAACAGTATTCAGCAGGCTCCTACCTCTTCGGATTCCAAAGCGAGCAATGTAATCCAGGCCGCAAGATCTGTCCCTTCTTTTTATCCGTACTATGAAAGAAATCCGGACGGAAGTTACAGACTGAATGCAGCCGGAGACAGGATTTTCGATTTTGGAAAATACAGGCCGAGTAATGCGCTTCAGAACCAGAACCTCGCAGCCACACTGCCTTTGGATAAAAATGAAAACAGGGAAGATAACTTTTCAGGAAAAGGGTTCCTTGATTTCACTTTCCTGCCTGAGCTGAAATTTAAATCAAGCTTCTCCGCAGACCTGGTGAACTATAACGGACATTATTACACCAATCCGATCCTGGGACAGGGGACCGAAACCGGAGGTTCGGTGAGCCGTTCCAATTCCAGAACATTCTCCTATACCACAAGTAATATCCTGACGTATGATAAAAAATTCGGACAGCATCATATCAATATCCTGGCAGGACAGGAGTTTTATAAATATGATTACCAGACGATTTCCGGGTCCAGAAGCCAGTTTTCTCTCCCATATTACTATGAGCCGGGTGCAGCAGCTTTGTTGGGAAGTTTTACAGGAAAGAGTGATAAACTGACGCTGTTAAGTTTCCTGGGAAAGGCTGAATATGATTTTAAAAATACCTATTTTCTTTCAGCATCAGCAAGAACAGACGGTTCATCCCGTTTTTACGGAGATAACAGATGGGGGAAATTCTGGTCGGTAGGAGCTTCATGGAAAGCTTCCAACGAAGACTTTATTAAAGATCTGAACTTCTTTAACCAGCTGACTTTACGGGCAAGTTACGGAGGCCAGGGAAATGATAAACTGGGCACACTGTATGCCTATCAGGAATTATATAAATTTTACAATAACCTCGGCGAACCGGGAACCGTATTGAATAAAACAGCAACCAATGACGTAAAATGGGAAACCAATCTTAATTTCAATGCAGGACTTGAATTTGCCATCCTCAACAACAGGATCAAAGGAAATATAGAATATTTTAAACGGAAGAGCCAGGACCTTTTATTCAATATGCCGACAGCTCCTTCACTGGGGATCAGTGATTTTCCGGCTAATATCGGAACGATACAGAATACCGGATTTGAATTTTCACTTTTCACAACCCCCATCAAAAATGATGATTTTGAATGGAATGTAGATGTAAATCTGAGTACCCTGAAGAATAAGATCCTTAAACTTCCTAAAGGAACCGTCATCAGCGGAACAAAACGCATGCAGGAGGGTGGGTCTATCTATGATTTCTTTATCCAGGAATGGAAAGGGGTAGATCCGGCTACCGGAAAACCTTTATGGAGATATATTTATCAGGATGAAAACGGAAATACAATAGACGGAACGACTTCGGAATACGGAAAAGCAACCAAAACCCCACAGGGATCTGCATTGCCAAAATTAACGGGGGGAATTACCACCAGTATTGCTTATAAGAACTTTGATTTTTCTGCCCTGCTTTCTTTCAGCTTAGGAGGAAAAATCCTGGATACGGATTATACATCCCTGATGAGCAACGGAAGTGCCGGCGGACGGGCTTGGAGCGCCGAAATGCTGAACAGGTGGACTCCGGATAACCCTTATACGGACGTACCTTCTCTAAGCACCACAACAAATAACTGGAATTCAAGCTCGTCCAGATTCCTGTACTCCGGATCATATGCAAGACTTAAAAACGTAAATCTGGGCTATACACTTCCTTCAGATTATTTTGAAAAACTGGGACTGAAGAAATTCAGGATTTACATTCAGGCAGAAAACCTGCTGACATTCTACAAGCATAAAGGACTGGATCCTGAACAGGCATTGGACGGAACCACTTATTTCAGGTATCCGGCCATGAGAACGGTAACTTTCGGACTTCAGGCAACGCTTTAACCCTTAAAATTGAAACAATGAAAAAATTAAAATATTTATCTTTTGCCCTTATCGCTATATGGTCTCTTACCAGCTGCGAAAATGAACTGGAAACAGCTCCTACGGATCAGGCCAGTGGTGAAGAAGTTTTTAAAACCGCCGAAAGTGCAGAAACCGTAATTAACGGAACCTGGGCTAAATTCAATGACGACGGAACAACTTATGCGAACATCGGGTACTCAACGGTACTCAGAACAAGTGATGCAATGGGAAGTGATGTAGCTGTACTGACCAATAAATACGGGTTTCCTACGGCCTATGCTTTTGCTGAAATGGTGAACAGCACGGCAGGCCGCCCGCAGTTTATCTGGACAATGCTGTATTCCACGATCAACAATATGAATAATGTGATCGCCCGTATTGACGGAACGGAAGGAAGCCAGGCCAAAAAAGACCAGGTGAAAGGTCAGGCTAAAGCACTTCGTGCCTTCTGTTATCTCAATCTGGCCAGCTTTTACCAGTTCAGTTATCTCAAAGATAAATCGGCTTTAACAGCTCCGGTCTATACGGAACCTTCAACAATTAATTCTGTTCCGAAGAAAAGAGCAAGTCTTGAAGAGATCTATACTTTAATCAAAAGTGACCTGACGGAGGCAGATAACCTGCTGAAAAATTATACCAGAAATAATAAAGATAAAATCGACCGGTCGGTAGTCAATGGTCTTCTGGCAAGAACTTACCTGAATACCGGGGAATGGAGCAAAGCAGCTGAAGCGGCAAGAACGGCAAGAAACGGCTTCCCTCTGATGACTCCTGAAAAGTACAAAGAAGGATTCAATGATATCAGCAATGGAGAATGGATCTGGGGGCACGGACAAAACCAGGAACAGTCGGATGCCAGTTATGCGTTCCATTATCTGGATGTATCTTCTTCAGGAAGCTATTATTACAGCTTTATGGCGGATCCTTATTTTAAAGATCTTTTTGATGCCAATGACATAAGAGCCCAGTTGTTTTCCTGGGACGGCCTTCCGGGAAGAGAAGGGCTGCTGAGATATGCCAAATTTAAATTTAAAGCCAATCTCATTGCGGATATTGTACTGATGAGAGCCGCAGAAATGTATCTGATTGAGGCGGAAGGAGAAGCCAGAGCCGGAAATATCACCAATGCAGTAGCAGCTTTGAATCAGCTGAAATCGGCAAGACATGCCAATCCTTACAGCGGATCACCGGCCCAGAATGAAGTCGTGAAAGCCATTCTCACCGAAAGAAGAAAAGAATTATTCGGGGAAGGATTCTCCCTTTCAGATATAATCCGTACCCAGGGAACGGTAGAAAGAAAAGCATTTGTGGATAACGAAGGAAAACCGGTTAAAGTCCAGATCACCACTCCGGACGGAACAGTAAAAACAGTCAACGGAAGAGGGCACTCAGTCCTGAATCTCCCGGACCAGAGCTCTTTTGTCCCCAACAGCAGATATTATCTGTTCAGTATTCCGCAGAAGGAAATAGAGAACAATCCGAACCTGTAATAATTAGATTTGATTTTTTTAGCCATCGCTTAGTGCGGTGGCTTTTTTTATTAAAATTGTAATTAATCAATTTGAAGATTCTCTTGCAATAATTTCCTTACTTCCCAAATGTCTCATTATTGCGGCCAGCTTACAAAGATCATAATCTATCATATCTCTTTCTCCACTCATTACTTTCTGTAAAAATTCCCAGTCATCTGTAAGGCTGCCCATAGTGAGATCAACAGGTTTTTTATAAGGATCGTATAATTCTTCATCAGTAATATTCCAGTATAAATCCTGATCCGAAAAGACAGGCCGGCTGTTATCCATGCTGCCCAGTTTCGAAAGAAGAACTTCAAGTAATATTTTCAGATCTCCGATTTTCATAAGGTTATTGTTTTGCATTGAGTTGAGATATTTCTGTCCGGTCAATTTAAAAAAAAGAGACTTTCTTTAGAAACAGACACAGACTGTACCGTTACAAAACTATTGCTTTTACTGATAAAATACGGAACAGTTCTTGATATATTTTTAATAAAAGCAGTTGATTATTTTTATTGACAGCTATTTTGACTACATTCAAATTTAAAAACCTCATTCATAAAAAATGTTTACCTTTGTATGATATGAACCTGTTCAGATGGATATTAGCATTCTATTTCATGGCATTATCACTCATGCCATGTGAAGATGTGCACCTGCCTTCCGGTTCAGAGAATGTGAAACTTGCCTTTAATATGGAAGAGTCTCACTCCAAAGACAAAGGAGATATTTGTTCTCCGCTCTGTACATGCAGCTGCTGTCAGATTACGGTATCTGCTTTCAAAATGTATTCCCTGCTGAAAATTCCGGATCATATCCCGGCTTATTTCTCAAAGAAAATTCTTTTTCAGAAAAACAACTTCGCTTACCAGGTGTATGACCACATCTGGCAGCCTCCCAAGATTTAATTTTTACTGATAATCAGGAAGAGATCTTCTTGAGTACATGAACTTTGCAATTTCATTGCAGAGACCTTCATGATATATTTGTGCCGGAATACCATTCCTGTACAGTTATTTATCCATAAAAATTAAAATACATTGTGTTAGATAAAATCATAAAATTCAGCATCAAAAACAAGGTCGTTGTTGGCATCATGACCCTGCTGCTGATTATCTGGGGAGTATGGAGCGCTACCAGGCTTCCCATAGATGCCGTACCTGATATTACCAACAATCAGGTGCAGATTATCACAGTATGTCCTACACTGGCAGGACAGGAAGTGGAGCAGCTGGTTACCTTTCCGATTGAGCAGAGTATTGCCAATGTTCCGGATATAGAAGAAACAAGAAGTATCTCAAGGTTCGGACTTTCCGTAATTACTGTTGTTTTCAAGGAAAATGTAGACGTTTACTTTGCCAGACAGCTGGTGAACGAACGTCTGAAGCAGGCCGCCGAAGAAATTCCCAAAGGAGTAGGAACCCCGGAACTGGCCCCCGTAAGTACAGGACTGGGAGAGGTCTATCAGTATATCCTCCACCCGAAAAAAGGAAGCGAGAAAAAATACGATGCCAGAGAACTCCGTACCATGCAGGACTGGATCGTTCGCAGACAGCTGAACGGAACTCCGGGAGTGGCAGAAGTAAACAGCTTTGGAGGAGAATTAAAACAATATGAAGTAGCCGTAAATCCGGACCGCCTGAAAGCAATGGGAGTAAGTATTACCGATATCTTTACCGCACTGGAAAAAAATAACCAGAATACAGGTGGAGCTTATATTGATAAAAAACCTAATGCCTATTTCATCCGGGGAATCGGTTTTGTAACTTCACTGGACGATATTAAAAGCATTGCCGTAAAAAATGAAACAGGAAGCGTTCCGATCTTTATCAAAGACGTTGCAGACGTACGGCTTGGTAGTGCGGTTCGTTATGGAGCATTAACCTATGACGGAAAAGTAGATGCCGTGGGTGGTGTTGTAATGATGCTGAAAGGTGCCAACAGCAACGAAGTCGTAAGTAACATCAAAGCAAAAATTCCTACCATTCAGAAATCCCTTCCCGATGATGTGGTGATAGAACCGTTTCTGGACAGAACAGACCTGGTAGGAAGAGCCATCAGCACCGTAGAAAAAAACCTGATAGAAGGAGCCCTGATCGTTATCTTCGTCCTGGTTGTCTTTCTGGGGAATTTCAGAGCCGGACTGATTGTAGCTTCAGCCATTCCGCTGTCATTGCTTTTTGCATTGGGAATGATGAATGTATTTGGGGTAAGTGCCAATTTAATGAGCCTCGGAGCCATAGATTTCGGTCTCATTGTAGACGGGGCCGTCATTATTGTGGAAGCCACGCTTCATCATCTGGGTATCCGGAAATCCGTAGGAAGGCTTACCCAGAGTGAAATGGATGAAGAAGTTTTCCTTTCCGCATCCAAGATCCGGAACAGTGCCGCATTTGGAGAGATTATTATCCTCATCGTTTACATTCCGATTCTTACCTTAGTAGGAGTTGAAGGAAAAATGTTTACGCCGATGGCTAAAACAGTCGGATTTGCCATTTTAGGAGCACTGATCCTTTCACTGACCTATATTCCGATGATGAGCGCCCTGTTCTTATCTAAAAATATATCCCATAAAGAAACCTTTTCAGATAAAATGATGAATTATCTGCAGAAGATCTATCAGCCATTACTGCATAAGACGGTCAAAATAAAATATATCGTCGTTTCAGCGACTGTTTTCATATTCGTCATTACCGTTTTTATTTTCAAAAATATGGGGGGAGAATTTATTCCCCAGCTGCAGGAAGGAGACTATGCTTTCCACTGTATTCTTCCGCAGGGAAGTTCACTGAGCCAGAGTATAGAGACTTCTATGCAGGCTTCACGGATCATTAAACAGTTTGATGAGGTGAAAATGGTAGTCGGGAAAACCGGCTCTGCCGAAGTTCCTACCGATCCCATGCCTCCCGAAGCTACCGATATGATTATCGTTTTAAAGCCAAAGAGCGAATGGAAATCAAAAAAATCTTACGAAGAACTGGGAGATGAGATCAGTGAAAAGCTGGAAAATATTCCGGGCGTTTTCTTTGAAAAGAACCAGCCGATCCAGATGCGTTTCAACGAGCTGATGACGGGGATCAGACAGGATGTTGCCGTTAAAATTTTCGGTGAAAACCTGGATTCCCTTGCAATTTATGCAGATAAAGTAGGAAAGATTATTCAGACCGTTGAAGGAGCTACGGCCCCACAGATCGAAAGAGTAAGCGGACTTCCGCAGATCAATGTGGTATACGACAGAACGCGGATGGCCAATTACGGACTGAATATTGAGGATGTAAACAATGCCGTAAGCACAGCATTTGCGGGAAAAGCAGCAGGACAGGTTTTTGAAAATGAAAGGCGCTTTGATCTCGTAGTCCGTCTCGACAGCCTTCACAGAACCAATATTGATGATGTAAACAACCTCATGATCTCTGCCGGTTCGGGAGCACAGATCCCATTATCTCAGGTCGCTAACATCAGTTACAAACTGGGACCTGCACAGATCAGCCGTGAAGAAGGAAAAAGAAGAATTGTAATCGGTTTTAATGTAAAAGACCGGGATGTGCAGAGTGTGGTAAAAGATATTCAGGCAAAACTGGATAAAGAAGTTAAACTGCCTTCAGGATATTACTTTACCTATGGCGGTCAGTTTGAAAACCTTCAGGAAGCCAGTAAACGTCTGATGATTGCCGTTCCGGTTTCCCTGTTCCTGATCTTTATGCTGCTGTACTTTACCTTCCATTCATTCAAACAGGCAGCCCTGATCTTTACAGCCATTCCAATGAGTGCTATTGGAGGAGTGTTCGCATTGTTGTTAAGAGATATGCCGTTCAGTATCAGCGCCGGGATCGGATTTATTGCCCTTTTCGGAGTAGCCGTGCTTAACGGAATTGTCCTGATCGGAACATTCAATCAGCTGGAGAAAGAAGGCGAAACCCATGTGATGAAAAGAGTATATAAAGGTACCAGAACCAGGCTCAGACCTGTTTTGATGACCGCAACCGTTGCTTCACTGGGATTCCTGCCGATGGCGATTTCCACAGGAGCCGGAGCAGAAGTACAGAAACCTCTGGCAACCGTAGTGATTGGAGGGCTGGTAACCGCAACCTTCCTTACTTTATTCGTTTTACCAATGCTTTATATTATTTTTAATACAAAAGTTTCAAAAAGAAATTTTAAAATAAAACCTTCCGTAACGGTGATCGTGTTTGGACTTCTGATGACCGGGCAGTTTTTTAATGCACAGACCCGCCGGATCTCGGTTGAGCAGGCCGTAGAAATAGCAACAGAGAATAACCTGACTTTAAAATCAAAAGCCCTCAGTGTGCAATCTGCGGAAGCCCTGAGAGGAACGGCAAAAGAACTTCCCAAGCTGAATTTTGAAGCACAGCTGGGACAATACAACAGTCCGAAATTCGACCAGTCGTTCTCCATTTCGCAGAGCATTCCTTTTCCAACGCTTTTTAAAGCAAGAAGAGAACTGATTAATGAAAATATCAAAAGCCGTCAGATCGACAGGGAAGTTTCAGCCAATGAACTGGTGAAACAGGTCCGTACCTATTATTACCAGATAGAATACCTTCAGTACAACCAGTCAAAACTGAAAAACCTGGACAGTCTTTACCAGGACTTTATCAGGATTGCTACTGTAAGGTTCAAAGCCGGAGATATCAAGAGGATTGAAATTAACACCGCAGAAACTCAAAAAGGCGAAATCAACCTGCTGCTGAAGCAGAACGAAGTCTACCTGAACAATGCCTATAAAAATTTAAAGACCCTGCTGAATACTCCGGATGACTTTGAAGTCCCTTTCACAAACCGTTACGAGCCTTTAAAAGCGGAAAATATTCTCGATAGTACTGCTGTGGCCAATAATCCGGCACTAAAAGCCTTTTACCATGAAATGGAAATAGCCGAGAAAAATAAGAATGTTGAAAAAGCACAGGGACTTCCGGAATTCAGTCTCGGATTGACCAGCCAGTCACTGATCGGGTTTCATACCAAAAACGGACAGGAAAAATTCTATAATGCAGGAGACCGTTTCAATTCATTTTCAGTAGGAGTGGCCATTCCCCTAACCTTTGGAGCAACAAAAGCAAGGATGAAATCTCTGGAATATGAAAAACAGGCGGCAGAAACCAATGCCCGTATGCTGAAACAGCAGCTTTCGGCACAGTTGGAGAATGCATTCAGCCAGTACCGGCAGGATATTCAGCAGTATGAATATTATACCCGGCAGGCCGTTCCGAATGCGGAGAAAATCGTAAAAGCAGCCCAGCTGGGCTATAAAACAGGAGAAATATCTTATGTGGAATATCTTTTTGCCCTGCAGACAGCCACCAATATCCAGCTTAAATATTTAGAATCCATCCAGCAGGTCAATCAATCTGTTGTTACCATTAATTCAATCATTAATAAATAACATGAAAATAAAACACAATATCATATATCTTACCATCATTGCTATTCTGGTAGCCGGTTGCGGAAAAAAAGAAACGCAGGCAGAAAAGTCTGAAGCTAAAACAGAACAGAAAGAAGAAAAGCATGAAGAAGGCTCTGAAACCATCGCTACTCTCACAGAAGAGCAGATAAGATCAGTCGGAATCACCTTAGGAACCGTTGAAATGAAGGAGTTAACAGCCACCATTAAAGCCAACGGTATTTTAAGAGTTCCCAACAACAACAAAGCAACGATAACCTCCCTGTACGGTGGAGTCATCAAAACCCTGAACGTCCAGGTAGGAAGCATTGTGGCAAAAGGCCAGGTAATCGCAACCATTGCCAATCCGGAATTTATCCGGTTGCAGGAAGATTATCTGACGACCAACAGCAGGATTACCTATGCGGAACAGGAATACAGAAGGCAGAGAGAACTTTTCGATAACGATGCCGGAGCAAAAAAGAATCTTCAGAGCGCTGATGCTGAACTCAGAACACTCAGAACCAGAAAAGCGTCCCTTTTGCGGCAGTTACAGATGATGGGAATAAGTCCCGGAAAAGTAAGCAACGGAAACATGAGATCCGGTCTGGTTATTACAGCTCCGATCAGCGGAACCGTCAGCAGTATCGCAGCCCAGATTGGAAGTTACGTAGATGTTTCATCCCCGGTAGCCGAGATCATTGATAATAATTCCATTCATCTCGATCTTCAGGTCTTTGAAAGAGATCTTCCTAAAATGAAAATCGGGCAGATCGTCCATTTCAAACTGACCAATAATCCGGAAACCGAGTACGATGCAAAAATTTACAGCGTAGGTTCCTCTTTTGAAAACGAAAGTAAAACCGTTTCCGTACATGCAACGGTGACAGGTAACAAATCTGGTCTTATTGACGGAATGAACATTACCGGAATTGTAAGTCTTGACAAAAATACAACCCCCGCTGTTCCGGATGAAGCCATTGTAGAAGCAGACGGAAAGTATTATATCTTTATAAAGACAGACAAAATAGCGAAAGAGCACGCAGAGGAAAGCGCACATGACGACCACGGACACGGACATGACGAAGGAGAAACGGATCATGCCCATAAAAATGAATCAGAAGCCGGACAGCACGCTGAACAGAAAGCTAAAAATACCAATTTTGAAAAAGTAGAAGTGGTAAAAGGAACTTCAGATATGGGATATACAGCAATCACTCCGGTTACCGATATTCCTGCTGATGTACAAATAGTGGTAAAAGGTGCCTTTTTCATCAATGCAAAACTTTCCAATTCCGGAGGTCACGAACATTAGGAAATGATGCTGTTTTAAAATGATAACCAGGAAAATCCTGTTTTTTATGCCTAAATTGTAGCTGATTAAGAAAACGGACAAAAGCAGGAGCAGTAAATATTGTAAAAACACCACTCAGTTATGCTTTTAAATAAAAAAATATCCGTCTGGTATTTCATCCGTGAAATAAGATCCCAGATCGTATTCATGGCCATATTTGCTGTGTCAATAGGATTGCTGGATCTGCTGCCGAGGTTTCGGAAGATCTCACTTCCCCTGAATATTCCTGCTTTGCTGGGAACAGCGGTATCTCTGCTGCTGGCATTCCGTACGTCTCAGTCCTATGAAAGATGGTGGGAGGCCAGAACCGTATGGGGAGCAATCGTGAATGATTCCCGGACTTTTATCAGGCTGATAAAACAATTCTCCCCGGAAGATGGAAAGACCGTTAAAGCATTCGCAGAAAGACAGATGATCTGGACCTATGCACTCGGCGAGTCCCTGAGAAAACTTCCTTTTTCAGATAAAGTTGAAAACTATTTGTCGGAACATCAGATAAAAGCAATGAATATTCCCAATGCACTTTTAGACGAACACTCCAGGCAGATCAGAGAAATGGCTTTGTCCGGAGAACTGACAGATTTTCAGCAGATGCAGCTGAACGATATGGTTACAAGGCTTTGCGACAGTATGGGGAAATGCGAAAGACTTAAAAATACGGTCTTCCCTAGAGCATACAGCCTTTTACTCCATACCCTGATCTATGTTTTTGCCGCAGTGCTCCCGTTCGGGCTTGATGATTCCCAGCTTGCCGTAGAGATTGTCATTACTTTTCTGATCCCTTTGGTATTTATTGCCATTGAAAAAACGTCGATTATGATGCAGGACCCTTTTGAAAACAGACCTGTGGATACTCCCGTAACCTCCCTGGCACAGACCATAGAGATCAATATCAGACAGATGATAGGAGAGCAGAATGTTCCGGGAAAAAAAGAAAATCCCTTATATTACGAAATGTAACCCCGCAAAATTTCAGAGAATATGAATGAAACCAAAACACAGATCACTTCACCTGCGGGCAGGCACAAAAAAAACCTGCTGATTGTACTGTGGCTGAGCGGAACCTATATGATTGCTGAGGTTATCGGGGGATTCATCACCCAAAGCCTTGCGCTTCTTGCTGATGCAGCTCACATGCTGACGGATGTTGTAGGATTGCTTCTCGCTTTCATCGCTATAAAAATCGGGGAAAAGAGAGCAGATGCAGGTAAAACATTCGGATATTACCGTACGGAGATATTGGCTGCGGTAATCAATGCTGTGGTGCTTTTGGGAATCTCAGTCTATGTACTGTATGAGGCTTATCAGCGTTTTCAGAATCCACCGGAAGTGCAGAGCGGCTCCATGCTGTTCGTAGCGGGTATAGGACTGGTTGTAAATATCATCGGAATGATGATCCTGAGAAAAGATTCCGAAGGGAGCCTGAATATGAAAGGAGCTTATTTTGAAGTACTTTCAGATATGCTTACTTCCATTGGTGTAATGATTGCAGGCGTTATCATGCTTACAACAGGATGGTATTATGCCGATCCGCTGATTTCTGCGGCAATCGGGCTCCTGATATTTCCAAGAACATGGCGACTGCTGAAAGAAGCTGTCAATGTATTGCTGGAAGGCACACCAAATGACGTAAATATTCATGAATTACGGAAAACCCTTGAAGAAACGGAAGGGGTGAAAAATATTCATGACCTTCATGTATGGTCGCTTACCTCAGGAGTGAATGCCATGAGCGCCCATGTTGTAAGAGATAAAGTAACCGGGCATAATAGCTTACTGAAGAGATTAACAGAGGTGACAACAGAGAATTTTAAAATCAGCCATACCACATTTCAGATAGAAGAAGAAGGATATGAAGAACAGGAAATGCATCTTTAAAATTATTAAGAAATGAGAAAAGACATAGAAACAAAACTTACAGATAAAAATACCAAGCCCACCAGCATGAGGATTCTGGTTTATGATTTTTTAAGCAGCCAGGAAACCGCACTTTCCCTTTCCGAGATTGAATATCATTTTAAAAATGCTGACAGGACTACCATTTACAGAACCTTAAAAACTTTTGAAGAAAAAGGAATCGTTCACAGCATACAGGAAAATACAACTACAAAATACAAGCTCTGCCATGATGATTGTGACGAAAAAACACACAAAGACTGGCATCTGCATTTTTATTGCAAAATATGCAAACAGACCACGTGCAGAGAAGATATTTCATTTCCTGAAAACATACAGACAAATTTCAGGATTGATGAAATAAGGCTGTTTGCCAAAGGGATCTGTGAAAACTGTCTGGAAAGTTTGCAATAGCATTGCATTAGGTTTACCATTAATTTTACATCAAAATATCAGTTATGGAAGAATGTTGCAGTACCAAACCCAAAAAAGAACAGCATACACATGACCATTCGGAAGGAGACGGGCATGATCACTCTCATGATACGGGAGATAAAACCGTTTTTCAGATGTTCCTCCCTGCGGTCATATCGTTCGTACTGTTACTGGCGGGAATAGCGCTGGATAATTATATTAAAACAGAATGGTTTACCGGATGGGTACGCCTGGTGTGGTACCTGGCGGCTTATGCACCGGTTGGACTTCCTGTATTGAAAGAAGCCTGGCAAAGTATTCTTCAGGGAGACGTGTTTTCTGAGTTTTTCCTGATGGGAATTGCGACGGTAGGTGCTTTTGTGATCGGGGAATATCCCGAAGGAGTTGCCGTTATGCTTTTTTATTCAGTAGGAGAGGTTTTTCAGGGAATGGCCGTATCCAGAGCAAAAGGAAATATAAAAGCATTGCTGGATCAGCGCCCTGATGAGGTAACGGTCATGGAAAATAATCAGCCGAAGATCATTAAAGCAAAAGAAACCAAAATCGGGGATATTATCCAGCTGAAGCCCGGTGAAAAACTGGCATTAGACGGAGAATTATTATCCGGTTCAGCTTCATTCAATACCGCAGCCCTGACAGGGGAGAGTAAACCGGATACCAAAAACAAAGGAGAAGCCGTACTGGCCGGAATGATCAATATGAACAGTATTGCTCTGGTAAAAGTAAATACGGCCTATGAAGACAGTAAACTGAGTAAGATTCTCGAGCTGGTGCAGAATGCTACGGCACAGAAAGCTCCCACCGAGCTGTTCATCAGAAAATTTGCAAAAGTATACACGCCAATCGTGGTTTTTCTGGCGATAGGAATCTGTCTGCTGCCTTATTTCTTTGTGGATGATTATCAGTTCAGAGACTGGCTGTACAGGGCGCTGATCTTCCTTGTGATCTCCTGCCCGTGCGCGCTTGTGATCTCTATTCCGTTAGGGTATTTCGGAGGAATCGGTGCCGCCAGCCGGAACGGAATCCTGTTTAAAGGAAGTAATTTCTTAGACAGCATTGCAGAAATTCAGAATGTGGTAATGGATAAAACCGGGACGATGACTGAAGGGGTATTTAAAGTACAGGAAGTCAATATTATCCCTGAATTCAGCAAAGATCAGATCCTGAAAATGGTCAATACTCTGGAAAGTAAAAGTACACACCCGGTAGCTACGGCCATTCATAATTATGCAGGAGAAATTGATCATTCACTTCCATTGGAAAATGTTGAAGAAATAGCAGGTCATGGCCTAAAAGCAACCATAGAAGGAAAAGAACTGCTGGTAGGAAACTTTAAGCTGATGGATAAATTCAGCATCCGTTACGATGTGAATCATGCCAATATTGTTTACACCGTTATTGCGATTGCTTACGACAAAAAATTTGCAGGTTATATGACCATTGCCGACACTATAAAAGCTGATGCTAAAGAAACGGTGGACAATCTGCATAAAATGAACGTAAAAGCAACCATGCTGAGCGGTGATAAAAGTACGGTGGTAAAATATGTTGCCGATCAGCTGGGTATAGACAGTGCATTCGGAGATCTGCTGCCGGAAGATAAAGTAAACAAAGTAAAAGAAATCAAAGCTAAAAATCAAACGGTAGCCTTTGTAGGAGATGGTGTGAATGATGCTCCCGTAGTGGCGCTGAGTGATGTGGGAATTGCAATGGGCGGACTGGGAAGTGATGCTACCATTGAAACCGCTGATGTGGTCATTCAGGATGACAAACCCGGCAAAATACCAATGGCCATCAACATCGGAAAGCAAACGAAAAGGATCGTATGGCAGAATATTATCCTGGCCTTTGCCGTAAAAGCGGTTGTTCTGGTTTTAGGAGCCGGAGGTCTGGCGACAATGTGGGAAGCTGTTTTTGCAGATGTGGGAGTAGCACTGCTGGCTATTTTAAATGCGGTGAGAATCCAGAGAATGAAATTTTGATCAGGCAGCGGCAGTTTAAAAGTTGAATGAATGATGATTTCCGTCGATGGACGGCCCCAAACCTGTAAGGTTTAGAAGAAAATTTTCCAACATATAAAAACAGTCTCCGTTATCCTGGTAATGGAGATTGTTTTCTGTTTAGGTCGTAGGGGAATTAATTTTTTAGACGGGTTTTCCAACGGATTAAAAAGATTTTCTTCCCGCTGATCGGACAGATTG
>DJTE01000029.1:0-6338 GCA_002439165.1 Chryseobacterium indologenes
TTTGAGAATTTGTCCACGAAATATCTTTGTGTGTATCTCCGTTTATTAAAACGGTATCGGGATTTTTTTCGGGATTTATTTTGGTAAGCAAAAAAGTATAAAGTAATTCATTCGCTATAATATGGGCTATTTTGTTATCATAATATGTAGAAAAACTAAGGTCAATTTCAAATACGCCACTCTTTAATCCATCGTGGTAATTGACTTTTCCGAGCCTGAAATAACTATGGTCACGGTCTATCCTGCCAGTCCGATAGTACCTGTAAAAATCCTCATTGCAAATACTTTCTTTGTATTCTGATTTGAGGGTTTTTAATAGGTTCTCAAAATAGCTTTGATGTATTTTGCCATTGCTAACGGGGCAGGTAGTTTCAATGCGGAAGACTTTGTTATAGTAAATGAGCTTTCCTAAGATTTGTGGTTTAATGTTCTTGAAAAAGTCAATTTCCTGCTGCTCATTTGTAAATCCATCCTGTAAAACTTTTGCTTTTATGGTACACAGCATTTCATTTAGGAACAAAGTCATTTGGTAAGCCTCTTCCGTTGTTTGCATCATTTGAGAAGAAAGTTTATCTTCCTGATGCCTAATTTGCGATAAAATTTTATTCAACACGATTTCCATAGCATAGTCTTTTAGAGGTTCTCACTATTTGTTTCGGAGTTGCAACTGTTGTTGATATGCCAAAATTTGGGAATAATATTGAAACCAATATCACAGGTTCCCCCCAGTGTGGGAATTTTTTTCAAAGATTTTTCTATTAGCACTAATGAAAAAAGGGTAAAGCTCCAATGTACTTTACCCTTTTATTTTTTTATATTTGCAGTATTGATTTACAAGGTAATCAAAAGAAAGCAAGTGCAGTAAGCACCATTACTAAATCGTTACCGATAGAGTTTCCCTCTCTTGTAAACTACTATTTATTAGCCACTTTGGGCTATATTAATCTTTTCTTTAAAAATAATTAATTTCTGCCTGATTACGGATCTTTTGTTCATTCTCCGGCAATTGTTATTTTTGCAGAATAAAAACGTCCGGATGATAAAAAATTTTATAAAACACATTCTCATTGTATTCTTTTCTTTTATTTTCTTATGTTTTAAGGCACAACATGCAGAGCAAAGCGTCAACAGCTGGATCATCTTTGTAAATCCTTCTGATTTTTCAGATTCTTTCAAAAATGAGCTTTCAAAACAGCTTAGAGAAAGTCTTTTCACTTTAATTAATCTCAGTGAAAATTCTGAAAATCCTGTAACCCTCGCCATCGGCCTGGAGAAAACAGAATATCAGCCGCTGAATGGAGGTCTATCCATCAATGCCAGCATTATTTCCAGAGAAGACGGTTCTTCTTATCCTGTAACAATAAACTGGAAATCTGATTCGTTCAGCGATGTAAGGAAAATTCAGAAAAGTGATATTTCCGGCAAACAGGTTATTTTTAAATGGGGTGATGATTTTCCAAAGAAGGAACTGATTGAGATCATTACCCGTGAAAAGATATATGAAGTAACGAACGGACTGCATTATATTATTAATCCAATCTATTATCCGGACCTTTCCGTTATTTTAAAAACAGAAACACAGCTTAGTCTTTCTGAAGCTAAAATCATTGAAAATATCTTTAAAGTAAGAAAGGATGTTTATGTTTCTGAATTATCTGATAATTTTATCATGCTGGATTTTCAGATTAACAGCCTTAATTTTACGGACAATGTTTATAAGAAAGACATGCTCTATCTAAAAGAATGTATTGATAAAATTTCAAAACTGGATTTTGCAGGGAAAATTAAAAGTGCAGAGATAAAATAAAAACACATGGGCTACATCAGGGCATATTACGAACAGATCCTGCCTCTTCAGGAATTAGAATGGGCTTTTATTGCAAAGCATTTTGAAAGAAGGGTCTTTGCTAAAAATGAAGTAATCACCAGCTATGGGACAATAGAAAATTTTCTTTCCTTCATAGAATCCGGTTTTGTAAGGTCTTATCTGCCGGATGAGGAGTATGGTTATACCTTCAGTTTTGGTTTTGAAAAAGAGTTTACCTGTGCCTATGATTCTTTCCTTACCCAAACACCTTCTGAGTATGAAATGCAGGCTCTGACTGAAACGGTAGTATGGCAGATTTCCTATGAAAATCTTCAGAAAATCTATACCGAGACCCGTGTTGGAAATCATTTGGGTCGTTCTGCGTCGGAAAAACTTTTTCTTGTCAAAAGTAAAAGAGAACTTTCATTACTTCAGCTGACGGCCAAGGAACGTTACCTGAAATTATTCACTGAGCAGCCAGAGATTATAAAATATGTTCCTCTGAAATATATCGCTTCCTATATCGGAATCACGCCACAGGCATTAAGCAGAATACGGAGGCAGATTACTTAACATTTGTTCATTGCCTATCTTTCCAATTCTGTTGAACTTTGCAGGAAAATATGATAATGGAATTACCTGTTTTCGCCTATGGCAACCCTGTTTTAAAACAAAAATGTTTAAAAATTGAAGAGAATAACCCGGAACTCCGGAAGCTCATCCACGATATGTGGAATACGATGGAAAATGCCAACGGATGTGGATTGTCAGCATCACAAATCGGAAAACCTTTAAAGCTTTTTATTGCTGACAGCAGAACTACTTTTGAAAGTCTCGATACTGAAAGTCAAATAATTTATTTTGAAAAAACTGACAAAGGAATCCGGGAAACTTTCATCAATGCTAAAATCATCAGCTATTCCGAAGAAATCTGGGAAGACTATGAAGGATGTCTGAGTATTCCCGGTCTTTCCAAAAAAGTACAACGACCATGGGAAATTACCATTGAATATTCTGACCAGAATTTTCTCCCTCAAACCAAAACTTTTGCCGGACTTACAGCCAGAATTATCCAGCATGAATTTGACCACACACAGGGTATATTATATCTTGATCATCTGAAGCCAATGACCAGAAAGCTGATGGAGCCAAAGTTGAAGAGAGTTTTGGAGCGGAATGTTAATGTATCTTACCATATGAAGTTTCTGTAACTTTATTATTAAAATTAGATTAAATAGTGAATTTTGAATATATTACGACCTAAAAAGCTAATAAATAATATGAAAATAAAATTCGGAATCTTATTTTTAATTATTCTTACATGTATTTTTATAGCAACAGGGTTTTATTTTCTAAAACAATACGCTATTTTTTCTTCTATATTTTTTATCGCATCTCTGATTAATATGATTTTCATCTATAAAGAATATGATAAGGACTCTAAAGTAGTTTTTAATATAGAAAATGCTCCTGAAGAATTGAAAATCAAACATTCTATATCAAGGGGAGTAATAAATATACTCATCTATATGATATTTCTTATGGTTGCAATTTTTGGTGTGATCATATCAAAAGACAAACTTAATATGTCCAATGTCTCTGTTTTGGTAGTGATTGTGATATTTTGTGGCATTTTCATTGTAATGCTAAGTTTAGAAATAAAAAAAATATCCGGTACCTTCATTTCTATTAATAATGAAGGTATTCGGTTTGAAGATAATCAGAGAATGCACTGGAGCAAAATAGAACAGGAAAAAGTCATCTCAAAATACATTAAAAGTAAGGATTCACGACATGATCACAGACTAGAAATCAATTACCTGTATTTTTTTTATGATAGAGACAAAGTAGAAGTAGAAATCAGCAAATTTGATATTGATAGCCATGAACTGGCTCAATTTTTAAAAATTTACAGAGAACGTTATTATAGGCAGCATTCTCTTTCTTAAATTTGCAGGAAATCATTTTTATGAAAATCATCACTGCTGTTTTCCTGACAATATCCAATCTGCTCTTTGCACAGGTTACCGTTCCTGATGATTTTAAAAAGATTCCGGATATCATGGATAATACTGATCTCCTCTATCCTTTCATTATTCCGGATAAAAGCTATGAATACTGGCGGGTGCTCCGTAATGATCCCGATCCGGATAAAGCGATCATCTACGACAGCCAGATGCCTGAATCGATGACCATTAATGATCCGGCTCCTGAAAAGGGATTTTTTCAGCAGTGTATGGGAAATGCATGTTTTTCCTACATCCTTGCCTGTAAAAACAGCCGTACCGTTTACTTTTCCACCGAACAGCAGCTGAGAGATTTCATCGGAACCGTAGACAATCTTCCGGAAGCACTCTTACTGGCCAAAACCTACGGTTTTTCGGTAGATTTAACCAGTAAGCTGAGCAGTTCTTATAAAATGGACGACCGGCATATTTATCTTTACGTTTCCAAACCTAAGAACTGTCCGGAAGTGAAAGAATCTTTCTCCATAAAAATCAGCAGAAAAACGGGAAAGGCAGAGATCAGGAGCAACGGAATCTACGGAACGGATAAAGACTGTATTTCTGTTAAAAAGTAATGTTTCATGCCTCTGAAACGAAGTTTGAAGCTTCTCTTAAAAGTTCTGATAATAATTTGTAACTTGGCAAGCATATCTTAATTTCAATCTCTGAATATGAAACCATTACTCCTTTTATTTTCAGTTATTTTACTGTTCAGCTCCTGCGAAAAAGACTGTTACAATCCTCCGCAGCCGATTGTTTTTGAATTTGTGAATAAATCCGGAGAGAATCTTATCGAAAACGGAGAACTGACTCATATGACGGTTCAGGAAGATACCGGAAACGGTAACTCTATCGGGATAGAACTTACCAAAACCAGTGATCATAAAGTTATTTTAGAAAAGGTAGGTGCCTTTGACGGAGAAAAAAATTATAAATTCTATTCCAACGTCAATGCATTTGATTTTTCCATTAAGTCTTCAAGATTTACAGCGGGATGTGAAGGATATCAGATCAAAAGCCTGGTTTTTAAGAATGTCATCAATGCAACGGATGAAAAGGGCTATTATAAAATTGTTCTGAAAAATTGATTTTCTGTGTTTCAAAAAAAACCTTCCATAGTTTTTATGAAAGGTCATGATAAGAATTTTAAAATTTCATTAACGCAATTTTCCTCAGTCTTTCCGTAAATTTGGATACATTAAATTTAAAACAATGCTTAATTTCGAATTTAAAAATCCAACCAAAATACTTTTCGGAAAAGGTGAAATTGCTAAAATTTCCAAAGAAGTTCCTGCCGATGCCAGAATACTCATGATCTACGGAGGCGGAAGCATCAAAAACAA
This sequence comes from Chryseobacterium indologenes, assembly GCA_002439165.1. Taxonomy (GTDB): domain Bacteria; phylum Bacteroidota; class Bacteroidia; order Flavobacteriales; family Weeksellaceae; genus Chryseobacterium; species Chryseobacterium indologenes_E. The sequence goes on from DJTE01000029.1 coordinate 5,157, forward strand.
CGGGGTTTATGATCAGGTGAAAGAGGCTCTGAAGGACCATGAACTCTATGAATTCGGAGGAGTACCGGCTAATCCTGAATATGAAGTACTGATGGATGCTTTGCGTTTTATCAGAGAAAAAAACATTAATTTTTTACTGGCCGTTGGCGGCGGATCTGTCATCGACGGAACTAAATTTCTTTCTGCGGCAGCCAATTATGACGGTGAACCCTGGGAAATTCTGAGAAACTCAGTAAGAACTTTTGAAGAAGAAGGTATGCCGTTCGGAAGCATTCTGACCCTTCCTGCCACAGGTTCTGAAATGAATTCCGGCTACGTAATCTCGAGAAGAGAAACCAACGAAAAACTTTCTTCCGGCGGACCGGGACTTTTCCCTTTGTTTTCTGTTCTGGATCCTGAAGTAATCCGGACAATTCCTAAAAACCAGATCGTAAACGGTATCACAGATGCATATACCCACGTTCTGGAACAGTATATGACAGCCCCTTCTTCTGCTGACCTTCAGGAAAGAATTGCTGAAAGTATTCTGATCAGCCTTCAGGAAACTGCTCCGAAAGTACTGGCAGATGATTTCAATTATGATGCGGCCGGAAATTTTATGTGGTGCTGTACTATGGCTTTAAACGGACTTATTCAGAAAGGTGTTATCACAGACTGGGCCGTACATGCTATGGGACACGAGCTTACGGCATACTTCGGAATCGATCATGCCAGAACATTAGCCATTATCGCACCTTCTCATTACCGCTATAATTTTGAAGCCAAAAAAGGCAAACTGGCACAGTATGCTGAAAGAGTGTGGGGAATTACAGACGGAAGCCTGGAAGAAAAAGCTGAACAGGGAATAAAAAAACTGGAAGAATTTTTCCACAGCCTGCATATCAAAACCAGACTTTCCGAATATACCGAAGACTATAACGGAACCGCCGAAAGAGTGGAAAAAGCCTTTACGGAAAGAAACTGGATGGGATTGGGTGAATACAAAAAACTGAGCCCTCAGGATGCTTTTAAGATTGTAGAAATGAGCTATTGATTTATATGGAAGAGCGGAGCGGACTAAAGTCCGCTCCTATTGAATATGGCAGTCTTTTATTGATATAGCATTACAAAAAAATCTTTAAAATTTTTCTGAACAAGAGTCTGTTGTTTATATGAAGATTAATAAGTCTTGATTCGGCGGGC
>DJTE01000029.1:6561-49414 GCA_002439165.1 Chryseobacterium indologenes
GCCCGCCGAATCAAGACTTATTTTTAGACAGAGGGTAAGGTTCAGTCCTTTTAAATACAATTTCTTTCTTTTAGCAGTCCTGTTTAATTAAATAAAATAATTCCTCTGAGCACAGGTTAAATATTCTTTTTTTTTCCGTTTTCAGATCTATAAAATCATACAATAGCCCCGGAATCGTTTTATTTATAAACATTCGTTTAAAAAACCTTAATTTCATTATAGATATTTCAAATTTATTTATATTTTAGCATATTCTTAAATTTGTGAAAATGAAAAAACAACTACTTTTATTTGCCTTTTCAGCGCTGGCACTTACTTCCTGCAATGATGACAACATGGAAGCCTATGAACTGGAAATGATGAGCGGAGATTGGACGGTCAGCAAAATAGAAACTATTTCTGGAAAGGATAATAAAACTGTTATTAAAACTGAGGTTCCTACGGGTTGTATGGCCAAAAATACACTTTATTTCAGAAGCGATCATTACATCAGCTATACTGCTTATTCAGGAACAGGGCTTGAATGTACCCCCAATGCAAAAAATGAAGGTGAATTTACCTACAATCAGGAATCCAAACTCCTGAGTACCAAATTTAAAAATGATGATGAAAAATGGTACAGAGTAGAAGTACTCACCAGCAAGGATCTGAAAGTGGCACAGCTTTTTGGTGCTTCCGATCAGAATGATGATGATATAGATGACCTGATTTACATTACCTATAAAAGATAAATAAAATACAGACTCCCGGTTTTATCGGGAGTTTTTCATTATTTTTACCTGTATTTTAAAACTGATTATAATGAAGAAGATTCTTTCAGCATTTCTGCTGCTTTCTTTTGCCCTTTTCTTTTCACAGGAAAAAAAGCCGATGTTCTGGCAGGACATTCAGAATTTCAAAAAAGCCGATCAGGAAAACCCACCTCCCAAAGATGCCATTCTTCTCATAGGAAGTTCATCTTTCACCAAATGGACTGATGTTGCGGATTATTTTCCAGACAAAACGATTATTAATCGGGGTTTCGGAGGTTCAAGGCTGACGGATCTCAATTATTTTGCTGATGACCTTCTATCACCTTATCAGCCCAAACAGATCATTATTTATTGTGGTGAGAATGATTTTGCTGATAATCATAAGCTGAAAGCTCAGAAAGTAGTCAACAGATATAAAGCTTTTTACAAAAAAATACGTGAGAGATTTCCCAATATTGAAGTGGATTACATTTCCATAAAGTATTCTCCAAGCAGAGAAAAGCTGTGGCCCCGGATGAAAGCAGCCAATAAAAAGATAGCTGCATTTATGAAGAAACAGCCGGATGCTGAGTTTATTGATGTTACCAGGGCTATGGAAGATGCCAATGGAAAGGTAAGAACAGATATCTTTGTGGAAGATATGCTTCACTTTAAGCCGGAGGGATACCAGATCTGGGCTAAGGAAATAAGGCCTTATATGAAATAATACCATGAAAGATTCCACCAGAAATTTACCGATTTATAAAAAAGCGGAGGAAATCTACAAAACCCTGCAAATAATTACAGACCTGTTTCCTGAAGATAATGACTATCTTCTGCATCTGAAATCTCATCTGCTAGGAGATATCACACTGATAATGGCCAAAATTTCCGGTGCAGAAGCTGTAAGACTGTATGACATCAAAATGGAAAATGCCGCCATTATACGGAAGGCTGCAAGGGATATCATGGTTAGTGGTAATACCCTTGAACTACTGGGCTTTTCCGATGCGCAATATTATAAGATTATCCGCAGTCTGATAGAGGATTTCCGGCTTCTGTTCATCGACTGGATTGCAACTTTTAATGCCCGGCATTATATTGTGGATACCTGGGGACTCTTCAATCCTCCGGGGATATCACCCGATCACATACAGGGAGATGATGAGCTGGATTTTCTGAATGAGGATGAAGAGATCTGAAAAAATGATTTATAAATTCTCAAACGGTTATTCTAAATAAAAGCCTTCCCCGGTAATTACTTATTCTACGCTTTTCTACAATAAATATTTCATTATTTCCGTTTTATAAAACCAGATTATGACTGCTGATAAAAAAACACGGATATACCAATGATGGTCTTCATGAAAAAGTAAAGCAGATTTAAAATATTTAACTGCTACAACGGAATTAACAGTAAAAACCATGTTTTTAAACTAAAGTATCCGGTAAGTTTTTGATTTTAAACCACGAAATAATATTGCATCAATAACTTTTAACCATGACAAAAAAACAAATAACCATTTTAACCGCAGTATTACTGTCTTCCTTTGTATCTGCACAAAAAAGCTCTGATAAAAGCAAGCTTGTAAAGGAACTTTCGGATAAAGCATGTAAATGTACGGACTCTATTGCTTTATTTGACCGGAACAAGCAGGACATCATCAAAGACCTCCATGAATGTATCGATAAACAGACCGGAGTGCTTCAGATGAGTTTACTGCTATCCGGTGTTGAAGAACTTTCTAAAAAAGCTCCTGAAGTTGACGGAAAAAAACAGGTAAACCTTACTTTAAATACTGACAAAAATTCTGACCAGTATAAGGACAGCTATAATGAGATCGAACGTTATCTTTTAAGAAACTGCGCCAGTCTGAAAAAAGCTGTAAATACGGCTGAAAGCAAACTTAATCATCTTTCAAAGGATGAAGAGGCCATGAATTTCTATAACAAAGCCATGGAAGCTTCAAGAAAAGAAGACTGGAAGGAAGCCGTAAAAAATTATGAAAAGGCTGTAAAGAAGGACCCAACGTTCACCTATGCCTGGGATAATTTAGGAATCTGTTACAGAAGACTGGAAGAATATGACAAATCTATTGAGGCCTATAAGAAATCTCTGGCCATCAACCCAGCCGGCAAAATGCCGTTACAGAATATAGCGATTGCGTATGTTTACAAAAAGGAGTACCAAAAGGCCATAGATGCTTATTCTGCGATGGATAAAGCATACCCCGGAGATCCTGAAGTATACTACGGCATGGGCCAGGTTTATTTTAACAACCTGAATAATAATGAAAAAGCACTGGATTATATTTGTAAAGCATACAGGATCTATAATGAACAGAAGTCCCCTTACCGGTCTGATGCAGAAGCTGTAATAGGCTTTATCTACAACAAGATGAAAGCAGAAAATAAACTGGATAAGTTCAATGAGATTCTTAAAAACAACAATATCCAGACACAATAAAAAAAGCTCCACAGGGAGCTTTTTATGATTATTTCTTTCTTTTGGATTTTGATATGGATTTCTGCTGAGCCCTGTTGGCACCAAATTTCTTTGGGGCTTTTCTTTTGGATGGCCCTCCCCAGTTTTCTTTTGTATTCTTGGCTTTCTTTTCATGAAATGCCCCTCCGCCTTCATTCAGTTTTACCGGTGCAGGGTTTTTCATGGCTACATGTTCTTCTTCAGAGGCTATCTTCTTAGGATTGATTTTCACTCCTTCAGGGAAATCGTTAAAATGAAGATCTTTATCCATTAAAAGCTCTATATCAAGAATCAGAGGCTCTTCTTTTTTCGTCACAAAGGTAATGGCTTTACCGTCTTTATCCGCTCTACCCGTTCTACCGATCCTGTGAATATACTGCTCGGGAATGTCCGGTGTTTCAAAGTTGATCACATGGGTAATATCCGAAATATCAAGACCTCTTGCCATCACGTCGGTGGTAATCAATCCTCTGATCTCTTCATTTTCAAATCTTTTCATCGCTTTAAGCCTGTAATTCTGAGATTTGTTGGAGTGGATCACATCAAACTGCTCCGGGAAAAGTTCGTCAATTTTGGTAAACAGCAGATCAGCATGTTTTTTATTGTTGTTAAAGATCAGCACCTTAGACATTTCGTCATTATTCTTCAGTAAATGTTCAAGAAGGTTGATCTTCGTATTGAAATTTTCAACTTTATAGGCAGTCTGCTCAATTTTTTCAAGCGGTGTTCCCGATTTAGCCAGTGAAATTTCCACCGGGCTGGCAAAATATTCATCCAGCATTTCATCTACGGCTTCCGTCATGGTGGCCGAGAAAAGAATATTCTGTCTCTTCTCTTTCATCATTTCAAAAATATGGGTAAGCTGTGGTCTGAACCCTAAATTAAGCATTTCATCAAATTCATCAATGATCAGCTTCTGTACTTCTTTCAGAGAAATGGCATTGTCTATGGAAAGATCCATTACCCTTCCCGGCGTTCCCACTAAAATATCACAGCCGTCATTGAACAGTAATTTCTGGGTGTTGATATTTTTTCCACCATATATTCCGATCACTCTTGCCGTAATGTTTTCTGTAAGCTTCTCAAGAATTTCAGTTACCTGAACCACCAATTCTCTTGTAGGGACAAGTACTAAAACCGTAGGATTTCCTGTTTTATTGTATTTCCAGGTTTTAAGAACAGGTAAAAGGTAGGCCAGTGTTTTTCCGGTTCCGGTTTGGGCAATTCCCATTACATCTCTTCCGGAAAGTATCGGCTTTAAGCTCTTCTCCTGAATTGGAGTAGGCTCAAATAATTCCAGATCCGCTAAAACATCAAGAATTTTAACCGGCAGGTCAAAATCTGCAAAAGTGAGTTTTTCCATGCTGCAAAGATAGGCATTTAATTAGAAGTCAGAAATCAGAGACAGGAAGTTCACGGCAAAAGCCGGAAGCCATCCGCAAAGCGTTAAAAGCTATCCCTCTAAAGCTTGACACTTTTACTGATTATTTTAATATCATCATCCTCGAATTTGCTTGAGGTAATGATTACATATCCTTTCTTCTTGGGATCTTTTTTTATCGGGAATTTATCTTCTTCCCACTGGGAACAGTGTGTGGAAATAGAAGGAACCAAAGGTTTCCAGCCCGTTTTACTTAAAGTATATACATAAAACGCATGCCAGCAGCTGGTACACCAGTTAGGATAAAAGCCCAGCTCATCTTTACCGTCATTATTGAGGTCTCCCAAATTGTATAAGGTTCCGCTGTTCGCTGTTGCAATAACGAATGGTTTTATCTTCTTATCGCTGAAATAAATGGTGGTTTCACACTTTCCTTCGCATTCTTCTTCACAATCGCTTACTTTTACATAGGCATATTCTTTTGTTCCGTTTCCGTCAAAATCTCCCTGAAGTTTTTCTCCGACTTCCTGAGCCATGAATAATGAACTGCAAAACGTTAAGACGGTTAAAATAAATGTTTTCATATTTTTCATAAATGATGGTTATTTCCTTGCGACTCTCAACAGCAATATAATGATCAGCAATACGGAAAAAATAAAGCCCAGTACCGCTACCAGAGATAATTCTCCTATTCTGGGGCCTGCTTCCGAAACAAAAACAATGGCCGTAGCAACAATGTTTGCTCCCAGGATCATCGCCAGAATCAGGTTGATCACACTTGACCTGATCAGCTGGTTGGTTTTTTCAATATTTTTGATCTCACCGGAAACGGTGAATTTATTTTCATCCAGCTTCTGCAAAACGGAGCGGAGTTCTTTCGGGATTTCATCTACATTATCGGTGAAATTCATCATCCTGTCCATCCCTGTTTTTAAAAGGTTTTTGGGGCTGATTTTTTTGGTAAATATTTTCCGGCTGTAAGGATGAAGGCTTTTTACAATATCCAGATCCGGATTGATGTTTCTTCCCACCCCCTCTATCAGGCTGATCCCTTTAAACAGCAGATAAAAATAATCCGGCATGTACAGCCTGTTGTGGGTAAGAATATCTTTCATTTTATTGATGATCACCTGTACATCGATATTCTGAAGCGAGGAACTGTGTACGAAATTGAGAATATCTTCCACATCATTTTCAAATCTTCTTTCGTCGGGAATCTCATAACTGACCGCCATTTTTTTGAGATAACGGACTATTTTATGCGGATTTTTGGCCACAAAACTCACAATAAGATTTTCAAGGATCTCTTTATCATTCGGCTGGATCTTTCCTACGGCACCGAAATCGATGAAGACTATTTTACCGTTCTTTTTCACCAGAATATTTCCGGCATGCGGATCGGCATGGAAAAAGCCATAATCCAGGATTTGAGATACAAACAGCCTCAGTCCGGTTTCCGAAACTTTTACCGGATCAATGTTATTGGCTAAAAGTACAGATTTATCCGTGACCTTGATCCCGTCGATGAATTCCATACACAGGATATTGTTATTGGAAAACTCCTCATAGACTTTCGGAACATAGGTTTCTTTATTGTTTTTAAAATTCAGACGGAACTGCAGAATGTTGTTTTTCTCATTGATCAGGGAAACTTCTTCCAGCAGGGATTTTTCAAAAGTGGAAATAGCCTGCTTCAGATTGAGCTTCTCTCCTATCTCTGAATAGGCAGACACCAGTTTTTCCATATCTTTGATCAGCAACAGATCATCTTCAATCACAGACTGTACATCCGGTTTTTTCAGTTTTAAAATAACAGGACTGCCGTCCAGCAGAACGGCTTTATATACCTGCGCTATGGAAGCGGTGGCTAAAGGTTCTCTGGTAATTTCCAGGAAGTGTTCCCTGACGGAAATATTGAATTCATTTTCCAGCATTTCCTCTACATTCATGTCCACGGTTTCCACTTTATCCTGCAGTTTCTGAAGCTCCTGGATCAGTTCCGGCGGCAGCAGGTCTTCACGGTTACTGAATGCCTGGCCAAGTTTTACAAATGTGGGGCCCAGCTCTTCCAGTACAAGTCTGATTCTTTCGTAGACCGTTCCTTTTGATACCACATCATCAGGATGTGAAGAGATCGGTTCCTGTTTATTGCCTGTATTCATCCTTGCCAGCATGTCTTTAAATCCGTATTTACTCAATACGGAAATAAGTCTGGCTGATCTTTTCAGTTTTCTTTGCTGCTTATCAAACATAAATTTTAAATAGTAGGTGCAAATTACTCCAAAAATTGTTCCCATCAGAGGTCAGAAGCAATTATGCGGAAAATTTTCTTTAAATCTCATTATTTATTAAAAATTTATATCTTTATATCTACCAATTCAAACAACTAACCTATAAAATATTAAAAAATGAAAAATTTACGTAACAGCAAACTGTCAAGAGAACAATTGAAAACCATTTCAGGAAGCGGTATTATTATTGGAAACTGTTCCAACAAGTGCTGCCCTGATGACGGAAGACCAAGATGTCCGGGAATGATATGCCCGGCTGTGATATGCCCCAAGTATGTATAAAAAATTGAGAATATCTTAAATACAGAGCAGATTTGGATCTGCTCTTTTTTATTTCTTTATTTTGTACATTGCATTTATTTTAGAGTGTGTTTAAATTTTTAAATTTGATTTTTTGTATAGGATTCAAATTTTTGTCTAAATCATAGTCTTTAAGTATTTTTTTGATTAAAAGATAATATATCTGATGACGTGTTTTTGTCACGCAAAGGCTCATTTATAGGCAATGTTGATTTTAGGAAGCAAAGAGTAGAATCAACTCCGTTGATTCGATGAAGCGAGCGTTTTAACAGTTAGCTTCATCAGCAACGAAGTCGCATCACTTTGCCCACTCAAAATGAAGCGGAATTATTCATCAACTTTGCGTTAATTTTTTTTTGACTTAAAAAAATAAATTCAAACATGATCTATTGAGTTTCATCAATAAAAAAAAACTAATAATTAATTACATAAAAGTTTTGAATAAAATTTAAAACAGACTTTTAGAATAAGAATGAAGACTGAAATATGAAAGAAAGATTTGAAACCTTCCAGCCGAAAAACCCGGTCATCAAAAAATATGTTGATTATTACTATCTGGATCTGAAGCCGGACAACAACATCAATACATTTCAGTGTTTTCCACACTTTAATAATACTATTTCTTTTCATAAATCCCATATTCAAACAGAAAAAGGGGATGTTGCTTTTGACGGGGCCGCTCAGACGCTTCAGATCTTCACTCCCATCCGCGAAAAGGTTCTCAACGTTGTGCAATATGGGGAAGTTTACAGAATCGTCATTGTATTCCATCCTTTGGGAGTTCAGCAATTTTACAGAAACCTGTCTTTTACGAAGAGTCTTAGCCATCTTGAATTCTTAAGTCCGGACGAACTAAATAAAGTTTTTTCGACAACAAATACGGAATTGCTGACCCTTTTGCTGGATTCTTTTTTAGAAAAGAGATTCTTTCCTTTTGAAAATTCTGTTCTGGAAAAATCAATTCAGTATATATTCACCCATTGTGAAAGTTTTACCGTGACAGAACTTTCTGATACGATAGGAATCAGCAGGCAGCATCTGAACAGAAACTTTCAGGCTCATCTGGGAGTTTCGGTTAAAAAATTTCATGAAATTGTCCTTTTCAGAAAAACAGTGAATGAGAAGCTGTTTGAGAATCCGGACAGGAGTTTTACGGAACTGGCTTATGAATTTAATTTTAATGATCAGTCGCATTTTAACAAAGCCTATAAAAACCTTACAGAAAATTCACCCAGGAATTTCTTTGATCAGGGAACCGTTTTAGGCAGCCAGGATACTTTCTGGCATTTACTTCCCTGATGTGTTCCATTTTTACAATTTTCCCCGGTTTTTTATCTCTAGTTTTGCCTCATCAGATTTTAATGTATGAGAAATTATTTAACAATGGGATTAATTTGGGCAGCGTCTCTTATGAGCGGGCAGCAAAGTTATTCAGTCCTGACCCAAAAGGCATCGGATCTTATGGAGGAAACGGAAAACGCAGCAGATTACCAGAAGGCTTTCAACCTTTATGAAGAGGCTTTCAGAATGTATCCTGACAGCATTGACGAAACGGGACTTTATAATGCGTCTGTTCTTGCTTCGGAACTGAAAAACTATGACAAAGCTTTCCAATATCTTACCCCACTTATTAAAATAAAAGCTACGGAAAGCACTTATCCGGGATGGAGCTATATTGAGGATGAATCGTCTGAAAGTGACTATAAAAACCTGCTGGCTGATCCAAGATGGAAAGCCCTGAAACAAAGTGCAGTGCCTTATAAGAATGAGTTTTACAATAATTTAAAGAAAATTCAGGACGAGTTTTTCCAGGTAAAAGAATATTCTTTTAATGAAAAGGAAAATGCTGATGTATTGTACAGCCAGATAAAAAACTATGCTCCGTTTTTACCCAAAGCACAACAGAATTATTCTGTTTCATTCAAAATAAATGATTCTGCTACGACTTCCTATCTTGTTCATTTGCCGAAAGCCTATAATCCCGAAAAAAAGTATCCTCTTTTATTTTTTCTACATGGAGCCGTACGTTTCAGTACTTTAGCAGACTTCCAGATCCCTCAGCAAAATCTCGGTAGCTGGAACAGGTATTATACCAAATATGCCGATTTGAATGATGTGATCCTGGTTTTCCCACAAGCCAGCAAAGTCTACAACTGGATGACCTCTGATGATGGTTTTTTCATGGTTCCCGAAATCCTGAAGCAAATCAGAAAAACGATCAATATTGATGACAATAAGGTTTATATTTCAGGACATTCCAATGGAGCAACCGGATCATTTTCTTATCTGATGAAGCAGCCTTCACCGTTTGCCGGCTTTTACGGACTGAATACGTATCCTAAAGTTTTTACCGGCGGAACGTTTATCGAAAATATAAAAAACCGTTCGTTCATTAATTTTTCCACAGATCAGGATTACTATTATCCAACTAATGCCAATGACGATCTCACAAAAATGATGCATGGAATAAAAGCCGATTATAAGGAATACCGGTACAATGGATTTCCGCATTCATTTCCTATGTACAATGCCTCCGAACCTGCTTACGAGATTATTTTCAATGATATGAAAAACCGGAAAAGAAATCCGTTTCCCAAAGAAATTGTCTGGGAATCTGATGACGAAAGGTACGGAACAATTGACTGGTTATCCGATATAAAACGGGATACGCTCCGATCGGCTGCGGTATGGCATAAAAATCTGAACTTCAAGATCACAAAATGGCTGAAATATGATAAAAATGACAGCCTGGTTGTTGAAAATACAGATAAAAATGCTTTTGATTTCCCAAGAAAATCAGGAAAAATAAAGGCTGAATATGCTCAGAATGTTTTCCGGATTGAAACTTCCCGCATCGGTGCTTTTTCCATTAGTATTTCTCCGGAAATGATTGATCCTGATAAGAAGATTAAAGTTTTTGTCAATGGAAAATTGTATTTCAATAAGAAAGTAAAATATGACCGGGAATTTATGCTGAAGAACTTTGAGAATAGCAGAGACCGTGAGCAGATCTGGGTTAACCGCATTAGTTTTAAAGTCTAAACCTATTAGCATTTCTTCCTCTAATTTTTCATTCTGTAATGCAATGATTATATTTTCCTGATTAACTGTGATTTATTTTTGCAGGAATCTAAAACCTAACAGGTCTCTGAGACCTGTTAGGTTTAGAAAAACATAGAATCTTACAAGGTGGGGCATATTTTTATTAATCCCAAAGTCACACAAAGATCGATAACAGCTGTCTGCTTTTAAGATAAACAAAGCCGCTTCGCTTATTTTTGAAATACAAGGTTTTAGAGCGAAACAGGTTAATAGATCCGCTGGTGTTACTTAGGAAACTGACTCATGGTATGATAACAAAACCACCTTTGTCGAGGTGGTTTTTAAATATTATAACGGTTCTTGTTATTTCAGATAGGTATCGTAAAGGTCTTTCCTTCTGTCTTTCATTACCTGTACGGAACCGTTGTGATGAAGGTCTTTCAGCAGATTGAGATCCACATCCACGATCAGGGTCATTTCTGTATTAGGGGTTGCTTCTCCTTTTACGGCATTGGATGGAAATGCAAAATCTGAAGGGGTAAATACGGCGGCCTGCCCGAACTGAATGTCCATATTATTCACCTTCGGAAGGTTTCCTACACAGCCTGCAATGGCTACGTAACATTCATTTTCTATCGCTCTTGCCGCGGCACAGTGGCGGACTCTCATATAGGCATTCTGGGTATCGGTAAGGTAAGGAACAAAAAGGATTTTCATTCCCTGATCTGCCAAAATTCTTGGTAATTCCGGGAATTCTACGTCATAGCAGATCACAAGCCCTATTTTCCCGCAATCGGTGTCGAATACTTTAATTTCGCTGCCGCCTTTCATTCCGTAATATCTCTTTTCATTCGGAGTGATATGAATTTTTCTGTATTCATCCATACGCCCGTCACGGTGAAGGAGATAGCTTACATTATACAGTTCGTTGTTTTCAAAGACAGGCATGCTTCCGGAAATAATATTCACGTTATAGCTGATGGCCAGTTCTGAGATCCTGTCTTTGATCTGATCGGTAAGCTTGGCCAGCTCTATCATACTGTCTCTTTCCGACAGGTTGTTGAAAGGAGCCAGCAAAGGAGTATTGAACAGTTCCGGGAAAAGGACAAAGTCTGATTTGTAATCTCCCATCACATTCACAAAAAATTCTACCTGTTCGTAAAACGCTTCAATATCTTTGAAATGCCTCATCTGCCACTGTACCAATCCCAGACGGATGATACTGTCCTGCATGGTATTCGGGCGTTTGCTGTAATAAATATTATTCCACTGAAGAAGAACCGCATTTTCTCTTGATGCTTCATCTTCCGGAAGGTATTTTTTCAGAACTCTGATCGGCAGAAAATTATTGGAAAGCTGGAAAGACAATACGGGATCATAAATTTCCTTATCTCTTACCTTACGTATATATTCTCTTGGAGAAAACTCATGGCTGTATTTATGGTAACTCGGGATTCTGCCGCCCAGAACGATGGATTTCAGGTTCAGCAGTTCGCAAAGTTCTTTCCGGGCATCATACAGTCTTCTTCCGAGACGCAGTTCACGGAATTCAGGATCTACAAACACTTCTATTCCGTACAGAACATTTCCGGTGTCGGAATGGGTATTGAAAGTATAGTTTCCTGTAATATCACTATACGTATGATCGTCTCCGAATTCTTCGTAATTAACAATAATTGAAAGTGCTACGGCGGCCAGTTTTCCGTCTACGGTAATACAGATCTGCCCTTTCGGAAACATCCGGGTAAGCTTTTCAATGCTTTTTTTAGACCATATGGACTCCGACATCTGCGGATAAGCCCTTTTCATCGTTTCTGCCAGCTCTTCATAATCCTGAACACTCAGGGGCCTTGTTTCTATTTGCATTTGATGTAATTTTACTTAAATTTAGGGAAAATATTTTATTTAAATCTTTATATAAAGGTACTTCTCCTATCATTTATATCAATTTAGGCCCTATTGTACAATTTATGATTCAGGTTTAAAAGCTTAGAATTATTTTATCTCATTAGAGCCTGTTTAAAATTTCTAAATTTGATTTTTTTATGACATTCAAATTTTTATCTAAATCATAGACTTTAAGTATTTTTTGAATCAGATAATAATGTACTGATAATGTGTTTTTGTAACGCAAAGATTTAACTTCATTATGGATATTTTAGGATGCAAAGGATAGAATCAACTTCGCTGATTCGTCGAAGCGTGTGGATAAGCATACCGTTTCATCAGCGACCAAGTCGCTTCACTTTGCCCACTCAAACTAAAGCGGAATTATTCATCAACTTTGCGTTATTTTTTTTGCAAACTTGAAAAAATATAAAATTTTAAAAGTCTCTATACTTTTTCTTAAAAAAAGTATACAAAATTCAAGACTGGGATCATTCGCTAAAAATTGAGATTGACTCCTAAAATTTCCAAACTCGCATGGATCAAAAGGTTCTTCTTCGGCTCTAAATCCAAGCCATGCTCAAACAGTGGAAATTTTTTAACGGATTCAACCTCAATTTTTTTAACGCTCCTGCTTCCTAAGTCAATCCAGCAACCCCTATTATTTTCAAATTTTGTGACTGATTCTATTTTATTTCAATAATACCTAATAAAAAATCCCACCCAAGCGGGCAGGATTTATATTCTCTGTTCAAGCCAAAATTATTCCCACTCAATGGTTGCAGGCGGTTTGCTTGAAATATCGTAAGCTACTCTGTTGATTCCTCTGACTTCATTGATGATTCTGATGGAAACGGTATCCAGGAACTCGTAAGGAAGTCTGCTCCACGTTGCGGTCATGAAATCGATGGTATTGGCAGAACGAATGACTGCTGTGTATTCGTAAGTTCTTTCGTCTCCCATTACTCCTACCGATTTTACAGGAAGAAGGACTACGAAAGCCTGAGATACTTTTTCGTAAAGATCGTTTTTATACAGTTCTTCGATGAAGATATCATCTGCTTCCTGAAGGATTCTTACTTTTTCGGCATCTACGGCTCCCAGTACTCTGATTCCTAATCCCGGACCAGGGAACGGGTGTCTGTATACAAGGTGGTGAGGAATACCTAATTCTTCTCCTACTTTTCTGACTTCATCCTTGAAAAGCTCTCTTAACGGTTCTAACAGCTCGAATTCCATATCTTCAGGAAGTCCTCCCACATTGTGGTGAGACTTGATCACCGCAGATGGTCCGTTTACCGACTGGCTTTCGATCACGTCCGGGTAAATGGTTCCCTGAGCCAGGAATTTAGCGCCTTCAATTTTATGGGATTCTTCGTCGAATACGTGGATGAATTCATTTCCGATGATCTTTCTTTTTGCTTCAGGATCGTCTACTCCGGCCAGCTTGGAAAGGAATCTTTCTTTAGCGTCTACCATTTTGATGTTCATATGGAAATGTTCGCCATACTGATCCATTACTTTTTTGCCCTCATCTTTTCTCAATAATCCTGTGTCTACAAAGATACAGGTCAGCTGATCACCGATTGCCTTATGGATCAGAACCGCAGCTACTGAAGAATCTACTCCTCCGGAAAGTCCCAGGATTACTTTGTTGTCTCCTACTTTCTCGCGGATTTCTTCAACTGTTTTTTCGATATAATTGGTCAGTTTCCAGTTTTTCTCTGCATTACAGATTCCGAAAACGAAATTTTCAAGCATTTTGCCACCTTCTTCGGTATGGGAAACCTCCGGGTGGAACTGAACACAGTAGATTTTACTTTCTTCGTTAGAGATGGAAGCAATTACGCCTGATCTGGCATTCAGCTCGAAACCTGCCGGCAATTCTCCTACTTCATCAAAATGGCTCATCCACACCACAGAATTCTGAGTAACTCCTTTCAGTAAAGAGCTTTCTTTAACGATCTCCAGATTTGCCTTACCATATTCTCCTTTTTCCCCTTTGTTTACTTTCCCCCCTAAAAGATGAGCTGTCATCTGCATTCCGTAGCAGATTCCAAGAACCGGAACTCCCTGCTCGTATAATGCTTTTTCTACCAGATGGGCATTTTCTGCATTCACGGAACTTGGTCCTCCTGAAAGGATGATTCCTTTAGGCTGTTTTGCTAAAATATCTTGTAAAGGTGTATTGTAAGGTAAGATTTCAGAGTATACGCCCATTTCACGGATTCTTCTTCCGATAAGCTGGTTGTACTGGGATCCGAAATCTAAGATAATAATACCGTTGTTCATTTTTGATAATTGATAAATGATGATTGATAAAATGATAGAACTTTTGGCTTCCGGCTTACAGCTTTTAGCCTTTTGCTTCTAACTTCTGATTGATAAATGTTTTACAAAAAAAGACTTGGAAGTGATCCAAATCTTTTTTCGTGATTTTTATTAAAATTTTCCGATGTCTTCTCTGTAAAAACCGTAGTCGAAGTGTACATGACCTGCGTCTTCATACACTTTCTTGCGGGCTTCATCGTAAGTAGCTCCAGTAGCTACAATATTCAGTACTCTTCCACCGTTTGAAACCACTTTGTCTCCTCTTCTGATGGCACCTGCATATAAAAGTCTGCTGTGCTTCACTTTATCTTCACCGGAGATTTCAAAGCCTGTTTCAATGTTTCTCGGGTATCCTCCTGAACACATTACCAGACATACTGCTTTTTCGTCTTTGAATTTAAGTTCGATGTCTTTTCCTTCCATACAATCCTGGATCACATCCAGAAGGTTGTTTTCCATAAGGGCCATCAGTACCTGAGTTTCCGGATCTCCGAATCTCATGTTGTATTCAAGAAGGTAAGTTCCGTTTTTGGTAACCATTAATCCGAAGAAAATGATTCCTTTGAAGCTGAATCCTTCTCCTTTAAGACCTTTAATGGTAGGTTCTAAAATATTCTTCTCGAAATCTGCGTAGTGTTCCTGTGTAAATTCCGGGCTTGGCGCTACTGATCCCATACCTCCTGTATTTGGACCTGTATCACCGTTTCCGGCTTTTTTATAATCTTTTGCTGCGATACAAGGGAAAAGTTTTTCACCGTTTGAAAATGCGATGATGGAAGCTTCGAACCCCTGCAGATATTCTTCAATAACCAAACGGATTCCCGCATCACCGTAGATTCTTCGGATCATGAAGTCGTGGATTGTTGCTTCTGCTTCTTCCAGCGTATCACAGATCACTACTCCTTTTCCTCCTGCAAGACCGCTGGCCTTGATTACTAAAGGAAACTGCTGTTTCTGAACGTATTCTTTAGCATCGTTGTATGAATCAAATACCACAGCTTTGGCTGTTTTGATATCATAGGTCTGCATGAACTTCTTAGAGAAAGCTTTACTTCCTTCCAGACTCGCCACTTTTTGCGTCGGACCGAAAACTTTCAGATCGTGCTTTTTAAATTCATCCTTCAAACCTGCTACAAGAGGGGCTTCCGGACCTACAATCGTAAGATCTACCTTTTCTTTGATCGCGAAATCTCTAAGTTCTTTGATTTCTGATAAATGAACATTTTTCCCTATTACATCGGTAGTAGCATTCCCGTTGGCAAAAAACATTTTAGAAATTCTCTGGTCATTCTGAAGCTTTGCTGCCAGAGCAGATTCTCTACCGCCTTCACCTATGATTAATATTCTCATACTTTATTTATTATCTAGTCTTATTCTACAAATATATAATTTTGGATGCTATAAATACAATCTCTAATTATTTTTTAATTCTATTTTAATTAGTGGAAAAAGTGTCTAACTCCTGTAAACATCATTGGAATACCGTGCTCATTTGCAGCTTCTACACTATCCTGATCTTTTACACTTCCCCCCGGCTGGATGATTGCTTTGATTCCCTCCTGAGCGCAGAAATCCACTACGTCACGGAAAGGGAAAAACGCATCAGAAGCGAGTACAAGATCTCCGGAGAATTTCTCTTTTGCTCTTTCAATCGCCTGCTGTGTTGCCCAGATTCTGTTGACCTGTCCGCCTCCGATTCCGAAAGCCTGGATTCCGTTGGAAACCACAATCGCATTTGACTTTACGTATTTTACTACTCTCTGGGAGAAAAGTAATGCTTTTTTCTGTTCTTCCGTTGGCTGTACTTCTGTAACTACTTTGATGTCGTCAGAGAAATGAGTGTCGTTATCCTGAACCAGGATTCCTCCATCCACTTTCACCCAGGTCTGTTTATCGGAAACAGGGTTTACGATCTTAATGATTCTGAGGTTTTTCTTTTTTCTTAAAATTTCCAGTGCTTCTTCATCAAAATCAGGAGCCATCACAATTTCAAGGAATGTTTTGTTTAGCTCTTCAGCTGTAACAGCATCAATGGTGTAATTCATTGCAACAATTCCGCCAAAGATGGAAACCGGATCACATTCGAAAGTTTTCTGATAGGTTTCCAGTGCTGAAGTACCAATCGCTACTCCGCAAGGGGTTGAGTGTTTTACTGCACAACAAGCCATTTCTTCTTTGAATTCATTCACTACTTTCCAGCAAAGATCCATATCCCGAAGGTTGTTGAAGGAAAGTTCTTTTCCGCCAAGCTGCTCGAAGTCTTTCATGGCTCCGTTCTCGAAAGTAGAAACGTAGTAAGCAGCTGTCTGATGAGGGTTTTCACCGTATCTGAGGTCTGCCACTTTTTTGTAGGAAGCATTGAGATAAGCCGGATAGTCTTCTTCTAAAAGCATTCTTGAAATAGCCGCATCATAGGCAGAAGTAAGGTTGAATACTTTTCCTGCCAGCTTTTTACGGGTTTCGATGTACGTGTCACCGTTCTGTTCCATTTCCAGTTTTACCGCGGCATAATCTTCAACATCGGTAATTACGGTAACAGAATCGAAGTTTTTTGCTGCAGAACGAAGCATTGACGGGCCTCCGATGTCGATAAATTCTACTTTTTCGTGTAAAGAAATATCTTTGTTTACGTTTTCAAAGAAAGGGTAAAGGTTTACGATCACCATATCGATCAGACCAATTCCGTGTTCCTGAACTGTTTTCATGTGCTCTTCATTGGCACGTACGGCTAAAAGTCCTCCGTGAACTTTCGGGTGAAGGGTTTTCACTCTTCCGTCCAGCATTTCAGGGAAGTTGGTTACCTCATCAATCTGAATGGGATTTAAGCCAGCGTCTTTCAAATGCTTGAATGTTCCTCCGGTGGAGATCAATTCATAATTTTGGTTTTCCAAAAACTGTGCAAATTCAATTAATCCGCTTTTGTCTGAGACACTGATTAAAACTCTCTTTTTACTCATTTTACTTTCGATTTTTTCATAGGATTCTGTCCTATGCCTGTTTTCAACCGCCCTTCCGGGACTTTCAATTTTTACTTTTTACAGCTATTTCAAACTGTAGCCGGTTCTTTCACCTCCGGACTTATTTTTATTTTACTTAGATTTTTGCTAATGTAGCAGTGTATCAGTTTAACAATGTAACAATAAATGATTGGTACATTATCAGATTGTTACATTATTTGTTTCCCAGGACCTTATTAATGGCTAATGGAAATATCTCATATTCAATCTGGTGGACTTTCTGTGCCAATGTTTCCGGGGTATCATCTGCCGTTACTTCAAAGGATTTCTGAAGAACAGCTTCTCCTTCATCAATTCCCGGGGTTACAAAATGTACTGTTGCTCCGCTTTCTTTTTCTCCTGCTTCAATAACGGCGTTGTGAACATTCATCCCCCACATTCCTTTTCCTCCGAATTTCGGCAGCAATGCCGGATGGATATTAATAATTTTTCCGTTCCAGTTTTCACAGAATTCAGGTTTCAGAATGGATAAAAATCCTGCCAAAACGATCAGGTCTGTTTCTGCCGGGATTACTTTCGCCAGTTCACTGCTGAAATTCTTTCCTCTGGGAATCAGTAAAGTTTTTATATTATGATTCTTTGCTCTTTCCAGTCCGTAACATTCTCTGTCTGCAACGACCAAAGATACCTTTGCATTTTCTATTTCACCTGCCTCAATGGTATCAACGATTCTCTGAAGATTGGTTCCTGAGCCGGAAACAAGTACAACGATGTTTTTCATATTAATAATGTAACAATGTATCAGTTTAGCAATGTAGCAATGATTTTACCGGTACATCTGTACACTGTTATATTGTTCTGTTATATTGATAAATTAATTTTCTCTGCGCCTTCTGTGATCTCTCCGATTTCGTAGGCATCATCCAAAAGGTGAAGTACTTTTTCAGCGTGTTCAGCATCTACTACGATGATCATTCCTACTCCCATATTGAAAGTTCCGAACATTTCTTCACGGGCTACTCCTCCTCTTTTTTCCAGTTCAAGCATTACACTTGGAATTCTGATTCTGGAAGCATCGATGGAAGCACATAATCCTTCAGGAATAATTCTCGGAACGTTTTCGTAAAGTCCGCCTCCTGTGATGTGAGCAATTCCGCTTACTTTTATTTCTTCAATAACTTTATGAATATCTTTAAAATAAAGTCTTGTAGGCACTAAAAGGGTTTCGTATAGTGGTTTTCCTTCAAACTCCTCTTCAAAGTCCGGGAATACTTTTCTTACTAAAGAGAATCCATTGGAATGGAATCCTGAGCTTGGAAGGGCAATGATCTTATTTCCTGCTTTGATTTTGGAACCGTCGATGATCTCATCTTTTTCTACAATTCCTACGCAGAATCCTGCAACGTCATAATCTCCAGGCTGGTACATTCCCGGCATTTCAGCAGTTTCCCCACCGATTAATGCACAGTTGTTGTCTTTACAAGCTTTTACCATTCCTAAAACGATCTCAGCAGCGATTTCAGAATCCAATTTACCGCAAGCCAGATAATCTAAGAAGAACAATGGTTTTGCACCGTGGCACAGAATATCATTGGCACACATGGCAAAACAGTCAACCCCGATAGAGTCGTACTTTTTGGTATCCAAAGCTACTTTGAGTTTTGTTCCCACTCCGTCTGTTCCGGAAACCAGTACAGGATTTCTGTATCCTCCGATCTCATAGAAAGCTCCAAAGCTTCCCAGGTGGTTCAGTACATTGGAATTGTGGGTTTCGCCTACTGCTTTTTTGATCTTATCAACCGTTTTGTACCCTTCTTCTTTGTCTACTCCTGCTGATTTGTAAGTGTTGCTCATGTTTAATAATTTAAATAATGTAACAATATATCAGTTTAACAATGTAACAATAGCCTAACTCTGGAACCCGGAAAATTGGCATTTTATGACATTGGTATATTGATCCATTTCCCTTTTATATTTTACTTTTTATTTCAAGATTCAGAAAATAAAAAAGCCGACAATCTTGGTAGATTATCGGCCGTTATTTTATCTCAGAATTTCAGAGCCCACAGTTTTCCCTTTCTTTGGAAAACATTCTTTAAAAGTGGTCTGAATTTTCATCTCTTTTCTTTTTGCAAAAATAGTAATTTTAAATGAATTTTCAAATTCTATTTTTCAAGGATGGTTTCGATAGCCGCAATCTTTGTGATTTTCTCCTTTAATTCATTGTTTTTCTCTTCATTGGAAATTTTCTGCTCTGCTTTATCGAAGTTATCATTGAAGAAAGGCAGTGAAAAAGTTTCTACAATATTTCCTCCGTGGAAAGGGAAACGCTTCGCTGCAGCTTCTAAAACTCCGGCTCCGCCTCTTCCACCCGGGGATGTTGACATCAATAGCATCGGCACTTCATTCCATACGGTTCTGTCTTTGATTCTGGACACCCAGTCGAACACGTTTTTGAATGCTGTGGAATAGGTTCCGTTGTGTTCCGGTAATGCAACCAAAAGCAGATTGGCCCCGTCAATTTTCGATGCAAAATCGTGAGCTTCCTGAGGTACACCGCCTGCCAATTCTCTTTCATGTTTATAAATCGGCATTTCAAAAGGGTTAAGGTCTATTACTTCTACTTCTGCATTTTTAAACATGGATGCTGCATAGGCTATCAGCTGTCTGTTCATTGAAGCTTCTGAATTGCTTCCTGCTATTGCTAAAACTTTCATTATTGTTTATATTTTTAAGATATGTATTATTTTGTATCGCAAATATCGCGAAGTTTTTTATTATTAACGGTCTTTTCCTGAACAGATTTTGCTCAGGAAATGACCAATAATTATTGAATTATTTTAAATAAGCCGGCAGTTCCATCGGTACTTCCATCAACAGGATCTCGGTATCTTCCTCTGCTTCAATATTGAAACTCTGGGTATCCCAGATTCCAAGTCCGTCTCTTTCATTTAAGATTCTGTCTCCTACTTTGGCACTTCCTTTTAAAACGAAAGCATAAACTCCGTTGCCTTTTTTGTTGAGCATATAGTTCTTGCCGTTTCCTTTTTTAAAGTTGGCGATATTGAACCATGCATCCTGGTGGATCCATACTCCGTCATCATTTTTATTGGGAGATAAGATCTGCTGGAATCCGTTGATCTTTTCCCCTTCTTTGATGCTTTTCTGGTCGTATCTAGGTTCTACGTTCAGTTCTTTCGGGAAAACCCAGATCTGTAAGAATTTCACCGGAACATCTTTATTTTTGTTGTACTCGCTGTGCATTACCCCGGTTCCGGCACTCATCACCTGGATCTCTCCTTTTTTAATAACCGCCGTAGTCCCCATTGAATCTTTGTGTTCCAGATCTCCTTCCAGAGGAATTGAAATAATTTCCATATCCCTGTGCGGGTGTGTTCCGAATCCCATTCCCTGGGTAACGGTATCGTCATTCAATACTCTTAATACTCCAAAATTCGTTCTGTCTCTGTTCTGATAATTGGCAAAACTGAATGTGTGGTAACTGTTCAGCCATCCGTGGTCGGCATGGCCTCTTGAATCTGCTTTATGATATACTGTTTTCATACTGTGATTATTTATGGTACAAATGTACGGGATATGGGGGATGAAATGTGTTGATGTAGGTTAAGAAAGGTTGTGAAGGGTGATGGGATAAAATTGAAAGCGGGCTGAAACCCGCTCCTATTGAATAAATTCTGCATATTTTGAATAGCAGACGGTTTTGGTAATGCCGTTTTTTGGCTCAATATTGGTTTTCTTATTCTTTGGGTTTAGATAAAACGAAGCGGGCTTCAGCCCGCTTCTATTGAATAAAGTCTGCATTCTTTTAGATGACAGGTAGTTTTTGTAATCCTGTTTTTCAGTTTCTTAATTTACTGAACCTGTGGTTTTCTAAAAATGTACCTGTTGGATTTCTTCCTGTACTTCTTTTGGGGTTTGGTCTTCTGATTTAACTTCTTTTAAATATTTATCTCTCGCAGATCCGGCAGATCGAGCAGATTGTTTGGATACTTTTTGTTGGAGAAATCGCAAAGGAGGCGTAAAGATTTTTTAACCATTATGCTGCTTTTAAGGCGCAAGAAAATCCAAGATTTCCAGTAGGTTTTTAGAGTTTCGACTAATTAAATTGCCGAAGGCTAATCCGTTGATTCTACGTTTTGCTTGCTAAAATATGTACAAAAAGCTGAGACTTTGCGTTCCAAAAAATACATGATAGGTTTATCATATTCAGCCAATTCTTCCTTCGTATACCCGAGATAATCAATTTCATTCAATTCGTTTTCTTGCATTTTTTTTCTTTTTATTTCATTAAAACAAAGCGGGCTGAAGCCCGCTTCTATTGAATAAAGTCTGCATTCTTTTAAATGACAGGTGGTTTTTGTAATCCTGTTTTTCAGTTTCATAATTTACTGAACCTGTGGTTTTCTAAAAATGTACCTGTTGGATTTCTTCCTGTATTTCTTTTGGGGTTTGGTCTTCTGATTTAACTTCTTTTAAATATTCATCTCTCGCAGATCCGGCAGATCAAGCAGATTGTTTGGATACTTTTTGTTGGAGAAATCGCAAAGAGGCGTAAAGATTTTTTAACCATTATGCTGCTTTTAAGACGCAAGAAAATCCAAGATTTTCAGTAGGTTTTTAGAGTTTCGACTAATTAAATTGCCGAAGGCTAATCCATCGCTTCATCGAATCAACTCCGTTGATTCTACTCTTTGCTTGCTAAAATATGCACAAAAAAGCTGAAGCTTTGCGTTCCAAAAAATACATGATAGTTACAGTGCATACTAAATTTCCCACAGATACCACGAATTTCAGATTTTATGGTTTTAAATTCTCGTTGATCCAGCAGATTATACAGATTTTTTTTATTTTATGTAGGTGAAAATTGTAGATTTTCCAGATAACTACTGATGGCTGAGTTTATTTAAAGATGATAGTAGTATAATCTGTATTATAATCTCTTGTTTTTATATTTAGCTTATTTAAAAGTATTTCGGCATCAAATCTTATCTTCTTCCAAATCTCATGGGTATCCAAAAGATCCCAATTCCAGATCTCAACAGGAATGTCATCCACTTTCTTTTTAAATAGTAAAAGTTCTGATCTTAAAGACTCATCAATCAATTTAGTTCTAAAGACAGTTTCAAACAAGACCGGTAAAAATGCATAATCCAACTCTTCATATAATTCAGTCAGGGGATCTATTAAAATCGGAGCCATTTTATCCAGCTGCTTTACATTATAAGTATAAAGGATTAATGAATTAATGATATTTGTATAATAGAAATTCACGTGTTTATCATATTCAGCCAATTCTTCCTTCGTATACCCGAGATAATCAATTTCATTCAATTCGTTTTCTTGCATTTTTTTTCTTTTTATTTCATTAAAACGAAGCGGGCTGAAGCCCGCTTCTATTGAATAAAGTCTGCATTCTTTTAAATGACACGTGGTTTTTGTAATCCTGTTTTTCAATTTCTTAATTTATTGAACCTGTGACTTTTTAAAAATGTACCTGTTGGATTTCTTCCTGTATTTCTTTTGGGGTTTCGTCTTCAGATTTAACAAAGATCATGGTTACCACAGCGCCAATTAACATACATATACCGCCTACAACAACATAATCCATTGCCTGTTTGCCAAAGATACTGCTTACAATAGGGCCTCCTAATAATCCGTTGATGATCTGCGGAATCACAATGAAGAAATTGAATATTCCCATATAAACACCCATTTTCTTTTGCGGAATTACTTCGATCAGCATGGCATAAGGCATGGCCAGGATACTGGCCCAGGCAAATCCTAATCCGATCATGGAGATCCACAGGTGATCGATGTTTTTAATGAAATACATAGAGATCAATCCTAATCCTCCGCATAATAAAGCTAAGGCGTGGGTTTGCTTTTTTCCGATCCATTTTGCAATAGGAGTCAGTAAAAATGCAAATGGAATAGCCCAAAGATTGTACATTCCGAACAGTTTCCCGGTAAGGTCTCCGGCATCGTTGAATGCTTTGGAATGGGTATCTTCAGGGGAAAGTCCCATATGATGGGTAGCCAGGGCACTCGTGGTAAACACCCACATAGTAAACAGGGCAAACCATGAGAAAAACTGAACAATCCCCAGCTTTTTCATCTGTGCAGGGATCGCTGCAAAATCTTTGAATATGTCAGAGAACTTAGAATGTACTTTCTCTGTTTCTACACCTTCTTCTTCAAATTCTGCAAATTCCTGCGGAGAATATTCTCTGGTGGCAACAATGGTATACAAAATGGAGATGAGAAGCAATACTGCCCCTGCATAAAAGGAATAAATCACATTATCCGCTACAAATCCTTTTGGAGCGACATTGGAAACGCCAAGTTGAGTCAGCCAGTCCGGCAGATAGGAACCGAGTACGGCACCAAATCCGATCAGAATGGTCTGCACGGAAAACCCAACAGTTCCCTGGTGTTTTGGCAGCATATCTCCTACCAATGCCCGGAAAGGTTCCATGGCAATATTCACGGAAGCATCCATCATTGCCAGAAAGATAACGGCCAGTAAAAGTGCGCTGGCAGCAAACATACTGGTCACAGATGCTGCATTGGGAAGCAGTACCAATCCTATGGCACACAGAATCGCACCGATTAAAAAGTAAGGTTTTCTTCTTCCCAACGGACTCCAGGTATTATCTCCCATATGCCCGATAATGGGCTGAACGATAAGACCTGTAATCGGGGCGACCAGCCAGAACCAGGATAATTCATGAACATCTGCTCCCAGATTGGCCAGAATACGGCTTGCATTTCCGTTCTGCAGTCCGAATGCCATCTGGATTCCCAGAAACCCCATGCTCATATTGATGATCTGGAGCATGGAAAGGTTAGGTTTTATTTTTTTTGAACCCGTATTATGAGAAGTCTTCATCTTTATTTCTTTAATTCTTGTATCAACACATCTTCAACAGCTGTTTTTTCAGCAACGACTTTATCTACTACATCATTGGGAACCGTCATGGAAAGAACATACTGTTTTACTTTCCAGCTGCCATTGATCTTTTCTACCACTCCAGACCCTCTGCAGATCTTCATCTGGGTATTGAGCAGTTCATCAAACCATGCCAGTTTTCCGTCTTTGCTGAAATAGATGTTTCTTTTCAGGGCAGTAAAATTCCAGGTTTTCTTTTTGTCAAAATAAGGTTTTGCCCAGACCATGAAAGCTTTTTTATCCCAGACTTCGGTAGCATCGGTTCCGATAAAGGTGGATTCATCGGCAAAATAACTGAAATAGGTGTTGAAATCGGCTTTAGCAGCGGCGGTGTTAAAACCGTCAAGCATCGTACTGATCGCTGATTTTTCTTTTTCAAATGTCTTGACAGATTGTGCTGAAAATATTGAGAATCCTGATAAAAACAGGAGCAGTGTATAGGCAGCTATTAATTTTTTCATAGATATTACTTATTTTTCAAGTTCAATAATAAACGAAGTTTTGGCAGGAATTGTTGTGGTATTCTTTAAATTCAGTTCCATTCCCGAAATAATTTCTTTCCCTTTGGAAAATCCTTTGAGGGATTCTTCAAAATATTTTAAGTCTACGGTCTGATCTTTTTTACTGTTATTGATGATGACCATTACGCTTTCCTTATCATTGTATCTGAAATAGGTAAAAACACCGTCTTTAGGAACGTAATTTTTAGTTTTCCCGGTATGAATGACGTCTTTTCCTTTTCTCCAGTTTAATAATTTCTGTGTAAACTGATAAAATTCTTTCTGTTCAGAGGTCTGTTCGGATGGATTGAACGCATTCTGCCTGTCGGATTTCCAGCCTCCCGGAAAGTCTCTGCGGATGTCTGCATCGCCTCCTTTTTTCTTATTTCCTTTCATTCCTATCTCTGAGCCGTAATAGATCTGTGGGATTCCACGAGTGGTAGAAATAAGGGTCAATGCCATTTTATAGGCTTTCGGATCTCCTTTGAAGATCTCGTTCCAGCGTTCGGTATCATGATTTTCGAAGAAGACCAGGATATTGTTGATATCCGGATATAAAAAGTCGCTGGTAAACGAATTGTAGATTTTGATCATTCCGCTGTCCCAACTTTCTTTTTCTTTAAATGCTTTCGGCATATCACTAAACAGCATGAAATCCATTACGGAAGGGAGATTGGAGTTATACCCTGCCGCTTCCCCGGTTTTAGAATTCTTCTGCCATGCTGAGATCTGGCCTGCCGTGTAAAGCCATGACTCTCCTACAATGTTAAACTTAGGATATTCATCGGTAATTGCTTTTGCCCAGGCAGCCATTGCTTCTTTATCGTTGTATGGATAGGTATCTACACGGAAACCTCCCAATTCGGCATATTCAATCCACCAGATGGCATTTTGGGTTAAATATTTCAGCACTAATGGGTTTTTCTGGTTGAGATCCGGCATTGTTTTGTCAAACCATCCATCCAGGGCGTATTTTTTATCAATTTCTGATGCGTTGGTATCAAACTGGGTGGTTGTTTTATAATTGGACCTCTTAAATCCGTTTTCGCCATCACTGAACCAATGGATCCAGTCTTTGGCAGGCAGATCTTTGATCATCCAGTGGGAAACGCCCCAGTGATTGGTAACATAATCCATCACCAGCATCATTTTCCTTTTGTTCAGTTCACGGGAAAGCTCTCTGTAATCTTCGTTGGTTCCGAATCTTCCGTCTATTTTATAAAGGTCAGTCTGAGCGTATCCGTGGTAAGAATATACTTTTTCGTTATCCTCATTGACCGGAGTCAGCCATACAGCCGTAGCTCCCAGATTCTGAATATAACCGATATTTTTAATAATCCCTTTTAAATCGCCCCCATGTCTTCCGTTAGGAAGTTTCCGGTCTGCTTTTTCTGTAAGATCCGGCTGGGAATCGTTGCTTTCATCACCATTGGCAAAACGGTCCGGCATAATGAGATACATCACATCTTTTGAGGTGAAGGATTCACGGTCTGCTGATCCCGGGTTTCTCTGTTTCAGTTCATAGGTATATGATCCCAGATTCTGCTGCCCGTTTTTAATGTTGATGGTAAATTTCGGAACATTGATTTCATTGGTATTAACCGTAACGAAGGCATAATTCGGATTGTCTGTTTTCTGAATATCTTTCACCTTTACACCGTCTGATAATTCAATCTGATGATTAGCAACGTCTTTTCCGTATACCAGAATCTGAAGTTCCGGGTTTTTCATTCCTTTCCACCAGAAAGCGGGTTCTACTTTTTCGAGCGGTTTTTGTGAAAATGCTGCAACAGCAATCGTCAGTGCTGAAACAATGTATATTTTTTTCATAACAGTATTCATTTTTTAATAATAAACCTTTCAGGCTGTCGTATTATTTATATGGCCACGGATGCACGAATTTTTATTGTCTCGCGGATCTGGCAGATTGAGCAGATTTATTTTTATATCCCATGATCTGTATAACTCATCTGAAAAGCTCAAACGGCTTTATCAGTTCAATAAAAGATCAAAAGGAATAACCTATCCCTACACCAAATGAAAAGGCAAATTTCTTTTGCGGATTGTCTTTAAATACAATCATCGGATAAGCCTGGCACACAAGCCCCGTATCCAGCATAAGCCTGTATCCGAGACTTAAAGAAACATCCGACTGAAATTTTTTATATACCACATTGGGATTTAACGAGGTATCAATAAAGTCTTCGCTGAATAAAGCCGTATATCCCAGCCCCATTTGTAAGAAATGTTTTTCTCCATACAGCACACTGAACACAACAGGCACCGTGGTTACTCCTTTAAAGTGTTCTCCATGCACATCATAGCCGGGAGTTCTTCCTATTCCCGCTCTCAGGGAATAAAGGAGGTTGTTTCTTTCACTCAGATAGAACATTCTCTCATAATTGGCGGAAAACAGAGCTTCTGAATGTCCTGCCAGTTCAAATGCAGCTATATTTTTTCTTCCCTGCCCAAAAACGGAACAGCAGCTGATCAAAAGGATCAGCAAAAGACTTTTTTTCATTCGGTTATCAGTTATTAAAATAAATACCCCGGCCCATTTTCCCAATGTGTAAAGAGCCGGGGCATAACAAACATATGAATTTTAAATTTAATTTACAGGCTTAATAGAAATTGCGAAACCGCCGCTTCTTGCCATTTTGAAATTAATTTTAGATTTTCCTGTAATCTGTTTCTTGTAGATATTATAACTCTGAGGGTTATCGATATAATCTGCATCTTTTCCGTCTTCATAGATCGTTGCCTCATATTTTTTGTTTTTATCAAGGAAAGAGAAATCTACGGTATACTCACGTTTATTCTCATCGGTGATCCCTCCTACAAACCAGTTTTCCGTTCCTTTGGCTTTTCTGGCGGTGATTACATAATCTCCGGGTTCCGCAGATAAAATTTTAGTATCATCCCAGTCTGCGGCTACATCTTTAATGAACTGGAAGGCATCCATGTGTTTTTTATAGTTCTCAGGAAGGTCAGCGGCCATCTGAAGAGGCATATACATCGTTACGTAAAGAGCAAGCTGTTTTACCAGTGTAGTTTTTACGAAACGTTTGTCTCCGGGGAAGTAGTAATCCAGTTTGGTCTGGAAAATTCCCGGGGTATAATCCATAGATCCACCCATCCATCTTGTAAACGGAAGAACGGTCTGGTGATCCGGCTTGTTTCCTCCGAATGCTTCATACTCCGTTCCCCGGGCTGCTTCCGCAGAGATATAATTCGGATAGGTACGGCTTTCTCCTGTTGGACGTACGGATTCGTGGGAGTTGATCATGATCTTATACTCATTTGCTTTTTCAGCAATTCTGTAATAATGGTTGATCGTCCACTGCGAATAATGATGCTCACCTCTTGGAATAATATCGCCTACATATCCTGTTTTCACGGCATCGTATCCATATTTATTCATTAACTGAAATGCTTTATCGGACCATCTTTCGTAGTTTGTTGCAGATCCTGAAGTTTCGTGGTGCATGATCAGTTTGATTCCTTTGGAGTGAGCGTAATCGTTCAGCATTTTGATGTCGAAATCCGGGTAAGGGGTAATGAAATCAAAAACGAATTCTTTCGAATGTCCGAACCAATCTTCCCATCCGATATTCCATCCTTCAATCAGTAGTCCCTGGAAGCCGTTTTCTGCTGCAAAGTCGATATATTCCTTTACTTTGGTGTTGTTGGCTGCATGTTTTCCGTTGGGTGTAAGTTTTGTAAAATCTGTTTTATCCAGGTGAACGTTTTCAGCCGTAGAATACGCCCACTGGGATTTCCCGATGATCATTTCCCACCATACTCCCATGTATTTTGTAGGGTGAATGTAAGAAGTATCAGTATATTTTGTAGGTTCGTTCAGGTTGAAGATCATTTTGGAATCCATCACCTCTTCGGCTTTAGGGGAAACGATAATTGTTCTCCACGGGGTAACGGAAGGGGTCTGAATATATCCTTTCGCGCCCTGTCTGTCGGCAGTAAGATGGGTTTTGAATTTAAAATTCTGTGCATCCACTTCCAGGTGGGAAGCCGGATAATCCAGTACAGCAGCTTCGGCCACGTTTACATAAAGGGGTTCTTTTCCTTCTTTTTTAAGCATTAACGGCGACTGCACTGCATTTTTGACTAACTTCTGAGACGCGTTGGCATCTGCGGCCTGAGCCCACTTTGACGGAATTTCCGATACTTTTGTTTCCTGATACTGATATTCCTGAGAGTCATAATCAGCAACTATCCACCAGGCTTTCATGTCTGTTGGGAAATCGATCTCGGAATCTTCTTCTCTGATCACGAAATAGTTCAGGTTTTTCTGCTGCGGGAATTCATATCTGAACCCTAATCCGTCATTGAACAGTCTGAATTTCACTACAATGCTTCTGTCGGTGGAACCCTGGTTCAGCGTGACAGCCAGTTCATTGTAATGGTTGATATAATTTTTCTTTTCTCCCAAAACCGGCTGCCAGGTTTCGTTTTTGGAGTTTCTTTTTTCATCTACCTTCGCAAAACCGTTGTTCAGATCGAATTTTGCATCTTCTGGTCTGGCAATCTCAGAAGCGAATTTTATGGCTGTGTCTTTAAATAATCGTAATCCTAATTTAGAATCTTCTACTACTACGGCCCCGTTGTATTTCAGGTTATAGTAAGGCACTCCTTCTTTCAGCTGGAAATTCATTTCAAATTTTCCGTCCGGAGATTTTAAAGATTGTGCTTTCACACCTACAAACATCATGGAGAGTAAAAGAGCTCCAACAGTAATTTTCTTCATAATGACTATTTATAAACTTAAAAAAAAATAAAGTGCTGCCGTTAAGACAGCACTTTACTATATAAAATTCAATGTAACTAATATTAAACTGTGTATTTTCTGATATTTAATTAACCGGAATTACAGAAAATTCACCAGTCATATCATTAAAATAAACATTGTAATGGAATGATGTGGTCACAGGAATATTTCCTCCTCCCACAGCAGCAATTCCGAAGAATTCCTGGGCTATTCCCCAGCTCGTCGTCCATGCATGATCAGCTCTGAACTTGAATTCTCCTGAATTTAACATTACATTTTTTTTAACCCAGACATGCGGATCAAATGTAGATTTATCCATATCAAGATCGGTATCCCAGGTTCCTGAAGCAGTTCCAATCATAGAGATCGTTGTATAGGTTACAGTAGGTGGGGTTACCGGAGTAAATGTATAGGTTAATGCAGTGGTGTCTACCGTTAGCTTATAATATCCTGATCCTGTTACAGTAATATTACCCGAGGCTCCGCTTGTACTCAGTGTTCCGGCAGAACTTCCCATTCCGTATTGTGCGTCCCAGCTTCCGGGAGTTTTGATCATTTTGAAACCTCCCTGAGCAAAGAAACCGGTATAGGTATAAACATTGCTGCTAGCTGTTTTCTGCAGAGGATAAATTTTGGCGTTGGACGATGTATTATCCCAGGCTCCAGCCGTAGCATCACCAATAAGATAAAGATCTGTATAGGTATAAACAGGACCGTTGATAAAAGGGGTTACTTTTAATGAAATAACATTGGAATAATGTACTCTGTCTGCTATGGAAGATTTAAGTCTCACCTCAACATCTGTTGCAGTAACTGTTGTAACTCCCAAAGACAGTATCACGTTATTCAGTTCACCTACTGTCATTGTCTTTGATGCTGCATTTTCTACGGCAACCGTTTTAACCGGAGAAAAACCGGTTCCTTTCAGGGCAAACTGCAATTCATTCGAAAGAGCTACATTTACCCCATAATCGGAGTTTTTCCAATTAAAGGAAGCTGCTGTTTCAGAAACATTGTCGCCTGAGAGTACTATGGTCTGTTTATCAACAGATACAACAGGATCTGTTCCCGGGCCAAGCACTGCCTGATCCTCATCTTTTTCGCAGGAAACCATCCACATTCCTATGAATGCTATAACTAATATTTTGAATAGATTTTTCATTTTTAAACAGGATTTTAAATTAGTATCCAGGATTCTGAATTAAGTTTGGATTGGCAATAATGTCTTTTGCAGGGATAGGGAAAAGATTTCTATAACTTTCCACAGCTTTTCCGTCTTTAACATTTCCTTTCCACGGCCATAAGTAATCTCCTGTTGTAAATCTGTTGAAACGGATAAGATCGGATCTCCTGGTCAGTTCCCATGATAATTCTCTTGCTCTTTCATCCAGGATAAAATTCAGGTTGATTGAGGTAACATTACCGCTAGTATTTCCGTAAGCACGTTCTCTCAGCTTGTTTATATAATCAACAGCTGTTGTCTGATTACCGCCACCGCCGCCTCTTAAAACAGCTTCAGCATACATCAGATAGATATCAGCCAAACGGTATAAAGGAATATCTGCTTCCACCCAGTTATCATTAGAGCCCGGTGTACCGTTGCTCTTAATGTTTTTGTATTTAATGAAAGCATATCCGTTGTTGAATGAACCAAGATCATCAATTTCCAGGGTCTGCCCGGAGGTAAAGAACCGTCCTCTCTTATCGTTACCACTGCCAGGGAAAAGACTTACAAAAGATTTTGTTGTTCTTATACCACCCCAGCCTCCGTTAATTCCGAAATCGGCGGCCTGCATATTTCCTCCTACGGCTGCATGAACCATATAAGTAGTTCCTCCGTTGGTCTGGGTATTAAAGCCATCAAAATTCACACTTAAAATCTGTTCGGGATTATTAAGGTTGTTATCTGCCAGGAAGAGATCATCGTATTTGGATTTCAGAGCATATCCGGCTCCGATTATTTTATTACAGTAAGTAATACAGTCTGTATTTCTCTGCGTTCCGGTATATACTTCAGCATTTAAATACAGCTTGGCCAACAATGCCCACGCTGCTGCCTTATCCGCTCTGCCGTATTCATTGCTTTTAGGGTCTTTCAATTCATTGGCAACGGTTAAAAGTTCAGATTCGATAAAATTAAACAAAGCTTTTCTGTCAATTCTCTGAGGCGGAGTTTTAGAGCCCGGCAGATAGGATTCATCTACAAACGGAACATTTCCAAACATATCTATCGCATGATAATAAGACTGTGCTCTCAGGAAACGGGCTTCTGCTCTCATTATTTTTGCCTGCGCCAGATTGTCTCCCGTAATGTTGTTTGCGGCCAGTTTTTCATCGGTAACATTTCTTAAAAACTCGTTACAGAATGCAATTTCCGTATACACTCTGTAATACATGGCTGCAATAAATTCATTGGAAGAATCCCATGTCATTTTATGAAGTGTATGAAGATTTCCGTCATTCCATCCTATTACTGCTTCATCCGTAGTAATTACGTTAAGGGTATATAATAATCTAGTATATTGTGAAAAACCTCCATTAATCCCGTTGATATCACTGTTAGGCTGATCTCCGTCACCACTTACCTGCCCTCCCATTGCAAGTCCTCCGTAAAGTTTGGCAAGGATATTCTTATAATTGGAAAAGTCTTTATAGATACTGGCCGACGTAACATCAGTAATTGGTTCTCTTTCAAGATCCTGAACACATGATGCTGTGGTAAGCAGAAATGCAGCCGAAAGAGGAAGCACTATATTTTTAAGTTTGATTTTATTTAGTTTCATTGTAGTAGTGTTTAAAATTGAAAGTTAAAGCCTAAGGAATATATTCTCGGCATCTGATAGTACCCGTTGTCTATTCCTCCAAAAACTTCAGGGTCTACTCCTGTATATTTGGTAATCACAAAAACATTCTGTGCCATTCCGTATACCTTAAGATTACTTCCTTTGGAGAAAACTTCACCGAAGTTATAGCCGATATTGATATTATCCAATCTTAAGAATGAAGCATTTTCAACATAAATATCTGATTTATACTGAGGTATAGAAAATTTATATTCCGGAGCTGTTGCAAATACATTCTGAAGATAACCGTTGGTAGATGCAGACTGAATGGAGCTGTTTGAAGCCGCATTATTGTATACATAATTTCCAAGAACAGCTCTTGCACTTAGGGCAAAATCCCAGTTCTTATGAGAAACCTTTGTTGAGAAGCCTAATATAGCATCCGGAGTGGTAGATTTGTAGTAATATGCATCTTTCGTATTGATTATACCATCTCCGTTCCTGTCTACGTAAACACCATCCAATGGTTTTCCGTTATTATCATATACCTGCTGATATACCCAGAATGAGTTAGGTGCATATCCTACTGCATGAGCCTGTATTCTGTTTCCTGCTGCCCCTTCTATTCCTCCTACTTCCATATTAAAGAATTCATCAGCGCGGTCTTTCAGTTTTGTAATAACCGGCTTATAGTGGGTAGCATTAAAACTTACTTCCCAGGTTGTTTTTTCATTTTTAACCGGGATTATAGTGATACTTCCTTCAATTCCTTCATTTTTCATATCTCCTACATTCTGCCAGCTTGCATTACTAAGACCTCCGGCAGGCTCATCTGCATATACAAGCAGGTCTTTTGTATCTTTTCTGAAAAGATCAACTGAACCTGTAATTCTGTTGCTCATAAAGCCAAAATCTAACCCAATATTTTTAGTTGTGGTGGTTTCCCAGGTAAGGTCAGGGTTATAATTGGCCGGCCTGTACATGAAATAAAATTCATTTCCAAACTGATAGCCCGCTCCCGGATAACTTGGGTTATATGCGGCAAACGCAGGATAGTTATTAGGTCTGTTTCCATCCAGGGCAGGCAGCTCCTGCTGTCCTGTTTTCCCCCATCCGGCTCTCAGTTTCAGGGTACTGATTGCTGAAATATTTTTAATGAAGTTTTCTTCGTTTAATTTCCATGCCAATGAAACTCCCGGGAAAACTCCCCATACGTTATCTCTGGTTCCGTTAAAAAATCTTGATGATCCGTCTTTACGGATAGATCCTGAAATAATATATTTATTAGCTACTGTAAAAATAGCTCTTCCGTAAAATGAAAGTAATGTGTTCTGAGTTTCAAAATCAGGATCCGGCGGAAGGTTCGCACCGTTTCCACGGTAAGTTACCGCTCCCGGAATAAGAGTACGGAAGTCCTGATAAGCATATCCGGCAGTAACATCTACACTGGTGTTGATAGCTGAGATGTTTTTAACATAATTCAGGTAGGTTTCCAAAAGTTTGTTCTTTTTCTCCATACTGTAGAAATTAGAACTCCCTTTTTCGGCATAACCAGGTCTGTAAACCGGATCTTTGAATTTATGCCCTTCACTTTTGGTATAGTCATAACCGGCATTTACATTGAAATGCAGTTCCGGAAGAAAATGGAATTTATAGTCCAGCTGGATATTTCCAAGTCCTCTGGTTACAGATGATACATCTCTGATCCCATATATTACCCCAAGCGGATTGGAATTTGCATTCACATTGAATCCGTTTGGAGATCCGGAATCCAGCCATTCATAATACCCTCCGTAATTAGAGTTTCCTGAGTATACAGGCTGGGTAGGATCAAAATATGTGGCAGCTTTGATAACACCTCCGTCTACGAATCTGTTATCGGTGAACGTTCCTTTTGCATTAACATTAACTGATAAATGATTATCAAAAAATTTAGGATTCAGGTTGAGTCCTAATGACGTTCTTCTGAATGAATTTGTCTTAACGATACCATTCTGCTCATTATAACCGATTGACAAACGGTAAGGCAAACCTTTGATACCACCTGAAAGTGCAAGATTGTTATCAGTTCCCCATGCAGCCTGATAGATCTGGTCCTGCCAGTTGGTATCAGCATTTCCCAGCCTGGCTTTGTAGCTTGGCGGCGCATAGGCATTTACGAAGTCTCTGAATTCTGCTGCATTAAGAACATCTACATTTCCCATTTTAGTAGATATTGAAGCCAGGGTAGAGAAATTCACTTTAAATTTTCCGGCACTTCCTTTTTTAGTGGTAATGAGAATAACTCCGTTAGAAGCCCTGTTACCATAAATTGCAGTAGCCGATGCATCTTTCAGGATATCAAATGTTTCGATATCATTAGGGTTGATCAATGCCAATGGGTCGGAAACACCATTTACACCTACAAAGTCCTGTGGAACACCATCGATCACAATTAACGGTGAATTTTCCCCACTTAATGAAGATGTTCCCCTGATCCTTATTTTGGTTCCGGAACCCGGGGCACCACTGTTATTGGTTACCTGTACTCCCGGGGTTTTACCCTGAATCAACTGTCCGGCAGAAGTAGCACCTCCGTTAAAATCTTTAGCAGAAACGGAAGTAATTGACCCTGTCAGATCAGACTTCTTCTGCTTACCATACCCGATCAATACAACTTCTTCAATTTTTTTCTCTTTAGGCAGAGTGTCTTGTGCCTGCGCATGCATTATTGTACTGGCCAATAAAAAAGCGGGCGCTATTTTTAATACCGTTGTAAAATTTCTCACAATATCGTTTTTTTTAGTTTCGTTTTTAATAAGCCTGGCAAACCAGTCTTGCAATTTATAAAAAAAATAGAATTACCATAATTTTATTAAAATTTTAGATAATTTTATGTAAATTACCAGTTGTTTTTAAATTAAAAATCTATATTTCAATTAATTACATCAACCTATGCAACACATAATACATTTAATGAGTTAACAAAAAGTTAAACAAATGTTTAACTAAATATAATATTCCCCGCCTTTAAAACCGCAAAAAAGGATTATTACAGAAGCTTCAGCAGAATTCATGAGATAATCCTTATCTTTGCAGTCAAAACTTTACTATAAATGTCAAACAGGAAGATGATTACGGCAGCTTTGCCTTATGCAAACGGACCGGTTCATATAGGGCATTTGGCAGGTGTATATATTCCTGCGGATGTCTACGCAAGATTTCAGAGAAGATCAGGAAAAGAGGTAGCGTTTATCTGCGGGTCGGATGAGCACGGTATTCCTATTACTATCAGAGCAAAAAAAGAGGGAGTAACCCCTCAGGATATTGTAGACAAATACCATGAGATCATCAAAAAATCTTTTTCAGATCTTGGGATCTCATTTGATGAATATTCCAGAACAACGTCTAAAAAGCATTATGAAACCAGCCAGGATTTTTTCAAAGTACTTTATGAAAAAGGAAAGTTCACGGAAGAAGTTTCCGAACAGTATTTTGATGAACAGGCAGGAGAATTTCTTGCCGACCGTTATATTGTAGGCACATGCCCGAACTGCGGAAATGAAAATGCATACGGGGACCAGTGTGAAAAATGCGGGTCTACCCTTTCGCCGTCAGAGCTTATCAATCCGAAATCTATGTTAAGCGGAAATATCCCGGTTCTTAAAGAAACTAAAAACTGGTATCTTCCTTTGAATGAATATGAAAACTTCCTGAACGAATGGATTATTGAAGGCCATAAAGACGACTGGAAGCCTAATGTTTACGGGCAGGTAAAATCATGGTTAAATGACGGCTTAAAACCGCGTGCCATGACCAGAGACCTCAACTGGGGCGTTCCGGTACCTCTTCCGAATGCTGAAGGAAAAGTTCTTTACGTATGGTTTGATGCGCCTATCGGATATATTTCATTTACCCAGGAATGGGCTGAAAAGAATGGAAAAGACTGGAAAGATTACTGGCAGAGTGAAGACAGTGACCTGGTTCACTTCATTGGAAAAGACAATATTGTTTTCCACTGCATCATCTTCCCTTCCATGATGAAGGCACATGGTGACTATATTATGCCGAAAAACGTTCCTGCTTTTGAATTCCTAAATCTTGAGAACGATAAAATCTCAACCTCAAGAAACTGGGCGGTATGGGCTCATGAATATGTAGAAGACTTTCCGGGACAGCAGGATGTGTTAAGGTATGCCCTTCTTTCATCAGCTCCGGAAACTAAGGATAATAACTTCACATGGAAAGACTTCCAGACGAAGAATAATTCAGAATTAGCTAATATTTTTGGAAATTTCATCAACCGGGTTGCTGTTTTAATTAACAAAAACTTTGAAGGGAAAGTTCCTGAAGGAGATGTAAATGCTCCTGAATTAGAAGAGATTAGTAAAAGAGCTGTTGAAATCAGAAATTTCCTAGAAAATTATGAATTCAGAAATGCATTAACAGCGTTCATGAATCTTGCCAGATTCGGAAATCAGTATCTGCAAAATGAGGAACCGTGGAAAACAGTTAAAACTGATATTGAAAAAACCAAAAACACTTTGTTTATAGGTGCTCAAATATCAGTTGCTTTAGCAAATTTGGCTGAACCATTCCTGCCTTTTACCGCTCAAAAACTGTATGAAATTTTTAATGTAGAACAGAGAACCTGGGCAGAAATTGAAAATTCTAAGGTATTAATTGAAACTGGTCACCCAATAATGGCTAATGCTCCAATCTTATTTTCTCAGATTTCTGATGAAGTTATTGAAGCCCAGATCCAAAAACTGGAACAAACGAAACAAAATAATAAAAAGACCAACCCTAACGCGAATCCTATGAAAGAAGAAATCACTTTTGATGATTTTAAGAAAATTGATCTGAGAACAGCTACCATTCTTGAAGCTGAAAAAGTAGAGAACGCAGATAAGCTTTTAAAACTGACAGTAGATACAGGTGTGGATGTAAGAACGGTAGTTTCCGGGATCGCAGAAAGCTTTACTCCTGAAGAAATAACCGGAAAACAGGTAATGATCCTTCTGAATCTTGCTCCGAGAAAAATCAGAGGAATTGAATCTCAGGGAATGTTATTATTAACAACAAAACCGGACGGAAAACTGTCTTTTGTAACACCGGATGACAGCAATGTAGAAAACGGTATTGAAATAGGATAATCAACAAAAAGTGAAAGTATTTTTACTTAGTTTCCTGCTGTTCATGTTTTCTTTAATACATGGTCAGCAATCCAATGAAATCTGCATGCACTATCGTTTCAACAGCGATAGTGCTGTTGTTTACAGAGCTATATACGATAAAAGTTTCACCAATTCTCCCCAGATTAATTTTGCACCGGAAAAAGATTCAATTAAAATATCTTACGGATACAAACTGATCAATCATCATACGGAAGACCCTTTAAAAGCAAACTATTTCACAGATTTAGCTGAGTTTAAAACTGATAAATACGGAAATAAACCGGTAAAAAAAGATTCCCTGAATTTTGTTGAAAAACTATTCAATGTAAATATTTTTCTGCCGGAATATAGCAATAAGTGTGTAAAAACCGGAGAAACATGGACTACCCAAAATGATCTGCATTCCCTGCTATATAAGAAAATCACAAAACAATATCAGTTTACCGAATATAATAAATCCGAAGCTAAAATCAATTATAACGCAGAATATTATAAAGATGATGAAAATAAGCCTGAAAGGGTTATAAAAGGGGTTTATATTATAGATTCCGGCAGCGGACTTGTAAAGGAAGCCGACTTAAATGTCTATCATCCTGCAGAAGATTACCGGTATCAAATGACTATTGAAAGAATTTCAAAGCCTGAAGCCGGATCGAAGTAAATTCCGTTATCCGTTAATAAAATCAAAAAAAGACACAGAATTTTGTGTCTTTTTTATTTAATATTATCTTTTAGTAAGTTTTGCCAGATAAGCATCTTCATCCTGCATTATTTTTTCAATTTTAAAGCCGTTGTGTTCCGCGGCATTTTTCAGGGTATTGAAATCAAGATACAGCCAGGTAATCGGATCTTCGGGCTCTCCTTTGTAGTGGACCGTATATCCTAGTTCACCATAATACCCTTCTGCCGGAATGTATACACCGCCATCCTCATCACGGTCAAACATATAGAGAATATCTGTACTGTCGATCAGAACCTGTCCGTTTTCATTCAGCAGAGAATAGAGCTTCTGAAGATACGTATCAATTTTTGCAAGGCTTTCAAATATTCCGGTTCCGTTCATCAGCATCAGGATTGTATCGAATGTTTCACCGGAAAGTTCCAGCATATTTTCACAAACCGCTTTTTTTATCCCTCTCAGCCTGCAGACTTCGATAGATTTTGGCGAAATATCCAGTGCCAGAACATCCAGATTTCTCTGATTCTGAAGATAAAGAGCGTGTGACCCTGCTCCGGCACCAATATCCAGAACTTTTCCTTCTGCCAGCTGCAAAGCTTTCTGCTCAATCTCATTCATCACCTCAAAATCCCTGAAAAGATAAGCCACCGGGAGCTCATCCAGTTCTGAAATTGATGTTTCTGTCTGCAAGTCCTCAGGATCTTGGTTATGAAAATAATCCCAGACCGCTTTACCCATTAAATCTTTCATAGTTGTTTTCAAAGTGGCAAAGATACGGGTTTATTGGGAATGAGTGATGAATGATGAGTAATGAGTAATGAGTAATGGGTAATGGGCAATAAGTAATTGGTCTGTTCTGGTAATTTAACGTTATCAATTCGCTATTCACAGCAAAGCTGAATTCACCATTCATCTGTTTCGCTATCCCATTGAATCTTTCTCCTTATGTCTGTCTTTTTCCGATTCATTTTCTGCAACGCCTGCTTTCCAGTAAGAATAGGCATTCAGTTCTTTTGCAGTCCAGTTTTTTTCTTTTCTGAGATAATTACGGATTTCTTTAACGCTTGAAAATTCAGTGGCAATGTATCCGAACTTTGTGGTTTCAGGAATGGCAATACTTTTTACGGTATCGGCCATCCGGCTGCTGATATGAGGTTCTGCGTTGTGTAGCCAAATAAATTCAATATCAGCTTTTGTCTCAACAGGCTGCTCATCTTCTTTCCCGTGAACTTCAAGAATGCAGACTCCTTTTGCTGTTGATGGAAGAGTTTTCAGAATAGCACTCAGAACCGGAATAGCTGTTGCATCGCCAGCCAGAAGATACCATTCAGCTTCGGGGCAGAGTTCTTTTTCATCAAGCCTCATCATGATTCCCAGCTTTGAGCCGGCTTCTGCTTCACGTGCCCATCTCGATGCAGGACCGCCATCCCCATGATCCACAAAATCAATGATCAGTTCATTTTTTTCAAGATCAATTCCGCTATGGGTATAGGTCCTCACTGCGGGTGCCACTTCTTTAGGAGGATACACCCACTGTCTGTTCTCATCCAGTTCCGGAAAATGGATTTCGTTTAAACCAACTGGTGGGACAGCAATCTTGTTATTATCACCAACCGTAGTATTTTTAAACAGATGGGCATCCGGGGAATACAGATAAACCCTGATAAAATTGTCGGTGATATACTCTTTTCTGGTCATCTCTGCAACGATACGACCTGTTGGTATTTTAGCCATAACTGAAATTTTTAAAGTTAAAATCCGGTTTCCGATGATTGCAGAAACCGGATTTGCATTCATATTCAATGAATTTAAATCAAGGCTAAGAAGCTTAATTTAAATTTCTAAAAATTAAAAGTATAGGAAAGGTTGAATGTTCTTCCTCTTCCTTTGTAACTGAACAGTTCCGGAAGTCCGTAAGTAGAATACAGAACCTGGGAACGCTTGCTCCATATCGTCTGGTAATCTGTATTGAATAGATTCTGGATTCCCAAATTGAATTTACCCCACGGGAACCGGTAGCCTACCATCAGATCTGAGGTATTGTAGCCGTCAATTTCATTTTTCAGGTCATCCGTCAGCTTGAAATTCTGCAGCGACTGAAATCTGAATGACCAGTTTCTGACATTATAACCGATATAGGTAACCAGTTTTGAAGGGGAAGCATTGTAAATTTCCTGCTTCTGCCATTCTCCGTTGTTATCTACTTCCGATTTGATCAAAAGTCCGCTCGCTCCGAAATAAACTCCGTTATTCATGGAATAGGAAACTTCCGCTTCTATTCCCATATTTCTCAGCTTAAGGTCATTAACAAGGATCTGGAAAGTTTTTCTGTCTACCGTCACCGTCTTATCCGAATTACTTAAGAAACCTGCAATCTGTCCTCTGAGTCCGCCTTTATTGATACGGTATCCTACTTCAAACTGATTGGTTTTAATCGCCTGAAGAGGCTGCTGTTTTACATTGATACTGGAAACGACGTCCCAGTTGTTATTGACCAGCTTATATGTTCCGATCCCGTAATATTTGGAAGGATCCGCAAGGCTTACTCCCTGTGAAAATGTTCCCCACGCCTGATGCTGCTCATTGAATTTGTATAAAAGACCTGCATTGGCCAGGGTGACATTATATGAACTCTCCCCTCCCGGAATGGCAGATGCTGAATTTCCGTAGCCCATCGCCACCTGTGTCTGCTGCACGGAACCTACAAAATCAGCCACTTTTACCTTAATATTCTGATAACGGATTCCGGCATTGATCTGAAGTTTCGGAAGAATATCATATTTTGCCTGAACATATCCCGCATAACTCTGTGAATGGTTAGTAGGATATCTTCCCAGGCTGTATTGTGTTTCATTGATCAGTCCCCCGCTTGACATGGTTTTCGCCAGATCGTATACAGACTGCGTTCCCTCAAATTTTTCAAGGTCTACATCCACTCCGTACGTTACATTCAGTGATTTCCACGATTTTGATAATAACGCCTTGATTCCTGAATAGTACGTATCCTGCTGTGAAGAAGACATATAAGCGATTGGTCCGCTCTGAAGGGCTACTGTTCCAGGGAAAGGATAGAATCCAAGCTTTTCCCCTCTCGCTGCAAGCTGTACATAAAGATCCTGACCGCCCAGGATACCGCCGGCATTATAAGCCAGAGTTCCCATAAAACGTTCTGTGCCAACATTTTTATCGGATGAAAAACCATCACGCATTTCCAGTAAGGATGCATTTTTTGTTGTAAAAGCACTTAAATTCTGTCCTAAATAAAGACTTCTGTCTCCATTGAATTTAGAATTATAATACTGAAGTGAAGCTGTAATTTTATGCTTGCTGTTCAATTTATAGCCCCCTGTTGCAAGGATATCAATCGACTGGTTATACTGAAGATCCGTTTGGGTAATATCGGTAATCACCTGGTTCTGATCTGCTCCGTACACCCCGCCATTCTGCTGGTAAGCAATTCCCAGTCTTCCGAAAAGTTTCTCGCCTTTCCCTGCAATGGACTGTGCGGCACGGAAATCATGATCGTCTTTCCCCATGAACCCCGTTCTTACTCCTACTTCCGTTTCTCCGCTGATCCCGTTTTTGGAAGGAGCTTTGGTGATGATATTGATAATACCTCCTGTTGCATTCCCGCCGTAGATGGAACTTGCTCCGGAAAGAACCTCAATTCTTTCAATATTAAAAGGATCGATGGCATCCAGCTGTCTGCTGATCGCACGGATACTGTTCAGGGAAACCCCGTCTATCATCACCAGTGCAGAGCGCCCCCTCATATTCTGACCGTAATTGGTTCTTCCCTGCGGACCGATATCCATACTCGGAATCAGGATAGAAAGCATTTCTTTGATAGGAACCCCGCTTTTAGCCTGCTCCTGGATTTTTCTTTCTGCACGATCCACACGGTTCCCGGAATATCAGAGATTTTTGTCGGTTTCCGGGAAGCTACAATCACCACATCATCAATACCTTTAGAGGCAATAGAATCATTGGCGGTCTGGGAAAACATCATTCCCGAAGCCAGAAGACCTATTAACGCATATTGCTTTTTCATTCTTTTATTTCAAGTTTTATAATGCGTCAAATTTAATTTTTATTCTTTCTAAATAAAAACAATTAAGTATGAAATTTTTCATATTTCAAGAGGTTATTATACATCCTTAGAATCTGTTTAAACTTTATTTGAAACATTAAAATTCGGCAGCTTCAGGAATGAAATCCTTTATTTATCATTTTTATAAATTGCGAAATTGTTTCTCTTTGTGTAAAAATTGTATGTTGTTTTTTTTATGAAACGAAGGCATTTAAATGCTTTGTCCATATTTAAGGAAGCTAAGTATAGAATATTCGATGAAGCGTACGCCTTAGTCACATGCTTCATCAGTGACGAAGTTGCATGTCTTTGCCTGCTAAAATGAAAAGCATCTTACATATAGCTCTGCGTTTATTTTCTTTCTATTTTTTGAAACGCAAAGTTTACATCTTTTTACTGCATATTTCGAGGATGCAAAGAGTAGAATCAACTCCGTTGATCCGATGAAGGGTACGCATTAGCCACATGCTTCATCAGTGACGAA